>NZ_CP046400.1:597500-1950000 GCF_009762795.1 Pseudodesulfovibrio cashew | reverse complement strand
GCCCATGCCGCCCGGCAGGAAGTGGAACGGGACCCACACGTTCCACTGGTCCATGAGATCGAAGTTCTTGCCCAATTCCAGCATGGCGTGAGCCGATACCACCGGCAGCATGTACCGCTGCTCGGCCACCTCAATGGGTGTGGCGGAAACCGCTTCATCCACGAACTGCGCTGCCGTTGCCACGGTCAGTGCCGACTCCGGTGTAAACCCGGCAATGCGGGCCACTGCATATGTTCCATAGAAATGCATGTCGAGCTGCATGGATGCCTCCGAGGCTGAATTTGCGTCTATGCTTTCAGTCTATACTGAATACTTTATAAAAATACAAGTCACCACATTCCACAATTCAATTTCGCGAAAATTTCCCTTCTAATGCGGTTGACAAACCCTCGACCCAAGCCAGCCGGGGGTTGGCCAAATAAGGAACAGTTTCACTACAATATTGTTCATTTCCGCTGTGGAATTCGCCCGAAAACCTGTTCCCTATCGGCAGCCCTTGTGGTAAGTCGTTTTTCCCGCGCCGCCCCCCTTGCCTCCACCGCGCTCCGACACCTCACCTGTCGAAAACTGATCCCGCCGAAATCGAAAAATAAAATTTCTAAACTAGCTCTAGAAAAAAGTTAAATATCTTGCCCCCTCCCACTTTCTTCGTCTGTTTAAAACTTTTGCCCATCTTTGATATTTACTGATAATCAACCAAAACAGCTATTATCCACCTGATTCATCAAATATTTTTAAAATCCCCCCTGTACAAAATCCCATCCTTGGGCTATCTCTGGAGACGTGCTTCGGCTGTTCCCGGCCCGTGCGGATATAGCCCGAAGCGCCTCGATTCGACCTCACTCGGGGGACCATGAGCGACGGACGGAGCGAGGCGGAAACGCGCCTTGCGCGAACTTCTTTTTTTCTCAGGGAGCTATGGATTATGAATGAACCCGCCGGGGTCTGGAGCTATGTACGCGGTTTTGAGAACCTGAGCCTGTGTGATTGGCCCGGGCGATCCACGTGCATCATCTTTCTTGGCGGTTGCAACCTCCACTGCCCCACCTGCCACAATTTCCAGCTCGCCTGGGACATGCACTCCGTGCCCGTCATCGACGCAGGGCACGTCAAGGCGTACCTGCGCGATCGCGCGGGCTGGCTCGACGGCGTGACCGTCACCGGAGGAGAGCCCACCACGGTCCCCGGCGTGGGTGAACTGCTGTACGAAATCAGGAAGTTCGGCCTGCCCATCAAGGTGGACACCAACGGCATGCGCCCCGAAGTGATCGAAGACCTCATGGCCTACAAGCTGGCCGACGTCTTCGCCGTGGACGTGAAGGGTCCCTACTCCATGTACCCGGCCCTGACCGGCGACGCCATCTCCGAGGTGGCGGCCAAGGCCAACATGGAGCGCATCTTCGCGCTCGCCGATGCCAATCCCGGCGTTTTCTATTTCCGCATCACAGGCGTTCCCGGTCTGACCCAGGAAGACATCGACACGGCCAGAAGCTATCTGCCGCAAGGCCATGAACTGAAAATCCAACAATATGTTCCCCCAAGGAGGACTCCCGAGCATGCCAAGCCAGATAATGAAACGCGACGGCAGGTTGGAAACGTGGTCAACTGACCGCATCGCCCAAGCCATCTTCAAGGCGCTCGCCGCCAGCGGGATCAAGGACCCGCTCCTCGCCAAACGTCTCGCAGGCAAGGTCGAGAAGAAACTCGGCACCATCGACATCCCCGAGCAGGAGCATGTCCAGAATACGGTCGAGCAGATTCTCATGGAGTCCCGGCAGTTCGAGATCGCCAAGAAGTATATTCTCTACCGCGAGCAGCGCCGCCAGCTCCGCAGCCAGAAAGAGGCCTACCTGGACATCAAGGAAGTTATCGACAACTACCTTGATCAGGCCGACTGGCGCGTGAACGAAAACGCGAACATGACCCACTCCTTCCAGGGGCTCATGCTGCACCTGTCCGGCACGGTCCAGGCGCGCTACGCCTTGGAGAAGTATCCCGAGGAAATCCGCCTTGCCCACGAGCACGGCTATTTCCACATCCATGATCTTTCCTTCGGCCTGGCCGGCTACTGCGCCGGTTGGTCCCTGCGCGACCTGCTGCTGGAGGGCTTCAATCTCGAAGGCCGCGCCTCTGCCGGTCCCGCCAAGCATTTTGACACCGCCCTGGGTCAGATGAACAACTTCCTGGGCACGCTCCAGAACGAATGGGCCGGAGCCCAGGCTTTCAATAACGTGGACACCTACCTGGCCCCGTTCGTGCGCCAGGACGGCCTGACCTACGAGCAGGTGCGCCAGTGCATGCAGAAGTTCGTGTTCAACCTGAACACCACTTCCCGCTGGGGCGGCCAGTCACCGTTCACCAACCTCTCCTTCGACCTGGTGGCACCCAAGCACATCGCCTCCGAGCCGATCATCATCGGCGGCAAGTACGACGACGAGTTGACCTACGGCGATTTCGAAGAAGAGATGGCCATGATCAACAAGGCCTACATCGAGGTCATGCTCGAAGGCGATTATCACGACCGCATTTTCTCCTTCCCGATCCCGACCTACAACGTCACCGAGGATTTCCCCTGGGAGTCCGAGATCGGCGAACTGCTCATGAAGCTCACGGCCAAGTACGGCGTGCCCTACTTCCAGAACTTCATCAGCTCCGACCTCAACCCCGAGGACGTGCGCTCCATGTGCTGCCGTCTTCAGATGGACCTGCGCGAGCTGCGCACCAAGACCGGCGGCCTGTTCGGCGCGGGCGACCTGACCGGCTCCATCGGCGTGGTCACCCTGAACCTGCCCAAGCTCGCCTACCTGGCCCAGAGCGAGGACGACTTCCTCGAACTGATCTCCGAATACGCCGAGCTGGCCAAGGACTCCCTGGAGTTCAAGCGCAAGGTCATCAACAACAACCTGGACGCGGGCATGTTCCCCTGGTCCAAGCGCTATCTCAAGAACGGCTACAAGGGCCACTTCTCCACCATCGGCCTGCTCGGCGGCCACGAGGCGTGCCTCAACCTGATCGGCCGCGGCATCGAGACCGAGGGCGGTGTGCGGCTCATGCGCCGGGTGCTCAACCACCTGCGGCGCCTGACCTCCCGCTTCCAAGAGGAAACCGGTTCCCTTTACAACCTCGAAGCCACGCCCGCCGAAGGCACCAGCTATCGCCTGGCCAAGATCGACAAGGCGCTCTACCCGGACATCCAGGCCCAGGGCAACGGCACCCCCTACTACACCAACTCCACGGCCCTGCCCGTGGGCATCTCCGACGACGTGCTCTACGCCCTGGAACACCAGAACCAGCTCCAGCCGCTCTACACCGGCGGCACGGTCTTCCACACCTTCCTGGGTGAAGCGGTCCCGGACCCGGCGGCGCTCAAGAACTTCATCCTCAAGGCGTTCACCAAGACCAAGATTCCGTACGTGTCGGTCACCCCGACCTTCTCTATCTGCAAGGAGCACGGCTACGTGCTGGGCGAGCACTTCGAGTGCCCCACCTGCGGTGAGGAGGCCGAGGTCTACACCCGCATTGTCGGGTACTACCGGCCGGTTTCCCGGTGGAACAAGGGCAAACAGGCCGAATACGCCGACCGAGTGGTGTTCAGCGACTGCCTGTGCAATTAGTCAGATAGTTTCTCCTATCCTGTTTGAGGAAGCAGGATTTGAGGATAATGGGAATGTGGGGCCTCCGATGCAATGCGCATCGGGGGCCTCGCGCATTGGTGGGGAGCGCCTGCGGCGCAGCCTGAGAGCCAGCTTTGGGGCCTGCGGCCCCTCGCTTCCAGGTATCTCGCCTGTGGCGAGATAAGAGCCGATGTTGGAGCGTCCCGCTCCTCCCCCTCCGGGAATCGCGCTTGCCGCGCGCGGAGAGCCGGGTTTGGGGCTGCGCCCCAAATACCCTCCAGGCCCTCCCGGCGGGGTCCATTTCTTTTGCTGCGCCAAAAGAAATAGACGAAAGAAAAGGCGCTTGGAGGGTCATCCCCGCCCCGGTGCTCTCGGGCGAGAATCTCATCCAACCCGGTCGGCTCCAGACTACGTTGAGTGGACTGCTCTGCCAGCTTTATTGTTCGTAGGCCGTCCGAAGCCCTGCGGGTTCCTCCACTGGAGCCGCCGACCGGTTTGGTGAGCTTCTAGGCCCGTGAGCAAGGGGCTGACTGCAGCCCGCCGAAGGGAATGCCGAAGAGCCGAATTGCTTCTTTCTGATTCGCACGGGGCACCAGCGCGACTAGGCGGGCTAAGGAAAGTCGCCGCACATGGCAAATTACCGATCACCCAGGCAACGACCAGTCATCGAGCTCGGGGCTTAGAGCCGCTTGGCACGGCTGAAGCGCAGCCCGAAGCGCGCCTGCCCGCAGGCTTTCGCTTTTCGGGCAGCGGAAGCCGTGTTAGCGGCTCTTGGTCCCGAGAGCGCGCTGCAGCACAAAAAAGCGCGTCTTTTGCTTACTTTTGGACGCGCCAGCCCAAAAGTAAGTCGGCCCGAAAGGGGCGAAACCCTTCACCCATCAATCGCCGCCTGAAAGGCGGCTTCCTTTTTCTCTTACTCTTCTTTCCTCAAAAAACAAAAAACGAAAGGCCGTCCAATCGGACGGCCTTTCGCATTAAAACTATTTTCTTCAAAGGCTGCGCAGCAACCTCCACCAACCACCCTTTAGGGCATCACCGGCGCCATGGGTATCCCCTCGTCAATGTCCAACCCGCAAATGAGGTTGGCGTTCATCAACGCCTGACCCGACGCGCCGCGACACAGATTGTCGATGGCGGAAAGAATGATCAACCGCCCGGTCCGGGGATCGACCACCAGGCCGATGTCGCAGAAGACCGTGCCTCGCACGAATCGCGTCTCGGGCAACTGCCCCTTGGGCAGGACGCGCACCAGCGGCTTGTCGGCGTAAAACGCGGTGTAGACCGCATGCACCTCGTCCAGGGTCTTCTCCGCCGTCAACTTGGTATAGATGGTGGAGAGAATGCCCCGATCGATGGGCAGCAGGTGGGTATTGAAGCTGACGGTAATGTCGGTACCCGCGATCTTGGAAATCTCCTGCTCGATCTCCGGGGTGTGCCGGTGCGTGGGCAGCCCGTAGGCGCGGAAGGAATCGTGCACCTCGCAAAAGAGCGAGCCGACCTTGGCGCCGCGCCCTGCACCGGAAGCGCCGGACTTGGAGTCGATGACGATATTGTCGGTCTCCACGAACTGGGCGTCCAGGGCCGGAGCCAGGCCGAGAATGGCCGAAGTCGGATAGCAACCGGGGTTGGCGATCAGCCGCGCGCCCATGATCTGATCGAGATAGAGCTCGGGAAGGCCGTACACGGCCTCGGAGAGCAGGTCTGAACGGGTGTGCTCGGTGGCGTACCAAGCCTCGTAGGTGGCCTTGTCGTTGATGCGGAAGTCGGCGGACAGATCCACGACCTTCACGCCCTCTTCCAGCAGCGAGGCCGCGATCTCCATGGCGGTCTTGTGCGGCACGGCCAGGAAGACCACGTCGCACTCGGCGGCCAGGTCCGCCGGATCGGGCTGGGTGATGACCAGCTCGCCCAGGGGCAGCCGCTCCAGAAAGGGATAAATGTCGGCCAGGGTCTTACCCGCCTCGGAACGAGAGGTAGCCCGCACCAGCTCCATGGAGGAGTGATGGATCATGAGCCGCGCCAGTTCCATGCCGGTGTAGCCGGTCACGCCGACCAGGCCCGCCTTGATTATTTGGGACATATCTTTTTCCTTCGTCGCGTTGTCGCCGAAAAGCCGAAAATGCGGGAAAGGGCCAGGCCTTGCGGCTCGAGCGCCGTTCCGGAGCGCAACGCCTATTTATTCTTGTTCACGTAGGCCATTCTGAGATTGTAGACGATGTCGCACAGCAACTTGCGCTCGTCCTCTTCCAGCCCCTTCTCGAATTTTTCCTTGAGCATGCCGAGCACGTCGATGGTGTGCTTGGCCATCTGGGGCTGGAACTCCACTCTTCCCGTGCTCGGATCCTCGGCCTCGCCCAGGGCGACCATGGCCGAGGAAGACAGGGAATAAATGAAGGTGGTGAAATTGATACTCAGCGGAATCCCTTTCATGGGATTCTCTTTGCACTTCTGGTCAGCCATCCTCGCCTCCGTTTCAGCAAATGCGTTACTCGTAGGCAATGTAAGTACGGCGTGGGAGATGCGGAGTCAACGGCTGAATGGACGGCCCCCTATAAAACGGATGTATAAAATACTGGTATCTCCCGGCGTTTTCTGATTATTATCCTTTCGTTCGCTTGTGTGATCAAGCATACTCCACAAACCAGCACAAGGTTGCTTACATGACGAAATCTCCAAAATTCCGCTATGTTCCGTATTTGACACTTTTTGTCTTCACCGCCCTTTTCCTGACAGGCTGCGGAGGGGATGAAAAAACCGAGCAGGCCGCGCAAAACGGTCCCATGCCGTTGAAGGTCGTCAAAGCCGAAACCAGGGACATGCCCAACTGGGGTGAGTACATAGGCCAGATCAGCGCCGTGGACACTGTTGATGTCCGGGCCAGAGTCGCCGGTTTCCTGCTGGAAAAGGAATTCAGGGAAGGCAGCCACGTCAAGAAGGGCGACCTCCTCTTCGTCATCGACCCCAAGACCTTCCAAGAGGATTTGAAGCAGGCCCAGTCCGCCCTCCAATACAACCAGGCCCTGCTGGATAAGGCCAAGAAGGACCAGGCGCGCTACAAGAAACTGCTCGACGAAGGCGTGGTCAGCCAGAACGAATATGAAGGGTATCTGACTGATTTCACCACCTACCAGGCCAAGGTCAACGAGAACCGCTCGCAGGTGGAGAACGCCCGCATCCAGCTCGGCTACACCAAGGTGTACTCGCCCATAGACGGCGTCATCGGCCGCATGCAGGTGGACGTGGGCAACCTGGTCGGCCAAAACGAATCCACCCTGCTGGCCACGGTCTCCACCGTGGACCCGGTCTACGTCAGCTTCTCCATCAGCGAGACGGACTATGTCCGCGCCAGCCGTGACAGGAACAGCAAAGAAACCCGCAACACGAAGATCAAAATGATTCTGGCGGACGGCAGCGAATACCCCCACAACGGCACTTTCAGCATGGTGGACCGGGCCGTTGACCCGCAGACCGGAACCCTCGGCATCCGGGTATCCTTTCCCAACCCCGAAGGCATGCTCAGGCCCGGCCAGTACGCCAAGGTCCAGGTGCTCATCGAGCGTGTCCGCGACGCCGTGGTCGTTCCCGTACGCGGCATCATCGACGTGCAGGGCATGAAATCCATCTACAAGGTGGGCGAGGACAGCAAGCTGGTCAATCAGCCGGTGGAGCTCGGACTGGAGCAGGGCGACCTGGTCATTGTCAGGAAGGGCATCAAGGCCGGCGACATGGTCGTTGCCGGCGACATCCGGCGCATCCGGCCCGGCATGGAGGTCAAACCCATCGTCGTGCCCATGACGAAACCGGCGGGAGAGGCCGTGCCCGTGGAAGGCCAGAACGCCACCGACGCCGGAAACAAGGAAGGCTAGCCCATGGTCCGCTTTTTCATCGACCGTCCGGTCTTCGCCTCGGTGATGGCCATCATCATCCTGTTGGTAGGCACACTGGCCGCCATCTCCCTGCCCATTGCGCAGTACCCGGAAATTTCGCCGCCTTCGGTGTCTGTCCGGGCCACCTACACCGGCGCTGACGCCGAGACCGTCATGCAGTCCGTGGCCACGCCCATCGAGGAACAGGTCAACGGCGCGCAGGACATGCTCTACATGTCCTCCATCTCCTCCAACGACGGCTCCATGGCCCTGACCGTCACCTTCGAGCTGGGCCGCGATCTGGAGCTGGCCACTGTCGACGTGCAAAACCGCGTCAACCTGGCCACCTCGCAATTGCCGCAGGAAGTCCGAGCCTCGGGCATCTCGGTGAAGAAGCAGTCGCCCGACATCGTCCTGATCATCAACCTGACATCGGACCAGCCCCAGTACGATTCCCTGTTCCTGAACAACTACGCCAAAATCAACCTGTACGACGCGCTTCGGCGAATCCAGGGCGTGGGCGACGTCTCCCTGTTCGGCGACAAGGACTACGGCATGCGCCTCTGGCTGGACCCGGCCAAGCTCGCCACCTACCGGCTGACCGTCAGCGACGTCATCAGCGCCGTGCAGGAGCAGAACGTCCAGGCCCCGGCCGGTCAGCTCGGCATGCCGCCGACGCCCGAGGGGCAGCAGTTCCAGATGTCCCTGCGCGTCAAGGGCCGCCTGGCCGATCCCGAAGAGTTCGGCGGCATCATCCTCAAGGCCAACGAGGACGGCTCAAACGTGCGCATCCGGGACGTGGCCCGCGTGGAGCTGGGCTCGCGCAACTACTACACATTCGCCCGCCTGGAGGGACAGGACACCGCGTCCCTGCTCATCTACCAGCTGCCCGGCGCCAACGCCCTGAACGTGGCCCACGACGTGCGCAAGACCATGGACGAGCTGTCGGCGTTCTTCCCGGAAGGCGTCAAATACCAGATTCCCTACGACACCACCCTCTTCGTCAACTCGTCCATCGACGAGGTCACGGACACCCTTGTCGAGGCGCTCATCCTGGTCTTCATCGTGGTTTTCGTCTTCCTCCAGAACTGGCGTACGACCATCATCCCCATGGTCTGCGTGCCGGTTTCACTGGTGGGAACCTTCGCCCTGTTCCCGCTGCTCGACTTTTCCATCAACACCCTGACCCTGTTCGGGCTGGTGCTGGCCATCGGCATCGTGGTCGATGACGCCATCGTCGTGGTCGAGGCCACCCAGCGCATCATCGACGAGGAGGGGCTCTCGTCCAAGGAAGCCACCCGCAAGGCCATGAACGAGGTCACCGGCCCGGTCATCGCCTCCACCCTGGTGCTGGTGGCCGTGTTCATCCCGGTCGCCTTCATGGGCGGCATCACGGGCCAGCTCTACAAGCAGTTCGCCCTGACCCTCTCGGTCTCGGTGGTCATCTCGTCCATCAACGCACTGACCCTGTCCCCGGCTTTGTCCGCGCTGCTGCTGCGGCCCTACAAGCCGATCCGCGGTCCCCTGGGCTGGTTCTTCGACAAGTTCAACCTGGTCTTCGACGCCGTGACCAAACGCTACAACAAGGGCGTCTCCATGATGGTCAGGCGCTCCGTCCTGGGCATCCTGGTGGTCTGCGTCTTCCTTGCGGGCGCGGGCGGGCTGTTCAAGATCCTGCCTTCGGGCTTCGTCCCGGACGAGGACCAGGGCTACTTCATCGTCAACGCCATGCTGCCGGAAGCGGCCTCCCTGGAACGCACCGAAAAGGCGGTCCAGCAGATCGAGGACTACCTCAAGGACGCCCCCGGCATCCGCAGCTACGTCACCCTGGGCGGATTCAGCCTGATGACCGGGGCTTACTCCTCGTACAACGCCGCCCTCTTCGTCATCCTGGACGACTGGTCCGAACGGACCACACCGGACCTGAGCCTGTCGGCCATCATGGGACGGGCGCAAAAGGCCTTCAACGGCATCCAGGACGGCATCGTCATGGCCTTCGGCCCGCCACCCATCCGGGGCCTGAGTTCCACTGGCGGCCTCCAGTTCGAATTGCAGGACCGCACCGGCGGCTCCATCGATGAGCTGTACGCCGTATCCCGCAGCTTCATGGGCGAGGCCAACAAGCTCCCGGAGATCGCCTCCACCTTCACCACGTTCTCGGCCAACGTGCCGCAGTACTACGTGGAGATCGACCGCGACAAGGTCAAGAAACTAGGCGTGCCGGTCAACGAGGTCTTCCAGACCATGCAGACCTACCTGGGCGGTTACTACATCAACGACTTCAACAAGTACGGGCGCACCTACCGCGTCATGGCCCAGGCCGAATCCAAATTCAGGACCAACCTCAGTTCCCTGAACCAGTTCTACATGCGCTCCCAGGAGGGCCAGATGGTTCCGCTCTCCACCCTGAGCGAAGCGTCCCGTATCACCGGGCCGGAGTACGTCCAGCGTTACAACATCTTCCCCACCGTAGAGATAACGGCCAACCCGGCCCCGGACATCAGCTCGGGCCAGGCCATGGCCGCCCTGGAAAAGGCCGCCGCAGGCAACCTGCCCGAGGGCTACGGCTACGACTGGACCGGCATCGCCTACCAGGAGAAGAACGCGGGTGGCCAGACCGGGCTCATCTTTGCCCTGGCCATCGTCATGGTCTTCCTGGTCCTGGCGGCCCAGTACGAATCCTGGGCCACGCCGTTCGCGGTCATCCTCTGCGTGCCCCTGGGCATCTTCGGAGCCATGGCCTCCCAGTGGATGCGCGGGCTTGAGAACAACGTCTACGCTCAGATCGGGCTGGTCATGCTCATCGGCCTGGCGGCCAAGAACGCCATCCTGATCGTGGAGTTCGCCAAGGAAAAGCATGACAAGGAAGGGATGTCCCTGACGGACGCGGCCATGGAGGCCGCGCACCTCCGCTTCAGGCCCATCCTGATGACCTCCTTCGCCTTCATCCTCGGCGTCATCCCGCTGGTGACCGCTTCGGGAGCGGGCTCGGCCAGCCGCCATGCTCTGGGAACCTCGGTCTTCGGCGGCATGATCGCGGCCACGGTGCTCGGCGTCCTCGTGGTGCCTGCCCTGTACACCGCCGTGCAAGGTGCGGCGGGCAACATAGGCTCGTATCTGCGGAAGGTAATCGGCTTCAAGTCCTCCAAGGAATGATAGGACGACCCTACAGAAATAGAAAAAGGCCCCGGAGAACACGCTCCGGGGCCTTTCCTTTGCCAGATGGATTGGTTCGGTTACGCCTTGCCCGCCAGGAGCCGCTCGGCAGAGGGGGTCCTGAGCACTTCGGCCAGGGCCGCCACCACGGCGGGATCGAACTTGGCGTTCTCCGAAGACAGGATGTCCAGAGCTTCTTCAGCGCTCTTTGCCCCGCGGTAGGAGCGGGGGCGGATCATGGCGCAGAACGCGTTGAGCGCGCAAAGGATGCGGGCCGGCGGGATGATCTCCTCGCCGGACAGATGGCGGGGATAGCCTGATCCGTCCATATGCTCGCTCATCTGATAGATGGCCGTGAGCACGCCCTCATCGATGTCGATATCCTTGAGAATGCGGTGGGCGTGCTCCACGTGCCCCTCCATGACCTTCATCTCCTCGGCGTCAAGCTTGCCCGGCTTGGTCAGGATTTCGTTGGGCACGAACATCTTGCCGATCTGGGAGAGGTTGGCTGCGGTTTCGATCTCGACCACCTCGGCGTCAGGCAGCCGCATCAGTCGGGCTACCTCCGAGGAGAGCCCCGCCAGCAGCTTGGTATGCCCGCCCAGATAGGGGTCGGCGGCCTCGATGGTGGAGGCCAGGGCTTCCACGGCGCGTTGGGCCAGGCGCTTGTTCCGCTCCTGGGCGGCCACGAACTCGGTCATGTCACGATAGACTTCCACTATCCCGATACAGGTGTTGCTCTGATCACAATACTGCGACTTGGATATCTGAAACTGCCTTTTGCTGGAACGCAGATAGACGGCCTCGTTGATGGTCACCTTGCGCCCCTCGCGGTACACGATGTCGTCCTGGGCCGTCAGGCGTTTGGCCGTATCGAACCCGAAAACGGCCTCGACATCCATGCCGATCAATTCCTCCTTGTCACGGCCCACGGCCTCGGCAAAGGCGTCGTTCACATAGGTAAACTTGCCCTCCGTGTCCTTGAGCGTGATGAATTCGTCCACGTTGGCGTTGATGGAATCGATGAACCGCTTCTGATCATCGATCTGATTGGCCAGACTGCGAAACTCCTCGGCCACCCGGCGGGACTGAACGCCGGTAAGCACCCACCAGGCGAGACCGGCGGCCAGCAGGGCCGTGACGATACCCAACCCGGCCAGCAGGTAGACGGTGTTGTTGAAGGCGAGGATCGGGGCCATGGCGTCCATGCCGTCCACTTCCTGCACGATCCACCACTCGGGACCGGCCACCCGGACGCCCTCGGAAAAGACCACCCGGCCCATGTCCGACAAGCTCGTACGGGGCCCGAAGGGAATGTTCCCCCGCTCGTCCGGGGAAAGTTCGGCGGTCACGGGAGAGAACCCCTCAACGGTCCACGGCGCGACCTCGAAGAAACGGTCGTCATCGCGCTGCATCATGCGGGTCTGATCCCCCTTGGCCGAGAGCGAGGAGTTGGCAAGCAGGTCGGTTATCTCGCCGGACACCTGGCGGGTCATCATCAACGCGCCAACGGGCTTGTCATCCCCGGCCTGCGCCTCGGGCGAGTAGACCGGAACGTAAACGTCCATCTCGATGCCTTTGGGGGTCCGGCGCAGAGGCGAGAAACGGGGCGAACCCTGTTCCACGGCGGCCCTGGCCTGCTTGAGCTGCCCGTCGTTCAGAGGCGGCAGATACCCGTCGGTGGCGATGTAGGCCTGCCCTTTCCGATTGAGGATGCGGGCCTTGACGAATCCGGAGTAGTCGGAAAATTCCCTGAGCATGTTCTGCATCATGGGCAACTGGGCAGCCAGGTCCACACCCGGCAAGTCGCCGTCTCCGCCGTCCGTGGCCGCAGCCCCGAAGATACCCGCCAGGTCGCCTTCAACGGAGTCCACCTCGGCCGCATAGAGCCGAAACAGGTCGGACTTGATCAGCCGGTCGCCCTGATGGGAGAGGTTCTTGAGCCACGCCTCCACCATGCGCGCCCGGCTGTCGGCCAGCAGCCCCAGCCGTTTTTCCTGGTGATCCAGGGTTACCCGCTCCTTCTCCTTGACGGCCTTGTTGGCCAGGAAAAGGACGCCCGCGGAGAACAGCAGGACAAAGACCAGGACAACCGTGATCTTCACCTTCTGATTTGACCCGCCGATGCCCCGGGGCACTCCTACCGTGTCGTTTCGTTTTGTCATGACTGACTCCATCTGGTTTCTCCGAACGCTCCCCTGCCGTCCGGTCATTGTCTTTGCTTGGCCTTGCCGGACACAGGGATGTGCATCCAGCGATAGTGTTCGTCAACCGAATACTGCGGCACGTAGTGCTTGTACCGGGTATGCGGCAGGACCATGTCGGTCTGGTTGTCGAGAATGTACACCTGATCGTCCAGGTAGACGGCCAGGACCGCGTGCCCGATATTTCGGATCACGTCCCGGACGGCCACGATGCGCATGGGCACGTTCCGGAAGCCCAGTTCCTGCAATGCATAGAACTTGGCAATGGCGTAATCCTCGCAATCACCCGACTTCATGAGAAATTCCTTGGGCGTCGCCCAGTAGTCAGATTTGCCGTAGTTGGCGGCGTCCAGGCGGTAGGGCCAGCGGTTGAAGAACTTGTTCACCGCCTTGAGCCGCCCCATGAGCGACAGGGAGGAGGTCTCCCGCACGAGCTTGTTCCAACCGGACCTGGAGGGCAACTTCGCCATGGACGGATCGCGGAAGTACCCCTTCCAGCCGCGCATCTTCTTGAGCACCGCAGTCCACAGGGGCAGCTTCGTGAGCCTGCCCTTGAACTCCACGGTCCCGAAAAGCTTGATGCCGGGCTTGGGCGCGGGTTTGGCTACGGCCTTGGGCGCGGGTTTGGGTGCTGGCTTGACTTCTTTCGCGTCGGGAAGAGACGCGGGGACGGCCGGGACCGTTGCTTTCGCAGGTTCAGGAACCGGTGCGGGTGCGGGCTTTGGCACGACCTTCGGTGCCGGCTCCGACTTGAGGGCGCTCTCCGGCTTCCGTTCCCGTACTTCAGCGGGGGCCGGAGCAGGTTGCTGCTTTGTGGAAGGCTCGGGACCGGGCGCAGGGCCGGGCTTCGGCGTCGAGGCTGGCACGTCCACCGGCTGCACAGCGGGCTCGGGTTCAGGAACCGAGGTGGAGGCGGGAGCGGTCGCGTTCTCCTCCACGGAAGACGACTGCTCCGTAACGGGAGCCGGTTCCCCGGCTTGGTTCGCCCCATCAAGGGCGGGCTCGTCCTCCTTTTGCGGCGGATTTTCCTCAGACGCGGGGGGAGGCTCATCCCGCGGCATGGCTCCGGCCTCCGTGGATGGTGCCGCCTGGGCTTCCGGCTCGGGCCCGAGATCGGTGCCGCCCTCGCGGGCCACGCCTCCCACGGCCAGCCACACGGCCAGAACGAGCGCGGCCAGCGCGCCCATCCCCGCCCAGCGTATGAGCCTGCCCGACGCCATGCGCCGGTCAGCGCTCCCTGAGCGCGTTTTGCTTGGCCTTGAGAATCGGCTTGAGCAGGTAGTCGAGCACGGACTTCTTGCCGGTGAGCACGTCCACCTGGGCGGTCATGCCCGGAATGATGGGCAGCTTCTCGCCGTGGTACTCCATGGCGCTCTTGGTTGTCCGCACTTTCACCAGATAGAAGCTCTCGCCCCGTTCGTTCTCGATGGTGTCGGCGGAGATGTGCTCCACCGTACCTTCCAGACCGCCGTAGATGGAAAAGTCGTAGGCCGTGATCTTGACCTTGGCCTTCTGCCCGGGATGCAGGAATGCGATGTCCGCAGGCTTGATCTCCGCCTCCACCAGCAGGGTGTCGTCCAGGGGGACCACCTCCATGATGGACTGACCGGGCTTGACCACGCCGCCCAGGGTGTTGATGTAGATGGACTTGACGATGCCCTTGACCGGCGAGCGGACGTCCGTGCGAGTCACCCGGTCGCTGCCGGCGGACAGGGACTCGCGGATGGAGATAAGCTCCTGGCGACGTTTATTGATCTCCTCCAGGGCGTCGGCCCGAAACTCGGCCTTGCGCCGCTCGACGCGTCCCAAAGCCTCCTTGGCCGCCGACTCCACACGGGGGATGCCGAGGTTAAGGGCCTCCACGTCGCCGCGCAGTTCCAGGACCTTCTGCTCCAAAGCAAGATAGTCGAGTTCGGAATGAATCTGCTTCTCCACCAGCGGCTTGGCGATATTGCGCTGCTTTTGAGCCACTTTCAGGCTGCTCTGGAGCTGCCTGCGACGGCCGCGCATCTCGGCGATCTCCTGCTTCTTCTGCTCGTATTGATCCTGAAGCAGGGACACCTCGATGTTGAACTGGTCCATATCGGCCTTGTAGATGCGCATCTGGTCGTCCACCAGTTGCGGGGCTTTCTCCTTGAGCTCCGCGCTGAAGACCGGCGGCTCGCCGTCCACCACCCCGTTGAGCCGGGCGATGGCAGCCTCGTGCTCCAGGGCCTTGGCCGATGCGTCGCGGAAGAAGCTGGCGGCCTGCTCGTTGCGCAGGCGGCAGAGCACGTCGCCCTTTTCCACCACCTGCCCCTCGTTGACGAAAATCTCGCTCAGGATGCCGCCTTCCAGGTTCTGGATCTCCTGCACGCGCTGGGAGGGAATGATCCGCCCGAACCCGCGCGTGACCTCGTCCAGCACCGCCCACTTGGCCCACAGCAGAAACCCCGCGAACATGAGCAGGATACAGGTGGACATGACGTAGGCGTACTTGCGGCCCTTGCCGTACATGGCCTGGTCCACCTCGCTCATGAAGAGCAGCGTTTCCCTGTCGTACTCTTTCTTGCTCATGTCCACCTCACATGGAAACCTTGATCTTGCCGGACCGCAGCCCGTCGAGCACGGCCTGCTTGGGTCCGTCCACCACAATGCGCCCCTTGTCCATGATCACAAGCCTGTTGACCAGGTCGAGCATGGAGTGGCGGTGGGTGATGACGATGACCGTCTTGTCCTTGATGAAGGGCTCCAGCTTGGACTTGAGCCTGTACTCCGACTGGTTGTCCATGTTCGAGGACGGCTCGTCCATGATCAGGACCTCGGGATCGGGCAGCACGGCACGGGCGATGGATACCGCCTGGCGCTGGCCGCCGGAGAGCGAGGAGCCGCGCTCCCCAACCATCATGCCGAACCCGGCCGGGTGATCGCGCACGAAGTCGTTGACCCCGGCGATGTCCGCCGCGAACTTGATGGACTGGTCGTCCGCCTCGGGCAGGCCAAAGGCGATGTTGTCCTTGAGGGTGCCGTAGAACAGGAGCGAATCCTGGGACACGTAGCCCACCTTGCGTCGCAGGTCGGCCACGTCCATCTGCCGCAGGTCAATGTCCCCCAGCTTCACGGCCCCGGCCACAGGCTGGTACAGCCCCACGCAGAGTTTGCCCAGCGTGGACTTGCCCGCGCCGGTCCTTCCCACGATGCCCACCTTGTCACCGGGCTTGAGGTGCAGGTTGACGCCTGTCAGGACCGCCTTGTCCGTACCCGGATAGCTGAAGGAAACATTCTCCAGGGTCAGGGAGGGCTCCATGTCGCCGTAGTGAAAGGCCTCCTTGTCCACCGGGCGCTCGCTGGGCATCTCCATGAGCATGTCCAGGGCGTTCAGGGCCATGCGCGACTGCTGGAACCGCGACAGCAGCCCGGCCACGGCACTAAGGGGAGCCATGGACCGACCCGCAAGGATGTTGCAGGCCACCAGCCCGCCCACGGTCAGCTCACCTTTGGAGATGAGGTAGACGCCGGTAATGATGATCGCCACCGAAACCATCTGGGTGACGAAAACGGAAAAGGTGACCGACAGATTGGCCAGCACCTTGGCCCGCGAGTTGGAGTGGGCGGACATGCCCACCACGTTTTCCCAGCGGGCCTGCATCCGCCCTTCGGCCATGGAAGTCTTGATGGTCTCCAGGCCCTGGACGATCTCATACAGCAGCGCGTATTTCTGAGTGGATTCCTTGTAGTGGTTCTCGATGATGTGCTGAAACGGCACCTGGAGAAAGAGACCGAAAAGGACCACCAGAGGCACGGCGATGAAGATGGGCCAGGCCAGAGCCCCGCCGATGTAGTGGATGACGAACATGAACATGAACAGGAACGGCATGTCGATGAGCGCCACCAGGGAACTGGAACTGAAAAACTCGCGCAGGGACTCGAACTCGCGCACGTTGTTGGCCACGGCGCCTGCGGATTCCGGCATGTGATCCAAACGAGCCGACATCAGGTGCTGCATGATGCGCGAGCCGATGAGCACGTCTGCATTGCGTCCGGCCACGTCCACGAAATAGGCGCGCAGGTTCTTGAGCAGGAAATCGCTCAGGTAGGCGATGCCGATGCCGATGGCCAGTGCCCAGAGCGTGTCCACCGCGTTGTTGGGGATAACCCGGTCGTACACGTTCATCACGAACAGCGGAGCCGCGATGATGATCAGGTTGGTCATGACCGAGGCCAGGATGACGTGCCTGTAGATGGGCCAGAAGCGCAGGATCACGCCCCAGAACCAGCGCTTGGTCTTGAGCAGCTTGAGTTCGCTGGCCCGCTTGTCCAGCTTGGACTCCCGGTGACAGAGGATGGCGTACCCCGTGTACTCCTTCTCCAGCTTCTCCAGGGGCACTTCCATTTCGTCCATGCCGCGCCCCGGGGCGATGACCCGAGCGGTCTTGTCGTCCTTGTCCACCAGTACACAGGCGTTTCCGCCCTCCAGCAACAGAATGGCCGGAAGGATGAGGCCAGATATGGACCGGATGGATTTGCGGTGCACGGTCCTGGCCTTGATGCCGATACGCTCGGCCGCCCGAACGATGGAAGAGGCCGTGATCAAGCCTTCCCGCTGCGGGACGCCCGCCTTGAGAGTGGCGGCGGAAACCGGCTTGCCCAACAAGCGGCTGATGATGGAAAGACAGATGGCCAGGGGAGGCTGAAAGTCGATATCCTTGTGGGAAAGGCGCTCGTCCCGCGCAGTGCAGTCGGCGTCCATTTTGCAGCTCTGATCAATCTTGCCGGCGACAGGTCCCTGGGCCGACCCGGCCGCTGCGGATTGCCGTGCGGCGCCGGGTTGGGACGTCCCGTTGCCGGGACCGCCGCCCTTTGCCGCCGCGCCCTGCGCCGTGCCCGGCTTGGCGGGACCGGACTCTTTCCGTCCCCCGCCTGTCGGAGCCTCGGGCTTTCCCCCTTTTCCGGGAGGTGTGTTCTGGTCTGATGTCATGCTCTCGCCTGGATCGGGTTATAGGCGGCAGGCCGAAAACGACGCCGCCATGGTTCGCGCCGACAGTCTATACTATTTCAAGAGAATACACCATCGGCCAGCCAACGGCCACCACCGGGATCGCGGAAACAATTATTATAACTATTTCAATGCGTTCAACATGTGAAAGGACATCGGCTACGCTACAAGCTCAGGGAGCCACGTCAATGACGATTTTGCCAAGCGCCTTTCCAGCCTCCCAGTAGCGGTGAGCCGCCGCGATTTCCGTGTAAGGGAATCGGGCCTCATCCAGGAGCACGGCAAGACGGTCCCTGTCCACCAGGTTGGCCACTTCGGCGAGAATTTCGCCGTAGGCGCTACGCCCTTCACCAGTAATCAACGGCAGCAGCATGAAGACCACATGCAGAGACAGCGACCTGGCGTGCATGGGGCTCAGGTCATGGCTGGAACGGGCCACGGTGGTGATCACACGGCCTTCCCGGCGCGCAGCAAGAAAGGAGTTGTCCAGGCTGACCCCTCCAACGGTGTCGAAGACCACGTGAAAGCCGTCGCCGCCGGTGGCATCGGCCACGTACTGATCCACGGAAGTTTGTGTGTAGTCGATGGGGACCGCGCCCAGGGCCTCGACCACCGCTCCCTTCAGGTCCGACGAGACAGTTGCGTGAACCTCGGCCCCGGCATGTACGCCCAGCTGCACGGCCATGTGCCCCACTCCGCCCGCGCCGCCCTGGACCAGCAGGGTCTCGCCCGCGCGTATTCCCGCCCTGGAGGACAGACCGAGCCAGGCGGTGATGGCCACCAACGGGATGGCCGCGGCATCGGCAAGAGCCATGGTCTGCGGGGCGCGGGCCACCAGCCGCTCGTCCACTGTCATGTACTCGGCCAGAGCGCCGGGAATACCCGTAAGCCCGCCCGCGCAGCCGAAGACCCGGTCTCCCGGCTTGAAGCGGGACCGGCCCGGGCCCACCTCCACCACCTCGCCCGACACGTCCATGCCGAGGATATGCGGCAGGGACGGGGCAAAGCCGAGCTGGCCGCCGAGCACGGCGATCTTGTTGTCGATGGGGTTGAAGCTGGACGCGGCCACCTTGAGCAGAAGCTCACCGGGACCGGGGCACGGCACGGGAACGTCGCCCTGGACAAAATCGTGACCGTTGCCAAAGGATTCAAGCAGCATGGCTTTCATGGACGCCTCCTTGATTCCTGCGGAGCGTAGCCCGGCCCCGCTCTTTTGTAAAACCAGACAGGCCCCGCCGGTTGCGAACGGCGGGGCCTGTCGGCTGCAAGGGTTGAGGTTGACGGAGGTACGCTTGAAATTCAGTTGCCAACCTCTTTGAGCCGCCTCAATTTGGCCCGTCCCTCGGCGATCATGGACTCCAGGCCGTACTTCTTGACCCGGTAGCCCATCTGACGGGCGGACAGCCCCAGGGCCTCGGCGGCCTTGTACTGGATCCAGCCGTTGCGCTCCAAGGCGGCCAGGACCTCGTTGCGCTCGAACTCCTTGAGGGAGGTGTAGCGCGGGGTCTCCTCGGAAAAATGGACCACCTCCTGCACTGCGGCTGTCTGGCCCGGCGCGAGGTAGGACTTGAGGAACTCCAGTGAGATACGGTCTGTATCGGACATGATTACGAGCCGCTCGATGAGGTTCTGCATCTCGCGGACGTTGCCCGGCCAGTCGTAACGGATGAGCGCGTCCAGGGCCGTGGAGGTGAAATGAATGATCCGCCCGTAGTCCTCGGCCATCTTCTTGAGAAAATGGTTGAGCAGCGCGGTGATGTCCTCCTTGCGCTCGCGAAGGGGCGGGATGCGGACCGGGAAAACATTGAGTCGGTAGTAAAGGTCGAGCCGGAACTTGCCCCGCTCCACCAGGTCTCCCAGGTCGCGGTTGGTGGCGGCCAGGATTCGCACGTCGATGGTCCGGGTCCGGTTGGAACCCAGCCGCTCAAGCTCCTTTTCCTGCAGCACGCGCAGCAGCTTGGCCTGGAGGCCCATGGGCAGCTCGCCTATCTCGTCAAGAAAGATGGTGCCGGTATCCGCTTCCTCGAACCGGCCCGGCCGCGAATTCGAGGCCCCGGTGAACGCGCCCTTCTCATAGCCGAACAGTTCGGACTCAAGCAGGTTGCCGGGGATGGAGGCGCAGTTGACCTTGATGAACGGGTGGCCCTGGCGCTCCGAAAGTTCATGGATGATCTGGGCGATGAGCGTCTTGCCAACACCCGACTCGCCGAGCAGGAGCACAGTGGCCCGCGTGGGCGACACCTTCTCCATCTGGCGCTGGACCTCGACCATGGCCGCGGACTGACCCACGATGTAGGGACCCTTGGACTTCTTGGATATCTGGTACTTGAGGGAGGTGTTTTCGCGCTTGAGCACCGCCTCCCGCTTGAGGATCTTCTCGTTCAGACTGAGGAACTGGCCGATGAGCGTTGCCACTACCTTGAGGAAATCCACATCCTCCTCGAAGCCGATCTCGTCCTCGAAGAGACGGTCTACGTTGAGCACGCCGATGGGGTCGCCATGCAGGATGATGGGCACGCCGATGAAGGAGATCATGCCGCGCTTGACCCTGCGGGACCCGGTCTTGTCCAGGAAGAGCGGTTCCTTGTCGATGTCGGGCACGTAGTACGGCTCGCCGGTCTGGAAGATGCGTCCTGTGACGCCCTCGTCCAACTTGTACACGCCGCGCCGCTTCTCCTCGCTGGTCAGTCCGTAGGAGGCGTTGATGGAAAGATTTCCGGTATCCGGATCGTACAGGGTGACTGTGGCGCGCTGCATGGAGAGCTGTTCGGACATGATGCGCAGCACGCCCTCCAGGGCCGACTCCAGATCGAGGGCCTGGTCGATAACTTGGCAAATGGCGAGCAGGGCTGTCAGCTTCAGCCCGTGGACGGTAGGATGCATGGCGGCCATAAAGCAAACACGATGCCATTCCCGACAGTTGGCTTGCCGCCGCCATCTCCGGGCGGATGGCGCGCAGCCGGTCATCCATTTTTTTACATTCTTGTTATATATTACTGCCGAGAATGTACATATCTGCTAACAACCGCTCCGGCGTGGTAGTTATTTTTCACCGAACATGGCGAAGTCGGCAAAGAAGCGCTCACGCCGCCTCGCCACTTCACCCTTGTTGGTCATGATCATGTCGAGCTGACGGGTATGAGTGATGAGATAGCCCAGAACCTTGAGCCGGAAGGCCATGGCCTGCCTGTCCAGCCCCTCCACGCGGGCGTGCATGTTGTCACCCCGGACGCGGACACGGAAGTCGAACTCCTCCAGAATGTCGCCCACGAACCGGGCGCGCAGGATGCGCCGCTCCATGTTCGCGGCCCCGCCCTTGAACTGGAAGGAGGCGTAATTCTCACTGGTGCGCTCGCCCACCAGGGACTCCACCCCGCAGAAGTGGAACCCGAAACGGGACTGTAGGCAGCAGTAGTTCTTCGAAATCATGAAATAATTCTTTTGCGTGTACAGGGACTGACCCGCCGTGACCAGGTTGGGGTTGGCCGTGGCCTCGAACATGACGGCCATGAGTCCCTTGCCGTGCACCGGCGGCGGCCCCTCCCAGGGCACGGCCTGCATGCCCTCCCACAGGGCGCGCATGGGAAAGGAGTCCACGTGCTCCAGGAGCACGCACCGGTCCTCCCGCTGCTCGCCCTCGGGCTTGATCCCGTCGTCCAGGTTCAGGACCCAGAACTGCTTGGGCACGCCGCAGATGAGCTGACGCGATGCGGCCTGGACATATTCGTCGTGGGTGGAAAATTCGAACATCTCGCGCACGGCCATCTCGTGGCAGAAGCGCATTATATCGTGCAGGGTGCGGCACCCCTCAGGGCGGAACTCCGGGGAATCCGGGTTGGTCAGGTTGAGCCGAACGATGTGCCGGGCCGCCTTGCGCAGCGCTCCCTGCACCGGGCTCCCGCGCATGACCCGCTGGCGGGGTTTCTCCACCAGCAGCGCCTCCACCGCCCCGTCGTAGACCGCATGTCCGTCAGCGTCCACGGTGACGATCGCGCCGTTTTCAAGGCGATCCGTCGCCCCCTTCACGCCGAACAGGGCCGGGACCCCGAACTCGCGGGCCACGTTGGCCAGGTGCCCGGCAATACCTCCCTGCTCGGAGACCACCGCGCTGCAACGGTCCAGCAGGGCCGCCCGGCTGGGCAACGCCTGGGACAGGACCATGATCCCGCCGTCCGGGAAGGTCAGGGTGTCCGCGTCCTTGCGGATGACATGGACCGGCCCCACGCCCACGCCGGGGCTGGCGATGCGGCCTCCCGAGAGAACGGGCTCGGGCAGCGGGGAGGCCACGGCGGGCCGAGCCTTCTCTTCGGGCTCCTCCCCTTCCACCAGCATGAGCGGGCGGCATTGGAGCAGGTGATACCTGCCGTCCTCAGTGATGGCCCACTCCACGTCCTGGGGCGTGCCGAAATATTCCTCAAGCCGAACAGCGTGTCCGGCAATGCGCACGGCCTGCTCGTCGGTGAGAGAGACCTCGTCCCCCCTGCCGTCCAGCAGCTCGGTGCGGCACACGCCCACGTTCTCGTGACAGACGTACTGGCTTTTCTTGTGCGCCACCTCGCGCAGAACCACGCTCATGGGTTCAGTCCGCGCCACCACCAGTTCGTCGGTCTCCGCGGAGCCGTCCACCACGGTCTTGGGCAGTCCCCAGACCGACTGGATGGCCACATTGTCGTCGCGGACGTTTACCGGGCTGCGCGAATAAGTCACGCCCGAGGCGCGGGCCTCGACCATGACCATGCAGCCCACGCTCATGGCAACGTCCTCGTCACGGATGCCGCGAGAGACCCGGTAGGCCATGGCCTGCCGCGAATATTTGGAGGCCACGACTTCCCTGTAGGCATAGAGCAGAGAGGAGTGGTCCACGTTGAGCATGGAGCGGTACTGTCCGGCAAAGGAGGCGCCCTCGATGTCCTCGCCAAGGGCCGAGGAACGCACCGCGAGCTTGACCTCGTGTCCGGCGGCCTCGCACAGCCGTCCGTAGGCCGTCTCCACGGCCTCGACCAGTTCGTCGGGCACCTCGGCGGCGATAATCATCTGCATGATGCGCGAGGAGAGCTGGAACATGGCCTCGCGGTCAGAAGGATCGGCGGTCTGGATCAGCCGGTCCACCTCCATGCGCAGATCGTCCGAGGCCACGAACCGGCGATAGGCCTCGGTGGTGATGACGAACCCGGCGGGGATGCGCATGCCCAGCTGCCGCCCGGCCTCGCCGAGCATGGCCATCTTGGGGCCGCACAGGTCTGCATGATCCCGCCCCACGTCGGCAAGATTGATGACCAGGGCGTGCTCCTGTCGGCGGAGCACCTCGGGCTCGATATGCGGCATGATCCGTTCCTGGATGGCCTGGAACCGGCCGTTGAGCCCTTCGTACGCGCCCGGATTGAGTTCGTTGAGATGCCGCACCATCTGGAATATGGACGTGGAGATGCGAGTGCACAGGGTGCGCACGTAGTGCATGCCGTAAGGCGTATAGCCCCGCAGGGCGTCCTCTAACTCGCCGATGAGATCGTGCGCCCGGGTGTTGGCCTGGATGAGCAGCCGAAAATGGTTGTAGCGCGCGGCAAAGGTCCGGCGGATAGCCGCCAGCTCCTCGGGAGTCTTCTTCTTTTTCCCGGTGAAGGGGAGCCAATCGAGGATGGACATGGTTTACCCGACCCGCCCGCCCGGTTCGGACCGACGGAGCTTTTCCTCGTGCAGCCGTTTACGTCCGGCAGCGTCCTCGAGCTTGTAGAACAACTCCTCGAACTCCACGGGCTTCATGAGATAGTCGAACGCGCCCAGCTCCATGCCCCGGAGGGCGACCTCCAGGGAGGCGTGCCCGGTGAGCATGACCACCTCGGTCAGCGGCCACTCGTTCTTGATATGGGTGAGCAGGGTCAGCCCGTCCATCCCCGGCATCTTCACATCGAGCACGCAGACGTCCGCCGGGGCGGCGGTCATGGCCTCAAGCGCGGATTCGCCGTCATTGGCCTCGCGCACGGAAAGGCCGCGCCGGACAAGGCGCTTGCGCAGCGGAGTCAGGAAGTCCGCCTCGTCGTCCACCAGCAGTACGTCGAAGGTCATGACTCGACTCCCACGGCCTCACGGATCTTGGCCAGCAGATCATCCAGGTCGCACGGCTTGAGCAGGTAGTCGAAAGCCCCGCGCGCGATACCGTCCCGCGCGGCCTGCTCGCTGCCGTGACCGGTGAGCATGATCACCGGCATGGACGGGACCATCTTCTTGAAAATATCCAGGACCTCGATGCCGTCCATATCCTCGAGCTTGAGATCGAGCACGGCCACGTCGAAATCATCCCCGCGCAGCGCCTGGATACCCTTGGTGCCGCTCACGGCGGTGCTCACCGCGAACCCGCGCTTGTTCATGCGCTTCCTGAGCACGTCCACGAATCCGGCCTCGTCATCCACGAGCAACACACGAATGGCTGTGTCGGGCATGATCATCAATCCCCCCGCCTGAGTTCGATATGCCGTGCGCGCGCCTCCAAAATCCGGGTCTCGCGGGCCTGTTTCTGATCGTACGCCTCGCCTACTTTGGCGAGCAACTCGTCGATATCACACGGCTTCATCATGTAGTCATAGGCCCCGCTTTTCATACCGTCAATGGCGCTGGCCACGGTGGCGTGGCCCGTGAGCATGAGTACTTCCACCAACGGGTGTTCCGCCTTGATCCGCTTCAGCGTCTCGATGCCGTCCATGCCCGGCATCTTCACGTCCAGGATGACCACGTCCACGGAGTGGTCCGCGTCCAGGGCCTTGAGCCCGTCCTCGCCGCTAAGAGCCGTAGCCACGGTATACCCCCGTTTGCCCAGCCGCTTGGCCATGGTCTCCACGAAGGGTTGTTCGTCGTCGATAAGCAGAAGATGTGCCGCCATTGTCTCCTCCATTGGCCCCGGTCAGAGTTCCTCGCCGTCACCGGCATCCACCGTTTCCGAAGACTCGGCGGCCGGAAAGCGGACCGTGAAGGTCGTGCCCCGGTTCACCACGGACTTGACCGCGATGTCGCCGCCCATCTTGTGGACGATGCCGTAGATGATGGACAGTCCGAGCCCGGTGCCCTTGCCCACAGGCTTGGTGGTGAAAAAGGGATCGAAGATGCGTTGCAGGTTGGCCTGGGGGATGCCGCACCCGGTGTCGGATATGGACACGGCCACGACGCCGTCCTCCATGCGGGACATGATGTCGAGATTGCCGCCGCCGGGGTCCATGGCGTCGATGGCGTTGTTGATCAGGTTGAGAAGCACCTGCTGCACCTCTGAGGCGCTCCCCTCCACCTCGGCCACGTCGTCGGCCAGGCTGGCCTCCATCGCCACATTGGCGTAGCGGGCCCGCTGTTCGCAAAACTCGACCATCTCCATGATCATGTCGTTGACGTCGATGCGCTCCACCGTGGGGTCTATCTTGCGCGCGAAGCTGAGCAGCTTGTGGGTGATCTCGCGGCAACGGACGCCCTGCTCGCGAATCTGGCGCAGGGCGCGCTGCACCTCGCGCTCGTTGTCGTCCTGGTCCAGCCCCTCGTCCAGAAGGTCCTGAATCCACCCGGCCTCCTCGACCATGATCGCCACGGGGTTGTTGATCTCGTGGGCAATGCCCGCCGCCAGCTCGCCCACGCTCGCCAGCTTGCCCGCCTCGATGACCTGCTCGTTCATCATCTCCTTTTCCACGTCGGCCAGCTCCACCTTGCGCGCCATGCGGCGGCTCATGAGGTAGGCCATGACCGTAATGGCGATGCCGCCGAGGAGCAGGACCACCACGGCCAGGTTGCGCGCCTGGTCCAGGGCGGAAAAGGCATCGTCAACGTCCTGCTGGTAGACCATCAGCCAATCGCCCGATTTGAGCGGGCTGGTGACGAAGAGGGTCTCGCGGCCCGTGGCCGGGTTGGTCTCGACCGTCATGGAGGCCCTGCCGTGGGCCAGCTCGCTGTCACCTGCCCTGCCCGCGGCCAGCTTGCGCAGAAAGGAAAGCTCGCCGGACATGTCCCGGCGTGGCGTGGTCTGAAATTCGCCCTTGCGGTTGATGATGTAGGCCATGCCGGTCTCGCCGACGAGGATGTCCTCCACCAGCTTGTTGAAGCCGATGAAATCCAGTGTGGTCCTGAGCACCCAATCCTGGCCGTTTACCGGAACGAGCAGGGCGATGGTGAAGTGCGGCACCCCGCGCAACCCCAGGGATACGTCGCTGATGAAGACCTTGCGCTCCAGCACCTCACGATACCAGGGGGCGTCCGCGTAGTTCGCCCCGAGGAGCTTGTATGGACCGGAGTAGGCCACCTGAACACCCTTGCAGTCAACCAGTCCCAGGTCCACGAAGTCGCTGCCGTGCACCCGAGCCAGCACGTCGTGCAACCGGGCCACACCCGCGTCGCCGCGCAGCCGCTCCACCCCCACGGCCTCCGCCAGTACCTGGAGCTCCTCGACCTTCTCCTCCAGATAGGCGTCCACGGCCTGGTCGTGTTTGAGCACCAGCTCGCGCAGGTGGGCGTCCACCTTGGCGCGGTAGGCCACGGAATACTGGTATCCGGCGATGAGGGTGATGAGCAGCAGGGGAGCGTAGGAGACCAGGATGATGGTGAACATCATGCTCTTGGCCAATCCCTGGTAGTAATGGGCATCCGACACGGTGCGCCTCCACGGCGTTTTCGGCCCGGGCGGGGGTCCGGGCATACCGCAGGCCTGGTTTTCCCAGCCTGACAAACCGTAGCAAACATCCCGGAAGGATTCAATAAATAAGCAGGATATCCTGAAAGATTGGGGACAACAACAGCCCGATCACTTGTAACGATTGACTATATCGTCATAAGTGCCGTCTCGTATCATGGAGTCCAGCGCCTTGGAAAAATTAGCCGCATCCACGGCGGTAGCGGTTTTCCTGGAAAAGACCAGGTACCCTTCCCGATAGTCGAGGATAGCAATGCGTCCCTGCTCGTCACGGGCAAAGTCAACCTTGCCCAGGGTCGACCTCTGCTTCAGGTAGTGCGTGGCCAGGGTGCTGTCCATGAGCAGAAGATCAATGCGACCGTCCAGCAGCTTCAGGAACCCGAGATTATTGCTTGAAGTGGCCTCGATTTTCACAAAGTGGGCTTTTTCCATGAACTCCTTCCCCTTGGGGCCGTACTGGAACCCCAGCCCGATGCCCAGGACAAGGTGGTCGAGCCCTCCGAAGTCGGGACGAATCACGATATCGGAATCCGCTCGTTTCAGCGCGGCAAGCCCTATGCGGAACAGGGGGGTGGGAGAATAGTGGAAGTACTCGGTCCGCTCTTTGGTGAAGATGGGGTAGAAGAGCGCGTCCGCAGTGCCCGATTGAATCATGTACAGCGCCCTCTTCCACGGGACCAGTTCGATATCGAACTGGTATCCGGCCCGCGTAAGTCCTTCCTTGACCAGGTCCGCCGCCATGCCGGTGACCTCGCCGTCGATGAGCATGACCCGCGGCGGGGCCACCATGGAAATGACATGCAAGTATTCAGCGCCCCAGCCGGGGACCGGGAGCAGGACCAGGAAGGCCATGGCAAGAAGGACATACCTGCGCATGACTACAATTTACGGAAAATAAAAACCCCTGTCAGTTATTATCGGGACATTGCGCCCTGGCGCGCCGAACGCCGGATTGCGTCGGCGGCCAGCCTGCCTTCGATGTATTGGGCGATGGCGGCCACAGCCTGGTCCGAAGTGCGGAAGGTGCACAGTCCGGCCTCCTTGAGCCGATCCACCAGCGGGTCATAGAGCCGTCCGCCGTCCACCACGCCGATGACCGGGGTATCCAGCGTGGGCAGCAGGTCGGCCAGGCGGGCGGCGATGGACCGCTCGTCCGCGAAGTCAAAAGCCTTGTGCTCCGGGTCGGCCAGGGTGCGCATGACCGGCGAGAGCGGGTCCAGCCCGGCCACCACTGCGTCCACGCCGGGATCGCCCGCCAGGATGCGGATGGCCTCGGCGTGCACGAAATCGTTGGCCGCCGGGGTCATGTCCAGAGGGTTGGTAACGGTGACCAGCTTGCTCAACCGGTGGTCCATGAATAATCCGTCAAGCTGCTCTCTGGTGGGGCCGGCCAATGCGGCAAGGCGCATGCGGTAGGAGTCCGACTGGATGGAATCGGCCATGCCCACTGCCTCGAACCCGGCCCCGGATACAGCGGCCAGGCGGTTGGAGCGGATGGTCTTGCCGTGCAGCCGCTCGGCCAGCATGAACAGGTTCTCGAACTGGGTAAAGGAATCGGCCACCACGGCGCCGGCCTGGCGCACGCAGGACTCGCAGACCACGTAGTCCCCGGCCAGGGAAGCGGTGTGGCCGCTGGTGGCGGAGCGCCCTTCCGGAGTACGGCCCGCCTTGTAGAAGATGACCTCCTTCCCGGCCAGCACCGCCCTGCGTACGGCCCGGCAGAAGGCCAGCCCGTCCATGTCGTTGAAGCCCTCGGCATAGACCGCGATGACGTCCACCTCATCGCTCTGGGCAAACCAGCCCAGCAGATCGCCCAGGGTCAGGTCGGTCTGGTTGCCCGCCGAGACCATGTAGGCCGGGTCCAACAGCGGGCACTGGGAGAGCCGGGTGAGCATGAACGCGCCCGACTGGGAGATGAACGCGGCCCGGTGATGTCTGCCGTGAGAAAAATCGGGAAGCTTTTCGTCCGGGATGAACCAGGTGTCGTAGTTGCCGGGCCGGGAGACCACGCCCATGCAGTTGCCGCCCAGAAAGACCGGCCCGCCGCCCTGCGCGTGGGCGGCCTGGATGCGGCCGATCACCTCGCGGGCACGCGCCTCGCTCTCGGCGGTTTCGCCCATGCCGCCCGGAATGAGCATGACCGACTCGGCGCAGTCCAGCTCCACCAGATCCTCCACCAACCTGGGCACCTGCTCCGCGCCCACCGCGACCACGAAGAGGTCGAGCTTTTCCTCAAGATCGGCCAGTGAGGGGACGCAGCGAACACCGCCGATCTCCTCCAGGCCGGGCCGGATCACGGTCATCTTCGCGGGATCGAATCCGGCCTCGATGACGTTGTCCAGAATGATCCGCCCGAAATTCCGGCGCGTGGACGAGACCCCGATGATGCCTATGGTCTCCGGGTGCAGCAGGTTGCCGATCTTGCCCGCCGGACGCGGGACCGGGAGGGAACCGGGACGGGAGAACCGGCACATGCCGTCCAGGGGGACCATCAGATAGTCGGCGTAGGCAAAGGGATTGATCTCCAGCTCCTCGATGACGAAGGGCGCGTCCGGGTTCTCCGGGGAGTAATGGTTGGCCATGTCAATGAATGAGGAGAAGCACTCGATGAGCTGGGCGTCGGTGACGATGCGCCGCTGACCGCGCGTCAGCCCGGCCAGTTTCTTGTAGGACAAGGTGTTGCGGAAGAGCTCGAAAAAGGCCTCGCCGTCGGCCAGGGCAGTGGACGTGGCGACCATGGCCTGTCCCTTGCGGAAACGCTCGGCGTAGAGTTCGGTATCGGTGCCGCCCAGCCCCGCGCCGATGATCATGCCGAACTCCCTGGTCCGGCGGATACCCACGATCAGCTCGTTGCCGAAGGCCTGGGAGTCGGGGCGCAGAAACTGGACCATGAGCACGCCCCAGATATCCCGCCGCACCGCGTCCAGCAGCTCTCCGCCCGAAAGCCCGGCATAACGGGCCGGGGCGTGAGCCGGGTCGCGCTCAAGCATGGCCGCGAAATTCTCGGGGACCTCCTGGAGCATGCGCCGCCAGGCCGAACGCACCTGGCCCGGAGTATTCTCCACCACGCGCACGCCTCCCACCTCGGTCTTGTGCACGATGGCCGGGGATACGATCTTGAGGACCACCTTTTCGCCGGGCAACGCGTCGAGCTCCTCGTCGCTCGGCCGCGCGTCCCGCTCCAGAAGCACGGTGCGGGGCGGGGTCTCGGCCCCGGAGTCGCGCAGCAGGTCGTAAACCTCGTGCTCGAACAGGGCGTCGCGCCCCTCGGCGTGGGCCCGCTCGAAGAGCGTGGTGATGGAGTGGTAGTCTATGGCGACCTGAACGGACCCGAACGCGTGGTTTTGACTGGACATTGTTCCCCCGGAAGGCTCGTTGGCGAAATGGGGGTACGGTACGGCACCCGCCCCGCCGGGTCAATGGGGGGCGCAGGAAAATGACTGCCGGTCACACGCCGCGCCACAAAACAAACGCGGCAACGAACGGTCAGACTCCCACGCCGGGCGTGGACGGCACGCCCATCGACGGCAGTCAGAAGGCGGCTGCGAAGAAGGCCATGCTGATAAACCCAAGCAGGGCCAGCAGGAAGAAGCCGCCGGAGATAAGCAGGGCCACCCATGGCACCCAGGTGTTCACGCCCCCGGCATCGCGCAGGTATACCTGATAACCGCTGCCGTAAAACGCCTTGGCCTCGGCGATCTTGGTGTTGGCGTGCCGGAAGTAGAGGGAATTGGCGGCCACGCCCCAGCCGATCCAGATGATCAGATTGAAATAGGGCAGCCACATGGTCACGAAACAGAGCGCGGCCCAGAGGTACATCTTTCTGTAAAGATACCACCAGAAGGTGAAGAAGAAGGCGGCCCAGTTCCAGCCGGGATGGAACGAGGCGGGGTTGGCGCAGTAGGTGCTGAACTTGGGCAGGAACTTGTGGACGTTCCTGTCGATGAACGCGGCGTAGTCTTCGGCCGAGTGCGGCCCCATTGCTTGGTTCATGAATTTCTCCGGGATTGGTTCGGACGGTTGCTCCATTCGATGCGCAGGATAGCCCATGCCGGGGAGCGTGACAACATGTGGCGCGCCCCTACTTCACGGCGTAGGATTTCAGATACCGCTGTAGGATGGCGGCATGGAGCCCGGACCGTCTGATCGTATCGAGCCCCCGGTCAAAGGCGTCGCGTAGGCCGGGATCGGCAAAGGCCACGTGGCGCGGCGAAGGCGGGAACACAGCGTTGAAGCGCAACGGCTTTTTCAGTTCCAGCTTTTGGGCCAGGGGCGAGTTGGCCAGCTTGTCCCGCCACCAGAGCAGGATGCGCTTGTCCGCAACGACCACGTCCACCCGGCCCGAATAGAGCATCCTGACCTGGAGGGACTGATCGGCCAGCTCGGAATACCGGTCGTTCCGTTTGGTCATCTTCCCGAAATCGGGACCAAGATATTTGACGGCGTTGTTGAAGGCGAGCACCCGCTTGTCCTCCATGTCGTCAAAGGAATTCACCGGCTCCGCGGTAAGCAGAGTCACGGCATAGTTCTGAAGAATAATGGTGGTCCCCGAAGAGTAGGTTTCGCGCCCGGAGTCCCCGGCCAGATCATAGGCCGTGTTGGTGGCGATGCCGTCCACGTTGCCTGCGGCGTACTCCACAGGCAGGCGGAGGTTGGGCAGGTAGACAAATTCCACCTCGAGCCCGGCGGCCTTGAGCGACTCCCGGATGACGTCGACCTCGATGCCCGCGTGCGACTCCCGGATCACATAAGGCGGGATGGCGAAACCGATGCCCACCCGGACCGTGCGCGCCTGGCAATCAACCGCGAAAAGCAGGAAGAGCAAACCCCACAGAACAGGGACAAAACGAAGAGATGCGGACCGCATGCCCATCCATTGCAGAAATTCAACCTGCCGTCCAGTTGGGTATTCCTTATATATCAGACCCAATGCACATTTGCGCCCGGACGGGGCGGTATGAACCGGTAGCGGCGGGCGGGCCTGCCGAGGAGGAGCGCGCCGTAAACCCGGCCCTCCTCCGGGATGCCGAGGAGCTCCCGCAGGGCGGCATCGGTCCCGGCGGCCATCTGCACGTAACCGCACCAGCACGCGCCCAGCCCGAGGCCGTGGGCCGCCAGCTCGAGGTAGGCCGTGGCGATGACGCCGTCCTCCATGGGGGTGATGCCCGTGGCAGGACCGTGCGCCACGGCCAGGGCGGGCGCCTCGCGGCAGACGATGTCGATGTCTCTGTCCCAGGCCTTGACGATACCCGCCAGGTGCAGGGCGGCCGCCCTCTCCGTTTCGGCCTCGACCTCGCCCCGCATCCAGTCCACCGTGGCACGCGCCGCCTCGGCCACCCGCTCGGGCGTGGCCGCAACGCTCCAGCGCACGGGGTGGGCATTGTGCCCGGAGGGGGCGTACTCGGTGAGGTCGAGCAGTTCGCGCAGGGTCTCCTCGGGGAGCGGCTCCTTCTTGAAGGCGCGCACCGAACGGCGCCCCTTGAGCAATTGCACCACCTGCTCCGGCGTGGCCGCATTCTTCCGGTCCAGGAGCTCCCCCGTATCATCGAAGCGGTCGAGCCGGATGGCCTGAGTGGGGCAGACGGCCATGCAGTGGCCACACCCGATGCAGTAGGCCTGCTTGCGCTCATGGGGAATGGGATAGCCTTCCGCGTCGAGAGCGATGCAGCCCAGAGGACACGCTGCGGCACACAGGCCGTCGCGCTTGCATGAGTCGGTATCGATGGTGAATAATGACATGGCTGCCTCCTGGGTTGCGGTTCATCCTCGCTCTTATGCCGCGTACGGCAAGGGATGCGTTGACCGGCCAGACGATTTCCCGTATTTCAGGGCTCCGGCACGAGCTCCCGTTTACCGAACGGCTCACGTCCTGTATACCCCTTGTTCCGGGAACCATTACACACGCAAGGAAACGCACCCATGAGCAATAAGCCCGAAGCGCCTGAGAAAGGAAAGGATTTCATCCGTACCATCATCGACGCGGACAACGAGTCCGACAAGTACGGAGGCCGCGTGCATACGCGATTTCCCCCGGAGCCCAACGGCTACCTGCACATCGGCCACGCCAAGTCCATCTGCCTGAACTTCGGCGTCGCCCGTGACTACCAGGGCAAGTGCAACCTGCGCTTCGACGACACCAACCCCGTCAAGGAAGAGGTGGAATACGTCGACTCCATCCGCGAGGACGTATCCTGGCTCGGCTTCTCCTGGGATGCCAACCCGTTCGCCTCGGATTACTTCGAGAAGCTCTACTACATCGCCGAACTTTTCATCAAGATGGGCAAGGCCTACGTGGACCACCAGAGCGCGGACGAAATCCGTGAGAACCGCGGCACCCTCAAGGAGCCGGGCAAGAACTCCCCCTACCGCGACCGGACCGTGGAGGAGAACCTCGACCTGTTCCGCAAGATGCGGGCGGGCGAAATGCCCGACGGCGAGTGCATCCTGCGCGGCAAGATCGACATGGCCGCACCCAACGTAATGCTCCGCGACCCGGCCCTGTACCGCATCAAGCACGCCGACCATCACCGCACGGGCGACGCATGGTGCATCTACCCCATGTACGATTTCACCCACGGGCTCTCCGACGCCATCGAAGGCATCACCCACTCCATCTGTACCCTGGAATTCGAGAACAACCGTCCGCTCTACGACTGGTGCGTGAACACGCTCATGGAGGGGTTGAAGCAGCCCGAGCTCTTCGGCGAAAACAGCAGTGTCTACGAGGAGCTGGCCGCCCTGCCCGGCTTTAACCAGCGTCCCTACCAGTATGAGTTCGCCCGATTGAACATCACGGGAACGGTGCTGAGCAAGCGCAAGCTCATCCAGCTCGTCAAGGAAGGCCACGTGAGCGGCTGGGACGACCCGCGCATGCCGACCATCAGCGGCTTCCGCCGCAGGGGCTTCACGCCGGCCTCCATCCGCGACTTCTGCGAGCGCATCGGCGTTGCCAAGGCCGACTCCACCGTGGAGTACGCCCTGCTTGAGGCCTGCCTGCGCGAGGACCTCAACGCCCGCGCCCCGCGCTACCTGGGCGTCATGGACCCGGTCAAGCTGATCATCGAGAACTACCCCGAGGACCAGGTGGACGAGTTCACCATGCCCCTGCACCCGGAGGACGAGTCCTACGGCGAACGCGTGGTCCCCTTCTCGCGGGAGCTGTGGATCGAACGGGCCGACTTCATGGAGGAGCCGCCCAAGAAATTCTTCCGCCTCGGACCCGGCCGCGAGGTGCGGTTGCGCTTCGCCTACTACGTGACCTGCACTGGCTACGAAAAGGACGAGAACGGACGGATCACCGAGATCCGCGCCACCTACGACCCCGAAACCAAGGGCGGCTGGTCCAAGGACGGCCGCAAGGTCAAGGGCACCCTGCACTGGGTTTCCGCAGCCCACGGCGTCAAGGCCGAGGTGCGCAACTACGGCAACCTCTTCACCTGCGAGAACCCCAATGCGCCGGAAGAGGGCAAGACCTTCGTGGACTACGTCAACCCCGACTCTCTGGAAGTGCTGGACGAGTGCTGGGTGGAGCCCGCCCTGGCCGACATGGCCCCGGGCACCAACTTCCAGTTCGAGCGCACCGGCTACTTCTGCGCCGACGCCAGGGACCACAAGCCCGGCGGCAAGCTCGTCTTCAACCGCACGGCCACCCTGCGGGACACCTGGGCCAAGATGCAGAAGAACATGAAATAAAGGGATCCATGCCCGAACGGGAAACAAGAATCTTCACGGGAAGTTCCGGGGAACGCTACCGCTTCGCCTTTAGGCCGAAGCAGACGACGTTCCCCGACGTTCCCGGCGTCTGCATACTCGCCTACACCCACCCCCGTGGCCACCGCGCCGGGTTCGAAGCCCATCCTCTGGCCATCGCAGGGACAACCAGCCTCAAAGACACGCTGGCCGCGCCGGACCACCCCGAATGCCTGGCGAACGAATGCTGGAACAGCGTCTATCTGCTGCCCCTGGAAAACGCCCGGAACAGGGAGGCCGTCGTGGACGATCTCCGTCAGGCCTATGCGCCCCCCTGCGGCTCTTTCTGACCGCAAACAGCCAGTCAAATTTCCCCGACGTAAGCCGTTTGAGAGCCTTATTGTTCATGTTAACGGCGACTTTCGCGCTCACTTACGTTAAAATTATATTGCATTATTCAAGTGTGTTAAGTTCATTTTCTTCAAAAAATAACGAAAACCGCTTGACACTGATTGCACAATCAATCTAAAAAGGACTCAACAAGTTGATTGCACAATCAATCGAAATCGTACCCGCAGGGGAAGGCAGTGGTCGATGACTAAGAAGGAAGCAATACTGAGAGCGGCTCAAGAAGCCTTTGGAGAACTGGGTTTCTCCAATGCCACGGTCAAGGACGTGGCGGGGCGCGCTGATGTATCCTTCGGATTGGTCTCCCACTACTTCGGCAACAAGCAGGAACTGTTTCTTGCAGCGGGATTTGACATGGCGGACAGGATCATCACCCGACTGATCGAGGCGACCAAGGACGCCAAGACCGGGATGGAAGCGATCTGCAACTACATGTCCGCCTACTTTGAATTTACCGAAGAGCATCGGAAACGGTTTTCAGTCCTGCTTCGTTGCTCGCCCTTCAGCCACATGGAAGTCGGCGTTGACGCCGCCAAGGTGGCAGAGAAATTCAGCTTCTTCATTGAAGAACTGAAACGGTGCGTGAACATGGGCATTGCAGACGGATCGATCCGCGACCTCCCTGTGGAGAAGACCGCGTTGATCATTTACGGCAACATCGTCGGTTCCGTCCGCACCTCGCTCCTCACTCCCTACGATTCAGAGGGGATCTTCGAGGAGACTATCCGCCACGTGGCACGCAGCATTGCAAACAGCCCAAGCCAGGACGGCTGTTGATAAAACGCCTGGCACGTTAAAGGTCCTGTTTCGACAACCTGAAACAACACTGTGAAGACAAGGAGAGCGCCATGTTTTCCAATATCAATATCACCAAGATCATGGACATCATTATTGGCCGCCGCTGCTGGCACCAGTACCTGGAGTCCTGGAAGTCCTGGTCCCAGGACTGGACTGGTAACTCGAATTCTTAGGCCGAACCGAAGCACCTCCAAAGGCAATAAAAGGATTGGACCGCAACCCACACCTTCAAGCCAGATCACCATGGTTCGGAACCCGGCATGCCGGGACCTCGGAAGGGAGTCGCAATAGCGACTCCCTTTTCTTTTGCCCCCGCTCAGACATCCTTCTCCTCTGGGGCAAAAAAGGCGCTGTCCCGATACGGACTGCGCCTTTTCCAGAGCCCTGCCCCAGGCTACTTTTCAGTAAATCTCTTCCGGCCCAAGCCGATCAACCCCAACAGGCCTGCGCACAGAAGGATAAATGTCGAGGGTTCCGGGGTAACAACCTGCCCCGCAGGCGTGTATTCGATTTCGTATGCCAGGGAACGACCGATAAAAAAGGTGTCCCAATCCGAATACAGCAGGCTAAAATCATCGCGGTTACTGAAGAATACGAAGCCTGATCCTGTGGTCGTTCCCACGTGCGCTCTCCCATCCAAGCCGTCAAAAAGATTGCTTGCGGTCAGAAATATGATGTACTCGGTGCCGCCGTTCAACAGCACATGATCCACGGACATGTCGAACCGTTCGAAACCGTCGAGTCCTCCGTTGTTTGTCGTTGCGTATGCAGGGCTTTCCCACAGCAGTTCCGTCATGGCGCTGCCTCCCCAGGAGCCGATCATCAGCTGGAAATCAACAAAATCATCACCGGGAATATCATCGAGATAAAAGGAAATCCTGTCCGCATAAATGGAGGTGGGATTGGACACTATCTGACCGTAGGTTGCCGTGTTGACCTCTCCGAAGTTGCCTATGTAGGAGCCGTACCAACGGTCAAACGTTCCGAGGGTTGCGGACTGCGCCACCACCGGCAAGCCGAAAACACAGAAAGTCAGAGCAAAAACAAGAAGAAATCGTCGCGCGAACATCATAACACACCTCGTTTTTTGTTTGCCAATTCACCCAGTCTCTCCACTCCTGTTCACACCTTCCATTGATTTTACGCGAGTGAGTACCAAGTGCCCTGACCGGGCGACCCCGGGCCATGATGCGGCCCGCCAAGCCAATTGTCCGGCACATGCCCTATACGCTGAACTCACCCATTCAGGGAGAAGCGCCCGCGCTGAAGCGCAATGGCAGTTTCGCTGTGGTCCTGTGGCGTTTCGTTGAAGCAAGCCTCTGGGAAAGGGCTCGCCAGCAAACGGTCAAGAAGCAGTAGATGAGATATCGAAACGTGCGGATCGAGAGTGAAGGCGTGGGAGAGGAGAGCAGATGGAGTCGGCATGAAGAAGACGTTGTGAGCGCGTGGCACCTTGAACTATTTCATGACTCTCCTCCTTATTAAGAAATATATAAAATGCGATGTAGCCCCGTTATCTCTCTATGAAGTATGCAATCAGCAGTCATCACTAGACTTATTGCAATAAATGCACCTAATTCCATATTGGCAAGTATTTTGAGATGTAGACTATTTTCCTCTAACCGTTATGTCGGACTTCCTTACAATTCATGTAAGGAAAGATGCATTACATATAGATTCATAAAGACAATCCGGGATTGCCTGACAGCCTGAGCAAGCGGGGATCGTGAGCGGCTGGCCCACTCAGGGGTGTAAGGCATACGCTCCGCCTCCTTCCTGCCGGGAGATGTATGCCTCTTGGACTGGGCGCATATCTTGTATTTCCCCAAGGGAACGCCCGATGCAAATCAAAAAGGCCGCCCCCCAAGGAGCGGCCTTCGCAGTGTCTCATTCAAAAAAATCTACACCGTGATGTTCAGCCCGGTGTAGGCAGTCTGCTGCCCCAGGACGAGTCCGCCGCCGCTGAACCAGGATGTCGGGTCGCTGTTGTCCTCGAACCACCAGGACATGGCCTGCTGTTGCAACGACTGGCGCATTTCGTTCTGAGTCAGGGTCGAATTGGAGGCGCTGGTCAGCTTGCCCAGCTGGACGATAGCCTCGAACTCGTCGACCTTGTCGGGGTTGTTGGCGAAATACTGGTCGATGACCGCCTTGTCCGGGTGGCCCTTGGTCACGGTCACCGTGCCTGTGGCGGGGTCGTAGTTGAGCGGGTACTCCGCGTCCGGGTCCAGGCCCAGGGCTTCGAAATCCTCTTTTACCGCTTCGTCCCAATCCTTTTCCAGCTGTTCGCGGTAGTCGTCCACATCCTGAAAGGAAAGCTTGCCATCGTCGCCCTTTGGCACCATGTCGAGTAGCGCATTGATCTGCGTGTTGATGGCCGACCGCCACGTCTGGGAGTTCGTCGAGGAGGAAGACGTGGTACTCGTCGAGGTCGAGGACGAAGTCTGCTCCGACAAAGTCTGGAGCAGGGACGACGTCCCGGAGTAGTTGCTGTAGCCGATGGACAGCGATGACATGGTCAGGTCCCCTTTGTTGCGATGGTCGATGGTGCGATGCGTCGCTACGGGCAGATTTTGCCCACCTTCGGTGAACAGCATAAGATGTGCCAGGGGAAGGATGCGCCTGCGGCGCGACTATAAGAAATAAGGAAGCCGCCTGTCGGCGGCAATTAACGCTTGAAGGGTTTCGGCCCTTTCGGGCCGACTTACTTTTGGGCTGGCGCGTCCAAAAGTAAGCAAAAGACGCGCTTTTTTGTGCTGCAGCGCGATCTCGGGACCAAGAGCCGCTAACACGGCTTCCGCTGCCCGAAAAGCGAAAGCCTGCGGGCAGGCGCGCTTCGGGCTGCGCTTCAGCCGTGCCAAGCGGCTCTAAGCCCCGAGCTCGATGACCGGTCGTTGCCTGGGTGATCGGTAATTTGCCATGTGCGGCGACTTTCCTTAGCCCGCCTAGTCGCGCTGGTGCCCCGTGCGAATCAGAAAGAAGCAATTCAGCGCGATGACTTCCCTCCGAAGGACAGCCGTCAGCCCCTTGCTCGCGGGCCTAGAAGCTCACCAAGCCGGGTGGCGGCTCTTGTCCCAGAGCCCGCACGGAGCGGGACGGCCTCCGCATGATAAGACTGGCAGAGCGTCCCACTCAACGTAGTCTGGAGGCGACCGGGTTGGATGAGATTCTCGCCCGAGAGCACCGAGGCGGGGATGACGCTCCAAGCGCCTTTTCTTTCGTCTATTTTTTTTGGCGCAGCAAAAGAAATAGACCCCGCCGGGAGGGCATGGAGGGCTTTTGGGGGCACAGCCCCCAAACCCGGCTCTCTAACTGAATGTGGCAAGGGACATATCAATGTAACACCCCACCCGACTCTCACGACCACCGCAACACAACAAAAAAGCCGACCCGCGACTTCCGTCGCGGGCCGGTTTGATTTGTTGGCTTGGTAACGCCGGGAGGCTTAGTACATACCGCCCATGCCGCCCATGCCGCCCATGCCGGGCATGCCGCCGGGCATGGCCGGACCGTCGTTCTTCTCGGGCTTCTCGACGATGGCGCATTCGGTGGTCAGCAGCAGGCCGGCCACGGAAGCGGCGTTCTGCAGCGCGGTGCGGGTGACCTTCTTGGGATCGATGACACCGGCCTTGATCAGGTCTTCGTACTTGTCGGTGGCGGCGTTGTAGCCCATGCCACCCTTGCCTTCCTTGATCTTCTCGACGACGATGGAGCCTTCGAGACCGGCGTTGCCGGCGATCTGGCGCAGGGGCTCTTCCACGGCGCGGGCGATGATGTTCACACCGGCCTGCTCGTCGTCATCGACGACCTTGACCTTGCTGGCGGCCACGCCGGAGCGGGCCAGGACCACGCCACCGCCGGGCACGATGCCCTCTTCCACGGCTGCGCGGGTAGCGTTCAGGGCGTCCTCGACGCGGGCTTTCTTTTCCTTCATCTCGGTCTCGGTGGCGGCACCGACGTTGATGACGGCCACGCCGCCCACGATCTTGGCCAGACGCTCCTGGAGCTTCTCGCGATCGTAGTCGGAGGTGGAGTCGGCGATCTCGGCGCGGATCTGCTGGATGCGGCCCTTGATTTCTTCGGGCTTGCCTGCGCCGTCCACGACGGTGGTGTTTTCCTTGTCGATGACCACGCGCTTGCAGGAGCCGAGGTCGTTGACGGTGAGATTTTCCATCTTGATGCCCAGGTCCTCGGAGACGACCTGACCACCGGTGAGGATGGCGATGTCCTTCAGCATGGCCTTGCGGCGCTCGCCGAAGCCGGGAGCCTTGACGGCGACCACGTTCAGGGTGCCGCGCAGCTTGTTGACCACGAGGGTGGCCAGAGCCTCGCCCTCGATGTCTTCAGCGACGATCATCAGCGGCTTGGACATCTTGGCGCACTGCTCCAGGACGGGCAGGAGTTCCTTCATGTTGGAGATCTTGGTCTCCTTGATGAGGATCAGCGGCTCTTCCATTTCGCAGGTCATGCGCTCGGTGTTGGTGACGAAGTAGGGGGAGAGGTAGCCGCGGTCGAACTGCATGCCTTCCACGACGTCCAGGGTGGTTTCCAGGCCCTTGGCCTCTTCCACGGTGATGACGCCTTCCTTGCCGACCTTGCTCATGGCCTCGGCGATGATGTTGCCGATGGTCTCGTCGTTGTTGGCGGAGATGGTGCCGACCTGGGCGATCTCTTTCTGATCACGGGTGGGCTTGGCGACCTTCTCGAGGTCGGCGACGATGGCTTCGACGGCCTTGTCGATGCCGCGCTTGATGGACATGGGGGAGCGGCCGGCGGCCACGAGCTTCACGCCCTCGGAGAAGATGGCCTGGGCCAGCACGGTGGCGGTGGTGGTGCCGTCACCGGCGACGTCGGAGGTCTTGGAAGCGACTTCCTTGACCATCTGGGCGCCCATGTTCTCGAACTTGTCTTCCAGCTCGATCTCCTTGGCGACGGAGACGCCGTCCTTGGTGATGACCGGGGAACCGAAGGATTTCTCGATCACGACGTTGCGGCCCTTGGGACCGAGGGTCACTTTAACGGCGTTGGCCAGCTTGTCCACACCGGCTTTCAGCTTCTCACGGGCCTTGGCATCGAAAAGAATTTCTTTCGACATGGTCTATTCTCCTTGCAGAAAATTGTTTTTTTGAATTGAGCTTGATTGATCGGATGCTAGTCCACGATGGCGAGGATGTCGTCCTCGCGCATGACCAGGGTCTCTTCGCCGTCGATGTTGATCTCGCTACCGGCGTACTTGGCGAACAGCACGATGTCGCCGACGCTGACGGTCATGGAGACGCGCTCGCCGTTATCGTCCAGCTTGCCCGGACCGACGGCCAGGATTTCGCCCTTCGAGGGCTTTTCCTTGGCGGAATCAGGGATGTAGATGCCCCCGGCGGTCTTCTCCTCAACGTCCAGGCGCTTGACCAGAACACGATCGTTCAGCGGTTTCAGATTCATTCCTCTATACCTCCGAATATAGTAATTAGACTTGATTGTCGGGCCGTTCCGGGCCCGCTTGCCAAGACGGAGTCCACAAGGGACCCCGTCAGGCTGGGGGAAAGATAACCATGCCCGACAAAGAGTCAAGCGCGCCCGGTAAAAAAAGTTTCCACTCCGGAAAATGACTTCCCAAGTCCGGCCGCCCCGGACTCGAAACGGCGTCATGCACTGTTTTTTGCCCATCAACTGCCCCGGAACAGGCCGCAAGGCAAAGCCACACTCCATTCCTGATGGACTCCCCCGCCCCATATATATGGAAAGTGTACCCGATAAATCGTCTACGCCGCCGAGCCCGATTTCGGACACCTTGCCCAATATGGAGGAAATGCGCTATGATGCAAGTAAGGAGAACCATATGCGCAGGACAAAACCCCGGCCAGGACATAAGGGAAAAAAGAAATAACGCCGATAACGATGACAGAGGACCGGCAATTGCATCTCGTCTTATACCAAGGAAAAGGAGGCAATCATGTCCGGTATGCACCAGAGAGCGGAAGTGGACCTGGCAAAGACTTACGCGACAACCGACCCCATACTGCACGCCATCGACTTCGAAGACGTGGCTCTGACCCCGGTGGGTGCACGCATGGTTCACCTGGGTGCACAGGCCGTACTCCGGCAGTACATCCCCGCCGTGGAGCTGGCCAAGCTCACGCCGTCCCAGGCCGTGGCCATGTTCGTGGACCAGGTCTACTGGGAGGAAAATACCGGCGGCCTGATAATGTGCGCGGAGATGGCCCACGCCAACCTCTGCCTGCCGATTCCCTCCACGCACTGGGCGGTCCGACCCACCAGCGGATACAGCCACTAGCCCCCTGCCAAGCATGAAATCACGGCCCGGCGCGCTCCCGTGCGCCGGGCCTTTTTGCGCCCTGCGGCGCCGTCACGAAACGGACGAAAACACGTCACCCTTTGACGGCAATCCGTCACCCCTCCGGCGTGATCGAAGCCCCCTCCCGGAATAGCATCGATCAAACCAACTTCCGGAGGATACGGCATGAACAGCCAAGGCACCCGACCACTGCTCAACCTGGACTCACCCTTTGGCGACCCCCTTCGCCACACCCTTTTCTCTCTGGTAAAGAAACCCCTCTCCAAGGTCCTTCGCCTGAACACCCTCAACGGCATGTACGCCTCGCTCCACGCGGCGGGCAGCGACGAGCCGTTCGTGGAGCAGGCGCTCACGGCCCTGGGAGTCAAATTTTCCGTGGACGGCCAGCCCGTCAGCCGCATCCCGGCCAAAGGCCCGCTGGTGGCCGTCTGCAACCACCCCTTCGGCGTGCTTGAGGGGCTGCTGCTGATCAAAATCCTGCGCGAGGTCCGGTCCGACATCAAGATCATGGCCAACTTCATGCTCGGCATGATCCCGGAGATGGACGATCTTCTCATCCAGGTGGACCCCTTCGGCAAGGAGGAGTCGGCCAAAAAGAATATCGCCGGACTCAAGGCCTCCATGCGCTGGCTCAAAAACGGCGGCATGCTCGTGGTCTTCCCGTCCGGCGAGGTCTCCAGCCTCAAGGTCAACAAGCGCATGGTCGCCGATCCCCAGTGGTCACCCATGATCGGACGCATCATCCACAAGACCGGCGCAAACGTGCTGCCCGTGTTCTTCGACGGCCGCAACTCCGGCCTGTTCCAGACCCTCGGCCTGATCCACCCCAAGCTCAGGACCGTGCTCCTGCCCCACGAGAACCTGCGCCAGGCCGCCAAACACACCATCCGCGTGGCCCTGGGCTCGGTGGTCCCGGCGGAAAAGCTCGCCGTATACGAGGACGACCGGGAGCTCATGGACTACCTCCGCTTCCGCACCTACCTGCTGCGTAAGGACAAGCCCCGCTTCCGCCTCAAGGGCCGCGACGGCAAGCGTAAGCTCGCGCCCATCGCCAACTCCCGGGGCAAGCACATCCTGGCCAGCGAGGTGGCCGCCCTTCCCGACGAGGCCGTGCTCATGCGCTCCGGCGACTTCACGGTCTTCCAGTCCGGCGCGTTCCGCATCCCCCGCATCCTGCGCGAAATCGGCATCCAGCGGGAGAAGACCTTCCGCGCCGTGGGCGAAGGCACGGGCCGCGCCATGGACATCGACGAATTCGACGACACTTATCGTCACCTGGTGCTCTGGAATCACGCCGAGCGCGAGGTGGCCGGAGCCTACCGCTTCGGCCTGACCGACGAGATCCTGGCGGAACAAGGCCCCGAAGGCCTCTACACCTCCACCCTGTTCGACTACGACGCCTCCCTGCTCAAGGAAATGGGCCCGGCCCTGGAGATGGGCCGCTCGTTCATCATTCCGAAGTACCAGAAGAACTACCAACCGCTCCTGCTCCTCTGGAAAGGCGTGGCCGAATTCGTGGTGCGCAACCCCAAGTACTCCACCCTGTTCGGCTGCGTGTCCATCTCCGGCGAATACTCGGGCCTGTCCCGTGAACTGATCGTCAACTTCATGGAACGCCACTGCGCCCTGCCCGAGATGGCCTCCATGGCCCACCCCAAGCGCCCGCCCAAGGGCAAACAGCTCAAGAAGATGGACTTTACCCTGCCCGCCAGCGCCTTCAACGACCCCGAGGACGTCGCCGCCCTGGTCAGCGACGTGGAGGGCGGCACCTCCATCCCGGTGCTCCTGCGCCAGTACCTCAAGCTGGGCGGCAAGATCATCGGCTTCAACGTGGACCCGGCCTTCGGCAACTGTCTGGACGGCCTGATCCTGGTGGACCTGATGCGCTCCGAGCCCAAGGTCCTGTCCCGGTTCATGGGCAAGGAAGGGCTGGACACCTTTCTCAAGGCAAACGCGACCAAGCGGCTCCGCCCGGTCGTGCCCGGCAAGGTGGACAACGCGGCCTGATTCAGGAGCACCGACAACAGGGTGTTTTCACGGTTAGAGGCAAAATCCCATGATGAAAATCAGGAGCTGAAGCCGCCTTTCGGCGGCGATTGTCGGATGACGTTGCCTCCGGCGGGCAAGGGGTTGAGCCCCTTGCATCCCCATTCGCGCACCTTTGGTGCGAAGTATTGAGCTAAATCAATTGACCCTTCAGGGCATTAGGGCACTCAGGCCATTTCCCCAAAGCCCCAGCCAACACCGTACCACCGAGCAGAGGGGCGGGGAGAGGTCGAGTGCAAGGCGCAAAAAAAGCGCAAGACCGAAGCGTACACCACGTACGCGAGGGTTTGCGCTTTTTGCAGCAACGCAGCAATCAGGCTCCCCCTCCGCTTCTCCTCGAAACAAGCCCCAACCAACACCGTACCACCGGGCAGGGGGGCGGGGAGGGGTCGAGTGCAAGGCGCAAAAAAAGCGCAAGACCGAAGCGTACACCACGTACGCAAGGGTTTGCGCTTTTTGCAGCAACGCAGCAATCAGGCTCCCCCTCCGCTTCTCCTCGAAACAAGCCCCAACCAGCACCGTACCACCGGGCAGGGGGGCGGGAAGGGGGCGAGTGCAAGGCGCAAAAAAAGCGCAAGACCGAAGCGTACACCACGTACGCGAGGGTTTGCGCTTTTTGCAGCAACGCAGCAATCAGGCTCCCCCTCCGCTTCTCCTCGAAACAAGCCCCAACCAACACCGTACCACCGGGCAGGGGGGCGGGGAGGGGTCGAGTGCAAGGCGCAAAAAAAGCGCAAGACCGAAGCGTACACCACGTACGCGAGGGTTTGCGCTTTTTGCAGCAACGCAGCAATCGGCCCCTCCCCGCCCCCCTGCCTTGGCATTGTGGGCTGATGGGTATAGACTCGGGCCCATGCGAAAACTCATCCCGCTCACCCTGCTGGCCCTGTTGCTGCTTCTCCCGGCCCAAGCCCTTGCCGAGGGCGTCACGGGCTGCGCGCCCCAATACGCCTCCCTGGGCGGACACGCCGTTGCCAAATTCAAGGGCACCGGCGACCTGGACATCACCATCGTCACCGACCCGCTCTGCTGGCACTGCCGTCTGGGCCACAAGCTGCTCGGCGAGTATCCAGAGCTCTACGGCACCGTGAACCTGATCTTCTTCCCCAGGCAATCCTTCATCGGCTCGGACATGGCGGCCTGGATACTGGAGGACGCGGCAGGCAGCGAAAACAGTAAGGCCATGATCGACTTCGCCTACTACGACCTCAAGCAGCCCAAGACCGACGACCTGAAACAGGCCCGCATGCTGGTCCTGGCCCAGTTCGTCACCCGCTTCCCGGCCATGGGCGAAGGCGTCACTTTTGAAGGGCTGGCCGCCAGACTCCAGGCCGACCACGAGGCCCACGTCCTGGAGACCGCTCACCTCTGCGAAAAGGCGGAGCTGCCCGGCACCCCGACCCTCATCGCGGGCAAGTACATCATCATGGGCTACGGCGCCAACCCATGGATCAAGGCGCTCAAGGCCAAGGCAGTCTGCGACTAGACTCCCCTGCCAACGCTTGATGACAAACAAAACGGCGCGGCCAGACAGGTCGCGCCGTTTTTGGTGTTTGCTCGAAGAGAGAGGGAGAAGGGGATGCCTCCGGCGTCGGTGAGGACTATGTAAATGCCCTCCTGATCCGCCCCTAGTTGGAAGGGCACATAGCTATATGCAAGCAATGAGAGAAAGGTCGCCCCACGATCTGGCAGGCTATTTCGTGGGGCGTTCAAAAACGATGCGCGACGACTCCCGCGATCATGATGGGGGGAGTGCGGTCTTCACTCGGAACAGTGGTCGAGTTGCCTTAGCGCTGCCGCACACCAGCACGGCATGCCAGGAAAGCCAAAAGCCCCACGCCGAGCAGGAGGAAGGAGGACGGCTCGGGAGTTGTCACGGCGGCCTGCCCGTTCATGGTATTTTGAATCTGGATGCTGTCGATCTTGAAACTCATTGTCCCATAGATGTGCAGTGCCGCGATGGGAGCACTCGTGGTTAACGAAAAGGCGGACCACACATCCGTGCTGTGGACCACGTATTCGCTGGACAACATGGGCAGACCGTCTATGTCGTACGCCTGGATGTATACGGAATAACCCTCGTCATAGTACTCCCCTTCTCCTCCTTCGTCATAGTAGTCCTCGTCTCCATACACATAATAACTGTCTTCGTAGACAAAGCCCTCGAAGCTGTTCATGCCTTCAGGGAGGATGACATAAAAGCCATCGCTGTAAGAGGTTGTCATGATGGCATTTATCGTCGAATCGTATCCCCCATCCAAAATCTCCACATCCGAAGCTGTGTCCGTAAGTGAATTTTGAAAGAAGACACCAAGAGCGCCATATTGATCCGACACTATGGCACCGGAGGAGAGGCTATCGAAATCGATGTAAATGGGAGCTGCGTGGGAGGTGGAAACGGGAGAGATCAAGAGCAGCAAAACAAATGAAGAGCATATGACCATGGGTGTGCTTTTTAAAAAAGCCATAATCGGTACCTCCAACATTTTGCGCAAAGCAAGCTATAGCGCGTTGCCGATGATATATCTATTCTCTTGTAACCCCTTGTTTTATCAATTGAGGCAAGCATATCCCATGCCACATATGCGCATCCGTAATGTATGTATTTTTTGTGAACCACAGGGCGCAGAATGTAAATACAACCGACAATTACAGCCGGTTGTTTACACAGCAGGGGCTGACTACAGCCCCTTTTTCTTCTCTATCCACTTGTCCACTTCGGGCGGGACGTAGTTGTCGAACTGGTCGAGGAGACTGGCGGGGTCGGCATCGGTAAGGACCATTCGGCGGTGTTCCTGCACGAGGAAACCGTTCAGGAACATGCGATCCATGTGCTCCGCGAGGCAGGTGTAGTATCCCTTCACGTCGAGAAGCCAACACGGCTTGTCGTGATACTCAAATTGATCCCACGTCAATTGCTTGAGGGCCTATCTCCCTTGTGCCTATGCGGGGCAAAGCTAAAAGAAATCAATGACAATGTGGCTACCCAAGAAAAATGGCCCCGAATTCATCGGAGCCATTCTTATCAACATGTATGGAAAACGCCCTGGCTGAAAACAACCGGACTTTTTGTTACAACGGTGAAGAAGTGTTTAGTCTTCGCGGCTCGTGATTTCCAGCAGGTGGTAACCGAACTGTGTTTTTACCGGGCCATGAACTTCGCCAACAGCTTCGTTAAACACCACGGTGTCAAATTCCGGGACCATGACACCGGGACCGAACTCTCCGAGATCCCCACCGCGCTGTCCGGAAGGACAACTGGAGTGTTGTTTTGCCAGTTCACCAAAATCTGCGCCGTCCTGAATTTGTTTTTTCAGGTCCAGACAGGTTTGTTCGTCACTAACCAAAAGATGGCGGGCAGTTGCTTTTGCCATGTGTGTACTCCTGTAAATTTGAATATATGAGTTAAATAACCCATGCAATTTTGCCGTTGCGACTTTGTACGCCGCAAAAAATGATACTTACAGATTGGAAGCGCTTTTACAGCCCCTTCTTCTTCTCGATCCACTTGTTCACCTTGGGCGCCACATACGTCTCGAACTGATCGAGGAGACTGGCGGGGTCGGCGTCGGTGAGGACCATGCTGCGGTGCTCCTGAATCAGAAAGCCGTGCAGGACCATGCGGTCCATGTGTTCGGCCAGGGCGGTGTAGTAGCCCTTGACGTCGAGCAGACCGCAGGGTTTGGCGTGATAGCCCAACTGGCTCCACGTCAGGGCCTCGAAGAACTCCTCCAGCGTGCCGATGCCGCCGGGCAGGGTAATGAAGCCTTCGGAAAGGTCGGCCATCTTCTGCTTGCGCTCGTGCATGGACTTGACCACGTGGAGCTTGGACAGCCCCGTGTGCGCCACTTCCTTCTCCACCAGCAATTCCGGGATGACGCCGATAACCTCACCGCCCGCCTCCAGGCAGGTGTTGGCGATAAGGCCCATGAGGCCGACATTGGAGCCGCCGTATACCAGGCCGATTTCCCGCCTGGCCAGCTCCCGGGCAAGGGCTTCGGCGGCCTCGCCGTAGGCCGGGTCGAAGCCGGGGTTGGAGCCGAGATAAACACAAATTCGCTTCTTCTTCGGGGTCATCGAACAGCCTCCACGGCTTTTTTCAGGTCATCCACGAACTCGTCCACCATGGCCTCGGTGGTGGCCCAGGAGGTCATCCAGCGCACGGTGTTGTCGTGCTCGTCCCATACGTAAAAGTAGTATTTCTCCAGCAGGATTTCCGTGGCCTCGGGCGGGATGTGGGCAAACAGGGCGTTGCAGTCCACGCTGCCCTTGATCTCGACGCCGTCCACGGCCCCGGCCTTGTCCGCCAGCCGTCTGGCCATGGCGTTGGCGTGGCGGGCGTTCTCCAGCCAGAGGTCGTCGGCCAGGTAGCGTTCGAGCTGGGCCGAGACGAAGCGCATCTTGGAGACAAGCTGCATGGCCTGCTTGCGCAGGTAGGGGAAGCCCTCGCCGATGTCCGGGTTGAGGAAGACCACGGCCTCGCCCATGAGGCAGCCGTTCTTGGTGCCGCCAAAAGAGAGCAGGTCGATATCCAGGGCGGTGGTCATGTCGAAAAAGGAACAGCCAAGAGCGGCGCAGGCGTTGGCGATGCGCGCGCCGTCCATGTGCACCAGCAGGTCGCGGTCATGGGCGAACTCCACGATGTCCTCGATCTCCTTGAGGGTGTAGAGCTTGCCCACCTCCGTGGGCTGGGTGATGGAGATGACGCGGGGCTGGGAGGCATGGACGAAGCCCACATGCCCCAGGTACGGGGCGATGGCCCCGGGCGTCAGCTTACCGTCCTTGGACGGGACGGGCACCAGCTTGATGCCGCCGAAGGCCTCGGGCGCGCCGCACTCGTCGTTGTTGATGTGCGCCTGCTCCGCGCAGATGACCGAGTTATAGGTGTGGGTCACGGCCCGCAGTCCGAGGACGTTGGCCGCCGTGCCCGTGGTCACGTAGTGGATGCGCGCCTGGGAGCCGAAGAACTCCTTGAACACCTCATCGGTGCGAATGGAGATTTCGTCGTCGCCGTAGGACTTCAGGTGCCCCTCGTTGCAGCGCAGCACGGCCTCCATGATGGCCGGGTGCGCACCGGAGTTATTGTCGCTCGCAAAGGATTTCAGATCGCTCATGCAGTATTACTCCAGCCCGAAGAAATCGCGGGCGGGTTCGGATTCAAGGATGCATTCGGCCAGGACCGCATAGCCCAGGGCCGAGGGGTGGGCGCCGTCGCCATCCTCCAGTGCCTTGCCGTAGACCGGATGGGCGAGCATGGCGTCGATGACCGGGACATAAGGCAGGCCGAGCCGCTCGCAGAGCCCGGCAAACTGCTCGGAAAGCGTGCCGATGCGGCGGGTCGTCTCCGGGTTGCTCACCGGCGGCGGTCCCACCAGCAGCACCTCGCCCATGTCCATGGCCTCGGTCAGCATGGCCTCGGCGGCGGCCAGGGAGTCGGCCGGGGCCACTTTGTTGGACTGGTCGGCCACGCCGAAGCTGAACACCAGCTTGTATTCCCGGGAGGGCATCCTGCGCGGCTCGGCTTCGGCTTTCCAACGCTTGGCCATGCGCGTGGTGGCGTCCTGGCGCACGCCCAGGTTGTAGCTGGTCACGTCCACCCCGAGTGAGGCGAGCTTGCCGGACACCCGGCCCGGCCAGCCAAGGCCGGAGGGGTCGCCGTACCCCAGGGTAAGGGAGTCGCCGAAATAGCATATAATCATGAATTTACTCCTTTATTCTGGCGGTCAGGGTATCCACGTCGATGGCCCAGACGTCGGTGATGGGCAGGACCTTGTCCACGTAGGGCAATTGCCTGCCCAGGTACTTGACCGTGATCAGGTCCAGGCCGCGCATCTTTTCCTCGCCTTCTGCCAGCCGGGGTACGCCCCGGCCCATGACCGAGCGAAAATGATAGCCCTGGTCGCAGGCGTCGTCACCGCCCTCGCGCATGCGAACGTCCACGGCGCAGGAAAAGGCCACCGGGCCGCCGGATTTCAGGGCCTCGGCCTTGCGCCCGCGCTTGCCGGAATGGATGAACACCACCCCGCCTTCCTCCGCGAAGCTCACCGGCACCGAGTAGGGGCCGTCCCCGTCCACGAGGGCCAGCCAGAGGACCTCTGCCTTTTCCAGAATCGCCTCCACGACCTCGCGGTCTTCCGTAACGCCCTTGCGCATGCGCTTCTCCGTTCTTTAAATTGTAAGACAAGTGGTCTATTAATCCTCCATGGACCGGAACACAACCACCAGACCGTCACTTTCCGTGATCATCCCCGTGTACAACGAGGCCGAGATCATCAACGACGCGATCCAGCGCGTCCGCCGGGCCGCCACGAAGGAGCCCGTGGAGATCGTCGTGGCGGACGGCGGTCCGGGGCACGACACCCTTGCGGCGGTGCGGGACCCGGACGTGATCAAGGTCGCCTGCCCGCCGGGGCGGGGAATCCAGCTCAACGCGGGCGCGGACAGGGCCGGGGGAGACACCCTGCTCTTCCTGCACGCCGATACCCGGCTGCCCGGAGACGCGTTCACGGCCATACGCCGGGCCGTGGCCGACGGCGCAGCCGCCGGAGCCTTCTCCCTGTCCATCGACTCCCCCCGCCCCTCCCTGCGGGTGGTGGCCCTGTTTGCCAACCTCCGCACCCGGCTGGAGCGGGTGCCCTACGGCGACCAGGCCCAATTCGTCACCGCCCAGACCTTCCGCGCCCTGGGCGGATTCGCGGCCATCCCGATCATGGAGGATGTGGAATTTTTCCGGCGGATTCGCCGACAGGGATTGCCCATTGCCATTCTGCCGGGTAAGGTAGTCACGTCGGCACGACGATGGGAAAAGGAAGGGGTTCTTGTGCGGACCCTGACCAACTGGTGGCTCAGACTCCGGTATGCCCTGGGCGCTGACCCCGCCGATCTGGCCCGGCACTATCGTCCCCAGGATGCAAAGGACGCCCAATGAACGACTGCGTACTCTTCTTCGTGAAATACCCGGAACCCGGCGAGGTCAAGACCCGGCTGGCCGAAAACTCCTCCCCCGAACTGGCCGCGGAATTCTACGCCACCTTCGTGGAGGAGAAGTTCGAGGAGCTTCTGTCCGGCTGCAAGGCCAAGATCATCGTCTGCTTCGCCCCGGAAACCGCCGGACAGGCCATGCGCGACTGGCTCGGCGAGTACCACCGCTACGTGGGCCAGAAGGGCGCCGACCTGGGCCGCAGAATGGAAAACGGCTTCCGCGAGGCCTTCTTCATGAAGTACGAACGGGTGGTCCTGGCGGGCAGCGACGTGCCCGGCCTGAGCCCGGCCATCATCGAGGAAGCCCTTGAGGCGCTGACCCCGGACACCGCCTGCCTCGGCCCGGCCGACGACGGCGGCTACTACCTGATCGGCTTTCATCGAAAGGGATTCGTGCCCGAGGTGTTCCGTAACATCGACTGGAGCACGGAGCGGGTCTTCGAACAGACCGCCAGCCTGATCTCCGGCCAGGGAATGAAGACCCACATCCTGCCCAACCTGGAAGATATGGACACCCTCGAAGACGTCGAGACCCTCATCGCACTCGGCTCGGCCGGACCGCTCGGAACGCGCTCCATCGCCGAAGCGCGCCGCCTGCTCGGACGCTGACCCCGCCGCGACGGCCACCCTATTCACCACTACCCCGCCCCGATTCCGCTCCATGAACAAGATCGAACCCTATGTTGACGACGACGGCACCCTGGTCATCCCCTTCGAATGCTCGGACCACACCCACAAATACTGGAAACAGGAAGGCATATCCATGGCCGCGCTCCTTCAGGAACTGGGCGTGGACGAGGAAACCTGGGCCCGCTACACTCACGAGCCCTTCCGCAACGGCGAATCAGCGGAAAATTCGGACGACGGCGGGGAATAGCCCTCGCCGGGTTGCCCCCCCGTGCCGTATGGCTTAAGAGGAGCCCATGCGCACCCGCTTTCTCCACTGGGCGATCTTTTCCGCCCCTCTGCTGCTCGTGCTTGCCGCCCTCTGGCTCGGTTTCGACACCGAGGCCGGGGTCAGCACGTTCTTTCATGAGCATAGTGCCGCCCACCCAACCCTTTCCGCCGCGCTCAAGTTTGTCACGGACTGGTCAAACCCGCTTTTCTACGCCTTTTACGGCGTCATGCTCGTCAACGCCTTCCGCAAGGGCGACGCGGAGAAGAAGCGCTACGTGTTCATCCTGCTCGGCGTCCAGGTGGTGGTCTCCCTGCTCTGCGTCCACTTCATCAAGCGGACCATTGGTCGCCCCAGGCCGGGCCAGGGCTGGTATTTCGACCCCCTGACCTCCCGCGGCAACTACCACTCCCTGCCGTCCGGACACACCACCGAGATAACGGGCTGGAGCCTGCCTCTGGCGTTCCGGCTTTCGGCATTCGCCCCCACATTGGGCCTTGGCCTCTTCGTGGGCCTGGTGGGATTCACCCGCATCTATCTGGGATGGCATCATCCCACCGATGTGTTCTTCGGCTGGCTTTTGGGAAGCTTCGGCGGATTCGCCACCCAGATCCTGGCCGACTCGACCCTGTTCCGGCGCAAGGCCGGGGCATGACAACCCGAAAACGACAACAAGGCCGTTCATGAAAAAAACCGCCCTTCGCATATGGTACGTTCTCGAAGACCACCCCTGGATGACCATGATCCTCGGCGTCCTCGCCCAGACCTGGTTCACCCTGAACAACCGCGCCCTCTGGTTCTCGGATGAGGTCCGCTACGCCGACGCCTACCGGAACCTGGCCGAGCACGGCCACTGGATCGTCCTGGCCCTCAACGGCCAGGCCTACCCGGACAAGCCCCCGGTCTACTTCTGGTTCCTCTGGTTGCTGGACACCCTGACCCCGGCGGACCAGCCCACGGTCTTCTTCCTGGGAGCGGCTCTGTCCGGGCTCTTCCTGCTGGCCTCGGCCTACGCATTGGCGCGCACCCTGGGCTTTGACAGGCAGGTGAGCCTGTCCGCCGTGCTCATCCTGCTCTCCACCTTTTTCCTGGCCGGGCTGTTCCACTACTCGCGCATGGACCTGATGTTCGCCGCGCTCATCGTGCTCAGCCACGCCTGCCTGTTCCGGGCCTTCTCCGAGGAGAACCAGGGCCGCTGGCCCCTGTGGGGCTTCCTGCTGGCCGGGCTCGCCACCCTGGTCAAGGGGCCGCTCGGTTTCCTCTTCCCGCTGCTGACTTCGACGGTCTACCTGATCTGGAAGGGCGAGGTGAAAAAGTTCCTCACCCGGCCCATGGGCAAGGGATTGCTTGCCATGCTCCTGATGCTCGCTGCCTGGGTGGGCGGGGTGATCCTGTCACAAGGCCCGGACTTTCTGCTGAACACGGTCCTCGGCCATCAGATCCTGGAACGCGCCACCCACACCTTCCATCACATGGAGCCGTTCTATTATTACCTCATTGCCCTGCCCCTGGCCTGGCTGCCCTGGACCCTGTTCCTGTTCGCCGCGCCGGTGAAGCGGGCGTTCTCCCTGGAGAACTGGGGAGCGCTGTGGGCCTCGCGCCGTGAGGCCGGACCGCGCACCTTTCTCTGGATCATGTTCGGCGCGACCCTGATTTTCCTCTCCTCACTGAGCGGCAAGGTGCTCATCTACATCCTGCCCATGTTCCCGCCCATGGCCATTCTGACGGGCGACGCCATGACCCGCCAGAACGAGGACGACTCGGTCCGCTTCTGGACCCTGGCCGCCGGGCTGCTGGGCCTGCTCGGTGCGGGGTTGCTGCTGGGCGGCGACCTGCTGCCTTTCCCGGTTCCCATGCGCGGCATGGGTATCGCCGCGATCACCCTGCTGGGCGGCGCGGCCCTGCTCTACGCGGTCCGCAAGGCGGGCAACCGCATCGCCCTGCTCTCCACGGTACTGGCCGTGACGGTCTGGCTCTACCCGGTCGGATTGATGGTCGCCCCCTCCCTGGACAATGCCATGTCACCCAAGCGCCAAGGCGAGATGATCGGCGCGCTGGTAGACGAGGGGTACACTCCTCTGGCCTTCAAGATCTACTCCGGCATCTTCACCTATTACGCCGATCACGAAATCGAAGAGACCGGCGACTGGGACGAGCTGACGAGTCTGGTTGATGGCGGAGAGAGAGTGGTTCTCTCCATCCGCGAGAAACACTGGAAAAACTGGAAGGACCGCCCCGAAGGCCTGCGAATCCTGGACCGCCAGGATATTGCCGGAATGATATATCTCGTTGTAATCAAAGGCTGATTTCACTTCGACAACGGGACCGACAAGGGATTAGACAAATTCTAGACACTCGACTATAGTATTGTCTTAGTTATGTCTGACCGTTACCGCCATACCACGCTCCTGCCGGGCCTGCTGATCCTGATCATGGGTCTGACCCTGGCCGGGTGCGCCCTGTATCCCGCCGTCCAGGTGGCGGGCGGGGCCATGACCGGCTACGACGCCGTGCACCTGGCGGACGACTACCTGCCGCGCAATTCCGTGGAGGGCGGGGAGTTGACCTGCACCTCGGACCGGATGATGGAGCGCAGGCTGCGCGAGCGGCTGGCCATGGACGGACAGCGTACGGTCTCGGGCCACGTCATCAACGGCGAGGCCTACCTGGTCGGACGCTTCACCAGCCGTTCCCAGGCGGACCGGGCGGTCAAGGTCGCTTCCACCGTGGAAGGACTCCGAATCGTCCACTGCAAATTCTACCCCATGGGTCCGGCGCGCGAAGCCCAGAGCGACCACCTGCTCCTCAAGGAGCTGGCTGGCAGGCTGGGCAAAGCCCGACGGCTGGACAACGCGGACCTCCGAGTGGAGGTCGTCCGCTCCCACGCCATCCTCATCGGACGGGCCGGAACCTGGGCCCAGAAGACCGAGGCCGTGGCCATCGCCAGCGAAGTGGGCGGCATCAGCGACGTGGTCGACTACATCGTGGTCAGCGGCCAGCCCGCATCAGGCAAGGCCAAGGTCGCGGCCAACTGATCTCCCCGGATATCGAATAAAGGAAAAGGCCCGCTCGCGTCTGCGAACGGGCCTTTCTTATGTGATGCCACTTGGTTGCTACTTATTCTCGCCGAGGATGCGCTCGAAGATGTTGAGCACTTCCAGACCGTCCGAGCCCGGGATGGGCACTTCGGTGCCGTTGCGCAGGGCGTTCAGGAACTGGGTCAGTTCCTCCTTGACGGGCTCGCGGAACATGAGCGGCCACTCGCGCACGGAGTAGGACTTGTCGTAGGTGGAGAAGGCCGAGTATTCCTTGACCTCCTGGGTGATCAGGTTGGCGTGGATGTACTTGGACTCGCAGGCCACGCTGATGTTGCGACCCTTGTACGGAGTCACCCAGTTGGTGGAAATGTTGGCGAGTACGCCGTTCTCCATTTCGGCGGTAATCAGCGCGGAGTCCTCGTGCTTGCCGATGGAGGTGGAACAGACCGCGTACACGGACTTGAAATCCGAACCGGACAGATAGCGCAGCAGGTCGATATCGTGGGAACCGAGGTCCTTGATGACGCCGACGTCCTGGATGCGCGGCGGATAGGGACCCACGCGCTCGATCTGGATGGAGATGACGTCCTCGGCATCGCCGATGAGTTCCTTGACGCGGGCGACGGCCGGGTTGAACCGCTCCACGTGGCCGACCATGAGCTTGATGCCCATGTCCTCGGCCTTCAGGACCAGCTCGCGGCCCTCGGCGGCGGTGGCGGCCAGGGGCTTTTCAATGATCAGGTTGATCTTCTTCTCGATGATCTTGAGCCCGGTCTCGTGGTGCAGGCTGGTGGGCACGCACACGGACATGACGTCCAGGTCGTTCTCCAGCAGCTCATCCAGGGAGGTGTAGGTCTTGACGCCGAACTGCCCCTCGACTTCCTTGAGCACCTCGGTGTCCACGTCCACGACGCCGACCACTTCCACATCAGCCATTTCGGTATAGTTGCGCAGATGGACACGGCCCATCCAGCCCAAACCGACTACTCCGACTTTGAACATTATTCTAATTCCTTTATTTCCGTATTGGGTAAATAAGTGACTTCACGTGAGGCCTCTCTACTCGTAAGAAGGCCGGTTGGCAAGCTTGTGCAGCCGGGCCCTGCCGGGGGTTCTTGCCGGGGATAAGGACATGCTGTACTAACTAGCCATGCACACAGGAAATACAGGCCCCATCTGGTTCAGCGTCGGCGAAGCGTCCGGCGACCTGCACGGAGCGGAATTGATGAAGGCGATCAAGAGCGCCGATCCCGAGGCCGCCTTCACGGGCATGGGCGGCCCTGCCATGGCCGGTCAGGGCCTGGACGCCCGCTTCGACATGCGGCTCATCTCCCTGGTCGGGATCACCGAAATCCTCGGCGGCCTGCCCAGAATCCTCCTGTTGCTCAGGCGCATCCGACAAGAACTGGAACGGGTCCGGCCCCGGGCCATCGTCCTGGTGGACTGCCCGGAGTTCAACTTCCGCATCGCCAAGATCGCCAAGCGGCTCGACATTCCGGTCTATTACTATATTTCCCCGCAGATCTGGGCCTGGCGCTCCGGGCGCGTCCACTTTCTGCGCGAACACGTGCGCCGCGTCATCTGCATCCTGCCATTCGAGAAGCCCTTTTACGAGAAATTCGGCGTGGACGTGGACTACGTGGGCCACCCTCTCATGGATGTTCTGCCCCTGGATAAACTGGACGCCCTGCCAGTTGACGAAAACCGCATCGGGCTGTTGCCCGGCAGCCGCAAAAAGGAAGTGGACACCCTGCTCCCGCAGTTCGCCGAGGCCGCCCGCCTGCTGCGCGCCGCGCACCCCGACCTGCGCTACACCCTGGTGCGCGCGCCGGGCATGGATAAAGAACGTCTCCTGGGCCACTGGCCCGAGTCCATCCCGGTGGAGATCGTGGAGCCGGACAACCGCTACGAGATCTTTCGCTCCTGCAAGCTGATCATGGCCGCCTCGGGCACCGTGACCCTGGAAACCGCGCTCATCGGCACCCCGGTCATGGTCGCCTATCAGGTCTCGACCCTCTCCATGCTGGTGGCCAAGCTGCTGGTCAACGTGGACTACATCTCCCTGCCCAACCTGATCATGGGCCGCGAGGTCTATCCGGAGTTCATCCAGGAGCGCGCCCGGGGCGACGTCCTTGCCGAGTGCGCGCAAGCGTGGCTGGACGATCCCGCCACTTACGACAGGCGCAAAAGGGAACTGGCCGACCTGCGGACCATGGTTGGCGAGCTCGGCGCGGCGAACCGCGCCGCGGCCATCATTCTGGACGACCTGCGCGGCCTGGGCCGCTGAGCCGCCCCACCGCCACTTGCCGGACGCTTACCGTTCGATGTCCAGTTCGCGCTTCTTCGTGTAGATAAACCGCACCAGTTCGTATTCGAAGGGAGACCCGGTCTCGTAGTAGGTGAACTTAATGTTGGACCGCTTGTTCAGCAGACGGACCACCAGCTCGGTGTAGGCCACCGATCGGAAATCGCTCACCCCCAGCTTGTCGTAGACATACATCATCTGAAGATACACCAGCAGGGTGTCCCCGCCGAAGCCGAGCGTGTCCCGCACATTGGACGGGCCCATGAACGGCATGACGAAGTACGGCCCCGCGCCCATGCCCCAGACGCCGAGTGTCTGGCCCACGTCCTCATCCTGCCGCTGGAGGTTCTCCGCGCCCGAGGCCGGATCGAACACGCCCAGCAGGCCGAAGGTGGTGTTGATAAGCAGGCGGGAGGTGGTGATGGCGCTCTTGGTCAGCTTGCCCTGCAACAGACAGTTGATCAGGGTCGGCACCTCGTTGGCGTTGCTGATGACGTTTTTGACCCCGGTACGCACGGGTTGCGGCAGGATGAACTCGTAGGTGCGCGTAGCCGGGAGCATCAGGTAGTTGTCGAACAGGGCGTTGAACACGTAGATGTTCCGGTTCAACGGCTCCCACGGGTCGTAGACCTTGAGGAAATCAAGCGAATCGTCGCCCTCGGTGCCGTAGCGTTTCACCGGAGCCTTGAAGCCCGTTTCCGTCAGGGAGGGGACCGGCTCCGGCATGACATGGTCGGTGCGCGCCGCACCACACGCCCACAGGGTCGGGAGCAGCGCACAGATCAGAACCAGACGAAGAAGAGAGACGAACCGGGTCATGGCGTCCCCTCCTGCCCGGCCGGAGCGTCGAGCATGGCGAGCATCCGCTTGACGAAATGGGGGTACATCATGTTCCCGCAGTGGCCGCCCGTGGGATAGAGGCTCGCCCGCCCGCCAAAGACTGACTCGATGAAGCGGATGTCGTTCTCGTTGAGGATAACGTCGTCACGGTTGCCCAGGAGCTCGATCTTGTCGGTCTCGGCCAGATAGCTGCGGATGGCGTAGAGGCTGCACCGCTGAATGAATTCATAGCGGTCCACGTCCGGCTCCAGGTGCCTGACATAGGGCAGCAGGTACTCGTCCATGTAGTCTTCGAAGCTGATGTCGAAGGCGGCCTCGGCAAAACGCATGAGCGGCGTGCCCGTCTTGAGCGGGTAGGCCCCCGGCGGCACCAGGTACTCGGCCCGGAGACAGACGTCGGAGGCGAAGATCATGGACGACGACGAGGCCCGGAAGTCCGTGCCGATGAGCACCCGCAGGTCCGTGCCGTCGAGATCCGTCCGGGTGACCATGTTGTAGAGGAAGTCGTCATCCAGGTCGGTGATTTCCTGCGACTTGTAGTAGTTGGAAAAGATATTGATGATCCGCTGGATTTCTTCTCTGGGCTGCTTGCCGCCGAGAGTCTCCGGATCAAGCCAGGAATCCAGCCGCCGTACCGAGTGATAGAGGCTCACGGGCGGGTTGATCAGCAATGCCTTGCTGAAATGGAAGTCACCGAGTTCGCTGTCCTTGCGGGCGAGAAAAGCGGCGTGCAGCGCCCCGAGGCTGTAGCCGGTGACACGGTAGTCCGTGACCTCGACCTCCCCGGCCAGGTCATCTTTTATCCAGCACATGACCCGGTAGAGGTCGTCCACGTCAAAGGGCACGTATCCTGCCGCGCCGTGCTCCGACACGCTGACCAGAAAGTTCATGTGCGTGGGCGAGGAGAGCGCCACAACATGAAACCCGGCCAGGTACAGGGCGCGGGTCAGGAAAACCATCTTGGCGGACTTGTGCTCGGCCCCTGTCCCGGCGATGACGAAGACCAGCGGAGCCGGGCCGTCGTGCAGCGCGGTTGAGTAGAACATCTCGCTGTCATGCGAAAAGATGTCCGGGATGGTCCGCCCCTTGATCTGAATGGAGCGGATCTTGAGCGGCACTTCGCCCTTTGTGTCATATATGAGGTCCGGGGGCGTGCCGTACACGGTTGCCTGAAGGGGATTGCCAAAGGGATAGCGGTAATCGTCCGCCCCGGCCAGGGCGACGAGCGGCAGCAACGCCGTGAAAAGAAAAGTCAGCAGGAATGCACGCATGGTTCAGTCGGCAATTAGCCTACTCCCGCCTAATTGCCAAGGGGCTTAGAATTCCGGCTTGGTTCCGCAAATGAAAGGGGAACCCGCCCTGCGGACGGATTCCCCCGGCAATGCGTTACTTTCAAGGGTTACTCAAACAACTTGATGAACTCGCCGTAGCCTTCCTTTGCCAGGTCCTCTCTGGGCACGAACCTCAGGGCGGCCGAATTGATGCAATAGCGCAGGCCCGTGGGCTCGGGGCCGTCGTCAAAGACGTGGCCCAGATGGGAATCCGCCGCCTTGCTGCGGACCTCGGTGCGGACGAAGAAGAGCTTGCGGTCCTTCTTCTCCACGATGTTGCCGGACACCAGGGGCCGGGTGAAACTCGGCCAGCCCGTGCCGGACTTGAACTTGTCCGTGGAGGAGAAGAGCGGCTCGCCGGAGACCACATCCACATAGATGCCCTCACGCTTGTTGTCCCAGAACTCGTTCTTGAACGGCGGTTCAGTGGCCTCGTTCTGGGTCACGTCGAACTGCATGGGCGTAAGACTGGCCTTGAGCGCGGCCTCGTCGGGCTTGACGAAGCGCTTGGCGTCAGGCTCGGGCGTGGCCTTGCGCGCCTTGGGCTTGGCCTCGTCGCCCCAGGTGTCCTTCACGTACCGGTCGCGGCCCGAGAAGTAGCGGTAGGTCTTGTAGCGCGCCGGATTCTTCTTGTAGTAGTCCTGATGATACTCCTCCGCCGGGTAAAAGCTGGTGAACTCCAGAATGGACGTGACCACCGGCTTGCCCAGGCGGCCGGACTCATCCAGGGCCTTGGCCGAAGCCTCGGCTATCTCGCGTTGCTTTTCATTGTGGTAGAAGATGGCCGACGTATACTGAGCCCCCCGGTCTCCGAAGGAACCGCCCTCGTCAGTGGGATCGAAGTGCTTCCAGAAGTGGTCCAGCACCTCGGCGTAGCTGACTACGGCGGGGTCGAAGAAGACCTGCACGGCCTCCCGGTGCTTGGTATTGCCGCCGGAAACCTGTTCGTAAGTGGCGGTCTCGGCCTTGCCGCCGGCATAACCGGATATGGCCCGGACCACGCCGGGGAGCTTTTCCATGTCCGATTCAACGCACCAGAAGCATCCGCCCGCCAGGGTGGCCACTTCCAGCTTGGCATCTTCAGTCATGACACCCTCCTGTTGCGCGTGTCCGGTAACGGCGAGCCCCGCCACGAACACGACAAGGGCCAGAATGGCCCAGATTACTCGCTTCATGGTCATGGTCGCCCCCCTTGTTATCGATAATAGATTTCATTCTCATATTATAGGAGTATGCCCGCAATACAGGGCTGTCAACCCGGACCACCGCATTTCCCGAAACCGTCACAAAAAACGGAATTACGGGACATCCCCGTTATCCACCGGATTGCATTGCGTTTCAGACCCAAAACGGGTTATCCTTTCCACATCGACCCCACGCAGAAAACCCGCCGGAGGGAAACGGACATGTCGAAGCCCAAGCTGGAGATCAAGGGTGTGGACGTCAGCAAGATCGCCAACCGCAACGAGCGCAAGGTGGCCAAGCTGATTCCGGAAATACTTGATGAATACTACGAGGACTACATCTTCGAGCCCCTCGACATTCAGGACATCTACGCCCTGAGCCTCAACCTCATCCCCGCCCATTACGTGCAGCAGGGATCGATCGTCCTGTCCAACCGACTCTCGGATTACGAACTCAAGTCCAAAATCCGGGACGCCGTGGAGCGGGTCCTGGATCATCCCACCCGCGCAGAATAGCACCCGACCGAAAAAACAAGAAACGGCGCACGCCATTATGGCGTGCGCCGTTTCATTATGCGTCGCGTCGTATCCTGACGAATTGCTACTCCGTGCCACCACCCTGCTTCTCCATGCCGATGAAAAACATCAGCAGTGCCGGGATGACGAAGACCGTAAACACCGTGGACAGGGCCAGGCCGCCCAGGACCACCGCGCCCAGACCACGATAAAGCTCGGAGCCGGGGCCGGGAGCCACGGCCAGGGGCAGCATGCCGAAGACCGAGGTGGCGGCGGACATGTAGATGGGCCGCAGCCTGGTCCGCGTGGCCTCCAGAACAGCCTCCTTGTGCTCCATGCCGTGCTCGCGAATATTGCCCAGGGACTGGTGGACGATGAGAATGGCGTTGTTCACGACCACGCCGATGAGGATGACGAACCCGAGCATGGTCAGGATATCCAGCGGCTGGGGCGCGATGAACCAGTTCTCCAGCTTGAGGCCGAGAAATCCGCCCGCCCCGGCCAGGGGCACGGTGAAGAGAATGATCAACGGGTAAAGGAAGTTACCAAACAGTGCGGACATGAGCAGATAGGTGATGACCAGGGCCAGAAGGAAGTTCCACTGCAACGCCTCGCGGGTCACGGTCAGCTTGTCCGCCGCGCCAGAGAGGCGCACCGTAAGCCCGTCCAGCAGCCCCATCCCGCGCACTGCGGGCACCAGCTTGTTCTGGATGGTCTCCATGGCCTGCTGCAACGGCATGGTCGCCGGCGGCGTCACCTGAAGCGAGATGGTCCGCTGCCGCTCAAGGTGGCGAATCTGGTTCATGGAGTTGGTGCGTTGAATGCGCGCCAGGGAAGAGACCGGCACGGCCCAGCCCTGGGGCACGGCGATGAGCGAGGAGTCCAGCTCCTCGGGCGTGGTCACGTCCTTGTTGGAGCCCTTGAGCACCAGGTCGATCTTCTTCTTGCCCTCCTCCTTGAAGTCGCCGATGTCGCGGCCGTCCAGGATGACGTCGATGGCCGTTCCCAGATCCTCTGTGGAGAGGCCCGCGGCCCGGACGCGATCGCGATCAGGCAGGAAGCGCACCTCTGGATAGAGGAGCTCCAGGGAAGGCACCGGGCGGACCTGAGAGCCGGGTATTTCCTGCATGGCCATACCGAACATGGTTCCGGCGGCGGCCACGATATGCTCCAGGCTGGCGCCGGAGATATCCACGTCGATGACGCGGCCCTTGCCCAGCCCCTGCTCGAAGATGGACGCCTGGATGGAGACGCCGAACATGCCGGGGATGGAGTTGAGGATGCGCGAGAAGAACGGGGTCAGCTCGCCCGCCCGTTGCTCGTCGTTGGAGATGGCGCCGAACAGGTTGATGGTCGGGGCCGAGACGTAGAAAATGTCCTTGATGCCGGGCAGGCCGTCCACGGACGTGTCCATGTTGGGCGCGGCCTGGTCGAAGACGTAGCGTCCGATGTCGAGCCGTTCCGCATAGGACAGGCCCGGCGGCGGGATCAGGATGTTGATGACCAGGTTGCGGTTACCCTGCGGCAGGTACTCCATCTTGGGGAAGAAGGACCAGACCATCAGCACCGAGGCCAGGGTCAGGGAGACCACGGTGACGATGCGGCTGGAGGGCCGGGAGATGGCCTTGTCCAGCAGGGACATGATGCCGTCGGAAAGCCTGCCGCCCAGAGCGGTCAGCGGGAGCATGGCCCGCTTGGCCAGGGACAGGGAGGCGGGTTTGCGCGGGCCGCCGTCCCCTTCTCCGCCGCCGCGCCTCTCGGCGATGCCGTAGAACTGCTTGGCGAGCATGGGAATGACCAGCACCGAGACGAAGAGCGACAGGGAGATGGCGCAGGTGACCGCGATGGCGATATCCTTGAAAAGCTGCCCGGCCTCCTGCTCCATGAAGACCACGGGCAGAAACACGGCCACGGTGGTCAGGGTCGAGGCGAGCACCGCGCCCCAGACCTCGCTGGCCCCGTCATAGGCGGCGGCCATGGCCTTCTTGCCCATGCGCCTATGCCGGTCGATGTTCTCCAGCACGACGATGGCGTTATCCACAAGCATGCCCACCGCGAACGAGATGCCCGCCATGGACACGACGTTGAGCGACCGCCCCGCCGCCGCGAACATGATGAATGCGCCCACGATGGATATGGGAATGGCCACGGCCACGATGATGGTCGAGGAAAAGGATTGCAGGAACACGAACAGGACCACGATGGCCAGGATGGAGCCGATGATGATGTTCTGCTTGACCAGGTCGATGGCGCCCTCGATGTAGGGGCGCTGGTCGTACACCCAGTCCAGGGTGACGCCCTCGTCCTTGAGCTTGTCCGCGTTGAGGCCGTCCACCACCTTTTCCACCGCGTCGGTCATCTCCAGCACGTTGGTGCCCGACTCCGGCTTGATGCCGATGGCCATGGCCTCCTCGCTGTTGTGGAGCATGGCCACGGTGGCCTTTTCATAGCCGCGCCGGACCTCGGCCACGTCGGCCAGGGTGAAGCGGTACTCGCCGGACGAGGACAGGACCACGGACTCGATGTCCTCCGGGGACTTGAACTCGGCTGGCGTGCGGATGCGGTAGTCGCGACGGCCCACGCCCAGTGAACCGGCGGAGATGGAGACGTTTTCCGCCTTGAGGATGGAGACCAGCTCGGGGATGGTCATGTTGTAGGCGGCCAGCTTGACCGGGTCGAGGATGATCTGCATCTCCTCCTCGCGCCCGCCGCCCACGAAGAGGTCTGCCACGCCCTTGACGCGCTCCAGGTACTGACGGACCTCGTTTTCGAAATAGGTGCGGTAGGTCTGTACCTCCCGCTCGTTGCCCGGCAGGGTCTTGAGGATCAGCCAGATGACCGGCGAGGTGGACGCACCCGTGGCCGAGACCACGGGACGCTTGGCGCTGTCCGGATATTCCGGAACCTCGTCCAGCTTGTTGGAGACGCGCAGCAACGCGGAGTCCACGTCCGTGCCGATCTCGAACTTCAGGGAAAGCTCGGCCAGGGAGTTGTAGCTGGAGGAATCCATCTCGATGAGACCGGGGATACCCTTAAGCACCTTCTCCTGCTCCTCCACGATGTCCCGCTCGATCTCGTAGGGGGTCGCGCCCTGCCAGGTGGTCGACACGGTGATGACCGGCTCGGTCACGTTGGGGGAAAGCTGATAGGGCAGCGTGGCCAGGGCGATGCCGCCGAACAGGACCACCAGGATCACGCCCACCAGCACGGCCACGGGCTTGTCGATGGAAGCTTTGACGATATCCATGTGTTCCCGCCTACTGCTTGAGGGGCTGGGGCGCCACGGCCTGGCCCGGCCGCAGCCGTTCGTTGCCCTTGACCACGATGTCCATGCCCTCCTGGAGCTTCTTGGACTTGACCCCGGCAGAGAGGCCCCGGAAGCCGACCACGTAGACCGGCATGGGCACGGCCTTGCCGTCGAGCACGGCCCAGACAACCTGCTGGCCGCGCGCGCTGATCACCGCGTCGCGGGGCACGATCAGGGTATTGCCGCCCAATCCCTTGGGCAGGACCACGCGGGCTTCCATGCCCTGGGCAAGCGAGCCATTGTTTTCCACCCGGATCTTGACCGGGAAGGTGCGGGTGGCCACGTCGCCCTTGGGCACCACGGCAAAGACCTCGCCGGGCAGCTCGGAACCGGCCACTTTCAGCCCCACCTTCAGGCCGGGCTTGACCACGCCGAACGCCTCCTTGGGCGCGTTGACCACCACCTCGAACTCGTCATCGCGGGCGGTGACTGCCACCACGGAACCGATGGACATCCACTCGCCGCGGTTGGCTTTGACGTCGATGACCACACCGTCGTAGGGAGCGCGGATCTTCTTCTTGGCCGCTTCCTCCAGCAACCGGTCCACGGTGGCCTGCTTGGCCTCGTACTGATACTGGAGGCCGTCGGCGGTGAGGCGCTTGGAGTCGAACTCGCCCTCGGCCACGGACCGCGTCTTGAACAGGGCGGCCACGCGCTGGTGCTCCAGCTTGGCGGACTCGAACGCCGCCTTGGCCTGTTGGGCAAGGGCCCGCGCATTGCGAATGGACTTGTCCAGCATGGAGGAGGATAGCACGACCATGACGTCGCCCTGCTTCACCCGCTGGCCGTCCTTGACCAGAATTTCGGTGACCTTGCCCGTGACCTCCGATGCCACGTTGGAAATTTCCGTGAAATAGACTGTGCCGATAAACTCGGACTGGGGCGCCATGTCGCCGGATGTGACCTTGGCGACCACCACGGGAGACGGCGGCCGGTCCCCGCCCTGGGCCGATGCGGACGCGGCGAACGCCAGGACCGCCAGCAGCAACAATGTGACACGCAAACATGCTTTCATGGATGTACCCGTTTTCCGGTTAGACTTTTTCACTACAGCAGTTTTCGATTTCCAGTGTCGGCTTGATGATATCCCAGAGGACGCGCTTGCACACGGCCAGATCCTCCGGGTCGATATCCTTTTCCACTTCCAGGCGGTTCTCGATGGCCAGGTCCGCCGTGGCCTCAATGAGCCTGCGTCCCTCGTCGGTGATGAAAAGATGTTTGACCCGCCGGTCGTGTTCATCGGCCACCCGCACGAGCAGCCCGCGCTTCTCCAGCGCCGCAACCAGACGGCTGACGCCGGTCTTTTCCTGGGAAAGGATTTCACACAGGCGGCCTTGGGTCAGGCCGTCCACCTTGTACACGGGAATGAGCGCACGCCACTGCTCAACCGAAACGGAAACTCCCGCTTCGGTGAACCGGGCGGTCAGGTCGCCGGCAATCAACCTGGCCACTTTCCAGGCCAGAAACCCCAGCGACTCCCTCGGATTCAACTTGTCTATTGCCATGGCAGTGGTTGTATGTGCAACAAAACAGTGCGTCAACGTCTTTCTGTCCCGTCTTGACCGGGGTTGCGGGTTGCAATAATGCCGGTATGCCTTTACTGTTCCGGCTATGGAACGATTTACCGCAGACCTTCACATCCACTCACGTTTCTCCAGGGCCACCAGCAAAAACCTGACCATCCGCAATCTGGCCGCCTGGGCCGCCATCAAGGGGCTCAACGTGCTGGGGACGGGAGATTTCACCCACCCCGAGTGGCTGGCGGAGATCGAGGAGCAGCTCGAAGACAACGGCAGCGGCCTGTTCGTGCTGCGGGACGACACCGGCCTGGAGCGGGAAATTCCCACCTACGACGGCCCGGTTCCCGGGCGCACGCGCTTCATGCTCCAGACCGAAATCAGTTCCATCTACAAACGCGGCGGAAAGGTGCGCAAGGTCCACAACCTGGTATTCATGCCCGATCTGGACGCAGTGTACCGGTTCAACGAAAAGCTCGGCCAGGTGGGCAACCTGGCCTCGGACGGCCGCCCCATCCTCGGCCTGGACTCGCGCGACCTCCTGGACATGGTCCTGGAGTGCCATCCCCAGGCCTTTCTGGTGCCCGCGCACATCTGGACTCCGTGGTTCTCGCTCTTCGGCTCCAAGTCGGGCTTCGACTCCATCAAGGAGTGCTACGGCGACTACTCCCAGGAGATCTTCGCCATGGAAACCGGCCTCTCCTCGGACCCGGAGATGAACTGGACCTGGAGCGAACTGGACCGCATCAAGCTTATTTCCAACTCCGACGCCCACTCCGGCGAGAAGCTCGGTCGCGAGGCCAACTTCTTCCGTGGGGACATGTCCTACGAGGGCATCTACCGGGCCCTGCGCGGCGAGGGACTGGGGCACAAATTTCTCGGCACCGTGGAGTTCTTCCCCGAGGAGGGCAAGTACCACATGGACGGCCACCGCAAGTGCGGCGTGGTAATGGACCCCCACGAGACCCTGGCCCGGGGCGGCATCTGCCCGGTCTGCGGCAAGCCGGTCACCGTGGGAGTGTACAACCGCGTACTGGAGCTGGCCGACCGCCGCGAGCCGGTCAAGCCTGCCGGAGCCGCCAATTTCGTCTCGCTGATCCCGCTCAAGGAGGTCCTGTCCGAGGTACTCGGCGTGGGCCCGGCCTCCAAGAAGGTCAACCTCCTGTACATGAAGCTCATCCGCGCCTTCGGCAGCGAGCTGGACATCCTCCAGCGCGCCCCGGTGGAAGACCTCAACCGGCACTCCTGCTACCTGGGCGAGGCCATGACCCGCATGCGCGAGGGCAACGTCATCCGCAAGCCGGGCTTTGACGGCGAGTTCGGCAGGATCAGAGTCTTCAACGACCGCGAGCGCTCCCAGATCATCAACGGAGCCACTCTGGTGGAGATCCCCCGGCCCCAGCGCAAGGAGCCGGGCAGCAGGGAGGCGGTCGTCGCCTGCCCCTCCATCGCGCCGCCCAGGGAGGAGGAAAAGCCGCTCACCTACAACGCTGCCCAGCAGGCCGCCATCAACGCGGGCCCCGGCCCCGTACTGGTCCTGGCAGGGCCGGGCACGGGCAAGACCCAGACGCTCATGGGCCGGGTGACGCGGCTCATCGACGAGGGCGAGGTCCCCAGGCGGATTCTGGCCCTGACCTTCACCCGCAGGGCCGCTCAGGAGCTGCGCGACAGGATGAAGGCCGTGCGCGGCGAGGGCACCGACCTGCCCCAGGCGGGCACGCTGCACTCTCTCTGCTTCGACTACTGGAAGCACGCCTACAACGAGACGCCCATCGTCCTGCCCGAGGCGGCGGCAAAAAAACTTTTCGCGGACGTCAATCCCGAGCTGTGCGGCAAAAACCTCGACCACTGGTGGAACACCTACAACCTGGGCCGCGAGCAACTGGCCGACGTGCCCGACGCCCTGGCCGAGGCGCACATCAACTACGGCAACCAGAAGAACCACTGGGACCTGGTGGACTACACCGACCTGCTGGAATTCATGCTCGAACAGTCCGGCGCGCCCACCTTCAAGATGCCCTACCGCCACGTGCTCGTGGACGAAGTGCAGGATCTCACCCCCCTGCAACTGGCCGTGATCCGGGGCATTGCAGGGGAATCGGGCCGGGGACTCTTCTGCATCGGCGACCCCAAGCAGTCCATTTACGGCTTCCGGGGCGCAGTGGGCGACGTGGCCGACCGCCTTGCCGAAATATGGGAGGATATGGAGACCGTCACCCTGGGCGAGAACTACCGCTCGGGCCAGAAGATTCTCGACGGCTCGGCCGCGCTCTTCCCCTTCGAGCCCAGGTTGAGCGCCAACCGGAATATCGACGCCACTATTCACTTTTTCGAGGCCCCGGACGGACTCCGCGAGGCCAACTGGATCAGCGACAAGATCAAGGGACTCATCGGCGCCACTTCCCACTCCATCTCCGACGCCGAAGGCCACGGCGACCTGGCTCCCGGCGACATCGCGGTGCTGGTCCGGTTCAAGGCCCTCATTCCCATCCTGGAGAAGGCCCTCAAACGTGCAGGCATCCCCTGCTCCACGCCGGAGCTGGACGGCTTCTGGCAGGAGCCGCGCGTGGCCGACATCCTGCGCACGGCCCAGCGCTTCCTGGGCATGACCCTGGACGCGGACCCGGATAACGAGGAAAATTTCATCGACGTGCCCGAGCATATTCTGGCCAAGGGCCCCGTGGGGCTGGCCGCCTACCTGGCCGAGACCCCGCCCTTCGACCAGTTCTTCTGGGAGAGCCGCCAGTTCAAGGAGCTGAAGCGAGCCTTCGACCAGCGCGGAGGCTGGCAGTCGCTGATCAACTGGGTCTCCCTCCAGACCGAGCTGGAGCTGGTCCGCCGCTCCGCGGAAAAGGTCCAGATCATGACCCTGCACGCGTCCAAGGGGCTGGAGTTCGACGCCGTGTTCCTGCCCGCCTGCGAAGAGGGCATCCTGCCGTTTGCCGGCATGTCGCTGCTCACGGCGGACATCACCCTGACCCCGGGCCGGGGCCAGCGTTTCCCGGAGGAGCGCCGCCTCATGTACGTGGGCATGACCCGCGCCAAGCGCAACCTGTACATCAGCCGCGCCGACAAGCGCCAGCTCTACGGCAAAACCCTTACGCTGCCGCCGTCACGCTACCTGCGGGAGATCCCGGAGGAGCTGGTGACGCGGTCCACGCTCGCGGCGAAAAAGGTGACCAGGGAAAAACAGCTCGGACTGCTCGATTAAAAAGCCGTCCTGAAAAAGAAGGGGATCGGAAACGCCGACCCGCAAGAGGGGTAATTACTCGTTTCCTTGAAGGGTAAAAAAGAGCTTGTATGCTCGTCCCGCACCGTAGGTGCGAAAAAGGGGATGCAAGGGGCTCAACCCCTTGCCCGCCGGAGGCGAAATCAAAAAACCATCGCCGCCGAACGGCGGCTTCAGTTTCTGATTTTTTCCGTAGGGACTTAACAACATGGTTCCCTAGAAAAACATGCGGTACAGGCTCCGCTCGTACACCAGGCAGACTCCCCGGGCAGCGACCCTGGGGACGCCCAGACACCGCAGCCGACAGAATACATGCAGCGGGTTGAGCCTGTGTTGGCAATAATCTCGAAAAGTCTTCATAACAATAGCCTCACGACGGTTTTGCTTTGACCTGAAGGCTGCAAACCCCATGCCTGCGAAACGTTATCCAACAATGACCGGCAATTCACGCAAGAGCCCTGACGGCAAGAGGGCAAATTCTGCTCTCGGCAGACACAAAACCGACACACCTGTCCGAAAAACCCGGACAGACCGTTTCCCGTTCACTGTGGCCGCGCCCTCCTTTGTCATTCCCGCCGGAGTGGCCGAGAACAGTCGTCACCTTGCCGAGCGGTACGAAGAGATCGGACTGCTCTTCTTCGAGACCGAGTCCTGCCTGGCCTACACCGGGGACGACCTGCCCCCGGACCTTGCCAAGCTGCCGGTTTCGTGGCACGTCCACATGCCGCTCGACCTGCCGTGGCGGGACGGGCTGGACGCGGCCTGGTCCAAGTTGGCCGGACTCGTCGCAAAGGCGAGCTACCTGTCGCCGCGCTGCTGGGTGCTCCATCCGCCCACGGAGCCCGACATGCTGGTCCCGCTGGCGGCCAGATTCCGCGAGGCCGGGATCGACCCGGCGGACGTGTTGCTGGAGAACGTGGAGGAGAGCGACCTGGCGGCTCTCTGGCCCGAGGCCCGGGAGGGAGGATACTCCACCTGTCTGGACCTGGGACACATCCTGGCCTATGGCCAGCATCCGGTGCTCGAACTGGACGGGCTGTGGGACACGGTTCGCATGCTTCACGTATACGCGCCCGGTCCGGGTGGTAAGCACCTGGGCCTGGCCTGCCTTGACCCGGAAGGGTGGACTCTCCTGCGCGCCATGCTCGCCGCGTTCAAGGGAGACGCCGTCACCCTGGAAGTGTTCGACGACCGGGCCCTGGCCCTGTCCGTGGACCTGTTGGCGGAACACCTGAACCAATGGAATGGTAAAAAATGATCACGCTTGTTCTCGGCGGCAACAAATCCGGCAAATCCGACTTTGCGCTCCAATTGTTGGCGCAATGCGATGGGCCGGGGCTGTTTATCGCCACAGGCAAGGCCCGGGACATGGAATTTCGAGAGCAAATCCGGCTTCACCGCCAAAGCCGGGGCCCCGGCCTGGAGGTCATGGAGGTGGGCGGGGGGTTGCCTCAAGCGCTCAAGCAGGCTAAATTGTCGTTTCCGTCCGTGTTGGTGGATTCCCTGGACTACTGGCTCTTCGCCTGCCGAGAGGCAGGAGACGAAGAGGACAAGGTCCGGGAATTGCTTGAAGTCCTGGGGGACTGGGGGAACACGGACCTGATACTGGTCTCATGTGAGGCCGGGCTTGGACCGCTGCCCGGAGGGAGCGGAGTCCGTGCGTTCATACGGAGTCTGGGCGCGCTCAATCAGGGCGTGGCCAAAGCGGCCAATCAGGCGTTCCTGGTGGCCGCAGGACTACCGTTAATCCTGAAACAGGGATAGTTTGTGGCACTTTTCAGACAGCTGGACGAACAGGTGGAGCAGTTGCTCTCCCTCTTCAGCAAAGAAGACAACTGGCTCATCCTCATCAACGCCGACCCGGACGCCCTGGGTTCGGCACTGGCGCTCCGTCGGATCATGGCCCGCAAGGTGAATAACGCGGCCATCGCGCAGATCAACGAGATCAAGCGGCCGGACAACCTGTCCATGATCCGCTATTGCCGGATACCGACCCAGAAACTGATCCCCAACCTGGCGGCCCAGTTCGATAAGTTCGCCCTGGTGGATTCCCAGCCGCACCACAATCCGGAGTTCAAGAACTTTGAATTTTCGGTGGTCATCGATCATCATCCCCTGGACCAGGAGAACCTCGTCCAGGCGGATTTCGTGGACATCCGGCCCAAGTACGGCGCGGTCTGCACCATGATGACCGAATATCTCTACAACATGAAGATCCGTCCGGCCAAACTTCTGGCCACGGCCCTCATGTACGGCATCCGCTGCGACACGCGCACCTTCGAGCGCAAGTTCATCGACGCGGACATGGCCGCCTTCAAGTACCTTTCCAAGTTCGCGGACTCCAAGCTGATGAACCGCATCAGCCGCAGCGAATTCCACCTGGACTGGATGCGCTATTTCTCACGCGCCTTCTACAATCTCCGGCGCATCGGCCAGGGCCTTTTCGCCCACTGCGGCAAGGTGGAGAACCCGGACATCCTGGTCATCGTGGCCGACTTCTTCACCCGGGTCCACAACGTGCCCTGGGTAGTGGTCTCGGGCACTGCCGACGACAAGCTCGTTTGCATCTTCCGGGGCGACGGCCTCAGGCGCGACATGGGCTCCATGGCCCAGAAGCTCATGAACGGGCTGGGCAGCGCGGGCGGCCACAAGGAAGCGGCGCGGGCCGAGGTCGAACTCAAGGAGCTGGGCGACGAAGACCCGGAAATCTTCATGCTCAAACGGCTGGGCCAGGGCCGAAAAAAGACCATCAGGCGCATCTGATCCAGAAAGCACAGGAAACAGGGTACTCCCGGCTGCAACGCCGCCCAAGCCCGTTTCGCGGCGCGGAACGGGCCGTCCGCCTATTTTCCCGGACGATTGCCTTTTTTCACCGGCCAGCGTAGATTCCCTGCCACCAATAACAACCTACGACCCCGAGCAGAATGTCTCTCAAAGAACGCCTCAATTTCGACAAGGAACCCGTCTACCTCATTGACGGAACGGCCCTGCTCTACCGGGCCTTTTACGCCCGAGCCGGGCTGTCGCGCTCCGATGGCTTCCCGACCAACGCCATCAACACGGTGCTGCGCGTGCTCATGAACCTCATCCGGGACGAGCAGCCCAGCCACGTGGCATTCGTCATGGACGGCAAGGGCCCCACCTTTCGCCACGCCGCCTACGACCAGTACAAGGCCCAGCGCCCCGCCATGCCCGAGGCCCTGGCCGAACAGATCGAGCCGGTCAGGCGCGGCGTGGAACTGCTCGGCGTCAAGCTCCTGGTCTCCGAGGGAGTCGAGGCGGACGACTGCATCTGCTCCCTGGCCGCCCGGTACAAGGCAGACCGCCCGGTAATCATCCTGGCCTCGGACAAGGACCTCAAGCAGTGCCTGGACCGGGATGTGGTCATGGTCAGCCAGAACGGCCGCAACGAGACCATCCACACCCTGGAGAGCTTCCGCGAAGCCGAGGGCATGGAGCCCGCCACCTGGCCGGACTTCCAGGCCGTTATCGGCGACTCGGCGGACAACATCCCCGGCATCCCCAAGGTCGGCCCGGTCACGGCCCGCAAGATCTTCGACGAGACCGGCCCCACCCTGGAGGACCTCCGCGCCAACTACACCCGGCTGCCCGAGAAGCTCCAGGCCAAGATCGAGCCCGAGCTGGACAACATCTTTCTCTACCGACAACTGACCCGCATGAAGCCCGACTGCTGCGACGAGCCGGTGAACACCTTTGCCCTGCGCGACCCCGAGCGCGACAAGCTGCTCGCCTTTCTGGAGGAATACGAGCTCAAGGGGCTCGAGCGCATGGTACCCAGACCCGCCGAGAAAAAGGCCGCTCCCATGGCGGCCGCAGACGGCGGACAGTATTCCCTGTTCGGAGCTCCCCAGGCGGAACTCGACGAGGAGAATGAGTTCAAAGTCGTCGAGACGACGGACGTCACAACCCTGCCTTCCCTAGCGGGCGAAGACGTGGGGCTCGTGTTCGAGGACGACACCCTCTTCCTCGGGCTCGAGGGCAAGGAATATCGCTACACCGGGCCGCTCCCGGCCCTGATCCGTGCTCTGGAACACGCCTCGGTCATCGCCACGCCGTCTGTGCAGGAACTGCTCCGGGCGGACGACGCCTGGGGCCATATTCTTTCTTCCCAATGGTTCGACCTCAGCCTGGCCGCCTACCTCCTCGACCCGGAGATGAGAAACTACGTCTGGCCGCGCCTGCGCCTCTCCCTGTACCAGGACGCCCGGCCCGAATTTGCCGAAGCCGCGCAAAATCTTCACCGGCAGTCCCAGGGACTGGCCGCGCTGGCCTACATGCAAGGCATTCAGGGCCAGGTGCGGACCGCCCACCTCGGACCGCTCATGCGCGACCTGGAGATCCCGCTCATCCCGGTACTGGTGTCCATGGAGAAGGCGGGCATCACCATCGACCTGGGCGCGTTCAGCGACTTCCTGGACGACGTTTCCGACCAACTGGCCGAACTGACCCGCTCCATAATCGGCCACGCCGGTGAAGAGTTCAACATCCGCTCCAGCCAACAACTGGCCGTGGTCCTGTTCGACACCCTGGGCATCCAGGCGGGGATCAAAACCGCCACCGGCATGCGCTCCACCGCCAACCCGGTGCTGGAGAAAATCCGCGGCGCTCACCCCATTGTGGAGGATATTCTCGAATACCGCATGCTGGAAAAGCTGCGCTCCACCTACCTGGAGCCCCTACCCAAGCTGGTGGACGAGGATTCGCGCCTGCACACCAGCTTCAACCAGCTGGCCACAGCCACCGGACGCCTCTCCAGCTCGAAGCCCAACCTCCAGAACATTCCCATCCGGGGCAAGTATGGCCCGCGCATGCGCGCCTGCTTCACCGCCGCGCCGGGCAACAGCCTGGCCGCCGCCGACTACTCGCAGATCGAGCTGCGCGTGCTCGCCCACTTTTCCAAAGACCCGGCCCTGCTGGACGCCTTCCGCAACAATGAAGACATCCACTCCCGGACCGCCGCCCTGCTGGCCGACAAGTCCGTGGACGCGATTACCCCGGACGAGCGGCGCAACGCCAAGACCATCAACTTCGGTCTGATCTACGGCATGGGCGTACAAAAGCTGGCCCGCGAGCTGAAGATCACCCAGAACGAGGCCAAGGAATTCACCGAGCGCTATTTCGAAAAGCTCGCAACCCTCAAGGGATACTACGACTCCATCATCAAGGACGCCGAAACCGACGGCTTCGTGACCACCCTGGCCGGACGCCGTCGCCTGCTGCCCGAGCTGCACTCGCGCAACAACATGCAGGCCAGCGAGGCACGCCGCCAGGCCGTGAACACGGTCATCCAGGGCACCGCCGCCGACATCATCAAGATGGCCATGGTGGCCGCCTACGGCGACAAGGAGTTGAAGGCTCTCGGCGCGCGGCTTCTGCTCCAGGTGCACGATGAACTGATCATCGAGGCCCCGGAGGCGAATATCGAACAGGCAGGCGCGAGGCTGGTAGAGATCATGCAGCAGGCAGCCAAGCTCGACGTCCCCCTCAAGGTGGACATGGGCGTAGGCAGGAACTGGGCCGAGGCGCATTAAAACAGACCGTTCTCAATGCATTGAAATAAAACGAGAATAGTTGTTTTCAACCATTCTCCTCATCTCTTCACGATATAAGGAAAGGGCGCTCCCCGGTCGGAGCGCCCTTTTGTGTGCGGTCTGTGCCTGTCGACGCCCGATTAGAAAGGCAGGGTGCCGGCGGTCATCAGGTAAAAGGCGGGAATCCACAGCCCGATCGGGACCCAGATGAGCAGGGACCAGGCCACAACGCCGGGGTTGAGTTTACCGTAGAAAGCCATCCAGACTTCCAGGGTCAGCACGGTGTAGCCAACGCAGGCCATGGCCAGGTACATGCTCGGAGCCACGAGACGAGTGCCGTCGGGCATGACAGGACCGCCGTAGTAGAAACAGAGAGCGTAAATGGCGGAGATGAGGGCCACGGTCAGGCTGACGTTACCCACCGAACGCAGGTCTTCCAGGCCGGTCAGCAGGGCGTAGCCCACGCAGCAGTAGAGGATGCCATGGGCGAAAAGCAGCCCTGCAGTGAAGGCGTCTCCGAACACGGCGGCCTGCAGGATCGCCCCAAAGACCACAATGACACCGACCAGGGCGGACACGGCACCGGTTCCTTTGGGTTCGCCCTTGCCGATGTTCAGCAGGGCCACGGGAATCCACATGACAGCAATCAGTACGAGAAGCGCGGTCGTCATATCGACGAAACCTCCTTGTTTGAGGCAAGCCACCGCTCTCCAGACAGTTGAGCGACACCTTCCCTCGTGAGCGGCAACCCTTCCAACCTCGTACTATGCCGGTTCATGCGTAGGAGTTTCAGTTCGATGCACACTGCCACAATTACTGCATCATGTACACATCAAAATACATAAAACCGGTCAATTACAATAAAATGATCTTATATTAACCGTTGTTATGTTTTCCAAACGGACGTTTTACGTTGTTACTGCTATTCACTCACATTGACTGATGAGTCACTCCAGACACACTGCTGGCAATATTCCTATTTATATCACGCACAACATACCTTTCATCATTTTTGTTCCACTTCATTCCAAAACAGTCATGCCCCTTAAAGACGCTTGACGTTTTTGGAGTTTTCCGCTCGGAAATAGACGTCGGAAGAACAGGCCCGGAATGACGCGTCACAGCTCCTGAAGGGCAGCCCCTTTCTGGACAACCCGCGCGCCTTCGTTATATGAACGGGGACATTATCCATTATCGGCTGGGCATCCCCCTCCCTTCAACACACCCGGAAAGGAACGCATAATGAGCATACAGAATTTTGCACCGTTGAAGCTCTTCATCACCGGCCCCACATACATCCGCCAAGAGGTCAGGCAGGCCGCCGCCCTGCCCGAGTTCGGCCACCGCGACAGCGAAAACGAGCTGCGCTTCGGTCCCATCTTCGAGAACCTCAAGAAGCTGGCCGGGGCAGACGACGACTACGAGGCCGTCCTGTTCCTGGGCTCCGGCTCCACCGGCATGGAGGCCTCGGTGCGCTCCCTCGTGGCCGACGACGAATCCATCCTGAACGTGTCGGTGGGAGCGTTCGGCGACATGTACTACACCCTGGCCGAGTCCAACGGGAAAAAGGCCGAAAACCTCAAGTTCGACTACGGCCAGCCCATCGACATGGACATTCTGGACGCCAAGCTCAAGGAAATGCGCCCGGACGTGGTATCCTTCACCCACAACGAGACTTCCACCGGCGTGGTCAACGACATGAAGGCCGTCTGCGAACTGATCCGCGAGAACGGCGCCATGCCCCTGGTGGACGGCGTGTCCATCTTCGGCGGCGCAGACCTGGACCTCAAGAACTCCGGGGCCGCCATGTACTCCACGGCCACCCAGAAGGCCCTGGCCCTGAACGCCGGGTTCGGCATCGGCTTCATCAGCAAGGAGGCCGAGGAAAAGGCCGCCCGGGTGCAGAACAAGGGCCACCACCACGACATCTCCAAGCACCTGGTCCTGGCGCGCAAGCACCAGACCCTGACCACGCCCAACTGCGCCCTGGCCAACCAGATGTGCGTGCAGCTCGACTACATCGTCAACAATGAGGGCATCGCCGCCCGCTTCGCCCGCCACATCGAGATGCGCGGCATGGTCGAGAAGTGGGTGGAAGGCCTGGACGGGTTCGACATGTTCGCGCCCGAGGGCTACCGCTCGCCCACCGTGTCCACCGTGGTCTGTCCCGAAGGGGTCACCGTGGCCCAGCTCAAGCAGGGCGTGAAGGAAGCGCTCCGGGGCGAGGGCTACCTCATGGACCCGGGCTACGGAAAGCTCAACGCGGCCCTGGAGGAAGCGGGCCGCAGGCAGGTCATCCGCATCGGACACATGGGCGACATCACGCCGGACATGCTCGGCGAATATCTCGGCAAACTCGAAACGGAGCTGAAGAAGTTGTAACGGAAATCACAACAGGCCGTCCCGGAAGCGCGGGCACGAGGCCGCAAAGGAACCGGAGGGACCAACGCCTTTGCGGCCCATTTCGGAGGCTACGCGCCGTCCGGCTGGCCGAAGGGGGAAGTTCGGCATGCGGATACTCGCCAATGACGGTCTGGTGGAGGAAGCGCGGCGGTTCCTGAAGCATCGGGGATTCACCGTGGACACGGAGAAGCGCGACGAGGAGGATCTCCTGGGCGAGATCGGCTCCTTTGACGCGCTGCTCGTCCGGTCGGCGACCAAGGTCTCGCGGCGGCTGCTCGAAGCCGGGGTCTCCGGCAACGGCAAGCTCAAGATCGTAGGGCGCGGCGGCATCGGCACGGACAACATCGACCTTGAGGCGGCCAAGGAGCTGGGCGTCATCGTCAAATTCGCGCCCAACGGCAACCTCAACGCCACATCCGAACACGCCCTGGGGCTCATGTTCGCCATTGCCCGCAAGGTGCCGCTGGCACACCACACGCTCATGGGCGGCACCTGGCACAAGAAGCGCTTCCTGGGCGTGGAGCTGTTCGGCAAGACACTCGGCATCATCGGCTGCGGGCGTATCGGCCAGGCCCTGGCCGCCAAGGCGGGCGCCCTGGGCATGAAGGTCATCGGCTTTGACCCCTACCCTTCTCTTGACGCCGCCGTGGAGTACAAGGACACCCTGCCTGAACTCCTCGCACAAGCGGACTTCGTCTCCCTGCACTGCGGCGGCTGCGACGCCATCATCGACGCCGACGCCATCTCGCACATGAAGGAGACCGCCTTCCTCATCAACGCCTCGCGCGGCAAGAACGTATCCGAGGACGCCCTGTACGAGGCGCTCCAGACCGGCCGGATCGCAGGAGCCGCACTGGACTGCTACGAGACCGAACCCAAGCGCGAGGGGCAGCCCTTCGAATGCCGCTTGCGCGAGCTCGATAACGTGGTGCTCTCGGCCCACCTGGGCGCGTCCACCACCAACGCGGGCGTGCGCACCGGCATGGAGATCGCCGAGGTGGTCTCCGCCTACCTGCTGCGCGGAGATTACGCCAACTCCGTCAACGTGGGCCAGACCGTCCAGGAGGAAGGCACCCAGGTCTACACCATCTTCATCACCCACCGCGACACGCCCGGCATGTTCGGCCGGTTCGGCACCCTGCTGGGCGAGATGGGCGTGAACATCCGCGAGAACAACTCCCGCAAGCTCGGCGAGCAGGTCCAGACCGTCTACGTGGTGCATGCGAAGCCCACCGAGGAGGTGCGGCAGGCATTGGCCGATGTCGAGGGCGTCAGCAGGGTGAGTATTTAGAGGCGGGTGGGCCCGCTGCCCCTGAAGAGGTGGGGATGCCGCCTGCGGCGGCGAGGTGGGTGGATCGCGCCTGCGGCGCGGAGAGCCGGTGTTGGAGCGTTCCGCTCCGCCCCCTCCGGGAATCACGCTTGCAGCGCGCGGAGAGCCGGGGTTGGGGCTGCGCCCCAAAAGCCCTCCATGCCCTGCCGGGCGGGCCTACTTTCTTTGGCGGCGCCCAAAGAAAGTAGCAAAGAAAGGTCGCTGTGAGCGCCATCTCCGCCCCGCTGCTCTCGGGCGAGAATCTCATCCAACCCGGTCGGCTCCGGACTACGTGGAGTGAAACGCTCTGCCAAGCTTATCGTACGTAGGCCGTCCGACTCCGTGCGTGCTCCGGCACAAGAGACGCCGCCCGGTTTGGTGAGCTTCTAGGCCCATGAGCAAGGGGCTGACTGCGGACCTCCGAAGAGGAAGTCGAAGAGCCGGACTGCTTCTTTCTGATTAGTACGCAGGAGCCAGCGCGACTTGGCCGGATGAGAGAGATGTCTTTGCTACGATTCTGAGAATCGCTCAATTTGTCAGGCAAAGGAGAGTTGCCTCGTTCGGCAAGCTACCGATCACCCCGGCTGGGACCGGTCATCGAGCTCGGGGCTTAGAGCCGCTTGCACACGGCTGAAGCACAGCCCGAAGCGCGCCTGCCCGCAGGCTTTCGCTTTTCGGGCAGCGGTAGCCGTGTTAGCGGCTCTTGGTCCCGAGATCGCACTGCAGCACCAACAGAGCGACTTTTGCTTACTTTTGGGCGCTCCGGTCCAAAAGTAAGTCGCCCCGAAAGGGGCGAAACCCTTTCCCCATCAATTGCCGCCGACAGGCGGCTTCCTCTTCTCTTTTCCCACCTCCCTCAGTCCCGACGTTCACCAAATGCTACGCTGGAGCCTGTCATTTCGAACAAAACGCCTCAACCGCACGGCAAGCGCGAACCCTGGAGGCTGTTGGAGCGGTACGCTCCAACACCGGCTCTCGGGCCGCGCCGCAGGCACCCTCCACCCCTCACCCTTGCCAACCGCCAAAAAAAGTCCTACTTCCTGACTCTTCACCATTTCCCATGGAGTAATAAGACATGGCCCAGCTTGGACCCCACATATCGATATCGGACGAACAACTCATCACCCGCGCCTTGGGCGTTGTGGAGATGGAGCAGTATCAACACTGGCCCGAGGGCGTGAAGAAACTGGCCTCCAATCTGGCGGCCGAACTCTTCATGGTCCGCTACAACCCGTTCATCGACCCGAAACTGGTGCGCCAGTCCGTGGATCGGCGGCTGAACATGTCCAAGCCCCTGCTGGACAAGGAATTCGGCACCATCCTGGCCAAGGGCATTGAGCTCTTCTGGGAGCGGTTCGACCGGGAACAGGCCTTCCGCAAGCGGATCATCGAGCGGCTGGGCCAGTTCATGCCCGAACGCGGCATCGGCGACGCACCGCACATGCGCATCGAATGCGCCACGGACGCCACCGACCTGCGCATGGAGCTGCCCATGCTCGTACTCTTCCCGGAGACCGAGGCCCAGGTACAGGGCATCGTCCGGCTTGCCAACGAAATGCAGTTCGGGATCATCCCGCGCGGCGGCGGCACCGGCGCCACGGGCGGCGCCATCCCGGCCATGCCCCGGAGCGTGATCCTCTCCCTGTCCCGTTTCAAGAAGATCCTGGACATCGACACCAAGGACAAGACCATCACGGTCCAGTCCGGCGTGATCACCCTGAACGGTATCAAAGCCGCCGAGAAGGAAGGGCTGCTCCTGACCGTGGACCCGGCGTCCAAGGCCGGCTCCTCCCTGGGCGGCAACATCGCGGAGAACGCGGGCGGGCCGTTCGCCTTCGAGTACGGCACCACCATCGACAACATCCTGCGCTACCGCATGGTCAAGCCCTCCGGGCAGCTGATCGAGGTGCGGCGCAAGGATCACCCGCGCCATAAGATTTACGAAACCGACACGGCCGTGTTCGAGATCTTCGACGAGTACGGCAAGCTCATCGACACCGTCAGCCTGGGCGGCAAGGACATCCGCAAGGAGAAGCTGGGCAAGGACGTCTCCAACAAGTATCTGGGAGGCCTGCCCGGCGTGCAGAAGGAAGGCGTGGACGGCATCATCACCGAGGCCACCTTCATCTGCTACCCGACCCTGGCCCACTCCCGCGTGCTCTGTCTGGAGTTCTACGGACGGTCCATGAACAACGCCATGCTCGTGATCAAGGACGTGGTCGGCCTGCGCAACAAGATTCGCGAGGAAGGCGACCTGGTCAAGATTTCGGCCCTGGAGGAGTTCGGACCCAAATACGTCCAGGCCATCGAATACCAGGCCAAATCGACCCAGTATGAGGGCGACCCCATCTCCGTGCTCATCCTCCAGCTCGACTCCGACGACAAGGAGGCCCTGGACGCGGCCAGCCAGACCATCGTGGCCCTGGCCCAGCCCTACGACGGCGTGGACATCTTCACCGCCCGCGACGAGAAGGAGGCCGAACTCTTCTGGGAGGACCGGCACAAGCTCTCGGCCATCGCCAAGCGCACCTCGGGCTTCAAGATCAACGAGGACGTGGTCATCCCCACGGACGTCATCCCGGAATTCTCGGAATACCTGGAGGACCTGAACCTCATCTACCTGGCCAAGATTTACGACAAGACCCTGAACCGGGTCCTGGACCTGGAAGGCGTCAACGAAAACGACGAAGACATCGCCGAGGCCAAGCGTCGCGTCGAGTCCATCCTGAGCGGGGCGGTCTCTTCCAAGGACCACTCCGACACCGAGCAGGAGGCCCAGTGCCGTTTCCTGTTCCTCAAGCTGCGCGACACGTACCCCAAGCTCGACCGTGAGATAAAGGCCTTCTGGCAGGAGATGCAGCAGCGCCGCATCGTCATCGCCAACCACATGCACGCGGGCGACGGCAACTGTCACGTCAACCTGCCGGTCAACTCCAACGACGCAGAGATGCTGGCCCAGGCCCACGAGGCCGCTGAAGCGGTCATGACCAAGGTCCAGGAGATGGGCGGCGAGGTCTCGGGCGAACACGGCATCGGCGTCACAAAGATCGCCTTCCTGGGCGAGGAAAAGATCAAGGCCCTGGCCGAGTACAAGAAGCTGGTGGACCCCAACGACGTGTTCAACCCGGGCAAACTCGTCCGGCGCGAGCTGCCGAGCCAGCCCTTCACCTTCTCCTTCAACCGGCTGATCAACGACCTCGACGCCACCCAGCTCAAGGACAAGGAAGCGCTCATCCGCCTGCTCAGGAACATCCAGACCTGCACCCGCTGCGGCAAGTGCAAGCAGGTCTGTCCCATGTACTATCCGGACAAGGGGCTGATGTTCCATCCCAGGAACAAGAACATTTCGCTGGGCGCGCTCATCGAGGGCATCTACTACTCGCAGATCCAGTCCGGCGAGCCCGCGCCCGGCCTCATGGCCCAGTTGCGCGACCTCATGGACCACTGCACGGCCTGCGGCAAGTGCCAGGCCGTCTGTCCGGTAAAGATCGACTCGGCGGGGTCCGCCCTGTCCATCCGGTCCTTCCTGGATTCCAAGGGCAAGTCCGGCCACCCGCTGAAGCAGATCATCCTCAAGAATCTGGCCAAGAACCCGGCGGCCACGGTCCCGGTTACGGCCAAGCTGCTCGCCATCGGCCAGTCTGTGCAGGACAAGACCCTGGGCATGATCCCGGCCCGCTGGCTCTCGCGCATCGAGTCGCCCATGTTCAAGCACCGCAGCCCGGACATGGACTTCCGCAACCTGTCGGAGTCCCTGAAGCTGGAGACCGGCTCGGTGTTCAAGAACCCGCGCGCGGCGCGTGACGAGACCGTGCTCTACTTCCCCGGCTGCGGCGGTTCGCTCTTCTCCCGCTCCATCGGACAGGCCTCGGTCTACCTGCTGCTCAAGTCCGGCGTGAATGTGGTCCTGCCCGACAAGCACATGTGCTGCGGCTACCCGCTGCTCGCCTCGGGCTGCGAGGAGGCGTACAAGACCAACCGACACCGCAACGTCCAGGCCTTCCTCGACCTGCTGGTCAAGACCGGCAAGGCAGGGCTCAAGGCCACCACGCTGCTGACCGCCTGCGGCACCTGCCGCGAGTCCCTGGAGACCTATGACTTCTCCGGCGAGCTGGTGGACCCGCTCAAGCACATGGACGTCATCCAGTTCCTCATGGAACGCCTGGCAAGCCACCCCATCGGCCTGCGCCAGACCGAGCCCGTGGTCTACCACTCGGCCTGCCACGCGGAATGGGTGGACGTGCCCAAGACCAAGGCCGCCGACCTGTACCGGTCCAACCTGGCCAAACTGACCGGCACGGACGTATCCCTGTCCCCGGGCTGCTGCGGCGAGTCCGGCCTGGGCGCGCTGACCACGCCGGACATTTACAACCGGCTGCGCGAGCGCAAGCAGATTCAACTCGAATCAGACTTGAGCGAGAACCGTGACAAGCCCATCGTGGTGGGCTGCCCGTCCTGCAAGGTGGGCATAAAGAGGTCCCTGCTCCAGATGAAGCGGCCCAACCGGGTCATGCACACGGCGGAATACCTGGCCGAGTGCGTGGGCGGTCCCAAGTGGAAGAAGGAGCTCAAGGAGCTGATGGAACAGGTGGAGCGCAAGGGAGCGTAACGGGCGCGCATCTGCCGCCGGAACAAGGCAAGGAGTACGGACATGGACAGCGAAGCCGTCAAGGAGCTGCTCTCGACGGGCAATCCCTTTGCCGCGCTGGTGGGCGTGGAGGTGACCGAGGTCTCTCCAGGCCGGGCAACCTGCCGCCTGGCGTTGCGCGACGAGCATCTCAATCCCTTCGGCACGGTCAACGCCGGGGCCATTTACACCCTGGCCGAGACAGCCTTCGGCGCGGCGGCCAACAGCCACGGCAACGCGGCCCTGGCCGTGAACCTGTCCATCGCCTACCTCAAGCCCGGCAAAGGCGAATGCCTCACGGCCACAGCCGAGGAGATTTCCGCCGGAGGCCGCATGGCCACCTATTCGGTTCGGGTTTGCGACGATTCCGGCGAGCTGGTGGCCGACATCCAGGCCATGGGCTACCGGACCAAGAAATCACTCAAGGATCTGTAGGCGTGCGCGTTCTCGGCATCGACTTCGGGTTGAAACGCGTGGGCCTGGCCGTGTGCGACCAAACGCAGACCCTGGTCTCGCCGCTGAAGACCCTGGAGCGGACCACCCGGAACGCTCTTTTTGACGAACTCCTCGAAATCATTGTACAGGAATCCGTCGGCGCCATCGTGGTCGGCCTGCCCCTGTCCCTGGAGGGCGAGGACACCCTGACCACGCGCCAGGCCCGGAATTTCGCCGAGAGCCTGGGGCGGCGGACCGACCTGCCCATCCACCTGATGGATGAGCGGCTGACCTCGGCGCAGGCCGAAGAGGAACTCAACGCAGCAGGGCTGCGCGGCAAAAAAAGGAAACAGGCCCTGGACAGCCAGGCCGCAACCATCATCTTGCGCTCATGGCTCGAAAACGGACACTCTTCATAGGGATTGCGGTCCTTGCGCTCCTGGCCGGTATCGGCCTGGGCGGCTACCGCTGGCACAAGGCGTGGCAGGAAAAACAGTTTCTGACCGTGCCGCCCGAAACCCCTGGCCGCGACGTGGTTTTCCGCGTGGAGCCGGGGCAGATCTTCACCACCATCTCACGAAATCTCAAGCAGGCCGGGCTGATCACCGACACCCGCCGCTTCCTCGGCCTGGCCGCCAGGTCCGGGCGCACCTCGTCCATTCGGGCCGGCGTGTTCAAGCTGAACACGGGCTGGGTGCCGGAAGCCGTTCTGCACGAGTTGACCACGTCGGCGGGGATCATGAAAAAGGTCGCTGTCCGCGAGGGACTGACCTGGTGGCAGACCGGAGATCGCATCAGCGAGGCGGGCATCGGCAGCGGTGAGACCTTTGCCGAGGCCGTACGCGACCCCGACCTGCTCGCCAAATACGGCATCAAGGCAGGAGACGCCGAGGGCTATCTCTTTCCCGAGACCTACCTGCTCACCCCGCCGCGCGGCGACCAGTCCCCGTACATGGCCGAGACCATGATCAGGGAATTCTTCAAGAACGCGGCCAAGGCATGGCCCGAAGGGTTACCGCCGTTCAAAAAGATGCATGAGACGGTCATCCTCGCCTCCATCGTGGAGAAGGAGACCGGCGACGCCTCGGAGCGGGCGCGCATCGCGGGCGTATTCCGCAACAGGCTGAAGAAGCGGATGCTCATCCAGTCCGACCCGACCATCATATACGGCCTGGGCCCTTCCTTTGACGGCAATCTGCGAAAGAGCGACCTTCAGGACAAAGGCAACCGCTACAACACCTATACGCACGCGGGCCTGCCGCCCGGGCCCATCTGCTCACCAGGGCTGGACGCGCTGAAGGCCGCCATCCATCCGGAGAAACACGACTTCCTTTACTTCGTGGCCAAGGGGGATGGCACGCATCATTTCAGCCGAACCCTTGACGAACACAACCGGGCTGTGCGCAAATACCAGATGCATCGCAACCGTAGCACGTACCGCTCCACCAAGCTGTAAGACATCGCCATGACCGCACACCGCCACCATACCTTCCAGGCCGTTTCCGGGACCATCATCCGTGCCGGGTTGTTTCTCTGCCTCCTGCTTCTCCTTTTCCCAGCCCTGACCATGGCCGCCGAGTCTCCGACGGTCATCCGAAGGGCCGCCCTGGATATCGGCTCAGCCGTGACCAAGTGCACGGTGGCGGACGTCAATCCCATCTCCTGCGACGTCGTCAAAATCGTGCAGCGTTTTTCCGTCAAGGTGGACTATGCAGAGGACATGGCCCGCTCCTACGACGGCAACCTGAGCAAGGATATACTGGAAAAGGGAATGAAGGCCGTCAAGGAACTCAAGCGGAAGGCCCTGGCTCTGGGCACCCATGAATTCTCCGCCGTGGGAGGCCCGCCCTTCCGGGAGGCCAGGAACGGCAAGGCGTTTTTCGCCCTCATCCAGGAGGAGACCGGGTTTGCCGCGCGCATCGTCTCCGAGCAGCAGGCATCGCTGCTCAGCTACCAGTCCGTACAGCAGCACGCGAGCGTGGCCTCCCCGGACCTGCTGGTCTGGGACATCGGCGGAGACGATCAGACCATGACCGTCCGGGCCAACGACGGCAGCCTCGTGTTCCATATCGACAAGATGGCCTCGGTCTCGTTCAAAAACGCGGTCATCTCGGCCATCCAGGGCAGAGATATCAACACGGTTTCCTCTCCCAACCCCATGTCCGCCAATGAGGTGGAACGCGGGCTTGAGCTGGTCGAAGCCTATGCCATGCTCAGCGTGGAAAAGGGATTGGCCAACCGGATTCGCAACGGCAAGGTGCGCGTCGTGGGCATCGGCGGGGTGCACTATCACGCCGTTCCCGAACTCCTGGGCCAGCGAGGCCCCGCCTACACCCGCCTGGAGGTGGAGGAAGCCCTGTCGCGTTGGACCGGCAAGAGCGACGAGGCATTCAACAGCGAGTACGCGGATACCCGCCTGACCAACCTCATCCTGGTCCTGGGCTACATGCGCGCCCTGGACATCGAAACAATAGCCCCGCTCAAGGTCAACCAGGCCGACGGGCTGCTCATCTCGCCCGACTTCTGGTAGATCACCGAACTTCCATGCCCCAGCGTGAAGTCCAGTCAGGATTCTCTCTGCCGCCGGGGAAATAGATATATTTGGCTCTCCCTTCCATGACGCTCCGCTTGACCGGGCCGAGCCAGCGGGAGTCGTGGGACTCCTCCCGGTTGTCTCCCATGACAAAGTATTCGTCCGGTCCGAGGGGGATGGCACCGAAGGTATCGCGGACCGGCAGATTCACCGGTGAGATGTGACGCGCATAGGGCTCGTCCAGCCGCCCGCCGTTGATGTGGACCGTCTTGTCGCGCATGGACACGGTCTCGCCCGGCAGGCCGATGACCCGCTTGACGAAGTGCCTGCCGCTGCGCTTTTCCAGAAAGACCACGACATCGCCCCGCGACAGGGGCTCGTCCTCCGCGAGGACCTCGGCCATGAAATGGTCGCCCACCAGCAGCGTGGGCACCATGGACTCCGACGGCACCCGGTAGGTCTCGTAGGAGCGGGCCGAAACCACCGCGTCCAGGGCCGAGCCCAACCCCAGGCCAACGGCCACGACCAAGCCGTACACCCACCACCGGTTCCACGGTCCGAGGCGATATTCGCCAGCCCGTCGCGCAACAAGGAAGGCGTCCGCCGCCACATAGATATTGAAGACCACGAGCACGGACATGCCCGCTACCAGGCCGGTCATGGTGCCGAGACAGGCGAAGACCGCCGTGCCGATTACCGCTTCTACGGCAAGGAACGTCACGCCGCGCTTCCACGGCCCGGCATAGACCTGCCCCAGCCCGGTGCAGACCAGGGAGAGGAGCGCGGCCAGCCAAGGTCTCCTGGGGTTGGAAGAGCCGTTTTCCACCACGATTATACTCCCGAGAGCTTATGCAGCTTATCTCCCGCCTTGAGCCCGTGGCCCGTGAACGCGGTGACCACCACCTCGTCCGGGGAGGCGCTCCGCACATATCTGGCCGCCCCGGCAATGACTGCGGCGGAGGTCGGCTCGATGCAATATCCCTTGCGGCCCATATCCCGGAAGGCAGCCAGTATCTCGTCCTCTTCGACTGCCAGGAAATGTCCGTCCGTGGCGCGCACGGCCTCGAGCATGTCCGCCCCGCGAACAGGCGCGGCAATGGCGATCCCTTCGGCCAGGGTCGGGGAGGTCCTGATCTCCGCCGGGACCGATGCGCCGGCCTCGAAGGCTGCGGCCAGGGGCGCGCATCCGGCGGACTGGACCGCGATCAGCCGGGGCACGGACTCGATCAGCCCCATCCCGGCCAGTTCGGTGAACCCGATATAAGCTCCGAGCAGAAGCGTGCCGTTCCCGGCGGGCAGGACCACGGTGTCGGGCGCGCGCCAGCCGAGTTGTTCAGCCACTTCGTAGGCGAAAGTCTTGGTGCCGTGAAAGAAGTGCGGCATGTACACGTGGCTGGCGTAGAAGGTGTCGGCCGCGGCCTCCATGCACGCCGCGGCGGTGTCCTCGCGGCTGCCGGGCACGGCCACCAGGTCTGCGCCGTAGAGTTCTATCTGGCCGAGCTTGCCCGGAGAATTGTCCGCCGGGACGAAGATGCGGCAGGGAATGCCCGCCTTGGCACAGTAGGCGCCCACCGCACACCCGGCGTTGCCCGAGGAGTCCTCCACTACGCCGGACACGCCCAGGTGGGCGGCCAGAGCGATCATCACCGCCGCGCCACGGTCCTTGTACGAGCCGGTGGGGGCCAGATGCTCCTGCTTGACCAGCACCTCCCGCCCGCCGATCTCCACCGGCAGGAGCGGGGTGAAGCCTTCGCCCAAAGTCAGCTCCGCACCCTCGGGTACGGGCAGAGCCTCCCGGTAGCGCCACAGGGTGGCGGGCCGCCCGGCCACCTCGGCCGGGTCCAGCGAAGGGGTGAAATCCAGGTCCAGCACACCGCCGCAACCGCAGCGCCAGCGCGCGTCCGTGTCCGGAAAACGCTCACCGCACGCCTTGCATACCAATGTCGCCATTACGCTTCCTCCACAGCAGCCACGCACTCGATCTCCACCAGAAAGCCGAAGTGCAGCTCACGGGTGGGCACCACGGCCCGCGCCGGTTTGTGCTCCCCGAAAAATTCCGCATAAACCGTGTTGACCCGCCCCCACAGCTCAATGTCCGCCACGTAGCAGGTGCACTTGAGGACCTTGTCGCGCGAGGAACCGGCGGCCTTGAGCACGCCTTCCACGTTGTTCAGTGCCTGAAGGGTCTGTTCCTCCACGCTGCCCAGTTTCTTTTCTCCGCTGACCGGGTCCACGGCCAGCATGCCCGAAACGTAGACCAGCCCGCCGTGCACGACGCCCTGGGAATAGTGCCCCGCCGGTGCAGGACTGTCCGGTGTGGATATGTATTGCATGTCGCCTCCTTGTGTCCGCAGGAGGATGCCAGATGCGGCCCGGAAAGGGAATGGGCGGAATCAGGGAACCGGCTTGGCGGCGTACGCTTTGTCCGCCGCGTAACGCTGCAACAAGGCTATCCGGTGCTCCGCGCCGGGATGGGTGGAGAAGTATTCGGCCCAGGCGGGTTGCTCCCGCTGGGCCTTCTGGCGCTCGAAAAAGTCGAAGGAGCCGTCCAGATCGCCGTAGAACCGGTAGAAGCGATCCAGGCCGAATCGATCGGCGGCGGCCTCACGCTGCCGGGAGACGGACCGGTCATAGAGCACCAGGGTTTCGGGCAGAAGCTCCACGCCCGCCACAGCGGAGCACAGCAGGTTGAGCGAAGTCAGGGTGATCGCCCGCCCCAGACCGAGCAGATGATCGCGGTGGGCAATGTGCCCCAGCTCGTGGGCCAGAACAAAGGCCTCCTCACGCTCGGACGCGGCCTGGTCCAGCAGACCGGACAGGACAACGATGTTGCCGCCGGGGAGCGCAAAAGCGTTGACCCCGTCAGACTGCTCGATGTGCACCACGGGCCGGTACGGCAGGGCAGGACCGGTAGCCGCGAGGCTGTCCAGCAGATGCTGCAACCGGACCTCCTCCCCGGTGCGTCCGCCGCCGTCATAATGGCGCGAGAATACGTTGCCCAGCCACGCTTCCATCTCCGGGGAGATATGCGGGATGCAGAGGTCGAGCATCCAGACCATCCCGAAATAGAGCACGGCGAGGATGACCGCCCCTCCGATCAGGCTCTTGAGAAAGTTCCCCAGAGGCGATGCCGGAGAAAGGTTGTGGTTGCGTTGCGGCAGCTTGTTGGTCAGGCGCATTGTCCCTTGAGGGTAATGGCCGTGCCGTAGGCGAACGCCTCGACGCAGGCGTATTTGTTCTTGCTGCCCGCGCCGATGGTCGAGGTCTCGATGCGGAGGCAGACGACGATGTCGGCGTCTCCGGCAGACTCCTTGAGCCGCAGCACGGCCTCCCGCCTGGCGCGGTCGATCAGGGATTCATAGACGCGGATGTTGCCGCCGAACAGATTGCGCAGGGATGCGGCGATACGCTTGAAGTAGTCGGTGCCCACCACCACGCTGCCCTGAATCAGCTCGGCCCGCTCGATGCGGTCTTCATCAAAGGGCACGGTCTTCATGCTGCTGACCGGCACGTTCACCAACTCCTGTTCCCGGCGCAGTATGGACCGGTAGTGCCGGCGCTCTCGATACGTTCCGGCCACATACCCCAGGACGAGGAGCGCAAGAACTATATACAGTTCCATGGCGCGCTCCTACTCCACCAGGACGGCAGTGCCGTAGGCATAGATTTCCGCAGCGCCCGCCGCCACCGAAGAGGTGGAGAAGCGGACGTTGATCACGGCGTTGGCTCCCAGTTCGCGGGCTTCCTCGGTCATGCGCCGGGTGGCCTCCTCGCGGGACTCCTGCAGCAGCTCGGTGTATCCTTTCAGTTCGCCGCCAACGATGTTCTTCAGGCTCGCCATGAAATCCCGCCCGAAGTGCTTGGCGCGGATGGTGTTGCCGGAAACCAGGCCGAAGTGCTCGACAACGGTTTTCCCCGGAATGGACTCGATGTTCGTGACTATCATCGGCTTCCTCGTATGGTTACTATTGAGAAAATCGATCAAGCGATACGCCGATTCCGCTGTTTTGGTCAAGCGCATTGACCGTGATCAGAGTATGTTACGCTGCGGGAAGATAATCCAGCCCGAGCACGAAGCCTCGAGCCTCCAGGAACTCGGCGATCTCCTCGCGCGCTCCCCGGCTGGCCACATAGGGAAGGCAGAACCCAGCTCCGGGCTGCGGAATCCTGTCGCGGTCGAGCACGGGCACGCCGTTGACCACGTGGCCGATCTTGCGCGGGTCCACATCGTGGTAGGCCGCGAACTCGATGTCGTGGTCAAGGAGCAGGTCGGCGCGCTTGCGGGTGGTCCTCCCCGAGCCGAGAATGTGGACAACAGGATGGTGCGGGTTGTTGGCCCCCAGCCAGCGAGCCAGGTATTCGCTCTTGACCCGGTAGAAGGCGTCCACGTCGTAGCGCGGGTGGTTGCGCGAGAGACGCGAGGGCGGGTCGTTCCAGACCAGCAGCTCCTCGTCCACCTTGGCCATGGCCACCCCGGCCTCCAGCCAGCGCAGGAGCAGTTCGTAGTCCTCGGGAAAGTCGCCGTCGCGGTAGAGGCCGTGGGTCTCCACGCACTCCCGGCGATAGAGGATGGACGGGTTGGGCACCGGGAACTCCACGAATCGGTTCAGGGAGATGGCCTCGGGCGTGAGCAGCGTGTTGGTCCAGTCCACATAGTGGGCGTAGCCGGCGCAGGACTCGCGGCAACCGCCGAAGCGCACCCGGCAGCCCACCAGGCCGAGGCCGGGATTTTCGTCCAGGAGCCCGGCCTGGGCGGCCAGCCGTTCGGGAAGCATCTCGTCGTCGGCGTCCATGCGCGCGATGTACCGCCCACGGGCTGCCTCGATGGCGGCGTTGGCCGCGGCAACCACCCCGCCGTGCTCGATGGAGAAGGTACGCACGCGCCCATCCCTGCGGACGTATTCGGCCAACACGGACGCGGTGTGGTCCGTGCTGCCGTCATCCACGGCCACCACCTCGAAATCCCCACAGGTCTGGGCCAGGATCGAGTCCAGAGCCCGGCCCACAGTCTCCCCGCAGTTGTAGCAGGGCAGGGTCACGGAGATCTTCGGGGCGGCCATGATCGCCTATCCTTCCGCTGCGGCGGCCTTTTTCCGGTGGACCGATTCCTTGATGCGGCAGATGGAGCAGCGCCCCACGCTGGTGGGCGAACCGCACTCCTCGCACGGCTGCAGGGTCGCGCCGGTTTCCTTTTCCAGGGCCTGGAAGGCCAGTTTGCCGCGCTGGAGGAACCCGTTGTAGAACTGAAACTTCTGGCCCGGGCTGCGGTGCTCCAGTTCGCCCCACAACTGCTTGTGGTTGGTGAAGCTCGCGCCCGAAGCGTAGGGGCAGGGGTCGGAATGAATCTCGATGCCCTTGAGGAACGCGTAGTTGGCGGTCTCGAACTCCGAGAGGCGGAAGAGCGGCTTGACCTTGCGCACGAACCCGTCGCTCGCGGGCAGAACCGGGCCCTGATCCGAAAGGTAGGGGGTGTCCCAGCGCAGGGTGTTGGCGAACAGGCGCGCCACCTCGTCATCGAGGTTGTGACCCGTGGCCAGGGCGTCGTAGCCACCCTCGCGGGCGATGCGATTGAAGTGGTGACGCTTGAGCTTGCCGCACACGGCGCAGACTGGACGGTCCACGTACTGCTTCACGTCGCAGATGGGCAATCCCCACGCCTCCATTTCAAAGACTTCCAGCTTCAGGTCGTTGGCATCGCAGAAGTCCTCGACCTTCTTGCGCGCCTTCCACGAGGAATCCGGGATGCCGAGGTCGATGTGCAGACCGGTGACGTCGTATCCCTGGAGCTTGAGCTCCAGCATCAACGCCAGGGAGTCCTTGCCGCCGGACAGGGCCACGAGGATGCGCTCGTCATGGGTGAACATCTTTTCGCGCCGGATGGCGGTCTCCACCTGGCGGGTGAAAAAGAGCGGGAAGCACTCGGGACAGAATCCGGCGTGGTGGCTGGGCAGGGCCACGCACGCGAGCTTTTTGCAGCGAGAGCATTTCATATGATGGCCTCCCTAGCCTGCGGACGTGACTTTGCGGACCATCAGCACGTCGTTCATGTGCAGCTTGCGGTCCGGGGTGAGCAGCTCGCCGTCGCGGACGACGATGGCCATGGTGGAACGGAGGTTCAGCCGGTTCAGCACGGCGAGCACACTTTTGGTATTGTGCAGCTCGACCACTTCCCCCTCCGGTTCGAGATGGACGGTAATCATGATTGTTTCTCCTTCCGCCAGCCGTTTTGAATGCCAGCGGTGTGGGCGGACCCTACCCGCGAAGTCCGCCGAGTTCAAGGTCGGAAGGCGTGGAGTCCCTGCTGACGCATGCGGCAAATGCCAATCCTTGCCAAAAAATAAGGGAATCGTGTTGACCCAAAACCGCAATGTCCTGTAACGTCCGACATAGGGATATTTTCTCAAGGAGGATTCCATGAGCCAACCGAAGATTCTCGTCGTCGACGACGAAAAACACATCCGCATGCTCTACCGGGAAGAACTGGAGGCCGACGGCTATGAAGTGGCCACCTCCGACGGAGAGGAGGACATCCTCGACGTCATCGGCCGCGAAGACCCGACCATCGTCATTCTGGATATCAAACTCGGCGTGAACCGGTCCGGCCTGGACCTGTTGCAGGAGATCCGCTCCCAGAACCAACAGATTCCGGTTATCCTGTCCACGGCCTACGACTCCTTCCAGCACGACCTCAAATCCATCGCCGCCGACTACTACGTGGTCAAGTCCGTGGATCTTACCGAACTCAAGGACAAGGTGCGCATGGCCGTGAACAAGGCCGGCATGTAGGCCGTCCCCGGTATTTTTTCCGCAGGGCGTCCTCTCCCGAAATGGAGAGGACGCCTTTTGCTTCCCAGCTGGCGTCACAACCGCGAAATTGACATCGGGAAAGGCGGCACGTAGAAAAATCCATACGGCACAGGGCGTCATTTCAGACAACCTGACGCCGCCACAGGAAAACACGCATGGTCCCGAAGCGCAGCAAGCCCCAATACGTCTCCATCTCCCCACTCATGTTGCGGGCCGACTCCCGGGTACCCTTCGACGTCTTCCTGCGCCATGAGGGCAACTACGTCCTGTTCAACGCCGCCGGCATGACCCTGACCGGCGGCCAATGCCGCGAACTGGCCGCCAACAGCGTCAACAACGTATACATCGACAAGCGCAGCCTGGACAGCTACCGAACCTATCTGAACGAGTATATCACCGGCATCCTGGATGACGAGGGAATTCCCCTGGACAAACGCGCCGAGGCCTGGTCCAACGCCGCCGCCATGTTGGGCAAGGAACTCTATGAAGACAAGCTGCCCGGCCCCACCTTTGAGAAGCGATACCACCGATTCGAGCAGCTTATTACTTCCACCGCCGGGTTCATCCAGTCGCCCAAGCCCCTCAAGCATCTTTCCGGCTTCATCAGCAAGGGGTACAATATTTACCACCACGGCATCAGCACCATGGTCTACTCCATGGCCCTGATGCATGAGTTCGGCTACCAGGATTTCAAGATCCTATCCTGCGGCATGGGCGCCCTGCTCCACGACATCGGCAAAATAGGCCTCCCCCAGGACATCGTGACCAAGGACCCCGCAGAGCTCAGCGGAGACGAAGCCGCCGTGCTTCAGCTGCACCCCATGGTCGGGGCCAGAACCTGCTCCTGCTTCAACCTCTCCTCCATCGCCTCCAACTGCATCCTCTTCCACCACGAGCGGGCCGACGGCAAAGGCTATCCCACCAAGGCCGGCAGCGAGGACATCCCGCAGTACGTGCAGATAATCTGCCTGTGCAACGCCTACGACACGCTGACCCGTAATATGCCCTACCGCAAGGCCCTGCGTCCCTTTGAGGCGCTCAAGACCATCATGGACGACGATGGCATGGTGGAAAAGCCGCTACTCAAACGGTTCGTGGAGATGCTGTCCCGCGCCGAGATCATGTAGCCGCCTTGAGCGGAACATTGACAACGGGGTGAAATTGCGTTTTCTGGGGCGACTGTTCCCACATCATCCGGAGAATGAAGCGTGCCGCGCCTTTTGCTTACAATTCTGACCCTGCTCCTGGGAGCCTGTTTGCCCTGCCTGGCGGAGGAGCCGGAGACGGTTCATCTCATCCAATCCGCAGAGAATGCGGGCGAGGGCTACAACGAGGCGCTTCTCAAGCTTGCGCTCACCAAGTCCGGCAAGCCCTACCGCGTCGCCGTCAGCATAGACGAGTCCTCTCAATTACGTCGAATCGAGCGCATCAAGACCCCTGGCGAGGCTTGCGTCATCGTTCTGGGCACGAGCCCGAAGCTCGAAACCGAGCTGTTGGCGGTGCACGCACCCATCATGCTCGGTGTCGGCTCGGGACAGCGCATCCTGCTCACCAACAAGGCCACGGCAGGCAAGCTGAAGTCGGTACGCACCCTGGAGGATCTCCGCGAGTTCACTTTCATCCAGGGGCTCGGCTGGGCCGATGTCCCCATCCTCAGGGCCGCAGGCCTCCGTGTCGAGGAGGTGTACAAAGGGGAACTCCTCTACAGGATGACCGCCGCCGGCCGGGTGGACCTCTTCCCGCGCGGGCTTTTCGAGATTGGCGGAGAGTATCGGCTGCAAAAGGGCACCAACCCGGAACTGGTCATCGACGAGCACCTGCTGCTGACCTACCCATTTGCCTTCTACTTCTTTGTGGGAAAGGACAGGCAGGACCTCCACAACGACATCCTCCGTGGTCTCGAGGCCGCGTATGAGTCCGGCGAATTCCAGGAACTCCTGACCTCCACCCCGGCTTTTGCAACTGCCCTGCATGAGGCCAAGCTGGAGAAACGGGTCCGCATCGACCTGCCAGGGCACCACGTCACCCAAGAGACGCGGGAAGCGCTGGACCGGTTCCGGTTCATCCCTGGCAAACGTCCTGTTGCGGCGCACCCGTAAGGGATCGTCACGGACATTCCGCTTGCGTCGCCCACCCTCGCATGGTAGCCGCTTCGCATGCCCGCTTTCTTTTCCGCAGCCGCCCTCCAGCAGGCGGTCATCCTTGCTCCCGGCCTGCTCATCGCCCTGGTCTGCCATGAGGTGGCCCACGGCTACGTCGCCTATCTGCTCGGCGACCCCACGGCCAAGTCCATGGGACGGCTGACGCTCAACCCCATCAGGCATCTGGACCCGCTGGGAACCCTGGCCTTCTTTTTCGTCCAGTTCGGCTGGGCCAAGCCCGTGCCCATCAATCCGAACTACTTCAAGGACCCGCGCAAGGGCATGCTGCTCACCGCCATCGCCGGTCCGGGCGTCAATTTCATCCTCGCCTGCGTCTTCGCCATCGTCCTGCACCTGCTGGCCTCGATCCCCTTCACCCAAGGAGGGCTGGCCCAGTCAGTGGTGGTGCCCCTGTATTACATCTGCGAGGCCGGGGTCTTCGTGAACCTTGTCCTCGGCATCTTCAACCTCATTCCCATCCCGCCACTGGACGGCAGCAACGTTCTGGCGTATTTTCTGCCGCCTCGTCTGGCTTACAAGTACATGAGCCTCAGCCGATACGGATTCTTCATCCTCATCGGCCTGATCCTTGTCGGGCGCTTCTCCGGCTACTCCCTGGTGGGCCAGGTGATCTTCCCCCTGGTCTCGGGCGCGGCCGCCCTGCTCGGCGTCAACATATAAACCCAGCGATTCCATCATGAGCGACAACAAACGCATTCTCTCCGGCATGCGGCCCACCGGCCCCCTCCACCTCGGTCACTACTTCGGCGTCATCGCCAACTGGATCAAGCTCCAGGAAGAATACGACTGCTACTTTTTCGTGGCCGACTGGCACGCCCTGACCAGCGAATACGCCAATCCCACCCGGATCAAGGGCTTCGTGCCCGGCCTGGTCAAGGATTGGGTCGCCTCCGGCCTGGACCCGGAAAAATGCGTCATCTTCCAGCAGTCCAAGATCAAGGAACACGCAGAGCTGCACCTCATGCTCTCGATGACCACCCCGCTCGGCTGGCTGGAGCGCTGCCCCACCTACAAGGAACAGAAGACCGAACTGGTCCAGAAGGACCTGAACACCTACGGCTTCCTGGGCTATCCCGTGCTCATGAGCACCGATATCCTCATGTACAAGGCGTGCGCCGTGCCCGTTGGCAAGGACCAGCTCCCGCACCTGGAGCTGACCCGCGAGATCGCCCGCCGCTTCAACCACCTGAACAACACCGACCTTTTCCCGGAACCGGCGGACATGCTCACCGAAGAGTCCAAGCTCCTCGGCCTGGACGGACGCAAGATGTCCAAGTCCTACGGCAACTCCATCATGCTCTCCGAGCCCATGGAGGAGATCATGCCCAAACTGCGCGGCATGAAGACCGACGAGAACCGACTGCGCAAGTCCGACCCGGGCGACCCGGAAATCTGCAACCTCTACCCCTATCACCGGCTGCTCACCGATCCGGAAAAGCTGCCGGAGATTCAGGAAGGCTGTCGCAACGCCTCCTGGGGTTGCGTGGATTGCAAAAAGCTGCTCATGGAGTCCATGGAACGATTCCTCACTCCCATGCAGGAACGCCGCGCCGCCTGCACCGACGAGCGCGTCCGCGAAATCCTGCACGACGGCAACAAGAAGGCACGCGCCTTTGCCGAAAAGACCATGGACGAAGTCCGCCAGGTCACCGGATTCGATTATTAGGAGGCAAGGCCTCCGGCGGCCGGGGGAAGGGAAGGGGAAAACCCTTAGAGAAGGGTTCGCCCCCTTCCCTTCCCCCGGGCCCCCATCCCATCCCCTTTCCCAAACTTTTTGTCGCGCCGCAGGATATTCCGAGGCCATCGGAAAATCGAGTTTGCGGCAGGTCAAGAAATCAGAAAGAGACTGAGACACTAGAGGGGATGGATCGAAAGACCGCCAAGTTGCCCCGGGGTGTACATCAACTTCGATGTATTCTACTATCCCCTGAATTTATCGGATGGAAACAAGCGAATAAACCGCAAGTAGAACTAACGCCCTCGTGTGCTTTCCCGAGCGACAGTGCACCATACCCGCCTTCCGCCCCGCGTCAGCGGCGCCACAGGGTTCAGGAAAGGAAGAGAGGGGATGGGGGTCCAGGGGGAAGGGGAGAGAGGGAAAGCCCTGTGCAAAGGGTTTCCCTCTCTCCCCTTCCCCTTGGCCGCCGGAGGCAAAGCAAGCACAAGGAGTCAGCATGACCGCACAACAAGGAAGCACCGTCAAGGTACACTACACCGGCACGTTGAAAGAAGACGGCAGCAGGTTCGATTCGAGCGAAGGCCGCGACCCGCTGGAGTTCAAGCTGGGCGAGGGCATGGTCATCGCCGGTTTTGAAAAGGCAGTCATCGGCAAATCCGTGGGCGACAAGGTCACCACCGAGATTCCCCCGGCAGAGGGGTATGGCGATCCCAACCCGCAGTTGGTCTTCCAGGTCCGCCGCAACCAGATTCCGCCCAATGTCGAGCTGCAGGAAGGCGTCATGCTGGAGCTGCGCACCGAAGACGGCCAGCCCGCCTATGTGCGGGTCACCGAGTTCGATGAGGAGACGGTCACCCTGGACGGCAACCACCCTCTGGCCGGAAAGACCCTTGTCTTTGACATCGAGGTTGTGGAAGTTTCCTAAATCATTGGAAGTCGATTGATTCAACAGCTTCCCTCGCCCCAGGCTGTTCACGGCCCGGGGCGGGGTTTTTCGTTGGAGGACGGAAAGGCGATGAGCATTTCGAAACGATGCTGCGGCATTACCCCGTTTCTGGTCATGGAAATCCTGGAAAAGGCCCAGGCGATGGAACGCAACGGCGAATCCGTCATCCACATGGAGGTGGGCGAGCCTGACTTCGACACGCCGGAGTGCGCCAAGCGCGCGTCCTGCGAGGCGCTGGACAAGGGCCACACCCACTATACCCACTCCCTGGGCATCCCCGAGCTGCGCGAGGCCGTGGCCGAGGATTACCAAAAGCGCTACGGCGTGGATGTGGACCCGGCCAACATCGCCGTCACCCAGGGCACCAGCCCGGCCATGCTCGCCCTGTTCTCCGCCATCCTTGAGGAGGGAGACAAGGTCATCACCTCGGACCCGTGTTACGCCTGCTACGACAACTTCATCACCTTTGCGGGCGCGGAGCCGGTCAAGATCACGGTCACCGAAGAGGACAGCTTCCAACTCCGCGTTTCGGCCATCCGCGAGGCAGTGGAGGCCAACGATAACGTCAAGGCCATCCTGATCAACTCTCCGGCCAACCCCACGGGCACGCTGCTCTCCGAGGAGCGGCTCAAGGGCATCGCGGCCCTGGCCGAGGAAAAGGGCCTCTGGGTGGTCTCGGATGAGATCTACCACGGCCTGGTTTACGAGGGCACCGAGCACTCCATCCTCGAATACACGGACCGCGCCTTCGTGCTCAACGGCTTTTCCAAGCTCTACGCCATGACCGGCTGGCGGCTGGGCTACGTCATCGCGCCGCCGGACTTCATGCGCACCCTGCAGACGGTCTGCCAGAACTTCTTCATCTCGGCCAACACCATGGCCCAGTGGGGCGGGGTCGCGGCTCTGAAAGAAGCGGACGAGGACGTTGCGCGGATGAAGGAGACCTACAACAAGCGGCGCGTGTACATGCTTGAGCGGCTCAAGGGCATGGGCTTCGACATCAAGCACGACCCCACGGGCGCGTTCTACGTGCTGGTGAACATGCGCCACCTGGCCGCGAAGTTCGACGGCTCGTCCCTGGCCCTGGCCTATGACATCCTGAAGAAGGCGAAGATCGGCGTCACGCCGGGGATCGACTTCGGTGAAGGTGCCGAAGGGTTCATCCGCTTCTCCTACGCCACCTCGCTGGACGACATTCGTGAAGGGATGGACCGGCTGGAAGGGTATTTGAAGGAATATGGCGGGTAGGTGGTGAGATTTTTTGTTTTGAAGAAGTAAGGGAAGGCCGCCCATATGGGCGGCCTTTTTATTTTACGATGCCTGCGGCGCTGGGAGAAGAAGAGAAAAGGAAGCCGCCTGTCGGCGGCGATGATTGGATGAAGGGTTTCGCCCCTTCCGGGGCGACTTACTTTTGGACCGGAGCGCCCAAAAGTAAGCAAAAGTCGCTCTGTTGGTGCTGCAGCGCGATTTCGAGGCCAAGAGCCGCTAACACGGCTTCCGCTGCCCGAAAAGCGAAAGCCTGCGGGCAGGCGCGCTTCGGGCTGCGCTTCAGCCGTGTGCAAGCGGCTCTAAGCCCCGAACTCGATGACAGGTCGCTGCCTGGATGATTGGTAGCTTACCGAACAAGGCAATTCTTCTTTGTCCGCCAAGTCGAGCTGACACCCTGTTATGCTATAAGGGCAGCTTGTCCTCGCCCATCAATCCGAGTTGACACCCCATTACGAATCAAAAAGAAGCAATTCGGCGCTACGACTTCCTTCTCAAAGGTCCGCAGTCAGCCCCTTGCTCACGGGCCTAGAAGCTCACCAAACCGGGCGGTGGCTCTTGTGCCAGAACTCGCACGGAGTGGGACGGCCTACGTACGGTAAAATTGGCAGGGCGTTCCGCTCCACGTAGTCTGGAGCCGACCGGGTTGGATGAGATTCTCGCCAGCGAGCACCGGGGCGGTGATAACGCTTCAAGCGCCTTTTCTTTCGTCTATTTCTTTTGGCGCAGCAAAAGAAATGGACCCCGCCGGGAGGGCATGGAGGGCTTTTGGGGGCGCAGCCCCCAAACCCGGCTCTCGCGCCATCGGCGCGCATCCCATGAAAAAAGCCGCCCCATAAGGGCAAGACGTTTTCCATAAATGTTGGGAAAAAAGCCCCCAGAAACTCGGAGGCTTTTCGTTGTGCTTCACCGAGGTGACGTTCTTTGACAGTAGGTGGATGAAATGCTGTCAGTCTTTTTGAACAGGGTACTCAACGGGAACAGCGAACTTGATTCTGGATACTGTCGAATTGACTTGATCTGCAGAGAGTGTCCCCCCGGCATCAAGGAAAGGAATTTTCAAACCAGCTCGACCTTCCTGCCCTTTGCTCTCCTGGGTGGTCACAGCCACATCAAGCAATACGCTTTGCTTATGGCCTTCGGATCCCTGTCTCCCTGTAAAATTGTTATAGGATGGGGCGACCACCCCACCATTTTGGGAAGCATATTCTTGGGCCTCTTTTATTCCATCAATAATTTGTTTCAGCGACTCGGCGACAAATTCCTTCAAATCCATGACGGCAACCTCGCTATATATTTTGGCGTGACTATGCCGCAAAGCAGGGCGCATGTCATCCGATGGCAAACGATTTCAAAATAGTGCGCGATAAATGAAAGCCCCCGATGGGGGGGGCTAATGAAGGAGAGGAAAAGTGCTATTCGCAGGGGTTAAAGGTCCATTCACCATCTACTTTTTTATAGATGGCTTCGCCTACGGCGTTGCATTTTCTGCAATTAACAGAATAATTGATTCTATCCGAGAACGTTGGGTCGTCGTCAAGGACGCCAAAAACATGATCCTCGCCGCACCGCATGCATTTAGCATGGGGGAAGAGGTCTCCTTCATTTGTTTGGTTAAAAGAAAACTTAAAATTACTCATAAAATCCACCTTGTAAAATCGATCTAAATCCATATCGGACTTGAATATGTATTATAACATATTCTCAAAAAAAGTCAAGAACTATTCTCAATTATTGCAACTAATCGGAAGTAGTGTGATTACCATTTCATCGAGAAAATAATGCGCCGAATTAGGCAACCTGGGAAAATATTTTACCCATAAGAAGAATCCCCTGTTCGCCAAAGCGAACAGGGGGTTACGATTAATTTACAGTGTTTTCGTCAACATTTATGGAAAACGTCTTGCCATAAGGGCGGCCTTCCTTTTCTCTTCAAGACGCCGTCAGGCACCCTACTTCTTAACCAGCAGGGCCACCGTCTCCACATGATGTGTATGCGGAAACATATCCACGGCCCGAACGCGCTCGAGCGCATACTTGCCGGACAACCGCTTCACATCGCGCGCGAGCGTGGTCGGATCGCACGAAACAGCCACGATGCGCGGCGGCGCCAGCCGCAGCAAGGACTCGGCGGTCTTCTCCTGAATGCCGGACCGGGGCGGATCGATCACAACCACGTCCGGGGTGGGCAGATCATCCACGCCCTCGATGCCGGATTCGAGGGAGAGCGCGTGAAATTCGCAATTGTTGATGCGGTTCAGTTTGGCAGAGGCCCATGCCTTGCCGATGGCCTCCTCGTTGATCTCGTAGCCGATGACCTGTCCGGCCTGGTCGGCGAGATAGATGCCGATGGCACCGGCCCCGCAGTAAAGGTCGAGGACGGTCTCGTGACCGGTAAGGGCGGCGTATTCTGCCACGGTGGCGAAGAGTTCGGCCGCGCCCCCGGTGTTGGTCTGGAAAAAGGTATTGGGCGCGAGGTGATAGCGCACCATGGACTCGCCCTTGGGCAGCCGCTCCTCCACGAACTTGTGGCCCAGGCGGAAGATGGCCTGCTCGCCGTAGGCGACGGTCGAACGCTTGGTGCGGAGGGAGTGGACAAAAGACATGATCTCCGGGAAGCGGTCGATCAGCGCCTCGCCCAATTCCTCGGGCAGATTGTACTTGCGCTCGTCCGCAGTGGTGATCAGATGGACCTGAACCTGGCCGATGGAAGTGTGGCGGAGGACAAGGTGCCGCCAGAAGCCGGTGTCCGTGGGCGGATGATAGGCAGCAACGTTGGATTCGCGGCAGAAGTCGCGCACGAAGTGCACCATCTCCATGTCTCGCACCGCGCAGAGGTGGCACTCAGTCAAATCGAGAACCTGCCCGATTCGCTCGCCGGGCTCCGGGTTGGCTCGCAGACCGAGGAACAGCTCTCCGTCGCGCCCTTCGAAAGCGAACTCCATCTTGTTGCGGTAGCGGTAGATGGCGGGCGATGCCACAGGAGCGTCCATGACCGGAGTCTCCACGCCGCCGATGCGACGCAACGCGTTCTCCACCTGACCGTTCTTCTGGGCGAGTTGTTCCGCGTATTCCAGATCCTGCACGGCGCAGCCGCCGCAAACCCCGAAATGGGGACAGGCAGGCTCGACGCGCTTGGGCGACGGGGTGACGACCTCTTCGGTCACGGCCTCGGCGAACCGCTTCTTGGCCTTGACCACACGTGCCCTGACCACATCGCCGGGCAGGCCGCCCGCTACGAATACGGCCATGCCGTCCACGCGCGCCACGCCGCGTCCGCCGTAGGCCAGAGATTCTATTTCACATTGTATGGTGCTGTCTTTTTCAAGGGGCATTGCGCTCTCCGAGTAAGGTTTTCCCGTCCGCTTCGAAGCCGGGATGGATGGCCCGTTTGACACGGTTTCGGGCGGCTGTCTATGGTTAACTGCATGATCGACAAGGCCACCGCCATTACCACTATCATGAATCGGCTGAAAAAGCTGCCCACAGGGCACGCCATCGACCTGCGCACATACAAGCGGAACCGCTCGGTGCTCATCGCGCGTGTGGGCAATGACGAATTCGACGTGGTGGAGAGAGGTTTCGAGGAGGCTCGCTTTCTCGTCTCCCGCGACAAGCTGAAAAAACTGCTCAAGATGCTGATGAAACGGGAGTTTCCCCGCTCCACCAAAATACGACTCTATGACCTTGGCGAATATTCCGCCGATATCCACCTGCAAAGGAAAACGCTGTGATCGACAAGGCGGGCGCGATCCCGCTGATACTGACGCGGCTGAAAAAGCTCCCGGTGGGAGCGGGGCTGGACCTGCGCACCTACAAGCGCGACCGTTCCGTGATAATCATGAAGGAGGACGTGGAAACCTATGCCGTGATCGAAGACGGCTTCCGGCAGGAGCGGTTCAAAAGCGGGCACAAGGAACTGAAACGGCTGCTCAGGACCTTGCTCAAACGAGAGTTTCCGCGCAGCCACAAGATCAGGGTGCACGAATTCCCGGGCTGACCCGAGGAAACGGGCAATCAACTGTCGCCGTTTCGCCCGAACTTGATCTGTCCGAGCTTCTCCAACACCCACTCAGGGTCCTCGAAAACGGCACGGCGGATATCCTCCGAGACCTTGCCGTTCATGGCCAGAAGGAGATCGGGATCATCCCCCAACTCTTCGGCCAGGGCGACCATCCGCTTCTCGGACAAGGAGGCAGGCTCTCCCCTTTCGATCTTGCTCAAATAGGAGTGGTGGATGCCTATCCGCTTGGCCACCTTCCGTATGGAGTATTCAGGGTTCCCCTCGCGCAGGGATTCCCTTCTCGCTCGTATGTAGTCTCCAAAAAGCTTACTCACAGCACCCCTCACTAAGTCCGCATTTCCCCCCGCCAAAGCGCAATCCCTTACTTACGTCTACTATACAGTAGCCAACAACCCATTGACAAGATTGGACAACTATTAACCTTTTATAATATCTTCTACCAGATAGACTATAGCATTCAAACAAAATGAAGCCGGACCGTTTTCCACGATCCGGCTTCACTATGCTAACAATAATCATTTGAAGCCATTATATTAATCAGTTGTTTTATCCGGCGGGCGATAGTCCACCAGCTCAAGGGAAAAATGGCCCACCTTGACCTTGGAGCGAACCTTGACCGGAATCCTCCGCGCGTCCGCCGAGAACCAGACCACCAGCTCCGCATCCCGGCTCTTCTTGAACACGCCCGAGAGGTGCTTGATGTCGAGGTTGACCTTGAAGGCGCGGATCACGCCCATGGGGGTCTCCACATCCTCCAGCCCCTCCACGTAGGCCTCGCCCACCACGCTCTTCTTGCCGTCGGTGACATGGGACGAGAAACGCATGGTCTTGTAGAGCACCGCCTTGCGGAAGGAGAACAGCACGGACATGGGGTCGAACACGTCCTCGGGTTGTTCCAGGGTGTGCTTGAGTTCGCCGCGCACCCATCGGAACGACATGTCCAGGTCCTTGTCGAAAATGAGGTCGACCTTCTTGTGGTAGGTACCCTCGTTCTGATCCTTTTGATAGCGCAGGGAGTGTGTCACGTCCCTGTCGGTCCAGGACTCCATGGTGTCGCGGACCTTGTAGAACTTGTCCACCCACGGCGTTGTTTTGGCTTCGGCCCGGAACAGGCGCGCGGGCACGCCGTCCACTTCGGTGTCCGGCATAACCTCCAGCACGGCGTCCCCGGCATGGATGAAGGTCCAATAGATGGCGTAGGTCAACTTTTCTCCCGGTCCGTAAGGCGGCTTCAGCCCGGCATGGGCCGGAGCGGCAAGGAGCAGGAGCGCCAGCAAGGCCGACAAAATGATGCTTTTCTTCATGGATCGACTGTGGAGGCCTTCCGGTCGGAAGTCAAGTTGTGCAGAAACCGGCTCGAAAAGTGGACAAATCGTGTGGGAAAAGATAGATATGGCACCGAGAGTACCCGATTTTTCTCAAACGGACATCAGCAAGGAGACGACAACCCATGATGCTCAGAAAACGCGCCTGGGACATGATGCGCGACGAATTCCCCGCAGTAAGGGACGATGCCAGCCTGGCGGAGACCATCCGCGTCATGCGCACGGCCATGGTCGAAGCGCCCGACTCACAGGTGGTGGTGGTCCAAAACAAGGCGGGCAAACTCGTGGGCGCCATCAACCTGTGGCAGCTTTTCAAGGCGGTCCGGCAATCGGTGCTCAAGGACGAAAACCTCAGGCAGGACGGCCAGGTGGACTGGGATCAACAATTCGCCAACGCCTGCCTCATCTGCACCCAGATGAGGCTGGATGACTACCTCATCCGCAACCCGCCCATCCTCAAACCCAACGAGCCCATCCTGCTCGTGCTGGACACCTTCCTCAAGTCCCGCCGCGACTGGGCCCTGGTAATGGAAGGCGACAAGGTCATGGGCGTGGTCTACGTCACCGACGTGTACCGCGAGATGACCCGCGACATGGTTCAGATTTTCTGATCTTCCAGAAGACAAGACAGGCGGCACGGCCAAGGGGCGTGCCGCCCTTTTCCGACGGCTGAAGAGCCTCGGACTATTCGCCATGCAAATCCTCCCGGCCTCAAAAAACGATTACCCCGAGATCCTCGACGTATGGGAAGCATCGGTCCGCGCCACGCACGACTTCCTGACGGAAGAGGCCATTCTCTATTTCAAGCCGTTGATCCTCAACACATTCCTCGATGCCGTGGAGTTGCTTTGCGCCAGGGATGAGCGAGGCGCAATCCTCGGTTTCATGGGCGTGGCCGAAGAGAGCATCGAAATGCTCTTCATCGCGCCCGATAGCCGAGGCACGGGCATCGGCAAGGCTCTCCTGTCCTATGGGATAGAGGAATTGAAAGCGACCAGGGTCGACGTCAACGAACAAAACCCGCAGGCATTGGAGTTCTATGAGCACATGGGCTTCGAGGTCGTGGGACGATCGGAGCGGGACGGCATGGGCAAGCCGTATCCGCTCCTGCACATGAAATTGCGGGACAATGACTGATCCGCGCCCGGAGAGGTTCCGGCCGCGATCGGCCCAGTAGCTCGGCTCCCGCCTACGGCTTCAGCTTGAGATCCACCACCAGCAACACCTGGAGCGCCTTGGCCATGACCTTGTCGTAACCGGGGTCCGCACCCAGCTCGGCAGCGGCCTTGAGCATGGGCTTGGCCTCGGCATAGGGCCGCTTCACGGTCATGGCGCAAAAGGAATCCACCAGCGCGCAGAGACGGCCCGCAAAACCCTGCTTGGTCGACTTGAGCGGATAGCCCGAGCCGTTGGCGCGCTCGTGGTGCTCGGTGACGCATTGCTCCACCTCGGCGAACTTCAGGTCCAGACGGGCGAGCATCTCGTAACCGGACTTGGTGTGAGCGTTCACCTTGGTGCGCTCGTCCGGGGCCAGGGGCTTGGCCTTCTCCCGGATGAAGGCGGGCACCTTGCTCATGCCCATGTCGTGCAGGAACAGCCCTGCGGCCAGCCGGTCGAAGGTCTTGCGCGGAACCTTTTCAGTGAAATTGTCAGCCTTGAGCTTGGCCAGCAGGGCCAGGCCGAGATAGCCGCAGTTGAGGCTGTGGTTTTCCAGGCTGTGTTCCGTGTGGAGCCGCCGAACCAGAGCCCGCGTCCGGGAGATATCCTTGTAGAGGTATTCGGTCAGCACCATCATGTCGACCCAGAGCTTCTCGAAAACCACGGCCACGGGCTGGGCGAAGAACTCTTCCAGCCTGCGGGTCAGGGCCTGGGTGAAGATGTCCGCTATCTCCCGTTCCACAAGGTTGCGGTCCACCAGCACCAGGTCGAGCTGGTAGCTGATGTGCTTGACGTAGACCGAGTGGTCGGCCCGGGAAACGAAAATGAGCCCCTCGGAAGTCAGCCGGGCCAACTCCTCCACCTGCTCGTTGCTGAGCCTGTCGCCCGTCTTGTAGTACGGCACGACCCTGGCCACGTCCTCCTTGAAGGCAAAGAGGTCGAGCGGCGGGCGGTATTTGTTGAAGCTGCCCAGGATGCCCTGGCTGATCTGGTAGTATTCCTCGTTCAGTGTATCGGATGTATTCTTTCTGGGGCTCATCAGCTCACTTCTTTGGCCAGTTTCTCATACAATTTTACCACGTTGGTCTGGGTCACGCTCTTGCCCTTCTCGGGCTGCCCGGCCGTGACGATGGCGATGTCGCCTTCCTTGAAATCGGGACATTGACGGACGAAGACCTCGGCCCGCTCCTGGTGGTCCTCAATGACGTCCAGGGGTTCAGCCGGGATCACGCCCCAGGAAAGGTTGGTGAAATGCCGGACCACGGGGTCCGTGCTCAGGGCGTAGATGGACTGCTTGGGCCGCCGCGACGAAAGGATGCGTGTGGTCGCCCCGGACGTGGAGTGGCAGACGATGGCCTTGGCGTCGGTCTTGCCCGCCAGCATGGCGGCGGCGTGGGCCAGGAAGGTGGACGGGTGCTCCTTCTCCCTGTCCCCGACGGTCTTGGTCAGGCCGGACTCGAACATGAAGGCCTCGATCTGATAGGCGATCTTGCGCATGAACCGGACGGCTTCGCCGGGATAGCGCCCGATGGCGGTCTCCTCTGAGAGCATGACGCAGTCCGTGCCGTCCAGGATGGCGTTGGCCACGTCCGTGGTCTCGGCGCGGGTGGCCATGGGCGAGTTGACCATGGACAGCAGCATCTGAGTGGCCACGATGACCGGCTTGCCCGCCTCGTTGCAGGCGTTGATGATCCGCTTCTGGGCCACGGGCAGCTCGGCCAGATCAAGCTCCAGGCCGAGATCGCCGCGCGCGACCATGATCCCGTCTGCCTCGGCGATGATATCGTCCAGGCACTCCAGGGCGGCGGTCCGCTCCAGCTTGGCCACGATGGGTATCCGGCGGCCGTACTGGATCATCTCGGCCCGCAGGTTGCAGATGTCCTCGGGCTTCTGGACAAAGGACATGGCGACCACGTCCACGCCCAGCTCCATGCCTGTGGCGAGATCCTTCTTGTCCTTTTCGGTGAGGGGTGCCAGGGGGGTCTTGGTGCCGGGGAAGGTGATGCCCTTGCGCGGCGGGCACATGCCGGAGTTGGTGGCCTCCAGGCGGATGAGGTGCTCTTCCTCCACCTTCTTGACCACGAAGCGAATCATGCCGTCGGACAGGGCCACGGGGTCGCCCACCTTCACGCCCTCGAACAGTTCGGGGATGTCCAGGCAGATGAAGGGCTCGTCCGTTTTCTCGAACTTCTCGGGAGTGCCGAGCAGCACTTCGGTGCCCTTGTTGACCTCGATGGCGCCGAGCCCCACGTCGCAGGTTCGGATCTTGGGCCCTGAGAGGTCCTGCATGACAGTCAGCGTCAGCCCGGTTTCCTGCTCAAGGCGGCGGATGATCTCGACCATCTTCGCGAAGAACTCGCGGCCGCCATGGGAAAAATTCAGCCGGAAGATCTTGGCCCCGGACTCCACCAGTTCCTTGACCGCTTCGTAGGTCTCCGTTCCCGGTCCCAGCGTGGCGATGATTTTGATGTGCCTGTCCATGTTCCTCCCGATGGTAAGGATTCTTCCCTGTGTGCGCCCGGACGGAGCAGGCCTGTACCCTGTGGATCGGAGCGCCGTCCTATTCCTTTAGAAATATAATCACTTACAAGGCAGCGGCAATGGCCGCGACAGCCAAATCCTAGGCTCCCGTGGTCAAAAAAGCAATGATACCTTCGTTATTTTACGGTTCCAATTTCCATTATCGGTTGACTTTCTCTTGATTTTCCTTCACCTGTGGGAAGAAGTGGTATTTTGTTCACAAAACGGGTAAAAATGTGGGACCAAAAACACCCACGGGGTAAAAAGTGAAATTCAGGGGTCACGCACATAGAAGTCTGGACGACAAGGGACGGCTCATCCTGCCGCCCTCGTTCAAGGACCTCATTCTCGAGAATGTACCCGAGGGGTACATCGTGCTGACCGTGTTCAACAACCAGGTCATCGGCATCACCCCGACCCAGTGGGACCATATCGAATCGGAAATCGAGAAGATAAAGGCCCCGGACCCGGATGTCGAGGAAACCAAGCTCATGCTCTACGCCTGCTACACCGAAGTTGCGGTGAACAAGCAGGGCCGCATCGCCCTCCCCGCCCAGCTGCGCAAGACCGGCGGGCTGGAGAGCGACGTGGAGGTCATGGGCGCGGGAAACCACTTTCAGATCCGACCCGCCGGCAGCTTCGAGGAGCTGATGAGCAGGCGGCGCAACATCGCGCCCCAGATGGCGGAATACAACGTGGATCTGAAGCTGTAGGATGGCTGGCTCCATGCAACCGGCCGACCTGCACACAACGGTTCTTTTACAGGAAGTTATCGAGTGGCTCCGTCCCGCACCGGGAGGCCGTTATCTTGACGGCACCCTGGGAATGGGCGGGCACAGCCTGGCGCTCATGCGGGCGGCAGGCGAAAAGGCCGAGCTCTGCGGGCTCGACCGGGACAAGGTCGCGTTGGGACACGCCGGCCGCCGACTTGAGGAATTCGGCGACCGGGCACACCTCTTCCACCTGCCCTTCTCCCGGTTCGAGGAAGCCCTGGACGAGCTGGGCTGGGACGAGATCGACGGCGCGGTCCTGGACCTCGGCGTTTCGTCCATGCAGCTCGATGAGGCTGATAGAGGATTCAGCTTCATCCACGACGGGCCACTCGACATGCGCATGAACCCGGACTCGGGCCGCCCGTCGGCCGCGGACCTGGTGAATACGCTCAAACACGGTGATCTGGCGCGGATCATCCGGACCATGGGGGAAGATCCCCTGGCCGGGAAAATCGCGTCTGCAATACTGAAGGCAAGGGAAAAGGAGGCTATTACGAGAACCCTCCAGCTGGCTGAAATTGTACGGCTCGCCTATCCGCCCAAGATGCGGCATACGGCGCGCAACCATCCGGCCACCCGGACCTTTCAGGGACTGCGCATGGCAGTCAACAGGGAAACTGAGGAACTGACGTACTACCTTAAAACCATAGTCGGACGCCTGAAACCGGGCGGAAGAGTGGCCATTATTTCGTTTCACTCCCTGGAGGACAGGGCCGTGAAGCACGCATTTCGGGATGCCGCCAAGGGTTGTACATGCCCCCCGCATCAGCTTCATTGCACCTGCGGCGGCATACCCGAGATGAAGGTGCTGACGAAAAAGCCGCAACTCCCGTCCGAAGAGGAAAGAAAGGCCAATCCCCGCAGCCGCAGCGCCAAGCTGCGCGTGGCGGAGAGACTCAACTCCGACGGAGAGGAAGTATGAGCAAAGTCGACAAGACGCTCCTGTGGATGATCCTCGCCCTCCTGGGCGCGGCGCTCACCCTTGGATTGGGAGCGGTATGGCTGAACATCGAGCGCATGGATCTGGCTTACGACCTGCGCAAGATGGAAAAGAGTCTGGGCCAGAAAGAGGATCTGGCGGTGAAGCTCACGGTTGAGAGGAACAACCTGGTTTCACCCTATCAGCTCAAGGAGCTCGCCGGCCGGCAAGGCCTGCGGGTGGCCGCGCCGGGTCAGATACGGCGCATTGCCGACTAAAGGTAACAAGGCGCATGAACGTAACGTTCGACAGACGGTTGGGCATGGTCCGGATGCGGATCGCGGCAGGCCCCCAAAGCCGGAGCTCAAGGCTCGGCGAACCGGGAACCCGCGCGCGAAGACGCTGAGGGCAACGCAAAACGGTTTGTGCGCTCCAAGTGGGATACAGGGAAAATGAATGGCTAAGGGAAGCCAGGGGCGCAAGGATCACAGCAAGGTGAAGATAGGGCTGGCAATGGCCCTTTTCGCCGTGGCGCTGACAGGTCTTTGGGCCAAAACAGGATGGCTGCAACTCCACGAGGGAGACGTGCTGCAAGCGAAAGCGGCACGGCAGAGCCACGCCGCCGAGGAAATCCGAGGCGAGCGGGGCCGCATCTTCGATCGCAACGGAGAGATGCTTGCCACCAGCGTGGAGACCAAGTCGGTCACCGCCAACCCCTTCAAGATCGAAGGGGTGGACAAGGCGGCCGACGCTTTGTCGCGCATCCTGAAAATTTCCCGTCCCAGCGTCTATAAACGGCTCAAGTCCAAACGCCGCTTCGTGTACATCAAGCGCCACGTCACGGACCGCGAAGCCGCCGCCGTGGCCAAGGCCGAACTGCCGGGCGTCTACCTCCAAAGCGGCTTCTCCCGAATTTATCCCAACGGGCACCTGGCCGGACAGACCCTGGGCTTCGTCAACATCGACGGCCAGGGACTGGAAGGCATCGAGCGCATCTTCAATGACCGCATGAAACCGGACAAGGCGCGTTTCGTGGTCCAGCGCGACCGCCTGGGCCAGCGCCTCTACCTGGACGCCCACGGGCGCGAAGTGGACATCAACGGCCTGGACGTACGCCTGACTATCGACACCCACATCCAGCACGCCGCCGAGCAGGCCCTGGCCACCTCCATCGCCAAGTACGAGGCCAAGGCGGGCATCGTCCTGGTCGTGGACGTGGACTCCGGCGACATCCTGGCCATGGCCGTCCAGCCCTTCTTCAACCCCAACGACGTCTCCGGGTCCAAGGCCCGGCAGCGCCGCCTACGGGCCATCACCGACATCTACGAACCGGGCTCGACCATGAAGCCCTTCCTGTTCGCCGCAGCCCTGGAGGAGAAGGTCATCGAGCCCGACACCCTCATCGACTGCGAGAACGGGCGCTGGAAGATCGGCGGCAAGACCATCCGTGACACCCACCCCGAGCGGTGGCTGCCCGCGCGCAAGGTGCTGCGCTACTCCTCCAACATCGGCTCGGCCAAAATCGGCCTGGATCTGGGCGCGGGAGTCTACCACGACTACCTCTCCAAGCTCGGCTTCGGCCGCAAGACCGACCTCGGCCTGCCCGGCGAATCCTCGGGCATCCTCATGGTCCCGGGCAAGTGGACCAGCGTCGACCTCGCGGCCATCAGCTTCGGCCAGGGCATCGGCGCCACGGCGGTCCAACTGGCCCGCGCGTTCCTCTGCCTCGCCAACGACGGGGTGACCCGCGAACTGAATCTGATCAAGTCGCCCGCGCCGGACCGCAAGAATGCCGCCATCCGCGTCTTCAGCGCGGAGACCGCACACACCGTGCTCTCCCTGATGAAGGAAGTGGTCCACGAGGACGGCACGGGCCGCAGCGCCCGCATCCCCGGCATCACCATGGCGGGCAAGACCGGCACCGCCCAGAAGGCGGCCAAGGGCGGCTACGGCGACCAGTATCTTTCCTCCTTCGTGGCTCTGGTTCCGGCGGAAGACCCGGAACTCCTCGTCCTGACCATGGTCGACGAGCCGCAGAAGGCCAACTACGGCTCCATGGTCGCGGCCCCTGTCTGTCGCGAGGTCACGGTCCGCACCCTGGCATACAACGGCAAGCTGTCCGAAACCCTGGACCAGGCCGAGGCCGAACAGGTGGATGTGGACGGACTGGTGGAACAGCCCCTGTCCGACAGCATGGAATCACCGCGCAAACAGCTGCTGACCGAACGCGTGCCGGACCTGAGAAAACTGCCGGTGCGCCGCGCCCTGGAGTTGCTGACCAGAAAAGGAATCGTCCCCGTGCTCAAGGGCCGGGGCATGACCGTCTCGGACCAGAAGCCCGCCGCTGGGCAGCCCTGGCCCGAAGACACCAATAAGGAGGGAACGGATGATGTTTTTGTTCTCTGGCTCTCCTAGCGAGAAAAAGGTGGGCGTTATGCAATTTGAAACCCTGCTCAAGAAAGCCGGGAAGGGGATGGTGGTCCGCACGGACTCACGCAAGGTGCAGCCGGGCGACTGCTTCGTGGCCATGCCCGGCACCAGCGTGCGCGGCATCGACTTCATCCCCGCCGCCCTGGACAACGGTGCCAAATACGTGGTGGCCCCGGCTCCGGCCCGCGACCTCGTGGCCCCGGTGGTCGAAAAGCGCGCCCTGGCCGTGTACCACGACAACCCCGCCGTGGCCCTGGGTGAACTGGCCCGCGCCCACTTCCGGCTTCCGGATCGCGGCCTCAAGCTGGTGGGCATCACCGGCACCAACGGCAAGACCACGACGTCCTACATCATCGAACACCTCCTGGCCTCGGCAGGGCTCAAGGTGGGCGTGCTCGGCACGGTGAGCTACCGCTGGCCCGGCTTCACCATGAACGCCTCCCTCACCACGCCCGACTGCTGGATGATCCACGAACTGCTCTTCAACATGAAGAAGGCGGACGTGGACGTGGCCATCATGGAGGTCTCCTCCCACGCCCTGGAACAGGACCGGGTGGCGGGCCTCGACTTCGACGCCGCCGTGTTCACCAACCTGACCCAGGACCACCTCGACTACCACGGCGACATGGAGACGTATTTCTCGGCCAAGTCCCGGCTCTTCCGCAACTACCTGAGCGAAGGCCGGGGGGGCATCCTCAATTACAACGACCCCTACGGTCGCAGGCTGCTGGCCATGTGCCCCGAGGGCATCGGCTACGGTCTGGGCGACACCACCCTTGCCCGCCAGGAAGCGGGCGACAAGCCCATGCTCCAGGGCCGCATCCTCTCCCTGACCGGCAAGGGCGCGGAGGTCGAGACCGCTTACAAGGGCAAGACCTGGAAGGTGGAATCCCCGCTCATCGGCGACTTCAACGTCATGAACCTGCTGGCGGCCCAGGCGGCCTGCCTGCAGCTGGGGCTGAGCTGCAAGGACATGCGCGCCATCAAGAGCTTCTCCGGCGTGGCCGGACGGCTGGAGCGCGTTCCCAACGAGCACAATCTGGACATTTTCGTGGACTACTCCCACACCCCGGACTCCCTGATCAAGGCGCAGAGCACCATCAAGGCCCTGGATTTCAAGCGGCTGATCACCGTGTTCGGCTGCGGCGGCGACCGCGACCGCACCAAGCGGCCGCTCATGGGCAAGGCCGTTGCCGATCTCGCGGACGTGGCCGTGCTCACCTCGGACAACCCGCGCACCGAGGACCCGCTGGCCATCATGGACGAGGTCCGGCCCGGGCTGGCCAAGGCGAAGAAGGTCCTGGAGGACCCGGACCGCCAGACCGCCATCACGCTGGCCGTCAAGGAGATGCAGCCCGGAGACGCCCTGCTCATCGCGGGCAAGGGCCACGAGGACTACCAGATCATCGGCACAGAGAAACGCCATTTCAACGACTGCGAAGCCGCCGCAAAGGCCATCGAGGAACTGTATTCATGAATCTGACCCTGGCCGATGTAGAGCGCTGCCTGACCGGCGCGGCCGAAGAGGGCCACGACGCCATCCCCGTCAACTCGGTGCAGACCGACAGCCGCACCGTGTCCAAGGGAGACCTCTTCGTGTGCATCGAGGGCGACAACTTCGACGGACACGAGTTCGCCGAACAGGCTGCGGCCAAAGGCGCGGCGGGCATCGTCACGGCCAAGCTGGTCGACGTGGACGCCTCCGTGATCATGGTCCGCGACACCACCCGCGCCCTGGGCAGGCTGGCCGCCTGCTGGCGTGACAAGTGCGGCGCCAAACTGGTGGCGGTCACGGGCACGGCGGGCAAGACCACGGTCAAGGAGATGCTCCACGCCGTTGTCTCGCGCAAATTCGAGACGGCCAAGAACTATCGCAATTTCAACAACCAGATCGGCCTGCCCATGTCCATGCTCAAGGCGGACGAGAGCCAGCCGGTCTGGATTATGGAGCTGGGCATCTCGGTTATGGGCGACATGGAGGACCTGGCCCCCATCGCCAACCCGGACGTGGCCGTGATCACCAATGTCGGCCCCGGCCACCTTTCCGGCCTGGGCAGCGTGGCGGGCGTGGCCAAGGCCAAGACCACCCTGCTCAAGTACCTGCGCGAGGGCGGCGTGGCCGTCATCAACCGGGACTGCGAGCCGCTCAGGGAAGCCGCGCTGAAAATCGTGCCCGAGCCGATCGAATTTTCCGTAGGTCATAACGACACCTCCTATGTTGCCTCGTTCCTCGGCGGGTCCGGGACCGAAGGGTGGGGACGCTTCAGTCTCCGGACCCCCGAGGGCGACGGTGAATTCGAGGCGCCCTTCTGCGGCGCGCACTACGCCGAAAATCTCGCCTGCGTGGCGGCTGTCGCCCACCAGCTGGGGCTGACGCGCGACGATGTGATTCAGGGCGTGCGCACCCTGGCCGCCGACCCGCAGCGTTTCTGCTGCAAGCTGGCCGCCGACGCCCTGATCATCGACGACACCTACAATGCCAACCCGCTCTCCATGGCCCGCTCCATCGAGACGGCGGCGGAGATGGCCGGTGACAGGCCCCTGGTGCTGATCCTGGGCGATATGCGCGAACTGGGCGACGAAGCCGTCAGGCGGCACGAGGAACTCGGCCAACTGGTCAAGCGCATCGCGCCCGCCGCCTTCTTCTACAAGGGCGATCACTGCGGGGACGTGATCTGCGGCCTGGACGGCGACAACGTGACCGGGGTCAAGACCCCGGAGGAATTCATGCGGGCCTGGCGCGAAATGGGGTTGACCGGGGCCGTGGTCCTGGTCAAGGGATCGCGCTCCCTCAAGATGGAGGAGTTCGCCAACGCCCTGTGCAGGGAGCGGGGAACCGGACGCGACAACACTGCGGGAGCACAGGAGGCCAAGACCAAATGATTTACAATCTTCTCGCACCGCTCGCTACCGAAGTAAGCGTCCTGAACGTCTTCCGCTACATCACGTTCCGGTCGGTCTGGGCCCTGCTCACCGCGCTGATCATCTCCATCGTGTTCGGACCGGCCATGATCCGATGGCTCCAGCGAATCAAGTGCGGCCAGTACATCCGCGAGGACGGCCCACAGCACCAGGCCAAGCAGGGAACCCCCACCATGGGCGGCGTGATGATCATCTTTTCGGTGGCCGTGTCCACCCTGCTCTGGACCGACCTGACCAACATCTACGTCTGGCTGACCCTGCTTGTGTTCGCCGGGTTCGGAGCGGTCGGCTTCATCGACGATTATCGGAAAGTGGTCAAAAAGCAGAACGAAGGGCTGTCCGCCAAGGCCAAATTCGTGCTCCAGTGCGCCGTGGCCGGGGCCGCCCTGTACATGCTCATCCAGCAGCCCGCCTACTCCACCGAGCTGTCCGTGCCCTTCTTCAAGAATTTCACGCCGGACCTCGGCTGGTTCTACCTGCCCTTTGCCATGGTGGTCATGGTCGGCGCGTCCAACGCGGTCAACCTGACCGACGGGCTGGACGGCCTGGCCATCGGGCCCATGGTCGTGGCCATGGCCTGCTTCGCCATCTTCATCTACGTCTCGGGCCACGCCAAGATGGCCGAGTACCTGGCGGTGCAGAACATCGAGGGCATCGGCGAGGTAACCATTTTCTGCGGGGCCATGGTCGGCGCGGGCCTCGGCTTCCTCTGGTTCAACGCCCACCCGGCCCAAGTCTTCATGGGCGACGTGGGCTCCCTCTCCCTGGGCGGCGCGCTGGGCTTCGTGGCCGTACTCGCCAAGCAGGAACTGCTCCTGGCCATCGTGGGCGGCGTGTTCGTCTTCGAGACCCTCTCGGTGATCCTCCAGGTGGGCTACTTCAAGCTCACCGGCGGCAAGCGCATCTTCAAAATGGCGCCGCTTCACCATCACTTCGAACTCAAGGGCATCCCGGAATCCAAGATCATCGTCCGTTTCTGGATTCTCTCCATCCTGATGGCGTTGATGGCCCTGTCCACCCTGAAACTGAGGTAGCCCCGTGAACCGCATCGTCAAGAATTTCATCAACGAGGCCATCCTGACCGGCAAGCGGGGCGTGGTCGTGGGCGTGGGCAAGTCCGGCCTGGCCGCGGCCCGGCTCCTGGACGTGCTCGGGGCCAAGGTGCGCGTGGTGGACCGCAACGAATCCCTGACCGAGGACGCCCTGGGCGCGCTCAAGGGCGAGGCCGAGCTGGTCACCGGACCGCACGACAAGGCGCACTTCGCGGACGCGGACATCATCGTCCTCTCCCCGGGCGTGCCCGTGAAGCGCATGGCCGACGCCCTTGACGGCATCCCGGCGCGCAAGATCGTCTCGGAGCTGGAGTTCGCCTCCTGGTTCATCGAGGCCCCGGTGCTGGCCATAACCGGAACCAACGGCAAGACCACGACCACCACCCTGATCAGCGAAATTTTCGAGCACGCGGGCAAACGCGCCTTCACCGGCGGCAACATCGGCACGCCCCTGTGCGAATACCTGCTGGACATGGAGCCCGCCGAGGTCATCGTGCTCGAGGTCTCCAGCTTCCAGCTCCAGAACTGCCGCCTGTTCAAGCCCCGGGTGGGCGTCTTCCTCAACTTCGCGGCCAACCACCTGGACTACCACGAGTCCATGGAGGAATACCTGGACGCCAAGCTGAACCTCTTCGCCCAGATGACCGGCGAGGACACCGCCCTGCTCCACGAGTCCCTGCGCGAGACCATCGGCGACCGGGGCTTCACCAACGCCCACGTGGAGTGGTTCGGTCCCACGGACCGGTTCGAAGCCCCGAACCTGCCGGGCGAGCACAACCGATCCAACGTGGAGGCCGCGTGGCAGGCCGTCAGCAGGTTCGGCGTGACCGAAGCCCAGGCTGCCGAAGCCATCCGGAATTTCAAGCCCCTGGCCCACCGCATCGAGACCGTGGCCGAGGTAGGCGGCGTGCTCTACGTGGACGACTCCAAGGCCACCACCCTGGACGCGGTCCGGGCGGCGGTCCGCTCCTTCGACCGCCCGGTGCGCCTGCTCATGGGCGGCGTGTGGAAAGGCGGCGACGTGGCCGCCTTTGCCGCGGACGTCAGGGACGCGGTCATCCATGTGGGCCTCTTCGGCGCCAGCCGCGACATCCTGGAAGGCCCCCTGTCCGAGGTCTTCCCCGTGACCTGGGACGAGACCCTGGAGGCCGCCGTGAGAAGGCAGGCCGCCGAGGCGCGGGAAGGCGAGGTCGTCCTGCTCTCCCCGGCCACGTCCAGCTTCGACCAGTACAGGAACTACGGCGAGCGTGGCGACGACTTCAAACGCGTGGCGGAGGCATTGGCATGAGCACCAAGCTGAACGCCAAAAAACCCGCCACCGGCGGCCGCTTCGACCCGTGGCTGCTCATGACCACCCTGCTTCTGGGCGGCTTCGGCCTGATCATGGTCCTCTCCTCGAGCGGCATCACCGCCGAGCACGACTTTGCGGACAAGTATTTCTTCTTCAAGCGCCAGCTCGCCTTTGCGGGCGTCGGGCTGGCGGGCATGGTGCTGTGCATGCAGGCGCCGCGCAAGCTGCTCTACGGCCTGACCTACTTCTGGGTGGCCCTGGCCGTGGCCATGCTCACCCTGTGCCTCACCCCGCTGGGCGCGAGCGTCAACGGAGCCAGCCGCTGGATCAGGCTCGGCCCGGTCAACGTCCAGCCCCTGGAGTTCGCCAAGATCGCCCTGGTCTTCTACCTGGCCTATTTCTTCGCCCGGAAACAGGAGCTGGTACGCACCTTCTCGGTGGGCTTCCTGCCTCCCTTCATCGTCACCGGTTTCCTCTCGGGCCTGCTCCTGCTCCAACCGGACTTCGGCGGGGCCGTGGTCCTGTGTGGGCTGCTCTTCTTCATGTGCCTGGTTGGCGGCACCCGCATCAGCTACCTGCTCCTCTCCCTGGTCTTCGCCGGGGGCGCGGGCTGGATGCTCATCACCTCCTCGCCTTACCGCCTCAAACGGTGGACCGCCTTCCTGGACCCCTTCGCCTCCGCCCAAAAGGAGGGCTACCAACTGGTCCAGTCCCTGTACGCCTTCGGCTCGGGGCGGTTCTGGGGAACGGGCATGGGCGCGGGCAAGCAGAAACTCTTCTTCCTGCCCGAGGCGCACAACGACTTCATCATGGCCGTGGTGGGCGAAGAGCTGGGCTTCATCGGCATGTCCCTCTTCTTCCTGACCATCGCCTTCTTCCTCTACCGGGCCTTCCGCGTCTCGATTCTGCAGGAGGACCTCCAGGACCGTTTCACCGCCTTCGGCATCACCTGCATCCTGGCCCTGGGAATGGTCCTCAACCTGGCCGTGGTCCTGGGCACGGTCCCGCCCAAGGGCGTGGCCATGCCGTTCATCAGCTACGGCGGCTCCAGCCTGACCGCCTCCTTCGTCTGCGCGGGGATCCTGCTCAATCTCTCAAGGACGGCCAAGTCATGAGTCTTACCCGCGTCATCCTCACCACCGGCGGCACTGGCGGCCACATCTTCCCGGCCCTGGCCGTGGCCGACGAGCTGCGCCGCCGCAATCCCGGCGTGTGCATCCTGTTCCTGGGCGGCTCCGGTCCCGAGGGCGAGCTGGCGCGCGGACGCGGCATCGAATTTCAGGAGCTCCCGGCCAAGGGCATCATGGGGCGCGGCCTGTCCGGCGCGCTCTCCGGCCTGGGCTGGCTCTGCACGGGCATCCCCAAGGCCCTGGGCGCGGTTCGGCGCTTTGGCCCGGACGCGGTGGTCGGCTTCGGCGGCTACGCGGGCTTCTGCCCTGTGCTGGCGGCGGCCATGACCGGCGTGCCCACGGCGGTGCACGAGCAGAACTCCGTGCCCGGCGTGACCAACAAGGTGCTGGGGAAAGTGGTCCGCAAGGTGTTCCTCAGCTTCCCGGACGTCATGGGCGTGTTCCCGGCGGGCAAGACCGTGCTCACGGGCAACCCGGTGCGCCGGGAGATCGCCAGGGTGCCCGCCCTGCGCGAGGGGCGCACGCCTGCCAAGCGTGTTCTCGTCCTCGGCGGCAGCCAGGGAGCGCGGCCCGTCAACGAGGCAATCATCGCGGCCCTGCCCGAGCTCATGAAAGCGGGCGTCACCCTGGTCCACCAGGCGGGCAAAACGGATTTTCAGCGCGTGCGCGCCAGCTACGAGACCGCCAAGGCGGACCCGACGCAGGTGCACGCGTTCATCGAGGACATGGCGGCGGAATACGCCCGGGCTGACCTGATCGTCTGCCGGGCCGGAGCCACCACGGTCTTTGAAGTGGCGGCGGCGGGGGTTCCTGCGGTCTTCGTACCCTTCCCCCAGGCCACCCACGACCATCAGACAATGAACGCCAAGGCCATGGCCGACATCGGCGCGGCCCTGCTCCTGCCCCAGAAGGGCATGGACGGGACCTCCCTCGCGGGGCTGGTGCTGGAACTGCTCGGAGACGACGGGCGGCTCGCGAACATGGCAAAAGCGGCGCGCGGTTTCGCCAGGCCGGAAGCGGCGGCGGACATCGCCAAGCATATGGAAAACTTAGCAGCGTAACGCTGAACAAGGACAGTATAATGGCAGCAGCACAGGGACCCTATCTTACCGTCGGCGGCGAGGCCTGCCCGGCAATGCGGGCTCGGGTGAACAACATCCACATGGTGGGCATCGGCGGCTCCGGCATGAACGGCATCGCCGAGGTGCTCATCAACATGGGCTTCAACGTCACGGGCTCCGACCTCTCTGCCTCGGCCCCGGTACGGCGGCTGGAGAAGCTCGGCGCCACGGTCTACATCGGCCACGGCGCGGCCAACGTGGGCGACGCCGACGTGCTCATCAAGTCCACGGCCATCCCGGACAAGAACCCGGAGGTGGTGGAGGCCAGGGAGCGCGGCATCCCGATCATCCCCAGGGCCGAAATGCTGGCCGAGCTGATGCGTCTGCGCACGGGCGTGGCCGTGGCCGGAACCCACGGCAAGACCACGACCACTTCGCTGCTGGCGACCATTTTCACCGAGGCAGACCTCGATCCCACCGTCATCATCGGCGGCAGGCTCTCCATCTTCGGCTCCAACGCCCGGCTGGGCGAGGGCGACTATCTCATCGCCGAGGCCGACGAGTCCGACGGCTCCTTCCTGCTGCTCGCCCCGATCATCACCGTGGTCACCAACGTGGACAAGGACCACATGGATTTCTACGCGGACCAGGACGCCATCGACGACTCCTTCACCCGGTTCATGAACTCCATCCCCTTCTACGGCATGAACGTGGTCTGCGGCGACGACGAGGGTGTGCAGCGGCTGCTCCCGAACATCAAGCGCCCCTGCCTTACCTATGGCATCGGCCCCAAGAACCGGCTGCGCGGCGAGATCATCACCTCCCACCTGCGCTCCATGTTCAAGGTCTATCTGGACGGTGAGGAGTGGGGCGAGGTGACCGTGGCCCAACCCGGCACGCACAACGTACTCAACGCCCTGGCCTGTATCGGCGTGGCCCTTGAGGCCGGGCTGGACAAGGACGACATCATCAACGGCCTGGCCAACTTCGGCGGCGTGGGCCGCCGCTTCGAGCGCAAGGGCGAACGCAAGGGCGTCATGGTCGTGGACGACTACGGGCACCATCCTGCGGAGATCAAGGCCAACCTGGAGACCGCCCGCGCCTGCTACCCGGACCGGCGTATCGTGGTCGCGTTCCAGCCCCACCGCTTCACCCGGACCCAGGCCCTGTTCGGCGAATTCTGCAAGGTCTTCAAGGATGCGGATCTGCTCCTGCTCACGGAGATATACCCGGCCAGCGAGTCGCCCATTCCGGGCGTATCCGGCCTCTCCCTGGCTCAGGGCATCAAGCAGGTCTCGGAAACCAAGGTCCAATTCTTCCCTGACTTCGAAGCTCTGGAAAAACGGCTCAGGGACACCCTGAGGCCCGGCGACCTGTTCATCACCCAGGGCGCGGGTTCCATCTGGACGGTCGGGGAGAACTGGCTCAACCAGGCCGACGAGCCGGAAAACGAACCGGACGAGGCAGGAGACGGGGAGTAAACCCATGGCACTGGAACTGATCAGCAATCCTTCGCTTGCAGAGCGGACCACGCTGGGTGTCGGCGGCAGCGCCGAGGTCGAGATCGTGGTGCGCGACGCGGCCGACCTGGACGACTTGAGCGAATTTCTGACCACGCGCACACTGCGTCCCTTCGCCATCGGCGAGGGCAGCAACATCCTGGCCCAGGACGGCAGCCTGGACCTGGCGCTGATTCGCACCGAGACCACGCCCGGTCCGGAGCGGGTGGAAAAACGCGACAACAAGCTCATCGTCCGCTGCGGCGCGGCCCAGCGGCTGCCCGGCCTGCTCGGCTGGGCGCAGATGGCGGGCCTCTCCGGCCTGGAGGGGCTGACCGGCATCCCCGGCAGCGTGGGCGGCGGCGTGGCCATGAACGCGGGCTCCTACGGCACCGAGATCGGCGACGTGATCAGCCGCATCCGCATCTGGACGCCCTCCGGTGGGCTGGTCTGGGTGGACGCGAAGGAATGCGAATTCGAATACCGCCGCTTTTCCTGTCCGACCGTGCCCGGCAAGGCGCTGATCTGGGAGGCGGAGTTTGCCCTGACCGAGGAATCGCCCAAGGCGGTACGCGCGGCAATGAAGGAAATTTACGACAAGAAGAAAGCCACCCAGCCGGTCACGGCCCGCTCCGCCGGGTGCGTGTTCAAGAACCCGGAGGGCGAATCCGCCGGAAAACTGCTGGATGAGGCGGGCATGAAAGGCGCGACCGTGGGCAACATGGCCTTCTCCGACGTCCACGCCAACTTCATGATCAACCTTGGGGAAGGCAAGGCGACCGAGGCTCTGGAACTCCTCGAGATGGGCAGAAACGCGGTCAGGGAACAATTCGGCATCACCCTGAAGACGGAGGTCATCATACTGTGAGCACGCTAACCATGGGCAAGGAAAGCCGCCTCAAGATGGGGGGAAAACGGAACAACAAGCTGCGCTCCCCCCGCCCGGCCCGAAAGCTGACCAGCGTTGGCCAGATGATCGTACGCACCATCATGCTGCTGCTGACGCTCTCGCTGATGGCCGTGCTCTGCGTGGGCCTGCTCTACGGCTACCGCTACATCACCTCCGCCGACTATTTCGCGCTCAAGGAGATCCAGGTCACGGGCAACTCCCGGTTGACCCAGGGGGACATCCTCAAGACGGGCCACGTGGCCCTGGGGCTCAACTGCCTGGAGATGAACGTGGGCGAGGTGGAGAAGAATCTTTCGGACAATCCGTGGATCGAGTCCGTCACCGTGCGCCGCGAGTTTCCCAACCGACTGCGCATCGGGGTGGCGGAGAAGGTCCCGGCCTTCTGGATCCGCCAGGGGGACGGCCTCTACTTCGCGGATGCGCGCGGCAAGGTCATCGCGCCCATGCATCCCGGCGAGATGGGCTCCCTGCCGGTGCTGTCGGTGGACGACTCCATCGACGACGGAGGCAAGGTGCTGACCGGCATCATGAAGAAGATCGATGATCGAGAAACCCCCTTCACCATGGACCAGGCAGCCTGGATCAAACTGACCAGCAGCCACGAGGTGGAGATATACCTGGACGGGCATGCCGGAGGCCGTGGCCTCACCGTGCGCCTCTCCATGGACGCATGGGAACTGCAACTGGAGCGACTCAAGATCGCCTGGGCGGACCTCATGCGTCGACACGAATTCAAGGACACCGCCATCATCGCCGCCAGCGGCGACAAGGTCTGGGTAAAGAAACGGCCGGACGAAGAACCGGCGGCTTAGCATACTACAGGGAACCACAGAGGAAGAGGAGATACTTATGGCCAGGAACGACTTGATCGTCGGACTCGACGTCGGCACCACCAAGATCTGTACGGTGGTCGGCGAAGCCAGCGAGAACGGCGTGGATATCATCGGCATCGGCACCGCCCCCTCCACGGGGCTGCGGCGCGGCGTGGTCGTCAACATCGAAAAGACGGTCCAGTGCATCAAGAAGTCGCTGGAGGACGCCGAGCTCATGGCGGGCTGCGACATCCGCAGCGTCTACGCAGGCATCGCAGGCTCCCACATCCAGGGCTTCAACTCCCACGGCGTCATCGCCGTCAAGGGCGGCGAAGTCACCCAGCGCGACGTGGACCGGGTCATCGAGGCCGCCAAGGCCATCGCCATCCCCATGGACCGCGAAGTGCTGCACACCCTGCCCCAGGAATTCATCGTGGACGACCAGCGCGGCATCGCCGACCCCCTCGGTATGGCGGGCGTCCGCCTGGAGGTGAAGGTCCACATCGTCACCGGCGCGGTCACCTCCGCGCAAAACATCATCCGGTCCTGCAACCGCTCGGGCCTGGATGTCTCCAACATCGTTCTGGAGTCCCTCGCCTCCAGCCAGGCCGTGCTCTCGCCCGAGGAGCGTGAGATCGGCGTGGCACTGGTGGATATCGGCGGGGGCACTACGGATATAGCCATCTTCTCCAAGGACTCCATCAAGCACACGTCGGTCCTGGCGCTCGGCGGTCACAACCTGACCAACGACATCGCCTACGGCCTGCGTACGCCCATGATGAGCGCCGAGAAGATCAAGATGGCATACGGCTGCGCCATGGCCGACCTGGTCACCACCGATGAGATCATCGAGGTGCCCAGCGTGGGCGGACGCGAGTCGCGCCGGATGAGCAAACGCGTGCTGGCGGAGATCTGCGAGCCGCGCTGCGAGGAGATCCTGGCCCTGGTGGACCAGGAGCTGATCAAGTCCGGCTTCAAGAACATGGTCGCCGCGGGCGTCGTCCTCACGGGCGGCACCTGCATGATCGACGGCATGCAGGAACTGGCCGAGCAGATTTTCGATCTGCCGGTCCGCATCGGCGTGCCGGGCGAGGGCATCGGCGGGCTGACCGAGGAAGTCATGAGCCCGCAGTATGCCACCGCCGTAGGCCTTCTGCTCCACGGAGCCGAGGAAGAGGGCCTGCAGCGCGTCCGTCCCTTCAAGATCCGCGACGAGACAGGTTTCGACCGCATCGTCTCCCGGATGAAGAAGTGGTTCACGGACATCGCCTAGTGGAATGAGGAAACAGTGGAAATCGAAGGTTAACAGGGAACGTACACGACGAGGAACGCCAAGGCGTTCACTCAGAGGAGGAAGACACAATGGAAAATTTTGAAATCATCCATGACACCAATGCCAAGATCAAGGTCGTCGGCTGCGGTGGCGGCGGAGGCAACGCGGTCAACAACATGATCCTGTCCGCGCTCAAGGGCGTCAAATTCATCGTCGCCAACACCGACCACCAGGACATCGACAAGTCCCTGGCCGAGCACAAGATCCAGATCGGCGAGAAGCTGACCAAGGGCCTGGGCGCCGGTGCCAACCCCGAGATCGGCCGCTCCGCCGCCATGGAATCCGTGGACCAGATCCGCGAAGCCCTGGACGGTGCTGACATGGTCTTCATCACTGCAGGCATGGGCGGCGGCACCGGTACCGGCTCCGCTCCGGTGGTAGCCGAGGTCGCCAAGGAAATGGGCGCGCTCACCGTCGGCGTGGTCACCAAGCCTTTCTACTTCGAGGGCAAACGCCGCCTGGAACAGGCCGAACTGGGTACCCGCAACCTGGCCGAGGTGGTGGACTCCATCATCACCATCCCCAACGACCGTCTGCTCCAGCTCGCCGCCAAGCGCGCCGCCTTCTCCGACATGCTGAAGAAAGCCGATGAAGTGCTCTACTACGCGGTCAAGGGCATCGCCGACCTGATCACCGTGCACGGCCTGATCAACCTAGACTTCGCGGACGTCAAGGCCGCCATGTCCAGCTCCGGCATGGCCCTGATGGGCACCGGCATCGCCTCGGGCGAAGGCCGCGCCAAGGAAGCCGCCATGAAGGCCATCACCTCCCCGCTGCTGGAGGACGTCTCCATCGAGGGCGCCAAGGGCGTGCTGATCAACATCACCTGCGGCCCGGACATGCTCATCGACGAGGTCTCCGAAGCCGCCGACATCATTTACAAGGAAGCCCACCCCGAGGCCGAGATCTTCTTCGGTACGGTCTTCGACCCCGACGCGGGCGACGAGATGCGCATCACGGTCATCGCCACCGGCATCGAGAGCGCCGCAGAGGAACCGGAACCGGTCCTCAGCAAGGCCGAGCAGCAGAAGCTCATGCTCCTGGGACCCCGCGGCGTGAACAAGGCTCAGGCCCAGGCCCAGACCATGCGCCCCGGCCACCAGAAGGTCATCAACACCGACCGGAACATTCCGGCCTACCTGCGCAAGCAGGGCGGTGAGCTGAACACCACCGAGCTGCCCCCGCAGCCCATGAGCCAGCAGCCCATAACCCAGCGGGCCGTGAGCAACGGTCCGGCTCCGGGCGAAGAGGAATTCATCTTCGACGACGCGGAAGACAACTTCGACGTCCCGGCCTTCATCCGCAAGAACGTGGACTAGGCCCCGCTGCCCGCCGGGAAGCCCGCGAGGACTCCCGGCAGCAAGACGGACGCAAACGGACCCGGCAGGGCCCGAGTGCCCGCATGCGTATGGCATGCGGCTCAGGCCCCGTGGACCGCAATCATCAAAGGAGTGACACTTGAACACTCTGCGCGTGGGGAAGCTGCCATAGGCGATCGAACCCTGTATCATGGCGTCAGGGAGCCAGAAGCTCCCGCCCTCGGCGGACGGCTGCCCGTGGCAATCGTCGTCCCCGGAGGCGAAAAGAACGCCATCTCGACGCTCGGCTGGCAATCCGTATACCGGTTGCTGGCCGAAGACCCCGGCATGGCCGTAGAACGTGTCTTCCCGGACAAGTTGGGGTTGACCGACGGCAGCGAACCGAGAACGCGCGAATCAAACAGCCCACTATCCTCATTCCCTGTAACCGCCTGGAGCGTCACATTCGAGGAGGACTTCCTCACCCTCCCTCGGACGCTCCAGGCAGCGGGCGTTCCGCCACTGGCGGCGGAACGCCCGCGCCTTCCTCTGGTCATGGCCGGAGGACCGCCCGCCTTCCTGAACCCTGCGCCCATAGCGCCCTTCGTGGACCTCTTCTGGGTGGGCGAGGCGGACGACGCATTTGTCCCCTTTTTCGACAAGCTCAAGGCGCTGATCTTCGACGGCGCGGACAAGGACGCCATCCTTGACGCGATCAAGGACGATCCCGGCGTCTACGTGCCCGGACGCTCCAAAACGCCGGTAAGACGCCTTGCCACGGGCAAGCCGGGCCTGCTGCCCGACCCAGCCTTCTCCTGCTTCATCTCGGGCCGGGCCACCTTCCGCGACACCCTGCTCCTGGAGGTCAACCGAGGCTGCCCCTATGGCTGCCGTTTTTGCGCCGCAGGCTACATCTACCGCCCTCCGCGACACGCGGAAATGGACGAGCTCAAGCGCATCGTCGAACTGGCCGACCCGCCCAAGGTGGGACTGGTGGGCACGGCCCTGACCGACTGGCCCGACCTGCTGCCCTTCCTCAAATGGCTGCACGGCAAAAAAAAGAAATTTTCCCTCTCGTCCATGCGCGCCGACGGCATCACCGAGGAACTCCTCGTCTACCTCCGCGAGCGCGGCATCCGCACCGTGACCCTGGCCCTGGAGGGCGCGAGCGAACGGCTGCGCAACATGATGAGCAAGAAGCTCAAGATAGAGGATTTCCTGAACGCGGTCCGGCTGTGCGCCCGTTACGGCGTCAACCACCTCAAGCTCTACCTCATCGCGGGCTGGCCCGGCGAGACCGACGAGGACTACGCCGAACTGGCCGAACTGCTGAACGAGGTGGTCCGCATCCGCTCCGAGGAGCCTGGCGGCAAAAAGAAGCAGTTCATGCGCATCACCATTGGCGTCTCCTCACTGGTGCCCAAACCATTCACCCCGTTCCAGTGGGCTCCCATGATGGGCGAGCAGGAGCTGAACGCCCGAATGAAAGGGCTCACCAAAATGGTCAAGCCGCACAAGGGCGTCACCCTGCACCACGACAACCCGTTCCAGGCCCGCCTCCAGGGACTGCTGGCGCGCGGCGGCGAGGACATGGCCGACTTCATCCTCCTGGCCGCCGAGCACGGTGGCTGGAAAAAGGCGCTCAAGCTGTGGAACGGCGACCCTGCCGCCGTCCTTGACCACGAACGCGGCAGGGATGAGGTCTTCCCCTGGGAGGTCATCGACATCGGCGTGAAGCGGGAGTTCCTGTGGAAGGAATGGGAACGGGCCAAGCGAGCCCGCGTCTCCCCCGGCTGCCCGCCCCAGGGCTGCGGCCAATGTCCAAACTGCGGCGTGGAATATCTCTAGAAGTAATACCCTTCAAGGCCCATATAGTGGATGCAAATGAAGCGGCCCGCGACTCCAAAGAGTCGCGGGCCGTGTTTTTGGCGTATCAGTCGTACCGACTTACCAGGCGTAGAGCGGGAATTCGTGGGCGAACTCCTCAACTTCGCTGGCGATCTCGGCCAGGATCTTGTCGTCGTTCATGTTCTCCAGGGCGGCGGTGATCGCCTCTGCGACCACGATCATGTCTTCCTCGATCATGCCGCGCGTGGTGAGCGCGGGAGTGCCGAGGCGCACGCCGGAGGTCTGGAAGGGAGACTTGGTCTCGAACGGGATGGTATTCTTGTTGGCGGTGATGCCGGCCTTGTCCAGGGCGATCTGGGCATCCTTGCCGGTGTAGTCCTTGTCGGACAGGTCCATCAGCATCATGTGGTTGTCGGTGCCGCCGGAGACGAGCTTGTGACCGGCCTCCATGAGCGAGGCGGCGAGCTGCTTGGCGTTCTTGACCACCTGCTGCTGGTACTCGACGAATCCGGGGGACAGGGCCTCGCCGAAGGCCACGGCCTTGGCGGCGATGACATGCATCAGCGGGCCGCCCTGGATACCGGGGAAGATGTTGGAGTTGAGCTCCTGCTCCAGCTCCTCCGCGCCCAGGATCATGCCGCCGCGCGGGCCGCGCAGGGTCTTGTGGGTCGTGGTGGTGGTGTAGTGGGCGTGCTCGATGCAGGACGGGTGCTCTCCGGCGGCGATGAGGCCTGCGATGTGGGCCATGTCGACCATCAGCTTGGCGCCGACCTCGTCCGCGATCTTGCGGAAGCGGGCGAAGTCGATGATTCGCGGGTAGGCGGAAGCGCCCGCGATGATCAGGGTCGGCTTGTGTTCCTTGGCCAGGGCCTCGACCTGATCGTAGTCGATGGTCTGGGTCTCCTTGGAAACGCCGTAGTGGACCATGTTGAAGAGCTTGCCCGAGAAGTTGACCGGGGAGCCGTGGGTCAGGTGGCCGCCGTGGGAAAGGTCCATGCCGAGCACGGTGTCGCCGGGCTGGCAGGCCGCGAAGTAGACGGCCATGTTGGCCTGGGAGCCGGAGTGGGGCTGGACGTTGGCGTAGGCCGCTCCGAAGAGCTCCTTGGCGCGGTCGCGAGCCAGGTCTTCCACCTGGTCAACGAACTCGCAGCCGCCGTACCACCGCTTGCCGGGATATCCCTCGGCGTACTTGTGGGTCATGATCGAGCCCTGCGCCTGGCGCACGGCGGTGGAAACGAAATTTTCGCTGGCAATGAGTTCCAGCTTGGAAACCTGGCGATCGGCTTCGGCGATGATGGCCTTGGCTACCGCGGAATCCTGGAGCAGCAGTTCTTCCATGGGTCTTACCTCGTTGTAAATGGTGGATGCGAATGGCTTCCCACCCCGGTTACATGTCCCCGGCGGTTCGTCGCGTCAAGCGGAATCCGGCTTTTTCACCCTCGTCCGCCTGCCGCTCCCGCCTGTCCATGCGGGGTGGAGATCCGTCCTTATATCAGAAAAGGGGAAGGCGTTCGCCCTCCCCTTGTTGCTAATCCGTGAAGCGCTTGAACAGGATGCAGCCGTTGGTGCCGCCGAATCCGAACGAGTTCGAAAGCGCGTAGTCGATCCGCTTCTCGCGCGGACCGTCCGCACACACGTCCAGATCACAGTCCGGATCAGGCGTGTCGCGGTTGATGGTGCCGGGGATGACACCCTCGGCAATGGTCTTGACGGAGAAGACCGACTCGACGCCGCCCGCCGCACCGAGCAGGTGGCCCATCTGGGACTTGTTGGCGCAGATGGCGATGTCGTAGGCGTGGTCGCCGAAGACCTTCTTGATGGCGCGGGTCTCGCACAGGTCGTTGAGCTTGGTGGAGGTTCCGTGCGCATTGATGTGGTCGATGACGGACGGGTCCACCTTGGCCTCGCGCACGGCGGCAGCCATGGCCAGGGCCATGCCGCTTCCGTCCTCGCGCGGGGCGGTCATGTGGTATGCGTCGCCGGACGCGCCGAACCCGACCACCTCGGCCAGAATCTCTGCACCGCGCGCCTTGGCGTGGTCAAGGGACTCCAGGAGGAGCAGGCCAGCACCCTCGCCCATGACGAAGCCGGTACGGTCAGCGTCAAAGGGACGGGACGCTTTCTCCGGCTCCTCATTGAGGGTTGAGAGCGCCTTCATGGCGTTGAAGCCGGCCACGGCCAGCTTGGAGATGGTGGACTCGGAACCGCCGCAGATCATGACGTCGGCCCGGCCCATGACGATATCGGTGTAGGCCGCACCCACGGCATGAGTGCCCGAGGCGCAGGCCGTGGTGGTGCACACGTTCGGCCCCATGGCCCCGGCCTCGATGGACACCTGTCCGGCAGCCATGTTGGCAATGAGAATGGGAATGAAGAAGGGCGTGATCTTCTTGGGGCCCTTGTCTAGGAGCTTCTCGTGGTTGACCTCGATGGAATGAATGCCGCCCAGACCCACGCCGATGATGGTTCCGGCACGCGCGGCCTCGGATTCGGGGATGGTCCATCCGGCCCGATCGAAAAGCTGCCGGGCACAGCCCACCGCATACTGGGTGAACCGCTCCATGCGGCGGGCTTCCTTCTTGGGAATGTAGAGAGTGGGATCGAAATCCTTGACCTCACCCGCGATCCGGGTGGCGAAATCCGTGGTGTCGAAGCTCTGGATCTCGCGGACGCCGGACTTGCCGGCCAGGAGGTTCTGCCAACTGGTCTCAACGTCATTACCAAGGGGAGTGATGGCCGCAACGCTGGTGACGACAACCCTGTTCATAATAGTTATCCGTGATACCTTCTTGTGGGGAAAAATGAAAAAGGAGCGCCTCACACGAAACGTGCACAAGGCGCTCGCATTCTTGTCAATGTCAAGAAATCGAAAGCTACAGAGCCTTCTCGATGTGGGAGATGGCGTCCTGGACCTTGATGATCTTCTGAGCTTCCTCGTCATCGATCTCCAGGTCGAACTCCTCTTCCATGGCCATGATCAGCTCGGTCAGGTCCAGGGAATCGGCACCCAGGTCTTCGACGAAGGCGGCGGTCTCAACAACCTCGTCCTCGCTCACGCCAAGCTGCTCCACGATGATATCTTTCACTTTTGCTGCAACATCGGACATACTTTCCTCCAGTATACTTTTCTTTTTTCTTCTAGGTTACATGTACATGCCGCCATTGACGCCCAACACCTGGCCGGTGATGTACCCGGCTCCGGGTCCGGCAAGGAAGGCGACTGCGGCTGCTATGTCCTCGGACTGCCCGAGGGATTTTAACGGAATTTGCGCGAGCATGGCGTCGACCACCTTCTCAGGCAGTTCGGCGGTCATGTCGGTCTCTATGAATCCGGGAGCCACGGCGTTGACCGTAATCCCGCGTCCGGCCAGCTCGCGGGCGGCGGACTTGGTCAGGCCGATGAGCCCGGCCTTGGCGGCACAGTAGTTGGCCTGGCCCGCGTTGCCCATCTGGCCAACGATGGAAGTGATGTTGATGATCCGGCCCGAGCGCTGCTTGCCCATGATCTTGGACGCTTCCTTCAGGAAGGCGAAGCAACCGGTCAGGTTGATATCGAGGACCTTGTCCCAGTCCTCGTCCTTCATGCGCATGATCAGACCGTCGCGAGTGATGCCCGCGTTGTTGACCAGCACCTCCAGGGCGACCTTGCCCTTGATCTCGTCGTTGAAAAAGGCGGCGATGGCACCGCGGTCGGCGGAGTCGAGCTTGAAGGCCTTGGCCTTTCCGCCCTTCTCTTCGATGGCTGCCACCACATCCTCCGCGGCCTCGGGGCGACTCACGTAGGTCAGGTAGACTTCGAAACCGTCGGCGGCGAGGGTCTCGGCCACGGTACGGCCGATGCCCCGGGAACCACCCGTGACCAATGCGACTTTGGGAAGATCGCTCATGTATCAAATACCTCTGTCTTGCTCGTTGATCTGCACCCCCATATACCAATTGGTCTGCGACTGCAAATTGGCATGGGGCCACCGGGTGAGGTGGTCTATCACAACATTGTTACGAAAGTATAGCGAAACGGGCGTTTAAATGCATACTCCCTGTTTTTCACGCAGCCGGACGAAAAACCCGCTCCCCGGTTCCCGAGACAGGACCGTCCCGGAGCGGCGTTTCCCTAGAACCGGATCAGGCCCGCACCCCAGGTGAAGCCCCCGCCAAAGGTGGGGATCAGCACCAGGTTGCCGGGCTTGATGAACCCGGTGTCCCAGGCCTCGGAAAGGGCCAGGGGAACCGAGGCGGCGGACGTGTTGCCGTACTCGTGAATGTTGGAGAAGACCTTTTCCTCCGGGATGTCGAACTTGCGGCCCACCGCGTCGATAATCCGGTAGTTGGCCTGGTGCGGCAGGAGCACGTCCACCTCGGATTTGGCGAGGCCGTTGCGCTCGAGGAGCCGCTCGGAAATACCGACCATGTTGCGCACCGCGTGCTTGAATATCTCGCGGCCCTCCATCTGCACGAAGAACTCGTTGCCCACGGGCTCGTCCTTCTTGTAGGCGTAGGCCGACCCGCCGCCGTTGACGGTGAGCAGGTCGCCCAGGGTGCCGTCGGCTTCGAGCATGACGTCCAGCACGCGAGGCCTGTCGGACTCTTCCCCGGCGGTCATGATGGCCGCACCCGAGGCGTCACCGAACAGGACGCAGGTGGTGCGGTCCTCCCAGTTGATGCGCCGGGAGATGACTTCGGTGCTGACGACGAGCACCTTGGCGTCCGGTTCGAGAAGAAGGTAGCCGCGTGCGGTCTGGAGGGCGTAGAGAAAGCCGGAGCAGGCTGCCGACACGTCGATGCACATCTGCCCCTTGATACCCAGCTTCTCCTGAATGCGGCAGGCGCAGGACGGGATGACCGAGTCCGGGGTAAAGGTGGCGCAGACGATGTGGGTCAGCTCGGAGACGTCCATGTCCGCGTTGGCCAGGGCCATGCGCGCGGCCTCGGCCGCCATGTCCGAAGCGTTTTCACCGTCAGCCACCACGTGGCGGCGCTGAATGCCGGTACGGGTGGTGATCCACTCGTCGGACGTATCCACTATCTTTTCGAGATCGGCGTTGCTCAGGACACGCTCGGGAGCGTACCTGCCAAGGCCTCGGAGGATGAAATTCATATTCATGGGTGGTGGTGTAAGGGATTGGATGGGTGCGGTCAAGTTGTGCAAGCCATGACACGGCGGCTTGCGAGACCGCCCCGCCGGGGCCGGAAAACGGCACGACAAGGCTCCAGCCCTGCAAGGCTCGCCCTGACGCCAACTCGGCGGGTTTTCTCCGGATGAGGCTCTTCGAGGAGGGTTGTTTTCGCCCCGAACTGCGGGCCCAGAGCCGGAGTCGTCATGATGCCGGACCTAGGCCGCGTCCTTGTCGGACCGGCCATTCCTGCCGGTGATGTCCTTGTGCGCGGCCAGCCCCTCGGCCAGGTGCTCGTGGGTCCGATTGCGCACCGAGGTGGCGGCCATGCGGATGCAGTTGGCCACGGCCAGCTCGTTGGACTTGCCGTGGGCCACAATGACCACGCCCTTGAGCCCGAGAAGCGGAGCCCCGCCGTATTCGGCGTAGTCCACCAGCTTCTTGAACCGCTTGAAGGCGCGAAGGGAGAGCAGCGCGCCGAGCTTGGAAAGCCAGCTCGCCGTCAGTTCCTTCCTGAGCAGGCTGCTCATGGACTTGGCCAGCCCTTCGGACAGCTTGAGGGCCACATTGCCCACAAAGCCGTCGCAGACGACCACGTCCACGTCGCCGGTGAAGATGTCGCGGCCCTCGACATTGCCGATGAACCGCAGGTTGGACTCGCGCAGCAGATCGAAGGACTCGCGCACGGTGGCGTTGCCCTTGCCCTCTTCCTCTCCGATGGACAGGATACCCACCGAGGGGTTGTCCACGCCAAGCACGTAACGCGCCAGGACATCGGCCATGAGGCCGAACTGGAAGAGGTGCTGAGGCTTGGAGTCCACATTGGCGCCGACGTCGATGAGCACCACGGGGGTCTTCTCCGTGGGCATGATGCCCGCCAGGGCCGGACGCAGTACGCCCTTAATGCGGCCGAGCACGAACATGCCGCAGGCCACGGTCGCCCCGGAGTTGCCCGCGGAAACCACGCCATCGGCCCCGCCGTCCTTGACAAGACGGCAGGCCACCTGAATGGACGAATCCCGCTTGCGCCGCAAGGCGTCGGCGGGCTTGTCATCCATCTCGACCACCTGGGTGGCGTGGACAACGGAAATGTCCAGCCCACCGGTGTTCAACTTGGCGAGTTCCGCGTTGATGCGCTCCTCGTCGCCGACCAGGGTGACGGCAATGCCCTCGCGCGCGGCGTCAACCGCGCCCGGGACCACGACCTGCGGGCCGAAATCGCCGCCCATGGCGTCCACGGCAATGCGCGGAGCCATCTGTTCGCCGGTGCTAGGCATCTTCGCCGCTGATCACCTGGCGGCCCTTGTAGGTGCCGCACACGGCGCAAGCGCGATGGGGGAGGGTCGGTTCACCGCACTCGCAGTAAATCACGTTGGGAGCCGCAACCTTGTCGTGGGAACGGCGCATGCCCTTGCGGGACCGGGAAGTCTTTTTCTTGGGGACTGCCATGATGTATACCTCGTGTTATGTAGATTCTCTATTTCAGTGCCCGGAGGGAAAGCGGCAAGCCGCCCTCCGACCAAGGGGCGTTAGTCTATCTTCAAATTGCGGAAAACCGCAAGTCTTTCGTCGCCCTCATCCTGCTCGCAATCGCACTCGCCCTTGTTCAGGTCCTGACCGCACTGGGGACACACGCCCCGGCAATCATCCGAACACAAGGGCTTCACAGGCAGGGCCACGGCAAACTCCTCCCAGAGGAGCGCGCCGATGTTGAACTGAAGCTGGCCGGACTCCTCGCGGACTCGAGGCTCGCCGTCGTACTCCCCGTCTGGGAGCTGCTCGAAGGCGTCGAACTGCGAATCGATGGACAGCACAAAGGATTCGGCACAACGGTCGCACGGCAGCGAGACACTCCCCTTGAGGGTGCCCCGAACCAACGCGCCGTCCTTGCCCTGGGGCTGGATGGTCACTTCGGCGACCATATCCTCGACCGGCGTGACCGGAATGGCAAATTCCTCCCACCCCCGGCTCCAGATGGACTGGTCGTCGAAGGTGAAGGTCTTTCCTTCAGGGGAAATGTCGCTTATGGCTATCCACAGATCGGTCATCGTATTGCTCCATTGGGTTGCTCCGGCCAGCCGTCGGTTCCCGCCATGAAAAAGGCGTCGCCGCCGCGGCCCGGTTCCTCTGTAATATGAGGAGCGCGCCCCGGCTGCGGTGAAACGGAGGACGCCTTCATGCGCCCCGGCCCGCTCGGGCAACCGGAGTCTCCTATATGGGAAGTTTTTCCATTGTCAAGAAAAAAACCCTTGCCATTTGCCGGAAGGCTCGGTAATGAATCTCTCCCGCCGCCTGGGGAAGCTACCAACCCCACCCGGCATGCAACACACGCAAGTGATAAATTTCATTTAGAATACATCAGGAGGTCGCAATGTCCCAGGTTTGCGATATTTGTGGAAAGGGTCCCCAGACCGGCAACAACGTCTCTCACTCCCACATCAAAACCAAGCGCCGCTTCATGCCTAACCTGCAGAAGGTTCGTCATCAGCTCGAGTCCGGCCAGGTCGTGTCCATCAAGGCCTGCACCCGCTGCATCCGCAGCGGCGCCGTGGTCAAGCCCGTGGCCACCAAGAAGGCCGACTAGGCTTACGCTACGTCATTTCGGCTCTGCGAGCCACTGCTGCCACCGGCAAACTGCCGGTGGCAGCTTTTTTGCGCCCTGTTGATGCCCCCCTGTACAGCGTGCAACGTGCAAGCCATTGCCCGGTCAAGTGCACCAAGCTGCACAGCTGCACATCCCCACAAATACGGATATCCTGTTTTATCCATTGATTCCAGGAAACTATGCTTTGGCACGCCCTATGCTTATCTTTGGGCAAAGACTAAACGAGGTGACGGTATGGAATTTTTGAGCGCATTCGGCAACTGGTGCGGTGGTCCGGGCTTCTGGCAAGGCGGCGGACACGGCATGGTCGGCTGGGGCGGGGGCTTCTTCCCCTTCCACTTCGGCGGCATCCTGCAACTGGTCGTCATTGGGCTGATCATTTACTTCACTGTGCGGATGTTCCGTAAACCCGCGACCCCCTGCGGCACGCCCGGGCCCAAGGAACAGACGCCCGAGGAAATTCTCAAACGCCGGTACGCAACCGGCGAAATCGACGAGCAGACCTACAAGAGCATCAAAAGCGACCTGAGGGACGCATGATATAGACGCGATACACACCTCCTCTCCAAAAGAAGCCCCCACCGGACGGTCCGGTGGGGGCTTCATTTTTGCGTAGTCAGAGATGTGCGACGGGCTACAGCGCCAGCGCCCTCCGGATGCGAGCCAGGGTCTGCTCCCGGCCCAGTGCGGTCATGGTCTCGAACAGGCCGGGGGACTGGGTGCGCCCGGTCAGGGCTACACGGATAGGCTGGGCGATGACCTTGAACTTGATGTCCTTGTCCTCCAGGAACTGGCGGTGCAGATCTTCCAGGGTCTGTTCCGAGAACTCTTCCAGCGCGTCCATGCGCGCGGCGATCTCTTCGAGCAGCGGCTTGGTCTCCTCGTTGAGGAACTTGGCCACGGCCTTCTCGTCATAGTCGAGCTGGGCGGCGTCCGCGATGAAAGGACCGGCCTGCTCCAGCATGTCCACCAGAGACTTGGCGCGCTGCTGAAGGAGCGGCACGGCCTTGGCAATGGTGGCGCGATCAGCCTTGGCCGCCGCGTCCGCGTCCTGGCGGGCCAGGAAATCCATGAGCATATCGGCCAACCGCTCCGGGTCAGCCTTCTGCATGTACTGGCCGTTGACCCACTCGAACTTGGTCAGGTCGAAGACCGACGGCGACCTGCCGAGGTTGTCCGTGGAGAAGAGCTCGACCATCTCGTCCATGGTGAAGAGCTCCTGGTCGCCGTGGGACCAGCCCAGGCGGGCCAGATAGTTGCACACGGCCTCGGGCAGGTAGCCCATCTTCTCGTACTCCATGACCGAAAGCGCACCGTGGCGCTTGGAAAGCTTCTTCTTGTCCGGGCCGAGGATCATGGGCACGTGGCCGAAGCGCGGCACGTCCCAGCCCATGGCCTTGTAAATGAGAATCTGGCGCGGGGTGTTGTTGACGTGGTCGTCGCCGCGCAGCACGGTGTTCACGCCCATGTCATGGTCGTCCACCACCACGGCCAGGTTGTAGGTGGGCGTACCGTCGGAGCGGCGCAGGATCATGTCGTCCATCTCGGTGTTCTCCACGTTGATGGGTCCCTTGACCATGTCCACGTAGCCGGTGAAGCCCTCCAGGGGGGCCTTGAGGCGGACCACGCCAGAGGTCAGTCCCTTGTCGCGGCAGGTGCCGTCGTACTTGGGCTTGCGGCCTTCCTTCATGGCCTTCTCGCGCATGGCGTCAACATCTTCCTTGGAACACTGGCAGTAGTAGGCGTGACCGTTTTCGATCAGCGTGTCGATCACCTCGTTGTGCCGGTCGGCGCGGGTGGACTGAAACACGACCTCGCCGTCATGCTCGAGCCCAAGCCACTTCATGGAATCGATGATGGCGTCCGTGGCCTCCTGGGTGGAGCGCTCCCGGTCCGTGTCCTCGATGCGCAGCCGGAACTCGCCCCCGGCGGCACGGGCCAGCAGCCAGGAAAACAGCGCGGTCCGGGCGCCGCCGATATGCAGAAAACCGGTCGGGCTGGGCGCGAACCGGGATACAATCTTGGTCATGATCTCATTACTCCTTGAAATATGTCTTCCTGAAAGGCGTCATGCCATCGCTTGGAAAATCAGATAGGGAAGCCGCCTTTCGGCGGCGTTTATCAGGTGATTTCGCCTCCGGCGGGCAAGGGGTTGACCCCCTTGCATCCCCTTTTGCGCACCGCTGGCGCGGGAAGATTTCGTATTGTTCTACCCTTGCAGCCTTGGAAATCTCATGCACCTAAAAAAACAGTAGATTCCCTGCCTCGTTCGTACGAAACCGAGAAACGGCAATTCCAGGGTTTCCGGGGCTCCCGTGAGAAGCCGAAAAAATGGATTGGCGCGGGTCGCAACACGCGCGTTCCCCCCAATGCCCGCTAGTCTACGGCCTCCACGCCCTTAACCGCGGGAATCTCTTTGAGCACAATGCGCTCAATGCCGTTCTTCAGCGTCATCTGGGACATGGGGCATCCCTTGCACGCACCGGTCAGGCGCACCTGAACGATGCCCTTGTCGGTAACGTTCACCAGTTCCACGTCGCCGCCGTCGGACTGGAGCATGGGACGGACCTTGTCGAGCACGGCTTCAACTTTTTCGCGCATGATGAAATCTCCTTGATCGGGTATTGGCCCGAGAGGAGTAAGGCTTTGCCCTTCGGTTGTCAATCACGCCTACCGGGCGATCAGGATGGAAAAGGCGTCCTCCAATTCTTCGTCGAGGTCGGCGATCATCTCCTCCACCCGGTCGGGTGTCAGCTCCATGGCCTCCCAGACAGCGGACTCCGGCGGCTGGACGTAATACTCCCCGCTGGTCCCGATACCCAAAGCCGTGGCAAGGATCTCGGCACAGTGGACCAGACCGGGCTCCTCGGCCTTCTGGCTCGCCTTGGGCGTGTGGTGCTCCAGCACCGCGCTGACCAGCACAAAGGGGAAATTCCACTTGCGCAGCAGCATGCCGCCCAAGGTGGCATGGTCGAACCCGAGGAGCGCCTTTTCCTTGTCCCAAAGGAGCTCCCCCGACGCCCGCGCGTGCCCCAGGACTGCGGACGCGCGCTCCGGCTCGGTCTGGAGCAGAATGAGCTGGCCGATGTCGTGCAGCAACCCGGCAACGAAAGCGCGCTCCGGGTCGCCTTTGCCGGTCATCCGGCAGAGGCGGCGGGCCAGCAGGCCGACCACGATGGAATGCTTCCAGAACTGCTCCATGTCCATGACCTCTGCGGGCACATCCTTGAACAGGGAAATGACCGAAGTGCCCACGGCCAGGGTGGAGAGCTGGTTTACGCCGATGACGGTCACGGCGCGGGAAATGGTGTCGATCTGCATGGGCAGGGAATAAAATGCGGAGTTGACCATGCGAAGGAGGAAGGCGGTCAGGCTCGGGTCACGGCTGATGACCGAGGCCAGATCGTCGGCAGAGGTGTTGTCCGCATTGATGGCCTGCTGCAACTCCAGAAAGACCTGGGGCAGGGCCGGCAACTGGTGTTCCTTGCGCAGGATATCCAGCGGGTCCAGGCCATCCACGGGCAACGGTTTATCCGGCTGCTCCCTTTCGGCATATCGCTCCGGGTCCAGCGTCATGTCTCTGGCAACGTGCTTTGCGCCGATCCTGGCAACCCGCTTCATGACACCGTCGGGATGCTTGATGAACTTGAAACGCCGGGCCATGAGCTGCTTGGCGGCCTCCAGGGTCTCCGGAGCGACGTCCACTTCTTTGGCGGTTTCTTCAACCATGTGTAAATCCTATGGGGTTTGGAAGCGTTGAGCAGTTTCACCATAGAATAAAACGGGATGAAGCAAAAGGGGTTTGTGCGTAATGAGTCGAATCCGGAACGCGGCAGCGGACGCGGCGCGTTTTATAGGAAATGAGGATTGTTCCGCTTCTCATGAGTCACGGTTGTCATGGGGCCGTGGCCCGAATAAATGCGGGTCTCGTCCGGCAGAATGAAGATGCGGGAACGGATGGAGCCGAGCAACTCCGGCCCGGAACCGCGCGGCAGGTCGGTGCGTCCCACGGCGATCATGAACAGCAGGTCCCCAACAAACACGCACCCGGCCGCAGGGAAAAAGTAGGAAAGGCTGCCCGGCGTGTGCCCCGGCGTGTCCAGGACCACCATGGTCTGGCCCAGGGCCGTACGGCGACCGGGACCTATGGATTCGTATGGGAAATCCACGTAGGCGACGAACTCGCGGATGCCGCCCGCTTCCAGAGAGATCTCCTTGAGGAACTCGTCCCCGCCGCTGGAAAAAACCGGGGCGGGATGGCTCGCCAGCAGCTCCTTGACCCCGCCCATGTGGTCCAAGTGAAAGTGGGTCAGGTACACCCCTTCCAACTCCAGACCGCACTCGCTGATGCGTTCGATGAGGCGAGCCGGGTCGAGCCCGACGTCCACGACCACCCCCTTCCCGTTGCGGGAGAGCAGGTAGCAGTTGGTCTCGTCCGGCCCGAGGACGAAGGTCTCGACAGTCAGCCCGGCCATTCGCCTACCGCCTTGTCAGGCCGTATTTCTTGAGCTTGTACTGCAACGTGCGGCGCGAGATGCCCAGGGCATCGGCCGTGCGCTCCCGGTGATTGCCGTTCTCCTCCAGGGCACGCATGATGGCGAGTTTCTCAGCCTCCTCAAGAGATGCCGGAGTTCCCATGGACGGGGAAGACGGGGCGGGCTCAAAACCCGAATGCATGTCAATGGCGGCCTCGCGCGCTCCGGCAATCTGGGGCGGAAGCAGGTCCGGCCCCAGGGCGTCCGAGCGGGACAGGATCAGGGCGCGCTCCAGCACGTTCTCCAGTTCCCGGACGTTGCCCGGCCAATCGTAGCCGGAGAGGGCGTCCAGAAAGGCCGGGGTCACCGTGCGAATGATCTTGTTGTTCTTGTTGCCCAGGCGGCGAAGCAGGAAACTGACCAGCAGAGGCAGGTCCTCCTTGCGCTCGCACAGGGGAGGGATGCGGATTTCCAGCACGGCCAGGCGGTAGAACAGATCCTCGCGGAATCGACCCGCCTCGACCTCGGCCTTGAGGTTGCGGTTGGTGGCCGCGATGATCCGGGCGTCCACCTTGACGGTCCTGACCGACCCCAGCGGCTCGATGGTCTTCTCCTGAAGGGCCCGGAGCAGCTTGGCCTGGAGCGGCGCAGGCATCTCCCCGATCTCATCCAGGAAGAGCGTACCGCCGTCAGCCAACTGGAAGCGGCCAGGCTTGTCCTTGACCGCGCCGGTGAACGCGCCCTTTTCGTAGCCGAAAAGCTCGGACTCAAGCAGGTCGTCGGGCAGAGCCGCGCAGTTGACCTTGATCAGCGGTCTGTCGGCGCGGTTGGAAGCACGGTGCAGCCCCTCGGCCACCAGCTCCTTACCCGTGCCGGACGGTCCGAGAATGAGCACCGTGGCCTCGGTGGGCCCGGCCTGGGAAATGAGGTCGCGCACCCGCTCGATGCCGGGCGACGCGCCGATGAAATCCACCTCGCCGCCCACCTCTGCACGCAGGCGGGCGTTCTCCTCAAGGAGCTTGTGATATTCATAGGCCTTGCCCAGCACGGCGGTCAGCTCGTCGTTGTCCGCCGGCTTGGTCAGGTAGTCGAACGCGCCCCTCTTCATGGCGTCCACGGCGCTGCCCACCGAGCCGAAGGCCGTGAGCAGAACCACGGGCATGCCGGGCCGCCGGACCTGGAGCTCCTTGAGCAGCTGCATACCGTCCATGCCCGGCATCTTCATGTCGACCATGGCCACGTCGGGATAGGTGTCGGCCTCGGCCTCCTCGGAGAGCACGGTCAGCGCGCGTTCGCCGGAGTCGGCCTCCAGCACGGTCCAGCCGTCGTCCTCCAGCACGGCCCGGACCATCATGCGGTGGCCGGGCTCGTCATCCACGATCAATACAATTCGTTCTTCCATATGGCTCGCCTCCCCCGGCTCCGCAGGACGGGCTGGGAGGTTGTCGGTTCATCCCGCGACGCACCGCACCGGGCAGGGCGTCGCATGTACACGAAATATCATCGGGCCTCCTCCGAGGCGATCTCGGCTCCGGTCTCCTCAGCGACCTCGGCCGCGCCCTCCTCGGAGCCCATGAGCACCGCATCGTCGATTTCCCGGAGCTCTTCCCCGTCCGGGAAGAACACCCGCACCCGCGTGCCTTCGCCGGGCCGGGAGTCGATGGTCACCCTGCCCCGATGGGCGCGCATGATGTTCTGGACAATGGCCAGGCCCAGGCCGGTGCCGGTCTTCTTGCCGGTGACAAAGGGCTTGAACACGTCGTCGGTAAGGTTGGGATCCATGCCCGGTCCGTCGTCGTCCACGGTGATCCAGACGCCGCCCTCGCCCCTTGCCGAAGTCAGGGTGACATGGCCGGGCTTGTCGCATTCCTCGCACCCGGCGATGGCGTCCAGGGCATTGGAGATGAGGTTGAGCAGCACCTGCCGAAGCGCGTCCTGGTCGGCGTAGACCGGCTCCGGGCCAAACTCGAAGTGCGGCTCGGTCCGCTTGTTCTCGAAATCGAAGCGCATGAGCTGTCTGAGCGACTCTCCCACCTGGGCCAGATCGGTCTCCAGCGGGGCGAGCTGACGCGGCCTGGCCAGATAGAGCAGATCCGTGACCACCCGGTTGAGGCGATCCGCCTCCTGGACCATGGTGGCGGCGTACTGATCCAGCGGCGCCTGCCCCTTGAGCTTGGTGGCGAAGAGCTGGGCGAACCCGCGCAGGGAGGACAGGGGGTTGCGCACCTCATGGGCCACGCCTGCTGCCAGGGAGCCGATAGCGGCCAGCCGCTTGGCCTCGTTCAGGTCCTCTTCCAGGGAGCGGATTTCGGTGCGGTCGCGGATGAGTACCAGGCGCTGCCCCAACTCGGGAGCGGCGTCCACGTCGCTAGCCTGGAACGGCAGGGAGAGAATCTCCAGCTGGCGGCCCTGGTAGTCGAACTGTTCCCATTCATAAGAGGTGTGATGCACCTCTCCGGCCTGCTGGCCGAAGGAGAACTCGCGCCAGTCGGCCCCGATGATCTCCGGCACCGTGTCCTCGCCCTCGGGGGCGAGCAGCTTCTTGGCCGAACGGTTGGCGGCCATGACCCGGCCCGTCTCGGACAGGGTGACGAGGCCGTCGGGCATGTTGTCCAGCAGCTTGTTCTGGAACCGCTCCATGCGGATCAGCTTGCGCCCCTCGCCGCGTCGGCGGAGATAGGCGAAGGCCAGGGACCAGAGCACCACGGCGGCCAGAAAGACGTACCCGGTCTGATAGGTGGCGGCCCGCCGATACTGGCGGAACTGGGCCAGGTGCTTTTCGGCGTTGAAGCCGATGACCAGGAACACGGGCGGCGCGTCGATCTCTTCCGACCCCATGAGCGGGCCCATGCCGGGTCGCATGCCCTGCCCCATGTTCTGCCCCATATTCTGGCCCATGCCCTGCCCCCGGCCGAGTCCCCGCCGCTTGGCGAGTTCGGTCTCCAGGTTCTTGCGCAGGCTCGGGCTGCTGAGCGCGGCCACGCTGGGTCGTACCTTGAGCCCTGAGATGAGCACGGCCTGCTTGTCGAATGAGGCCATGACGTGCCAGGCGCGGCCCGGCTCGATCTCTCCGGTGACATTGTCGGGAAGAGCCAGGACAGGTTTGGTCTTGTCCTTTTCCGAGGTCACCAGCGGCTTGCCGTCCTTGTCGTAGAGGGTGATGAACAGAATGTCCTCGGACTTGGCCAGTTCGGTGAAGAGATCCTCGGCCATGGCCGGGAAAAGAGGCGTAGCCTGCGGATTCATTCGCAGGCTACGCACGATACGCATGATGTTGTTGTCCACCCCGCGGAGGATGGAGGCTCCGGTCATGATCATGTGATCCTGCACGATCTCGCGCTGGTGCGCGATGGAACGCCAGGTCAGATACAGGCTGCCCAGGCCGAGCACGATGAGCGCCAGGACCAGGGCGACCAGGGGGCCTTTTTCTCTTCCGCTGTAATGAACTTCCATATGACGCTACTCTGCGCGCAACGCGCCGTAGACTTCCTTGGGGCTGAGCCCGTTCTTGTTTCCGATTTCCTTCATGGTCATGGTCTCGTCGGCCTGGATGGACTTGGCTGCCAGGCGAGAGAGGACCTTGTCCATGGGCAGGCCAAAGGACTTGGCCAGATCGGTGAGCTTAAGCCTGCCGGTGCCCTCGGGCGGATTCGCGGGCAGGGAGAGGAACGGATCGCCGCCCTGATCCCCGCGGATAGCGTTCAGGACCATCTGCGGGCTGACGCCCTTGGTTGCGGCGATGTCCTTGATCCGGCTGTTGAGAGAAATATCCGGCCCGTATCCGGCGGCCTTCAGAGCGGCCAGGGCCTTGTCCGCGTCATAGCCGAGGAAGCCGCAGAACTTCTTGAGCGGGCTCAGCTCGGCATGGCCGTACGGGGGGTTGCCATAGGTGTTCACGGCGTCGTCCTTGATGGAGGCGCTCACGTCGAGCAGCTGCTTCATGGGCGGCAGGTCGAACAGGGTGCCCACGGTCACGAACAGGGTGAGAACCACGCTGACAACCATGGCCGGGGTCAGGACCACCAGCTCACGGGCACGGTTCTTCATGTAGGCCATGATGGGTTTCCAGTTCAGCCAGATATGCAGCAGCAGCGCGACCACGAACAGGGTGCCCACGGTGATGTGGATGTCGTCCCACTGATCCTTGGACAGCCCCATGAGGTGCCAGTTCGCCCAGTAGGCGACGCGTCCCTGCGGGATGATGTACAGCACGACGCTGGTGATCAGAGTGACGATGAAGGAAAGAAATGACGTGAGGGACGTTATTTTCCGCAACATGCGAACCTCCGGGAGTAAAATGATTCCTACACAACCAGTCCTAACATGGATATCTGCTGTAGTCTCTGACTGTTGCCGTCCATTATATTCGCACCCCGAGGCAAAGCAAACGGAGCGGCATTCCCCGTGAATGACCGCTCCGCCCTATCCTGTTTTCCGGGTTAATGCGGAAATACGTTGCTAGATGCGGCCCATGCCTCGGCCGTAGCCGCGACCCTGCTGGGAACCGTAACCCTGACCGTAGCCGGGGCAGTCGCCGTTGGAGCGTGCTGCGCCACGGAAACCGGAGCAGGCGCCACGACCATACCCGTAACCGAAACCTTCGATGCCGGTCTCCTTGACCAACTCATCGGACATGCTCTTGCGCAGGTCCCACATCTTGTCGCGAAGGTTGGTCAGATCAGTGGTGAGCTTGCCGATCTTGCCCTCATCGGCGTTGCCGCCGTTGATCATGGCCTGGAGAGTGGCGCGCTTGGTCCACATCTCGGTACGCAGCTCGTCGAACTTGCCGTCGTACTTCTCGTAGATCTTGTCCACGGCGGCCTGCTTCTCCGGGGTCAGCTGGGTGTAGGCAGCGCCCTGGCCGTAGCCGGGACCGCCGCAGCCACCACGCCCATAGCCGGGGCCGGCAAAGGCGAAGGCGGACATGGCGAGGACAAGCACCGCCGCCAGGGAAGTAATGGTAATGTTCTTCTTTGTCATGATACAGTCTCCTGTTGTTAAAAATGTTTTTGCCAGAGGAAGAAGAGAGTGTGCTGGTGTCTTCTTGCTATGGCCAAAGCATAGGACGTGCCAAACACTGTAACAGGCTGATTCAATTGAAACATTACCAATTCAAAGAACCGGTTGCACTCTCAGTTTTGTGCAACTTGATGCACTCGATATTGCACATTTTGTGTAACAAGTGCAAGTGCAACGTGCTTGACTTTGCGGATTCCGACCCCATCTTTTTCAGGCCATTCACCATCAACTACACGAGGGGACATCATGCCCATCTATGAGTACCGCTGCCGCGCCTGCGGCGCAGAGTTCGAGGAGCTGGTCTTTTCGCAGGACGAACTGCCGCCCTGCCCGAAATGCGGCTCCACTCAGGTCGAAAAGCTCATGAGCGCCTGCGCCGTCCAGACTGATGGCGGCGCCACCGGGCTCGGCCCCATGCCGACCGCAGGGAGCGGCGGATGTTCGCCTGGAGGCTGAGGCATCTAGTGCGGCGCCCGGTCCGGGTGCCATCAGAAAAGGGAAACGCCCATGGATGTTTCCCTTTTTTCGTTTCAAAAGAGGAAAACCGTTCGCAACGGCGCGACGCCGGGGATTTCCTTTCATTCCAAGAAGTGATAGACGGGTTTTCCGGCAAAATCATAGCGCGAGAGGATTCACCATGTCCGACAGACTGCCCTGGCCCGAATATTTCATGCGCATCGCCCACCTGGTGGCGCAGCGCTCCACCTGCACCCGCCGCGCCGTGGGAGCCATCGCCGTGCGCGGCAAGCGCATCCTGGCCACCGGCTACAACGGCGTGCCCACCAATATAGCCCATTGCGAGGACGTGGGCTGCCTCCGCGACCAGATGGGCATCCCCTCCGGCGAGCGGCACGAACTCTGCCGGGGGCTGCACGCCGAGCAGAACGTGATCATCCAGGCGGCCACCCACTCCCTGGACCTGACCGGCTGCGACATATACTGCACCACCAAGCCCTGCATCCTGTGCACCAAGATGCTCATCAACTGCGAAGTGAAAAACATCTACTACGCCGAGAACTACCCTGACGAGCTGTCCGAGCAGATGCTCGACGAAGCCGGAGTGAACCATGTTTTCATGCCGGGCAAATTTCTCTAGGGACCAGGGCTTCATGGCCCGGGCCATCAAACTGGCCGAACAGGGCAAGGGCCCGACCGCGCCCAACCCCACTGTCGGGGCCGTGCTTGTGGACACCTCCGAAGGGGACGGGACCATCGTGGCCGAGGGCTACCACACCCGGTACGGCGCGCTGCACGCCGAGCGTGAGTGCCTGGCCGACGCCCGGAGCAAGGGCGTGGACCCGCGCGGCATGACCATGTACGTGACCCTGGAGCCGTGCAACCACCACGGCAAGACCCCGCCCTGCACCGAGGCCCTGATCGAGGCCGGGGTGGCCAAGGTGGTGGTGGGCACGCGCGACCCCAACCCCGTGGCCGCCGGTGGCGTGGAAAAACTCGAGGAGCACGGCATCAAGGTCATCACCGGCGTGCTCGAAGAGGAGTGCCGGGATCTCATCGCGGATTTCCTGCTCTGGCAGAGTTCCCACTCCACATTCAATATCATCAAGATGGCCGCCACCCTGGATGGCAAGATCGCCTCCCGCTACCTCAGGCCCGAACCCGTCTCCAGCCCGGAATCCTTTGCCCGCGTGCACGAACTGCGCGCCCGCGTGGACGCCGTGGTAGTGGGCGGCGGCACCCTGCGCGCCGACAACCCCAGCCTTACCTGCCGGGCTCCGGGGCTCGACCCGGATTTTCGCCAGCCCTATGCCGTGGTCGTCACCTCGCGGCTGCCGGACAATCCGGATGCCTACACCCTGCTGCGCGATAGACCTGAACAAGTGATCCTGTGGACCACCGAAGCCGCCGCTTCCACCACCCTGGCCGACGAGCTGCGCCAGCGTGGCACCAGCGTCTGGCCCCTGCCGGGCGGTCCCCGCTGCTTCAACCTGTCCGTGGGCTTCGAGCGGCTGCGCTACTCCCTGGGCTGCTACACCACCCTGATCGAAGGAGGCGGCCGCTTCGCTCTCCAGTGCGTGGCCCACGGCCTGGCCGACGAGCTGATCCACTTCGTCTGCCCGCGCATCCTCGGCGACAACCAGGCACCGTCCTCCTACTTCGGCCGCCAGGACGTCACCATGGAAGACACCATGGACTTCCGCATCATCAAGAGCGAGCGCACCGGACCGGACATGCTGCTGACCATGCGCCCGCTATAGGGGCGCGATTTACACCCGTAGCGCACCCTGCTACAACGTCGGGCAACGACGCACCAAACGAGGAATCATCATGTTCACAGGACTGGTCATGGGCTTGGGCCGAATCACGTCGGTCGAAAGGCGGGGCGCGGAAACACGCCTGCGCATCGAACCGCTCTTCGATCTCCCGGATATCGAACTGGGCGAATCCATCGCCGTCAACGGCACGTGCCTGACCGTGGAAATTTTCGGCGAGAAATGGTTTACCGCCTACGCCAGCCGCGAGACCATGTCCGTCACCTCTCTCGGCGATCTCAAGGTGGGCTCCAAGGCCAACCTGGAGCGGGCCATGGCCATGGGCGACCGTTTCGGCGGACACATCGTGGCCGGACACGTGGACACACTGGCCGAGGTGGCGGAGGTCCGCCCCGCGGGCGAGTCCAACATCTACCGCCTCACTTTCCCCGCAGCCCACGGCAAATACGTCATCCCCAAGGGCTCGGTGGCCCTGGACGGCATCTCCCTGACCGTCAACGACTGCGGACCGGACTGGCTCGAGGTGAACATCATCCCCGAGACCCAGAAGGCCACCACCATCTCCGGCTGGACCCCGGGCCGCAAGGTGAACATGGAGACCGATGTCATCGGCAAGTACGTCGAACGCATGGTCGCGCCCTGGACCGCCCAGGACGACCCCGCTACGCCCGCCAAGGGCATCACCATGGACTATCTGCGCGAGCACGGCTTCTAGACCAATTCATTTTTTCTGGTGCCGCTTCGCGGAGGCGGCTCGAGATGAAAATTCATAAAAAAAAGGCCGTCCGGGTGGACGGCCTTTTTACTTTCGTGGGTGAACGACTACTGGTTGCCGTCCATGAAGGGAATCTGGAGCTTGGTCAGACGCTCGGAGAGTTCGGCGGCCTTCTTGGCCTCAACAAAGGTGAGGATCTCGCCCGCCTGGCGTCCGCGCATGCCTGACAAAACCTTGACGGCCAGCTCGGTCTCCATGGTCTGGAGAATCTCGGCGGCCTTCTTGGCCTTGGTGTTGGAGATCATGTCCACCAACTGCTTGACGCGCTTGTCCTTGATTTCCTTGGCCTCGTCTAGCATCTGGCGCATCTCGGCGTGCATCTTCTCAACGCGCAGGGCTTCCGCCTTGATGGAGGCCTCCATCTCGCGCAGGGTGCGCTCCTTGACGGCCAGCTCCTCTTCCTTGCGCTTGAGCGCCTTCCATTCGGAGGGCATGTCCTGCTCGGTGCGCACGGCTTCGGCCTGCTTGTCCGCCTCGGTTTCCCGTGCTGTGGCCCGATTCGCCTCGGAATCGGCCTTGTCCGCGATGGGCGTGGTGGACTGGGTCCCGGTTTCGGCGGCCACGGCCACGTCGTCGGGCATGACGGTCTCCATGACCTTGAGCGTCACGGAATCGACGCTGAGCATGCCGAACACGGCGAGCTTCAAAAGGGCCAGAAAAACAAGACTGGCCAGGACCCTAGAAATCTTGAGATTGGTGGCGGAGCGTTGCCATTTCATCGTTTTCCTTCTCTTCTCTGGCGCTTTCTTCTTCATGATGCTTCCTGGCTTGGGTTTCCCTGAGCTTCTCCAGGAGTTTACGATCCCTGGAACGTGCCACCGCCTTCTCGCGGCTATCATGCAATTTGAGTTCCAACTCACTCAGGCGATACCGGGCATCCGCCACGTCCCGTTCCAGGGCCTCTTTGTACTGCCGCCACAGCCACATGTCGTTGGCCGACTTGCGCGATTCCGCCTCGCTGGCCAGATGGGCGGCCTGACGCGACAGCAGATCGTCGACCACGGCAGCCTGCTCGTCAAAGGCGTGCTGGGCGCGGGCGAGTTCGGACTTGGCCTGATCCTCCAGCTGGGTGCGGTAGTCCAGGACCCTTTCGAGCTTGAAATGAAACGGCTTCGGCATGACTCACTTGTGCCACGAACCGGCAGGCCGGGCAAGCCGGGTCAGCTGAGGGAAGCGCAGGGCGTTCCGGCCAGGCCGCAATAGCCCTCCTCGGTGTCGCCGCCCTTTTCGTCCGGCACCCAGCGCCACATCATGCACATGGAGCCCTGACACATCTTCATCTTGTCGTCGCTGGTCTTGAGCAGCGGACAGAACTTGAACTTGGCATCGCTTTCACTGGTCTTCATGAACGCCTCCCGCGCAAAAAAGAAACGGCGCACCGCAATATGCGGTGCGCCGTCAGCATAACGATGTTCGCGCGGGTTGGCTAGCTGTCCGAACCGACTGCCGCCTCGTCGCCCTTTTTTGCCAGCGGCGAGGCGCTGACGTCGATGAGGGTCTCCATGCCGAGCATGGACTTGAGCTTCTGCAGGTAGACCACGGACTTGCGCGCATCGGCATCCAGAACGCCGGCATAGCCGCCGTCCGCGATGACCTTGGCGTATTCCTTCTTCTTGAGCTTGGGGTCGTCCTTGAAGCGCGCCTCGAAGTTCTTGGCGTACCGGTCGATAAGCGAGTCGATTTCGGGCTTGCTCAACCGGGCCACGCTCTGCATGCCCTCGGTCATCTCGACGGGGGTCAGGTCCGGGCTCTCCAGGACCTTGATCAGGCTCCGGGCGTAGCGCAGGGTGCCGTCGTAGATGTGCGTGCGCTTGACCACGTTCATGCCCGCCCAGCCGGCCTTGAGCCACTTGAACAGGAAGGTGGTGGACTGCTTGGCCTCCTTGTCCTGCTCCACGAAGATGAGCACGGACGCAGACTTGTACATGTAGGTGTCCATCCAGCCGATCATACCCTTGTTGAGGCCTTCAATGCCGGAATAGAAATAATCCCACTGGCTGTCATCAAGGATGGCGCCCTTGCGGCCCACGTCGGACTTGTCAGCCTGCTCCGAGATGGAGATGAGCACGTTGCGGCCCTGGTACTTGAGCAGCACGATCAGCCGGTTCAGGTCATAGCGGAAGTAGGCCTCGCCAAAGGAGTCCGGGGTGCAGACCTCGAACTCGCTGCCGCGGGTCAGGACCGGCTTGTCCAGATTGCCAAGTTCGTCCCACAGGGGGGTCTTGCGCTCCAGGAACTCGCTGCCCTTGTGCCAGCCGGAGAGCCGGAGCACCGCCGGGCAGAGCAGGAAGTTGGGGATATCCTTGTTGTAGAAGTAGCGCATGATCGTCTCCAGGTCGGAGGAGACTTCGCGCCTCAGCAGAATGCCGTTACCACCGAAGCGGCGGGCGGGCTTGATGTCCTTGGGGTCCTCCTGGCCGTTGGCCACCAGGTCGAGCATGGGATCGAGCCTGGCTGCGTCAAAGGAGGCGGAGGGATTTTCCAAAACCTCGAAAAGATAGTCGAGACTCCCTTCCACGGTTTTGTCCAGGGCGGCAGGCTCCTTGGAGAGCTTGACCTCCATGATCCCCTCTTCGTCTTCCGCCATGGCCGGAACGGCCAGGAAGGCAAGGGCGAAGAGCGCCAGCAGGGCAACCACAAAACGAGCGCTCAAGGCGCCATTATAATTAAGTATTTTCATATGCTATGTTGGGTGTGTCTCCCTAACCCGCCGGAGACGTTTTTTACGTGCTTCGAAATAACTATGTAGTAATCTTTCATACCATTGGCAAGGCCAATGGGACATTATAACAGCATAGCCTCAACTTATTCATTTTCTTTATTTTTCTTGAAACCCAATAAATCCACGCGAGTGACAGCCTTGGAGCCGAAGCGATGGCGCACGGCGTCCACCGCCTTGTCCAGGCCGCTTGTTTCCTCACTGGCCCGGGGCGCTTCCTCGAAAAGGGTGACCTGGCGGCTGCGGCCTTCGAAATTGGAGACACCCACTCCGATGAGCCGCACCGCGCGTCTCAGCTCCACCTGTTTCAACAACGCGCAAGCCGTCTCGAAGATGACAGCGGTGTTGTCCGTTCGTGAATCCAGGGAGAGGGACCGGGTGATCTGCTTGAAGTCGGCGAACTTGACCTTGAGGGTCACGGTGCGACCCTTGTACCCGTGGCGGCGCAGGTCCGCGCCCACCCGCTCGGACTGGGCAAGGAGCCAACGGGTAAGTACCGCACGGTCGGTGGTGTCCTCGTGAAATGTGTTCTCCGCGCTGCAACTCTTGGCCGCCGAGGTGGTGACCACGCCGTTGGGGTCGATGCCCCGCGCCCGGTCGTGCAGGGCCGCGCCGTATTTGCCCAGCCGCTCCTCCCAGAAAGCGCGGTCCCGCTTGAGCACGTCGCCGCAGGTATGCGCGCCAAGCCGGGTCAGGATGTCGAGCAGCTTCTTGCCCACGCCGGGAATCTTCTTCACCGGCAGGGTGCGCAGGAAGTCCTCCACCTGATGGGGATGGATGATGAACATGCCGTCTGGCTTGTCCATGTCCGAGGCGATCTTGGCCAGGAAGCGGACCGGGGCCGCGCCCACCGAGCAGGTCAGCCCGGTCACCTCGGCCATGCGCGCCTTGATCTGCCGGCCCACCTCGTCGATGGGGCCGAAGAGCCGTTCCAGGCCGGTACCATCAAGGTAGGCCTCGTCCACGCTGGCTTTCTCCACCGTGGGCGAAAACTCGGCCAGCACGCCCATGACTTGCCTCGAGACCTCCTTGTAGCGGGCCATTCGTCCGGGCACTAGGATGATATCCGGACATAGCTGGCGGGCCTTGACCACGCTCATGGCCGAGCGCACGCCGTACTTGCGCACCTCGTAGCTGGCGGCCGAGACCACGCTCCGGTCCGAGGTCCCGCCCACGGCCACGGGCTTGCCCCGCAGTTCCGGGTTGTCGAGCTGCTCCACGGAGGCGAAAAAAGCGTCCATGTCGATATGGAGAATCCACGTCTGCATCCCTTGCATTGTAAATGGACAGGGCCTGTTTGTTAAGCATGGAAAAGGGCTTTGCGCAGAGTACCGGGGCATGTAGGATAGGCCCCATGCGCAACTGTATGCTTCTCTCCTGCCTGCTGCTCTGCCTGGCGGCGGCCAGCGCCCATGCCGCTTCCATCAGAAACGAAGGCGTCGTCGCCACGGCCCCTCCCGAGACATATGCGGGCTCCAAGGCGTGCGCCCAGTGCCACGAAACGCAGTATGAACAGTGGTCCAAAACGCTCAAGGCGCGTTTCGTCCGCTACCGCCGGGACCTCGCGGCCCTGCCCGGCGACTGGGGGAAAAGCCCGCTCCGGGCGGACGACGTCTTTCTGGTGGTGGGCCTGCACAGGAAGGCGGCTTTCGTCGATACGGACTGGCGCGTCCTGCCTGCGGAATACCGTTTCGACAAGCACAGATGGAACCGAAAGCCGGGCTGGGGCGGACGCGACTACCGCCAGCGGTGCGGCATGTGCCATCTGACAGGGTGCAACCCCTACGAGAAGCGGTACACGGAGCTCGGCGTTGGCTGCGAGGCGTGCCACGGTCCGGGCAGGGAGCACATCCAAGAAGAGAGCGCCGAAACCATCGCTACGCCCGGCAGAGACGGCAAACCGGTGCTGGACACCTGCCGCCGCTGCCACAACGGACGAAACAACCACGCCGATGCCATCCGAGGCTTCGCCGGCACCTATCACGAAACGGATTGATCAGAACAGGCAGGCCTGCGCCTGAGGCTTCTCCTCGGGCCTGACGCCCCGGAAGGTGAGGCGATGCAGACGGCACGGCCCCAGGCTGCGGATGGCCTCCATGTGCGCCTTGGTGCCGTACCCCATGTGCTTGGAGAGGCCATAGCCCGGATAACGGACGGCCAGCTTCACCATGAGCCTGTCGCGGAAGGTCTTGGCCAGGATGGATGCGGCCGAGATGGCCGGGACCGAGCCGTCGCCCTTGATCACGTACTCCTGGGGAATGTCCCGCTTCAGGGCGTAGTGCGGAATGGTCTTGTTTCCGTCGATACGCAGAAATTTCGGCTCGCGCCCCAGATGACGCACGGCCCGCCCCATGGCCTGGAATGTGGCTTCCAGGATGTTGATGCGGTCGATCTCGGGAGCCCACGCCACACCCAAAGACCAGGCAACGGCCTGCTCGCGGATGAGGTCGTAGAGCGCCTCCCGCTTGGCGGCGGTGAGTTGTTTGGAGTCGGTCAGCCCGGGCAGGTCGTATTCGGCGGGCAGGATGCACGCCCCTGCCACCACCGGCCCGGCCAGACAGCCACGCCCGGCTTCGTCCACACCCGCCACATCTTCGGGCAGGTGGGTTGTAACGGAAAAGAGGGTCGGTTGCGTCATGGTGGTGATGTTGTGCCCGAATTGCGGAGAGAAGAAAAGACGCAAACAGCGATTGCATTCGGCCCCGGCAACCAAGGCTTATGACTACCTGAACCTCGGCGCAAGCACAAAAGCCCGGAACGCCAACAGACGTTCCGGGCACTATATCTCAAGATAGAAATCCAGGAATTTTTCGAAGAGGTGGGTGGATGTACCGACGCGAGGGAGACCGGGGATCGAAGCGTATCTCAATACGCAAGAGTCCCGGTCGACCGAGCGGCGGCGCAGACGCCCGCCTATCCGGAAAATTACTCCCAGATCTGCTTGGACTTGATGCGGGCGGCCTTACCGCGCAGGTTGCGCAGGTAGTAGATGCGACCGCGACGAACCTTGCCCTCGGAGACCACTTCCACGCGGTCGATGAAGGGGGAGTTCATGGGGAACACGCGCTCCACGCCCACGCCGTCGGAAATCTTCCGCACGGTGAAGGTGGAGTTGGTGGTGCCGCGGCGGCGGCGCAGGACAGCACCCTGGAAGACCTGGATGCGCTCCTTCTCGCCCTCGATGATGCGGTAGTGGACCTTGACGGTGTCGCCGGCCTTGAAATCGGGCATGTCCAGGCGGATGTGCTCGGACTCGATTTTCTTGATCACGTTCATGGTATTCTCCTTAATCCTCAAAATCTAATATTCATCCGCGATGAGGCGGTCGACGGTGATGGCCACCGCACTGCGCACCGACAGATGGTTGTAATCGTCCAGATATCGGATGGGCCGCAGGATTCCTTCCGCGCGGGAGAGGATCTCCTCGGCCAGGCCGTGTCCGGTTCCAAAAACGAGCAAAACTGGTGAATTTTCTAACCATTTTCGCACCGTTCCGTAGGTAGTCGCGGGCTCGGCCTCCTTGCGGCGATCCAGCCTTGCTGACGTAGCCGCGAGGCGGGGACATTGCCCTGTTTGACGCGTAATGTCAAGGATGGCAGCCTCGATATCGTCAAAAACTTTGACCTTGGAAAGCGCCTCGGCCCGGTCCGGGTTGGCCTTGGCCCCCGCCCCCTGTTTCCAGTGGGCAAGCAGTTGTTCGGCCAGCGCCTGCTGGTCCTCGATGGGCGTGGTGGCGTAGAAGCCGCCCAGCCCGTAGGTGCGGGTCACCCGCGCCATGTCGTGGAGGTCCAGGTTGGTCACGGACACCGCGACCTTCTCGCCGAACTTGTTGAGCACCGGGTAGTGGCAGAGGGCGATATACAGGTTGCGCCCCAGCCGGGTGCGCGACTGCTTCCGCAGGTAGTCCACGTCCTCCACGGTGAGGGAGGCAGTGGGCAGCAGGTCCGGACGGTCGCGCAGGGTCGCATCCAGGGAACGCTCGCGCCGCCACTGGCAGATCTTGCCGTGGTCGCCGCTCCTGAGCACCTCGGGCACGGTCAGGCCGTCCCAGTCGTCGGGCCGGGTGTAGTGCGGGTACTCCAGCAGTCCGGCGGAAAAACTCTCCTCGTCCCCTGAATCCGTATGCCCCATGAAGCCGGGCAGCAGCCTGGCCACGGACTCTATGAGGCAGACCGCGCCCGCCTCGCCGCCGTTGAGCACGAAGTCGCCCACGCTGACCATCTCGATGTCGTAGAGGTCCAGGAGGCGTTCGTCGATGCCCTCGTAACGGCCGCAGATGAGGGTGACGTCCTCTTCCAGGGCCAGCTCGCGGGAGCGGGCCTGATTCAGGGGCTTGCCGCGCGGGGAAAGCATCATGATCCGACCCGGACGCTCGATGGACCCGAGCGCCTTGACCATGGGATCGAGCTTGAGCAGCATGCCCGGCCCGCCGCCGAAGGGGCGGTCGTCCACGGACTTGTGAACCCCGCCCGCAAAGTGGCGCACGTCCACGTGGTCGAACTCGACCAGTCCGGTTTCCACGGCCTTGCCCATGAGCCCCGAGGAAAGCGGCGACTCGAAATAGTGCGGAAAGATGGAGACGAGATGAAAACGCATGGGCTACTCGGCTGCGGACGGCTTCTTGGGGCGCGGCTTTTTCTTTGCCGTGCGGCGTCGCGGTTTTTTCTTCTTGGGCGGTTCCGGGTTGAGGTAGAGGTCCAGCAACCCCTCGGGCGGGTCAATGACAATGACCTCCTCATCGAGGTCCACGTCCAGAACGAATTCGGGGACGGCCGGGAGCAGGATCTCCTTGCCGTCGTCGGCCACGATGACCCAGGTGTCCTGGCCGGGGTTCTCGTAGAAGGTTTCCAGCACGCCCACATCGGTGCCGTCGTCCAGGCGCACGCGGCAGCCGAGCATATCGACGATATAGTGCTCGCCCTCGTCCGGCTCGGGCAGGTCGTCCTCGCGGATGAGCACGGCCATGCCGCGCAGCTCGTCGACCCGGTCGCGATCGTTCACGCCCTTGCACTTGAGCAGGACCATGCCCTTGTGCTCGCGCCAGGACTCCACGGCAAGCGGCTCGGGTCGTCCGCCGTCCCGTTGCAGAAAGACGGTGCTCACGCGCCCGAAAAGCGACGGGGAGTCCGCATAGCTCTTTATGCAGAACTCCCCGCGAATTCCGTGCGGTCTGGCCACGCCACCAACTTCGATGAATCCGGTTCGTTTCATGGGTCCACGTGCGTTGCGCCGCAAAAAACCCAGACCCCACGCATGCTCATGCGTGACGGCCCTGGGTTTTTCGCGCTTCGGGGCCGACCGACCGTCGGCCCGTTTTCTGCGGCATTGCCGCAGCTCCCGGTCGGGAGCCGCTACTCGAGAATCTCCAGAACGGAGCGCTTGCGGGCCTTGGTGGAGGCGGCTCCAAGCAGAGTGCGCATGGCGCGCGCCGTACGGCCCTGCTTGCCGATCACCTTTCCGAGGTCCTCTTTCGCAACCTTCAGTTCGATCACCGAGGTCTGTTCGCCTTCGACTTCAGACACATGCACTTCATCCGGGTTGTCCACCAGGGACTTGGCAATGTACTCAATCATCTCTTTCAGCATGACGTCTACCTCCGCTATCGGCGCGTCGTCTCGCGCCGTGAACTTGAGCTGCCAAATTGAGTACCGGACTTACGAAAGCACAGTGCTTACTTGCCGGCCTTCTTCAGCAGGGAACGAACAGTGTTGCTGGGCTCGGCACCTTGTGCCAGCCATTTCTCGATCTTTTCCATGTCGAGCTGGATGTCGTTGGGTTCGACCATCGGATTGTAGTGGCCGAGGTACTCAACGGGGCGTCCATCGCGGCGGGTGGCGCTGTCGAGAGCCACGACGCGGTAGAAGGGACGCTTTTTGGAACCCATACGAGTCAGTCTGATTTTCATAGCCATTGTGCTTATACTCCCAATAATGATTTAATACGTTTTTGCCTACTACTTGGCAAGTTGATATCTGTACAAAGATCGGTGTCCGGTTCTGTTTTTTCCGGCTCCCGGTCCGACCTTCACTCCACTACTTCTTTTTCTTTTTCTTGTTCTTCTTGTTCAGCTTCTTTTTCTTGCGCGCCTTGAGGGTCTTCTTGGAGAGAGAGCGCTTGCCGCCCTCTTCCTCGCCCATGCCCGGCATCCCAGGCATCCCAGGCATTCCCGGCATCCCGGGCATGTTGCCCATGCCTTCCATGCCGCCCAGGGCGCTCATATCGGGCATGCCGCCACCGGCCAGCCCCTTGAGCTTGTTCATCAGGCCCTTCTGCTTCTTGGACTTGCCACCGCCCATCATGGCCTGCATGACCTTGCTCATCTGATTGAAATTCTTGATGAGCGCATTGACGTCGGCCACCTTGACGCCGGAGCCCTTGGCGATGCGCTCCTTGCGGCTCTGATTGATGAGCTTGGGCTGGCGACGCTCCTTCATGGTCATGGAGCTGATGATCGCCTCGGTGCGCTTCATCTCGTCCTCGGGCAGGGCATCCTGGCCCATCTGCTTCATGATGTTGCCCATGCCGGGAATCATCTTGAGCAACCCTTCCATGCTGCCAAGCTTCTTGATCTTGCGCATGTGGCTGCGGAAGTCCTCGAAGTCGAACTCCGCCTTGGCCATCTTTTCGGCCATGGCCTTGGCCTCGTCCTCGTCGATCTCGGACTGCGCCTTCTCGATGAGGGTCATCATGTCGCCCATGCCGAGGATGCGGCTGGCGATGCGGTCCGGGTGGAAGAGCTCCAGCTCGGAGAGCTTCTCGCCCACACCGACGAACTTGACCGACTTGCCGGTCACGGACTTGATGGACAGGGCCGCGCCGCCACGGGCGTCGCCATCCATCTTGGTCAGGACCACACCGGAGATGTCGAGCTTCTCGTTGAAGGCCTCGGCAACGGTGACGGCGTCCTGACCGGTCATGGCGTCGGCCACGAACAAAATTTCCTGCGGAGAGCATTCCTTCTTGATGTTCTCCAGCTCGTCCATCAACTTCTCGTCGATGTGCAGACGGCCCGCGGTGTCGAAGAGCACCAGGTCGCAGCCCTGTTCCTCGGCCTTGACCAGCGCGTCCTTGCAGATGTCCACCGGATTCATGTCCGTGGTGGACGGGTAGACCGGCACATCCAACTGCCGGGCCAGGGTGGTCAACTGGTCGATGGCCGCCGGACGGTAGACGTCGGCAGGCACCAGGTAGGGCTTCTTGCCGTGATTCTTGCGCAGGTAGAGCGCCAGCTTGCCGGAGCTGGTGGTCTTACCCGAACCCTGAAGGCCGACCATCATCAGCTTGAGCGGCCTGGCCTTGACGTCCACGCCCTGCTGCTCGCCGCCGAGGAGCTCGACCAGTTCGTCGTTGACGACCTTGACGATCTGCTGGCTCGGGTCCAGGCCCTTCATGACCTCTTCCCCGAGAGCCCGCTCCTTCACCTGGTCGACGAACTGTTTGACGACCTTGAAGTTGACGTCCGCCTCGAGCAACGCCAAACGGACCTCACGCAACCCTTCCTTGACATTGTCTTCGGTGAGTTGCTTCTGGCCCTTGAATTTTTGAAAGGCGTTTCCGAGTCTATCTTGCAGGCTTTCGAACAAGTGTCCTATCTCCCTAAAATCTATCGGTCTCCAAGCGCAATTAAACCGTCCAGCGCGGGCAAAGAGGAGGTTTGTTAAGCCAGATTCACAATATAGTCAAGGGCGGAGGCCCTGCCCGGAGCCGAATCGACCCCACGCCATCTCTCTAGAAAAACTCTAAAAAAACCGACAAAAAGATCGCCTCAGGAGCAAGTCCACAAGTATCCGTCCCGGACGTCCGCTTTTCGTTGCACCCCACCCCGCTTCTGTGCCAATATCCCGTATTGTTGGGAGAACAGCCATGCCATCCGATAAGACGACATTCAAAAACGTGCTCTACACGCACTTCGTCCCCTGCTTCTTCGCCGGGGTCGCCCTGCTCTATCTGGGCAACGCCCTCTTTCCGCACGATGTGGCGGCCGCGCTGACGGACGATCGGTTCGTAACCGCTGATTTCCTGTTCGCCCTGGCCAACGGCCTGCTGGTGGGCGTCGCCGTCCTGGGCTTCCACGGTCTCTACAACCGCCACCTCCGGCGGGTTGGCGCGGTGTCCCGCAAGCCTGCGTCATCAAGAAAAATCAGCTACGGCATGGCTACCGGCTTCCTCTGCGGCATCGTCATGGTCCTGCTCGGATTGCACAGGGAAGGTCTCATTCCCCTGACCCTGGGCGTGCTCTCCATCCTGGCCTGGCACCTGCGCGCCTTCACCCACACGATCGTGGTGCTGCTCAGGCCGGGCAACTCGGCCACCTGGGAGGAGGTCATCGAGCTGCTGCGCATCTACCTGACCATGCTGGCCGGCTTCACCCTGGTCAACGCCACCCTGGAGGTCATCCACCTGCTGCTCGGCATGGAGGCCCCCTTCGGCTTCCTGACCAACAGCGGCGAAATATTTCTCAACGCCCTCTACTTCACGGTGGTGAGCATGACCACCCTCGGATACGGCGACCTGGTGCCCAGGACCTGGGACGCCAAGCTCCTGCTCATCTTCCAGAGCCTGACCAGCTACATCATGTTCGCGCTCATGGTCGGCATTATCACCCGGGGCGTGGTGCGGACCCGGGAAGAAAACGGGGAATAGCCATGGACCCACTGATCATCTTCCTCGCCTTCGGGCTCGGCTACCTGGCAAACCGAATCGGTCTGCCGCCGCTGGTGGGCTACCTTGCCGCCGGGTTCGCCCTCTCCGCCCAGGGCTACACCTCCGGGCCGGTGATGCGGGAGGTCGCGGACGTCGGTGTCACAGTCCTGCTTTTTTCCATCGGCCTCAAGCTGAAGCTCAAGACCCTGTTCAAACCGGAGGTCTGGGCCGGGGCCAGCCTGCACATGCTCATAACCGTGAGCGTCTTCACCCTGGGGCTGGCCGGACTGGCCGCCGCAGGACTCGGGCTGTTCGCAGACCTCACGCCCACCACCGCCCTGCTGCTCGCCTTCACCCTGAGCTTTTCCTCCACCGTCTTCGCGGTGAAGATACTTGAGGAAAGCGGCAGGGCCGGGTCCCTGAACGGACGAACGGCCATCGGCGTGCTCATCGTGCAGGACATCGCCGCCGTCCTTTTTCTGGCATTTTCCACGGGCAAAGTCCCCTCGGTCTGGGCCCTGGCCATGCTCGCGGGGCTGCCCCTGGCCAGGCTCATTTTCCTGCGCATGCTGGACCGCATAGGGCACGGCGAGCTCCAGGTCCTGTTCGGATTCTTCCTGGCCATGGTGGCCGGGGCCTACGGTTTCGACCTGGTGGGACTCAAGGCCGACCTGGGCGCGCTCATCATGGGCATGCTCCTGGCCGGACACGACCAGGCGAGAGACCTGGCCGACTCCCTGCTGAACATCAAGGACGTCCTGCTGGTAGGATTCTTCCTGAACATAGGCCTGTCCGGCCTGCCGTCCCTGGACATCCTCTGGGCGGCCCTGCTCCTGGTGGCCGTCCTGCCGCTCAAGGCCGGGCTCTTCCTGCTGCTCTTCACACGCTTCCGGCTGCGGGCGCGGACCGCGTTCATCACCGCCCTCAACCTGGCGAACTACTCGGAGTTCGGCCTGATCGTCGGCGGCCTGGCCGTGGCCTCGGGCTGGCTCCCCAGGGAGTGGCTCCTGGTGCTGGCCGTGGCCCTGTCCCTGTCCTTTATCCTGGCCGCGCCCTTCAACCGCCAGGGCGACGCGCTCTTTGACAGGACTGGCGACGCGCTCAAGCGGCTGGAGACGGTCGAACGTCACCCTGACGAGGAGCCCTTCGAGGCCGGAAGGTGGCGCATTGTCATCATGGGCATGGGCCGGATCGGCACCGGGGCCTATGACTACTTCACAAACAAATTCGGCCCCGTGGCCCTGGGCCTCGACTTCAACGCCGAGACCGTGGACCGCCACCTGGAGGCGGGACGCCAGGCGGCCCTGGCCGACGTGACCAACCCGGACTTCTGGCGCAAGCTGCCCGAGCGCGACAGCGAGGTAAAACTGATCGTCCTGGCTGTCCCCAGCCTGGAAGCGCAGCTGTACGTGGCGGAAAAAACGCAGGAAATGGGGTTCACGGGCAAGCTGGCGGCCGTGGCCCAATACGACGACGAGATCGAAATTCTGCGGGAGGCAGGCGTGGACACTTCGCTCAACGTGTTCAGCGAGGCGGGAGCGGGCCTGGGCGCGCACATCTGCAACAACCTCTCCGTGCCCGAACTGGGGTGCGAAATCGTAAACAAGGATACTGTCTGATCGCACCGCCCGGCGAGCCCGGCGCAAAGGGCTATCGGTCCGCTTTCGTCACGGCTTCGGCAAAGAGCTCGATGTCGCCGAGCACGGCCTCCATGGCCCGCAGGAGCGGCTCGGGAATGTCACCCGAAAGAAGCGCGGCCTCCAGTTCGGCGGGGTCCAGGCCGTTCTGTTCGGCCAATTGCCGGATGGCGTCGCGCCGGGGATCGTCCACGCCGCCTTACTCCTGCACCATGAAACCGTTGAAGATCTTGCCGGTCAGGGAGGCTTCGGGCACTGGCGAGGCGGCCAGGGTCATGCGGCTGGCCTTGCCCACGGGCGAGGCGGGCTTCAGGGCTACGATGTTCCAGACGTTCCTGGTCGAGGACTTGCCCGAGAGGTTGAGGACCTCGGCATTACCGTCCGGGGCGATGGTCAGCACCGTGAAAGTGCGCGTGGCCGTGCCCATGGCCGCATCGGAATTGAAGACCATCATGGAGCACTGGTAGCCCGTGGCCGGGTTCTCCCACTGGACCGGCTGGCGGGTCTCTGCCGTGTCCAGGGCGTGGCCGATGCGCAGCACGTCCGAAACTTCAAGATAGTCTCCCACGTATTCCGGCCCGGTGGACAGGTCCAAAAGCTCTGCGGGAGAGGACTTGCAGCCCTGGGCCAGCATGAGCATGGCCAGGACGGCGACAAGGGTAAGGATGCGTTTCATGATATTCCTGCGATGGTTTTTTCGGAAGCATAGAGGACAATGGGCCGAGGCGCAACGGCGGGCTTGAGGCGGGAAAAACGGAAGTTGAACCGCCTTTCGACGGCGATTGCCAGGTGATCTGATTCGCCTCGTCCTGAGGCTCACCCTTTCAGGGCGTTGCGGAGGCCGCAACGTCAAAACCCGCTGTCCTGCAGATTTGCCGCCTCCGGCGGGCAAGGACTAGCGCCCTTGCATCCCCTTTTTCGCACCGACGGTGCGAGATTAGGCATTCTGATTCTTTTTGTCGTTCAGGAAATCAACTATGTCGCCACTCAAAAAGGCCCCACTCCGAGTTCGGAGCGGGGCCTTGTTATGTCATTCTATGTACGGCTCTAGATGTCGAAGCCGAAGGAGTCGACCACGCCCTTGGTGCGGGCCTTGGAGGCGGCCATGCGCGCTTCCAGGTCCTTGGCGTACTGGTCGAGGTCGAGCTGGACCTTGGCCACGCCGGTGTCCATGGCGGCCTTGGCGACAGCCGGGGCCAGCCAGGTCAGGACGCGCGGATCCAGGGGCTTGGGGATGATGTAGTCGATGCCGTAGTCGAGCTTGTCCACGCCGTAGGCGTCGCAGATGTCCTGAGCCACCGGCTCCTTGGCCAGCTTGGCCAGGGCCTCGGCCGCAGCGATCTTCATTTCCTCGTTGATGGCCGTGGCGCGGCAGTCCAGGGCGCCGCGGAAGATGAAGGGGAAGCCGAGCACGTTGTTGACCTGGTTGGGGAAGTCGGAACGGCCCGTGCCCATGATGATGTCCGGGCGAACTTCCTTGACGTCCGGGTACGGGATCTCGGGGTCGGGGTTGGCGCAGGCGAAGATGATGGCGTTCTCGGCCATGGTCTTGACCATGTCCTGATTGATGGCGTCCTTGACGGACAGACCCAGGAACATGTCCGCGCCAACCATGCAGTCGGCCAGGGAACCGGCGTCCTCGGCCTGGGCGTATTTCTGCTTGAACTCGTTGAGGCCTTCGCGACCGGCGTGGATCAGGCCGCGAGAGTCGAACATGTAGATGTTCTCCTTCTTCACGCCCATGTGCACGTAGAGGTTGGAGCAGGCGATGGCCGCCGCGCCCGCGCCGGAGACAACGATCTTTATGTCCTCGATCTTCTTGCCGGAGATCTCCAGGGCGTTGATGATGCCCGCGGCGGAGATGATGGCCGTGCCGTGCTGATCGTCATGGAAAACCGGGATGCCCATCTCTGCCTTGAGGCGGGTTTCGATCTCGAAGCACTCGGGGGCCTTGATGTCTTCCAGGTTGATGCCGCCGAAGGTGGGCTCAAGCATCTTGCAGAAGGAGACCACCTCGTCAGGGGTCTTGGCGTCGATGTTCAGATCGTAGACGTCGATGTCGGAAAAAATCTTGAAGAGGACACCCTTGCCCTCCATGACCGGCTTGCCAGCCATGGGGCCGATGTTGCCCAGGCCGAGCACGGCGGTGCCGTTGGAGACCACGGCCACGAGGTTGCCCTTGTTGGTGTACTCGTAGACCGTCTCCGGGTCGGCGGCGACTTCGCGGCAGGCCTCGGCCACGCCCGGGCTGTAGGCCATGGACAGGTGCTTCTGGTTGTCGCACGGCTTGATGGAGATGACCTCCAGCTTACCCTTGCGCTTGTCGGAATGATACTTCAACGCCTCTTCTTTAGTGAACAGTGCCATGCTCGGGCCTCCGTAATGGTATAGTAATGGACCGCAATAGTCGGAACCCTGTTCGTAAGGGGGAATTTCCTTTTCCGTCAAGCATATTTTATCCTTGTACGCCAAGGCTTTCCGCCAATCAGGCCCATGCCGACCAACAGGCTTGGTTGAGCGCCCAATCAATTCAAGAGGTTGGACGCGGCGTGCCACTCCCTAGAGCTTCGATGGGCCATGAAAAAAGGGAGCCGGAAAACCGGCTCCCTTTGGGTCACTTGTGTCTGAAACGTCTACGCGGGCGCGCCGCCGAACATCCGCTTCAAAGGAGCGAACCAGATGCCGGACAGGAACCATGCGTATGTAAAGACGCAGACCGCGATGATGGCGAACCACATGGCGATCTGCATGGGCGGGGCCTCCAGGGTGAAGGCCGGAATGTAGGCGAACAGGAACGGCGCCAGGTACAGGAACTTGGCGAACTTGAAGGACGTGAACGCCGTCCGCCACATGTTTGCTCCGGCGATGGTCGCTCCGGCAAAGGCCGCGATGCAGACCGGCGGCGTGATGTTCGAATCCTGGGAGAGCCAGTAGACGATCATGTGCGCGGCCACCTCGTTGACGCCCAGGTGGGTGAGGGCCGGGACCGCGACCACGGCGGTGATCAGATAGGCGGCCGTGACCGGCACGCCCATGCCCAGCACCAGGGATGCCAACGCGATGAGCAGGATGGTGGCGACCAGGGAGCCGTGGGCCAGTTCGATGACGATGTCGGCGAAGGTCAGCACCAGGCCGGAGTACGTGAGCACGCCGATGATGATGCCGATGACGCCCACGGTCGCGCCGATCTTGAGCGAGTTGATGGTGCCCTCGCGCGCGGCCTTGACGAACTGGCCGAGCTCGGACTTCATGCCGCTCACGGTCTGCCGTCGGTAGGCGTAAAGCGCTGCGGCGGCGATAAGGCCGTAGAGCAGCAGGATGCGCCCGGACAGGAACGGACGAATCGCGTCCGCGGCCCCCTTGCCGCCCACATGGCCGATCAGCTTGATCAGCCACGGACACAGCACCATGAAAGTCATGATGCAGAGCAGGGTCGGATCGATGTAGTTGCCCTCGTCCTTGAAGGAGAGGCCGATGCAGATGGCCAGGCCGACAATGGCCGAATAGCCTGGGGAGTAGCCCGCGAGCATGAACACGGTGATGCCGATGAGCGGCAGCGTGTAGAGCCACTCCTTGCGGAAGATTTCCTTGGCCGAGTACTTGTAGCGTTCGCCCACGACGTTGTTCTTCTTGGCCTCGTAGTGAACCATGACGAAGACCGAGAAGAAGTACATGATGGCCGGGAAGACCGCCACCAGCATGATGTGCGAGTACGGCAGGCCGGTCATTTCGGCCATGATGAACCCGCCCGCGCCCATGATCGGGGGCATGAACATGCCGCCGATGGAGGCTGCGGGCTCGATGCCGCCCGCCACATGGGGCTTGAAGCCTGCCTTCTTCATCATCGGGATGGTGAAGGTGCCGGTGGACACGGTGTTGGCGATGGCCGAACCCGAGATGGAGCCGAACAGGCCGGAGGCGATGACCGAAACCTTGGCCGGGCCGCCGACCTTATGCCCAACTGCCGCCAGCGGGAAATCGATGAAGAACCGTTGCGCCCCGCACCGTTCCAGAAACGCGCCGAAGAGCACGAACAGGATGATGTAGGTGGCGAGGACGTTGGCCATGATGCCGAACACGCCGTCGGAGCGGTAGAAGATGGAGGTACACAGCTCCGGGAAGGTCGCGCCCGCATGGGCGATGAGGTCCGGCATGTGCGCCCCGTACATGCCGAAGAGCAGCATGGCCACGCCGATGATGACAAAAACATTGCCGACCACGCGCCGGGCCAGCTCCACGCCGATGAGCACGCCGACCATGGCCATCCACTGGTCCAGTTCGGTCTCGATGCCCATCCGGTAGTTGATGGCCTCGAAGTTCATGATCCAGTATCCCACCGTGACAACAGATGCTGCCATGAGCGCGTAGTCCAACAGGCGGAAGATGCCCTTGGACTTGTAGATCAGGAATATCAGAATATAGGTGATGATGACGTAGACGCCCCGGTGAAACTGCGTTGCCGCAGGCTCGAAAATGGCGGACCAGGAATAGAACAGGACCATGCCCACCGACAGGAAGTCGAAAAGAAATTGCTCGATTTTATTTAACTTGTCGTACATTTCATGCTCATGTCCGCCCTTGTCGGACGGTGCTTAGAAAGATCGCTCACCCTCGCCACTCCCGTGCCGGGGCAAAGACCCGTTCCGCCATTGGGAACGGGACCCGGACCGGGGGACGAGTCCGCATGCGGAAAGGGACCGGTGCGCCTTGCACGCGGACCGCCACCGCGCAACGCCTGGAGCGGGCGGGCCATGCGGCCCGCCCGATATGGTTTGCTGATTGAGTCGGCCTACTTGAGGATACCCTTTTCCGTCCAGAACTTGATGGCGCCCGGGTGCAGCGGAGTGGCCTCGGGGTTCACACCCTTGAGACCGTCGGCAACGGACATGGCCTTGAAGGTCTTCTTCTGGCCGACCATGTGCGCCAGGCCCTCGTCGGACCAGACCGCGGAGAGCAGCTCATAGACGTGCTCGGCCGGAATCTTGGCGTTGGCCACCAGCAGGGCGGAGTCGAAGAAGGAGGGGGTGGGCGTGTCCACGCCGCGGTAGACGCCGGCGGGGATGGTCAGCTTGCCGAAGTAGGGATACTCGGCGAAGTAACCGAAGTCCTCGGCGTCCTTGCCCACGTTGACCAGGGCGATGTCGTTGGTCTGGGCGGCCATGATCACCGCGCCGGAGGGGTAGGCGGTCAGCAGCCAGAAGGCGTCCAACTGCTCGTTGCCGAAGGCCTGGGCCGCGTCGTTGTAACCCATGGCGTTACGCTCGATCTTGTCCCAGATACCCAGGTGGGTGAAAAAGCGTTCGCAGTTGGCGAAGGCGCCGGAACCGGCATTGCCCACGCCGACCTTCTTGCCGACCAGGTCCTTGGCGGAGGTGATGCCGGAGTCCTTGCGAACGACCAACTGGGCGGGCGCGCCGTAGAGGTAGCCCACCACCAGCACGTTCTCGTACTTGCGGGGGTCATTCTTCAGCTTGCCGTTGCGGCCAAGGAAGACCTCGCCGGCGTAGACGGTGGAGAAGGCCACGCGGCCGGCGTTGGTGGTGCGCAGGTTCTCGGTGGAACCGGCAGAGGACTGGGCCTTGACGGAGAAATTGGGATTGTTCTTGATGGGGCCGAAGACCTGAATGCCGTTGGCCACGGTCTGGAAGGTACCACCGGCGGGACCACCGCCGAAGACGTAGCGTTTTTTGGCTTGCGCGGAGACGGACATGCCGAGGATGACGGCGAGCGACAAGACCAGGATCAGAATACGTTTCATGCTTCCTCCTAAGGAACCGCAAAAAGGTTGATATGGACCGCAACTAATTTACCCACAGCATCCGCTGCACGGTAAACCCACCTCGAATGGAGGTTTACTCCATTCAGTAGCATGTTGTCGCACATTTTACCATTCATTTCAACGGATTTTTCCAATTCTCCTATCGCCACTACCTGAATTTATTAGCGTTTCAATATCATTGCTTTTTTTGACCGACTGATCAGTAAATCGGTTTTTCCGGCGCTTTACGCCGCCCGTCCCGGCCTCCGCAAACACCTTTTCACGCCTCTCCCGCTCTCCCCGCTGCCCAGACTGGGACCGGCTGTCATGCAAAGAGACTGCGAACACCGCGCCTGGGACTGCCTATTGCCGGGATTGACTTCTCCAATAGCTCTGATAGATAGAGGACGGGAGACTGTGGATGATAAGAAAACTGCTGACCCTGTTCCTCTGTCTGGCGCTTCTCGGCACCACGCAAACGACGTGGGCGGCGGACAAGGTGAGCCTGAGCATTGGCGAATGGCCGCCCTATTTTTCGGAGGAATTTCCGCATTTCGGTTTTGGCCCTCGCGTCTGTACGGAAGCGTTCCGCAAGGTCGGCATCACCCCCAGCTACTTCTTTCTTCCCTGGAAGCGTTCCTTCGAGGGCGCCCTGCACGGCCGCTACACTGGCTCGCTGGCCTGGCGCAAAAATCCCGAACGGGAAAAACTCTTCTTTTTCAGTGATCCGGTGTTCAACGAAAACACCATCTTCTTCTACCGCCATGGCATCGACTTTCACTGGGATACCCTCGAGGACGTCGGCCATTGGGCCATCGGCGCGACCCTTGGCTACGCCCAGGGGAAAGACCTGGAGCCCTTGGTCCGGGCCGAATGCGGCAGTCTGGAATATGCCCCCTCGGACGAGGCCAACCTGCGCAAGCTCGCCAGGGGACGCATCGACATTTTCCCCTGTTCGGAAAACGTCGGGCGCTATCTGCTCCTGATGCACTTCAAGCCCGAGGAACGGGCCAAGATCAAGTGGGACCCCAAGCCGCTTTACTCGGGAGCGCTTCACCTCATCATCTCCAGGGAAATGCCGAACGGGAAGGAGCTCATCGAGCGCTTCAACAAAGGGTTGCGGATGATGCACGAGGATGGGACCTACGCCCGGTTCGAAAAAGAACTTCTGAACGGAGACGACCTGCCCGCCCTTTATCGCCCCCAGCAGGGGGACTGACCCCTTCCGCGGCCGCAAACCCCGCCGCGCGCCTTTTGACATGCCCGCGCCTTGCGGCTACATGGCATGCTTCCGCACAGCGGACATCCCTTTCATTCGGAGGAAAACAATGCTCGACGAACTCGCCGTGGTCCTGTTCCGGCCCAAGTTCCCGGAAAACGTGGGCAGTGCCGCCCGCGCCTGCCTTAACATGGGCGTGGACAAGCTCATCCTCGTGGCCCCGCAGAATTTCGACCTGGACAAGGCCCGTCCCCTGGCCACGGCCCACGCCAAGCACGTCCTTGAAGGGGCGCGCATCGTGGACACCCTGCCCGAGGCCCTGGAGGGGTTCACGGCGGTATTCGGCACCACGGCACGCACCGGCGGCTGGCGCAAGGGGATCATGTCCCCGTCCACCCTGGCAGGCGTGATCGATGAACGACTGCGCTCCGGAGGCCGGGTGGCCATCGTGTTCGGCCCGGAGGACAAGGGACTGACCAATGAGGAGACCAGCCTCTGCTCGGGGCTGATGACCATCCCCACCAGCCGGGAGGGAACCTCGCTGAACCTGGCCCAGGCCGTGGTCGTGGTCCTCTACGAGTGCTTCAAGAAGGCTCTGGACAAGCCCTTCACGCCTGGCGGACCGCCCGAAGAGCGCCCCACCACCGTGCAGGAACAGGAGGCGCTCTTCGCCAACCTTCAGGAGTCCCTGCTGGCCATCGACTTTCTCAAGGACGACAACCCCGACTACTGGATGCTCCCGGTGCGCCGCTTCTTCTCCAAGATCAACCTCAAGCGTAACGAGTTCAACCTGCTCATGGGCGTCTGCCGCCAGATCCAGTGGTTCGTGCGCGCCCACGGCCCGAAAGGCACGCAGGACCGCTGAACGTCCGCCGAAGACGCTATTTGAGGGTCTCGTCCAGCCAGTCGAGAATCCGCGCCGTCCCGGCGACCAGGGCTCCCACCTGACAATGCCGGTTGGCTTGGTTGCGTCCATGGAAGGCAAGAAATGTTTTGGGGCACTTGAGCCTGTCGTAGAGAGCGCGCGAATCGTCCATGGTCAGGAAGTGATCGCCGTCGGAGCCGATGACCAGGGTCGGGCACGCGATATTTCCGACCACGCCCTCCAGGGAGAACTCCCCCCAGACCTTCATGAACTCCAGCGGCGTCTTCGCGCCGGTGGTGAACATGCCGTTATTGATCCACCAGCGGAAGCCCACGTCTTTTGCCATGAGGGCGCGAAGCTCCCGGTCGGTCCCGGCCGGGTCGGCGAGCATTTCCTCCCACTCCTTGGGTGAAGGCCGTTTTGCACCATAGAGATCGAGCTGTCCGGGGTTTGCCACGCAGGCCGCCAGGCGATGCTCGAAGGCGGCGGCGCGGGGTGCAAGGAAACCGCCCATGCTCAGGCCCATGAGGGCCACCTTTCCGGGGGCCACCTCTGGCCGTTTCAGGGCATAGTCCACCACCGGAGTGACCACCTTCTCCCAGTCCCGGCGAAAATGCAGACCCTGTTCAAGGAGCGCCGCGCCCTGGCCCGGGCCTTCGAAGATGAGCACGTTGTACCCCCGGTCCAGCGCAAACACGGAGGTGAAGTAGAGCTCCTCTCCCGTACCGTCGAACCCGGTCTGCAGCAGCAAGGTCTTCCTGGGGCTGGAGGAACGGTCCGGCTGCAAGAAATAGCCGGGCAAGGAGGTGTTCTCGTACGGGATGCCGACCGCCTCCACGGGTCGGTCCATGAGGGCGGCCGCCCGGCGGAAGGTCTCGCGGCTGAGGCGCGCGGTTTCCACGATGCGCGGATCGGACGGATCGCCGTGCAGAAAAAAGGCGGCGCTACGGTAGTAGTTGCTGGCGCGCAACAGCGCCTCGCGCGCCGAAATCCTGTGGTCCCCGGCCAGGGCGTGGGCGGCATCGGCGCGAAGGCGCTCGGCCAGCTCATTCCAGGCCTTGAACCAGGAGACACCGTCCCCTGGCGCAATCGACCGGGCCGCATGAAAACACTCGTTGATGTCCGCGCCACCGGAAACCGCATAGCCTAGGTTGCGCCGCAGTTCGTAATCATAGGCAACCTCATCGAACACGAGTTCGGTCCCGGACCGCGCCTTCCGGGTTGAGTTCCCTGCGGCGAGAGTCTCGACCGCGAAAACGCAGCCGAGGACGACGGACAAAAACGGGATGAGGATCCGCATGAACATATATTTCTCCTTGCTCATCCCATAATTCAAACAGGGCGAGAAAGGAAGGAGCCGCCATGAATGTGTTGCTCTCCAAACGCTCCGCCCAGGAATGCCGATACCTGATCTTTCCGTGAATATCGGCTCGCCCGGTTGCACTTTCCCTCCATGAGTGGCATTGATTCCCTGTGCCAAATCCCGGTAAAGTAACCAACAAGGCCGCAGTCCTGCTGGCGGCATTTCTTCTGGTGTCCCTGCCCATCAGGGCGGGCACGGCGCATGCAGGACAGGAACCGCCGCTGGTTTTCGGCATGTCGGCGGCCTTCACCGGGGCAAACAGCGAAATCGGCATCGAGTTCTATCGGGGGATCATGGCCTATCTGGAGCACGTCAACGCCAATGGCGGCGTGAACGGGCGCAGGATCGAGATCATGCCCGCCAACGACGGCTACAACCCCAGCCCCAGCTTCCGCAACACGCTCCGTTTCGCTGAGGAGGACGTCTTCGCCCTGTTCTCCTACGTCGGCACTCCCACCACCACCTACGTCCTGCCCCTGCTGGAGAAATTCAACAACCGGGACCTCTATCTGCTCTTCCCCCTCTCGGGCTCCCAGCCCCTGCGTTCACAGCCATACTACCAGTATGTATACAACCTCCGCCCCTCCTATTTCGAGGAAACCGCCAGCCTGGTGCACAAGCTTATTGAAACGGGCCGCAAGCGTATCGCGGTCTTCTACCAGAACGACGCCTACGGCAGGACCGGATGGGACGGAGTGAGGCGCGCTCTGAAAGGCTACGGCCTGCCAATGGCGAGCGATGCGGCCTATGCGCGAGGCGCGGAACTGGACTCGAATTTCACCGAGGAGGTCCGGCTGATCATGAAATCCGAGCCGGACGCCATCATCTGCGCAGGGACATACGCCGCCCAGGCCGCATTCATCCGCGACCTGCGAGACGCAGGGCATACCCTGCCCGTGGCTGGTCTCTCCTTCGACGACAGCGACAAGATGCTGGATCTGCTTATCGCGGAGGGACAGCGCAAGAACAGGGATTACACCACGAGGCTGCTCAACACCCAGGTCGTCCCCAGCTACGAGGCCACGGGATACCGGACGGTCCGCCTCTACCGCATGCTCATGGCGGAATACAGGGAGACGCCAGAGGTATCCGGACCGGAGTATATCCCGAGACGGTTCAGCCATGTCAGCTTCGAGGGTTTTCTCAACGCCATGCTGCTCGTGGAAATGGTCAGGCGCATGGGAGACAAACCGGACCGAAGCAGGATCCCCGAGGCACTCGCCTCCATCAGGGGGTTTGATCTGGGCATAGGCGAACCGGTCAGCTTCGGTTCCGGGCACCAGGGCCTGCACGAGATCTATTTCACCACGGTCAGGGACGGAGCGTTTCTGCCTGTGCTCAACTGGGCGAGGTGGCGCAAGTGAAGGCTCCCAAACTCTTTCTCAAGCCGCTTCTGTTCATGGTGATCATGTTCGGAGTCATCGCACTGGTCTCCTCCCTGACCTTTGCCAACCGCCTCCGGCGCGAAATGACGAGTGAATACGAGTCCAAGGCCATAGCCCTGGCGCAAAGCGTGGCCGATTCCGACATCGTCGACGTCCTGCGGCGGGACGCGGGAAGCACCCAGTCGCGCATCGAACGGTACCGGAGCATCGAAGGCGTGGCCTATGTCCTGGTCACCAACGGCAAGGGCGAGGTTATCGCCCACACCTTCATCCCTAACGTGCCCCCGGCCGTAAAGGAACTGGCCGCCTCCATTCCGAAAAACCTGCCCGAGAGCGGCAAAAAGCTCTACACGGTGGGCAGCGGTAAGGACGCGCACCTGCATGTGGTCGAACCTATTCTGGAAGGGGTGGCCGGGTACGTCCACATTGGGATGGACTCCGCGGCCATCAACAAGAAGATTCGCGAGGCCGTGGTCGAACAGCAGTTCCTCTCGCTGTTGCTCCTGGCCGGAAGCCTCGGCCTGGCCCTGCTCTTTTTCCTGAGCATCTCGCGCCCCCTGCAGCAGTTGACCGACTACGCCCGGCGCGTGGCGGCCAAGGACTTCACCAACGTGCCGGAGATCGACTCCAGCGACGAGGTGGGCCAGTTGGCCAGGGCCATGCAATCCATGGCCCGGCACATCGCCGAACTGGTCTCCGGTCTGGAAGAACGCGTTCGACAAAAGACCCGCGAACTGGAAGAGGCCAGGGACGCCCTCCAGAATACCGTTGAGGAGAGGACCGGCGAACTGCTCAGGACCAACTCCCAGCTCAAGGTGGAAATCGCCGAACGGCGCGTCATCGGCGAGGCTCTCAAGAAGGCCGAAAAGAAATACCGGACCATTTTCGAAAACGCGGTGGAGGGCATCTACCAGACCTCGCCCTCGGGCCGTTTTCTCAGCGCCAACCCCGCTCTGGCCCGCATCCTGGGCTACAATGCGCCCGAGGAGATCACCGGGGCTGTCTACGACATCGGCACCCAGGTCTACATGGAACCGGGACGGCGGCAGGAGTTCGTGCGCCGCATCGCCAAGGACGGCGAGGTCATCGACTTCGTCTCCAAGATCAGGCGGCGGGACGGCCGGATCATCTGGATAACGGAAAACGCCCGGGCCATCTTCGACGAAGACGGCATCCTGGACCACTACGAGGGCTCGGCCGAGGACATCACCCTGCGCAAGAAGGCCGAGGACCAGCTCAAGCGCCAGGCCTTCCACGATCCGCTCACCGGCCTGCCCAACCGCGCCCTGTTCCTCGACCACCTGCGCATGGCCATGGAGCGCGGACGCCGCCGCAGGCACCTCTTCGCGGTCCTCTACATGGACCTGGATCGGTTCAAGATCATCAATGACTCCCTGGGCCATGAAACCGGCGACGAGCTGCTGCGCAGCGTGGCGCGCGTCCTGGAAAGTTGCGCCCGTTCCGTGGACACCGTGGCCCGGTTCGGTGGCGACGAGTTCGCCATCCTGCTGGAAGAGATCACCGCGCCAAGGGATGCCATCACCATCGCCCGACGCATTCTTGACGGAGTGCGCCAGCCCTTTACCATCCAAGGGCACGAAGTCTTCACATCGGCCTCGCTGGGCATCGTGCTCAAGACCGAGGGGTACGATCGGCCCGAGGCCCTGCTCAGGGACGCGGACACCGCCATGTACCGCGCCAAGGAACTGGGCAAATCCATGTTCAAGGTCTTCAACCGCAAGATGCACGACCAGGCCCTCAAGCTCCTGGCCCTGGAGACGGACCTCAGGCGCGCCGTGGACCTGGATGAATTCGTGCTGGCCTACCAGCCCATCGTCAGGCTGGAGACCCGGCATATATCCGGCTTCGAGGCCCTGATCCGCTGGCCCCATCCCGAGCACGGGACCATCAGCCCGGACCGGTTCATCCCCCTGGCCGAGGACACCGGCCTCATCTACGCCATCGACAACCTCGTGCTGAACAAGGCCTGCGAGCAGGTCCGCCTGTGGCAGAAGCAGTTCGGCAACGACGAGTTGACCCTGAACATCAACATCTCCGGCAAGCACTTCGGCCAGGCTATCCTCCCCGGCCAGGTTTCACGTGCCCTGGAGGCGTCCGGCCTGTCGCCTGAATGCCTGAACATAGAGATAACCGAGTCCGCGCTCATGGAGAACCCGTCCGTGGCCGAGGACATCCTCAAGCAGATCAAGAATCTGGGGGCCAACGTCTGCATCGACGATTTCGGCACCGGCTACTCCTCGCTCTCCTATCTCCAGCGTTTCCCCATCGATGTGGTCAAGCTGGACCGCTCCTTCATCAACGACGTGGACGACAACCTGGACAGCCAGGCCATCGTGCGCACGGTCTTCGCCCTGGGCCGGTCCCTGGACCTCAAAATCGTGGCCGAAGGGGTGGAAACGCCTCAACAACTCGCCTTTCTTGAGCGGGAAGGTTGCCGTTACGTCCAAGGTTTCCTATTCTACAAGCCGTTGTTCGCCGACGACGTCGACGAGGTCCTGTCCGGCGATAAACACAGAACCTGACGAAAGCGGGGGTATTCCCGGCTTTCCGGGAGTACCTCATGACGATACGAAACTTTGTCTCCTGCGGGCTTGAACCCATCGAACAGGTTCTCCTCCCCTTCCAGGAGTTCTTCAAATCCAAATCCACCGGTGGCCTGCTTCTGATCTTCAGCGCCCTGGCCGCGCTCATCTGGGCCAACTCCCCCTGGAGCCACAGCTACCACCTGGTCTGGGAGACCAAGCTCACCATGGGCTACGGCTCCCTGGAGCTCTCCAAACCGCTGCTCCTATGGGTCAACGACGGGCTCATGGCCATGTTCTTCTTCGTGGTCGGCCTGGAGATAAAGCGGGAATTCAAGGTCGGCGAACTCTCCTCCCGGCGCCAGGCCATCCTGCCCATCCTGGCGGCGGTGGGCGGCATGGCCGTACCCGCCCTGCTGTACGCGACGGTCAACGTCGCAACGCCGGGCGCCCACGGCTGGGGAATCCCCATGGCCACGGATATCGCCTTCGCACTGGGCATCCTTGCCCTACTGGGCGACCGCGTGCCCTACCAGCTCAAGATATTCCTGACCGCCGTGGCCATTGTGGACGACATCGGCGCGGTCCTGGTCATCGCCCTGTTCTATACCTCGGATGTGGCCCTCTGGATGCTCCTGACCGCAGCCGGGCTGCTGGCCCTGGCCTTTGCGGGCAACCGCATGGGGGTCCGCGCTCCGGCCTTCTACGCTCTGGTGGGCATTCTGGTCTGGCTGACCATCCTGAAGTCCGGAGTCCACTCCACGGTGGCGGGCGTACTCATGGCCTTCGCCATTCCGGCCCGAACCCGCTGCGACGCCGAGGCCTTCCATTTCAATGCCAGCAACATCCTCGAATCATACCAGGAGGCGGTCGAACCCGGGGCTACAGTGCTCTCCAATTCGGGCATGAACTCCGCGCTGCTCGCCATGCGCCACGTGACCTCCCGTGCCCAGACCCCACTGCAGCGGCTTGAGCACGCCATGCACCCCCTGGTGGACTACGCCATCATGCCCGTCTTCGCCCTGGCCAATGCGGGCGTCACCCTGGAGAACGGCTTCGGCGCGCTGGCAGCCTCTCCCGTGGCCCAGGGCGTGGGCCTGGGCCTGTTCCTGGGCAAACCCATCGGCATCGTCCTGATGGTCTGGCTCATGGCCCGGCTTTCAGGTGGCTGGCCGGGCGGCATGACCTTCCGGCATTTCCTGGGCGCGGGGCTTCTGGGCGGCATCGGCTTCACCATGTCGCTGTTCATCGCCTCACTTGCCTTCGGCAACGACGCAGCCCTGCTCGGCGCGGCCAAGACGGCCATCCTGGCCACCTCCACACTGGCGGGAATCGCGGGATACCTCCTGCTCAGGACGCTGCCTCTCCCCGAGGAATAAGCGAATACGCCGAGGCTTCTCATACAGCGCAAACACGTGTATCGTGATCGAAACGCTTCCCGCATCAACCTGAACCGGTATGAAAATCATGAGCGCACCCCACGACAGCGGCCCCATCGAAGGCGTCTTCGGCATCGAACGCCACTCCAAGATCGGCACCGGCACCACGGCCAAACGGGTCAAGGCCAAGGCCTTCTACTACGTGAAGGAGGTCGAGGACGACACCGTGGAAATGCAACTCATCAATAACAAGCTTACGCCTTGCGGGCCTATCGAGCGCATCTCAAAGGAAGAGCTGCTGGAGGACTATCTGCCCATGCCCCAGCTCTACAAGGATGTTCTGGGCAATCTGCGCAAGGTGCAGAAGGCCCTGGCCCGGGGCGACAAATTCCGCAAGCGCAACGAAACCTTCACCGCCGAATTCGAGTATGCCAACGCCCTGGACCTGGACGAAGCCAATGTCCGGGCCAACTTCGGCATCGGCCTCTGCCTGCTGGCCCGCGACGAAAAGGAAAAAGCGCAGGAGGTCTTCGACCGGATCGTCAAGATCGACGCCGCGTTCGCCGACGAGCACAAGCACCTGTTCAACGAGTACGGCATCGCCCTGCGCCGGGAAAAGATGCTTCAGCAGGCCGTGGACTACTACCGGCGCGCCCTGGAGCTCTCCTCGGACGACGAGAACCTCTGGTACAATCTGGGCCGCGCCCTGTTCGACATGGAAGACTGGGCCGGATGCGCCGATGCCGCCCAGCATTGCCTCGCCCTGAATCCGGACCATCCGGAGGGCGGAAAGCTGTTGGCGTACCTGACGAAAAACGAGCTGATCTAACCCGGGAGACCCCATGAGCACGGTCAAGGGCTTTGTCGTCGCCGGAACGCACAGCGGGTGCGGCAAGACATCGGTTTCGCTGGGCCTCATGGCGGCCCTGGCCCGACGAGGGCTGGCCGTGCAGCCCTACAAGTGCGGCCCCGACTTCATCGATCCCGGGCACCACGCCCTGGCCTGCGCCGTGGACGGCAAGCCCGTGCCCAGCCACAACCTGGACGGCTGGATGCTCGACGCGGCCACCAACCTCGACATTTTCAACCGCTACGCCGCCCACTGCGACGTGGCCGTAGCCGAAGGCGTCATGGGCCTGTACGACGGCATCTCCGGCACGGACGACAGCGGGTCCACCGCCCAGATGGCCAAGACCCTGGGCCTGCCCGTAATCCTGGTCGTGGACGCCCGGTCCATGGCCCGTTCCGCAGCGGCCCTGGTCTCGGGCTACGCGGGCTTCGACCCGGACGTGAACCTCGCGGGGGTGATCTTCAACCGGGTGGGCAGCGAAAACCACGCGAGCCTGCTCACCGAGGCCATGTCCCTCATGCCGAATATCCCGGTACTGGGTTGCCTGGGCCGGGACGAATCCATCGCCACCCCCTCCCGCCATCTGGGCCTGGTCACCGCCGAATGCGGCGAGGCCGACCCGGACCGCTATGGACGGCTGGCGGACTGGGTGGAGCGAGGCATGGACCTGGACGCGCTCCTGGAGGCCCTGCCGGATATCGAGGCGATCCCGCCCTTCGAGCCGGTCCCCCAGATGGGCACCGTGACCATCGGCATTGCCCGGGACGCGGCCTTCTGCTTCTACTACGAGGAAAACCTGCGCCTGCTGCGTGACGCCGGCGCACGGCTGGTGGAATTTTCACCCATGACCGCCCCGAGGCTGCCCGACGCCCTGGACGGCCTCTACCTGGGCGGCGGCTATCCCGAACTCTACGCCTTCGAGCTGGGCCAGAACAACAAGCTGCGGCGCGAAGTCAGGGAGTTCTGTGAGTCCGGCCGCCCGGTCTACGCCGAGTGCGGCGGCTTCATGTACCTGATGGAGGACATCATCACCGGGCGCGGGCGCTACGCCATGACCGGAGTCTTCCCCTTCCGCGCTGACATGGGCGAGCGGTTCCGGGCCCTCGGCTACCGGGAGGTCACCACCCGCGATACAACCCTGTTCGGCCCGGCCGGGCTGACGGCAAGGGGCCACGAGTTCCACTACTCCTCCATCCGCGAGGACGCCGATCTCTCCACCACCCGAACGGCCTATGCCGTGCGAGGACGCAAGGGGGTCATCCCTCACCCCGAGGGGTTCCTGCACGCAAACACACTGGGCTCCTACATCCACCTCCACTTCGCAAGTCATCCGGGCATGGCCGAAGCCTTTGTCCAGGCGTGCCGCGACGCCATTCCCACCCAATGAGCACACAGGACGACTCACCCCGCGCCACAGATGTGCGCGCCCTCCGAGCCTGGGCGCTCTACGACTGGGCCAACTCCGGGTTTGCGGCCCTGATCCAGACTTTTGTCTTCGCCGCCTACTTCGCCAAGGGGGTGGCAGCGAACGAGACCGTGGGCACGGCCCTGTGGGGCAACATGATGGGCGCGGCCGGGCTGGTCATCGGCCTGGGCGGCCCGCTGCTGGGAGCCGTGGCCGACCGCACGGGGCGGCGAAAGCCATGGCTCGCCCTCTTCACCGGGCTCTGCATCGCCGCAACCGGACTGCTCTGGTTCGTGCGCCCGGACACCGCCTGCGTGCCCCTGGCCCTGCTTTTGGCCGGGATCGGCACCGTGGGCAGCGAATACGCCATGATCTTTTACAACGCCATGCTCCCGGGCCTGGCCGAGCCCGAGGCCGTGGGCCGCTGGTCGGGCTGGGGCTGGGGGCTGGGCTACGCCGGCGGCCTGGTTCTGCTGGTCATCGCCCTGTACGGCTTCGTCCAGCCGGGCGCGTGGTTCGGCATTCCCCACGAGGAGGCCCTACACGTACGCGCAGTCATGCCGCTGACCGCGGCCTGGTATCTGCTCTTCTGCCTGCCCCTGTTCCTGTTCTCGCCCGACGCCGGAGACCGGCGCATTCCGCTCGGGCAGGCCATCCGGGAAGGGGCCGCCCAGATAAAAAGTTCCCTGGGCAACGTGCGCCGCTACCGCCACATCGCCCTGTTCCTGCTGGCGCGCATGTTCTACAACGACGGCCTGGCCACCCTGTTCGCCTTCGGCGGCATCTACGCTGCCGGGAGCTTCGGCATGTCCCCGTCCGAAGTTATCCTCTTCGGCATCGGCCTGAACGTCACCGCCGGTCTCGGGGCAGCCGGCTTCGCCTGGATGGACGACAAAGTCGGCCCGCGCAGGACCATCCTCGTATCCCTGGCCTGCTTGACGATCTGCTGCGGACTGATCCTGACCATCACCAATCTGACCCTGTTCTGGATTTTCGGGCTGGCCGTGGGTATATTCGTAGGGCCGGTCCAGGCCTCCAGCCGTTCCTATCTGGCGCGTACCGCTCCGGCGGAGCTGCGCGGCGAGATGTTCGGCCTGTTCGCCCTTTCCGGCAAGCTGACGTCCTTCATGGGCCCCCTGCTGGTGGGATGGCTGACCCTTGCCTCCGGCAGCCAGCGGGTGGGGCTGTCATCCGTCATCGTTCTCTTCGCCGTCGGCCTGGCGGGCATGTTCTTCGTGCCCCGGGCCGTGCAAACAAAGGAGTAGCCATGTCCGAATTCCGCTTTGAACTGACCGACGAGGAAAAGGCATACCTCAAGGACCTGGTGGTCCAGTCCATCTCCTTCGGCCTGCACCCTTCGGACGGTCCCTTCGGACCGCCGGAACCGCCCACGGACAAGCTCCGCGAGGAGTTGGGTGCCTTCGTCACCCTCAAGCTGGGCGGCCACCTGCGCGGCTGCATCGGCAACGTCCAGGGCTCGGGCGAACTCTTCCGCACGGTCTGGAACATGGCCCAGAGCGCGGCTTTCCAGGACCCGAGGTTCCCCCCGGTCAGCGAGCACGAGTTCGACGCGCTGGAGTACGAAATCTCCATCCTCGGCCCCATCGAGCCCTGTCCCGACCCCGCTCTGGTCGAGGTGGGCCGCCACGGGCTCATCATGTCGCGCCACGGCCGCACCGGCCTGCTCCTGCCCCAGGTTCCCGTGGAGTGGGGCTGGGACCGGGCGACCTTCCTGGCCCAGACCTGCGTCAAGGCGGGGCTGGACCCCAGCGCCTGGGAAGACCCCGACACCACCATCCTCTGGTTCGAGGCCGAGGTCTTCTGACTTTTCCGGGCGACTTTGTCCTGATCGTGAAATACCCCTATCGACAGCCCCTGCCGCATCGGCTAATGGAAAGAGAGGACCATTCCCTCGCATGCGGGGAACAGGCCGACAAATCAGACTGAACACAGGACAGGAGTGAGCGAAGCACCCATGACCCCAGCACAGCAACAGGCGGCGGCCGCGCCGGAGATAAAACGGGAGGAAGGCTCCCAGACTCAGGCAACCGCCGTTCCCGAAAACGCCAAGGTGATCCGGGTCCCTGGCGTCCAACTCGACGCCTCGCCCGGCAAGGAAGTCATTCTGCGCGTTCCCGGCAGCAGCCAAAGCTACAGAGGCCGTATCGTCGGCTTCGACCCCTATGAATTCGTCATCATCAAGGTCCGCCTGCCTTCGGCCCTGCGCAGGGAACTCGCCAACGGCCGCAACGTGGTCGTCAAATACGTCCACCAGGGAACGGTCAACGGGTTCATGGCCCAGGTCGAAAACGCCATCACCACGCCTGCCCCGCTGCTGTTCATCCAGTACCCGAACATGGTGGAAAAGCTCGCCCTGCGTTCCTCCAAGCGAAAGGAATGCAACATCGACGGCGTGCTGCACACCACCGACGACGAGGTGGAGTGCCTCATCGTCAACGCCAGCGAGTCGGGCTGCAAGCTCTCGGTCCGGGTGGGGGAACGCGACGTGCTCCGGCAGACCAGGGTGGACGACGCCCTGATCGTGGCCATGAACCTGGGCAGCCTCGGGGAACTGAAGGTAGCCGTGGCGGTAAAGAATCTCTCCAGGGAAAAGGGCATCATGACCATGGGCTGCATGTTTCTGGACATAAGCAAGGAAGAGATGGGCACCATCCGCGAGTATCTCGACAAGATTTCGCGCCACAGCCTGTAGGGCGCGGGGAGTGAACGGGGCATGATCAAGAAGGTTGCCATAGACGAGCTGAAACCGGGCATGGAAATCGTCCGGCTGTCCAGCGACGTGTGGGAACACCTGCCCAACCTCTATACCGTGCCCGGCGTCATCCGCTCCGACGCCCAGATCGCCCGCATCAGGAACGAGGGGTTCCGCCACGCCTTCATCGAGGTCCGCGTGCCCGGCGAGCCGCCCCTGGAAAAACGGCTGGACCAACTGCTCAAGGAGACGGGAGAATCCCCCCCGGTCAGGGAACGCGTGCCCTTCGAGGAAGAGATCGAAGTGGCCCAGGAAGCCTATGAAAAGGTCATGACCCAGGCCCACCGGGTCATCCACGACGCCAAGCTGGGACGCAAGGTGGATTACGCCGCCTCGGTGGAGGCCGTGGACGAAATCGTGGCCTCGGCCGTACGCAATCCCAACACCCTGCTCTGTCTCTCCAAGCTCTCCCGCTTCGACGACTACACCTACTCCCACTGCATCAACGTCTCGGCCATCGCCGTGGTCTTCGGCGAGTACCTCGGCCTGAGTCATCACGACCTCAACCAGCTGGGCGTGGCCGGACTGATGCACGACCTGGGAAAGACCGCCGTGCCCGAGCGGATCATCAACAAGCGGGCCAGGCTCAACGACAACGAATTCGCGGAGATCAAGCGTCACCCGGAATACGGCTTCGAAATCCTGAAAAAGCAGGAGACCGTGCCCGACGAGATCCTGCTCGCAGTGCGCGACCATCACGAAAAATTCAACGGCAGCGGATATCCGGGCCACAGGACGAGGGAGGGGACGTCGCCGCTGGCGCGGATCATCTCCCTGGCCGACGTCTACGACGCCCTGACCAGCGACCGCTCCTACAAGGACGCCATCCTGCCCAATAAGGCCCTGGCCATCATGTACGGCATGCGCGGACAGGACTTCGACCCCCTTGAGGTCCAGAACTTCATCAAGTGCCTGGGCATCTTTCCTTCGGGCAGCCTGGTCAAGCTCTCCTCGGGATTCTACGGCGTGGTCTACGAGTCCAACCCGGCCCAACCGCTCCTGCCCAAGATCAAGATCATCCTGGATCAGGATCTGCACCCCATCCCCTCTGAACTGGTGGACCTGGCCGCGCGCCACGCCATGGGCGGAGAAGACCTGGAAATCCTGGAATGCGCGGACCCGGCTTCCTACCGGATCAACCTCAAACCGTACCTCACGCGGCGGAGATAGACCCCATGTTCGAAATCCTCGACACCGAGGTTTGGCTCGGTATTTTCATCCTGACCGGCATCCTCTACTTCATCCGCTACATGCAGAACCGCAACCGGAAACGGACCGTGTACCGCGTTTCAGCGGATTCCCTGCAACGCTCAAAGCAGGTCCTGGTAGCCTACCTGCCGCTCATCGAGGGCGGCGACACCAAGTCGGTCATCGACAAGCGCCGTCTCCCCTTCCCCAAGGAGCACGTCAAGAGCGCGGCCAAGATCCTGGCCTACTATTATTGGAAGAAAAAGCAGCCCGAGGAGCTGGCAAGGGTCAAGAACGCCTACATCTCCCTGTGCCGCTTCCAGAACAGCGACATGGACCTGGAGGACCAGGCCGGCGAGATGACCCGGGAGCACAAGCTCAACTCCCGCGAGTTCGACCAATACATGTCCCACTCGCCCTTCAACGTGAAGAAAAAGAAGTGACCGCAGCCTGTAGCGGTTCATCCGGACCAGACTGATTCAGAGGAATCGAAATGACGCTTTCAAGCCGGACATTCCCCTTTTCAGCGTGTCAACGAGGGATCGAAGCCCGATGAAAATGCGTACGATCTTACTCTTTCCGACCATCTTTTGCCTGTTCCTCGCGGCGCATGCCACGGCGTACGCCGCTGAATACGAACACCACACCTACTCCAGGACTTCCCGAGCCAGGACCGGCGACCTGCCCGACATGCTGAAAAAGCGTTCTGTCCGGGTCCTGACGTCCTTCTCTCCGACCATATTTTTCATGGACAAGGCCAAGGTCTACGGCTTCGAGTACAGCCTGCTCAAGGAGTATGAAAAATTCCTGAGCAAGACCCTCCCCGGAAAACACGAAGTCTCGGTGGAGTTCATCCCCGTGCCCTCCGACCAGCTCATCCCCGCCCTGCTGGACGGGCGCGGCGATATCGTGGCCGCATTGACCACCATCACCCCTGAGCGCGAGAAAAAGGTCGCCTTCACCGCTCCCTACCTGACGGACGTGAAGGAGCTGGTGGTCACGCACAAGAGCATTTCCGGCATCCGGAAGCCGGAGGATCTTTCCGGCCGCACGGTCCTGGTCCGCGAGTCCAGCAGCTACAAGGAAAGCCTGGATCAACTCAACCGGCAGTTGCTCGCCAAGGGCAAGCCGCTCGTGGACGTGGTCACCATTCCGGAATACGAGACCACCGAGGACGTTCTGGAGATGGTCAATGCCGGGATCGTCGGCATCACCCTTGCCGACGGTCACCTCGCCGAGCTCTGGACCAGAAGCCTGCCCGACATTCGCGTCCTCAAGGACGTGGCCCTGAAGACCGGGGGCCGGATTGCCTGGATGGTTCGCAAGGACAACCCGGAACTCAAGGCCAGTCTGGATGCCTTTGCCAAAACGGTGAGAAAGGGCTCTCTGCTCGGCAACATCTATTTCAACCGCTATTATCGAAGCGGCGCCCTGCTGGAGCACCCGCTGGATGAGCCCTATGAGGTGGAGAACTTCAGCGCCTACACGCCGCTGTTCAAGAAGTACGCGGCCAGATATGGACTGGACTGGCGGCTCGTGGCGGCCCTGGCCTTCCAGGAATCCCAGTTCGACCACAACGCCAAGTCGCACGCCGGCGCAGTGGGCGTGATGCAGCTCATGCCGGTCATCGCCAGGGACAAGCGCATCGGGATAGCGGACATCCACTCCGTGGAGAACAATATCCACGCCGGGGTGAAGTACCTGGCCCTGCTCCGGGACCGATACTTCGACCCGGCGCAAGTCCCAGACGAGGCGGTCCGAATCCGCTTTGCCCTGGCTTCATACAACGCCGGCCCGACCAGAATCAGACAATGCAGGGAGAAGGCAGTGAGCATGGGCCTAGACGACCGTTTCTGGTTCCACAATACGGAATACGGAGCCATGAGCCTGGTCGGCATGGAGCCCGTTCGGTACGTGAACAAGATCAACATGTATTATCAGGCGCTGATCCTGTCGGACCACCTGGTCAAAAAGCGCTTGCCAAAGCAGCGGAGCGAAGCCGGGAAGGCCGCGCCATAAGGCGGGATCATCCCGTTCAGGAGAACACCTGGAATCTCTGCCCCCCGATGGGGGACTCTATTCTCCGCTGTTCCGGATTGCCTCGAAGCGCTCCTTGAGCCGTCCCACTATGTAGTCGTAGCCCTTGGGGCTGTGGGGTATGAGGCAGCCGGTGCAGTCCTTGACCCCGGACTCGAGCACACGGCAGTTCCCGCCGCACTCCTCGAAGAAATAGAGCGGGCAGTAGCAGAACAGGCAGTTGAACTCATCCGGCTTCCCGGTCTTGTGGCAGGGGAAGTATTCACACTCGCGATTGCTGAAGAAACGGTAGCTGTTCTGCATGATTACCGGAACTGTACCTGCCTCGTCGGCGGTTCGCAATCCCCGTCTTCGGGATAGGCGTTGAAGGGGAAGGGACGGCGGTTCTCGCTCAGGGTATTATAGCGCATGAGACGGTACCCGTACTGGGTCAGGCCGTTGGTGAACCCTCGCAGGGGCTCGCTCCGCCGCTTGGCCGCAAGCAGGTAGCAATACTGGAACAACACCGAGAGCTGGACCAGCATGATCGTCACCTCCAGAAATATCATGCATACCAGGGTTACGGCGAACCGCTTCAGGATATCGGTCCTGGAGGCCGTGGTCATCCTGTCGGTCATGGACATGGCAGACTCCTTTGGTTGGATGTGCGCAACACTGTCATCCTAGCCCCTGTGGTCGAGCAGAGGCAAGGAGGAAGGAAAATTTCCCACAGCCGGTCCGGCGGGTTACTCGATGACGATATCCCGGTCGCGCTCGCTCCAGTAGATGGTCGACGCTTCGGTGCGCTTGGTGATGTTGAAAGACTTGCCGCCGAATCGGATCATGGTGCCGGGATGCAGCAGCCGCTTGACCTTGACCTTGACCCCGGCCAGCTCCTCCTGGCGCTCGAGCATGAGGCGGGTGATGCGGTCCGCGATATCCTTCCGTCGCCGGATCAGGGCGTTCCGATGCTTGATGACCTCGGCCACGGCCGGTCGCTTCTCCGCCGGGGTCCGGGACAGGATCGCCTCAACCGGGTCGGTGCCGATGGCCTCGTCGATGCGGCTGATGGCCACCTTGATCTTCTGCCGCTCCTCGCGCAACGCGCTGTCGTCGGCGTGATCTATGCGTACGGTAATCCGGGTGTCCACCCCGAGCTCCGAGCCGACCTCGTTGATCTCCATGCCCTTGGAGGTGATGATTTCGCCGCCCTGGACGTGCCCCTTGCCCTTGGTGCCCAGGAACCGCCCCTCCGCCTGGATGCGGGAATTGGTGGTGTCGTTGGCGATCTCCACGTCGCGGCCGGCAATGATGCGGGCATTGGTGGCGTAGCCCGCCAGCACGTCGTTTTCGGCGCGCACCGTGCCGCCCTCGGGCATGAGGATGCCGCCCGAAACAACGACGTCCCCCCCGGCGGTGACCGTGGCGGACTCAACGGACCCGGCCACGATGACGTGCTTGGGCGCGGAGACCACGGCCCCGGCCTGGACCGAACCGAGGATCTTGACCGACCCCCGCTCCACTTCCACGTTGCCCGTGGAGATATCCACATCGCCGGAAATGATCAGGCAATCCGTGACCGACAGGGTCCCCTTTTCCATGGAGACGACACCCTCGGCCGATGCCGTGTAGGTCACCTTGTCATCCAGAACCTGGACGCCCTGGCCCTTGTGAACGTGCAGCTCGCGCCCGGCGTGGGCGGGGATGGTCTTGCCGTAAATATCGATGCCGCCCTCGCCTGCCGTGGGCGCGTGCAGCCGCCCGATGACCTGGCCCAGGTTGACCATGGGATACGTGCCGCGATTGCGGAAGTCGAGGCGGCCCGCCTCGTCCTCGATGCCCGCGGTCTCTCGCGACGAGACCAGGAACTCGAACCAGCCGTCCTTGCCCGGCACCGGGTAGGCGCCCGACGCCAGGACCTCGTCCGGCACAGGTTTGCCCAGGGCTGCTGCCTTTTTCAGGAGGGCGTCCAGGCGGTCCGTGTCGATGTCGATGACCACGCCCAGGTCGCGCAACTCCTTTTCGATCTGGGCCACGGTCACGGCGCGCCCCTTGAAGTCGCGATGGTGCACCGTGCCGGAGACCGTGATGGCGTCTTCGGAGATAACGGGAATGAGGTCAACGGAGATGATGCCGTCCTTGAGCCGGACCATACCCCAGACCTGGGAGACGTAGGAACTGCTCAGGGCGTCGAACTCGACATTGTCGCCCATGGTCAGCTTGAGGTCGGCGGGCTCGAAATCTTCGCGGGGTTTGATCAGACGGCCGTCGATGGTTTCGCCCGGCTTGGCCTGGAGCGGCTCGCGCTTGCGTGCGAAACGGTCACCGGGGAATACAGGGAATTCCAGGTCCCCCAGGGCCATGAGACAGCCGTCTCTCGGCTCCTGGGCAGGGATGCCGTTGACCAGGGCGAGGCGTTTGATCTCGCCTTGATCGAGGATTCCCTCCACCACCTGGCGGGCAGCGACTTCGTCCACGGGCAGGAGCACGCCCGCATCGGCCAACTGCCGCTTGAGCAACTCCACGGACGGCCCTTCGCCGCCATTGGGCGGGAAGTAACGGCTCACGCCGAGCTTCATGCCGTCCTCGGACATGGCAAATCGGAACTGTGCATCCCGAGGCTGTTTCGTTGCGTTGTTTTTGGCCATGGCCGACCCGCGCAAGGAGTGATCCGGGAGTGGAGAGGCTTCCGCCCCAGAAAAGTCTCAAGGAAAACAGACGGCTCCCCTTCCGTCCAATTCCCAACAGTTAGGTTTGATATATACCACACCCATGCCATAAATGGCAAATGGGCCAGAAGCAGGCAGCATTAGTGACTGTTATTATTAGACAAGGAAAGCAACCAGTAGAGTTCCTCCAGCATGGCCGCCAGGTCGGCGTGTATGCCGCCGGGCTCGGGGGGCCTGCCAAAAAGGGCGCGTCGCTGCTCCAGAAGTCCGGCCTGTGAAACGGCTTCGGGATCGGAGTGGAATACGGTCATGGCCAGCCGTTCGGCCAGCAGGTAACCGGACAACCCGCCCGCCAAGAGCTTCATCAACACGGCGAACTGGTCGCGCCGACGCTTCCAGAAGGCGAGGGCCGCATCGTCGGGTTCGCGGGCCATGGCCTCGCAGATGAGGGAGTAAAGCGAGTTGATCCCCGCGCCCGGAATGCCGCGCCGCCAGCCGAGCAGCCAGGGAGTGCGCCAGAAAAGCAGGAAGTGGCTGAGTCCGGTGGCCACAGTCTCTTCCATTGCCGCCCTGGCCGAGGCCAGGACCGGGTCGTCCCAGCGCACAGGACGCGCGGCCACGTCCCAGGCCGGGACCGGGATCTCGCCCACGGTTTCGCCCAACACAGTGGAAAGGATATGCCCGAGCCAGCGGTTGGCCGGGGGCGAAGCCGGGGTCTCCAGGTGGGCGTAGCTGAGGATGACCCGCCCGGCGCCGAACTCGTTGCGCGTGACGCAGGGCAGCCCTTCGAGGAAGTCCGGGCGGAGGTGGATGCCGTACAGGTTCTCCCAGTCGGTCATGGTCCCCTTGGGCAGGGACGCCAGATGCAGGTCGGCCACCCAGAAGTCCGGACCGGGGACGCGGTAGCGGGCGAGCACGGTCACCCCGTTGTCAGAGGGGGCGAAGCGGCCCGGCCACCAGACAGGGAGCATGGCCTCGCCGCCCAGCCCTTCCGGCACCAGCGGGTCGGCGGCCAGGTCCGAGGTCACGTGGCCCGAGAGGAAATGATGCAGCCTGTTCTTGTAGCCCTGGCGAGTCCAGGGGGAGAGCCCCAGCGAGTACGGCCCGGTGAGACCCAGGCCTGTGCCGCCGCAGAAGCCGAGGTAGGTGCCCCCCGAGTGGACGTACTCGCACACGGCGTCCATGCCCTTGAGGCCGAGCCGATCCGTCTTGCCCTTGGCCCGCCCGCCGGGAACGATGAGCAGCTCCGGCCTTGGGCCGGACTTGCCAGAAAGCACGCCATCGGCTATTTCGTGGCCGCGCACGAGGCGATGCGGAATGCCCCACGCGGTCAGCGCGCGGGTGACCAGCAATCCCCAGAAATGCGACTCGTCCCAATATATATGTATGCTTGACATGCCCGGCTCTCTCGACAAAGGTAGTCCGACGCTATCAAAGAGACGCTGGCCAAGGCAAGCGCAACCATACGAAATTTCAAGCTGTCGGTGCTGAGCGCCGACCCTTTTGCCGCCATAAAGGAAGGAACAACATGGCCCGTAAAGAACTCGCCAAAGCCTACGAACCGTGGGATGTCGAAGCAAAATGGGAAAAACACTGGGAAGAGGACAAGACCTTCTCCCCCGACCCGGATGCTCCGGGCGACGCATACTCCATCGTCATCCCGCCGCCCAACGTCACCGGCGTGCTGCACATGGGCCACGCCCTGAACCTGACCCTGCAGGATATCCTGTGCCGCTTCAACCGGCAGCAGGGCAAGAACGTGCTGTGGGTTCCCGGCACCGACCACGCGGGCATCGCCACACAGAACGTGGTCGAGCGCCAGCTCAAGGCCGAGGGCCTCACCCGCCACGACCTGGGCCGCGAAAAATTCATCGAGCGCGTCTGGGAGTGGAAGAAGGAAAAGGGCGACCACATCCTCAGCCAGATCCGCAGCATGGGCGCGTCCGTGGACTGGACCCGCGAGTGCTTCACCTTTGACGAGCAGCGCGCCAAGGCCGTGCGCCAGGTCTTCGTCAAGCTGTACGAAGAGGGCCTGGTCTACAAGGGCGACTACATCATCAACTGGTGCAACCGCTGCCACACCGCCCTGGCCGACGACGAGGTCGAACACGAGGCCAAGCCGGGCCACCTGCACCACGTCAAATATCCCCTGGCCGACGGCTCCGGGCACCTGATCGTGGCCACCACCCGGCCCGAGACCATGCTGGCCGACACCGCCATCGCGGTGAACCCCGAGGACGACCGCTTCAACCAGCTCATCGGCAAGGAGGCCGTCCTGCCCCTGGTGGGCCGCAAGCTGCCCATCATCGGCGACGCCTACGTCGACGTCGAATTCGGCACCGGCTGCCTCAAGGTCACCCCGGCCCACGACATGAACGACTGGGAGATCGGCATTCGCCACGAGCTGGAGGTCATCTCCGTGCTCGACGAGGACGGCATCATCAACGAGAACGGCCCGGAAAAGTACCAGGGCATGGACGTGCTCACCGCCCGCAAGGCGATCCTGGCCGACCTCGAAGCCGAGGGCTTCCTGGAGGAGATCGTCGAGCACGATCACTCGGTTGGCGTCTGCTACCGCTGCAAGTCCGTCATCGAGCCGCACGTCTCCACCCAGTGGTTCGTGTCCATGAAGCCGCTGGCCGAGAAGGCCCGCGCAGCGGTTCCGGCCGAAACGCAGATTTTCCCCGAACACTGGACCAAGACCTACTACGACTGGCTGGACAATATCCGCGACTGGTGCATCTCGCGTCAGATCTGGTGGGGCCACCGCATCCCGGCCTGGACCTGCGAGAAGTGCGGTGAGCTGACCGTGTCCATCGAGGACCCGTCCGCCTGCTCCGCCTGCGGCAGCAAGAACATCGTCCAGGAAGAGGACGTGCTGGACACCTGGTTCTCTTCGGCCCTGTGGCCCTTCTCCACCATGGGCTGGCCCGACGACACCAAGGAACTGGCCCGCTACTACCCGACCTCCTGCCTGATCACCGGCTTCGACATCCTGTTCTTCTGGGTTGCCCGCATGATGATGATGGGCCTTCAGTTCATGGAGCAGGTGCCGTTCCACCACGTCTACATCCACGCCCTGGTCCGCGACGAAAAGGGCAAGAAGATGTCCAAGTCCACGGGCAACGTCATCGACCCCCTGGACATGATCGCCAAGTACGGGGCGGACGCCCTGCGCTTCACCCTGACCAGCTTCGCGGCCATGGGCAGGGACATCAAGCTCTCGGAGCAGCGCATCGAGGGCTACAAGCACTTCATGAACAAGATCTGGAACGCCACCCGCTTCGCCATGATGAACCTGCCGGACGAAATCCCGGCGGTGGAGCTCAACGCCGCGGACTCCCTGGCAGACACCTGGATCCTGCACCGGCTGGAGGAGGTCAAGCGCGAGATCAAGGCTGCCACCCTGGAGTACCGCTTCAACGACATCGCCCAGACCCTGTACAAATTCATCTGGTCCGAGTTCTGCGACTGGTACCTGGAGATGATCAAGCCGGTGCTGTACGGCGAGGACGCCGAGGCCAAGGCGGTCACGCAGAAGGTCCTGTGGACCGTGCTCTCCGAGACCATGCAGTTGCTGCACCCGGTCACCCCGTTCATCACCCAGGAGATCTGGTCCGCCCTGCCGCGCCCGGCGGGCGACGACCGCAGCGAGGACATCGCCACCCTGCCCTTCCCGGCAATGCGCGACGACCTGCTCGACCACGACGTGGTCTCCCGCATGGACCTGTTTATGGGCGTGGTCTCCGGCACCCGCAACATCCGCACCGAACTGCTCATTGAGCCCGCCAAGAAGCTCGACCTGCTGATCAAGACCGTGGACAACGACGACCGCGCGGTGCTGGAGGACAACGTGGACCTGATCAAGTCCCTGGCCCGCATCGACAACGTGACCATCGGCCCGAAGGTAAAGGCGCCCAAGGCGTCCGGTGCGGCCGTGGTCCGTGGCAACGAAATCTCGGTCCCGCTGGAGGGCGTGGTCGACTTCGACGCGGAGCTGGCTCGCCTGGACAAGAACCTCGCAAAGCTCGAAAAGACCATGAAGGGCGTGGCCGGCAAGCTCAAGAACCCCGGCTTCGTCAACAACGCCCCCGAGGCCGTGGTCGAAGGCGAAAAGAAAAAGCTCGCCGAGATGGAAGAGGAAAAGACCAAACTCACCCAGCTCAAGGAACGCCTCGAGTCGGTGATGGCATAGATTGAAAGCAACCTGGGGGCTCCCTCCCTCAAGAGGGTTCCCCCAGACCTCCCTGCCAGGACTTTCGGCCTACACGCCGGGAAGCCCGGACCGGGATCGATATGACACATAAGCGGCGTAGAGTCGCGTTCTACCCAACAGGACGCTCTCTGATCCTTCCCAGGCGCCGCACAAAACACACCATTCCCACTACCCTCCCCGCGAAGCGGAACCAAAAAGTTCAGGAGGGGAGAAGGGATGGGGGTCCGTGGGAAGGGGAGAGGGGAAGCCCTATACAAAGGGTTCCCCTCTCCCCTTCCCACGGCCGCCGGAGGCAACAAACATGGCAAACGTCTTTCTCGTCGGAGCCGGTCCGGGCGATCCGGGCATGCTCACCCTGCGCGCCAAGGAGATCATCGAGACCTGCGACATCATGATCTACGACTACCTGGCAAACGCCGACTTTCTGAAGTGGTGCAAGCCGGAGTGCGAAATCCTGTACGTGGGCAAAAAGGGCGGCGACCACACCCTGCCCCAGGACAAGATCAACGACCTGATCGTGGAGAAATCCCGCTCCGGGCTGACCGTCTGCCGCCTCAAGGGCGGTGACCCGTACGTGTTCGGGCGCGGCGGCGAAGAGGGCGAGGAGCTGGTCGAGGCCGGCATCGACTTCGAGGTCGTGCCCGGCATCACGGCAGGCGTGGCCGCCCCGGCCTACGCGGGCATCCCGGTCACCCACCGCGACCACACAACCTCGGTCTGCTTCATCACCGGCCACGAGGACCCGACCAAGGGCGAGTCCGGCCACAACTGGGAAGTGTACGGCAAGTCCACCTCCACCCTGGTCTTCTACATGGGCGTGGGCAATCTTCCCATGATCGCGGACAACCTGATGAAGAACGGCAGGCCTGCGGACACTCCTGTAGCCCTGATCCGCTGGGGCACGCGCTGCAACCAGACCTCGTTCGTCTCCACCCTCGAGGAAGTGGCCGAGGCGGCTGAACGGCGGCAGTGGAAATCTCCGTCCATCATCGTGGTCGGCACGGTCTGCTCCCTGCACGACAAGCTGGCGTGGTTCGAGAAGCGGCCCCTGCTCGGCAAGGGCGTGGTCGTGACCCGCGCCAGAGAGCAAGCCAGCGGGCTGGTGAACACCCTGAAGGGACTGGGCGCGTGCGTACACGAGTTCCCGACCATTTCGGTGGAGCCCCTGGACGACTACGAGGAAGTCGAGACCGCCATCATGCAACTGGCCCGCTACCAGTGGGTGGTCTTCACTTCGGTCAACGGCGTGAAATTCTTCTGGCAGCAACTGGCCCAGATCGGCCTGGACTCGCGCATATTCGCGGGCATGCAGATCGCGGCCATCGGGCCTGCCACCGCGGACGCCCTGCGCGAAAAAGGCATCAACCCGGACTTCATCCCGGAAAAATACGTTGCCGAACATGTGGTCGAGGGACTGCTCAAGCTCGGCATCCAGGGCCAGGACGTGCTTATCCCGCGCGCCAAGGTTGCCCGTGAAGTGCTGCCGCAGGAGCTCAAGAAGGCAGGCTGCTCGGTGACCGTACTGCCGGTCTACGAGACCCGGCTGGTCCAGTCCTCTGGCGATGAAATCGAGGCGGCCCTTGACCAGGGCAAGATCAACTACGTGACCTTCACCTCGTCCAGCACGGTGGAGAACTTCTTCGAGCTGGTGAATCCGGACGTGTTCAGGCAGTACCCGGAGGTGAAGATCGCCTCCATCGGACCGGTGACCACCGAAACGGTCAAGCGGTTTGGCTTTACGCCCGCCATTGAACCGGAGGAATACACCATCCCCGGCCTGGTGGAGGGACTGCTGACCGACAACGGTTGAGCATACGGAACATATCGAATCAAAAGGGGAACGGCGGATGCGCCGTTCCCCTTTTTTTCATGAGCAGTACTTTTTTTCCAAACGTGTGTGGATTTATTTTTCATGATCGTCTAATATTAACATAAACCCCCATCTTCCCTCTATGAAGAACGGAGCGAAAAGAGACTGCACGATGATCAAATATCAGACTGAAATAAAAACTAATTATCTGCTCGTGCACGTCGAGGGCGAAACAGATAACGCCAACGACATGGTCAGCTATCTCGACGGTCTGTTGGCGGAACCGGCCAGCCGCGAAGCGGACCGATTCCTTCTGGATCACCGGGATCTGCAATTCCAGGGGGAGCATGAGGAGAGCTACGACGTGGCCGTCTGGGCCATGGAGCGAATTTCCCGCGAACGGCCCATGAAGGTGGCGCTGCTGGTCCGGCCGGAACGCATGGCCCTGGCCCGCATTTACGAAACCATCGGCGTACACGCCGGTATGAAGATAAAGGTGTTCAACAAACTCAAAATGGCATCGGTCTGGCTTTCATCCTGATACTGCCGCAGCCCGACAGGGTGGCGACGCAACACAAAGGGAAAGACGGATGACGACACAGAACATACTGCCCAGGTGCTTGGCCAGGACACACCATGAAACCGGGAGGGTCCCCATGTCCGTTGATTACGACATGACCCGCCAGAACGGGTTCGCATTAGTCAGGGCCAGGGGGGTCTTCGAATCCCCCGGAGGCGTTACGCGGATGATAGACGAAGTGGCCGCCACGGTAGGGACGATGGCGGAAAAAAGGGTGCTGCTGGACTTCCGGGAAATGAACAAACCGAACCTGACCCTTTTCGACAAATACGATATCGTCTCCCATTTTGACAAAAACAACGACCAGCGGCGCATCAAGTGGGCTCTGGTGGTTCCTCCCCAGCGCCTCAAACCGGTGCGCGATTTCGAGACCATGATCACCAACCGGGGCTACCTCTTTCTGGCCTTTTCCTCCATGGCCGAGGCCGAATCCTGGCTCACGCATTAGCGATCGAAGTCGCGAGCCCGTGGCGAGAGGGGAAAATGAATGGCAGGCTCATCTTCGCTGAAATTCATTTTCCCCCCTGAAATCGCAGCTGATTGAGAGTATCTCCAACGGAAAGGACCGGGGAATTACCGACACTCCTCGCCTCTCGTGACATCGTAAAAACAATCCTTGATTAATCCGGCCAATTGCGCCAACTACCTCCTTGTGCGACGCGCCGGCGCGTCACCCCCCAAAATCACAGGGCCGTAAGGCCATGCCAAGGAGAATACATGACGCTGCCCATTGCCGTCCTCGTTTCCGGAAGCGGGTCCAATCTGCAATCGATCATCGACCGCATCGAAGAGGGCGCGCTCGACGCCGAGATCAAGCTGGTCATCTCCAACAAGGCATCAGCCTACGGCATCCAACGGGCCAAGGACCATGACATTCCGTACCGCGTCCTGCTCCACACCGACTACCCCTCGCGCGAGGCCTTCGACCAGGCCATGGTCGACGCCATCCATGAGGCGGGCGTGACGGACGAGGGCCTGGTGGTCATGGCCGGGTTCATGCGCATGGTCACGCCGGTTTTTCTCAAGGCCTTCGCGAACCGGGTCATGAACATTCACCCCGCCCTGCTGCCCAGCTTCGCGGGTGTGAACGGGCAGGCCGACGCTGCCGACTATGGCGTGAAGATTTCCGGCTGCACCGTCCATTTCGTGGACGAACAGATGGACCATGGACCGGTCATCATCCAGGCCGCAGTCCCCTGCCAGGCGGGCGAAACCGAAGATGAGCTGGGCCCGCGCATCCTCAAGCTCGAACACCGCGTCTTCCCCCAGGCCATCCAGTGGTTTGCCGAAAACAGGCTGCGCATCGAAAACCGCCACGTGGAGCTCCGCGTGGCCGGGCGTCCCTGCGCAGGACAGCCCAAAGCCGACATCGATCCGCCGACCTATGCCCTCGTATGGCCCCCGCTGGAAAAGGGATTCTGAGACCGGGCCCTCCACCTTGCTCCAATTTCGGTGCCCAGGCCTGATTGCGGCCTCGGGCGCCTTTTTCGATTACGCTCCCCCGGTGCTCCGGGAAGTGGACCTTTGCCCGGTTTCCACGTACCATCCCCCGGCATGAGACACCTTTACGCATGCCTAGTCCTGCTCCTGCCGCTCACCCTCGCGGCATGCGGCTATTCCTTCGGCGACAAGGGCCACTCGGTCCTGCAAGACGAATATCGGGTCCTTGCCATCTCCGGCGTGGACAACCCGACCACCCTCACCTGGCTGGAGCCGCGCATCCGCAAGCTCCTCAGGGACGAGCTGACCAACCGGGGCACCGTGACCTGGACCGACGACCGGCGCAAAGCCGACGCCCTGATCCAGATCACCGTGGAACGCTACTACCGCCCCACAGCGGTGGAGGGCTCAGGTGACACCACCCTGCGCTCCAACGCCAACTTCAACTTTCATGCTACCATCAGCTCCGCGCTGGACGACCACGTGATCTGGCGCTCCGGCAGCATCAGCCAGAACTGGCCGTTCTTTTCCGGACAGGAGACGCAGGCCGACGAGGAAGTCACCCGCCTGGGCATCCGCAGGCTGGCCGACAAGATGGAACAGAACTACTAACGAAGGCAGACCATGTCCCGTCCCAAATACCTTTTTCTGGTCTGCCCCGACCCCGAGCTGATCAAGTCCCAGGTGGCCGAGCGCCTTGCCGCGTCCGGCCAGGACGGCTGGGAGCGCAAGACCTTCTGGGGAGACGACGACGATCCCCTGCCGGGAGCCTTCTGGACCGACCTGACCATCAAATCGCTCTTTCCCCAGCCCAAGGCGCTGATCGTGCGCCGCGCCCACGCGCTCAAGGCCGAGCACTGGGACAAGCTCGACGCCGGGGTCAAGGGCCTCGGCTCTGACGTCTACCCCATTTTCTGCCTGGAGGGGCAGTGGAAGACCAAGAAGGCTCCGATCCCTGCCACCCTGTCGCGTCGAGCCCTCTACAAGAAGGCCGGGGAGGCGGGCTGGGTCTGGGAATCCCAGGGGCTCGACAGGGGCTCGCTTGAAGATTTCGTAAGGCGCTGGGGCGCGAAGACGGGTATTTCCTTCGAACCGGGCGTTGAGCGGGCTCTGTCCAGAGTCCTGCCAGTGGACGCCGTGGCCGCCCGACTGGAGCTGGACAAGCTGGAGCTGGCCGCCGGAGACGAGCGGACCATCCGGCAGAGCCACGTTTCTCTGGTGGCACACACGGACGAGATGGCCTTCTTCGACCTCATGGACGCCCTGGGGCAGCCCGGCGCCGAGGCCGCCGTATGGAAGCGGGTAATCGACGACCACGCCAAGGCGGCCAAAGACCAGATGCTCTTCAACCTGATCGGGTTCCTCATGAGCCAGGCGCGCATGTACTGGCTGATCGTGTCCGGCGGCAAACCAGCGGGCAACCCCTACGTCATCCGCCGGAAGACCCCGGTGGCCAAGCGGCTGGGACGCGCGGGCGTGGCCAGAATGATCGACCTGGCCCTGGAGGCGGAGTTTTCCATCAAGACCGGCGCGCGCAAATACGACGAGGTCCTCGACATCCTCATCGCCGGGCTCATCGACCTTTTCCGGCCCCGCCAGACGGGCGGACCAATGGGCAGATAGACGCGGCCCGAGTTATAATTCGAGTATAATAATACCCCACCCCTTGACACAAAGGCTATGACGGAAAAGACGAAACCGCACTACCACGGCCACCGCAAGCGGCTCAGGGAAAAGCTTGTGGAGAACAGTCGGGGCCTGGCAGACTACGAGCTGCTGGAGTTGGTCCTGGCCCAGATCTTCACGCGAAAGGACACCAAGCCGCTGGCCAAGGCCGTGCTCGCGCGGTTCGGATCTTTGAAGGACGCCCTGACGGCAAGCCCAGACCAGTTGCAGGAGGTCGAGGGCGTCGGCCCGGGCGTGGCCGCCCACTGGGTCCTGCTCCAGGAACTCTTCGCCAGACTGGGCGAGGCCGGAGCCCGCACCCGCGAACCCCTGTCCGACCCGGCCGAGGTGGCCAGGGCAGCCATGGCGCGCATCGGCTCCAAGGGCACAGAGGAATTCTGGGCCGCGTTCCTGGACACCAAGAACCGGGTCATCGCCTGGGAGCGGGTCAGCAGGGGCACGGTCAACGCCACGCCGGTCTTCCCCAGGGAGATCATGGCCCGGGCCCTGAAGCTTGAGGCCTCGGGGATCATCCTGGCCCACAACCACCCGGGCGGCGACCCCACCCCCTCCATGGAGGACGTGCGGCTCACCGAACGCATCCGGGAGACCGCCGAGGGGTTGGATATCAGGGTGCTGGACCACCTCGTGGTCACGGATCACGACTATTACAGCTTCAACGAAACCGGGAGGTTGTAAATGCGGGAGATGCACGCCGTCGTGCACGGCAAGGTCCAGGGCGTCTGGTTCCGGGCCTGGACGCGCGACGTGGCCCGCGAGATGGGCGTGACCGGCTGGGTGCGCAATCTTCCCGGCGGGCCGGTGGAAGTGACGGCCCAGGGCTCGGACGACGACCTGGACGCTTTTCTGGCCCGCCTGCACGACGGGCCGCCCCTGGCCAGGGTCAGCCGGATCGAGACGTCCCGCAGCGCCGTTGAGGAGCGCTTCGAACGCTTCGACGTCCGCGTGTAAGATTAGTGAATTTACATGAAAATCGGACTTGCCAAGCCGAATTGACGACTTATGTGGGGTTAACGATCCCATTTTCACTGAAACAAGAGGATGTCATCTTGAGCAGGAAGAAGAACAAATCGCCCGTCAAACCGGCGCGAATCAGGCGCAAGACGCCGAATATAGCAGAAAAGAAGCAGCCCGCCCGCAAGCCGGACGCTCCCGACAAGGAGAAGCCCGGCAAGGACGAGGAGCTGCCTGATATCATCCAGGCCCTGACCGGCGCCGCCGGAGCCTCGGGCATGTTCGGGGAGGGCGAGTCCCTGCCCGGCCCCAACCCGGCGGACATCCCGTCCGTGCTGCCGGTGCTCGCCGTGCGCGACATCGTGGTCTTCAACTACATGATCCTGCCCCTGTTCGTGGGCCGGGAGAAATCCATCCAGGCCGTGGACAAGGCCCTGGCGGGCGACCGCTACATCCTGATCCTGACCCAGAAGGACGAGTCCGTTGAGGACCCGGACCAGGATGACCTCTACGCCACCGGCACCGTGGGCATGATCATGCGCATGCTCAAGATGCCCGACGGCCGCCTCAAGGTCCTGGTGCAGGGGCTGGCGCGCGCCAAGGTCAAACGGTTCACCACCAGCGACCCGTTCCACATCGCCGAGCTCGAACCGCTCATGGAGCCCGAGACCGGCACCCTGACCAGCGAGCAGGAAGCGCTCATCCGCTCCTCCCGCGAGCAGTCCGAACGCATCCTCTCCCTGCGTGGCATTTCCAGCCAGGACATCATGAGCGTGCTCAACAACGTGGACGAGCCCGGCAGGCTGGCCGACCTGATCGCCTCCAACCTGCGCATGAAGGTCGAGGTTGCCCAGCGCATCCTCGAGTGCCACGATCCCATGATCCGCCTGGAGTTGGTCAACACCCAGCTCCTCAAGGAAGTGGAAGTGGCCAACATGCAGCAGAAAATCCAGTCCATGGCCAAGGAAGGCATGGACAAGGCCCAGCGCGACTTCTACCTGCGCGAGCAGATGAAGGCCATCAAGCGCGAGCTGGGCGACGAGGGCGACGAAACCGAAGAGATGGAGGAACTCAAGCAGGGCCTCCTCAAATCCGGCATGCCCAAGGACGTCATGAAGGAAGCGCACAAGCAGCTCCGCCGCCTCGAGTCCATGCACGCCGAATCCAGCGAGGCCACGGTCATCCGCACCTACCTGGACTGGATGATCGAACTGCCATGGAAGAAACTTTCCCGCGACCGCCTGGACATCAAGAAGGCGGAGACGATTCTCAACGAGGACCACTACGACCTGGAAAAGGTCAAGGAGCGCATCCTCGAATACCTGAGCGTGCGCAAGCTCAACCCGAAGATGAAGGGCCCCATCCTCTGCTTCGCCGGTCCTCCCGGCGTGGGCAAGACCTCCCTGGGCCGCTCCATCGCCCGTTCCCTGGGGCGCAAGTTCCACCGGATGTCCCTGGGCGGCATGCGCGACGAGGCCGAGATCCGCGGTCACCGGCGGACCTACATTGGAGCCATGCCGGGCCGCATCATCCAGGCCATTAAGCAGTGCGGCACCCGCAATCCGGTGATCATGCTCGACGAGATCGACAAGCTCGGCTCCGACTTCCGGGGCGACCCGTCGTCGGCCCTGCTGGAGGTCTTGGACCCGGAGCAGAACTACTCGTTCACCGACCACTACCTGAACGTGCCCTTTGACCTGTCCAAGGTCATGTTCATCTGCACGGCCAACATGCTGGACTCCATCCCCGGCCCCCTGCGCGACCGCATGGAGATCATCCGCATCCCCGGCTACACCGAGCAGGAGAAGACGGCCATCACCCGGCGCTACATCATCCCGCGCCAGATAGCGGACAACGGCCTCAAGGACGACGAGCTGGCCATCAGCGACAAGCTCGTGTCCAAGGTCGTGCGCGAATACACGCGTGAGGCCGGCCTGCGCAACATCGAGCGCGAGATCGGCAAGCTCTGCCGCAAGATGGCCCGCAAGAAGGCCGAAGGGGAAAAGGGGCCGTTCAAGATCACGTCCAAGAACCTCTACACCCTGCTGGGCCCCCCGATCTTCCTGGACGACGAGAAGGAGACCACTCTGCCTCCGGGCGTGGCCGTGGGCCTTGCCTGGACTCCGGTGGGCGGCGAACTGCTGCACATTGAGGTCACCACCATGACCGGCAAGGGCAAGCTGACCCTGACCGGCAAGCTGGGCGACGTGATGAAGGAGTCGGCCCAGGCCGCCCTGTCCATCGCCAGAGCCCGCGCCGACGAGTACGGCATCGACCCCAAGTTCACCGAGAACATGGACATCCACGTGCACGTGCCCGCGGGAGCCACACCCAAGGACGGTCCGTCTGCAGGCGTGACCCTGGTCACGGCGCTCATCTCGGCCCTGACCGACACGCCCATCAACCCGGAAGTGGCCATGACGGGCGAGATCAGCCTGCGCGGCCGCGTCCTGCCCGTGGGCGGCATCAAGGAAAAGATCCTGGCGGCGGTGTCTCGCGGCATGAAGACCGTGCTCATTCCGGCCCAGAACAAGAAGGACCTGGCCGAGATCCCGGACGAGCTGCGCAAAAGGATCACCATCAAGACCATCGAGAAGATCGAGCAGGTCTGGCCCCTGGCCAAGGCCAAGTAGCCCTCTCCCAACACGAAATCAAAAAGCCCCCGCCGGTCTCCGGCGGGGGCTTTTTGATTGGTAATCGCATCGCGCTATTGCCGACAGGATGCAATGCACGGCAATTCCATTCCGTAAGGAATTGCGCTTAAAAGTCGCCTGAGCATCCTCGGACGCATGGCGGCAGTGAGGGGTGGCGAGAAGTTACATGGAGGGGAAGACGCAATTGCGGGCTCTCACGCCATGCGCAAGAGCCCGCAACGCAAAAAAACTTTTAGGCCCACCAGATGGAGCGGGCGGGCGGGTTGCCGTACGAGGTGAAGTCGTCGCCGGACTCGGAAATCACCGCGTCCAGCTCGTCGATCGTAAAATCGTATCCATCCTCGTTGGCGGTGGCCACAAAGGCCTCCTTGGACGGAATGGCGTTGTACTTGGCCTTTACGCTCTTATCCTCTCCGCCTGCGATCAGCAGACGTTCCACTTCCTTTTTGGACATGGCAATACTCCTTGTTGGCGCTACAATGAACTCTGTTTGTTTTCGGATCAAAAGAGTCGGCATGAATTAAGCCGGGCTCGGACAATTGATTGCCTTTAGCTTGGGTGCGGCCTCACCGTCAAGTATCTGTATTAAGCCAAAAACCGGGCTTGCTCGGGGAATGGGGCTCCGGACGGAGGAAGGAGGAGGAATGAAATGAAAGTCCTGCTTATTTCAGATGACTATCGCCAGTGCGCCCCCACGACGATGGCACCTACATGCTCAGGGCTACACGCGCCTGCGGCAAGGAATCAGAGTTGAAGGGGCCGGCTGTAGGCGACGATATGCGGAGGGCCTGTCCCGGAGCGCATCCTTTCTCGCAACACGCAAGGTCAACGCCTAGCGGACAGTGTGGAACACGTGTCTGCGATCGTAGAATCTCCCGCTCATTTTTCCGGCGTTGCGGGGGCCGGCCAGTCCCTGCCAGGTGACGCCCGTTGCCAGCTCGAAACGACTCTTGCCGCCCAGCATCGGAGCGCAATCCTCATACTCCAACACAAGATCCTCCTGACGGAACGGGTCCACCCCGTCCCAACGGAACGACAGGACTCCGTCCCGGCGGGCATGGAACACGCCGAGCATATCGCCTGGAGCACAGGCCTTGAGCAGATCCCCGGGGTCGATCGTCTTGTGCGATGCGCCGATATGGTCCACCGCCGCGTCCCGCCCGGCATGAAACACCTCCAGGCCGAACCGGTTGCCCTGCATGGAGACGCCCTGCATCCGGTAAATCGGCTTGAGCGAAGCACCGACCACCCCCTCGGTGCGGGCAATGATCCTGCGAGAAGCCAGCCCCAGAGCGATGTCCGTGATCAGATCGGTCCACTGTCCCTGGCCAAAGGCCTTAAGCCCTTCCTTGACCACACGCTTGGGCAACGGGATGGCACCCACCAGGTGCAGCGCCCCCCTGATGGAGACTTCGAGCCGTTTGAAGGTTTCTTGCATGACTACTCCGGCAGGGTCAGGTCCAGTTCCCCGCCACCGAACTCCAGAGGCAGGTCCAGCTCGTCCTGGCCCCCGCCAAGCAGGGCTTCTGCCTGCCTGGCCACATCTTCGGGGACCGGCGGCTTCTTGTACTTGCCGCGCAGGGTCTCGCTGCCCGCCAGGGCTCTGGCGAAGCGGCACAGCTCCAGGGCGTGCTGGTGGTTGGGATCGAGATCCAGGGATTTGGCCGCAAACAGGATTGCCTGGTCCCAGTCGTCTTTCTCGAAGAAGACGCGGGCCAGGTTGTAATAGAGATTCTCGTCCGGATCGGCCAGTTCCACGGCCCTGCCGTAATAACTGACGGCCTCATCGAACATCCCGGCCTTGCGCAGGGCGATGCCGAACTCGTTGAACAGGTGCTTGTGCTCGACGTTGAAGGCGGCCTTGATCTGAACCAGTTCCTCAAACAGGACCTTGCCCTTCTCGCAGTCGCCGCGCTGCAGATAGATGAGCCCGAGACCGAAAATGGCGCGGACGTTGGTCACTTCGGTGTCCAGGGCCTCCACATAGTACATCTCGGCCGAGAGGGGTTCGTTGCGCTCGCGGTGCTTGTCGCCCTTGGCCACGGTCTTTTTCAGGGCCTGGACGGCGGGTTCCACCTGTAAATTGTGGATTTCGACTTCCGGGGTATACTCGGCCAGCAGAGTTTCCTTGTCGATGAGCGTCTCATCGCCCGTGGGCACGAACTGGGGGTTGATCTTGCGCACCCCGTAGGCGTCGGCGTTACGCTGCAACACGTACCAGAGGACACGGTTTTCCTGGACCCGGGCTGTGGTCCCGGTCCCCAGCTTGACCTTGGTTACCGTGGAAAAGACGCACCTGAGCCGTTCGCCGGAATCATCCAGACCGGTGCAGCCGACCTCGCCGGAGTGGGCTTCCACTCCTGCGGTTTCCCGTTCCCCTTCCATCAAAACTCCACATGAGAAGACCGGCGGCGAACTGCCGCCATAAGGAAAAAACCTATACCGCCATCAGCACCCTACCAGCCATGGTTGCACCTTTCAACGCCCACGACGTTATAATCGCGTGTCGGGAGCGAAAGGGGTGGACATGAGACGGCAGGGTCTTATCTCTCTACCGGAAAAGGAGCGCGAGGGGGCCACCGTTGCCAGTCCCGTGCTTTTCCGCTATGGAAACCGTCTGCCCGGGACATGTCGGGCACCTGAAAAACAACGAACGGAGCAATCCATGCCCATATTCGAATACCAGTGCAACGACTGCGGCAATGAATTCGAGGAACTCGTCTTTGACCGGGACGAGTGTCCGCCCTGCCCCAAGTGTGGCAGCAAGGAAACCGGCAAACTCATGAGCGCGGTCCGCTCCCGCGTGGGCGGCGGTCCTGCCGCGTCCGGCGGCGAGAGCGAATCCGCACCGGCACCGGCCGCGAGTTCCGGCTGCGCCGGGTGCTCCGGCGGCAACTGCTCCAGCTGCGGCTAACCCACGACTTTCAATCCATCACAGGGAAACAATGAACAAACTCGTCATCGCCACGCGCGGCAGCGCCCTGGCCCTCTGGCAGGCCAACCACATCAAGGCCCTGCTGGAGGCCGAACACCCCGGCCTCACCGTCGAACTGCTCAAGATCAAGACCAAGGGCGACAAAATCCTGGACGTCCCCCTGGCCAAGGTCGGCGGCAAGGGACTCTTCGTCAAGGAGATCGAAGAGGCTCTGCTGGACGGCCGCGCCCAGTTGGCGGTCCATTCCATGAAGGACGTGCCCACCGAACTGCCCGAAGGCCTCGAGGTCGGCATCATCCCCGAACGCGAGGCGTCCACCGATTCCCTGCTCTCCGTCAAGTGCGACGGGCTCAAGGGACTGCCTGAAGGCGCGGTGGTCGGCACCTCCAGCCTGCGCCGCCAGTCCCAGCTCGCCACCCTGCGCCCGGACCTGAAGATCGAGTCCCTGCGCGGTAACCTGGACACCCGGGTGAAAAAGCTTCTGAACGGCGACTTCGATGCCATCGTGGTTGCCACCGCCGGGCTCAACCGGCTGGAACTCACCGCCCCCAAGATGGAAGTGCTCGGTCCGCCGGACTTCCTGCCCGCCGTGGCCCAGGGCGCCCTCGGCATCGAATACCACAAGGACAACGCCGAAGTGCTCGCCATGCTCACCTTCCTGGACCACCAGGAGACCAAGCACCAGGTCCTGGCCGAACGCGGCTTCCTGACCGGCCTGGACGGCGGCTGCCAGGTGCCCATCGCGGCATGGTCCGTCATCGACGGCGACCAAATCAAGCTGACCGGCTTCGTGGCCGACGTGGACGGCTCCCGCCCCATACGCATGGAGGCCGAAGGAACCGTGGCCGAGGCCTGGGACATCGGCATGGCCCTGGCCGAAAGAGTGCTGCAAGCCGGCGGCAAGGCCATCCTCGACGAAGTCTACGCCCGCGAATCCGCCTGATCACACCCGCAACGACTTTATTTCCGCGTCCGGCCTCCGGACGCGGAATATTTTATATCCAATGAAAATCATACGGAAAATCAAACTCACCGGCGAGCGCGCTCCGCGCGATTTGCGGCGACACCTTAAGGTTTCTTTATATCAGCCGATAAGAATGGCACGTCATTCATTCAACACTCCATGGAAGGAGGTACGTATCATGGAAATCGGTGGATTCGAAGCAACGTCGTTCAACCAGGCGGAACAGATCAAGTCCATCCGCAAGGTTCGGCTGCAACGTGAGGTAATGGAAAACCCGGAACTGGCCCGCGAACTGGTCAAGGTGGAAGCCACCGGGACCTACAACGCCAAGGGCAGTATCATCCAGACAGTGGGGAACATCGGTGAAGCCTAAACACGCCGGGAACCACGGCACATACGGACAATAGGCCGGTCGCAACAGCGACCGGCCTATTTTTTTGGGGCGCCTCCGGCGGCCGGGGGAAAGGGGAAGAGGGGAAGCCCTTTGCAAAGGGTTCCCCTCTTCCCCTTTCCCCCGGACCCCCTATCCCCTTCTCCCCTCCTAAACTCTTTGTCGCTCGCTTCGCTCGTGGGCGAGAGTAGGCGAAAAGTCCGCGCAGGAATGCCAACTCATTTTAACAATAAGTGATAGCTGCTCATTCCGCCCTCTACCTCTCCCCTTACCTCGCTAGTATAGAGCCAATCGGCATCGGCAACCTATCGATAACATCCGAACAGAACCCTCGCGGTTGCGCCGGGCAAAGCATCGGCCCATATCCGATTCGAAGACAAGTTTTTCACCCACTTCTCCCGGTGACAGGACACCATCCGGCACAGCGGCGTCTTGCATAGGCCCCGTCTCCGCAAAAGCGGCACGGCTTCGGCTTTCGCACGGCTCTGAGCGTAGCGAACTCAAAAAGTTTGGGAAAAGGAGGGGATGGGGGTCCGGGGGAAGGGGAGGAAAGAACCCTTCTCAAAAGGGTTTTTCCTCCCCTTCCCCCGGCCGCCGGAGGCGTCTTCTTACTCGGCCTCGTCCACGCCGGCGTCGGCGAAGGAGGCCATCTTGTTGTACATGTCGGCGGCGCTGCGCACGAGGTACATGGCGCAGGCGGCGCCGGTGCCTTCGCCCAGACGGAAGCCCAGGTCCAGGAGCGGGGTCATGCCCAGCTTGGCCACGGCGGCCTTGTGGCCCGGCTCGGCGGAAGCATGGCTGATGACGCAGTAGTCCTTGACCGTGGGGCAGAGGGCGTAAGCGGCGGCATAGGCGGCGGTGGAGATGAAGCCGTCCACGCTCACGAGCTGGCGGTTCCTGGCGCCGCCCAGGATCAACCCGGCCAGGGCCGCGATCTCGAAGCCGCCGAGAGCGGCCAGGATGGCAAGGGGATCGCCGGATTCGACGGCGTCCTTGTTGGCGGCAAGGCCTTTACGGATGACTTCTGCCTTGTTGGCCACGCCGTTCTTGTCAAGGCCGGTGCCGGGGCCGGTGATGGGTTCGGGCTCCAACCCGAGGTAGGCGCAATACAGGGCGGTGGAGGGCGTGGTGTTGGAGATGCCCATATCGCCCGTGCCGAGAATTTTGACGCCGTCCGCATGGGCGCGGTCGGCCAGGTCGATGCCGAGCAGCAGGGCCTGGAGGCACTGTTCGCGGGTCATGGCCGGGCCCTTGGCCAGGTTGGCCGTGCCGGGCGCGACCTTGGCCTGGATGAGCAGCGGGTGTTCATCGAAGGTACCGCCGCAGGCTCCGGCGTCAACCACGTAGAACTGCGCCCCGGCTGTCCCGGCCAGAACGTTGATGCCCGCCCCGCCGTTAAGGAAATTGAGGATCATCTGGCGGGTGACCTCCTGCGGGTACACGGAGACGCCCTCCTCGTTGACCCCGTGGTCGCCAGCCACGGTGTAGATGCGCATGGGGTCGGCCTGAGGCGCGTTGCCCTCCTGAATGAGGAAGAGCTGCAAGGCGAGTTCCTCCAGTTTGCCGAGGCTTCCCAAGGGCTTGGTCAGGCTGTCGATATGGGCTTGCCCTTTGGCGGCGAGTTCCCGGTCCACGGGACATATGGCCGCAACGGCGGCGTCGAATCGTGCTTGCATTTGTACCTCTTTGCGTACGAATTGAGATCGGTCACGGAGGGATACACCCTGGCCCTCGCCGTGTAAACACCTGTGGGGCCTGTTGAAGCCTGACGCCATCCGTGATAGTTCTTCCGCTGCGCCTTGTAAGGAAATTTCAACCGCTTCCGGGACAGCATGGACAAACAGCTCTGCATCGTGCACGCCAACTGCCAGGGACCGCCGCTTCTGGATCGGCTCAGGGCCTGTCCGCAGTTCGACGAACAATACGAGTGCGTGCTGTACACCAATTACGTGCGTGAGCCAGTGCCGGACGAGCTGCTCGCCCGGTGCGACCTGTTTCTCTACCAGTTCCTCACACCGTCCTGGGGCGACCTCGCCTCGAAGACCCTGCTCTCCAAGCTGCCGGACTCAGCCCGCAGCCTCTGCGTGCCCAACATGTTCTTCAAGGGCTACTGGCCGCTGTGGAGCGGGGCCGCCGGGTTCGACTACCGCTGCTCCCACCTGGACGAATTCCTGGCCATGAACCTCCCGCCGAGGGAGACGGTCATGCTCTACCTGCGCTCGGACATCCCCCGCAGGTTCGACCTGCTCGACCTGGTCAGCAAGTCCATAGAGCAGGAGCGGGAACGGGAGAGCCACACGCCGATCAAGTATCTGGAGCTGCTCCTGGCCGAATACCGGGACCAGCGGCTCTTCAACACGGTCAACCATCCCGGCAGGCTGCTCATGGACCACGTGGCCTCGGGCGTCCTGGAGCACCTCGGCTTCGACCACCCCGGTCAGGCCGCGTTCGACGCGGTGGACGACCCCTTCGCCGACTTCGAGCAGCCCATCCATCCGCGCATCGGAGATTACTTCGGCTGGGACTTCGCCACGGCAGAGACGGAATACCAGATCTACGGCAGGCGGATGACCCACGCCCGGTACGTGGCCAACTACGTCATGTGCGCCCAGGCGGGCATCCCGGATTTCGTCGGCTATCTCCAGGGGGCGTACATTGAGCTCTTCTAAGACCATCGCCTGGATTGGCGGCATCTATTTTCGCGAGCACGTCAGGGCCTTGGGCCATAATGTGGTTCAGATCCAACTGAACGAACCCGCCCTGCTGACCTGGGAAGACCTGGTCTCCAAAACGGGCCGGGAACCGGACGCCGTGGTCTACGCGGACCGCAGCTTCCCACCGCCCCTGGCCGGAGTGGAGCGCTTCCCCTGCCCCTCGGTCTTTTACGCCATCGACTCCCACATCCACTCCTGGTACCCCATGTACGCCCAGGGGTTCGACCTGGCCGCCGTGAGCCTGCGCGACCATCTGCCCCGCTTCCGGCAGCGGTTGCCCCACAGTCAGGTCATCTGGCTTCCGGCCTATGCCCGGGACGACCTGACCCCGCCGGACTCGCCAGTGCAAAAGGAGTGGGACCTGCTCTTTGCCGGGACAGTGGACCCGGAGACCACGCCCGAACGCCATGTGTTCCTGAAGGAGCTCAAGGCCCGCTTCCCCAACCTCGAGGTCCGCTCGGGCCGGTTCGGGGAGCTTTTCCCCAGGGCGCGGGTGGTCCTCAACTACGCCGAACGCGGCGACCTCAACTTCCGCGTGTTCGAGGCCCTGGCCTGCGGCGCGTGCCTGGTCACTCCCGAGGTAGGGCACGGCCAGTCACGGCTCTTCGAGGACGGCGTGCACCTGGCCACCTATCCCATGGACGACATGGACGCGCTCATCGACACGGTCTGCGCCCTGCTCGCCGATCCGGAGCGGCGGGAGGCCATGAGCCGGGCCGGGCTGACTGCCGTGCGAAAGAGCCACCTGGCCGCACACCGGGCGGCCACTCTGGACGAGGCCCTGCGCACCCTTCCCCCGGAAGCCGTGACCAAACGGCTGGAAAACGCGGACCACATCCACGCCAAATACCTCAAACTTGTTTACCTGCACTGGGCCGAGGCCTACGGCGACAGCGAGCTGGGCCGGGCATACCTTCGGGCCGCCTTGGGCCGCTAGCCGGCCGTCCCCCCCGCCAATCTCCATTTCGGCGGATCAGCCGTTATTTTTTGCCAAACCGGATTGCCAGAAAAGCAAATCGTGTGCTATTGCTCCGGTAATTCTCAAAAATGCCGGTTCTTTTCGTCACGGGGGCAAAATGACGCGATGAGCCGGGCCAGGATGGGGCGCGTCACCGGGTAATGTCGTCAACCCAACCCGAACGAGCAGGGGGAGGCATGAGGAAATGGTTCAAGCCCACCATATGGATATGCGTGGGCATTGTGCTCGGATTTCCGATTTTCAGCATGGCCTACTACACCATGGTGAGGACTTCCACGCCGGAATTCTGTGCCTCCTGCCATGAGATCCAGCCCGCCTACCAGGCCTGGCGAACGTCCACGCACGTCAACAACCCGCAGGGGTTCGTCGCCGACTGCATGGACTGCCACCTCCCGGCCCCCCACGACACCGTGAACTTCTTCTATACGAAGACGCTGCACGGAGCCAAGGACGTCCTCGCCCACTTCATGGGAGAGGAGTACGACCGCAAGGCCATGCGGACCAGGGCCACGGAATCGATCAAGAACGCCCAATGTCTCAAGTGCCACCGGAACATCGAGTACATGCCGCACAAGCGCGGGGCCATGCTGGCCCACCGTCAGGTCCTGTACCCCATGCCGGGCTACGAGAAACGGTGTCTCGATTGCCATTCCAACCTCGTCCACACGGACCGTGGTCACTACGACTACAAGGGTATGGATTCATGAATACGGGCGCAGAAAACGAGTCATGAACGCATTGGAGGCTAGATTATGAAGAGAGTGCTGTTTCTGTTCTGTTGCGGAGTCATCCTGCTGGCCGTGCCGGCGATGGCCCAGAACATGCCGAAAATGAAGGAATTTAGGATCGAGCGGGGGATGAGCGAGCAGGCCAAGGCGTGCATCAACTGTCACAAGGCGGAAAATCCGGGACTCTTCGCGGACTGGACCATGAGCCGCCATGCCTCGGCCAACATAACCTGCCTGGACTGCCACCAGGCAGACCCCGCGGACAAAGACGTAATCAAGGAGCACTTCAAGCAGTATGAACGCTCCGACACCCAGTGGGGACGTCCCGAGTACAAGGTGCCCATCGCCACGGCGGTGACGCCCAAGGACTGCTCCCGCTGCCACCCGGACGAGGTGAAGCAGTACGCCCGGTCCAAGCACGCCAACACCAATTCCATCGTCTGGAAGATAGACCCCTGGATGCGCAAGGGCATGAACAACGCCGCCGAGCGCCAGTCCGGCTGCCTGACCTGCCACGGCACAGCCCTCAAGCTCGACGACAAGGGCAACCTCGACGCGGCGACCTGGCCCAACGTGGGCGTGGGCCGCATCAACATGGACGGTTCGTTCGGCTCATGCACCTCCTGCCACACCCGGCACCGGTTCTCAGTGGCCGAGGCGCGCCGCCCGCAAGCCTGCGGCCAGTGCCACCTGGGCCCCGACCATCCGCAAATCGAGATCTTCACCGAATCCAAGCACGGCGCCATCTATGACTCCTTCGGCGAATCCTACAACTGGGACGCCGCCCCCGGCACCTGGACCGCGGGCGTGGATTACCGTGGCCCGACCTGCGCCAGTTGCCACATGTCCGGCACCGGCCCGGTGATGACCACCCACGACGTGACCGAGCGGCTCTCCTGGGAGCTCCAGGCCCCGCTGACCGTCAGGCCGCAGGACTTCAAGCCGCTGCCCGCCCAGAACGACTGGAAGGTGGAGCGCGACAAGATGAAGGCGGTCTGCACCCAGTGCCACACCAACACGTGGGTGGACAACCACTACGTCAAGCTCGACAAGGTGGTGGCCAACTACAACGACATCTACTTCAAGCCCGCCAAGGCCATGCTCGACGAGCTGTACGCCAAGGGGCTGATCACCAAGGAGGGCTTCTTCGACGAACGGCCCGAAGTGGAGTTTTACGAGCTCTGGCACCACGAGGGACGCAGGGCGCGCATGGGCGCGGCCATGATGGCCCCGGACTATGCATGGTGGCACGGCTTCTACGAGTGCAAGCACCGCTTCAACCACTTCCGCGAGATGGTCGAGGAACACCTGAAGTCCGGCGAGAAGTTCCCGCTCTGGCAGCCCTACCCGGGCTCCGGCGGCGACACCACGCCACCCGCCGCTTTGAATCTGCAATAACCCGGCCCACCGGCTGACGAAACAAGGCTCCCGTTCCGGCGGGAGCCTTTGCTTTTTCAGCAGGAGGGAAGCCCTCCCGCACCGACATGCCCCCTTCAGAAAGCGGCCCTGCCTGCCGATAAGAAGAGCACGCAACCACCATGGAGGGTAGGTTATGCAGGTTGAAATGGATTGGTCCCTGTTAGGCGGGATCGACTTCGAGGCGCACCTCAGGGAAGTGGTGCAAGGCGAGGCCAAGCAGTGGGACGGCGACCTGGCCGAAATTTCCACCGAGGCCATGACGGCCTTCGAGAAATCGGCCATAAAGCCGGTGAACGACGGCGGCTACACGCTCAAGAGCATGGAGCGGCGCATCAACGTGGTGCGCGCAGAGATAGTCCAGGTCTGGAACTCCGCCCTGCCCGACGACGAAAAATACCGCCAGATATCGGCCAAGGAGAACGAGATCGCCATTCTCCAGGCCGGGCAGTTCTCCTTTGCCAAGGCCGGGTTCGCTCTGGAGGTTTAGGCGCCGCCCTACGGCCTGCAAATCTTGCAGGGCCGAAATCCCGCGCCGATGGCCTCCTGTCGGGAGGTGAAGACCACGACGCAGTTCTTGCAGTCGAAATACCGGCACCCCGGCTGGTGAAAGACGTGCGAGCGCTTGTTGCCGTGGTATACGGACGCCGCCAGCGCCTCCGACGTCAAAGGCAGGGACGGCTCGCCCGCCACGCCCCACGCCAGGGCCAGAACGCACAACAGCAAAACGGAACAAACGGCTCTTCGCATGTTTCGACCGTAGGCCATGGTCAAGGAGCGGTCCAGCCTTCAATTCGGGTAACGCCACTCTTCCTACGAGTTCACCCATCTTCAACAAGCCCATGCTGTGCTAGGACAAGAGCCCCAATGCATAAGCTGACCACGCTTCCCCCGAAGTAAATCCCCCCACTCGGAAACGTCCCCGCCAACTCTTCCTGCAAAGCTCCTCATGAACCTTGGCTCCGAGAATGAACCGAGCACAAGCAATGGAAGGCCCGACGCGTAGTCCTCCTACGCGAGGGAACTCATACAACACTCCGAGCCTCGGCTGCGAGAGCCGGGCAGGCGCAAGGCACAAGCGAAGAGCAGGGCCGACGCGTAGTCCTCCTACGCGAGAGACCTCATACAATACCCCCGAGCATGAGCCTCGGCTGCGAGAGCGGGACGGGCGCAAGGCGCAAGTGAAGAGCAGGACCGAAGCGTAGTCTTCCTACGCGAGGGTCTGCACTTCGCGCAGCAACGCAGCGAACGCCGCGCTATCGCAGCCGAGGCGAGCCGAGGACGATCATCTCGGCGATGGTGTGGTCAACTTTGGGGAGTTGGCGAAGATTCTTTCCGACGAACTGCATTTCGAGCATGACCAAATCCTTGTACAGGGACGTGCGGTTGACCACCGGGGCCATCTTGCCGTCCTGTTCATAGGCTTCGGTCCGCTCCTGGCAGCGGTAGCAGCCCGGGAACTGGACCTGCTGACCGTTGGGCTTCACCAGAAGGTTGGGCACGCCGTGCATGCGGCAGATCATGAGCCGATGCTTGTACAGGCCGCAGATGCCCTGCTTCTCGTCGATATTCAGCGGGCACATGATGTGCGGACGCTCGCCCCGGGCCAAGGCGGCCTGGGCCTGGTCCACGTAGTCCTGCGCCCTGGCCTTGATTTCTTCAAGGCGGTCGGCGGGGAGCTGTTTCAGCCCCTCCCACATGTAGGCCCACTCCACGTAGGTGTGGTGCTGGAAAAAGGAAAGACAGCAGTTGTCGGTGCAGCCTTCGCAGGTCAGGCCGATGGCGTCCGCGGCCTCGCCGTACTGGGCGACCATCTTGTCGTATATGGCGGCCAGCTTGCGGAAGGCGGCCTTGGGGGTGAGTTTGTTCATGGCAGGTCGATGCGTTCGAGAATCAGGTCCACACATTCCTCGGGCGTGTGGCGGTCCGTGCGGACGACGATGTCGGCGGCGGCACGGTACAGCGGCTGGCGCTCATTGTAAAGATCGCGCATGCTCTTGCCCGGGGCGATGGCCAGTCCCCGGTTCTCGCCGCTGCCCACCCGCTCGGTGAAAGTCTCTTCGTCAATGTCCAGAAAGACGATCTTGCCCAGGCACTTGAGGCGCTCCATGGCGCACTTGCCGTAGATGACGCTGCCGCCGGTGGAAATGATGGTCCGGGTCAGCCCCAGTTCGCTGACCAGCCGCTCCTCTATGCGCAGGAACTCCTCCAGGCCGAAGTTGTCCATGATCTTCTGGAGAGGCATGGCGTAGTAGGACTCCATGTACTGGTCGGTGTCCAACTGCCCCCATTCCAGCCGCTCGGCCAGAAGTCGGCCCAGGGTGGACTTGCCCGCTCCGGCCATGCCCACCAGGGTGATGCAGGGTAGCGGCACGGGATCTTTTTCGATGGGAACAAAGCTCACGGGCTAGGCCTCCACCAGGCAGACGCGGTCCTCGCCGTCACGCTCGGTGACCAGGACGTTGACATGCTGATTGCCCAGGGTTTCCACTTTCTTGCCCACATAGTCGGCCTGTATGGGCAGCTCGCGCCACCCTCGGTCCACCAGGACCATGAGCTCCACCCGCTCGGGGCGGCCGTAGTCCAGGATGGCCTCCAGGGCGGCCCGGATGGTCCGGCCGGAATAGAGCACGTCGTCCACCAGCACGATGGCCGCGCCCTCGATGTCGAAGCCGATCTCGGAACAATTGATGACCGGCGCGAGTTCCAGGTTCGTGGTCCAGTCGTCGCGGTAGAGATTGATGTCGAGCTTGCCCAGCGGAACCTTTCGTCCAAGGCGATCGTCCAGGAGCTTTTTGAGCCGCTCGGCCAGGTCGGCGCCGCGCCGCTGGATGCCGAGAATGGCCAGGGATTCGTTTTCGCCGTGGCGCTCGTATATCTCGAAGGCCAGCCGCTCCAGGGTCCGGCTCATTTCCTTGGCATTCAGGATGGTGCCGCATTCTTTCATGTCTTCCGCCTTGTCTTGTAGTAAGGGGTAATGGGCAAAGTCCTGAAATATCCCATAGCCAAAGGTGGGTCAACACCATCGCCGGATAGACGTTATTTTCGATTTGACAAACCCTACTATAGGTCTTACCTCTTCTATTCCCGACCACTCATAGGAGGAATAAGTAATGTTTGAACTGACCGAAGCTGCGCAAAAGCAGCTCGAGGGCTACTTCAAGGACAAGGAAGCGTCCCCGGTACGCGTCTATCTGGCAGCAGGTGGCTGAGCAGGCCCGCGCCTGACTCTGGCTCTGGATGAGCCTAACGACAAAGACGAAGTATTCGAGGCCGGTGGATTCTCCTTCCTGATCGACAAGGAACTGCTTGCCCAGACCGGCAAAGTAAAAATAGACATGACATACTACGGGTTCGTCGTTGACTCCGAGAACCCGGTCGGCGGAGGCGGCGGTTGCTCTTCAGGCTCCTGCTCCACCGACGGCGGCGGCTGCTCCTCCGGTTCCTGCTCCTGCTAACCGGACGCACCACGATTCAGTGATGAACGCCCAGGCCCCATGCCCCAAGGCATGGTCGGCCTGGGCTTTGTCGTTTAGGAGGCAGCCCTTTTCGCCCCTCCCATTGACAAGAAGGCGAGCACTTCGTTAAGAGATGAAGCCCCATCTTCACAGGATCGTGTTTTTTATCAAGACGCAATCCGGTATGGTCGGGTCAATCGTTTTACAGGGAGTGTGCATGATCAACGTGACTGAATCCGCGAGACAGGAGCTGACGACCTATTTCAAAGGCAAGGCCGCCCGCCCCATCCGCATTCAGCTCACCACCGGAGGCTGCACCGGCACCAAGCTCATGCTGGCCCTGGACAACCGCTGCTGCGGCGACCGCTCCGTAACCTACGACGACCTCACCTTCCTCATAAACGAACGCCTGGCCGAAGCCACAGGGGATGTCTTCATCGACACCGGCCATTGCGGCTTCTCCATCAACTCGGAGCGACCCGTGGGAGAAGGCTACGACCGTTTCCACAGTGGCGGAGGCCGCAACTGCGGAGAATAATCAAGCCGCCCCAGGCGCCTTCTTCCAACTACCAAGTCCGTGATACGGACTTTTTTTATACCCATATCCCGGGCACATCCGCCAATCGCGAAACGAAAGGGCAACGCGCCGCACCATGTCCCGCAAAAGGAAAATGAGCCTCCCCCCTTTACAATCGTTTTTTTCTATTTATCCTATCGAAAACCACAACAACCAGGAGTGACCATGATCACAGCCACTGACGCTGCCATTAAAAGCCTTTCCATGCATTTCAAAGACAAGGACATTCAGCCCATCCGCGTCCATCTGGCCGACGGCGGATGCAGCGGCCCGCGCCTGTCTCTGGCCATCGACGAGCTGCGCGACGGCGACAAGTCCGTTGAGCAGGGAGACTTCACCTTCCTCATCCAGAGCGAACTGGCCGAGGTCGTCGGCGCCATCACCATCGACATGAGCGAATACGGCTTCACCCTCGCTTCCGAGCGGGAAGTCCCCGGCGCGGGAGGCGGCTGCGGCTGCTCTTCCTGCGGCACCGGTACCTGCGGCGGTCACTAACCAACGCGGACAGCCAAAACCATTCTTCCCGAAAAGCGGTCCCGGCAATATGCCGGGACCGCTTTTCGGCATTCCCCCCACAAAAACCAAAAGGGCCGGTGATCAATGTCACCGACCCATTCGATTAGGACCGCAACCCCAGCGGCAAGCCGGGTTAATCGAAAGTCCGTTCATCGACGAGCTTCGGGGCGTCGACCGGGATAGTCCCGGGAGCCGCCGTCTCGACGATGGGCTTCAACTTCATGACCGCCTGGAAATCCGCCGCGAACGCTTCGGTGTCCAGACCGTGTCCGACCTCCAGTACCACGGCCAGCTCGTCACGTCCACCAGGATTCTCAATCCGTATCTGCCAGTTGGCAACCTGCGGATATTTCGAGAAAACCGTGGCAGCCTGCGAGGGATAGAGGAACTGTCCCTTGACCTTTGCTGTATCGTCGGCGCGCCCTTTCCAGCCCGTCAGCTTCCTGGCGGTGCGTCCACAGGCGCACGGCGTCAGGTCGATGGACGACAAATCACCCGTGGCCAGCCGGACCAGCGGATAGTCGGTAAAAAATGGGGTGACCACCACCTCGCCGACCTCGCCCTCGGGCAACGGCTCGCCCGTGGCCGGATCGCATATTTCCACATGGCGATAGTTGGAGAGGTGCATACCGGCCAGCTCCATGCACTCGTAGGCGATGCAGCCCACGTCCGCCGTGCCGTACCCCTGACGCACCGAGATCCCGAACATCTCCTCCACCTCCCGGCGCAGGGACTCCGGCAGCGGCTCGGCGGCCACATACGCCTTTTTCAGGGAAAAATCCTTCTTCAGGTCATACCCCGCGGCCAGGGCCTTCTCCCCGATGACCTTCAGATAGCTGGTCATGCCCACGAATACGGTGACCGGAAGCCCGGTCAGGAACTCGATCTGCTTATCGGTATTACCCGGCCCGGCGGGAATCACGGCGCACCCGATATCGCGCAGGGGCTCCTCAAGCATCAGCCCGGCGGGCGTCATGTGATAGGAAAAGGTCATCTGCGCCAAGTCCCCCGGACGGACTCCCGCGGCAAAGAAGCCCTCGGACCACGCCCAGTAGTCCTCCTCCCTGGCCTCGGGATCGAAGATCGGTCCCGGAGACTGGTAGATGCGCTTGAGTTGCCCCGGCTCGCAGTCCAGGAACCAACCCAGCCCGTGCTCCTTCTGCCAGTCGATGAGATCCTTCTTCCTCAGGGGCGGAATCTTGCCGTAGTCGTCCCAGTCCTTGAAATCGCGAGCGCACGCCCCCAACGCCTCAAGCCGGGCCTGAAACTCGCCCGAATGGGCCTCGGCAGCAATCAGCACGTCGCGCACGCCCTTCCACTTCCGCTTCATCCGCTTCTCGCGCGGCTCGGTCTCGTATTCGCTGTAGTACATGGTGTTGCCTCCGGCGGCCGGGGAAAGGGGAGAGGGAAACCCTTTCGAGAAGGGTTTTCCCTCTCCCCTTTCCCCGGCCGCCATCCCCTCTTCTTTCCTAAACTTTTTAACGCGCTTCGCGGGAGCGCAGGTTACCTGTGATATTCTTTCTTACGATACGTCACGTAAAAATGCCATAAAAAGGCCAATCCAATGAAATCACACCGCATGGCGGCAGGGAATGACCACCACCCGTCAAAGCCGGGAAACGGCCACACCCTGCCGCGCTTGATTATCCCCCCGAAATCGAAATACGCGTCAACAACCCAATCCATCGCAAAGCGCAGCGCGGCTGTTCAGAGTGGGTCGAGCTAGACGGAAGACCTAAATCAACCGCAAGCGCCCCTCTAAAGCCCTAATCTCCTGCCGCCCCGCATGGTTTACGAGAGTGGTGCAGCCGCAAGGCGGGATAATTCGTGCCACCCGCAGCCATATCCCAATACGGCGAGGACGGGCGCAATCCTCCCAACACAGCGGATGCGCCGCCTGCCTAGTGAGACATCCTGCCTTTCCCAGACACACCGCGCGGCTTGCGAGAGTGGTGCAGCCGCAAGGCGGGAGGATTCGCGCCACCCGCAGCCGTATCCCAATACGGCGAGGACGGGCGCAATCCTCCCAACGCAGCGGATGCGCCGCTCTCGCAAGCCGCGCTACCCGAGCCAGCGTTTGCGGCGGCGATAATGTTTTACATCACGGTAGCTCTTCTTGTCGCCGCCATGGCCCATGCCCAGGTAGAACTCCTGCACGTCCGGGTTGTCGAGCAGCTCGGCTGCAGTCCCTTCCATGACCACCCTGCCGTTCTCCATGATGTAGGCCTGGCTGGCCACCGAGAGCGCGGCCCGGGCGTTCTGCTCCACCAGCAGCACGGTCACGCCCTCGCTGGCGTTGAACTTCTTGATAATATCGAAGATCTCCTCCACCAGCATGGGGGCCAGCCCCAGGGACGGCTCGTCCAGCAGGAGCAGATCCGGCCTGGCCATGATCGCCCTGCCGATGGCGCACATCTGCTGCTCGCCGCCGGACATGTAGCCCGCAAGCTGTTTGCGCCGTTCCTTCAGGCGCGGAAAATACTCGTAGACCTTCTCCATGTTCCTGACGGTCTCCGAACGCGGACGGGTGAACGCGCCGCACCGGAGGTTCTCCTCCACGGTCAGGTCCTCGAAGATGCGGCGGCCCTCCATGACCTGAAAGATGCCCTTGCGCACGATCTTTTCCGGGATGATGCCCTGGATGGGCTCGTCCTTGTACACGACCGCGCCGTCCGTGACCTCGCCGTCCTCGGTCTCCAGCAGCCCGGAGATGGCCTTCAGCGTCGTGGACTTGCCCGCACCGTTGGCCCCGAGCAGGGCCGTGATCTCGCCCTCGGGGCAAGACAGGGACAGGCCCTTCAAGACCAGGACCACGTCGTTGTACACGACCTCAAGATTCTCGACCTTCAGTATATCGCTCAATGGATGCCTCCGGCGGCCGGGGGGAAGGGGAAGAGGGAACCCTTTGTAAAGGGCTTCCCTCTTCCCCTTCCCCCCGGACCCCCCATCCCCTTCTCCCTCCTAAACTTTTTGGTTCGCTTCGCGAGGGCGGAGGAGGATGGTCGGGCGGGCTGTTTGACGGCTCGCCTCGGGGTCAGGGTTAGTGTCGAAGAGGGGCGCGGTGGGGATCGGTAATCCGTTTCCGTGCCGCCTTGTCTTTCGTTGCCCCTCCGGGGGGAGGGGCGGGAGAGCCTCCTTTCGGGGGCTCCCCCGGTCTCTCTCTCGAAGCCTCTAGTGGCCGAGCCATTCGGCGCGGCGCTCGAGGTTTTCTTCCTTGACGAAGGTCATCTTGCCGTTCTCGATCTTGTAGAGGAACACGGCCATGTTCGGACGGTGGTCATCTGGGAAGTAGGAGATGGCCGGAGCCAGTCCCATGGGATCGTAGTCGCGCAGGGACTCCAGGGCGATCTTGATGGACTCGCCGGTGATGGGGCCGTTCTGGGCGGCGCGCTTCATGCTCTCGGCCATGACCAGGATGGAGACGAAACCGCGCGTGTAGTGGGACATCTGCGGCTTGCCTTCGGTCAGCTTCTCGATGGCCTTCATGCCCGGCACGTCCGCGCCGTAAACTGCGGCGGCCTGGTTGGAGTAGGAGCCATTGGCGTCATCCCCGGCCAGCTTGACCAGGGTCTCGTCCGTGCCCCAGATGTCGGTGAAGAACACGGTGTCCATGCCGATGTTCTTGGCGGACTTGAGGATGACGGAAGTGGACGGGGTGGTGCCGCCGATCCAGCAGAAGTCGGGCTCGAGCTTCTTGAGCGGCAGCAGCTCGGTGGTGGCGTCGATGGCCTTCAGGGAGACGTTGGCGTCGCCCACGATCTCATAGCCGAGCTCCTTGGCGTATTCCTTGCCGCCCGGGATGGGGGCCAGGCCGTAGGGGTGGTCGGGGTAGATGAAGGCCAGCTTGGGAGCGCGCTCCTCTTTCCAGGTGTCGCGGAAATACTTGAGGGCGGCGCGCAGCTGCGTGGTGTAGTCCGCGGCGATGAAGAAGTTGTAGGGAGCCTTCTTCGGGTCGGTCAGGTGTGCGGAGTAGGACGCGGAGATATCGGGAATCTTGTCCTTGGCCAGGTTGCGGACCAGGGCTTCGGTCACGGCGGAGCCGTATCCCTGGATGCAGACCACCTTGTCGGTGTTGACCATCTTCTTGTACAGGGACAGCCCCTGCTGAACCTTGTAGGCGGTGTCCTGCACGTCCAGCTCGATCATGCGGCCGTCCACGCCGCCTTCGCCGTTGACGTACTTGACGCCGTCACGCAGTCCGGCGGCATAGGGCACGCCCACCGAGGAGGTGGGACCGGACAGGTCGATGAGACCGCCGACCTTGATGGGCGACGTGTCCTTTTTAGCGGTTTCAGCCGGTTTCTTTTCCTCGCCTCCGCAGCCAACCAGCATCATTCCGGCCAGGATAACGATGCAGACCGCGGTTATGATTTTACCAACCCTCATACTCAGTCTCCTAAGGGATTTAAGGTTTACGCGCGCCTCGCCTTGAAGCGGCACGGTTTGTATGTTTCACCCGCACCCGGTGCGGGATTGCGACAACATCCACGCACGCCCTAGTGGGCGAACGGGTAGAGCTTCCAGTACGCCTTGACCAGCCTCCAGCGGTGCGCCAGCCCTTCCGGCTCGTAGATGAGGAAGAGGATGAGCACCAGGCCGAACACGCCCTCGCGCAGGGCCACGATGTGCTGGGAAATCTCCGGCATGTACGCACCCAGGCCGTTGGCCAGGACATTGAGCACTTCCGGCAGCACGGTGATGAACACCGCACCGAAGACCGAGCCGAGCACGCTCCCCAGCCCGCCGATGATGATCATGGCCAGATAGGAGATGGACAGCCCGATGTTGAACTGCTCGGCGGACACGTACCCGGTGTAGTGCGCCCACAGCCCCCCGGCCACGCCTGCCAGGAAGGAGCTCAGCCCGAAGGCCGCCAGCTTGTATTGGAACAGGTTCACGCCCACGATTTCAGCCGAAAGGTAGAAATCGCGGATGGAGACGAAAGCCCTGCCGAACTTGGTGCGCATGATGTTTGAGACCATGAGCAGGGACGCGGCGGCAAAGAAGAAGAGCAGATAGTACATGCGCGCGTCCGTATCGAACGAGAAGCCGAACAGGGACGGGGAATCCAGCAGCAGCCCGTTGGAGCCGCCGGTCAGCTCACCGCCGTGCAGGAAGACGTATTCCAGCACCAGCTGCGCGGCCAGGGTGGCGATGGCCAGATAGATTCCCTTGAGCCTGAGCGACGGCACGCCGAAGACCATGCCCACCAGGGCCGTGACCGCACCGGCGGTCAGGATGGCCAGGGGGAACGGCACCCCGTGCAGGGTGCACTGTCCGGCGGCGTACGCCCCAACGCCGATGAACGCGCCGTGCCCCAGCGATATCTGCCCGCACACGCCGGTGAGCAGGTTGAGAGACACCGCGCCGATGACCGCGATGAAGATGAGGTTCATGACCGAGGTGAGGTACACGTTGAGCACCGCCGGGGCCGCAAGCAGAACCAGCAGGAACAGCCCGATCATGAGCTTCTGGAACCCGGAGGGGAACAGTTGCGCCTCGCCGGGATAGGAAGTGAAGAAAAGTCCGCATTTGCCCTGCATGGCTACACCCTCTCGATCTCTTTGGTTCCGAACAGGCCGTACGGCTTGATCATCAGGATGACCACCAGGATGATGAACGCCGCCACCTCCCTGAAACCGCCCAGGCCGAGCAACTCTCGGGCCGCGCCGTCGCAGACGTTTTCCAGCACGCCGATGATCAGTCCGCCCAGGGCCGCGCCGAGCAGGGAATCCAGGCCGCCGAGGATGACCGCCGGGAAAACCTTGAGCCCCAGGTGGCCAAGCTGTGCGTTGATGCCGTTGATGTTGCCCAGGATCACGCCGCCCACCGCCGAGACGATGCAGGCGATGCACCAGCTCATGGCGAAGATGTTCTTGATGCCGATGCCCATGGACTGGGCCGCCTGCTGGTCAAAGGCCGTGGCCCGCATGGCGATGCCGGTGCGGGAGTATTTGAAGAAGGCGGAGAAGATGGCGAACAGGACCACCGAGAGCCCGAAGGCCGCGATGTAGACCGGGGCCACGGGCAGTCCGGCGATGACGATGGGCTCCGAGGGCAGCACCTGGGGGTAGACCCTGATCTGCGTGCCCCAGAAAAGCTGGACCAGGGACTTGAGTACCGAGCTCATGCCCACGGTGACCATGATCACCGAGATGTGCTCCTCGCCGATAAGCGGCCTGAGCACCATGCGTTCGATGGCGAAGCCGAGCAGCACCGAGAACGCCAGGGTGAGCAGGAACGCCCATATGAACGGGATGTGAAACTGTACCGTGAGCGCGAAGCAGACGTAGGCTCCGGCCATGACCAATTCGCCCTGGGCGAAGTTGACCACCTTGGTGGCCTTGTAGATGATGACGAACCCCAGTGCCACCAGGGAGTAGATGCCGCCGACCACCAGTCCGTTGACGATGAGTTGCAGGTAATATTCCATGCTTACGCCTCCATGTCCTCGATGCGAATCTCGCCGCACATGCCGCGCACCCGCCCGTCCTGGTAGGTGATCTCGGTTTCCAGATTCAACACGCATTCATCGGTGTACAGGGCCTCGATCAGCTTGCCGTAGCGTTCGCCCACCACCTTGCGCCGGACCTTGCGGGTCCGGGTCAACTCGCCGTCATCCGCGTCCAGCTCCTTGTAGAGCAGGCAGAAACGCCGGATGCGCGTCTCTTCGGGCAGGGTCTCGTTGGTCTTGGCGATCTCGCCCTTGATCAGCTCGTAGACCTCGTCTTTGGCCGCTAGATCCTGGTAGGTGGTGTAGGTGATCATCTGCTTCTCGGCCCAGTGCCCCACGATGGGCATGTCGATGCACAGGATGGCGGCCACGAAGTCCCGTCCGCCGCCGAGCACAACGGACTCGCGCAGGAACGGGGAGAACTTGATCTTGTTCTCCAGGAACTGGGGCGAGAACTGCGTGCCGCCGTTGAGATGCATGACGTCCTTGAGCCGGTCGATGACCACCAGCCGTCCGTTGTCGTCAAAGTAGCCCGCATCGCCCGAGCGCAGCCAGCCGTCCTCGGAGACGGTCTCGCGCGTGGCCTCCTCATTCTTGTAATAGCCGAGGAAGACCGCGGGGGAGCGGGACACGATCTCGCCCTCGTCCGTAATTTTGACCTCGGTCTCGGGGATGGGCGCGCCCACGCTGGTGAAGTCAACCTCGCCCTCCTTGTGGATGCAGGAGATGCCCGCGATCTCGGTCTGACCGTAGATCTGCTTGAGGTTGACGCCCAGGGCGTGGAAAAAACGGAACACATCAGGTCCCAGGGCCGCGCCGCCCGTGGTGGCCGAGCGCATGCGCGAGAACCCGAGGCGGTCGCGCAGGGCGCGGAACAACCCCTGGTCCGCCAGGAAATACTTGAACCGCAGCCAGGCCGATGGGGCCTCGCCCGCGAACAGGGTGTCCACGTACTCGTACCCGATGGGCAGGAAGAAGTGGTAGAGAAACCGCTTCAGCGGCGTGGTCTCCATGATGTCGCCCTGGACCTTGGCGGCGATGGACTCGTACACGCGCGGCGGCGAGAACAGGAAGTGCGGGCCGATCTCCCGCGAGTCCGCGCCCGCCGTATCCGGCTCCTCCGGGAAGTTGACGCAGAAGCCGAAGAGCAATGCCGAGGCCACGGCCATCATCTGCTCGCCCATCCAGGCCAGGGGCAGGAAGGAGACGAACTCGTCCGCGGCGTTCTTGGGGTCGAACCGCCCCAGGTTGTGGGCCATGGAGAGCAGGTTCTGATGGGAGAGCACGGCCAGCTTGGGCCGCCCGGTGGTGCCCGAGGTGGTGGCGATGAGCGCCGGGTCTTCCGGCTTCAGCTCGCGGGCCCACTCCCGGTAGCGATCCACGGATTCCGGATATTTCTCCCGGCCCAGGCGGCGGACCGCCTTGAAATCCCTGAGACCCGGCACGTCCTTTTCATAGGCGGTCAGCCCTCTGGCGTCATGGTAGATGAGGTACTCCAACCCGGGGAGGTTGTCCCTGAAGGAGAGGATCTTGTCCACCTGCTCCTGGTCCTCGGCCACCACCAGACGGCATTCGGCAAGGGCGAAGATGTACTCGATCTCCTCGGGCGGCGAATCCTGATAGAGTCCCAGGGCGATGCCGCCCAGCCCCTGGATGGCCAACTCGGCCCAGATCCACTCGGGCCGGTTGTCGCCGATGAGGATGACGATGTCCCCTTTGCCGAGACCGAGGGCCTTGAGTCCGCAGGCGAACTCCGCCGTTATCCGGAGGTTGTCGTGCCAGGAGACGGCCTGCCACACCCCCCATTCCTTTTCCCGGAGGGCGGGCTTTCCTGCCCGCTCCCCGGCCTGCTTGAGCAGCAGCCTGGGCAACGTCGTCTTGTAGGGCTTTGCCATGTAAATATCCGTGTGCTCTCGCTCGGGTTGCCGAACGCCCCTCCCCTCCGGGAACAATCCCGATGGGAGCAGGGCGCGAGGCGGCCTCGCGTCGTTACGTACTCAACTCCAATCCTCTCACAGCGGCTGAGAGCCGGTGATCCGAAATGGTTCGAGCGCCGGAGGGCGGATGCGGGGGACTGCCGCGGCGGGCTGCGCCACGGTGCGGATGCCCCCTCACTCCGGCCCGGCGATCGGGCCATCTGGGGTCATCGGCTATCGTCCGGTGAAGGTCGCTTCCTCGGTGCCAAGATAGGCGGCAATGACGCCCGGGTCGGCCTGGACCTCGTCCGGCGTGCCCTCGGCGATCTTCTGCCCGAAGTCGATGACCACGACCTTGTCGGAGATGTCCATGACAACCCCCATGTCGTGTTCCACAAGCAGGACGGTCACGCCCCACTCCTCGGCTATATCGAGAATGTACCGGGCCATGTCCTCGGTTTCTTCGAGGTTCATTCCGGCCATGGGCTCGTCGAGCAGGATGAGCTTGGGTTCGGCGGCGAGCGCCCGGCCCAGCTCCACCCGTTTCTGCACGCCGTAGGGTAGGCGCCCCGCGTGCTGGTGGCGGTATGGGGAGAGGTTGAGGAAGTCGATGACATCTTCCACGCGGCGGCGGTGTGCGCTTTCCTGGCGCACGGCCTTGCCCCAATAGAAGATGGCGGGGAGAATCCCGTATTGCATCCTGCTGTGCCGTCCGACCATCAGGTTGTCCAGCACGGACAGTCCCTTGAACAGGGCGATGTTCTGGAAAGTGCGCGACAGTCCCAGTTCCGTGCGCTTGTGCGCAGGAAGGGAGAGCAGGCACTCGCCGTCGAGGGAGATCCCGCACGGCCCGGATGCGCCCCCGTCGGGGACGTAGCGGCCGCTGATACAGTTGAGCATGGAGGTCTTTCCGGCACCGTTGGGTCCGATCAGGGACGCGATGGTTCCCTGCTCCACGGTGAAAGACACTCCCATAAGGGCGGCAATGCCCTTGAACGTGAGCGTCACGTCGCAGACGTCAAGATAAGCCATAATCCTGCAATTATGGTATCAGGGTATACCCCTCAAGGCTGCGGCCTCGCACGGCCGGCCGGTGAATTACGTAACACCGTCCCGGTCCTGTGCCGCCGGAGTAAAGCGTAAACCCTTAGGTCCACTCTCCCTCGAAGTCTTCGGGAGCGACCAGTTTGTAGCCCCGTTCCGTCAAAGCTGCGGCGACGGCGGACGGGTCTTCGGTATCGATTCGGACGACCAGGATGCGGCGTCCGTTATAAAAGAATGTGCCCGTGGAGATGATGGACATCTTCATGTTGGCGATGACCCCGGCCACTTCGTAGAGGACGCCGGAGCGGTCCTCCACTTCCAGGGTTATGCGGCTGCCGCCTTCGCGGTAGCCCATCTCCTCGGACAGCACGTCGAGCATGACGCTCCGATTGATGTAGCCGATGAGCTCACCTTCCTTGCCGACCACTGCCAGGCCGGCCAGGTTCATTTCGTACATCATGTCCGCTGCGCCCTCGATTTCTGTCTCGGGGGTCACGGTCTTGATGTCCGTGCGGTAGATCTTCTCCACCGTGAGCTTGCTCATCAGGTAGTTGAGTTCATGCTTTTCCAGGGAGGTCATGATGGAAGGCAGCGCGGCGGAGATGTCCTCCTTGCGCACGTAGCCGACCAGCTTGTCGTTTTCGTCAACCACCAGGAGCATCCAGAGTTTGTTGTCTTCCAACTGTTTCTGGGCGTCCTTGACCAGGGTGTGCGGGGTGACCTTGACGAAGTCGCGAAGCATTTTCAGTCCGACGTACATGTCCTAAATCCTCCTTGGAGTGCGGCTCTTCGATGTGAACGGGACCGGTTCGATCCGTCCGCATCCCATACACGGTTTGCTCTCGCGGCGCAATCGGCCGCCGAGCATGTCCGGAGCCAGCAGACGCTGGTTAAAACCGATTTTTACCTTGGAAGTCAAGATAAAAACGGATGTTTACGGGATAATGGCGGCAGACGGTCAATTCCCGGCGGCAAACGGCGCGTAGAGTCTCGCGAGCATGGCCTGGGGCATGGTCGAATCCCAATGACCGGTGGTCTTGGCCCAAACCCAGAAGAGGAGCAGGACGCATACTGCCCCGAGCCCCACCACGGGCCACGGGATGCGCCGCCCCGCCGCCCTGGCCTCGAGGCACCCGTCCACAGGACAGGCTCCCACGCACTCCATGCATCCGATGCACTCGGGTGTGCGCACGGTTTGCTTCAGGTCCACGCGGATGCCCGCCGGACATCCTTTTGCGCACTTGCCGCACGACACGCACTTGTCCCGGTCGCGGGACACGGCCACGGGCCCGAACCAGGACAGAAGCCCAAGCAGCGCGCCGTAGGGGCAGAGATACCGGCACCATGCGCCGCGCACCACCAGGCTGAACAGGCCGAACCCGCCCAGCACCATCAGGGAGAGGCCGGAGGGACTCATGAAGAAACCGAGCATGCGCGCGTCGGCCACACTGTTGTATGGCCCCGTCAGGAACGCCTCCAGGGAGCGGGTGTCCATGGCGAAAAACACGGAGAACAGGAAAAAGCCCATCCCCAGATATTTGAGTGCGGTCAGCGGGTAATCGACGACCTTGGGCGGCACGCGCGAGAGCCCCACCCGCCGCCCGGCGTGGTCCAGCAGGTTGGACAGGAAGCCCACCGGGCAGACATAGCCGCAGAACCCCTTGCGAAAGAGCACGGCCATGCCCAGCACGGCCAGAAAGATGGTCAGCCCGGCAGGATGGATAAAGTCCCACTGGCCGGAGTTGACCAGATGACGCAGTCCGAGCAGCGCGCTGATGGGCAGGAAGCCCTCCACCGCACCGGGCTTGGGCACGTAATCCGGGGAATGCCCCCCGGCCCACGCCAGAAAGGCAGCGAAACGGAACCCCACATAGAGGTTGAACAGGGTAAACGCGGCCTGGAGGGCCAACCGGAACCGAACGGGCGAGAGAGGGAACTTCATGACTCGGGAACTCCTTGCGGAGAGGTGCCCTAGCCCAAAGCGAAACCGCTGGCAACGATGTGCAAGAAAGGGGGATGTCTTGCAAGACATCCCCCTTAGGACAAGTTACACCAGAGCGGCCAACTGAGCAGCCTTGCCAAGGATGTCGACCAACAGGTTTACTACAGACGCGGCTTTGTCCACCGCCTCGGCCACCTGTTTCAATTCGGCTATATCCTTGTTCAACTGCTCGTTGACCTCTTTCAGTTCGGCAGCGGCACCGGTCATTCCCCCAATGGCCTCTTCGTCCCGTGCAGCCATAATCAATTCTTCAAGCGTCCAAAGGATAATAAACAACTTTTCCAAAGCATCGACCTGGTCCTCCGCCAAACTCGGATCAGCGCGCAGTTCATTGACCTGATTCTGCGCAGCCCGAACAGCCTTGAGGACCTTCATCCTTTCCGTATTAGCCATAACTCCTCCCGAAAGCACCGCCGTACTTTCTTATGATTCCATTTGTTTCTTCAGGGTCAAAGCCGCCTCCACCTCGCTTGCGAAGGCCCCCACCCGCCCGACTATCCCTGCGATCTCATCCTTGTTCTCAAGGGCTTCGACCAATTTGTCATGGGCTGCGATGAACTTTTCTGCTGCGCTGACAGCTTGTTTGGCCAACTTTTCTCCCTGATACGCCAACTTGTACTGCTCGTCATACCAAGCCAGGGTCTCCATCGGGATAGGTTGTCCCGCCTTGTACCATTTAGCCGCAAGCGGCATGAAGGACGATCCCAACTTGCCACGCAGATCAGAAAAATCGTTGCTCTCGCCTGCGTAGGGCTGGAGCAGGAGCCGTGTGTAGCTCATCAACTCGTTGACGCCTTTCTTGGCCTTGGTCACGGCTCTCTTGAGAGCCTCACCCTGCTTATGGCGGATATACAACCCGCCGACGCCGCGCACGGCGGCTCCGGCAAGAGAGCCAAAGGTTTCAACGGACCCTCCAGACAGTTCGTTGAACTTGCCGATTCCCTTGTCGATACTCTCCCCGAAACTCTCCGCCTCCTTTGCAAGAGCATCGGAGTAGTCCGAGGCTGTCAGGGTTTTCAGCAGCGCCGCATAGTCCATCAGTACGGATAAGGCCTGGTCCGCCTGTTTTGCCCGCGCATAGGTCTTTGCCTTGCTTTCATTGGCCAGCTTGAGCATTGCGGCGCTGTTTTTCGGCCGCATGGTGGAAAGGTTCACCTGAGCCAGGCTCCACCGCTGATCGGCATACTGTCGGATGACATCTCCGGGTACAGGACCATACCCCTCGGCAGCGGTAGCGAATTTGTTGACCTGCTGCGCCTGGGTGGCTGTCATCAGTGACGGGCACCCGGCCAACAGCATGAGCAGACCGGCGGCAAGAATCAAATTCAGCCCGCGACCCACTCGACTCCGGGAAAACACTCCTGAAATCAACATCTTTTGCACCTCCTTGAAAGAACTCTAACAAAGGAAACCAAGACGATGCTCCAACTACTAGCATAATTTTATCAACGTTTATATATCGAAATTTAAAAAATACTACGCACACCGAAATAACAAGCTATACGACGAGACCAGCTCCCTCTCTCCCATTTCCACTTGCACTCCCGCCAAAACCCGCTAGAACGGGGGGCGGAGACATTGCATGGAAACAAACGCCCTTGAAAACAGCCTGCGCCGGTTTACTTTCGGCGTTCCCTGGAACCTGATGCTGCTGGCCGTCGGGTCCTTTCTCATCGCCTTCTCGGTCAAGGCCGTGGCCGTGCCCCATGGCCTGCTCACCGGAGGCATGTCCGGTATCGCCCTGCTCTGCTATTACGCCTTCGGCGGGCTGAGCACGGGCCAATGGTATCTGGTCCTCAACCTGCCCGTATTCGTGCTGGGCTGGGTCTTCGTCAGCCGCAGGTTCTTTTTTTATTCCCTGTTCGGCATGTTCGCCACGTCGTTCTTCATCGACCTGATCCCCTGGACCCTGCCCATCCAGGACATCTGGCTGGCGGTGATCACCGGCGGCGGGATCATGGGCGCGGGCGTGGGCGTGGCCCTGCGCTCGCTGGGCTCCACGGGCGGCTCGGACATCCTGGCGGTCATCTGCAAGGAGAAGTTCAACATGTCCATGGGCTCCTTCGAGTTCTGGTTCAACATGATCGGCTTCGTGGGCGGGTTCGTCTACCTGGACATGACCATCGTCCTCTACTCCATCGCCATGACCTTCATCATCGCCCTGGCCATCGAATACGTGCTCGGCATGTTCTCCGAGCGCAAGATGTGCCTGGTGGTCTCCGACCATCACGAGGCCATCCGCGAGGCCATCCTCACCGACCTGGACCGGGGCGTGACCATTCTGGAGGGCACGGGCGGCTACTCGGGCGATCCCAAGAAAGTCGTCCTGACCATGATCTCCTCCATGCAGCTCAAGGAGCTTGAGGAGCTGGTCTACACCATCGACAACGACGCCTTCTTCATCATGGGCTCGGGCTTCCACGTCCTGGGCCAGGGATTCTCTTCAAGGAAGGTCTACTAGATGCTCTTTCCGAAAAAAAAGGAGACACCGCCGCCCCGAACCATCGGCCTGCTCACGGACTTCGGCATGGCCGACCCGTATGTGGGCCAGATGAAGGCGGTCCTGGCGAAAAAGGCTCCGGCCTGCACCGTGGTGGACATCTCCCACGAGGTGGAACCATTCAACGTGGCCCAGGCCGGGTTCTTCCTGGCCGCCAGCTACGTCCACTTCCCTGGCGACGCAGTCATCCTGGCCGTGGTTGATCCGGGCGTGGGCACCGCCCGGCGCATCGTGGGCCTGGAGCTGGACGAGCGCCTACTCATAGCCCCGGACAACGGATTGCTCTCCCTAGCCCTGTCCACCACCTGGGCCCAGTCTGTGCGCGCCTATGATTTTTCCCGCGCCGTGGACGCCCCGGACAAGGTCTCGCACACCTTTCACGGCCGCGACGTGTTCGCGCCCCTGGCCGCCTGGCTCACGCTGGGGGGGGACCGCACCGGTCTGGGCGGCGAGATCGATCCCGCCAGCCTTGTGGCCCCGGACTGGGCAACGCCGGACGTCTCGCCCGGCACGGCAACAGGCCATGTGCTGCACGTGGACCGCTTCGGCAACTGCGTGCTCAACCTGGAGGCAGGCTGCCTCGGCACCCCGAACCAGCTCGCTCTGACCGCGCCGTCCCACACCCCGCTGGCCTACGTGACAACTTACGCGCAAATGCCCGAGGGCGCGCCCGGCCTGCTCGAAGGCAGCCAGGGATTCCTGGAGATCGCGGTCAACCAGCGCTCGGCGGCCAAGGCTCTGGGCCTGTCCATGGGCGACGAGATCACCCTCACCTGGGAGGCCTGATTCATGCTTCGCCGCTATCTGAACACCCTCGGTTTTCTCACCCGCCTGGCCCCGGCCCGGATCATCCCCGAGGCCGAGATGAACCGCTGCATGCGCTACATGCCCGCCGTGGGCCTCACCCTGGGCGCGGTCATCGCCCTGCCCTTTTTCCTCGGCCTGTTCGGTTCGTCACCCTGGACCCAGGCCTGGCTGGCCGTGCTGTTCAACATCCTGCTGACGCGCGGGCTCCACTTCGACGGCCTGGCCGACGTCTGCGACGCCGTGACCACTCACGCCGACCCCGAGCGGTTCTGGACCGTGGTCAAGGACTCTCGGGCCGGAGCCTTCGGCGTCCTCGGCCTGGTCATGGTCTGCGCGGGCGAACTGGTCCTTTTTCACGAGATGCTCATGCGCCGAGACTACACCGCCCTCATCTGGGCCTTTGTCCTCGGCAGGGGCGCATGCGTGGGCTTCGGCTACGTAACCCGTCATCTGGCACGGCCCGGGCTCGGAAAGCTCTACATAGACGGCGCCACCCTGCCCGTGGCCATCGGCGCGGCCGGAGCCACCTTCCTGCTCGGGCTGGTCATGGCCGGTCCCGGCGCGACCGTTGCGGCCATGTTCCTGGCCACCGGAGCGCTTTACTGGCTCCATCAGCTCGCCGAACGCGTCGGCGGCGTCAACGGGGATTTTCTCGGCTGCGCCGTCATGGTCGGCGAGGTGGCCGCCGGGGTGGGGTTTGTCCTGATCGGGTAATTTTTTGATAACTTGGTGAAGAGGTAAGGAAGGCCGCTCCCTTGGTGGAGCGGCCTTTTTTGTGGGATGCGCGCCTCGGGCGCGAGAGCCAGCGTTGGGGCCTGCGGCCTCTCGCCTCCGGGAATCGCGCTTGCAGCGCGCGGAGAGCCGGGTTTGGGAGCTGCGCTCCCAAAAGCCCTCCATGCCCTCCCGGCGGGGTCCATTTCTTTTGCTGCGCCAAAAGAAATAGACGAAAGAAAAGGCGCTTGGAGCATCATCCCCGCCCCGGTGCTCGCTGGCGAGAATCTCATCCAACCCGGTCGGCTCCGGACTACGTGGAATGGAACGCTCTGCCAGCCTTATCGTACGGAGGCCGTCCTACTCTGTGCGGGTTCCGGGGCAAGAGCCGCCGCCCGGTTTGGTGAGCTTCTAGGCCCGCGGGCAAGGGGCTGACTGCGGACCTCCGAAGAAAAATTCGAAGCGCCGAATTGCGTTCTTCTGGTTCGTCACAGCGGAGCCGCTCGACTTGATGGGCGATGACAAGTTGCCCTTATCGCATAGCTGGGTGCTCGTTCGATGTGACGGGCAAAAAAGAATTCCCTCGTTCGGCAAGTTACCAGTCACCCCGGCAGCGACCGGTCATCGAGCTCGGGGCTTAGAGCCGCTTGCACACGGCTGAAGTGCAGCCCGAAGCGCGCCTGCCCGCAGGCTTTCGCTTTCCGGGCAGCGGAAGCCGTGTTAGCGGCTCTTGGCCACGAGATCGCGCTGCAGCACAAAAAAGAGCGACTTTTGCTTACTTTTGGGCGCTCCGGTCCAAAAGTAAGTCGGCCCGAAAGGGCCGAAACCCTTCCAACAACCATCGCCGCCTGAAAGGCGGTTTCCTTCTCTCTTGTCTTGCAAAAATAACAACTTACCCGCCAACCTTAAAAAACAAACTCGCCTGCGTACAACACCCCCCAAGCCCGAGGGCCTTGTACACCTTCTCCATGCACACGGCCTCGCGGACAACTCCGGCGAGATGGTCGAGAGCGTCTTCCAGGTCAAATCGAACTTGCACTCGGTCCAACGGCGAAAGCCCTTTTTTCATGCGCAACTGGTCGATGAACCAGCGCCGAAACTCGTCGGCGTCGAACAGGCCGTGCAGGTAAGTACCCCAGACGCGGCCGTCGGCACGGATGAACCCGAGGGGTTCGCCCGCATTGTCGCGCAGGGCCACGCGCGGGCTGTCGTCGAGCAGCACGGTCTGGCCGTGGTGAATTTCATAGCCGTGCACACGGTGGCCGGACTGGGAGTGGGTTCCCCAGGTGCGGGTGAGGGTCTTTTCCGGGGCCAGGGTGGTCTGGACCGGGAGCAGGCCAAACCCTTCCATGCGGGTGGTCTCGGACTCCAGGCCGTAGGGGTCGTCAATGATATCACCGAGCATCTGGAACCCGCCGCAGATGCCCACTATCTGAGTCCGGTGCCCTTCGCCCGCCAATTCGCGGACCACGGCGGCCATGCCCGAACCGCGCAGGGTCTTCATGTCCGGCACCGTGGACTTGGAGCCGGGGATGATCACCGCGTCCGGCGTGCCCATGTCCTCAATGTCGGTGACAATGCGCACGCGCACGTCAGGCTCGGCGTGGAGCGGGTCGATGTCGTTAAAATTGGCTATACGCGGCAGGTCGAGAACCACGATGTCCACGCACTCGTCCTCCGGGAACTTGTCGCTCTCTGGCCGGAAGCCTTCCTTGAAGGATACCGAGTCCTCCTCGGGCAGCCCCAGGGCGTGGATATAGGGGATGGTGCCCATGACCGGCTTGCCGGTGTGCTCGAACATCTGGCCGAAGGCCGGATCGAGCAGGGAGGGATCTCCCCGGAAGCGGTTGATGAGGAACCCTTCCACCAGATCGCGTTCGCGCGGCTCCAGCAGATTCATGGTCCCGACCATGGACGCGAACACGCCGCCCCGGTCTATGTCCCCCGCCAGCAGCACGCGAGCCCGGGCATAACGGGCCATTGCCATGTTCACGATGTCGTGGTGCTTGAGGTTGACCTCGGCGGGTGAGCCCGCGCCCTCCAGGACCATGATGTCGTGTTCATTTGCCAGGGAGTCGTAGGCCGTCTTGACCGCCTCCCAGGCGCGCGGCTTGTAGCGCACGTACTCGCGCACGGACATGTTACCCACGGGTCGCCCCATGACGATGACCTGGGAACCCGTGTCCGAACCGGGCTTGAGCAGCACCGGGTTCATGCGCACGTCCGGGCGCAGGCGGCAGGCCATGGCCTGGGTCACTTGGGCGCGGCCCATCTCGCACCCTTCGTCCGTAACAAAGGAGTTGAGCGACATGTTCTGGGCCTTGAACGGGGCCACGTTGTACCCGTCCTGAAGAAAGATGCGACAGAAGGCGGCGGTCAGCACGGACTTGCCCGCGTTGGAGCTGGTGCCCTGAAGCATGAGCGCCGGGGTGCGCTTGGCGCGCTTGATCACCGGCCCGCGTGCGGTGCCGGAGAGCGCCTTCATGGCCCGGATCAGCCGCTCGTTGTCCGCGCCGTTGCGCACGGCCACCCGGAACCACTTGTTGTCCAGCCCTTCGTAGTTGCCGCACAGCCGGATGGCGATGCGGTGCTCCAGGAGCAGCCGCTCGGCCAGCGGTGCGGCATCCTGGCCCACGCGGTCCACCCGGCAGAGCAGATAGTTTGCCTGTCCGGGCAGCACGGTGATGCCCGGCACCTCCCGCAGTCCGGAGGCGAGATTCTCGCGCAGCAGAGCGGTCTGCTCGCGGGTGTGGGCGGCGTATTGGTCATCACGCAGGCAGCGCACGCCGACCTTCTGGGCCAGCAGGTTGACCGACCAGGCGGGCATACGGTGCTTGAGACGCAGGATGACGTCCGGGTCGGCAAAGGCGAGGCCCAGGCGCAGGCCGGGGATCGCGTAAAATTTGGTCAGGGAGAGCACGGTGATCACGTTGGCCGGACGGTCCTTGATCAGCCGGTCCGCGTCCTCGGGCAGGAACTCGGCAAAGGACTCGTCCACGATGAAGCGCGACTGTGGGAACATGGTTGCCACCTCTCGCAGGTCGTTGGCGGAAAAAGTCTGGCCCGTGGGATTGTTGGGCGAGCAGAGAAAGACCAGTGAGGGGGTGGTCAGCACCGCCCCAAGCCTGGGGAAGTCCACCTGAAGGTCGTCGGTCAGCGGCATCTCGCGTACTGAGAGGCGGTGGACCTTGCACGCCCGGGCGTAGTCCACATAGGTGGGCGAGGGGATCACGGCCTGGCCGTAGCCTCCCATCCCGGCGGCGGCAAAGAGCAGCTCGGATGCGCCGTTGCCCGCCAGCACCTGGGTGGGCCAGATCTTGTACCGCTCGGAGGCGGCCATGAGCAGTTCGTGGCAGTCGGGGTCCGGGTAGGCGTCCACGTCCCGGAGCGCCTGCCCCACCACCTGCCCGAGCCACGGCGGCGGCCCCAGCGGGTTCACGTTGGCGGAAAAATCGAGGATGTCGTCGGGCGAGCACCCGGCCCGCTCGGCCATCTTGCGCAGGTTGCCCCCATGGGCGAATTTCTGTTCGTCCAGTATGTCCGGGATGCCCGCGAAGAGCGATTGCTTGACCATATGTATCACCGATCCCCTGCCATTCCAGGCGACTGGAAACGGCAGGAATTACTAATGTCTAGAATTTGTCCAGAGCGTATATAGTGTTACTTTGAAATGGTGGGGGAGACAAGTGTTTTGCGCTTCGCGCTGGTTTGGGAGAGATAAGGAAGCCGCCTGTCGGCGGCATTGATGGGGGAAAGGTTTCGCCCCTTTCGGGGCGACTTACTTTTGGGCCAAGGCGTCCAAAAGTAAGCAAAAGACGCCTTTGGTGGTGCTGCAGCGCGAGCTCGGAGCCAAGAGCCGCTAACACGGCTTCAGCTGCCCGAAAAGCGAAAGCCTGCGGGCAGGCGCGCTTCGGGCCGCACTACAGCCGTGCCAAGCGTCTCTAAGCCCCGAGCTCGATGACCGGTCGCTGCCGGGATGATTGGTAGCTTGCAGTGCGTAGCAACTGTTCTTCGCCCGGCAAATCGAGTTAGCACCCCGTTACGAATCAAAAAGAAGCAATTCGGCGCTTCGACTTTCCCTTCGGAGGAGCGCAGTCAGCCCCTTGCTCACGGGCCTAGAAGCTCACCAAACCGGTAGGCGGCTCTTCTGTCGTGACCCGCACGGCGTCGGACGGCCTCCGTACGAGAAGGTTGGCAGGGCGTCCCACTCAACGAAGTCCGGAGCCGACCGGGTTGGATGAGATTCTCGCCAGCGAGCACCGGGGGCGGTGATGACCCTCCAAGCGCCTTTTCTTTCGTCTATTTCTTTTGGCGCAGCAAAAGAAATGGACCCCGCCGGGAGGGCATGGAGGGCTTTTGGGAGCGCAGCTCCCAAACCCGGCTCTCCGCGCGCTGCAAGCGCGAACCTGGAAGCAAGGGGCCGCAGGCCCCAACGCTGGCTCTCCTCCCGCAATCACGCCTCACCTTCCTCCTCCAACCACATAAATCTACCCTTTTTAGAAAAACTACTTGAAATTGATTTTCACTTTCACTACTGTTCAACTCGTGCCGCATGAAGCGGCCCACGAGGGAAGGACCAATGAAGGATAGGAAAACGAACGACAGCCCGCTCTTTGGGCGATGTAGCAACCGGACGGCAAAAACGCCGCGCCGGCAACCATCACACCAAGGAGTTCGCAATGAGCACTCTGCAGCAATTGGGCCTGCTCAATCGGGAAGGAATGAAGTCGTTCAACGAGGGACGGGTGGAAGACGCCATGTTCCAGCTCAGCCAGGCCAGCAAGATCGCCCGGCAAATGGGTTCGCCGTTGCATGAGGCCAAGGTTCGAAACAACATCGGACTGGTCTTTCAGGGCGACGGCAGACGCGCCGAGGCGCTGGCCTGCTTCCGCCTGGCGGAGAAGGCGGCGGTAAAAGGCGCAGGGGAAGGCAACGTCCTGCACAAGATCATCACCCGTAACCTCACCCGCCTCGAACAGGTGGAAGCCTGATATGTCCGTCCAAGGTTCCGCCCCGGCAGCGAAGCCCCCGCTGCCGGGGTCTTCCATTTGCACCACGTCCCTGGCCGTCACCACCATCCTCCACCAGTTCGCCGAGTCCCTGGGCAACGCCATCGATGCCAAGGACCCACACACGTCGCGGCACTCGGACGAGGTGGCCCAGGTGGCCCACATCCTGGCCCTGACAATGGGGCTGACGCCCAAAGAGGCGGACATCATCCACGTGGCCGGGCATCTGCACGACATCGGCAAGATCGGCGTACCGGACGCCGTCCTCATGAAACGGGGCCCACTGACCACCACAGAGTGGCGGACCATCCGCAAGCACCCCGAGGCGGGCGCGGCGATCATCCGCCCCGTGACCGGCCTGGCCCGGCTGGGCATCGTGGATATGGTCCTGCACCACCACGAGCGCTATGACGGCAAAGGATACCCTCACGGCCTCCGCGGCACGACCATTCCCCAAGGGGCGAGGATCATAGCCGTGGCCGACTCCCTGTCAGCCATGATGCAGGACCGCCCCTACCGTCGCGCCATGAGCTTTGCTACCGCCCTGGAGGAGATCATCCGCAACTCCGGCACCCAGTTCGACCCGCGTGTGGTTGAAGCGCTCCGCCGCTCCGGCGAAACCGTCCGAGGCATCATGGAAACCCTGTCCATGGATGAATCAGGGCAAACAATACCAAAGGTACAAAAAATAGGCCCCTGCTGCGCCCATGCGGTCGGAAGTTAAGATTTTTGTACCATGAGGGGGAGATCCTTCATGGATATCAGCTCGAAGCATTTGCGTATAACCAATCAGCATTATTTATTTAAAAAATAATTCGATCGTTGGAAACGAGTTTGGCACGGTGGGTGCAATATAAAAAGCATCTTCCTTTTATTTGCACCGAGAAAAACAATAAGCCTCCGCAAGGAGGCTTTTCTCGTTCTCAGGGTGGGCAGAAGGGCATGATTGCTGCGTTGCTGCGTGGGGCACGGACCCTCGCGTATTTAGATACGCTTCGGTCCCGCGACCCACTTGCGCCTTGTACTCATACTCTTCTGCCCACCCTGAGGGGGGAAAGGGAAATGCATGATTGCTGCGCTGCTGCCTGAGGCACGGACCCTCGCGTATTAAGATACGCTTCGGTCCCGCGACCCACTTGCGCCTTGCACTCATACCCTTCTGCCCACCCTGAGGGGGAAAGGGAAATGTATGATTGCTGCGCTGCTGCCTGAGGCACGGACCCTCGCGTATTAAGGTACGCTTCAGTCCCGCAACCCACTTGCGCCTTGTACTCATACCCTCCAGGCGACTCACATCCACCGCATCAACCAGCCAAAACCGTTACTTTTCTTTAATCCATTCCCATCCGCCTCCACCACGATGAAAGATGACGGGCCGTCCTGCGCTGCTCTGCCTCCGAGCGCAGCGAGCTATAAAGAGTTTAGGAAGGGAGAGAGGGGATGGGGGTCCAGGGGGAAGGGGAGAGAGGGAAAGCCCTTTGCAAAGGGTTTCCCTCTCTCCCCTTCCCCCTGGCCGCCGGAGGCGAAAAAAAGAAAAGCGGGCAGTCCGGCTGATGCCGGGCTGCCCGCTTTGCATGCGGTAAATGAACGCCTATTTTTCGTACACGGCGCCACGGGAGGCGGAGGTGACGAGCTTGGCGTAGCGGCGCAGGAAGGACGACTTGACTTCCTTGACCACCGGGGTGTGGTTCTTTTTACGTTCCTCGAGTTCGGCGTCGTCAACGAGCAGGTTGATGGTGCGGGCGGGGATGTCGATCTCGATCTTGTCGCCGTCCTTGATCAGGCCACAGGGGCCGCCTGCCGCAGCTTCGGGGGAGATATGACCAATGGCCGCGCCGCGCGTACCGCCGGAGAAGCGGCCGTCGGTGATGAGGGCCACGGACTCGCCCAGGCCCATGCCGGAGATGGCGGAGGTGGGGGTAAGCATCTCGCGCATGCCCGGACCGCCCTTGGGACCTTCATAGAGCACGACCACCACGTCGCCGGAGGTGATCTTGCCGCCAAGGATGGCCTCGACGCACTCCTCTTCGGAATTGAAGACGCGGGCGATGCCGGTGTTTTGCATCATCTCGGGCGCCACTGCGGACTGCTTCACGCAGCAGCCTTCGGGGGCGATGTTGCCGTACAGAATGGCGATGCCGCCTTCCTGGGAATAGGGATTGTCGATGGACCGGACGATGTCGTTATTGGTGACCTTGGCGTCCAGGGCCTCGAGATTCTCGCCCAGGGTCTTGCCGGTGACGGTCATGACGTCGAGGTTGAGCAGGTCTTTCTTGGCCAGCTCGCTCATGACGCCGGGGATGCCGCCGGCCTCCTCCAGTTCCTCCATGTAGTGCGGCCCGGCAGGGGCCAGCTTGCAGAGGTTGGGGGTCTTTTTGCTGATTTCGTTGAACATCTCCAGATTCAGGTCCAGTCCGGCCTCGGCAAAGAGGGCGGGCAGATGGAGCGTGGTGTTGGTGGAGCAGCCCAGAGCCATATCCATGGTCACGGCGTTGTGCACGGACTTCTCGGTGACGATGTCGCGCGGGCAGATGTTCTTCTCAAGCATCTCCATGACCTGCATGCCGGCCTGCTTGGCCAGACGGACGCGGGCGGACATGACCGCCGGGATGGTGCCGTTACCGGGCAGGGCCAGGCCGATGGACTCGGAGAGGCAGTTCATGGAGTTGGCCGTGAACATGCCGGAGCAGGAGCCGCAGGTGGGGCAGGCGGACTCTTCGAGGTCGGTGAGCTCATCCAAGGTCATGGAGCCGGTCTTGACCCGTCCCACGCCCTCGAAGACCGAGATCAGATCGGCGGTGCGTCTGCGTCCGGCGAGCATGGGGCCGCCGGAGACGATGACCGCCGGGATGTTCAGGCGGAGCATGGCCATGAGCATGCCGGGCACGATCTTGTCGCAGTTGGGGATGCAGACGATGGCGTCGAAGGGATGGGCGGTTGCCATGATCTCCACGGAGTCGGCGATGATCTCGCGGCTGGGCAGGGACATCCGCATGCCCTCGTGGTTCATGGCCAGGCCGTCGCAGACGCCGATGGCCGGGAATTCCATGGGGGTGCCTCCCGCCATGCGAATGCCCGCCTTGACGGCTTCGGCGATGGTGTCCAGATGCACATGACCGGGGATGATTTCGTTGGCGGCGCAACATACGCCGATCAGCGGCCTTTCCATTTCCTCTTTGGTCAAGCCGTCCGCGTAAAGCAGCGAACGGTGGGGGGCCTTTTCCAGTCCTTCAGTCATTTTCTTGCTGCGCATCGATATTTCTCCTTCGATCTGGGATGCGGTTTGGACGGGTAGTTCACCTCTATTGGTATGGCCTGTCAACTGTTTTGCCCGAATTGAGGGAACCTGTTGTGAAGCGAATGAAGCGGCGAGTGGCCGCTGCCAAGCCTCCGAAGTGGATGCCCGAGCGAGGGGGGGAGGTTATCTCGGAGAAAGGGAAAGAGGAGGCCCGGCTTATCGGTCCGGGAGGAGCGCGGAGGCGCTCTCCCCTACCCTGCCGCCAAAGCCTCGGCGGCAGGGAGGGGTGAAAGGATGGACGCGCAACCTAACGGGCGATCATGGCCCGGAGATGGTCGGCGCAGTTTTCGGTGTTGTGGCCCATGTCGTCGAGGCAATCAACGAAGTGCATGATCTGGTAGATGTCCTTGAAGTCGATATCCATGGCGTAAAGCTTCTTGTTCAAGGCATTCTTGAGCTTGCGGACGTTGTCCCGCTCGGCACGGACCTTGCGGTAGGTTGCCTTGGTGCCATCGCGGTCCAGGGACTGGCCGTGGATGAGGGAGATGGTCGCATTGAGCGCGGGGCCGAGAAGCACGGTGGTGCGGGACACGGCGTCCAGGAGGTAGATGATGTCCTTCTGGATGGACTCGGGAATGAGGACCTTGCGCATGGCCAGCCAGTACAGGGCATCCTGGGCAGAATCCAGAATGTTATCCTGTGATTTGGTGTAGTTGAGGAAAAGCGACTTTTCCACGGGCATGAACAACCCCTTGGGCAGGTGGTTGCGGATATTGCGCTTGATCACGTCCGCGTGGTTTTCGATTTCGTCGATGGTCCGGGTCAGCTCCTCGAACTCGCGGCACACACCGCCGGAGACGTAGCACTCCAGGGATTCGTCGATGGTGGCGATGCACTCGGCGATCTTGTCATAGTGTTCGACAAGACCGTCCATGGGGGAACGGCTGGCCAGGAGACCGAAAAAGGGAATTCTGAGCGTCATATGGTAACCTCTGAGAAAAAAGGATTCTTTTGTTAGTTTTGTAACCTAGCTGTAACACAACCATTTAAGCAGCACAAAGAAAACAATACTGGTCAGGGCGGCGATGGGAACGGTGGCCACCCAGTAGGCGATGATTCGCAGCAGGACCCGGAAGTCCACGGCCTTGAATCCACGCGCCAGACCAACACCGACCACGCCGCCCACGGCCGCGTGGGTGGTGGAGACCGGCAGACCGAGGTTGGAGGCCACCAGCACGGTGGAGGCTGCCCCGATGTCCACGGCGAAACCGCGTGTATTGGTCAAAGTGGTGATGCGCGAACCCACGGTGGCCATAACCTTGTGCCCGAGCAGGCTGATGCCCACGGCGATGCCCAGACCACCGAGGATGAGCATGGAGAGCGGTACGTCAGCCTTGGCCAGCAGCTGGTGCTCCTTGGCGATCAGGTAGATGGCCGCCACCGGGCCGATGGCGTTAGCCACATCGTTTGCGCCCTGGGACAGAGCCACGTAGCAGGAGGTGCCGACCTGCATCTTGCGGAAGATACGTTCGACACCTTCGGCACCCTCCTCTTCGTCAATGACGATGCGGCTGACGAAAATGCGGCCAAGAAGCCAGGAAAACACGGCAAAGCCACTGGCCACGAGCAGGGACACTGTCCAGTGCAGGTGCAGCCCTTTGCCGACGGGCGTCTTGTAGAGGAAGGAGAGGCAGACCAGGAACAGGGTCAGGGCGACCCAGATGGGGGCCCAACGCTTGGCCTGCTCGATGAAATGGTGCTTGTACAGGATGTACTTGCGAATATGGGAGAAGATGAAGAAGGCGATGCCCGCAGCCAGAAACGGCGAAATGATCCAGGACATGACGATGCCGCCCATCTTCAGCCAGTTGACCACGCCGGGCCCGCCCGCCACAAGGCCGAAGCCGGTAATGGCTCCGACGATGGAGTGTGTCGACGAGACCGGCAGCGATGTCAGGGTGGCTATGAGCACCCAGGTGGCCGCGGCCAGCAGTGCCGCGAACATGCCGATCATGATCAACTTCGGGTCGGATATGGCCTCCGGATTGATGATCCCCTTGCTGATGGTGGATGTCACGTGGGAACCCATGAACACTGCGCCGACAAAGTTCAGAATGCTGGCGATGAACACGGCCTGGCGGACCGAGATGGCCCTTGCGCCCACGGCCGAGGCCATGGAGTTGGCCACGTCGTTGGCCCCCAGGTTGAAGGCCATGAGAAATCCGGCCCCCAGCGACATGTAGAAGAACAGGTCGTAAATATCCATTTCATTACCCCTCTTTCGAGGGAGTTGGTTAAACGTTACCCCGCCGCTCGGGCAGGCTTGTTCAGGCGGAAGCAGAAGCGCGCGCCCTGCGTTCCCTCTCCGTAACCGTCGTGCCAGATTTCCCCGCCGAAGTTCCGCACGATGCGGCGACAGATGGCGAGGCCGAGCCCCGCGCTGCCGGAGGAGCTGTCCACGGTGTTTTCGTCCACCCGGTAAAAGCGCTCGAAGACCTTGGTGGAGTGTTCGCGCGAGATGCCCGGGCCCTGGTCCTCGACAGTGAAGACGATGGACTCGCCGTCATCCTCGGCGCCGACGGTGATCACGCCGTTGTCCGGACTGTATTTGACCGCGTTGTTGAGCAGGTTGTGGAAGACGTGGAGCAGGCCGTCGGTCTCGGCCATGACCGTCATGTCGTCATCCGGGGTGCGCGTGCGCAGGGTGATGCCGCGCTCGGCAGCCCAGGGGGTGACGTCGCCCACGGTCCGCGCGATGTACTCGCGCCCGGAAACGGGTTCGAGCTTGAGCTGCTTGCCCACCTGCTCGGACTTGGCCAGGGCGAGCATGCTGGAGATGACCTTGTCCATGTGGTTGGCGTTCTTGAGCACTATCTCCAGGAAGAACCGGCCATCCTCGGGATTGGCCGGAGGATTGTCCAGCAGGGTCTCGGTGTATCCCTTGATGGAGGTCAGCGGGGTGCGCAACTGGTGCGAGGCGTTGGCCACGAACTCCTTGAGTCCCTTTTCGCTGCGTTTCATCTCGGTGATGTCGTAGAAGACCAGGATGATCTTGCGCACGCCGTTATGGTCGAGGAACGGCACGGCCGAAACCTCCACGACGCGCGAATCCATCAGGTCGATCTGGACGGAGCGCTCCTCCTGCTCCGGCTTTTCGCGGAGTTCGTCCACCAGGTCCTGGATTTCATAGCGCCGGGTCACTTCGATGGGCGTCCGTCCCACCGTGGAGTCGGCCAAATTGAACATTTCGTCCAGGGCGGTGTTGTAGGACTCGATGTGCCCCCGCGCATCCAGGGACATGACGCCTTCGCGCATGCCCTCGAAAATAGCCTGAAGCTGGCCCTTCTGGTCCCGGATGGTGCGCACGTTGCGCTCGATGGACTTGGCCATGGAGTTGATGGACTGGGCCAGGGGCATGAACTCGCTGCCGGGCACCACTCTCAACTGGGTGGCGTAGTCGCCGTCGCCGATGGATTGGGCCAGCCGGGAGAATTCGGTGATCTCCCGGCTCATGTTCCGGGACATGAGCATGCTGACCACCACGGCGAAGACCATGGTCGCGAGGAATATCCAGATGAAGTTGGCACGCAGGGAGGAGAGTCGGTCGCCGACCTTGGAAAAGGGCACGGCCAGTCTGAGGATGCCGTCTTCCACGTTGATCGCGCCGGTAACCCGGGCCGCCACGTAGAGCATATCCTTACGAAGGGTGTCCGAGTAGCGGATGTTGGAGCCCCTGCCGTCGATGTGTGCGGCCACCACCTCGGGACGACCACTGTGGTTGTCCATGGTGTGCACCGCCGCGTAGCCCACCACGGAGTCGGCCATGACCCGGCCGCCCTTGCCGATGTAGGTGATGCGCGTGCCCAACCTGCGGCCCAGGCCGTCCACCCATTTGGCGAAGTCCTGTTCCGTGTCGAAGGTGACGTGCTCCCTGATCAGCCACTCGATGGAGTCCAGCTCGCTCATGGCGCGCTGGCGGGTCGCTTTGACCAGGTCGTTTCCGACCAGCTCCGTGGAATAATAAAAGATCACGGCCAGGGCCACGAGGAGCAAGCCCCATGTCCACAGGAGAATCCGCATCTGAAAGGTACGCAGCTTCATTCTGTTTTTCCTTGGTCGCGTCGTCCGGCTGCTTCCGCCGGCGGCGGAAAACGCCCGACACGGCGCGAGGGGTCTGTAACATGGACGTCACACAAATGTAACGTCTTATAGTGTTACGGTTATGTTACAATGCCAATCACCAAACATATCAGTGTATTGCTACAAAAATATGTCGATTTTGACGCAATTGACACACACTGTTCCCGAGGGAACAACCCCTTGTCATCCGTGCGTTTTCCACCGATTTTCCACAGGACTTTATCACGTTGAAACAAAAAAGGGGAGGCGCACATTCGTGCGCCTCCCCCGGCAAATACCAGCAACGTCATCAGGCTAGAAGCCGCGCATGCATTCCATCAGATAAGTGGAGACTTCCACACGCACCACGCCGTTTTCCTCAACGACGCGGACGTTGTTCTCGGGGATGAGGGCCATGTCCTCGGCCACGTTCATCCATTTTCCGGCCAGCCACTCCGGGCTCACGCCCTGCTCGTCCATATCCTTGCGGGCGTAGCTCTCGGCCACGGTCCATTCGTCTTCCCGTACTGCGGGCATAGCTTCCTCCTTGCCTCTCGCGGATGCGATTAAAGATATTCCCGCGGGTTCATCCCCAGCAGGCAAAAAACTTCATAGGTAATGGTCCCCCACCATCCGGCCAGCTCGTCCGGGCTGATGTACCCCTCTCCGGGGCCGCCCAGGAGCCATGCGCGATCACCGGGGACAACAGGTGTCCCTTCGCCCAAAATATCGGTGACGTCAACCGCACACATCTGCATGCAGACCCTGCCGAGGATGGGAGCGCGGCGTCCGGCGATGTTCACCTGGCCGGTGTTGGAGAGCCCGCGGCTGTAGTTGTCCGCATAGCCCACGCCGATGACGGCCACCATGGAGTCGCGCTCGGCCACGTGGGTCCAGCCGTAGCTGATGCCCTCGCCCTTTTTCAGCGCGTGCACCTGCATGACCGGAGCCGAGACCTCCATGGCAGGCTTGAGATCCTCGCCCAGTCCGGCCCACTCCGTGCCGTAGTAGGGATTACCGCCGTACAGGGAGATGCCCAGCCTCAGGGAGTCGTGGCGGCACGCCTCGTGCCCCATGGACCCGGCCGAGTTGGCCAGGTTGGCCTCCACGTCGAAGCCCGCGCCCCGCAGGGTATCCACGGCCCGGCTGAAGCGGCTTGCCTGACGATCAACGGCCTCCTTGCGCGCCGGCTCGTCGGCCAGAGCGAGGTGGGAGGTGACCATGACCGGGTTCAGCGCGGGGTTGGCCTTGAGAAAAGCCACGACCTCGTCCGCCTCCTCCGGCAGGAAACCCAGACGGCGCATGCCGGTGTCGAACTTGAGCCCGATATCCAAAGGACCGCGATCCTGAGCCAACCTCGCAGCCTCCTCCAGCTGCCCCATCTGCCCGAAGGCCGTGAGCACTCGGTCATCCCACAGGGCGGCATAGTCTGCCTCGTCCTGAGGGCCGAGGAGAGCGAAAATCCGGGCCTCGCAGCCTGACCGGCGCAGGAGGGAGGCCTCATTGACGAAGCCCACGGCAAAGGTCTCGGCCTCCCCTTTCAGGGCGCGGGCCACTTCGGCCAGACCGTGCCCGTAAGCATCCGACTTGATGACCGGGATGACGTTGTCGTGCAGTTTCTTGAACACGCGGAGGTTGTGGCGCAGGTTGTCCAGATTCACCCGCACCTTGAGTTTGTTGTATTCGATGGTCATGGTCTTATTTCCGTTTGAAGAGTTTTTCCAGATCCGCCGGACACCAGGTGACCACGATGGGTCTCCCGTGGGGGCAGAATTCCCGCTCCGGTGTGACGAGCCAGGTTTCGAGCAGGGAGAGCGCTTCGTCCGCAGCCAAAGGCTGACCCGCCTTGATGGCGGTCTTGCAGGCCATCATGGTCCACAGATCGTCCAGGGTCCCGGCCTTTTCGGCCAGGGCGTCGGCAAGATACTCCCGCGCCTTGCCGGAGTCCAGTGTCGGGGGGATGCCGCGCATGAGCACCCGGGCCGGGCCGTCCATCTCAAGCAGAAAGCCCATGGAGCGCAGCCCTTCCCACAGGTTTTGCAGGACCTCGGCCTCGCTGGGATGCAGGGAAATCTCAACCGGCAGGGCCAGGGGCTGGGAGTCGCCCTTGGTCCGGGCCTGGCGCATGGCGGCCAGGAGCACACGCTCGTGGGCCGCGTGCTGGTCGATGAGCACCAGCGACTCGCCCTGCTTCAGAACCAGATAGGTGTCGGCCACCTGGCCGAGATAGGTAAAATCCGTTCCGGCCAGCGGGGCGCTCCGACCCGCCTCGGCCAGAGGAAACGAAGTCGCCGCCGGGCCTGAAGGAGGTTCCACCAGCCCCTCTCCTCCCGTGACCGAGGGCGGAGGCACGGGCAGCGGAATGTCACGGGGCGGATTGTATCCGGCCCGGTACTCCCGGTAGGAGGCAAACTTGGGGGCCTCGCCGCCGCCCGAAGGCGTGTGCGCCCGCCGGGCCGAGCCAGTAGAGGCAGAGGCGGGAGCGGACGCCCCGCCAAAGGACGGTGCGGCAGGCTCGCCAGTCATCTCGTTCGTACCGGCAAAGGAACCGGTAGCAGTAAAGGAAGAAGTATCGTCGGAGGAGCCGGACAGAGCCTGGAGTACGCCGCCCCGGATGGAGGAGAAGACGCGGCTCTCCTCCAGGAAGCGGACCTCCAGCTTGGCCGGATGCACGTTGACGTCCACCTCACGGGTGGGCAGCTCCAGAAACAGGACCAGCTGCGGGTATTCGCGGGACAGGAGCATGCCCCGGTAGGCCTGGCGGACCGCCGAGAGCATCATCTTGTCCTGAACCGGACGACCGTTGACGTAGAGCAGGATGCGGTCCCCACGCCCCTGGGCCGTGGACGGCGAACCGGCCACGCCGTGGGCGCGGTAGCCCTCACGCTCGAAATCGAAGGGAGAGAGCCCCTCGCAGACCGCCGGGGGCCAGAACGTGGCCAGCCGGTCTGCCAGCGCCTGGCCGGGCGGCAGCCGAAAAGCCTCGCGGCCGCCCACGGTCAGGGAGAAGCCCGTCTCGGTATGGGCCAGGGAGATGCGCATGAGCGTGTCCTGACAGCGCTTGTTCTCCGTGGCCTCGGTCTTGAGAAACTTGAGCCGCGCCGGGGTGTTGGCGAACAGGTCGCGGACCTCCACCCGCGTGCCCGAGGCCAGGGCCGCAGGCCCTTCCTCCTGCACCTCGCCCCCACGCACGGCAATAAACGCGGCCTCATCCGCCCCCCTGAGTTTGGAGGTCATGGTGAAGCGGGAGACCGAAGCGATGGAGGGCAGGGCCTCGCCCCGGAATCCGAAAGAGCCGATGGCCGAGAGGTCGTCGAAAGAGGCGATCTTGGAAGTGGCGTGCCGGGTCACGGCCAGATTGAGCTGATCCGCGCCGATGCCCGCGCCGTTGTCCTGAACAACGATAAGGGAACGGCCGCCCTGCTCCACAATGACGTCCACACGGGTGGCCCCGGCGTCCAAGGCGTTCTCCACCAGCTCCTTGACCACGCTGGACGGTCGTTCCACCACCTCACCGGCGGCGATCTGGTTCTTCAACCCTGCAGGCAGGACGCGGATGACGGGAGTCTGTTCCATGGAGTCTCTCTTACATGAAGTAGCGTATTTTTCCAGGGGCTGGCGCATTGGCATGAACGCGCCAACGCCGGGGAAAGCGGCTGGCTAGAAATCCATCAGGTTGAAACCCAGTTCGAAGCGCTGATCGTTGGGCTTCTGGGTGAAGGCGAAGTACAGGGAATAGCATTCCGCAGCCCAGTCCACGCTCAGGGTCCGCTCCAGGTCGCGCTCGCTGTTGAAGTCGTGCCGGTACTTGGCCCCCAGGGTCAGGGTGTCGTTCAGCTCCCACTTGGCGGCCAGCTCCAGGATGGACATGGTGTCCACCCGCTGACGCTTGTACTCGTCGATACGGGTCAGGTAGTCATAGCCCACGGAGAACTCGCCGAGGCCTTCCTTGTAGAGCCGGACCGTGTTCTCCACCTGAGTCAGGCTGGACTTGTAGGGCGAGAACCAGGTGCGGCTGATGACGTCGATGAAGTCCTCGGGCCGGATCTTGAGCTCGGCCAGCACGTCCGAGAACGGACGACGGACATACTCGTCCAGCTGGTCCTTGCGGGATGCCTCGTTGCGGTCGTAGGTCTGTTCCAACCGGAAGAGCAGGAAATCAAGATAGTCCGAAACCACCTCGGCCTGGGGCGGGGTGCCGTCCCTGCCGGGCTTGAGGACCACGCTCTCGCGCCGACGGTCAAGAACGTTGGTCAGGGAATAGGTAACCTCGTTCTTGGCCTTGATCCGATCGAACTCGTCAAAATAGGGATACTTCTCCTGGCCGGTTATGTTCGGCGTGTATGCGTAGGACACGCGGGGCACGACGGAATGCTTGAGCCGGGTCCAGCGAGAGGTCCCGGCCAGCCCGGGCTCGGCCTTGATGGCCTCGGCCAGGGGGAAAACGCGGGTCATCTGGCTGAAGGCGTCGAACCCTGCGGACCAGGTGGTGCGGGAGCTGTAGCCGCTCTTGGTGGCGTTGGTGTTGAGCTCCACCTCGCGTCCGCCGGAGTCGGTGACGGTCTGGTTGCCGTAGCCCTCGTGGCGGGTCAGGTCGTAGGAGGTGTGGTCCACCCCGGCAAACGGGATGAAAGTCACGAACTCCGAGGCCAGGGGCATCTTCACCGTGGGGGTCACCCTGACCCGATGGCCGGTGTGTCCCTTGTTGCGGTAAAAATAATCGTATTTGGCCTCGGCGGAGAACTCGGCGGGGGTGCCGGGGATGGACTGCTGAAAGGCGAATGCCTCCAGCTCGGGCACGGTCTGGACCGTGGTGTTGTCCTTGTCGTCGCCGTTGCCGTTCATGAACTCGAGGTTCTCGACATATTGCGCCTTGCCCACCAGACCGACGCGGTCCCAGCTGCGCGATGCCATAAGCGTGGACGTCCGGGTAGTATCGTCCTTGTTGTCGATATCGCGACCGAAGGCGTCGAGAAACTCCTGGCGGTTGCGGTCGAACCCGTTGGGTCCGCTCTGGAAGTCGCGCAGGTAGTTCTGATCGGAGACAAGGTCCAGGTCGAGCTTGACCCTGAGGTCGGGGCTGCCGAGCCAGCCGTCGTACTTGGAACGCAGCCACCAACGGCTCCGATTGGGCCGAGCCAGGCCGTCCCCCTTGTAATCCTCCCACTCGTCGGCCTCGCTGACAGCGCGCTTGTTGTCCTTGAGCATGTCCAGCTTCCACATGCCCTTGGAGGAGGCGTCCTCGGCGTGGCGGAACTCCAGGCCCTGCATGTAGCCGCGCCGGGTCATGTAGTTCTGGTAGAAAGTCATGTCCGCTTCCTCGTTGATGACCCAGTAGTACGGCAGGTTGATCTGGAAGCCGAGCTTGCGGCTGGAGGCCACGTAGGGCGCGAGGAAGCCGGACTCGCGCTTCTGGCGACCCGGCAACGACATATAGGGCCAGTAGAAAACCGGCACGTTCTTGATGCGGAAGGCGGAGCGGTAGAGACGGACCTTGCCGTCCAGCTCGACCTCGCCCTCCTCGCTGGTTACTGACCAGGCCGGTTTCTCGCCGTCGCAGGCGGTGACCTTGGCGTTCTTGAAGGTGTAGGAGTCGCCCCTGGACTTGCCCACGCGCTCGGCCTCCACGTAGATGTGGGGCTTGGACATGAACAGCTTGCCGTTCTTGAGCCAGCCGGTCATGTTGTTCAGGTCGAACTCGGCCTCGTCGGCCTGGAGAAAGTCGCCGCCCCAATGGGCGCGGATGTTGCCCTTGAGGAAGACCCAACCCGTGGTCTGGTAATAGCGGGCGAAATCGGCACGCAACTGGTTCGTGCCCAGGGACAGGGAGCAGTTGCCGAAGGCCTCGACGTACTCGCTGGTGTGGTCCCCCACCACCCTGTCGGCGGAGAAGGTCCACTCGTCACCTTGGGGCTCGCGCTCAGGGGCGTCGGCCACGTAGCGCCTGACGTTGTTCAGCAGCGGATTGCTCCCGAGCAGGGTCAGGGGCAGGCAGAACACCAGGGCCAAAAAGAGCCCCAGGCTCAGCGATATGTGCCGTTTGCGCTTCAACTATTCCCCTTCATTCATCCGAAAACGCGGTGCTGCGTAGCCCTCGCGCAAGAACTCCCTACCGGGACGTCAGGTACGGGTTATCCTTGGCCAGGTAGTTCTGCACGTAGTCGGCCGCGCCGTCCTCCAGGGAGGTCATGGGTTTGTCGTACCCGGCCTCAACCAGCTTGGTCATGTCCGCCTCGGTGAAATACTGATACTTGTCGCGGATTGTCTCCGGCATCTCGATGTACTCGATCTCCGGCTCCCGGCCCATGGCCGCGAAGACCGCGCCCGCCAAGTCGTTCCAGGTGCGGGGGGTGCTGGTGCCCACGTTGAAGATGCCGTTGATCTCCGGGTTCTCCAGCAGCCAGGCCATGATGTCCACCACATCCTTGACGTAGACGAAGTCGCGCTTCTGGCCGCCGTGGGGGTATTCCTCGCGGTAGGACTTGAAGAGCTTGAGCTTGCCCGTCTCCAGAATCTGCTTGTGCGCCTTGCAGATGACCGAGCGCATGTCGTCCTTGTGGTACTCGTTGGGCCCGTAGACGTTGAAAAACTTCAGGGAGGCGATCTTGTCCAGGATGCCGCCCTGCTTGGCCCAGAGGTCGAAGAGCTGCTTGGAGTAGCCGTACATGTTCAGGGGACGCAGGCGGTCGATGTCCTCGTGGGCGTCGCCGAAGCCGAACTCGCCTTCGCCGTAGGTGGCCGCGCTTGACGCGTTGACGAACCGGGCATCGTTGGTCAGGCAGTAGCGGCAGACGTACTGGGTGTAGCGGTAGTTGTTCTCCATGAGGAAGTCGGCGTCCTGTTCGGTGGTAGAGGAGCACGCACCCATGTGGATGACGGCGTCCACCTCAAAGGGGTCTTCCCCCTCGATGACGAACTTCAGGAACTGATCCCGATGGAGATAGTCCTCATACTTCAACCCTACGAGATTGCTCCACTTCGAACTCTTGGCGAGATTGTCCACCACCAGGATGTCGTCAATGCCCATCTGGTTGAGCTTCCAGACCATGGCGCTGCCGATGAACCCCGCGCCGCCGGTGACAATATACATGCAGACTCCTTGTCTTCGAAAACCGAGCCACTCACATGAGCGGCAAACGCCTCTTCATACTGTGTTCGCGCCCGAGACGCAACCAAAGCCCTTTCAGTGTATTATACAATATAAATATACCATCAAAAATCAAATATCCCCCTTGCACCAGCCTTTCCAGTAGAGTATATGGTTTATCTGTAAAGCCGCATGCAGCCGTTACTGCGTGTATAATTCCCAAAGGAGCACCATCATGGAACAATCCAGAAAACTGCTTTTGTTGACTCTGTTGGCTGTCCTGACCTTGACGTTCTCCCTGGCCGCCCCGGCCTCCGCGAAAATGATCAAAAAGGCGGACAATTTCATCCTCTTCCTCGACCAGTCCGGTTCCATGGCCATGCACCATAAGAGCCTTGGCAAAAAGAAAATCGACCTGGCCGTCGAAACCCTTCAATCCATGAACAAGGCCATTCCCGACCTGGACTACACCTCGGGCATGTTCCTGTTCGCCCCCTTTGAGGCAAAGGTTCAGCCCGGCGCCTACAACAAGGCCGCCATGGCCTCCGGCATCGACTCCGTCGGCACCGAATTCGCCATCTTCAACCGCCGCACCACCCTGGGTAACGGCCTGATGGACCTCGACCCGGTCATCGCCGGCCTCTCCGGCAAGACCGCGCTGATCATCTTCACCGACGGTAATTCCAACCTCGGCGCCGATCCCATCGCCCAGGCCCAGGCCCTGTACTCCAAGTACGGCGACAAGCTCTGCATTCACGTGGTCAGCTACGCGGACACCCCGCGCGGCCAGATGATCATCGACGAAATCCGCGCCCTGTCCTCCTGCACCGTGCCCGCCGACTACGCCTCCCTGATGGCCGCCGGCGCCATGGATCAGTACGCCAAGGACGTGTTCTACGAAGAAGTGGCGGACGCCCCGGCTCCGGCTCCGGCCCCGGTCGTTCCCATGGCCAAGGAAACCATCACCTTCAGCCTGCACTTCGGCTTTGACAAGTACGCCATCACCGATGAGATGATCCCCGTGCTCGAGGAAGCCAAGGCCATTCTGGACGAAGACGCCAAGGCCACCTTCGAGGTCGCCGGTCACACCGACTCCACCGGTCCCGAGGCCTACAACCAGGGCCTGTCCGAACGCCGCGCCAACTCCGTCAAGACCTGGCTCGTCAAGAACGGCATCTCCGCCGATCGCTTGAATGCCAAGGGTTACGGCGAGTTGAGCCCCAAGTACGACAACGCCACCAAGGAAGGCCGCAAGCTGAACCGCAGGGTTGAAATCCTGACCAAGTAGCGCTATAAAAAAAACGGCTGGGCGGCACTGCCGCCCAGCCGACTGCTCTGGTCAGAGGAACCCGTCCAATGAAACATTTTGTCATCTTTGTCGTTTTTGCCGCGCTCCTGAGCGGGCCTTTTTTCGTTTCCGACGCCTTGGCGCAGGAACCTGAGCAAAAGGCCGTTGACGTGGCCGTGGCAGCGCCCGGCAACGCGAACACGCCGGTCTCCGCCAAGAACCTGCCCGTCTACCTTGACGAGGACCTGGCCAGCAAACACGCCGACTTCACCAACTTCGCCAAAACCAAGGTCTCGGCCCTTAATCGCAACCACCGCCTCTCCAAGAGCCGGATGCAGATCGTCCAGTTGCCCGACGGCACTTACCGCGCGCGGTACCACGCCATCGACCGCAACTCGCTCATCTGCAAGGTGCGCCGCTCCAAGTCCAAGACCATCCCCTACGTGGCGGTCCTCTCCTACAAGGAGAAGGTGTTCGAGGCCATTGCCGATAGCCCGGCGGCCTGCCGTAAGGCCGAGTTCATCCCTGTGGCCATCATCCCGAACCGGCACATCTTCAGCTACAAGAAAGGCGCCTGGCGCTAAGCAAGCCCCCATGGGGAAAGGCGGGGCCGACACCCCGGTCTTGTGTTGCGCCCATGGCCCGAGGAGCATCCCATGGAAGGGACGATCAGAAAGAACCTCAAGCCCGGCATGCGGGTGAACATAGTCCTGAAAAAGGACCAGCGAACCGGCAGACTGACAGAAGGGGTGATCGCGCGCCTGCTGACCAAGTCGCCGACCCATCCCCACGGCATCAAGGTCCGTCTGGAGGACGGCCAGGTCGGCCGGGTCAAGGAAATCCTCAGTGATTGACGGGACAGTCGAGATCGGGGCAGCCCAACGATACCTCAACATCCCTGAGGATGGCATCCATCCGACCGTCCGCAAGCATACGGCGTAGCACGGCGTCGACTTTGGGCACAAGGGCCGCATTCTTCTTGTTCAGATAGTGATACATGGGATTCTCGGCCAGGAATGGCTGAAGGACCTGAAAATCGTCCTCCTTCAGGATATTCGACATGGCGTCCAGATACTCCGCCACCACGATATCCACCCGCCCCTTCCTGAGAAGGGCGAACAACTGCTCATACGAAGGAACCATAACACGTTCCATACCCTGGGTCTGCTTGTTGATATACTTGTATCCGAGCAGGCAGCCGATGCGGTACTGACGCAGTGAGTCCCACCCGGCTTCGAGGTCGATATCCTTTCCGCGAGTGAATGCAGCCACCCGGTTGACGTAAAGAGGCGTGGGGACCTTGATCAGATCGGGATTCCGCAGCTCAATGACGGGAACGCGGGCGGCCTCGCCGTCCACCAGCCCTGCATTGGCCATGACCAGGGCGCGCTCTGCGGGCACCCGCCGTATCACGACTGAATACCCCAGCTCACCGTAGGCTTCGCGTAGAATCCGCTCAAACAGGACCCCCATCCCCTGGCAGGGGAAGGAAGTGAAGACCATGGTTGGCTCAGCCTGAGGATTGGCCGGGGCGGCTGCCGACGCGGCAAGGCCCGGGGAGGCAAGAATAGTCCAGAGCAGGATCACCATGCAGGCCGCCCAGTAGAAGAGACTACCGCGACCGGGCATGGGCCGTCTTCGGCCACTCAACCAACGCAGGCTCCTCTTTCGAAGCACCGTGACACTTGACATCCCTATCTCCAAAGGCTGTTTCATGTAGAATTCATTACCACTTTGCCGCACAGCTGACAATGATGGGAGCCTTTGCCCCATACCAGGGAGCATTGACATATGACGCCCTTCCCGACAGGGCCGCACCCCAGTTCAGGCCGGGCGGAACCGGAATCTCCAGCATAAAAAAAGGCCCGGCCCCCAGAAAGGGACCGGGCCGAATTCGGACTGACGACTCGGGACTAGCCGATCTTCGCCTTGATGGCGGCGGCGATGGCCTTGCCCTGCTCGTAGCACTGCTGCATGGTGTCATGGGTGGGAACGTGCTTGACCTTGACTGGGTCGATCATCTCCATGCCCATGTCGGACAGAGCCGTGGAAAGGATCTTGACGCACTCGCCGGACCAGCCGAAGGAACCGATGGCAGAGCCGATCTTGTTCTGCGGACGGAGGCCCTTCATGTAGGTGAGCATGTTGGAGACCAGCGGCAGGATGCCGTTGTTGTGCGTGGGCGAACCCGCGATCACGGCGGCCGCGTCAACCACTTCGGACATGACGTCGGAGTGGTGGTTGGCCTTCAGGGACATGATGCGCACGGAGACGCCCTCGTCCGCCAGGCCGGTAGCCACGGCCTCGGCCATTTTCTCGGTGGAGTGCCACATGGTGTCATAGAAGATGACAGCCTTGTTCTTGGGCTTCTGTGCGGCGTACTCGCAGTATTTGTCGACGACCCACTGGCAGTCTTCCTTTCCGCGGAAGAGCAGGCCGTGGTCCGGGCAGATCATGTCGATATCCAGGCCCATGTCGCCCAGGGAGCAGAGCAGTTTCTCGACCACAGGGGAGTAGGGAAGCACGATGTTGGCGTAGTACTCCTGCATGCGCTGTTCCAGGGGATAGCGGTCCACCTCGTCGGCGAAACGCTCGCTGGTGGCCCAGTTCTGGCCGAAAGCGTCGTTGGTGTAGAGGATCTTGTCCTCGGGGCAGTAGGTCAGCATGGAGTCGGGCCAGTGCAGCATGCGCGCTTCAATGAAGTGAAGGGTGCGGGCGCCGAGGGAGATCTCGGTGCCGGTGGGCACGACCTCGACCGGCCAGTTCTCATAGTGGAAGTGAGCCATCATGGCCTTCTGGCCCATGGGAGAGGTGTAGATCTTCTCGGGCTGGTATTTCTCAACGGCCTTTGCCAGGCAACCCGCATGATCGGGCTCCAGGTGGTTGATGACGAAGTAGTCGATCTTGGCGTCCTTGCCCAGGACCTGGGCGATGTTGCACTGGAGGGTGCCCCAGAACTCTTCGGACACGGTGTCGATCAGGGTGACTTTCTCATCCTTGATCAAAAAGTTGTTGTAGGTGGTTCCCTTATGCGACAGGGAATAGCCGTGGAAATTGCGCCGATTCCAATCAACGGCGCCAATCCAAAAGACATCTTTCTTAATCTCGACGGGTTTCATTCTATTCTCCACATTGGACGGCTAATCAACCGCCATTTCAAAAAAAGGCGCGGTCATTTCGGCCACGCCTCCGTTTCAATCCTTGTTCTCGGACCGCACTGCGGACGTCCGATGGAAACGATATCCAACGGGGGATCTCTCCCCGGCCTCGACCGGCAATGGGCCGGTCCACTCAGTCAACGTTGGGGCGCTTAGGCTTCAGGGGAGAAGCTGTCCTTGTCAGCGCCACAGATGGGACAGGTCCAATCGTCCGGCAGATCGTCAAAGCTGGTGCCGGGAGCGATGTCGTTGTCGGGATCACCCACTTCGGGGTCGTAAACATAGCCGCAAATGTCGCAAACGTATTTCTGCATGGGGTCTCTCTCCTTTTGGTCGGTAACTTTTGCAGCAGAGGCTGCCGCTGTCAACTTGTCCGCATCCGTTTCCACCGGAAGTTCACAATCGGACTTGGTGGAACCTTCGCCCGCGAGGGGGCGGAAACATTTCTTGGTGCCGCCGCAGATGGGGCAGCGCCAATCGTCAGGCAGGTCCTGGAACAACACGCCCTTCTTGATCTTGCCCTTGCGATCGCCCTTGTCGGGATTGTAGATGTAGCCGCAATTGACCGTCTGGCATTGGTACATGTCTTCGGGGCGGGCCATGAAACCTCCTTGGCCTTCCGGGCATTCCGGTCAGCTCATGAAATTCTTTCAAAAAAAACGAGGACGGGCCAGCGCCCGCCCCCGCCGATTTTCTTCACAATGAGGCTAGGCCTTCCAGAGTCCGTGCAGGTTGCAGTATTCGCGGACCTGGATATCGCCGGACAGGCCGCGGATGCAGAACTCTGCCTCGGGGGCATCGCCAGGCTTGAGCATCTTGGTCAGGCAGACATCGCCGACCATGCACTCGATCCATTCGATGTAGTGCTTCTCTTCCATGGGATGGGGCACGGAACCGACCTTGACCTTGAGAGTGTCGCCGTCCTTTTCCACCACGGGAACGTGTTTTTCCTTGGCTGCGTCAACGGTGTTCTCGACCAGCAGGGTCATGTCCTGGCCGCAGCAGACCAGGTCGCCGCCGCCTTCGTGGATGGCGATGACCATGTTGCCGCACACTTCACACTTGTACACTTCGCCCAGTTTGATAGCCATTGATAAAACTCCTTAAAAGTTTGTTGTTTACCAGTTGGTGTCTTTGATCTCGAAATGGGCCTGGGGATGATCGCAGGCCGGGCACTTCACAGGGGCTGTGGTGCCCTTGTGATTGAAGCCGCAGTTCTGGCAGCGCCAGACGATTTCCGCATCCTTGACGAACACCCTGTCGTCCGTGATGTTCTTGGCCAGGGAGAGGTAACGCTCCTCGTGGTACTTCTCGGCCACGGCGATATTCTCCATGACGGCGGCGATCTCGGGGAAGCCCTCCTCGCGGGCGATCTTGGCGAACTCGGGGTACATGTGGCTGTACTCCTCGTTTTCACCCGCAGCCGCGGCCTTGAGGTTCTCGAGGGTCGTGCCGATCACGCCCGCAGGATAGGAGGCCATGACCTCGGCGTCGCCGCCCTCGAGGAATTTGAACAGCCGCTTGGCATGTTCCTTTTCATGACCTGCGGTCTCTTCGAAAATTTTGGAAATCTGTACGTAACCTTCCTTCTTGGCCGCGCTGGCGAAGTAGGTGTAGCGGTTACGGGCCTGAGATTCACCGGCAAAGGCGATCATGATATTTTTTTCGGTCTGGGTTCCTTTGAGCGACATCATTCCTCCTGAGACATATCTTAATTGGGTTATCCGATTTCTACGCTAAGCTCTTATCTAACACATCGTGGACGAAAATCCATCCCCAGCGGGAAATTGTCTTGATAATGGCATTATCAATAGTAGAAATAACCAATGACTATTCAAATAAAAAGAAAGTTTTACTTCCAACTTGAGAACTATTACTAATTGTGAAATCAGGGCTTGTCAAGTGCGCGAAAAGAAAAAAAAGGAAATTACATACCTGACGCCCATAACCGATGAAAAACCCGAAAATGACACACCTCCACATTGAAGGTTCAAAAAAGAGAGGTAAACGGTGTTCTGACGGCTGCAGCAACTATAGCCAGGCTCGGCAAAACCATGTCATCAGGCAGCACAGTGGCAGCCTGCATGATGAAAGGTTCGCCAAGACTGCGTCATAAATAGATCGAGTCCCGGCCGATACGCAGAGAAGTCAATCGGCGATCACTGCCGGTATCGCAATCACCAAAACAAAACGGCGGGGCCGGACAGCTTTCGCTGCCGGCCCCGCCGTTTTCGCTTGTTCGATTGCGTCTAGGCAGATTTACTGCTGCGACTCCTGGCACTGGGGACACACACCCACGAACTCCACATTGGTGCTGAGGATCTTGTACCCGGAAGTACACTCCTCCGGAATGTCCGGGATGGAAATATTGCACTCCACATCGACCACACGGGTGCATACGGCACACCGGATGTGCGGATGCGGCTCGGGAGTCCCGTCAAACCGCTTCTGTGCGCCAGGCGCACCGAGTTTGAGAACCAAGCCCCGGTTACTCAGAAATTCAAGGTTGCGATACACAGTCCCAAGACTGATGCGGGGTATGATCTTGCGCACCATGTCATACACCTCGTCGGCAGTGGGGTGCGTCTTAACCTTTCTCAATTCTTCCAAAATCACTTTCCGCTGTTTGGAAAGTCGGAATCCTTCATCGGAAGCCATAGGCCACCTCCATTCGCTTTGTAGAAATAATTACTATTGTATTATAGTATGCGTGTCAAGAGCATGAATCTCGTCAAAAGATTTTCTCACCTACCCCAGAATTCCATTCGGCGCAAATACCCTTTGTGGGCAGTAGGAAAATCAGCTCCTACTGCCTGAAACCATGGGCAATCCCCGATTTTTTCATGGAAGGAGCATAGGGGAATTGTGGAAAAGCGGCCCGGCGCAAAGCCGGACCGCCATGTTTTCATACCGATTTGATCATCCGCTACTCACGGAATTTGGCTACCAACTCGCTGAGGTTGGACGCCATCTCCGAGACTTCCTGAATCCCCCGATTGGACTCGCGGATGCCCGAGAGCACCTCCTGGGAGAGGCTATTGATCTGCGTAACCGACGTATTGATCTCATCCGAGGTGGAGGACTGCTGCTCCGCCGCCGTTGCGATGCCCCGGACCATGTCGGCCATGACGTTGGAATGGGTCACTATCTCGTCGAGCACCGAACCGGCCTCCTTGGCCATGCCGGAAGTGTTGAGCACGCGCTCCCGGGCCGTATCCATCTCGCGTACCACATCGCCTGTGGACTGCTGGATAAGGGAGATGGCCCCTTCCACTTCCTTGGTGGCGACCATGGTCTTTTCTGCCAGCTTGCGCACCTCGTCGGCCACCACGGCGAACCCTCGCCCGGCCTCTCCTGCCCGGGCGGCCTCGATGGCCGCGTTCAGGGCGAGCAGATTGGTCTGGTCCGCAATATCGTTGATGACCGCCATGACCTTGCCGATATTCTCGGCTCGATCCGAGAGGGAGCCGAGCGCATCGGCCAGGGTCTCGGTGATCTCGGCCACAGCGTTGATCTCACTGACAGTATTACTGACTACCACGCCGCCTTCGGCTGCGACCTTGTTGGCCCGAGTGGATGCCTCGGATGTCTCGGACGCGTTCCTGGCGACCTCGAGCACCGTGGCGTTCATCTCCTCCATGGCCGTGGCCACCTGACCGGTCTGTGCCGCGGAAGTATCCACACCATTGGCCAAGGCGCTCATCTGCTCGGACAGGATGTCGGACGCCTCGTTGAGGCGATTGGCGACGTCCGTGACCTCATTGGCCACCACGAGCAGATTCTGGCGCTGGGCCTCGATATTCTTTCGATCCTCCTCCTCGCGGGTGAGGTCGATCAATACGCAGATGGCTCCGACTGCGGTGCCCTCCGCGTCAAGCAGAGGCGATGCCTCGAAATGAAGCGGAAAGGACACGCCGTCGGAACGGACATAGTGGAAATGGCCGGACAGGGCCGTTCCCCGTGATATGACCTGTGCCGCGTCGCAGCTGTCGTCCCCTTCTCCACAGACGAAGACCTCGGAGACGATTCTGCCCATGGCCTCCTGCTCGGACATGCCGAGAATCTCCCGCAGAGGCGGGTTGACGTACTGGAGACGCTCCTCTCCGTCGGTAACGAACAGGGGCACCACGATGCCTTCAAGCACCGACTTGTTGTATTGGAGCTGATCCTTGATCTGCGCGACCATCTCGCCGAGGTACTGGGCCAGGGACGCGATCTCGTCCTGTCCCTTGACAGTGAAGCGCGCGTCCAGGTTCCCTTTGGAGACCTCTTCGGTGGTGGCGGCGATATCCGTGATCCGGTTGACCACGGACTTGCGCATGAACAGGATGAGGACCGACAGCAGGGCCACTACCCCGACGACGGAAATTCCCGCTGAGCGGATCTGGCTCTGCTTGAGGGCGGCGAACTGCTTACTCACATCCACGGTCATGACCATGGTGCCCAGGATTTTGCGACTCCTGCCGTGACAGTGGTAGCAAAACGGGTTGTTGGGGATGGGCTTGACCTCCAGGAACTGGAGCTTGCCGTCGATTTCCAGCAAAGTCCCATCCCCGATGGCCTCATCCAGTCCCTGCTTGACCATCCCGGAGATGCCGTCTTCCTTGCGCAGGTCGTAAATGGACTTTCGAGTGGCCTCGTCATCGGTTGAATAGGTGACCTCACCCTTCCAGTCGGTCAGATAGGCCCGCGTGTCGGGATACCGCTCGGCCAACTGGAGAAACTTGATGATGGTGCCGTCGTTGTCCCCCACCGACATGGGGTCCTCAATGGCGATATACAGCAGGTCGGCCTCCCTGGAAGCGGCCTGCTTTACCTCCGAAAGGTAATGATCGTAAGTGGAATAGGAATTGTAGATGAAGAGCCCCGTGAATGCCAGAATGGTCATCAGCGAGGACAGGAGTATGACTTTGACGCCAAGGGATTGATTGATGAATTTCATGAATCTCCCCTAGTGCGCGCCGCCGAAAATCAGCGGCTTGAAGTCAAACGCCTCGACCCGCTCGGCATTGTGGCAATGCGAGCAGTCTTCCAGGACCAGCTTACCCTTTATCAAATCGCTGTCGCCGCCGGACTCCACATGGGCGTAGCCGGGGCCATGACAACTCTCGCAGCCGGCGTCAGCGAGCTCAGGCGTCTCCTCGAAGCTGACGAAACCGCCAGGCTTGCCGTACCCGGTCACATGACATTCGAAGCATTCCTTCAGCTCTTCCGGTGTCAGATCGCCCGCCATATGCTTGACGGAACGGCCGGAATGCGCCTTTTTCGAATACTGCTTGTAGTTCTTGTACTCCTGCTCATGACATTCGGCACATGCATCGGAACCGACGTACCGACTCTCCTCGGCATGAGCAGCCAAGGCCATGCCGAAGACCAAAAAAAAGGCCGCCACGATGCATATCGGGCAGCCTTTGAACCAGACTGTTTCAAACAATGTATACCCCCCGTACCAAAAGCCTTGCTCAACCAACAGAGCAAATAGGATTCTAACCTTACCCTGTCATGTCTATAGGAGGTTTTTCCAGCAAGGTAAAGCAGTTGATATCATAAAACCGGGGGGTGTCTATCTTACCAGTTGAGCGTCTCCTTGAAGGCGGTGGCCAGGGCCTCGACGCCTTCTTCCAGCACCGGAGCTCCGCCGTTGGCGACAGCCAGCTTGCCGGAGTCAGAGACCGTGCCCACGCAAGCGAAGGTCTGCCCGGCAAAGGCGGCTTCGAAAGCCTCGGCCTTGTCCTCCGGCACGGAGACAAGCAGCCGACTGGCGGACTCGGCGTAGAGCTTGCCGGTGACGTTCAGGTCGCCGTTCACAGGCAGCTTCGCGAGGTCCACGTCAGCGCCCAGGCGGCCGCCGACGCACATCTCGGCCAGGGCCACGGCAAAACCGCCGTCGGAGCAGTCATGAGCCGCGTTGACCAGCCCGGCCTGGGTGGCCGCGAACATGGTCTCATAGCGTTTCTTGGCCGAGATCAGATCCACCTGCGGGACACGGGAACTGGAGAAGCCCAGCTCCGCGCCGATCTCGCTGCCGCCGAACTCGGGCCGGGTCAGGCCGAGCATGTAGATGCGGTCGCCTTCCCGCTTGAAATCGGAGGTCAGGCACTTGTTCACGTCCGGGATGACGCCGATGACCGAGAAGAGCACGGTGGGCGGAATGGAGATTTTCTGGCCGCCGCCCTTGTAGTCGTTCTTCATGGAGTCCTTGCCGGAAACGCACGGGACACCGAAGCCGAGGCAGTAGTGGGCCAGTGCCTGGTTGGCGCGCACCAGCTGGGCCAGCTTGTAGTGGCCGTCGGGGGTGGACTCGGACTGGACCGGGTCGCACCAGCAGAAGTTGTCGCAGCCCGCCATGTAGCTGACGTCCGCGCCCACGGCGACGGCGTTGCGGATGCCCTCGTCGATGGCGTTGGCCATCATCCAGTAGGTGTCGAGGTCGGAGAACTGCGGGCAGATGCCGTGGGAGATGACCAGTCCCTGGTCACTGTCCAGCTCGGGCCGGACCACGCCAGCGTCGGACGGGCCGTCGGCCTTGACGCCGACCATGGGCTTGACCGCGCTGCGGCCCTGGACCTCATGGTCGTACTGGCGCACCACGTACTCCTTGGAGCAGATGTTCAGCCTGCCGAGCATGGCCTTGAGCACTCCGCCCTGGTCGGCGGGTTCGGGCACGGGCTCGTCCTTGATGGCCGGACGCTCCCAGACGGCGTCCAGGGACATCTGCGGCACGCCGTTGTGCAGGAATTCCATGTCCAGGCAGGTGACGATCTTGTCGTTGTACTTGACCAGATACTTGCCGGACTCGTTGAAGCTGCCGAGCACGGTGGACTCCACGTCCATCTCGGCGGACAGGGCCATGAACCGGTCCAGCTTCTCGGGCGGCACGGCCATGGTCATGCGCTCCTGGGCTTCGGAGATAAGAATCTCCCAGGGGCGGAGCCCGTCGTACTTCAGCGGGGCCTTGGCCAGATCCATCTCGAAGCCGCCGGAGTCCTCGGCCATCTCGCCCACGGACGAGGAGAGCCCGCCCGCGCCGTTGTCGGTGATGGCGTTGTACAGGCCGAGATCACGGGCGCGCATCAGAAAATCGTACATCTTGCGCTGGGTGATGGGGTCGCCGATCTGAACCGCAGTGGCCGGTGAGCCCTCGTGCAGTTCCTCGGACGAGAAGGTCGCGCCGTGGATGCCGTCCGCGCCGATGCGGCCGCCGGACATGACGATGCAGTCGCCGGGCATGGCGCATTTCTCATGGGAAGGACGTCCCGCCACCTCCACCGGCATGGTGCCGATGGTGCCGCAGTAGACCAGGGGTTTGCCCAGGTAGCGCTCGTCGAAGACGATGGAGCCGTTGACCGTGGGAATGCCGGACTTGTTGCCGCCGTGCTCCACGCCCTCGCGTACACCCTCGAACACACGCCTGGGATGCAGCAGCCGGGGCGGCAGCTCGCCCTCATGGAAGGGAGAGGCGAAGCAGAACACGTCGGTGTTGCAGAGCAGGTTGGCGCCGATGCCCGTGCCCATGGGGTCGCGGTTGACGCCCACGATGCCGGTCAGCGCTCCGCCGTACGGGTCCAGGGCGGACGGGGAGTTGTGGGTCTCCATCTTCACGCAGACGTTGATCTTGTCGGAAAAGGAGATGACGCCCGCGTTGTCCTTAAAGACAGAGAGGCAGTAGTCGCCGCCCTCGCGGGTGGCCGCGTTGCGCTCGCGGATCTGCTTGGTGGAGCCCTGAATGAACGTCTTGTACAGGCTGGAGAACTCGGAGGTCTTGCCGGTCTCCCTGTTCTCGTAGTTGATCCTGGCGGAAAAAATCTTGTGTTTGCAGTGCTCGGACCAGGTCTGGGCCAGGACCTCTATCTCGGCGTCGGTGGGATCGGCGGCCAGGCTCATGGCCTCGCGCTCGGCCCGCACCGCAGGGTCCGCATAGTAGGCGCGGATGTCATGCAACTCGCGCAGAGACAGGGCCAGGGTGTTGGCCCGGGAGAAATCCATCAGCTCATCGTCGCTCATGGTAGAGAGCGGGATGATCGCAACCTCGTCGGACGCCTGGCCGGTGACCCGGGCGGCCTTTGCCTCGAAGCCGGGCTCATCGGCCCAGACGGCGGAGGACTTGTACTCGTAGCGCTGGATCAGTTCGTTGGCGAGCAGGTCCTTGGCCACGTGACGGATGCCGTCCTCGTCCATGTCCGCGGTAACGAGGTACTGCTTGGAGGTGTAGACCTTGACCGTTTCCAGGGCCTCCTTGGAGAGCCCGAGAACCACGCCCAGGGTTTCCTTGGCGGTCCGGCCTTCGTTGTCGGTCACGCCGGGGCGGAAGCCGACCTCGAGAATCCAGTCGAAGTCGCGGGCCAGGGGGGCGAGAGAGGCCTCGTGCAGCACGGGATCGTGCAGGGCCGCCCGCTCGAGGGCGAGGTCCACCTGCTCCTGTTCCAGCCCTTCCAGGGTGAAGACGTTGACGATGCGCACGCCGCGCACGTCCATGCCCAGCTCGCTCTTGATCTTGCGGGCGACCTTTTCGCCCACGACGTCACGAACGTTTTCCTTCAAACCCACGATAACACGGCACAGCATGTCGGTTTCTCCTCTCTATATCAAATGCGAAAGGCCGGGCCCCAGCGGGCCCGGCCTGAAATTACTTGGTTCTGGTCAGTACGAAATCCGCGGCCTGCTTGAGGACGGTCAGTTCCTCGCCCGGAGGGAATCCGTCCAGACACGCCTTGGCCTTTTCCACGTAGGCAGAGGCTTCGTCACGGGTCTTCTCCGAGTAGCGTCCCTCTCGGACCTGCTCCAGCACGGCTTCGCACTGGCTGGCGGTCAGGGAACCGTCCTGCAACCCTTCGAGCAGACTCTCACGGCCCGCCTCGTCGCCATCTTCCATGAGCAGGATCAGGGGCAGGGTCACCTTGCCCTCCCTCAGGTCGCCGCCCTCTGGCTTGCCGGTCTCGCTGGTGGGCGAGGCGTAATCCAGGGCGTCGTCCACCAACTGGAAGGCGATGCCGAGGTTGAGTCCGTATTCGCCCGCAGCGTCCTCCTGCTCGGGGGTGGCCCCGGCCAGGGCCGCACCGCAGCGGCAGGCACACTCGATCAGCCTTGCGGTCTTGCCGATGATGATCCGCATGTACCGTTCCCGGTCCAGTGACGGTTTCTTGGAAAACTCGATCTCCTCGATCTCACCCACGGCGGTCTCCATGATCCCCCTGGCCAGCAACCAGGAAAGACGTGCGTTGCCGTAGCGCGCGCCCATCTCGTTGGCCAGGGCGAGCAACGCGTCGCCGGCCAGGATGGTCTCGGTGCGCCCGAACTTCAGGTGCGATGCGACCTTGCCGCGACGCAACTCCGCGTCGTCCAGGAAGTCGTCATGCAGCAGGGTGGCCGAGTGGAGCAGCTCCAGGGCGCAGGCGATGGCAAGATAGTCGTCCTTGCCGTAGCCCAGGGAACGGGCGAACAGCAGGGTCAACATGGGCCGAATGCGCTTGCCCCCCGAGCCGATGATATGTTTGGCGACGTCCCGGACCAGACCGTTCAACAGGTCGGCTTCGGCGTCGAGAAAATCGTTGATGGCGGGGAGTTCCCGTTGGAAATAGCGAAGCAAGTCGTTCATATCCCGGTATAGTGTCAGATTGCGGCCCGGTAGTAAAGCAAACTACGCGCCTGAGAAAAGGGTTTCGACCGCTTCTTCAAGGGAGCCCAGCGCGCCCTTGAGGTCCCAGTCTCCGTCAAGGCGGGAACCAACCATGTTGGAGATGGTCCGCACCTCCAGAAACGGCACGCCGGTGCTCTGGCAGGCATAGCCGAAGGCGAACCCTTCCATGTTTTCGATATCGCCGGAAAAGGCGGTCTTGAGCCACCCGGCGCGGTCCGCCGAGCCTGTCACGGAACCCACGGAAAGGGCCGACGCCCGGTTCCACAACTCGCCCAGATGCAGCCCCATGGCCCCGGCGTCACGCACCGGCTGAAGTTTGACCCGGTTCCAGACAAGCTGCTTGCCCGCCTTGCCCTGAGGAAAGCCGATGGCCTTGGGATCGACCCGCCCCTCCTCGTCCAGCAGACCGTATTCCGGCCACGCCTCGCGCCAGGCATAGGCGGTGGTTCCCAGAGGAAACGCCTCCACGTCGTAGGCTCCGGCAATGCCGACGTTGACCATCCCTTCCACGCGGGGCAGATCCAGCAACCGGCCCGCGGCCAAGGCCGCATTGACCAGTCCCACACCCGAAACGGCCAGCAGCAAGGAACGCCCCCGAAACGAAAACTCGCGGGTCTCACCCTGCTCCACGGCAGGCGCGCTCCCCCCGAAGGCGGAGCGCATCTCCTTGGCGGTGGCCGTAACGAAGACGATCATCAGTATTACCTACAGCCGCCAGTGATCGATGCCTGCGGCCGCCACTTCAGCGCGGTCGAAGAAGCACTTCACGTCAATGACCAGCGCCGAATCCGGATCGCTGAACCAGGGCTTGATCTCGGCAAGAGGCAGCGTTCGGTACTGCTCATGGGACACGGCCAGAATGAGCGCGTCCAAATCCCGGAATTCATCCAGGGAACACAGCTTGACGCCCAATTCCTCCAGCGCTTCCTCGGGGTCGGCCATGGGATCGTGGACCAGAGTCTTGACGCCGTAATCGGCGAGTTCGGCCAAAATGTCCACCACCCGGGTGTTGCGCAGGTCCGGGACGTTCTCCTTGAAGGTCACGCCGAGCACGCCCACGCGGGCGTCCTTGACCTTGCGGTCGTTCTTGATCATCCGCTTGACCGTGGACTCGGCTATGTGCTTGCCCATGCCGTCGTTGATCTCGCGCCCGGCCAGGATCACGTGGGGATGAAACCCTTCGGCCTCGGCCTTGAAAGTCAGGTAGTACGGGTCCACGCCGATGCAGTGGCCGCCCACAAGGCCGGGCCGAAACGGCAGGAAATTCCACTTGGTGCCCGCCGCCTCGAGCACGTCCAGGGTGTCGATGCCCAGCCGCTCGAAGATCATGGCCAGTTCGTTCATCAGCGCGATGTTCAGGTCGCGCTGGGTGTTCTCGATGACCTTGGCCGCTTCCGCCGTGCGAATGTCCGGGGCCAGGTGCGTCCCGGCGGTGACCACGGTGCCGTACACCGCGTTCAGCAGTTCGCCGGAAGCCTTGTCCTGTCCGGCCACCACCTTGATGATGGTCTCCAGCCGGTGGACCTTGTCGCCGGGGTTGATGCGCTCGGGCGAATACCCCACCCAGAAATCCTTGCCGCAGGTCAGGCCCGATTCCTTCTCCAGGATCGGCACGCAGATGTCCTCGGTCAGGCCGGGAAACACCGTGGACTCGTAGCAGACCACGCTGCCGGGCTGAAGGTTCGCGCCCACCGAAGTGCTGGCCCCGATCACGGGTGTCAGGTCCGGCGAACGGTACTCGTCAATGGGCGTGGGCACGGCCACGATCACCATCCGGGCCTTTTTCAGGTCCGCAATCTCCGCCGTGAAGGTCAGATCAATGTCTTCGGGCACCGTGGCGAAATCAACCTCGCCGGTGCGGTCGATACGTTTCTTCAACTCTTCCACGCGTTTGGCCGACACGTCCACGCCCAGCACCTTGAAGTGTTCGGCCAGGGCGACGGCCAGAGGGAGTCCCACGTAGCCGAGGCCGACCACGGCCACGGCGTCCTGTTTCATTTTCAGTTGTTCGAATGTAATCATTATACCACTCTTCGCTATCGTTATTAAGTCAGGTGGACACCGTCGGGGTTCCCGGCTATCAGTACCGTATGAACATCGACTGGTCCCTGCTTTTTTCAGCCATAGGTCTGGCCCTGGTCTTCGAGGGCGTTCCCTATTTCCTCTTTGCCGAACGCATGCCGCTCATGCTCGTCAAGCTGGCGGAACAACCGCCGAAATTCCTGCGTTTCATCGGACTGGCGGCCATTATCCTTGGCCTCCTCGTCATATCCTTCGGCCAATCTTTAGCCTTATAACGGTCGGGTTGTCGATAGCGTGGTAATCGCGTCATTGCCGGCCGCAAACCAATCCTCGCCGTAGCTCCGCTACGACTACGGCAGCGCCAGGGATTAGCCTCCCTGCACGGGACCGCTCCCCCTATTCCCCGGCTGCGGGCTTTTCGCCCACGTGCAGGTAGACGATACCGGACATCATGGGCACGTGATAAACGCGCTCGAACCCAGCGTCGACCATCTCCCTGGCCAGGGCCCGCTCATCAGGAAACGTCTTGATGGTTTCCGCCAAATAACGGTACGCGCCCGGGTCGCCGGAGATGCGGTCGCCGATGAACGGCAGCAGCTTGTCCAGATAAAAATTGTATACGCCCTTCCAGACCCGCTTGGAGCCGGTGCCGAACTCCAGGATGCAGAGGCGCGCGCCCGGCTTGAGCACGCGGAAGAACTCCCTGTAGGCGTCCTCGCGCGGCAGGATGTTGCGGATGCCGAAGGCGATGGTGGCAGCGCCCATGGACTCGTCGGGCAGCGGCAGGGCCCGCCCGTCTGCCTGAACCGGGAAAATGGCGTCCTCACGACCACCCTTCAGCTTCTTGGCCTTTCCGTTCTCCAGCATGGGCAGAGCGAAATCCAGGGCCGCGACCTTGCAGTCCGGGTACTGCCGGAGCAACTCCACGGACACGTCCATGGTCCCGGCGGCCAGGTCCAGAAGGGTCTCCCCGGACGCGGGACGGGCAGCCTTGGCCAGCCGATAACGCCAGTAGATGTCCTGGCCCCCGGAGAGGGCGTGGTTGAGAAAATCGTACCAACCGGCGATGCGGCCGAACATGGCGGCCACCCGCTTGCCGTGCTCGGCGTGGGTGGACGCTCCCGTGGCGGACCGGCACTCGGGCTTCGTCATCATTCGCCCTGTTCCGCCGGTTCGGCCTCGCGCGAACCGTCCCCGGCGGTCTCGCCGGAGATGGTGCGGATGACGTCCTTGTAAATCACGTCGAAATTCTGCCCGAAATTATTGGGGGAAATGCGCCCCACCTCGATAAACTTGATCACCACTTCCTTGGCGACCTGAAGGGCCTGCTTCTGATACTTTTCCATAATGCTATCTCCCTGATCACTGGAGGAAAAAAACCGCCCGGTGGGAAATGGCCTTGACCAACGCAGTCAGGGTGCCGGGCGGAGAAAAAGAAAGAAACCGGTGAGCCCCCTTCTTTTTTGCGGTTCAGTAGCACGCCCGGGGCGGGTTCGTCGAGGGCTTTGCCCCGCCCTTCCCGGCCGGACGAGCCAGGGTCACGCCATCCGCCGCAACGTCCCGCGCGCGAACCGGTAGGCCACCAGGGCCGAAACCCAGACGATAACGAAGATGGAGAGCCAGATGGCGATAGTGCCGTAGCCAAGCCAGGTGCAGAACACGGTGAAGAACAGCCACGGCGCGACCACCTGGCGGGAGGCTCCCAGCCAGATGGCGAACAGGGGCCGTTTCATGCCCTGGAGCACCGAGGTGGAGACCATGATCACCACGTAGCCGTACAGGGTAAAGGCGTCGATGCGCAGGTACTCCGCCCCGATGGCGATGGCGGCCTGGTCGGAAGTGAAGATGGACATGAGCGGGGCGGCAAAGAGCAGGATGGGCAGCGACAGCGGAAGGAGCAGCATCGCGCCGTACTTGAGGTTCTTGCCCATGGCTTCGCGGATGCGGTTCATCCGTCCCGCACCGTAGTTCTGGGCGGTGATGGTCAGAGAGGCCACGTTCAGGCCGATGGTCGGCAGGAGCACGATCTGGTCGATGCGGGTGGCGATGCCGTACGCCGCGCTCGCCTCGGGTCCGAAGCGCGAGACGAAGCGGAAGATGACGAAGAAGCCCAGGGCGATGGTCATGAAATTGAGGGCCGCGGGGAAGCCCTGGTGTGCGATCTCCGCGTAGATGCGCGGGTGGGGGATGAGGTTGCGCCCGCCCCCGGTGCACATCAGCCCGGTCCGCCGCGCCTTGAAGCCGAGATAGACCACACCGCAGGCCTGAAGCGCCACGGTGGCCCAGGCCACCCCGGCCAGCCCCATGGCGGGCAGGCCGAAACCGCCCAACACGAACCACGGGTCCAGGGCCACGTTAAGCAACGCGGTGAACACCAGTACGTTGCGGAAGGATTTGGTATCGCCCTGGGACTGGAGGATGGCGTTGAACAGGTAGAGAAAGACCGTGGTGAAGTTGCAGGCGAAGATGGGGTTCATATAGGCCAGGCAGGTGTCCAGATACCTGCCCTCTGCCCCGAGCCAACTGAAGATGGCCGGGGAAAAGGTCAGCCCGAACCAGGCCAGGAGCGCGGACACGAACACGCCGAAACCGAGCATCTGCACGGCCACCAGCGAAGCCCGATCCCGATCCCTTCCCCCCAGGGCCGCGCCCATGAGCGCGGTGGAGCCCGTGCCGATGCCGCTGGCCAGGGAAGTGATGATGAAATAGACAGGCAGGGACAGGGACAGCGCGGCCACGGCCTCGGTGTCGATTCGCCCGGCCCACCAGGTGTCCACCACATTGAACATGGTGTGGAAGAAATACCCCACCGAGGCGGGCACCGCCACCTGGCGGATCACCTCGGGGATGGGACGCGTGGTCAGGTCGGTCGTATCTGTCATGGACGGGCTCACTCGGGGAGCATACCCGGTTCCCGCTCCGGGATACAGTCTTTTAAGACGGAGTGCGCAAGGCAAAGCCGGTTGACGCAGCCTTCCGGGCAGCGGTAGGGTCCGGTCATGAGCAAGACACAGGACAGCAACGACGTGCGCTTCTGGAGGGACCCGGATCTGCCGGGCGTGGAATTCCGCTATTCCAGCTACAACGACGAAGCGTTCCGCAAGCACACCCACCCGGCCTACTCCATCGGCCTGATCGAGGGCGGGAGCACGGTCTTCCTTCTGGACGGAGCCGAACACGCGGCACGGGCCGGGCAGATCGCGCTCATCGGCCCCGGCGCGGTGCACGCCTGCAACCCGGACTCCGACCAGGGCCTGACCTACCGAATGTTTTACGTGGACGCTGAACAGCTTGAGAACGTGGGCACCGAGGTATTCGGGCGCAGGGTCACGGCCCCGGCCTTTCCCGACCCCGTTGTGGACGACCCGGACCTCACCGCAACGTGGCTGGCGCTGTTTAACGCAGTGGCCGAAGGCGCGGGCCGACTGGAGAAGGAGAGCCTGCTCTTCCAGGCGCTGGCCGATCTGCTCCTGCGCCATGCCCTGCTCGAGCCGCCGAAACAGGAAGAGAAAGGCGACCCGACCAACGCCGACCTGGCCGTGCAGCTCGCCGCCGTGCACCTGTCCGCCCAGTTGAGCGAAAAGGTCAGCCTCGACGAGCTGGCCGAGAGAGCGCACCTGAGCCGCTACCATCTGCTGCGCGTCTTTCGGGAGCGGACCGGGCTGCCGCCCCACGCCTACCAGACCCAGCTTCGCGTGGACATGGGCAAGCGGCTGCTGGCCGCCGGACGCTCCATCAGCGAAGCCGCCGCCGAGGCCGGGTTCGTGGACCAGTCCCACTTCACCCGCGTGTTCAAGCAGCACACAGGAGCCACCCCCAAACAATACCAGCAGGCCGAAGAAACCGGAAACTGATCCCGCATTTCCGCAATTTCATACCAGACATCGTCCGCCGCGTTCCGTAGGCAGGGGGCTCCAGACAAAGGAGGACCCCATGCTGTTGTGGCAGAAGATGATGATCGGACTGGCCCGGAGCGGTCGCGTGACCGCCTGGATGCAGGGCTCGCCCCGCATGGCCGGGTTTGCCCGCCGCTTCGTGGGAGGCGAGGACGTGATCGGCGGCCTGGCCCGAGCGCAGGAACTGAAAACCGCCGGGATCACGGCGTCCCTGTTCTACCTTGGCGAATATGTGGACGACCCGGCAGAGATCCGGGCCACGGTGGACCGGCTGGCCCGCTGCGCCGACGGGCTCGGCGAGACCGGGCTGGACGTCCACATCTCGGTGGACCCGACCCAGGCCGGGGCCATGCGCTCCTGGGACGAGTGCCGCGACAACGCCCTCGCCCTGGCCAAGGCCGTTGCGGACAACGCCGGGAAAGGCCGGAACGCCCTCATGCTCGACATGGAGGATGCCTCGGTTACGGACCCCACACTAAGTCTCTACCACCACCTGCGCGACCAGGGGCTGCCCGTGGCCGTGACCGTCCAGGCCTACCTGCACCGCACACAGGACGACCTGGCGCGGCTCGTGGAGTCCGGGGCCATGGTCCGGCTGGTCAAGGGCGCGTTCGCCGAGCCCCGCTCCAAGGCAGTGACCGGCAGGCGCGAGCGGGACGACGCTTACCGGAAAGCCATCGTCACCCTGCTCTCACCCAAGGCCAGGGAGCGCGGCGTATATCCGGTCTTCGGCACCCACGACCATGCCATGGTCTCCTTTGCCCGTCACGTGGCCCGGGAGAACGGCTGGGAAAACGACCAATGGGAAGTGGAGATGCTGCTGGGCGTGCGCCCGGACTACCAGCGGGAGCTGGTGGAGCAAGGCGTGGCCCTGCGCCTCTACCTGCCCTTTGGCCGGGACTGGTTCCCCTACTCCATCCGCCGCGTGGGAGAAAACCCGAAGAACCTGGGGTTCGTGCTGCGCTCGGCCTTCAATCCGGCAAGATGACCAAGGACGCCTCTCCAGCCGTCCGCGCTGGCTCGGGAGGCCTGCTCGGCCCGCTGTGCCTGGCGGGAGCAGTGCTGCTCTGGGGCACATCGTTCGTAGCCACCAAGGCGGCCCTGTCCGGGTTCACGCCCATGACCGCCATATGGCTGCGAATGGCCCTTGCCTCGCTGCTGGTGTCGATCATGCACAGCCGGATTCCCGCACCACGATACAAACGGGGCGACTGGAAGATCCTGGCCTTCCTCTGCCTCATGCAGCCGTGTCTCTATTTCCTGCTGGAGGGATACGCCATCAGCCTGACCACCTCCTCCCAGGCAGGGATGATCTCCGCGCTGGTCCCCCTACTGGTGGCGGTCGGGGCCTGGGCGGCGCTCAAGGAACCTCTCTCGCGGGACGGCATGCTCGGCCTGGCCGTCTCCATGTGCGGCGTCGTGTGGCTCTCCCTTACGGGCGGCGCCGGCAAGACCGCGCCCCATCCCGCCTTGGGCAACCTCCTGGAGGTGGGAGCCATGGTCAGCGCGGCGGCCTATATGGTCGTCATGAAACGGCTCTCGGCACGTTATCCCACATGGTGGCTGACCGGCATGCAGTGCGTGGCCGGAGCAATCTTCTTCCTGCCGTGGGTTCTGGCGAACGACGCGGGTGGCTTTGTCCGGGTCCCGACCGAGGCCTGGGTGGCCGTGGCCTATCTCGGCCTGTTCGTTTCGCTTGGTGCGTTCGGCCTGTATAACATGGCCCTGACCTTGATGCCCGCAGGCAAAGCGGCCCTGGCCATCAATCTGGTGCCGCCCGTAGCGCTCATGGCGGGCTGGCTCCTGCTGGGCGAGACCCTGACCGTCGCCCAGCTGGTCGCATGCGGGATGATCGCCTGCGGCGTCCGACTGGGGCAATAAGGCGAACGCTTAAAGTTCCCCATCGGCGCAACACCGTTTTCGGAACAAAAAAAGGGGCCTCTTTCGAGACCCCTTGCGTTGTCGAAATGTATTAAGAAGCTACTTCAGCCCCAGCTCCTTCTTCAGGTACTGGAAGTCGATGTTGTTCGCCACCAGTTCCGCGCCCTGTTTGATCTTGATGGCGTCGCGGAGCTTATGGCGGGAGAGGATGTCGTCCATCTTCTTGGCCACGGTGAAGGTGTCCTCGCGGACCATGATGATCGGGGTTTCCAGGACCTCGGAACGGGTCAGGATGATGTCGTTGGGATAGAGGTTGCCGGTCAGGACCAGGCAGGGGCAGTCGCCCTCCAGGGCCACGAGCTGGACGTCGGAGCGGTCGCCGCCAACGATGATGGCGGAGTTCTTCTTCTTGCGGAAGTGGGTCATGAAGTTCTCCACCTGCATGGTGCCGATGAGGAACGACTCGACCACGCGCTCGGCCTTGTTGTGGGCGGAGATGATCTTGCCGCCCAGCCGGTCTGCCAGGTCGCCCACCTTGATGGCGCCCATGAGCGGATCGCGCGGGATGACGCCCAGGATTTTGACGCCCTTGGACTCCAGGACCGGCCCCAGGAGCTGGGAAATTTCGTCCATGAAATGGGGAGGCACGTCGTTGAGCACCACGCCGGCCAGCAGGTCGCCCAGGTGCTCCTTCATCATGAGCAGATAGTCGTACTTGAGCTCTTTCTGGAAGCGGTCGATGACCACGGCCTTGATGCCGAGCTTCTTGATCACGGAGATGGCGTCCGTATCACAGTACTTGCCGGAGTACATGGAGCCGGACCCCGCCACCAGGGTGACGTCCTTGGAGTCGGAGAGGGCCTTGTAGCCGTCCACGATCTTGTCCAGGAGCCCCTCCACCTTGCCGGTGAAGGCCTTGACCTTGAAGTCCTGGGTGACCACCACGGGGGTAACCTGCTCGGGGTCGCCGTCCAGGCCGAGCACGTCCTGCACGAAGGCGGCGTCCTCATCCCCCAGCTTGCCGTCCACTTCCATGGGCATGGCGCCGACAGGCTTCATGTAGGCGACATTGAAGCCTTCCTTCTGTAGCCGCAGGCCAATACCCATGACGATCATGTTCTTGCCTGAGTATCCGGTGGTCGAACCGATGTATAAACCTGCCATGCCTCTCTCCTTCAGGGGTTGTCTCGCGGACGGGGCGGCTGCGCACCGCTTTCCATCCTCATAACTTTGCTCAAATTTCAGCCTATGGTCAAGCGAAGGTCGGTGACCAACGCCGCCTCGGCGTCCACCAGCACGGGGCTGAGTTCAGCCTCGCGGATCTCGGGAAAATCCGTCGCCATCTGGGACATGGACAGCAGGATGTCCTCGATGGCAGCCAGGTTGACCGGCTCCTCGCCGCGCGCGCCCCGCAACAGCGGGAAGCTGCGTATCTCACGGACGATATCCTGGGCGTCCTGGAGCGTCAGCGGGGCCAGCCGGTAGGCCACGTCGCCGAGCACCTCTGCCGAAGGCCCGGCCAGGGAAAAGGAAACCAGCGGCCCGAACTGCGGGTCCTGGGTGAACTTGACCAGTACCTCGCGCGCCTTGAGCGGCCCCATGGTCTGAACCAGACAACCGGCGAGATAGGCGTCGGGCTGCTTGCGCTGGAAACGAGTGGTGATCTCCATCCAGGCGTCCCGCAGCTCGCGCGGGGTCTTGAGGTTCAGGGCCACACCGCCCACGTCGCTCTTGCTGCGCAGGTGCGGGGAGACCACCTTCAGGGCCACGGGGTAGCCCAGCTTTTTGGCGGCGCGCACGGCCTGGTCGCTGGTGCGCACCAGCCGTGTCTCCGGGATGGGCAGCTCGTAGGCCATGGCAATCTCCATGGCGTCCTCGAAAGGCAGCTCGGCCAGGCCGATGCGGTGGGCCTTTTCGATGATGCGCTCGGCGCGTCCCTTGTCGCGCCGGAAGCAGACCTCCACCGGGTAGGGGCGATTCAGCCAGCGGTAATGGGCATACATGGCCTCGACCGCGCCGATGGCGGGCTCTGGGTAGCCGTAGCAGGGGATGCCCGCCTTGATGAGCATGTCCCGGCCGGGCCCGATGCGCTGCCCGCCCATGAAGCAGGCGAAAATAGGCTTGTCGCAGCCCTCGGCCACGTCGATGACCGCCTGGGCCGTCTCCTCGATCTCCGCCGACGCCGTAGGCGTCAGCAGCACGAGGATGGCGTCGGTAAACTCGTCCTGCGCCACGGCCTCGAGGGTGACGCGATAACGGTCGGCCTTGGCGTCGCCGATGATGTCGATGGGGTTGTAGATGGCCGCAAACGGCGGCAGTGCTTCGCTCAGGATATCCAGAGTCTTCTGGGAGGGACGGGCCAGGTTCAGCCCCGCCGCCTCGCAGGCGTCCGCCGCCAGGATGCCGGGGCCGCCCGAGTTGGTGACCACGGTCAGGTTCGGCCCTTCGGGCAGGGGCTGGCTGGAAAAGGAACGGGCCAGGGCGAAGAGCGCCTCCAGGTCGTGGACCTCGATGATGCCCGCCTGGCGGAACGCCGCAGTGCTCGCCACCAGCGAGCCGGCCATGGAGCCGGTGTGGCTGGAAGTGGCCCGTGCGCCGGCCTGGGTGGTGCCCGCCTTGATCATGATCACGGGTTTTTTCCCCGTGACCACACGCGCCTCGCGCAAAAATTTGTCGCCGTCGTCAACGGATTCCAGGTAGCCGATGATGACCTTGGTCTCCGGGTCGTCGCCCAGGGCCTCGAGCACGTCGGCCTCGGACACCCCGGCCTTGTTGCCCAGGCTCAGAAACTTGGAAAAGCCGATGTTCTCGCCGTCGGCCCAATCCAGGATAGCTGAACAGAGCGCACCCGACTGGGAGAAAAAGGCGATGGAGCCCTTGCTGGGCAGGGTCTGGGCAATGGTGGCGTCCATGCCGCAGGCAGTGTTGACCAGCCCTAATGAGTTGGGTCCGAGCAGGGTGATGTTCCGCCGCCGGGCCAGCTCCGCCATTTTCATCTCCAGCTCGAAGCCGTCGCGCCCGGTCTCCCTGAACCCGGCGGAAATCACGCAGATGGCCGAAACCTGGGCGGTCTCCAGCTCGCGCATGGCGTCCAGGACCTGATCGCGCGGCAGGGCCACGATGGCCAGGTCCGGGGGCGAGGGCAACTCGCCTATGGACGGGATGACGGACAGGCCGAGGATTTCTCCCCCTGCAGGATTGACGGGGTACAAGGTCCCCTTGTATCCAGAGCGGATCAGGTTGGAAACCACCACGTGCCCAAGCTTGGCCGGATTCCGTGACGCGCCGACAATGGCGATGGAGTCCGGGCAGAGCAGTGAGTGGAATTTTGCGTTCGATTGCATAACTTACCGGAGGCTGAATGGATACCGACGACCTTCAAGAGTGTATCCACCATAGGTTTACCCAAGTCAAGCTCCTGGAAACGGCGCTGACACATTCTACCTATGCATACGAGCATGGCGAGGAGAAGGACAACGAGCGCCTGGAGTTCCTCGGCGACGCCGTTCTGGAGCTGAGTATCTCGGAGGAGGCCTTCGCCCGCTTCCCGAATCTGCCCGAAGGCCAGCTCACGCGCATCCGCTCCCGGCTGGTCAGGGAGGCAAGCCTCGCCGCCATGGCCCGCGAACTGGGCCTGCACGAGCACATCCGCCTGGGCCGGGGCGAAGATATGCACGGAGGACGCGAGCGGGACTCCATCCTGTCCGACGCCATGGAGGCGGTCTTCGGCGCAATCTTTCTGGACGCGGGCTACGAAACCGCCCGGCACGCCATCCTGCGAATCTGCGAAAAACACTGGCCGGACGAGGTGATGGAAGCCAAGGCCAAGGACTACAAGAGCCGTCTGCAGGAAGTCACCCAGGATCGGAACAAGAGTCTGCCCGTCTACGTGCTGTCCGATACCCACGGCCCGGACCACGCCAAACTCTTTGACGTGGAAGTGACCCTGCCCACCGGCGAACTCTTCCATGGGCGCGGCACCAGCGTGAAACGCGCCGAACAAACCGCCGCCCGAGCCGCCCTCGAACATCTCGGCGAAGAATAGAAGCGCCTCCGGCGGCCGGGGGAAGGGGAGAGGGGACCCCTTTGTAAAGGGTTCCCCTCTCCCCTTCCCCCGGACCCCCATCCCCTCTTCCCTCCTAAACTTTTTATGTTCGCTCCGCTCAGAGCCGTGCGGAAGCCAGCTCCGTGCGGGGCCTGCGGGACGAGCGTGTCCGCCCTACCCCGTATTGGGGACTGCGGGCATCTGCCCCTTTGCATTGAAATGGCTTCACAAAAACGATGAGAGATTTGTTTGGGGCAATGAAGAGCTTGGAAAAGTCGGCTCGGCCTTTCCCCGGCCCTTAGACTGGTTTTCTTGGCCTGCAGGGAGGTGAGTGCAAGGCGCAAGCAAAAGACGGGACCGAAGCGTATTCTTCATACGCGAGGGTCCGGCTTTTGCGCAGCAACGCAGCAATCCCCCCCCTGCAGGCCAAGAAAAAACGATCAGAACAGACCCGGCGGAAATTCCTTTTCCCAACCGGGTCCGGTTCTGATCGTCTTCAGCCGTGTCTTGCGTGTTACGGCTAGCCGCCGATGAGCTGCATGGCCATCCTCGGGAGGGAGTTGGCCTGGGCCAGCATGGCCACGGCGGACTGAGTGAGAATCTGGTTGCGGACAAACTCCGTCATTTCCTGCGCCACATCGACGTCGGAGATGCGGGATTCGGCGGACTGCAGGTTCTCGGCCTGGATTTCCAGGTTGGTGATGGTGTTTTCCAGCCGGTTCTGCATGGCGCCGAGGTTGGCGCGGATCTTGTCCTTGGAAATGATGGCATTGTTGATCGCCGCCATGGCCGACTGGGCAAGGGCCTGGGTGGAAATGGCCCGACCCGCGTTACGCGCCTCGGCGCTGGAGCCGGACTTGATAGCCGCAGCATGGCCGAGGCCGAAGGCGGATGCTGTCGCGCCCTGAATGGCAACGTAGTAGTAGTCTTCGCTGGAGTCGTTGCCGGTACCGAAGTGGATCTTCAGCGGACCGGTGGAGTTGATGCCGTGACCGTTGTGCGGGTTGTTTGCCGAACCCAGGTCGCCGGACAGGTTGCCGTTCAGGAGATAAATTCCGTTGAAGTCCGTGGCGTTTGCGATTCGGTTGATTTCCGAAGACATCGCCTGGTACTCCGAGTCGATGATCAGCCGCTGATCCGAGTTGTAGGTACCGGTGGAAGCCTGCATCGCCAGTTCCTTCATGCGAATGAGCTTCTCATCGATGACCTGCAACGCGCCGTCAGCGGTCTGGATAAGGGAAATCGCGTCGTTGGCGTTTCGGATGCCCTGGTGCATGGAGCTGATTTCCGAACGCATCAATTCGCGAATGGCCAGCCCGGCGGCATCGTCGGCAGCCGTGCCGACACGCAGGCCGGAGGACAAACGCCGGGTGGAGACACCGAGCCGGCCATAGTGGTCGGACAGGTTTCTCTGGGCGTTCATCGCCATGAGGTTATGGTTAATGACTAAAGACATCAGAACCCTCCTTGTTCTTTTCACAAATCCATTTGCGGGTTCTTCAGCATCATGCATGCCAAATTAAGATTGTATAGAAATATTAAGCCCATATCTTGAGGATAAAGGTGTAAGTGGACATTTTTTCCCTGTTTTTTCAGGGTAGGAAACCATTGCCCGTCAAGGGTTCGTCGCATGGAGGGTGAAAAAAATGCCCTACCGGAAGTTTGAAAAGCCGGACCGGATCACGCCCTGGAGATGAGCACGATGCCGCCCAGTACGCAGCCGCATCCAGCCAGCTGAGGCCAGCCCACGGGTTCGCCCAGGACGAGCATGGACAGGACAAGGGCCGAGACAGGCATGATCGCCGTGAACACTCCGGCTACCGAGGCCTGAACACGGGTGATGCCCGCAAACCAGAACAGATAGGCAAGCACGGTGACGCAGGCACCGTAATAGATGACCGTAAACCAGCCGGTGGCCGAGACCGCGCCCAGATCCGTGAAAAACAGCTCCCAACCGCCCACGGGCAGAAACCAGGCCAGGCCGAAAAGTGAGATGATCGTGGACACGGCAAGCGGCGAGACGGGCTCCGGCACGGTCTTGCGCAGGAGCAGAAACAGGGATTCGAAGACCACTGCGCCGAGCACCAGTGCGTTACCCACGAGCGGCGTTGTCCCGCCCGTTCCGCCCTGCCCTGCCACATTGATGGCGGCCACGCCGAGCACCGACAGCCCTATACCAGCCCCGGTCTTTGCCGATGGTCTGTCGCCCAGGAACAGCCAGGCCATGAGCCCCATGCAGGCCGGGGTGGTGGAGGTGATGACGCCCGCGCTGGCCGGGCCCGTGTACCTGAGGCCGAAGAGCAGAAAGACCGTGAACAGGAACGAGCCGCACAGGGACTGCGCCCCCATCAGGAGCCACGAACGGCGGGAAAGGCGAGGCAGGCCGCCCTCGCGCCAGTAAAGAATGGGAAGCAGCAGGACCAGGGCCAGAGCGAAACGCAGGGCCGAGGCCAGGAACACGGGCAGTTCGGCAACCATCAGCTTGCCCGCCACCACGGAGCTGCCCACGATGATCATGGCCAGCGACAGGTATATATAAGGAAGGATCGGTTTGGACATGGCCCGACCATGTCCCATCGGCGGCTAGCTGTTTTGAAGCATCTTGCGGTATTTGCCGGGGGTGAGTCCTGTCTGGCGCTTGAAAAGCCGTGTCAGGTGCGCCTGGTCCGAGAACCCGCACGCGGCCGCGATGTCGGCCAGCCGCCCGTTGCCGGACAACTGCTCCCGCGCCCGCTCCACCCGGGTCTGCGTCAGGTAGCCGTGCGGGGTCATGCCAAGCTGTTTCTCGAAGACCCGCACCAGATGGAAAGGCGACAGCCCGGCCTCCCGCGCCAGCTCTCCGAGCGGCAGGTCCTCGCCGAACCTCGCCCGGATAATCTCCCGCGCCCGATTCACGGCCCCGTGCTCATTGCTCCGCTTCGGCCACTCTCCCCGCTCGTCCGCATGCCGCGAAATCCAGTGCGTCAGCAGCCACAGCAGCCGGGTTTCCTTTTCCATGGAAGAGACGTCGGGACTCGACAACGCACGGTGTGTCATATCCACCCACGCCGCCAACTGCGGGTCATCGAGGACTCCCGCCCGAAAATGAGGCATTCCGGGACGCCGCATCAGCCCGCCCGCCGCCTCCAGCAATGCGCCGGGATCGAGGTAGAACATGCGGTAAGCCCAGCCGCTCTCGTCAGCCCCGTGCCCGTCGTGCGGCTCGCCCGGCACCACCAGATTGACCTGCCCACGGGGCGCGACCACGCTCTCTCCACGATACCTGAAGCGCATGGCCCCGTCCTCGATGCACCCCAGAGCGTATCCCTCATGGCTGTGCTTCGAGAACCGCTGGGTCACGAACCGCGCTCGCAACACTTCCACCCCGCCCCAGAATGGAAGCGGTGTCATGGAGACGGATTCTTTGGAAGGAAAACGCGGCATGCCCCATCATGGCCGGAAAGCTAACGGATGGCAACGCCTCCGGCAGCCGGGGAAAAGGCGAAGGAAAGGGAGGGAAAATGGACGGTGTGCAATACCCGCTGTGGCGACTGCAGCTTGGGGATAAAAAGCCGATTGGGGCCGTTCCCATACCGCACAGGTACCAGCAGGAAAAAAGCGCATGGCCATCTGACGCACCCGACGTCGTGAAGCGAGAGAATCAGACCTCGCGAACATAAACCATGGACACATAGCCCCCAAGGGGATGCCGAAATCTTCAAATGACCAAAATCCTCCCCCTAGCGCCGACAAGGCCGAGGCCGTGTCCAGCCCCGCCCGCGCGTGCAGAGCGAAGCAATGCGAGCCCCACCACGCAGGGAGGCTTGTGAGAGTGGGTCGGCTGTGTCGACGACGGGCACAATTTGACCGCAGGCGTAGCCCTGCGACGTTGAGGATCAAATTGCGCCCGGCAGCGGCGCAGATGGCCCGCTATCGCAAGCCGGCACTCTCGAAGAAAAGCATAAAAAAAGACCCTGCGGCAAAAGCCACAGGGTCTTTTTTTATGCTTTTCTTCGAGGCTAGAAGCTATACCCAAGTGCAGCGCGCATCTCGGCAGGCAGCATGGCGTCCTCGCCGGGCTCGAGAGCCTTCCACGGGGCACCAGCGTCCTTGCGGGCGGCCTTGACCTCTTCGAGGTCGAAACCGTAGCGGGGCACTTCAAACTGCTGGCCGGGGTAGATCAGATCGGGATTCTTGATCTGGTCGCGGTTGGCCTTGTAGATGAGAGGCCACATGAAAGGATCGTTGTACACATGCTTGTACTCGGCGATCCACCAGAGACATTCACCCTTGGTCACGGTGTGGGACACAGGCAGGGCGTCGTATTCGGCCTTGTAAACCTGCATGGGATCGGTCACAGGAGCCTTTTCCTCGACCATCACTTCCTTTTCCTCGACCACGACCACTTCGGGTTCGGTCTTCACTTTCTTGGAGCAACCCCAGGCGAACACGAGGCACGCGGCGATTGCGAGTAAAATCAGCTTCTTCATTAATGGCCTCCTCGAATTGATAATCTTTTTGTATGACCTGAAAGCAGCCAGCTCAGGTTTCGATTCTGGACACCCAATTATCAATCATTTTCTTTTCTTGCAAGACTATTTTGGACATTGGATTAACCTCCATGGCCTGCCCGATGGCGCGGGTGGCCTCCTCCATCCAGCCGCCCATGCGCAGGGATTGGCAGGCGAGAAGGTATAACCGCTCGGGTTCGTCGCCATAGATGGCCTTGACCAGCCCCTCGTATTCATCGGCAAAGACGGACCTAACCAGTTCGTTTTCCGAGAAAATATAGCGCGCCAGCAGTTCGTTGGCGCTGTAGCGGTGGAGATAGTATGGCAGGAGCTGCCGGCACTTGGCCATGATGAAGCGGATGCGGTCGATCTCACGCCGCATGGACTCCTCGGTCTGGTTGAGGACCAGGAAAAGTTCTCCGGTGACGTCCTTCTCGTTGCCGTCGAGTTCTTCTTCGTAAAGCTTGTGGAACCACGGCGCGTAATTCTGCTTCTGGTAGGCGTCTTCCTTGAGCTTGAGGGTCTCGTGAAAAATGTAGCCGATGGCCCAGTCCAGAAACATGCCGCCGAGCTGGGAGTGCGGATCGTTACGGAAGACGTGGTGCGCGGTGTCCTTCATCCGCCACAGCAGCCCCTTGTCCATTTCGTTGCCCACGATGTCCTTGAGCACCTCGAACCGGACCGAGCCGTCCTCGTCAAAGGCGGCAAACTGTTCCTCAAGCACTTCGCAACTCTGGCAGAAGAACTTGAACAGATCCCGGACGAACTCGGGGTGTTTGGCCTGTATCCACGCTTTCGACATAGCTTGTTTCTAGCCCTCCGGGAAAAGGATGTCCACCCGTGCGCCGCCTTCTTCGGCATTGGAGAGGTGCATCTCCACGCCGTGGGATTCGAGGATGGTGGAGACCAGAGCCAGCCCCAGACCGGTTCCCGAGTCCTTGGTGGTGAAGAAGGGATCACGGACCTTTTCAATATGTTCGGCGGGGAAGCCGGGGCCGGAATCCTGGAAGAGCACATGCAACCGCCCTTCCTCGCGTACGGCGCGGATGACAAGCAGACCGCCATTTACCCCCGCCTGCGCTATGGCCTGGAGCCCGTTGGCCACCAGGTTGTAGAAGGCGCGGTAGAGCAGGTCCTTGTCCCCCTTGGCCGAGAGGTCTCCCGAGTAGTCGCGTTGGATGGTAACGCCAAGCTTTTCGCACTCGGGCTCCATGAACACGGCCACCTGATCCAGGAGCCTGCCCACGTCCACATCGGCCATGGTCGGCTTCTTGGGCCGGGCGTAGTCCAGGAACTCGGCCACGGTGCGCGTCAGCCGCTTGGCCTCCTCATGCACGGCCTCCAGGAGCCGAGTGTAGGAGCTGCCTTCCTTGCGAGCCTTCTTCAGGACCAACTCGGCGCTGGAGCTGATGATGCCCAGCGGATTGCGGATCTCGTGGGCCACGCCCGCTACCATGCGGCCCATGCCCGCCAGCTTTTCCTGCTGCTGGAGCTCGAAGAGAAGCTGTTCCTTCTCCTTGAGCTGCTTGTTGGAGAGCCGCTCGGCCCTGCGCAGCACGGCTACCACCAGGAAGAAGAGGACCAGGGAGGTGACCAGGGAGAAGGCGATGACCAACCGTTCGAAGTTGAGCATGGCCATGAAGTCCGCCGAGATGTCCTGCTTGAACTCCAGGATACCCATGATCGGGTTCTCGGAAATGTCGGTGAGACTCCGCTCGGCGCGCAGCGGGTAGTAGGCGCGCAGGGTCATGTTCCCGGGACTGAGCCGGACACGAAACAGGGAGACGAACTTGGATACCTTGGCCAGGATTTCGGAGGAAAATTCCTCGGTCTTCCAGGTGCGGGTGACCATGTACAGGGCGTTGCCCTTGGTGCCGATCTCGTCCTTGTCCAGGGAATAGGTGATCACGCCGTTCTGATCGTAAATGCGCAGGGAGGTGACGTGAAAGGAATGAATGGTTGAACGAACCACTTCGTCCAGGGCCTTGGACTGGACCTCGTTGCGCAGGCTGATGCCGCCGTACTGCATGACTGCAGGCATGACGAAGCGGGTGAAGACCTGGTGGCTGACGTTTTCCGCCAGCAACAGGCCGAATTCCTTCTGCTTCTCCAGCAGGGTCCGCTCCGCGTATTTGGAGATGAAGACCGACAGCAGCAGGCTGAAGCCCAGGATGATGACGAACAGGGTCCAGGAAATGACCCTGACGAACTGGAGCGGCCTGCTGCCGCCTTCATTGAATTGTCTCAACGAGTTAGAACTCCCGTATGTCCCTTTCGGCCGTAAGGTAGGCGGCCAAGTCGGCCTTCTCCTCTTCCAGCCCGTCCGCGTCCATGCGAGCCTTGGCAAGTCGTTTGCCGAGCTCCACCGCGGGCTGATCCAGGGGGTTGATGCCCATGAGCCAGCCGGTCAGGATAGTGGCCGCGCCCAGCAGCGCGATCAGCTTGCCTGCCTGTTCGGGAGAGTCTTCGCCCAGACTGATTTCCACCAGGGGCACGCCGCTTGCGGCCAGGGCCATGCGCGTGCCCAATCCTTCCGCCTGGAGGAGTTTCCCGAAGTCCTTGCCACGGACGTAACCGAACTGGTCCGGCAGGTCCGCCGGGAATCTCGGCCCGGACGGCAGGTTCGGGCAGGTCAGGAAGAGGCACGCCTTGTTGCGAATGCCGTCCATGAACATCTGGTTCACGGAGTGCTGATCGGTCACGCCGGTGGCCGGAACAGGCTGGCTCCCCTTGCCCTCCTTGCCCAGGGACTCGGCCCAGAGCTGGGCGAACCAGTCTCCGAAACTGGCCCAGAGAGGGATATAGGCGAAAAAGATCATCTCATCAAACCCTTTGTCCTGCAGCGCCGCCCCCCAGCAGGCTAGCTGGAACGCGGGATGCGCGGCCAGCTGTTCGCCGGTAAGGTCGTCCTGCGCCAGGGGGGCCGCCACCTTGCGCGCCCCGGACAGGAGCGCTTCCACGTCGATGCCCAGGAACAGGGCCGGGATCAGGCCCACGGCCGAAAGCACCGAGTAGCGCCCGCCGAGGTTGTCGGGAACAGGCAGGGCCTTGATGCCGTAACGCTCCACTTCACCCCGCAAGAAGCCCTGCTTGGCGTCGGTGACCAGAAGCATGTGGTCGCTCCAGGCATCGCCCAGGCTTTTCTGCGCCCACTGCTTGAGAATGAAATACTGGCCCACCGTCTCGATGGTGCCGCCGGACTTGGAGACCGTGACGACCACGGTCTTTTCTGGCGGGAGCTTGGCCAGATAGGCCTCCAGGGCGTAGGCGTCCACATTGTCGGCGATCCACAGGGACTGCCCCGTGTGCCCGGGCTGGTCCTGCTGGGGAAAGAACGCCCTCTGAAGCGCCCGCGCGCCCAAGGCCGAGCCACCGATGCCGAGCAACAGCATGTGCTCGAAATCATGAAGATATTCCCTAAGCTCTTCGAGTTCCCGCCTGAGTCCGGCCTCGTAGGGCATGGTCAGGAAGGGCAGCCGCCCGGCCGAGGTCTCCGCCGACAGGCGTCCGGCCATTTCATCAGCCCGCTCAGCGTAGGCGTTCATGTCCAGATCGTTCAGGGCCGCGTTGGTCCAGTCGAGGATGTCAGCCATGTCTTCCTCCGGGTTGCCCGTCATGGGCAACGGCTTGCTATATCGTAATACGTCTGCATTTGCGTCATACCGGCCACCTATCATACACTGTTTGAAGGGGACATGCACGGAGTTCCTGTTATTTTTGGTCTCCGAGACATGCCTTGTATGCCTTTTTCCTCGAGAAATCACCTGATTCGACAGGACGGGGAGTTTGGCGTAACTTCAGAAGTAGGGAATCTCCCCTGATCCTACTTGCTTTACAACGGTGGTAGCGGGCATGCAAGACTCCAAGACGCCGAGCGAGATTTACCGAATCGTCCTGGAGGGACTCCAAGGCACTCCCGAAACGGAGCTGCTGGAAGCCAACGGCATAACGGAGGCGGAGCACCGACGCTGGAAAATCCTCTTCTTGTCGGCCGCCCGGAAAGGCTTGGAGACGGAAACGTCCGGCCTCCCGGGAGTCGCCGCCCTTCTCCCCGCCCGTGAAGCCAACTTCGCCCACCTGGCCAACTCCATTCCCCATGCCGTGTTCTGCAAGGACCTCGGCGGCAACTTTCTGTATGGCAATCCCGCATACTGCAAAGCCATGCATCTCTCTCTGGAGGAATTGCGAGGAAAGAACGACTATGACCTGCATGCCCCGGAAGCGGCGAAAAAATACCGGAGTGACGACGAATGGGTGGCAGCCACGGGGGAGATTTTCAACTGCCAGGAGCGGCATGTCCGCCCGGACGGCGGCTCCAAGTGGATCGAGGTGGTCAAGGCCCCCCTGCGCGACGAGGAAGGGCGCACCATCGGCGTCATGGGCATGTTCTGGGACATCACACGACAGAAGGAGATCGAGCGGGAGCTGTGCGAAGCGAGCGCGAACCTCGAATACAGGGTGGCCAGACGGACGGAAGAGCTGCTGGAGGCCAACCGCAGATTGGAGGAAGGCGTCAAGCTCAAGAATGACTTCATGTCGGCGGTCTCACACGAATTGCGGACCCCGCTGACGTCTATCCTCGGCTTCGCCAGCCTTATCCGCCGGGACGCGGCCAACGTCCGAACCCTCACCTGCGAGACACTCCCGCAAACCAGGAGGGTGATTACCAGGATGGAATCCAACGCGTCCATCATCACCGACGAGGGGCTGCGGCTCAAGCGGCTCATCGACAACCTGCTCGACCTGGAGAAGATCGGATCGGGAAAGATGACCTGGAACGATGAGGTATTCGACCTCAACGAAGTGGCGAGGGCCTCGGCCGAGGCCATGAAGGGGCAGTTTGCCGCCAAGCCGCAGGTGGAGCTGGGGCACATCCTCTACACCGACCCCATCCCGGTCAGGGCCGATAGCGACAGGATCAAGCAGGTCTTCATCAACCTGCTGAACAACGCGGCAAAATTCACGGAAAAAGGACGGGTCGAACTGGCCGTGGGCATCCGGGACGGCCGCTGGGCCGAGGCGCGCGTGACCGACACCGGCAGGGGCATCTCAAAGCAGGAGATCGACCGCATTTTCGAGCAGTACTACCAGGGCGCCCAGCCCCTGATACAGGAAAGCGGCACCGGCCTGGGGCTCCCCATCTGCCATCAGATCATAACCCACTACGGCGGCAAGTTCTGGGCCGAATCCCCCGAGGACGGAGGGGCCTCCTTCCACTTTCTCCTCCCCCTCCACGCCGGGGACTAGGAGATCATCCGTTCCTGCCGAAGAGCATGCGTTGGAGGTCGGCCAGGGTGGGGCAATTCCCGCTGTGGCAGACCGGATCATGCCCGAGCCGCCCGGCCTGCTTGAGCCGGACATCGTGGGCCGCCACCGGACGCACCTGCCCGTTGAGGTCGATCTCGCCCCAGAAGACCGAAGATTCGGGCAGGGGCTGATCATAGAAAGAGGAGAGAATGGCCGAGATAACCGCCAGGTCCAGGCCGGGGTCGCGTGTGGCCAGGCCGCCGGAAATCTTGGCGTAGATGTCGTAACCGGACAGGTTGAGCCGAAGCCGCTTCTCCAGCACGGCCAGGAGCAGATTCAGCCGGTTGGTGTCGAACCCGAGGGCCGTCCGCCGGGGGATGGACAGGAAGGACTTGGAGACCAGGGCCTGGACCTCCACGGCAAAGGGACGCTGACCGTCCACGGCCATGGCCATGGCCGTACCGGACAGAGACGGGTCCCGCGCGCCGAGAAAGAACGTGGCCGGGTCTTCCACCACTTCCAGCCCCTTCTCCTTCATGGTGAAGACCACCAGCTCGTCGCTGGGGCCGAACCGGTTCTTGAGCACTCGTAAAATTCGGGAAAAATGTTTCCGGTCGCCTTCCAGGTAGAGGACCGTGTCCACCATGTGTTCCAGCAGCTTGGGTCCGGCGATCTGGCCGTCCTTGGTCACGTGGCCCACCAGAATCAGCGTGGTGCCGCTCCTCTTGGTCTTCTCCACCAGCTCACCGGCCACGGCGCGCACTTGGCTGACCGAACCGGGGATGCCCTCTGCCAGGGGCGAGGCCAGGGTCTGGACCGAGTCCACGATGAGCAGTTCAGGCGGTTCCGGGCCGTCGAGAATGGCCAGGGCGTCCTCCACCTTGTTGGTGGAGAGGGCCAGCAGGCCGGGCCCGAGCAACCCGAGGCGGTCGGCGCGGGAGCGGAGCTGGGGCAGGGATTCCTCACCGGAAAGATAGACCGCCGTATGCCCGAGCCGGGACTGGCTGCCCGCCAGTTGCAACAGCAGCGTGGACTTGCCGATGCCCGGCTCGCCGCCCAGCAGGATGGCCGCGCCCGGCACCAGGCCGGAGCCGAGCAGCTCGTCCAGTGAGTCGATGCCCGACGGGCGGGAATGCAGGTCCTCGGAGGCCAGCTCCTCCAGCGGCCGAGGTGCGTCCTGCGCCGCAGCGGCCCCGACGGGCCGGGAGGTCGTCTTGGTCACGGTCACGGGCTCCAGGGTGTTCCACTCCTTGCAGGAGGGGCATTGCCCTTGCCAGCGCGGTGACTGGGCTCCGCAGGAGGCGCAGCGGTAAGCTTCCTTGGTCTTCATTGTTCCTGCCCCCATTTTGTCCAGATTTCGGTGCCGGTCCTGCCCTCGCCGCCGTTGTCCGTGGTCCACTTCCCTGCCAGAACGCCCTCTGCATGGCGCAGCACGGTAATCCCCCGCTCCGAGCCGTCGCCGTTGGTAAAGGAGAGGCTCAGGGTCTCGCCGCGTGCGTCATAGATTCCGGCCCCGGCATAGGTCATTTCGTCCATGTAGCCCCGGTAGTGCAGGACGTCTCCCCAGACCTCGAGCACGGCCCAGCCCTCATAGTCGGGCTTTCCCTCGGGCTTGTGGCCGGGGTCCCAGCCGCGAACAAGATACTTGCCGGCAAGTTCCTCGTAGATCCTGCCCGCCGCAGCGGCGGGAAGCACGGTGGCCGTGAGTACCACCAAAGACAGCAGAAGAAGTCGGAAGCAGTGTTTCGTCATGATGTGATGGACTGGCTGCGCCCCGGTTTCAGGGGCCGGTTTTCCACAGGCGTGGTTTCTTCTCGCGCCAGTATCCCGCGTTTTTCGATGAAAAGTCCAGCTTTTCCCTTAGCTCGTTCGGCTACAGCGTCTCCGCGCAGGCCGCCCCTGAAGAAAAGGCCCACTGCAGATTATAGCCGCCCAGGTGGCCGGTCACGTCCAGGGTCTCGCCGATGACGTGCAGGCCCGGCACGTCCACGGCCTCGAAGGTCTTGGACGAAATGGCGTCCGTGTCCACCCCGCCCACCGTGACCTCGGCCTTGGCATAGCCCTCGGTGGAAGCCGGAACGATGCGGAAGCGGTGCACCCGGTTGGCCGCCGCCTCTATCTGGGCCTTGGACAACTGGCTCACCGGCGTCTCCGCCAGCTCGCCGGACACGAGATGGGCTACAAGCCGTTTGGGCAGCATCCTGCCCAGGAACGTGCGAAACCGGGTATTGGCACCGCGATTCGCCTCCACCAGCTCCTCCATGGGGTCTCCGGGCAGGAAGTCCACAAGCACGGCTTTCCCCTCTCGCCAATGGGAGGAAATCTGGAGGACAGCCGGGCCGGACACGCCCTTGTGAGTGAACAGCAGGGCATCGGAAAAGGCGTGGCCGTCGCAGGATATGGTCACGGGCAACGCGTTGCCCGCCAGATCCTCGCACATGGCGCGCCGCGACCGGGGAAAAACCAGCGGAACCAGGCCGGGCCTCGGCCTCACCACAGGCAGACCGAACTGTTTGGCCAGCCGGAACCCCAGGTCTGTCGCCCCTACCTGGGGCCAGGACGGACCGCCAAGGGCCAGCACCAACTTGTCCGCCTTCCAGGCCTCGTCGCCGGAGCGCACCCGAAACGGGCCCGTCCCTTCTACGGAGTCGATGGGTCGCTCCGAAACCAGCTCCACGCCGAGCCGGTGGCACTGGTCGGCAAGGATGCCCGCCATCCTGCCCGCACCCTCCCGGCTGAAGAGCCGCCCGTGGTCGCGTTCCTCGTAGCTGATGCCGTGCTCCGCGAAAAAGGCGATCACGTCCCAGTTGGTGTGCCGCGCCAGAGCGGATTTGACGAAGTGGGGATTGCGGCAGAGAAAATTCTCCGGCTCCACCGACAGGTTGGTGAAGTTGGCCTTGCCGCCGCCGGCCACGCGGACCTTGCGGGCCGGCTTCTTCCCGTGGTCGAGAACCGTTACCGTGCGGCCCCTGCGGGCCGCGTGCATGGCGCAGTAGAGCCCGGAGGCCCCGGCGCCGAGGATGAGAATGTCGCTGGATGTCATGGGCCGGTCTTACGGCAGACCGGGGAGGAGAGCAAGCTGCGACCTTCACCGGACTTTCACACCGGGGCGTTGACAAAAAACATCTGTTTGATCACATAGGAGGCTACCAATCCCATCTATGGAGGAAAACATGTCTGTGAAAAAGATTCTGCTGCTGGTCGGTGATTTCGTCGAAGACTATGAGGCCATGGTGCCTTTCCAGATGCTGCTCATGGCCGGACACGAGGTCCACTCGGTCTGCCCGGGCAAGAAAGCGGGCGAGACCGTGGCCACCGCCGTGCACGACTTCGAGGGCCACCAGACCTACTCGGAGAAGCCCGGACACAACTTCATGATCACCACCACCTTCGATGACATCAAGGCCGCAGACTACGACGCCCTGGTCATCCCCGGCGGACGCGCACCCGAATACCTGCGCCTGGACCCGGCGGTCATTGCCTGCGTGCGCCACTTCGCCGACGCGGACAAGCCCATCGCTGCCATCTGCCACGGCCCGCAACTGCTTACCGCCGCAGATGTGGTCAAGGGCAAGTCCTGCTCCGCCTACCCCGCGGTCAGGCCGGACATCGAGGGCTCGGGCGGCACCTGGTGCGAACCCAACGAGACCTTCAGCTCAGCCTGCGTGGACGGCAAGCTCGTCACCGCCCCGGCCTGGCCCGCCCACCCCGAATGGATGCGCAAGTTCCTGGAAGTGCTGGGCACCACCATCGAGCCTTAGCCGTCCGGACCGCGAAAGCACCCTTTTCATCCACCCCGGTTTCTGCTATTGGCTGACTCATTGACAGAGACTCAACGGAGGTTAGAAGGATGATGGGTTATTTCTGGTTTTTCCTGGGGTTAATGATGACCATTGCCACGCTTGTCATGATCAAGGTCAGCTCCCCCAACGAAAAGTAATCTTTGCCGCCCGCGCGGCGACAGGGGGGAACCGGCAGTCCGGTTCCCCCCTTTTTCATGAAAAGGGTATCGTCATGATCATCTACTCGTGGAACGTGAACGGCTACCGGGCCGTGATCAAGAAGAACTTCCGGGACTGGCTGGACGCCTGCGGCGCAGACGTGGTCATGCTCCAGGAAACCAAGGCCCACCCCGATCAGCTCGGCGAGGAGGACCGCGAACCGGATTCCTTCTCCAATCACTACTGGAACTGGTCCAAGAAAAAGAAGGGCTACTCCGGCGTGGCGTGCTTCGCCAACCCCGAGCCCCTGGCCGTGGACACAGGCCTGCCCGACCCGCGCTTTCAGGACGAAGGCCGCGTGCTCCATCTCGAATACCCCGACTTCCACCTGTTCAACATCTATTTCCCCAACGGCCAGATGTCGGACGAGCGCCTGGATTTCAAGCTCGGCTTCTACGACAGTTTCCTGGCCCACGCCGAAGAACTGCGCCGGGACAAACCCATCGTGGTCGGCGGCGATTTCAACACCGCACACAGGGAAATCGACCTCAAGAACCCCAAGGCCAACGCCGAACGCTCCGGGTTCCTGCCCGTGGAGCGAGCCTGGCTCGACAAGTTCATCGAGCACGGTTACGTGGACACCTTCCGGCTCTTCGAGGAAGGGCCGCACCACTACTCCTGGTGGTCATACCGATTCAACGCCCGCAAGAACAACGCCGGGTGGCGCATCGACTACTTCTTCGTCTCCGAGGAGCTGCGAGACAAGGTCGTCCGCGCCTGGATCGAGCCAGATATCCTGGGCTCCGATCACTGCCCCATCGGCATCGAAATCGACATCTGACGTTCCGTAGCAGAGCCTCGCTGTTCAGACACCCTGCCGCGCAAAAGCGACGCTCCTCCCGGGAGGGGAATCGTTCCGGCCGATCACGCCTGAGCGTTGCCGCGTGGTCAGGCTACGTCTCGGCTGCGAAGCAAGATCACTGCGGCGACCACGGCCAGGAGCGAGAGCGCGCCGCCCATCAGGAACGGGGCGCGTGGTCCGATCAGGTCCCAGGCGAGCCCGGCGGCCAGATTCCCAACCAGCGTAAGCAACCCCGTGAGCATGAGAAAGAAGCCCATGGCCGTGCCTCGGCGCTCCATGGGAATCCCGGAGGCGATGATCGCCTTGCCCACCCCCTCGGTCAGGCCCATGTAAAGGCCGTAGGCCGGAAACAGCAGCCAGACCCCGCCCGGGCCGGACAGGGCAAAGCCGAAATAGGTCAGGGCGTAGAGGGTCCACCCGGTGAGCAGGACGCGCCAGCGGCCGAAGCGGTCGCTGAGGATGCCCGCCGGATAGGCCGTGACCGCATAGATCAGATTGAAAAGGACATAGGTGCCGATTACCTGAAGATCGCTGAGCCCAAGATTCCTTGCCCTGAGCAAAAGGAGGGCGTCGGTGCTGTTGGCGAGGCCGAACAGCGACAAGAGGATCAGAGCGCGCCAGTATGCGCGCGGCAGGCCTTTGAGTGACCGGCGGAGCGGACGGCCCGGGGCCGGGTTGCCAGGTGCGGGCGCACGGTCCTTGAGCCGGAAGGTGAGCCAGACTGCCACGACGTTGGGCAGCAGGGCCAGCAGAAAGATGGTGCGATACGCTCCCGGCAGCAGGGCCAGAAGCCCCATGGACAGCAGCACGCCCACGATGGCCCCTGCCGTGTCCATCATGCGGTGAAATCCATACGCCCTCCCGCCCATCGACGCGGGTGCCGCATCCGCGATCATCGCGTCTCGTGCCGTGGTGCGCAGCCCTTTGCCCGAGCGGTCGATGATGCGCGCGACAAAGACCAGGGGCCAGGAGAGGGCCATGGCGAGCAACGGCTTGGACAGGGCGCCCAGCCCGTACCCGGCGCGGATATACGGGACGCGCCGTCCCAGGCGGTCGCTGTGCCAGCCGGAGGCCCCTTTCATCACGCAGACCACGGCTTCGGCCACTCCCTCCATGGCGCCGAGCACCGTGGCCGGAGCCCCGAGCGCCGAGACCAGGAACAACGGCACCACCGGGTAGACCATTTCCGAGGCCACGTCGGTAAAGAAGCTGACCCAGCCCAAGGTTCGGATGGAGCGGGGAAGCACGGGCTTCGGCCCGGTATGGGAGAGGGGGTGGTGCATGGCTATCATCGTGTCCGGGTGCAATGAGACAGCGCGTTTTTGCGCCGACTGGGCAGTGCCGGGAGGTTGCCCGCTCACCTCTGACTGGCGCAAGTCGGGATTGCCCGATCTCAACCGGCAGACAGCCTACAAACAACCATTCACCAAAATGCCAGACTCACCCCGTCCGGTCGAGCAGAATTACGACGGCGCGTTGAAGTGGCGGCATGAGGTCTGCCCCCCTCCAATTCATGCCTGCTTTTGGGGATGGAAATGCCGAACCCTCGTTCTCTTTGAAAGGCGCATCCCATGGCAGCCCGTTGCGAGCAACCGCCCCCCCCCCTATCAAGGACTAGCCTAAGCTAAGCCAGCCCTGACAAGTCGTAGGTGTCCGCGCCTTCGATCTCCACTTCAATGATGGTGCCGGGCGTCAATCCGGTCTCGGGCGGCGCGCTGACGTAGGTGACGCCGTCCACCTCCGGGGCCTGGAACCAGGCGCGGCCTTCGTAGAGTCCGGGCCATTCGGGCGAGGGGCGTTCGATGAGCACGGGCAGGATCTCGCCCACGTAGCTTTCCATGATCTCGCGGCTGATGTCGGCCTGCAGGGCCATGAGCGCGTCCCGGCGTTCCTCCTTCACGTGGTCCGGCACCTGGTTGTCCATGACCGCGGCGGGCGTGCCCTCTTCCGGCCAATACGGGAACACGCCGAGGTGATGGAAGCGGGTTTTTTCCACGAAGCGCATCAGGTGCTCGAAGTGGGCGTCGGTCTCGCCGGGGTAGCCAACGATGATGGTGGTGCGCAGGGCCGCCTCCGGGAAGAAACGACGGACGCGGTCGATGACCTTTTCCGGGTTGCGGGCAAAGGGGCGGCCCATGGCCCCGAGCACATCGGGGTGGGCGTGCTGGAGCGGGATGTCGAAATAGGGCAGGAACGGCGCGCCCACGTCGCGCAGGAACCCGAGCAGGGACTCGGTCAGCCCGGCGGGATAGAGATACATGAGCCGCAGCCATTGCAGATCCGGGATTTTCGCCAGTCCGCCGACCAGATGGACCAGATCGTTGTCCCCGCCCAGGTCGGAGCCGTAGGCCGTGGAGTCCTGGCCCACGACCACGATCTCGGGCACGGCCCGGGCGAGCTCGGCGGCCTCCTTGAGCAGCACGTCCACGGGCCAGCTCACGTGCGGCCCCCGGATGGAGGGGATGGTGCAGAAGCGGCAGTCGTGGGAGCATCCCTCGGAAATTTTCAGATAGGCGTGTCCCGGACCGGTGGAGAGACGGCGGGGGGTGTCCTCTTCCACGCCGACGCCCAGAGCGGCCTTGACCATACCGGGCCACAGGCCGATCTCCTCGGTATTGAGCCAGAGGTCCACCTCGGGCAGTTCGCTCTTGAGGTCCTCGGCGTAGCGCGAGACCAGGCACCCGGCCACGGCCACCAGGGGACGGATTCCATGGCCTTCGGCGGCCTCGTCAGCCTCGCGCACGGCGTCCAGGATGGCGGCGACCGATTCCTCCACGGCGGGCTGGATGAAACCGCAGGTGTTGATCAGGGCCAGGTCGGCCCCGTCAACGGTCTCGGCCGGGACCATGGCCTCACCCAGGGTTCCGAGCAACCGCTCGGTATCCACCCGGTTTTTGGGGCAACCGAGGCTGACGGTGTAGACGCGGACGGGATCGGAAGAATGAGGCATGGCATTTCCTTTGATATGAACGGACAAATGGATTAGGTTCATGGGCAGGGATTTCTCTCCGCCCCGGGTGGAGAGTGCACCACGGCCAGGCAGGAGGTCAACTTGCTCAGCGCAACGTACAACCAGAACAAACGGTTCGCCATCGGCGTCATCGGGGACATCCCCGCGCTGCTGACGTTCTGGGAGATGTTCCGGGACCGTTCCAACGAGGAACTCCGCAAGGAGATCGGCATCGTGGCGGCGGCCCTTCCCGGCGAGACCGTGCTGCCCGAGGCCCACGACGGCGACCGGACCATACCCACCTACGCGGGCTACAAGGCCATGCTCGACAGCCACCCGGAGATCAACATGATCATCGAGGCCACCGGGCGCAAGGCCCTGGTCCACGAATTGCGCACCTACCTTCCCCCCTCCGTCGTCCTCGTGGAGCGTGGCGCGGCCAACTTTTTTATCAACCTGCTGACCGAAAACAAGATCTGGGTGGCCTGCAAGCTCGACCTGCTCCACACCCAGAACATGCTCAAGACGATAATAGACCAGATGGAGCATGAAATCCTGTTCCTGGACAGGAAGGGCATGGTCCTCGACGCCAACCAGACCGTCCTGATGCGAACCGGCCTGACCAAGAAAACGATCATCGGACAGCCCTATTGCGACCTCTTTCTCCAGTCCGCCAACCCGAAGTGCGGCGGGGACGGCGATCCTTTCGCGGCCACAATGCGCACCGGCCAGCCATCCGAAACCGTGACCACGGCGATCAACGGCGACGGTCGGGTGCAGTATTTTCGCGTTTACACCCACCCGGTGCAGGACGAGGACAAGGAAGTCAGCCACGTGGTGGCCGTCCGCAGGGACATCACCCGCCGCGCCTCCATCGAGAACCGTCTCCAACAGGCCGAGCGGCTCGCCTCCATCGGCGAACTCTCCACTTATATGGCCCATGAAATCCGCAACCCGCTCTTCACTATCAGCGGCTTCGCCAATTCGCTCATGCGCGAACCCGACCTGGACACGCGGGTGCGCTCCAAGCTCGGGATCATCCTGGATGAAGCCCGGCGGCTGGAGCAGGTCCTCAACAGCCTGATGCGCTTCACTCGCCCGGCCGGGGTGGAGGTCGCCGAGGTGGACCTGGCCATAGTGGCGCGCGAGACCATGGACGTCATGGCCCTGCCCTGCCAGAACCAGAACGTCCGGGCCGAGCTGGACCTGCCGCCGGACATGCCGCTGGTCAAAGCCAACCCCGACCTGATCAAGCAATGCCTGAGCAACATGGTCAAGAACAGCCTGGAGGCCATGGAAGACGGCGGCGAGCTGCGCATCGCCGTAGCCCGGGTCCCGGACGGTGTATCCCTCTCCGTGGCGGACACGGGGCACGGCATCCCGCCGGAGATCAGGGACAAGATTTTCAGCCCGTTCTTCTCCACCAAGGACAAGGGCTCCGGACTGGGTCTGGCCCAGACGCGGATGATCGTCGACGAGATCGGCGGCAGCCTGGACCTGGCCAGCAAGGTCGGGGCGGGCACAACCATCACCCTGACCCTTCCTCCCCTGCTTGCGGTTGCGGAAGCGCCCGACTCCGAGTAAGTAATTCCCTCAACATGAAGCTGCGGAGCGCCCCGAGAGCCGTTGTGCCTTGGGCTTTCGCAATATGTGTTTTTACATAAACCCTTTCAGAACGAGACGTTACAATGGATACCATTGTCCTTGCGACCAACAACAAGGGAAAGATCCGGGAACTGTCCGTCATGCTGGAGCCCTTCGGCGTGACTGTGAAGTCCCTGGCTGAATTCCCTGAGATCGGCGAAATCCCCGAGACCGGCGAGACCTTCAAGGAAAACGCGTTCATCAAGGCGCGCACCGTGGCCCGGAAGACAGGCTTGGTGGCCGTGGCCGACGATTCCGGCATCGAAATCGACGCCCTGGACGGACGCCCCGGCGTCTATTCCGCGCGCTATGCCGGAGAAGAATGCGACGACCACGCCAACAACGAGAAGATGCTAGCCGAGATGAAGGATGTGCCTGAAGAAAAACGCACCGGCCGCTACCGCTGCGTCATGGCCGCCTCCGCACCCAACGGGGCCGAGATCGACACCGACGGCGCATACGAAATCCTGGTGGGCCACGGGTATAAGGGCAAGGGCGGCTTCGGTTACGACGTCATCGTCATCGACCCGGAACTGGGCTGTCACGTGGCCGAGCTGGACCCGGAGGTCAAGAACGGACGCTCCCACCGGGGCAAGGCCATGAAGAAGCTCCTGGAGCTGTGGCCGGACTTCTGGAAAAAGGCAACGGCATAAAACTCTTTCCCGACTAGGTGCATACAACGCGAATCCCACTCCGGCGATTTCCCGTTCACGGTCTTCCCGCTCCCGCACCCCAATGCGGAGGAACTACACCATGCGACTCTTCATCGGCATTCCGCTGCCGGAATCCTATCACGACAAAGCGGAAAAACTGGCCAGGCTCCTCGACCGGAAGCTGGCCTCCCGGATCAAGTGGACCCCGCGCGGCAACGCGCACATCACCCTCGCCTTTCTCGGCCATGTGGACAAAGAGGCCCTCCCCAGGGTCAAGACGCTCCTGTCCACCGTGGGCTATCCTTCGTTTTCGCTCCGGGCGGGAGGCTGCGGCTATTTCCCCAATGCGAAAAAACCGCGCGTCCTGTGGACGGGCATCATGAAGGGAGCGCGGGCGTGCGCCGACCTGGCGGCATCCGTCACGGCGGCCATCACGCCCATCGGCTTCGCGCCGGAAGAGCAGCCCTTCACCAGCCACATCACGCTGGGCCGGATCAAGGAAAACCGCAACGACGACTGGGAATCCGCCCTGCTCCTGTGCAGGGGCGTCTGGCCGAGCTTCACGGTGGACAGGTTCACCCTGTGGCAGAGCGAGCTTTCCGAAGAGGGAGCCAGCTACACCGCCCTGGAGGAATTCCCCCTCGGCCCTCCCGAGGCGCCAGTATCCAGGCCTACCGCGCCACGGACAGCAGTCCGTTGACGGCGGCCATGACCGACTGGCCCTTTACCGACGCGCGGTCGCCGCTGAAAGTATAGCATTTGGCGCGCACGCCGCCTGCCCAGGCCCAGGCCATCCAGACCGTGCCCACGGGTTTATCAGGGGTGCCTCCGCCGGGACCGGCAATGCCGGATATGGCCACGGACACATCCGCGCCCACTGTCTTGAGCACGGTTTCGGCCATGGCCCGCACCACGGGTTCCGATACCGCGCCGTGCTCTTCCAGCATTTCCTTGGGCACGCCGAGCAGTTTGGTTTTCACTTCGTAGGCGTAGGCCACGATGCCTCCGGCGAACCACTCGGAGCTGCCGGGAACGTCCGTCAGGGTGCTGGAAAGGAGCCCGCCGGTGCAGGACTCGGCCGTGGCGAGCATGTTGCCGTGAGCGCGCAGGCATTCGCCGAGTTCGGCGATGGCGCGGCTGATGAGATTGGTATCCATGTATTCCTCCGGCAATGGTTCTACAAAATCCCCTTGCCGGTTGCAATGCGCAGCTTCAAGCGGATAGAATATGACCATGACAGCCACCCCGTCCGAGATTTTCGACCTGGCCGTAAAACGCCATCGCCTGCCATGGAACTGGACCCTGCACACTGCGGCGCTGGCCGGTTTCGCCCTCACCCTGCTTGCGCACAGCCCGTTGCTTTTCGCCGCCTCGCTCATCGTGGCCGGGGCCGGCTTCTTCGAACCAGATCTGCCCACGCCGCCGGACAACCGGTGGTTCCGCCTTGCAGCCCGCGCCGTGGAATGGGAAAAGAACTGGGCAGCGGCTCCGTGGAACCGACACAAGGTGCTGCGCTTCGCCTTTGTCCTCCTTGTGGCCCTCGTGGCCGCATGGGCCCTGTGGACCCGCGACCCGGTGGTCCTGGCCCTGCTCGCCGCCTTCGCCTACCTGGTATACGTGGTCCGGGACAACATGGCCGGGGGCATCGACCCCTAGCTGTCCCCGCATGCTGGACGAACAGCGCTTCCGTTGTTATATATCATGGAAGAATGGAAAAATACCGGAGGTAGCCATATGAGTGACGAAAATGCCTGCAAGCAGTGGTTGAATGAAGTGAACTGGGACATGATCCACGAGGACGCGGTCACCCTGTACCTGGAATGGGGCAACAACAACTATCGCGACGCCATGCGGTCCCCGGTGACCAAGAGCGGCGAGTATTCCATCTACTTCGCCATCGACACCTGGGACGAGCCCAAGGTCGTGCTGATGAAGATGGACAACTACGGCTCCACCGTGCTTTGCTCCAAGAAGATCCCGGACGAGCTGGTCAAGGAACTGCTGGAAGACATCAAGGGAATCAAGGGCATCCTGGAACTGACCCCGCCCATCAAGAAGTGGCTCATGGAGCTGCTCGACGCCTGATCCGGCGTTGCGATACCGACAATGAAAGAGAAGGCCGTTTCCAGATGGAAACGGCCCTCTTGTTTTCCTTGAACCGGAGGAACTCAGTCTTCCTCGATGGCCACCCCGTCGCAGACGAAGGAGATGCCCTGGGTGGAGGCCGTGCCGATCATGACCGCCTGAATGATGGGGGTGGATACCTTCGCTCCCCCCTCCCACTTGACCGTGAAGTTGGCGCCGGACCCGCCGGAAGTGTCACGCTCCGGGATGTAGACCTCCTTGGTGCCCATGGGCGGGATGACCACCGGCTCCTTGAAGAAACTTTTCACCAATTCTCCGTCGTCGTTGTAGTAGTGCACATACGACACGGTGATGGAGTGCTCGGAGTCCACGTTGCGGATGGAGAGCAAAGCCGAAAGATTGTACGGACGATTCTTGGGTCCCTGGTAGACATGCGAATACACGGGCACGTAGACCTTCTGTCCGCTTGAAAGAAACAACTCGCGCCCGGCCTGTGCGGACTGGACGAACAGGAATGCGGCCAGTACGGCCAGGACGGGAATCAAAGTATTACGGCGCATGGGAACTCCTTGATGGAACGGGGATCGTACCCGGATATATGCCCGCTCGCCCGGGGAATTGCAAGGTCAGCCGAGGGCCTTGACGACCAGGGCCGCGCCCAGCACCGCCACCAGGCCGAGAACGATCTTCCGGAATACGGTTTCCGGCAGTTTTCGGCGGACCTTTCCCCCCAGCCAGATGCCCACGGCCACAGGAATGACGCCCGCCGCCGACACGGTCATGGTTTCGGCGGAAAGCAGCCCCATGCGGCCCAGCCCGGCGAGCATGATCACGCTGGAGATGGTAAACGAGGTATTGATGGCCTGAACCAGCTCGTCCTTGGTGATGTTCAGGGACATGAGGTAGGGCAGCATGGGCATGATCTGCGATCCGGTCAGGCCGTTGACCAGACCGGTGAGGGTGCCCGCGACCGAGGCGGTAAACCGGGTGTAAGGCAGGGAAAAGCTGCCGCCCCAGAGCCCGTAGAGGCCGTACAGGACCATGGAGATGCCGAGCACGGCCCTGGGCAGGGTCGTGTCCCCGCCGCCCAGCACCCACAACCCCACGGCCAGGCCGGGCAGCGTGGCCGCGTACAGGAACCAAAAGCGGCGGAAGATGCGCACGAAGCCGCCCGCGTCGATCATGACCAGGGCGTTGGAGAGCAGGGACGGAACGATAACCAGCGGAATGGCCAGGCGCATGTCCAGGTAGCCCGCCATGACCCCGAGGCAGGTGGTGGCGAAACCGAGCCCTGCGGTTCCCTTGAGAAAAGCGGCGAACAGGAAGGTGGCGAAGACGAAGGCGATTGTCAGCGGTTCCATGATCGCACCTGACTACGCCCTCCCTGGACCGCTGGCAAGCGGTTACCCCTTTTCAGCAGGGCCGCTCTGGGGTACACCAATGCCTCAATCACGAAAATCCATATGGAGCACGACATGAATATACCCAAGGGATACCGGTTCGCCGCGGCACGGGCCGCCTTCAAGTACGAAGGCAAGCTCGACCTCGGGGCCATCGTCAGCGACACCCCGGCCGTGGCCGCGGGCGTGTTCACCACCAACAAGTTCCAGGCCGCGCCGGTCCTCCAGTGCAAGGAGATGCTGGCCGACGGTCGAAAAATTTCCGCCATCATGGGCAACTCCGGCCAGGCCAACGCCTGCACCGGCGAAGAGGGCCGTGCCAACTGCCGTGAGACCCTGAACCTGGCCGCCAGGGCGCTGGGCGTCCCGGCGGACGAAATCCTGCCCGCTTCCACCGGCGTCATCGGCGCACAGTTCAACATGGCCAAGTGGGAGGCAGTCATGCCCTCACTGGCCGAGTCCCTGGGCGACGACCCGGAACTCACAGCCAAGGCGATCATGACCACGGACACGGTCCACAAGCTGGCCGAGGCCTCCTTCGAGCTCAAGGGCGGCGAGGTCCGCCTGATAGGCATGTGCAAAGGCGCGGGCATGATCTCCCCGAACATGGCGACCATGCTCTCCTTCATCGCCTGCGACGCGGACGTTTCGGCCGAGGCGTGGCAGACCATGCTCTCCGACTGCGTGAACCTGACCATCAACAGGGTCACCGTTGACGGCGACATGTCAACCAACGACTGCGTGTTGGCGTTGTCCAATGGCAGGTCCGGCGTGGCCATCGAGTCCGAGGACGACTACATCCTGCTGCGCAAGCACCTGCTGAGCGTGCTGGAGGAGCTGGCCTACAAGATCGTCATGGACGCCGAGGGCGGCACCAAGGTCGCCTTCATCGAGGTGTCCGGAGCCAAGACCGATGCGGACGCCGAGCTCGTGGCCCGGGCCGTGGGCAATTCGCCCCTGGTCAAGACCGCCCTGTTCGGATCGGACCCCAACTGGGGCCGGATCATCTGCGCCGCGGGCTACTCGGGCGCGAATTTCCGGGCCGAGGATCTGGTGCTCAAGATCGGCGGCGTTCTGGTTTTCCGCAACGGCACGCCCGAGCCGGGAGACATGGACGATCTGCTAGCGCCGATCATGGCCAAGCGGGACATCGTCATCCACCTGGACGTGGGCGACGGGCCGGGCAGCACCATGCTGCTCGCCTCGGACCTGACCAAGGAATACATCAGCATTAACGCGGACTACCGCAGCTAGGAGACGGAAACATGCCCATCCTGCGCGTCGAGACCTGGGCCGGACTGCCCAAGGAAAAGAAGCGGGACTTCGTGGAAACCCTGACCAGGGAGGCCACGCGCATCCTGGGCTGCCCGCCCGAGGCCGTGACCGTGATCATCGACGAGGTCCCCAAGGAGAACTGGGGCGCGGCGGGCGAGCTTTGCTCCGAGCGGTTCCCGGACAAGTAACGGCATCGGAAGCATTTTACTGAGCTAACATAATACCATTATACTATACACGGCACACCCCATCACCCCACTCCGCTCTCGTCGCGAGGCAGCGTCAATACGTGCGGGAGAGATAGAGGGGAAGAGGCTTGCCGGAGGCATTCCATGGCAGACATGAAGGGCCGGGACAAGACAACCCGGATAGTCGATTTTTTTAACGAGTGCGGCATGCTCCGCAAGACGCCGCGCACGGGTTACCAGTTTCTGGGCTCGGGCAGCGAAGACGTGGCCCAGCACTCGTTCCGCACGGCGGTCATAGGCCACGTGCTGGCGCTGATGGCCGGAGCGGACGTGGCGCGGACCACGTACATGTGCCTCTTTCACGACCTTCACGAGGCGCGCACGGCGGACTTCAATTACGTCAACAGCATCTACGACAGGTCGGACCGCACCACGGCGCTCGAACACGCCACGGGCGGCACCGGGCTGGAGGAGGAAATCCTGGGCTACTGGGAAGAGCTGGAGACCACCGAGACCCTGGAGGCGAAACTGGCCCAGGACGCCGATCAGTTGGACTTCATCCTGAACCTGAAGGAGGAGTTCGACATGGGAAACAAGTATGCGGGCGAGTGGCTGGAGATGGCCGTAAAGCGGGTGCGCACCGAGTGGGGCCACGAGCTGGCCGAAACCATCGCCAGAACCGATCACAAGGAGTGGTGGTTCCTCGGCCCGGACCCGTCCTGGTGGGTCAAAAAGAACGGCAAAGACAAAAAATAAGTTGCACGAACAACTTGTTTCGTGTTTAGTTCCCCGGCGATGCTGGTGCACGAAGTGACGGAAAGGGCTAACAGCCTTGCCGTTTCATCACTATTTCGGTACAGACGTGTCAGTAATGAATTCTTAACGTTTGATGGGGAACGCCAACGAAGCTGGCCGGTTGAAAATCCGCAGACCGTTGGTGCAAGACAAAGTTAAGGGCAGTCCTCTGCCGGGAGTGGGACTTTCGATGGCCGAACAGGCTGGAAAATCCATATTTTCTTTTGCGGTTCCGTACAGGATGTGCCGCGATTTCGTCGATGAACTGGGCAATATGACCCTGTTCCTGCTGGAGTCCTTCGTGCTCATATTCGCGGGATGGGGCCAGTTCGCCAAGTCGGTCCGACAGATCTACTTCATCGGCGTCCAGTCCATCTCGGTCATCGCGCTCATCGGGCTCTTCACCGGCATGGTCATGGGCATGCAGCTCTACTACGCCCTGTCCACCTTCGGCGCGGACGGCTTCCTGGGAACGGGTGTGGCCCTGTCCATGGTCCGCGAGCTGGCCCCGGTGCTGACCGCGATCATGCTTACCGGCCGCGCCGGATCGGCCATGACCGCCGAGATCGGCGTCATGCGCATTTCCGAGCAGATCGACGCTCTGACCATCATGGACATCAACCCCATGCGCTACCTGGTGGCCCCCAAGCTGGCCGCCAGCCTGCTCTCATTCCCGATCCTGACCACGTTCTTCAACCTCATCGCCATGTGGGGCGGCTGGCTGACCGGCGTCAAGCTCCTGGGGGCCAACGAGGGCGTGTACTGGTCGAGCGTGGAATCCTCCCTGCAATGGGACGACATCCAGGGCGGCTTCATCAAGGCCATGGTCTTCGGGGTGCTGGTCTGCACCATCTGCTGTTTCGAGGGATACTGGACTCACACCCGCTCCGGCCATGCCGGGCCCGAGGGCGTGAGCCAGTCGACCACCAACGCGGTGGTCAAGTCGTGTGTCATCATTCTTGCGGCGGACTACGTGCTCACGTCGCTGTTGTGGTAGGTGAAAGATGAGCGGCGCACCCGGCATAAAGCTTGAAAATCTGGCCATCGGCTACGGCAGCAAGGTCATCTGCAAGGATCTGAACATCGAATTTCCCGGCGGCAAGCTGTCCATGGTCGTGGGCGGCTCGGGCTCGGGCAAGTCCACCCTGCTCAAGCACATCCTCCAGCTGCAGCCGCCCCTGGGCGGCCGCATCCTCATCGGCGGGCACGACACGAACGCCATGAGCCGGATGGAGGCGCACTGCATCCGCCAGCGCACGGGCGTCCTGTTTCAAGACGGCGCCCTGCTCGGCTCGCTCACGGTCAAGGACAACATGGCCCTGCCCCTGCGCGAGCACACCAGGTTGAATGAAGCGCAAATCCTGCGCATCGTGGAGGACCGCCTGGCCATGGTCGGCCTGGAGCATGCCCTGGACCTCTACCCCAACGAACTCTCGGGCGGCATGCGCAAACGCGCGGGGCTGGCGCGGGCCCTGGTCATGGACCCGCAGGTGCTCTTCTGCGACGAACCCACCAGTGGGCTCGACCCGGTCATGTCCGCCGAACTGGACCAGCTCTTGCTTGAGATGATGTGCCATTTCGACATGACAATGATCGTGGTCACCCATGACCTGGCAAGCATGCGCAGCCTGGCCGACTACGTGGTCGTCCTGGGCGAGGCCCGGTGCCTCTTCCAGGGTTCGCTGGAGGAGCTCGAGGCGACGACGGACCCGTATCTGAGAAATTTCCTGGACCGCATCGCCACGGAACGCGATGCGCCGAGGCTGACGTTGCCGCCCATCGACCAGAGCATGATGAAACGCAACTGCAACGCCGTAATGGGCGAAAAAGACACTGTCCGAAAGGGTGAGAGATGCTGAAACTGAAAAAGGAAACCGCCGTGGGCCTGTTCGTTCTCCTCGGACTGGCCGCCATCGTGTACATGTCCGTCAAGCTCGGCAACGTCCAGTTGTTCTCGGACAAATACTATCCGGTCCACGCCAACTTCACGGACATCTCCGGCCTCAAGGTCAACGCGCCCGTGCAGATGTTCGGTGTCTCCATCGGTTATGTCGAGCAGATCGGCCTGGATCAGGAAAAGGGCATGGCCACGGTCACCATGCTCATTGAAAAGGAGATCATGCTCACCGACGACGCCATCGTCTCGGTCAAGACCAACGGCCTTATCGGTGACAAATACCTCAAGATTTCCCCAGGCGGTCTGGGCGAACCGGTAAAACCGGGCGACACGCTGTTTGACACCAACCCCGCAATCATTCTAGAGGACCTGATCAGCAAGTTCGCTCTGGGCAACGTAAAATAAGCAAAAAGACCCGCAACAAGGTACATAAATGCTCAAGAAGATACTCTTTCCCCTGGTCCTCCTCTGCGCGCTCCTGGCCGCGGCAACCGTGTCCGCCGCCAAACAGACCCCCATGGAGCGGGTCAAGGAGGGCGCGGACAAGCTCATCAAGGTCCTGTCCGATCCCGCCTTGCAGGACGAGGCAAAACACGACGAGGCCATCAGCACCCTGCGCAAGACCGCCGAGGAATACATCGACTTCCGGCTGGTGACCATGTACTCCGTGGGCAAGCCGTGGTTGAAGATGTCCGAGCAGATGCAAAGCGACCTGACCGAGGCATTTGTCCAGCTTCTGGAGCGCACCTACCTCAAGCGCATCCCGGCCTACGGAGGCCAGGAAGTGAAGTACGACAAGGAGCTTGTCGCCGGGAAAAAAGCAAAAGTTTTCACAGAAATCATTGACAAAGATAAAAAAATAGTTGTTGAATTCAGGTTGAGGGACACTGGAGAGCAGTGGATGATCTACGACGTGGTTGCCGAGGGCGTCAGCCTGGTGGCCAATTATCGTAGTCAATTCTCCGAGATTCTGGATACCGGAAGCCCGGAGGATCTGCTCAATCTGATTCGTGAACGCATCCAGAAACTTGACCGGGGTGAAGTAGACGCTTCCGAAGACAAGGTTCAGGGATAATTGATACAATGAATTTCAAAATGCTGATCTGCGGCGTACTGGCCGCCCTTCTCCTGCTTGGGGCCGGGTCTGCCCTCGCGTCAGGCGATACGCCATCCGGGGACTCCACCCGCATGGTCGCCCAGTTCTCGGGTATGAAGGGAGCCGGAGCTGCCAAGGACGCAACCGGAACCGCCGCGGATGAGGACATCTTCGCGGACGACGAATACGCGGATCAGGGTCCGCTGGTGGCTGATCCGCTCTACGGCTTCAACCTCGTCATGTTCCACTTCAACGACGCCATGTACCACGGCGTGTTCAAGCCGATCGCCAAGGGCTATGCCTGGGCCGTGCCGGAAAAACCACGCCAGTGGGTCCGCAACTTCTTCACCAACCTGCTCTTCCCTGTCCGTTTCGTGAACGACCTGCTCCAGGGCAAGTTCGACGCCGCTTATATGGAGACCTCCAAGTTCATCGCCAACACCGCGTTCGGCGCACTGGGCCTGGCGGACGTCACGTCCGGCATGAAGCGCAACTGGGAGCCTGAACGGCCCACAGCGGACGGCTTCGGCCAGACGCTGGGCAAGGCCGGCATCGGGCACGGAGTCTACCTGGTCTGGCCCATCATCGGCCCCAGCTCCATCCGTGAATCAGTGGGTTGGGTGGCCGACGCCTACCTTGACCCGATCACCTACGGTAAGTTCACGTTCATCGAGTTTGCGGCCATCCGCACCTACAAGAACCTGAACGACCTGTCGCTGCAACTCACGGGCAACGAGTACGAAGCCATTACCGAGGGCGCGGTGGACAAATACGCCGCAGTCCGCGACGCCTACATTCGCTTCAGGGCCAAGAAGGTCGAGGAATAACGAACGACCGAACCGGCCTCAGCCTCATGCAAATCGCCGTCATTTCCGACACCCACCTGACCGGCCCGGAGCCGTGGCTCGAGCGCGTTTACGCCAAGTGGCTTGCGCCCGCCGACTGCCTCATCCACTGCGGTGACATCACCACCTTTTCCACCTGGTCCTATTTCATGCAGCATGACCGGTTCCTCTGCGTACGCGGCAACTGCGACTGGGACCTGCAACTGACAGCCCAACTTCAGGACACCCTCACGGCCCGTGTCGGCCCCATTACCCTTGCAGCCGCCCATGGCTGGGGGCCGCGCTCCCAGGTGCCGATCAAGGTGGCCAAGGCCTTCGGCCCGGACTTCGACCTGATCTGCTACGGGCACACCCACAGGCGCGACTGGTCAATCGTCGAGGGCGTCCAGATGCTCAACCCCGGTTCCCTGGGCGAATCCCGCTCCCTTGCCCTCGTCACCGTACGTGACGACTGCTCCATGGAGTGCGAGTTCATCGACGCAGGCTGACGCCGATCTCCGCCTCTCGCGCGTCTTCTGCTATTTACCAGCCGGAGCCACCTCTCGGCATTCTTGCCGAATAGACGATCACAACGGCACAAGCCCCACTCTTCCGTACGATACGGCGGCAAATCCGCCAGCCCTGCAATTCATCCAGCCTTCGGATTGGCAGACTTGGAGCCCAGCGCGGAACAGTGCGGTCGCGTGATAGAACACACGATTTGAGTTTGGCTTCTCACTTTCGTCTTCACGCTTTTGGCGCGAGCCAGTGCCAAGCGGTTTGACTCGCTCAACGTCACCTAACAAGAGCCCCTCTCCTTAACATCGCCTCTCTCCTGAGACGCGAGGGGACACCGCCATGCCTCTCCCTTGCCTTTTCGGAAAACCCTTGCTAGATATCGTCTCATGCAATCTCTAGACTTTTACTCGAAAAAATCTCGATCCGGTTTCGGCTTCTCGGTCCAGGCTGTGTTTTTCGCGCTGGTCCTGTGCATGCTCACGGCCTCGCCCGTGGCCTCGGAGACCATAGGAAGCGTGGACACGGTCTTCCACATGTTTTCGCGGGACGATGACATCGTGCTTGAGGCCTTCGACGACCCCGAGGTTTCCGGCGTGACCTGCTACCTGAGCCGGGCGCGCAAGGGTGGGGTAAAAGGCATGATCGGGGTGGCCGAAGACCCGTCGGACGCCTCGCTGGAGTGCATCCGTACCGGGCCCATCAAGGTCCCCGAAGACGTCAAAAACGGCAAACGGGACGGCAAGCGGCTGTTCAAGAAGAACACCTCGCTGGTCTTCAAATCCATGCAGGTGGTGCGCTTCTATGACAAGAAGCGCAACGTGCTCGTCTACATGGTCTACAGCGACAAGCTGGTTGAAGGATCGCCCAAGAACAGCGTCTCCGCCGTCAAGGTAGAATAACCGCAAGGAGAAACGCATGAGCCAGGATGAACTTTCCCGCCTCGTAAACGACGTCATGAACAACCCGGCCCTTTTGTCCGAGGCCATGACCATTACGGACCAAGCTGGCATGGAGGCGTTCATCACTGCCAAGGGCTACGATCTGACCGATGACGAGCGGCTTGAGGTCTGGGTCATGGCCGCCAAGATCCTCGGCGGACACGGATTGTCCAGGGAGGACGCCGAGACCTACATCTCCTGCGCCAAGGGGCAGTAAGGGAAATATTTCTTCGGGGATACCCCGTGGATAGTGGACGAAAGCGGGTGCCTGCTCATGCGGGGCCCGCTTTCTTCGTGCCTGACTAAAAGGTATAGAGCACGCGTGCGTAGCCGCCCCAGCCATCGGCCAGACGGTGGGTGGAGTGAAGCTTGCCCTGGGAATCGTAGAGTTTGTAGCGTCGGTTGTAATGGTATTCCGGGCCAACCGAGATGGTCCAGCTCTTATCAGGCGAATAGTCCAGATAGGCCCCGACCTTGGCACGCACCAGGCCGAGATAGCCATTCTTGCGCACCGGGCTGTCCGGTGACAGGCGATAGGTCTTGTCCGCGCCGGACAGGGCCATGCTGAAGCCGATCTTGTCCGAGCCGCCGGGCAGGGCCGGGAAAAAGCCCATCCGCTTCAGGGTCTCGCGCAGCGTCTTCTGCGACACGGCCACGGCCAGGCCGAATTCCACGTCGCCGAACAGGTCCTGATGCAAGGCGCTCAGGGCCACGGTCTTGGCTGTGATTCCGAGCATCCAGCCGTCCCAGAAGTCATAGGCAACACCACCGTCGAAGCCCGCGCCTACCGCGCCGGGGAAATCCCTCTCGAACGAGGAGGAGAGTTCCCCGTTGACCCAGTACCGCCAATTCTCCCAGAACCGATTGTTGAGCAGCCGGGCCTGGAGCGTGACGTCGTAGAGGTTGTCCCATGGCTCGCGATGGCTGGAGGCAAAGGTCACCTGCCCCTTGTCCTCCCACATGAAGTGGGAAATGCCGTAGGAAAAATGGAAGATGGAATAGTCCGCGCTGATGGTCGTGCGCGCCACGGCCACGCTGCCCAGCCCATTGGTGAAATCCGAGTTCTCCACATAGGAGACGTCCGCCTCCATTCTGAGCTTGGTAGAGACGTTGGTGGGCGCGGCCAGCAGGAAGCCCGGCCTGGACGTGAAGGAAGGCTCCTCGGCAAAAGCAGGATGGACGGCCAGGAACAGGAGGAGGAACTGCAGGAGCAGCAAACGGCAGAGGTAGTGCATGACGTCTCCAGATACTCCCTCTCCTGCTCCCTGACAAGCGCAACCCGCCGGAAACGGACCAGGAGAGTGTGACGCGCTTTCCGGTGCGCACCGTGCGCACCTTGTGGGCAAATTGTGGACAATCCACACCTGGTTTCCCCGTTTCCGAGCGGGCTGACAGGTAAATAGCAACTCCCGTGCCCGGAGTGGACATGGTGGACAGTCACCATGTTTTTGGAATCAGGATATGATGCCGCCGTTGGCGGCGCTGCCGGGTGATTTCGCATCCGGCGGCCAAAGGGCAAGCCCTTTGGATTCCCATTCTCGCCTTCGGCGGGGTCTGTTCAACAAAAAAGGCCGCCCTTAGGACGGCCTTCTTGCTATCAATTGTCTGTAATAAGGCTTACGCGCCGCAGCACTTCTTGTACTTCTTGCCGCTGCCGCAGGGGCACGGGGCGTTGCGGGAGACCTTGGGGGCCTTCTTGACCGGCTCGGCCTTCTTGTCCGCCGATTCACTGTCGGTGTACTCCAGCTCGTCGGAGGTCTCGTGCTGAAACTCCTCGTCCCGGACCTCGGCCTCGATGCGCAAGTGCGAGAAGGCGCGCATGGAACTCTCCTTGATGGTGTAAACCAGCTCGGAGAAGAGTTCGAAGCCCTCGCGCTTGTACTCCTGCTTGGGGTCTTTTTGGCCGTATCCGCGCAGGCCGATGCCGTCGCGCAGGTGGTCCATGTTCAGCAGGTGCTCCTTCCAGTTGCGGTCCAGGGAATCGAGCAGGAAGTAGCGCAGGATCTCCTGGTAGTGGTCGCCCGTGGAAGCCCGCAGGTAACCGAATATCTCATCCACCCAGGTCTCGGCCTGCTCGCGGGACGGCAGCTGATTGTCGTGCCACCCTTCGAAACGCTCGAAGTTGAAGACCTCCTCCAGCCTCGCCCGGACCGAGTCCACGGTCTCCTTGTCGGGATCGCGCATATCCAGGGCCGGTTCGAGCACGTCCTCCAGCAGATCGATGGCGTACTCGCGGGCGATGCCGTCCACGGTCTCGGCCTGCATCAGATCGCGGCGCAGGGAGTAGATGACCTCGCGCTGCTGGTTCATGACGTCGTCATATTCCAGGAGCTGCTTGCGTATCTCGAAGTGGTGTCCTTCCACCCGCGTCTGGGACTTTTCGATGGCACCGGAGACCATCTTGTTCTCGATGGCCATGCCGTCTTCCAGGCCGAGCTTGTCCATGATGCCCTTGAGCCGGTCAGAGCCGAACAGGCGCATGAGGTCGTCGTCCAGGGCCAGGTAGAAGCGGGAGGAGCCGGGATCGCCCTGACGGCCTGAACGGCCGCGGAGCTGGTTGTCGATACGCCGCGATTCGTGGCGCTCGGTGCCGATGATGTGCAGGCCGCCCAGCTCGCGCACGCCCTCGCCGAGCTTGATGTCGGTACCACGGCCGGCCATGTTGGTGGCGATGGTGACTTTCTTCTTGTGACCGGCCTCGGCCACGATCTCGGCCTCGCGCTCATGCTGCTTGGCGTTGAGCACGTCGTGCGGAATCTTCTTCTTTTTGAGCAGGTGCGAGAGCAGCTCCGACTTCTCGATGGAGACCGTGCCCACCAGGGTGGGCTGGCCGCGATGGTAGCAGTCGGCGATATCATCGGCGATGGCCTCGTACTTCTGCTCCTGGGTCTTGTAGATGGCGTCCGGATGATCCTTGCGGACCATGGGCTTGTGGGTGGGGATGACGATGACCTCAAGATTGTAGATCTGGCCGAATTCCACCGCCTCGGTATCGGCCGTACCGGTCATGCCCGCCAGCTTGTCGTACATGCGGAAATAGTTCTGGAAGGTGATGGACGCCAGGGTCTGGTTCTCTGCCTCGACCTTGACGTTCTCCTTGGCTTCGATGGCCTGATGCAGGCCGTCCGAGAGGCGGCGGCCCGGCATGAGGCGACCGGTGAACTCGTCCACCAGCACCACCTGGCCGTCCTTGATGATGTACTCCACGTCGTTCTGGTAGCAGTGATGCGCCTTGAGCGCCTGGAGTACGTGATGCTGAAGGGCGATGTTCTGCGGGTCGAACAGGTTGTCCACGTCCAGCATGGCCTCGACCTTTTCCACGCCCGCGTCGGACAGGGTCACGGCCTTGGTCTTTTCGTCGAGCACAAAGTCGCCGTCGGGCACGGCGTCCTTGTCCTCGGGGTCCATGGGCGAGGACTTGGCCAGCGAGGGGATGATGGAGTCCACGCGGCGGTAGAGACCGGAGGACTTTTCGCCGGGACCGGAGATGATCAGCGGAGTCCGGGCCTCATCGATGAGGATGGAGTCAACTTCGTCGACGATGGCGTAGTTCAGGGGCCGCTGTACGAGCTGCTCCTTGTAGAACTTCATGTTGTCGCGCAGGTAGTCGAAGCCGAACTCGTTGTTGGTTCCGTAGGTGATATCCGCGGCGTAGGCTTCCTGCCGCTCCTGGTCGGTCAGGCCGTGGACGATGACGCCCACGCTCAGGCCGAGGAAGGCATAGAGCTGGCCCATCCATTCGGAGTCACGGGAGGCCAGGTAGTCGTTGACCGTGATGACGTGCACGCCCTTGCCGGAGAGCGCATTGAGGACCACGGGCAGGGTCGCCACCAGGGTCTTGCCCTCACCGGTCTTCATTTCGGAAATCTTTCCCTGGTGCAGGACGATACCACCGATAAGCTGGACGTCGTAGTGCCGCATGGGCGGATCAAAGGCCCGCTTTCCGGCCTCGCGGACCAGTGCGAAACATTCAGGCAGGAGGTCGTCCAGGGTCTTTTCCCCGGCTGCCACCTGGGCCTTCCACTCACTGATGATCCGAGGGAAGTCCTCGTCGGACAGCGCCTCCATCTTGGATTCGAAACCGTTGATTTCGGCGATTATGGGCTTGAGTTTCTTCAGGTATCGGTCATTTTTGGAACCGAACAGGAATTTGAGCATTCTGACTCCTACACGTCTAGGTCGGTGTCGCCTTGTTTCCGGGCTCGCTCTGCGCGGGCCTCTTCGGCGATGAGGGCTTCATATATAACGCAAAGCCCTGTGGATAATAACAATGCGCCCAGCGTCAACAGCATGGAGCGCGTGATGATCGGCATGAGCCGCAGCCCGGGTCCCAGGCTCGGGTTCAGCCAGTCCCCGGCATAGGCCGAGGCGGCAACCCAAGGAATAAGCACGGGCGAGGCCAGAAGCAAGAGGCAGGAGGCCATTTGGCGGCCATATCCTTTGGTCAGAGCCAGGGAACGCATGAGCGGCTCGGCCTCGTCGCCCGACAACACGGGATACACCAAAATGGCCCGGACATAAACCGGCAGCAGCAGGAAAGCCCCGGCGGCCACTATCAGCGGCTGGAACCGGCCCGCCGCAGGACCGACCACCTGCCCGAACAGCGTCGGCACCAGCGTGACCACGACGAATGTCCCGAGCATGAACGAGACGAACAGCACGTAACAGTAGGCTGCCGCCTTGCCGAGCTTGACCAGGCGGTTCTCGCCGGACCAGCCAAAGGCGTCCCCCGTGTCCAGGATGCGGTGGCAGAGCAACGCCAGCAAGGGCCCGAGCGCCATGGCCTCGGGGATAAGCAGCCACCCCAGGTCAAAGGGATTGAATGTATACAGCCCCGGGAAAAGGCCCCGCGCCAATCCGGCCAGCAGATGAATTCCGAAGATGGCGGCCACGATGCGCGCAAACGCTCCGGAACCGCGCCGCAACCGGGCGAAGGTTTTGAAAAGGATATCGGGCGGGGAAAGGACGTAATTCATGTGGCTCCCTGCGCAGCGGCGCAACGAGCCTTGGGATAGCACAAACCACCCCCCGGGCAAAGGGAGACCCCGGAAGAAAATGTTTCAATCACGTTACAGGACGCAGGCCTCCCCCTCCTCAAGACGGCGGGAGTCTATCCCGCATCGGCGGCATCGCCGTTCCCGGCTCCGGCCGCCTCCATTGCGTCATAACGCTCTTTGAGACGAACATACCAGACGACATAGGACGTGAAGGTGAACCAGAACACGGCGGATATAGCCAGCGACCAGGCGATGGAGCCGGGGGAGTGCCAGCTGAACGTTCGGCTTTCAATTTGCCCATTGAAATAGACGCGTTGGAGCGACTGCACGATCAGGAAGGGGAGACCGAAAAGCCCCAGCCTGAAGGTATACCCCCGGCTCATTCGCCAGGACCGCTTGAAGGTGGAAACCTCGTCGACGGCAACGGCCGGGACCAGGAACCCCCAGCGACAGGCAAGAAGCAGGCACCCCACACCCAGCGCCACCATTGCGCTCGACACGAAGAGCGCCATCACCACGACCCGTTCCCCCGATCCGACGGCTCCCACAGTCGCAACAATGAACACAATCAGGAACGAAAAGAGGGCAAAGGGTACTATGAGAGCCAGCGACAGCAACAAGATCTTGAGAAGCGTCTTGAAATATTTCCCCCAAAACCCCTCGGGGATCAACGGATGCGCTTCGCTGCGAAGCGTTCCGATAAAATCGTGAAACAGGATGACGTAGATCGCCACGCCGATGACCGCCAACAAAACAAACTGCCCGAGGTACGCCGGTGAAAGCGCGTCTTGCGGCCTGCCGCCCAATTGCATGAGCATGGGAATGGCCAGGGCGGTCATCCCAGCCACCACAACAATGAGGAGAACCAGCTTTTCCTTTATGAGAGCAATGCTCTCCTTGAACACCTGAAGCACCGAAATCTTGTCCGACATGAATGCTCCTATCCTATCAGTTCCAACCAATGCCCCACCGCCGTTCCCTCCGGCGCGGTGGCCGCAAGCTGCGCCACGCACGCCGAACACCCGGTGACGATCACCTCCGGCCCGGTCAGCGCGTCCCAACAGCGCCGGTTGACATCCTCGGCCACCTCGGGCGCGGCCAGGCGCAGGAGTCCGCCGAATCCGCAACACTCCCTGCCGGACGGAGCGGCCAGGCGCTCGCCCAGCACTGCGGAAAGGAACCCGAAGTCAGGATCGCCGTCACCGGCATGGCAGGGATGATGGTATCCCAATTTTTCCGGCGCATTGTCGAATATCATAAATTCAGTATTTTTCACAACTTCGGATAACGGCAGGATGGATTTCCTCCAGAGGAGACATTCCTCCTCATCCCTGCAATCCGAGTACCCGAGCAGCCCCGCCCTGCAGGAGGCGCAGAAGACCGCAACCTTGGGCCTGCCCGCCGCACGCCATACCGCAAGGTTGTGCTTGGCCATGGCTTTCGCTTCGTCCAGACACCCCCCTGCTTCGAGGCTCGCCCCACAGCAGCCGAAGTCGCCGGGCAGGACCTCGATGCCGAGGCCGTCCAACAGTCTCAACGCGGCCATGAGCCAGCGTCCCTGCACATGGGTGGCGGTGCAGCCCGCAAAGAGCAGCATTTTCTCGCCGCGAGATGTGTCAGGGAATTTTTGGGGAGAGAGGAACGGCGTCAGCCCCGGCCCGCCCTTCAAGCCTGCGAGCATCTTGAGCATGGGGCCGAACTTTTCCGGCCGGAACCGTTCGGGGATGAGTCCGGCCGCAGTCGAGCCAGCGGACCACAACGTCCCTGCGTGGCTCAACCAGGTCTTCCACAGCCACTGCTTGAAATCGGGATGGGCCGCCCGCAGCATGGCCACCAACCCGGGCACGTCCACATCCTGAGAGCAGACAGCCCGGCACCGCTTGCAGCCAAGGCACAGGGAGGCCAGCCGGGCCACGTTCGCCTCTCGCAGTTCGCCGCCGTCGCCATCCAACAACCGAACAAGGTCCGCCTTGGCGCGCGGGGAAAGCTCCTCCCGCCCGGTTGCCCGCAAAAGCGGACAGACCTCCAGGCACTTGCCGCACAGGATACAATCTTTGGACATACCCGCATCCATACGCTTCGTCTCCCTCTCGGGCAACCGTTATATTTTCTATTTTATATTTGATCTTGATATTTGATTGTGAATATATTATCAAATTACGCAAGTCACGATTCAACACCGGGAGACGGCATGCAGCACACGAGAGACACCCTGTTGGCAGAATGGATCGAAACCGTCATCAACTCGCAGCAATTCTATCCCTACGACACCACGGGCCGAGCCCAACAGGTCGCCAGCCTGTTGGAGACAGCTACAAAAAAGGGCTGGAAAGATTGGAAACGCTATCTGGAAGTCCAGGAGGATTTTGAGAAGAAGGACACCTACATCAAGAGGCTGTGGGAATTCTACAGATGGGCAGTGGAGCGCAAGACGCCAGTCGAACCGTGGCTGGTCGCGCACGCTCTCTACCAGCTTGTAGCCGCTTCCTCCTCGATAGATGACGCCGACACGGCGGAAGAATGCCTGGAGAAGCTGCTCGACTCATTCAAGGACAGCGGCGATCTCCGTATCCAGTCCTTCATCCCCCGTGCGTTGAACAATATGGGAGTCATGTACGGACGGCTCAAGAACGTCACCAAGGCCTATGGCTGCTTGAACCAGGTCATCAATGACTTCAAACAGTTCGATGACATCAACATAACCATTGCGGTGGCCACGGCCAGGCTAAACATCGGCATCATCAGCGGCGACATCGAGGACAAGGCCGAGCCGGACCACTACCTGAAGCTGATCAAGGCGTATCGCGGCAGTGACAACAAGTGGCTCCAGGAGATCGTCGCGGAGGCCATGTTCAACATGGGTCATTGCCGATTGGACTTCGGGGAATACGAAAAAGCCATCGCCCAGTGGGAAGACATCTACCACCGCTTCAAGGACAATCCGTCGCAGGAGGTCCAGGTCACGGTGGCCGAGGCGTTGAACAACATCGGGCTCGCCTTCAACGAGATGGATGAACCGGACAGGGAGATCGAGGCCTACAACCGGGTTCTGGAGACATTTGAAGACAGCGCCGACGCCAACATTCAGGAGCAGGTCTCCCTGGCCAGACGATACAAGCGCCTGATCCTGCGCGACATGGGAATGGAAGCCGAATCCCAACAAGTGCTTGAGGACGCCATCGAAACCGCCCGCGCCACGGAGAACCAGCAGGTCCAGCGGATCACCCTCAGGGAATCCCTGGCCGGAGTCATCGACCGCTTCTCCAACGAAAAGGAAAACTTTCTGAGCAAGATGGACCGACGAAAGAAGAAGATCGACGCCTTCCTCGAAAAGCACAGCCGGTTCAAGCACCGCGCCTCGCTCGTCTTTGTCCTGCGCCAGTGGAACTCCTTCACCCCGATCATCGCCGACGGCACCGAGTCCGACCGCGGAGGCGGCTACTTCATCTATCACAACCGCATGGGCATCGTCGTTGACCCCGGCTACGACTTCATCGAGCACTTCCACAAGATCGGCGGGCGCATTCACGACATCACCCACATTGTCATCACCCACGCCCACGATGATCACACGGCGCAACTGGAACAGTTGCTGACCATGTTCCACCAGTACAACAAGAAGGGGAAAAAGAAGAAGGTCTTCCTGCTCCTTAACCACAGTACACTCAAGAAGTTCTCCGGCTTCCGGCTGCACAAGGATTGCGAATATATCGACCGGGTCATCTGCCTGAACAGCTATGATCCGACGTCCGAGCAGACCATCCATCTCTCAAGCCAGTGCTCGCTCACAGTGCTTCCGGCATACCACGACGACGTCTTCACCGAGGACTACGCCGTTGGCCTCGGCTTCAAGTTCAAGTTCCAGGGCCGCAGAACCCGCAAGATCGTCTTCACGGGAGACACCGGGCTTTTCCCGCCCAAGCAGGACCTGGATAACAAGATAGAAAAATTCGACAAACCACCTTACGAGGGCATCACCAAGGTCCGGGAGGATGAGCCGAGCCTAGCCCTCCACAAGAACTACCCGGAGGAGTTCGGCAAGTCGCCGGACCTGTTCATCCCGCACATCGGGTCCATCCAGCGATATGAGTTCGATCCCTCCAGAAACCCGGACGAACCCATGTTCTACGCCAACCACCTCGGCCTGCTGGGTACGGCGACCATGATCCACGAACTGGACCCGGCATCAACGATAGTCAGCGAGTTCGGCTCCGAACTCAAGGACCTCAGAATGCAGATCGCGGAGTTCCTGGCCCTCGGCCTGCAGCGGATGCAGGGCAGTGAAAACCGCAAATTCATCATTCCCGGCGACACCTCCATCGTCTACAATATCGAGACGAGTCAATTCCTGCGGCACGACGACTGCGCCTTCCACTCCAAGGAGGAGATCGCCGCAAAAGAGGTCGAAGGCAAACGAATCGGCCTGTTCCAACCCGACGCCCTCAGCTTTTCCCTGGAGCCGCTGGACTACACCCTTCGACACTACCGAGGAGAGCAGCCAGACGCCGACCCCTGTTGCCGGTTGCCATACTTCAAGGATGAATAAATGCCGCACTCCTGTCCTCACCGTCAAAAGAAAGGTCTGCTCACATGCGAACAGCCTCAGTCTTGACGCTGTGACCGGGAAACGATCCGCAAAAACGGAAGCCCCGAGGCCGCATCATGGCTTCGGGGCTTCTATCTATCTTTAGCCAGCATCCGGTGAAGGTAATAGTCCGCCACGGCTACCACCCCTTGCCGGGGTTCATGATGCCGTGGGGGTCGAAGGTCCGCTTGATGGACTCCATCAGCTCCAGAGCCAGCGGGGAAAGCTGCTCGGACACGAATGAAGCCTTGGTCAGGCCGGTGCCGTGCTCGCCGGAGATCGTGCCGCCCAGTTCCACGGCCAGGCGGAACACGGCGTCCTTGGCCTGCTCCGCCCTTGCGGCCTCGCCCTCCTGTCGGGCGTCATGCAGAATATTGACGTGGATGTTGCCGTCGCCCAGATGCCCGAAACAGAGGATCGTAAGCCCGCGCTCCCGCCCGATGGCGTGGGCGCGTTCTACGGCCTCGGCAACCCTGCCGCGCGGCACGGCGATATCCTCGGAGAGCTTGTCCGGCGCGATCTGGTAGGCCGCTGGAGAGATGGACCGGCGCACCGACCAGAGGCGCTCTTCCGCCTCGCCGCGCCCTACTTCCACCGACGCGGGATCGAGCGGCTTCAGGACCTCCGTCAGCGCCCGGATTTCGGCGTCAACGCCAGGCCCGGTGCCGTCCAATTTAAAAAGCAATGCGCCCTCGGCTCCGTCCGCCAAGGGGATGTCCGCCCCGATCAGGCGCACGGCCCGCAAGGTCTCGCGGTCCATAAACTCGCACGCCGCCGGGAGTACGCCCGCCCGAAAGACAGCCTGCGCACCCGAGAGCGAGGCGCCCAGGTCGGAAAAACCAACGAGCACCGAGGCCGAGGCTTCGGGCAGGGGCAGCAATTTCACCGTGATTTCGGTCAGCAGGCCGAGCTTGCCGCCCGCGCCCACAAAAAGCCGTGTCAGGTCCAGGCCGACCACGTCCTTGTGCGAGCGTCCGCCCGCGCGCAGCACTCTGCCGCCGGGCAGGACCGCCTCCACGCCGAGCACCCAGTCGCGGGTCACGCCGTATTTCACGGCCCGCAGGCCGCCGGCACAGGTGGAGACATTGCCCCCGATGGTGGAAATACGCACGCTGGCCGGGTCCGGTGCGTAGAGCAGCCGCTTTGCCGCGCACGCTGTCTGGAGGTCTCCGGCGATCACGCCCGGCTCGACCACGGCCACGAAGTCGCGCTCGTTCACATCGATGATGCGGTTCATCTTGAGCAGGGAGACCACCACGCCGCCCTGCGCGGGCACTGCGCCGCCCACGCGGCCGGTGCCGCGCCCCCGCCCCAGGATCGCCACCCGCTCGAGGTCGGCCCAGCGCAGCAGCTCCTCCACCTGTTCCCGCCGCTCCGGGCGCACCACGGCCCACGGCATACCGCGCTCCAGGCTGGCGTCAGCCGAAAACGCGGCCCGCTCCTCGGGCGCGAACAGGCAATCCTCGCCGGGAAAGAGCTCGGAGAGAAAGGCGCGATGGGCAGCGGTCAGGGATTGGGCAAGATCGGACATGCCACACCCTTACGAGGGGTGCGCGGTGGAGTCAATGGTATGCCTCCGGCGGCCGGAGGAAGGGGAGAGGGGAACCCGTTGTAAAGGGTTCCCCTCTCCCCTTCCCCCGCCCCCCCATCTCCTCTCCCTTCCTAAACTTTTTGGCGCGCCTTCGGCGGGGAGGTGATGTTGGTTCCGTCCTTGTTAGCCGCAAGAAGCGACAAGCCGGGAAGGTGACCGAAGAAAAAGACCAGGGTTACTGGGCGCGATGCGTGGAATCGTTGACGCGGATCGGGGCGCTGCGTTGGATGCCCTTGAGGTTGCCCTGCTTGTCGAAGATGGGCGCGCCCTGCGGGAAGTTGCCGGACAGAATCTTTTCCCGCATGTCGGCCAGAAAGATTTTGGCCTGTTCATCCGAGACCGGAGCGTTGCTTCGGTTGCGGGCGGTTTGAACAAAAACCACGTCCCAGTCGGGACAGTAGGAATCGGCGTGGGAAACCATCTCCGCAAAGGTCAGCCCGGGCTTGACCGGCTCATGGGCGTCGAACTGAATGGTGCACAGGTTATCCAAACCGGCCACGTCCTGGCCAGGAAAGAGCGCCTGTCCCACATCCCCGGCAGGCATGGCCGCCGTCTTCATGTACACGTAGAGCAGATGGAAATGCTTGCCGCTTCCAAGGCAGGCGTTGACGAGGTCCTCGAAGGTACTGAGCATGGCTTGCTCGCTTACTTGTACGAGGCCAGTTGGCGGGCGGTGTCGCGGGCGATGTCGCGGTCCTTGAGGTCCTGCTTCTTGGAGTGGACGTTCTTGCCCCGGCCCAGGCCTATCTGGACCTTGACCTTGCCCCGGGCGAAATAGAGCTTCATGGGAACCACGGTCAGCCCCTTCTGCTCGGACTTGGCCTGGAGCAGGTCGATCTCGCGCTTGTGCAGGAGCAGGCGGCGGGGCCGCTCGGGCTCGTGCTGGTCAAAGGGGCCGGTCTGCTCGTAGGGCGCGATATGCACGCCGATCAGGAAGGCCGAGCCGTCGCGAAACGACACATAGCCGTCCTTGAACGAGACCTGCCCGCCGCGCAGGGACTTGACCTCGCTGCCCAGCAGGGAGATGCCCGCCTCGAAGGTTTCCAGGATTTCGTACAGACGACGCGCCTGTTTATTGACCGCAATGGTGTCCGGGGACACCTTCTTTTTTTTCTTCTTCGCCATGAATGTATGTGATGCCTAGGAAGGCGCTTCGTCGTTTTCCAGGAGCGAGGAGAAAAAGGTCACCTCGTCCGGAAAGTGCTTGAAAATATTGTCCATCACCAGATCATTGATGCGTCCGACCGTGCGGCACTCCAGGACTTCCTTGAGCAGCTTGCGGCAGTCGTGCATGTTGGTCTGCCGGATGATGCGCTTGATGCCGGGGATAGCCTGGGGCGTCAGCGACAGGGAGTCGATACCCATGCCCAACAGGATGGGCACGCAGAACGGGTCGGACGCCACTTCGCCGCAGAGCGACACTTCTATGCCCGCCTGGTGGGCCGCGTCAACCACCAGCTTGATGGTCCGCAGCGTGGCGGGGTGCAACGGCTGGTACAGATAGGACACGTGGTGGTTGGTCCGGTCCACGCCGATGGAGTACTGGATCAGATCATTGGTGCCGATGGAAAAGAAATCCACCTCGTAGGCCAGGTATTCGGCGATCATCACCGCGGCGGGAAGCTCGATCATGATGCCCACGGGCATATCCGGGTCGTACTCCACGCCCTCGCGTCGCAGCTCGGCCTTGGCCTGGGCCAGCCACGCCTTGGCCTGGCGCACCTCCTTGACCCCCGAGATCATGGGAAACATGAGCGACACCTTGCCGTGAGCCGAGGCGCGCAGGATGGCCCGGAGCTGGGTCTTGAACAGCTGCGGGTTCTTCAGGCAGAAGCGGATGGCCCGAAGCCCCATGGCGGGGTTGGTCTCGCCCAGCTCGCCATAGGAGGAAATGAACTTGTCCGCGCCCAAATCCAGGGTACGGAAGACCACCTTTTTCGGCGACATGATCGAGGCCAGGTCGATATACTTCTCGGCCAGCTCCTCTTCGCCGGGCAGGTCCGTGCGGTTGAGGTAGGCGTACTCCGTGCGATACAGCCCCACGCCTTCGCCGCCGTTGTCCAGGACCGAGGCGACCTCCTCCACCAACTCGATGTTGGCCAGGACCTGGACTCGCGAGCCGTCGATGGTCTCGGCGGGCAGATGGCAATGACGCTTGATCTTGCGCGTGTACTCCTCGAAATACGCGGCGCGCTCATTGTACTCGGCCAGCTCCGTCTCGGTGGGGTTGACCACGATCTTGCCGGACAGCCCGTCCAGCACCACCAGGTCGCCGTCGTGAACGTTGTCCTCCAGCTTGTTCACACCCACCAGGGCCGGGATGGCCAGAGAACGGGCCATGATGCCGGTGTGCGAGGTCTTGCCGCCGCAGACCGTGGCAAAGCCCATGATCTTGTTCACCTGGAGTTCCACGGTGTCCGCCGGGGTCAGGTCGTGGGCCATGATGATGGCCCGCCCTTCCATGGCCCCGAGGTCGGTCTCCTCGCCGATAATCTTGGCCAGGACCTTGTCCGCCACCACGCGCACGTCCTGCATCCGCTCCCGGATGTAGGGGTCGTTGATGGCGCGGAAGGCGGCCTCCTGGTCGGATACGGCCTTTTCCAGAGCCCAGGCCGCGTTCAGCCCGAGGGACTTGATGTACTCCTCGGCTGCTCCGGCCAGCTTGGGATCCTTGAGCATCAGGATGTGGGTATCGATGAGCAGCCGGTAGTCCTTGAGCTCGGCCGGCACATGCTCGCGGGTGGCGGACAGTTCGGCCTCCACGGAGTGGAAGGCGTCCTGCAACAGGTGCACCTCGTTTGAAACGAGGTCCAGGGTCACGGTCTGCCTGGGCAGCCGCGCGCGGTGGTTCCGGTTGACGAAAAACGCCTTTCCGATGGCTATGCCGGTGGCCACCGGGATGCCGGTGAGGATCTTGTCCGCCATATATCTACTCGTCGAACTTGTTCCGGAAGAGGGTTTCCAGGGCGTCGGCCGCCTCGGCGGCGTCGTCGCCGCTGGCGCGGATCTCGATCACCTCGCCGGGGCCCGCTGCCAGGGTCAGCACGTCCAGGATGGACTTGGCGTCCACGGACTGCTCGCCGTATACCAGCAGGATCTCGGCCTCGAAGGCCTGGGCCTGCTGGGCCAGCTTGCCGGCGGGACGGGCATGCAGCCCGTGATCATTGGCCACCACCACCTGCCGGGATTCGATGTCTTCCGGGAAGGAACCCGGGGTCTGCGTATCAACCGTCATGCATACCTACTTCTTGGAGCCGTTTATATGTCCTTTTGGCCGAAAAATACAAGTTAAAGGGCATTATTAATCCACTGCACCAACTGCGGGAACGAATCGATGAGGACGACAAAGGCCGCAGCGGCGAAGACCCGGGCCATGAGCCCGATGCGCACGAATCGTCCGAAAAGCAGGAGCGCGCTCACGCCCACGAGCCACTCCCACCACACGTGCGGCTTGGGCCAGATCAGAGCCAGAAGCCAAACCATCAGCACCGCGTTGACATATTTTATCCGCCGGCCCCAGTTGATCAGGTCCCACCGTTTGAGGCGCTCCAGGACCTTGAAACCATGGCGCAGTCCCTGGACAAAAGTATATGCCCGGAACGCCTGGAGCCCGATAAAGAGAATCACGCCCAGGGCCAGGGCCGACGCGTCGTGCCCGGTGAGCAGCAGGCAGATGGTCAGCAGCGCCCAGAAAATCAGCAGGCTGCCCGCGAATACGGAGTCGCCTATTGCCGACAGGGTGTAGGCCGTGGTGTCCTTGACCTTGGCGAACATCTTGGGCGGAAAGCGCCCCGCCGCGATGGCGGCCTCCACGTTCAGGTAGATGCCCACCAGACAGGGCATCCAGAACGGATGGGACTGATAGTGGCTGACATACCGCTTGTAGGCCGTCTTCAGGGCCTTGGGGTCGTCATGCACCGAAGAAAGTCCAGGCTGCATGGCGTACATGAGTCCGATGTTCTGCATGCCCCGCGTGTTGAACCCGGCCCCGGCCAGATAACAGCGCATGAAGCTGCGCATGTGCGCCATGGTGCGCGAATCCGGTCTGGACGGCAGGGACATGGACATGAAGTTCCGTTCCTAGCGCTGTCCCGGCAACAGGTTGTGTCTGGCCAGATAGCGGACGCAGAGCAGGGCGAGGACGACCTTGACGGCGTCCCACGGGATGAACGGGACCACGCCCGCCAGCCAGGCCTTGTACCAGGTCAGGCCCAGGGCGAACTTGAGCCAGGCCGCGCCTGCGGCATAGGCCGTGAGCAGTGCCCCCGCGCCGAAGGCCAGCCCTTTGATCCAGGGGATGACCCGCTCGTGGTGGCCTGCCAGGCCGCACAGCCAGGCAGAGACCATGAAACCGAATAGATAGCCTCCGGTGGGGCCCAGCAGATGGCCCAGGCCGGACTTGCCGCCCGCGAAGACCGGCAGCCCGATGGTTCCGGCCAGCAGGTAAAGCCCCACGGCCAGCGCACCGCGCCTGGCGCCGAGCACGTACCCGGCCAGGAAGATGAAAAAGGGCTGCATGGAAATAGGCACCGGCCCGATGGGCACGATGAGGTATGCACCCGCGCCGATGGCCGCCGCCATGAGCGCGGTCCAAACGAGCAGATGCAGGTCGGTCAGGGAATTCTTCGTCATATGCTTTGGTTTCTTACGCCTTGATGGTCTCCGGGACAAGTCCCGCTTCTTCGATCTCGCGCAGGTCCCCTTCCGGGTCGCCGCCCCGGGTGGTCAGGTAGTCGCCGATCATCAGTCCGCTGGCTCCTGCGGTCAGCAGCGCCTTCTTTCCCGCCGCGCCGAACACCGTGAGCCGCCCGCCGCAGATACGCAGGGCGCGATCCGGCAGGAGAAAACGGTACAGGGCCACAATCTTCAGCGCCTCCCCTGAGGTGAGCACTTCCTGGTTTTCCAGCGGGGTGCCTACCATGCGAATCAAAAAATTCATGGGCACGGAGGGCACACCGAGATCCCTGAGCAGCAGAGCCAGCTCCACCCGGTCGTCCCAGGACTCGCCCACGCCGAAAATGCCGCCCGAGCAGACGTACAGGCCCGCTTCCAGTCCGGCCCGCACGGCCCGCACATCTTCGTCGTAGGAATGGGTGGTACAGATGTTCGGGAAAAAGGAGGCCGAGGTTTCCAAATTATGATGATAGCCCGCGAGCCCTGCGACTTTCAATGCTTTTAGCTGCGAACAGTCGAGAATGCCAGGAGAGAGGTCCGGCTTGACCCCGAGGGCCGCAAGCCGCCGGACCGCGTCGGTGAAACCGGCCAGGTCCGCGCTGCTCACCAGTTTGCCGCTGGCAACAATCCCGAATCGAGACGCGCCATTGCGGCGTGCCGCCTCGCCCGCTGCCGCGATCTCCTCTGGCGACAAGAGCGGATACTCGGGGCTCTCGGCCCGGTGATGCCCTGACTGGGCACAAAAGGCGCAGTCCTCGGAACAGGTGCCCGACTTAGCGTTGATGATGGCGCACAGTCCGATCCGGTTGCCGAAATGGGCCGTTCGGATGGCGTGGGCCGCCCGGAGCAACTCGCCCAACCGTTCATCGGGCAGGCCGATCAGGTAGCGGATGTCGGAATCGGAGGGCGCGGCCCCGTCCAGAACCTTGCGGGAAATAACGTCGAGACTCATGAGGAGCGCATCAAAGCACACACGCCCACGGCTGTCCAGCCGCGGACCCACCGGAAGTATGTGAAAAATAGAATTTGCAAACCCTGTTGACCAAGCCCCAAAAAAGGCTACAGTAGTTACCCCTATCACTAAGGAGGTCCGACACATGTCGATGGAAATGTTGTTTGTTTATGTATTGCTGGCGTTCGTGCTGATTGGCATCATCCTTGAGGCCGAGTTCGTCGTCGGTCCGCGCATTGCCCGCTGGACGCCCATCCTGCACCGCCTGACCAGGCACTGCGAAAAACGCTACCCCCGCTGGTGCGACGCGGGCACCACCTTCTACGCCTTTTTCGACAGGGACCGCTTCCGCATGTAGGAAGAACCCACGCGGCGACAACGGCCGCGTGAAAGAGGAAAATAACGGACCGGCAACCGGAATCATCCGGTTGCCGGTCCGTTATCTTTTTGAGCAGGCGCAAACTCAATCGCGCATCAGCCCGTAAATCTCCTTGGCGGTCCAGCCGGGCGCCCGCTCGGCAACGCGCCGGGCGATCTCCTTGGGCTTGCCGCCGGCCTCGCGTTCCTCTTCGATGAGTCGGGCCAGGTCGTCCTCTGACACTTCGCCCTCTCCACCGCCGGGGCCGATGATAACCGTCAACTCGCCGCGCAGGTCGCAATCGAATAGCTCCAGTGCGTCCAACGAGCCGTACAGGAACTCCTCGTACTCCTTGGTCAGCTCCCGAGCCACGCAGAACTCCCGTCCGCCGAGGGCTTCCCCGGCGATACGCAGGGTGCCCTCCAGACGCGACTTGCGTTCGAACAGGACCAGCGTGGCCCCGGTGTCGCGATGGGCGGCGAGCAGCTTTTCGGTCTGAGACTTGCGGCGCGGCATGAAGCCGAGAAAGGTGTAGGGCAGCGGCGGCAGCCCCGAGGCCGAAAGCGCGGTAACTGGCGCGCTGGGGCCGGGCACGGGCGAGACCGGGATATTCCGCTCGCGGCAGGCTCGGACCAGGGTAAAGCCGGGGTCGGAGAGCAGCGGGGTCCCGGCATCGGAGATCAGGGCCACGGAAAGGCCCTCCTCCAGAAATTCGAGAACACGGGGCAGCCGCTTGTCCTCGTTGTGCTCGAAGAAAGACATGAGGCGGCCATGGCGCTCCAACTCCAGCCGCTTGAAGAGCAGTCCGGCCCGGCGGGTGTCCTCGGCCAGAACCACGTCCGCGTCCTCCAGCACTGCCCTGGCGCGCGGCGACAGATCGTCCGCATTGCCCAGAGGGGTGGCTACCACCCACAGTTTACCCGTCTCGTCCATTTACTCCATCCCTGTCAGATCAAAAGCGTTTTCAACATGCTCCACTTCCAGGGAGCCCTCCCTGTCCACCACGGCAACGAAGTCGAAGCGGCACGGCATGTCCCACAGGTTCTTGGTGGAAAGATACCGGCTCGCGGCCTTGACCAGCCGTTCCCGCTTCCGCCTGCCCAGCCCGTCGGCTGGTGAGCCCATGGTCGTGGCCGCCCGGGTCTTGACCTCAACGAAAACCAGGGTGTCCCTGTCGCGACATATCAGGTCCAGCTCCCACTGCCGGTATCGCCAGTTGCGCTCCAGCACGCGGAAGCCACGCGTCTTGAGGAACCGGGCGGCCGCTTCCTCGCCCTGTTCCCCACGCCGCCTGGACGGCAGAATTCGTGCAATCAGACCCATGGCCGGAGTGATAGCACAGCCCGGTCCGGGACGCCAGAAGCCCACCCTTCCCCGCCCCGCGCTAATGCGCTATGGTCCCGGCCTGGAGGAACCCATGGCTCGCGTCAAGCTCACCCTAGCCTACGACGGCACCGACTTTTCCGGCTGGCAATTGCAGCCCTACGGCCGCACCGTGCAGGGTGAGCTGGAACGCGCCCTGGGTAAAATCCTGGGCGCGCCGCCGCGTGTACACGGCTCCGGGCGTACGGACGCCGGGGTCCATGCCCTGGGCCAGGCCGCACACTTCGACAGCCCGGACGAACGGGCCGACCTGCCCTGGCAGCGGGCGCTCAACGCCATCCTGCCCAAGGACGTTCGCGTCGTGGATTGTGTCGTGACCGACGAGGACTTCCATGCCCGCTACTCGGCCACGGGAAAAACCTACGAGTATGCTCTCTGGCACACCCGCGAGTTCTGCCTGCCCCAGCGCAGGCGATTCGTCTGGAACTGCGGCCCCGTGGATTTCGAGGCCATGGAAGCGGCAGCCCGCGTCTTTCTGGGTGAGCACGACTTTGCCTCCTTCCAGAACGTGGGCACCCCGGTCAAATCCACGGTGCGGACCATAACGGGTATCTCGCGCCACCCAGGCCCCAGCGGACACGAAACAGTCTGGCGGTTCACGGCCAACGGCTTCCTCAAACAGATGGTGCGCAATCTGACGGGCTGCCTGGTGGCCGCCGGACGCGGCAGGCTTTCGCCCGACGAGATCAGGACCATTCTGGAAAGCGGCGATCGGAGCCTTGCGCCCGCCACGGCCCCTCCGCAGGGGCTCACCCTTGTCTCTGTAAGCTATCCCTGACCACTTCCGGAACGCCATCACCCAGCATGCCACGACGGTCCGCAGGAGAACTTCTGTGATCGTGTCGCAACCGGCCTAGCCGATAAGCGAGAGAGCCATTCTCGGCAGGGAGTTGGCCTGTGAAAGCATGGAGACGGCGGCCTGGGCCTTGATCTGGTTGCGCACGAACTCGGTCATCTCGGTGGCCACGTCCACGTCCGAGATGCGCGACTCGGCGGCCTGAAGGTTTTCGGCCTGGATCTCCAGGGCGGTGACCGTGTTCTCCAGCCGGTTCTGCAACGCACCCAGATTGGCGCGGATGGTGTCCTTGGAGATGATGGCCCGGTTGAGCGGATCAAGAGCCTCCTGCGCCCGCTCCTGGGTGTCCACGTGGCTGCCCGGAGGCGTGGTAACCTCGGTCACGGTGAGGCCGCCCTCTCCCTGATAGGTCACGCCAGAATAACGCAGGGCGCGCTGGCTGCCGGTCGTGTCGGTCATCACCGCATAAACGTTGCCGTTGTAGGTATACAATTGGGCCTGGGATCCAGAGGCAAATTCGCTCCGGGGCGGGTCCGGCGTATTGTTATAGAGAGGCAACCCCACCTGCCAGGTTCCGGTGGCGATGAAAGTGGCTCCGGCATTTGCTGCCAGGATGCCTGCTTGGTCGAGGTTATCTATCCGCCTGGTACCGCCTCCAACGCCGAGGGCGCTGGCCGTGGCCGTATTAATCTGGATGTAATAGTAGTCCTCGGCGCAGTCGTTGCCCGTGCCGAAGTGGACCTTGAGCCTGCCGGAGGCCTGAAGCCCGGTGCCGTTGTGCGCACCGGACAGGTTGCCGTTAAGCAGGTGGATGCCGTTGAAGTCGGTGGACTGGGCGATGCGGGTGATCTCACTGGCCATGGCCTGGTATTCGGAGTCGATGATCAACCGCTGGTCCGAATTGTAGGTTCCGGTGGCGGCCTGCATTGCCAGCTCTTTCATGCGAATGAGCTTCTCGTCGATGACCCCGAGAGCGCCGTCAGCAGTCTGGACAAGGGAGATGGCATCGTTGGCATTTCGAATGCCCTGATTCAGGGAAGCAATCTCGGCCCGCATGAGTTCGCGGATGGCCAGCCCGGCTGCATCGTCCGAGGCCTGGGAGATGCGCAGTCCGGAAGAAAGACGACGTGTGGAGGTCGCCAGGTCGCCGAAGGTCGCGCCCAGGTTCCGGGAGGCGTTCATCGCCATCAGGTTATGATTGATTGCCAGTGCCACGCCTTAGTATTCGGTCGAATCTAAAAAAAGCTTAAGAGTCAAGTGGGGGTTGTGCACTTTTATCCCCAAACAAAAAACGCACCCACGTGGGGTGCGTTTACTGTTGTGTATGTGTTTGCTGCTAGTCGCGGACAGCCCTGCGGCAACGGCGAAGGGCAAGAAGACCGACAATGCCGAGACCGGTCAGCAACAGCGCCGACGGCTCCGGCACCGGAGCGGTGGGGTCATCCTGGCCGGGGATCTCGATTTTCTCCCCGTATACCTCTATCTCGCTAAAGGAAAAACCGTTCTGATATCCGTCCGCAGCGACGAATTCGCTCAACGTCAAAGACTGCACCGCCTTGCCCCCGAAAATCCCGGACAGATCGACGTAATCATCCACATAACTGCTATCGCCGGATATGGACACCACAAGATGCTCCGGGGTGGTATAGAGTCCTGAGGCCGTCACGTCGGCACTGCCCAGGTAATCATAACCCGATATGGACAACTGTGTCAGGGCCCCCGTCTGGGTATCGTTTAAGAATCCGCCAAGAAGGGAAGGATCGCCACCGTAAATCCGCAAGCCTATTATGGAATAATAAAAATCCGTGTCGAAAAACAGCTCCATGGTGGTGCCGATGCCGCCTTGGAAAAGCTGTTGCCCTTCATTGACCCCTTCATAGGTATCCCCGTTATTCAGCGACCCGACACCGCCCCGGTAGAACCAGCGTCCGGTGGTGGGGTTATTGGTAACCGAGCCGGTATAGGCCGCGCTGTGTCCATCGTTGTCTCCAGTGCGATCCTCCACGGTGTTGAGGATGTCGTACTGCGTTATTCCCACCGTCCCCGTAGCGGCGAAGGCGATCGAGGCCGCGCCCAGCAGCAGGAACAAGGACAGCAACAATGCGGAACAGGTCTTTTTCATCTCCGACTCCAAGAAACCCCATAGGGGGATTGCGTTGTAGGGCATCCGATCACGTCAGCATTCGACGCCATGTAAAAATGCAAGAAGTATTCCGCCCTACACAGGCTGAAATCAGGGGGAAAACCGCGTTTTTTCAGGTCAATGTGTAAAGAAAACGTAAGTTATGTAAACAAGTCCGACAACTCCGGACAGGCTGATCCGCCCTGGAGGGGCGCGCAAAACTGCGGAAAGCGGCGCATCCTTTTCAAAACGGCGCCAAATGCCTATGCTTGCAATTCAAGAGAAAAAAAGCACAAGGAGCGTCATGTTAGCCGAGTTGAACCCAGCCCTGTACGTCGCCGGGGTCTCCGCCCTCTCCGCCATCGCCTACGCCTGGCTCCACTACCGGGTCACGTCTTTCAAGAACCGCCGCGTGGACCGGATACGGAAACTGGTCAAGGAGCCGGAAACCACCGCCGCCATGCCGACGGACGTCCTGACCGACAAGGAGGAGAAGCAGGAACGGCGGGACATGGTCAGAGGCGTCAAAACCCGTTTCTCGGTAATCCGCAGGACGCTGGTCGCCTGTGTGGTGGTGGTCTGGGCCCTAGCCCTGACCCTGCCCTTCCTGGGCAAGCTGCCCAGCACCATGATCTCGGTCATGGTCGCCATCTCCACCGCCGTCATCGGTATCGCGGCCCGACCGCTGGTGGAAAACCTCATCTCAGGCATCGTCATCAGCTTCTCCCGCCAGCTCCGCGTTGGCGACACGCTGATGATGGACGGACAATACGGTACGGTGGAGGACATCTCCATCACGCACACCAAGATCAAAACCTGGGACTGGAAGCGCTACGTCATCCCCAACAGCCGGATGCTGAACAAGGAATTCGTCAACCTGACCCTCAACGATTCTTTGCTCTGGGCCTACCTTGAATTCTCGGTTTCCTACGAAGCCGACCTTGACGAGGTCAGCCGCATCGCCCGCAAGGTGGCCGCCGAAAGCGAACACCACAATGATCAGGAGGAACCCCAGTTCTGGGTCATGCGCATGGACAGGGAGAGCGTGGTCTGCTGGATAGCGGCCTGGGCCGAGACCCCCGGCGAGGCGTGGAACCTCAAGAGCGACATCGCCACCCGGCTGGTCCGGGTGTTCCGGGAAAAAGGCATTCCCACCCACGCGGCCAACGTCAACCTCAGGGGAGGACCGGCAGCGGCGCCTAGCGCAGGTTTATGAAGTAGATGCCGGTACCGATAATGAAATCGGTGCCCCGGATGGGCTTGACGTAACTGATCTTTTCATGCGTCCCGACCAGGCCGGGCTCTTCCCAGTAATACTCGATGAATCCGCCGCCAGCTCTCGCCGTTCCGATGATCTTACGGATCACGGGGATGCCCGCCTTGTCCCTCATGTCGAGGAGATCCATGCCCACCAGCTCGGGCTGGGTGCCATGGGCAATGCACACGCCGGAATAGTCGTAGACGAAATAGTAGCCGGAACCGTCAGGGAAAAAACGGACGGGAGTGATGAAGGCGCGCACGAGCCGAATTTGCTCCTCCCTATCTTCAACACCAGACAGCAGGCCGCCAAGACCGTCGGCCACAACGTCCACCGCAAGCTTGGCGTCTGGACGGATGGCCCGTTTCCTGGTCTGGGCTTCGGCCCACGCGGGTGAGGCAATAAGAAGAATCGCGGCGACTAACCCGGCGATTAATACTGTGATGCGCTTCATGCAGTCTCCCGAGACAAGACGTTGCTCCCTATGCGTGTCCAGCATACTTCAACGGAAGCCGTTATCCCATATTTTTTTGCACACGGGAAAATACCCGAACAGCTACGGCAGTTTGTCCAGATCTATCCACATGGAGGCGTCGTCGAGAGGCGTCTCGGGCGGCAAAAACGGATTTTCCAGATCGAAGATTCTACGCTCCTTGAAGCCGACCTTCTGAAAGACCTGACGCATCTGCGGATGGTTGTAAAACAGTTCGTCAAAGGAGCCGTCTGCCAGGGCCATCCGCAACCCCGTGTCAATACGCTTGGCGAGTCCGGGATTGCCTCGATTCACAAAGAAGTACAAAGGAGCCGGATAGCGAAGCAGGATCGTCTTCTCCACGCAAAACGGCATGCCCGGATGCTCCCGCATCTCTCCCCACGGTTCGTTCACCCCGCGAGGGAAGAAATCGAAGCGCCTCTCCGCGAGCATGCCAAAACAGAGGCTGTAGCGTGGGCAGGTTCTCACCCTCAGCCCGTTGTGCCGCAAGATCCGCGTATCGGGCCAGTCGTGCCCCTGCCCGGCGACAAATCTCCGCAACTCGTCAAGGGAGCGAACCCGCCGAAAGACATCGGCACGGCCTTTTCTGATGAGGAATATCCGGTACCCCAGCAGCCCCTTCTGCAGCGGGATCCGAACGGGGAGAAGGTCGCGCTCCCGTTCGATGGAGGTCATGGTCCAGACCACATCTATTCCTCCGCCTTCGGCAACAAGCTCCAGGCTCCGCGACTGCTCAGTAGGAATGGGATGGTGGACCAGATCATAATCCCCGTACTCCGGCACGGTCTTGTCCAGAGCCAGCCGAAGCAAGGAAATGACATAAGTGTGGCGGGGGTCGTCCGGCATGACATGCGGCATGACTATGCGCTCCGCCGCTCCAGCCGAGAACGGAAAAGCAAACACGCAGGCCGCGCACAACAACAAAAGCCGACCCAGGAAGGAACTCACACAACCTTGCATAATCCCACTCCGGAAGAATCCGTCATACCGTCCCGCGACAAGGCCTACGCTTTGCGGCGGGCAAATCCAGCATACCCCCGAAGTGCTGTGGAGCGATTATTATTTTCGAATTTCATCCCTGCGGCAAAAAGGCGACAACACCACCTGGAGACAGCGAAGTCTCAGGTGGACACCGGATGCTATGACAAAGCGGACAATCGGGATTCGAGGCTACCGCTCACTCACCGCCAGCATTCCTCCGGCCAGGAAAAGCACCACGGCGGTGATCCGGTTTTGCACATGGGCCAATCCCCGGCGATGCAGCCAAGTGAAGACGCGTGCCCCGAACAGAGCGTAGGACACGGCGCTGCTGAGCTGGAGCACGGCAAAGGTGACGGCCAGCGTCAGGAAGTCCGAAGTGTAGCGAGCCGGGTCGATGAACTGCGGGAAAAGGACGGTAAACACCAAAACGGATTTGGGGTTGGACATACCGGTCAAAAAGCCGAGGCTGAACTGCCTGCGGCGGGAGGCGGCCCGGGCGCTGTCGTCTTCCTGAAGCGTACGTACGGCCGCGCGCCAGTTCTTCACCCCGAGCACGATCAGGTAGACCACCCCGGCCCACTTGATGGCGTTGAAGACCACCAGGGAGTTCTGCACCACCACGCCGAGACCGAAGTAGACCACGGCCATCTGGACCATATAGGCTGTGGAGCCGCCGGCAAGGGCGGGCACGGTGCGGGCAAAGCCGTTTCGCAGGCTCGACGACATGGAAAAAAGCGTCATGGGCCCGGGCGTGTAGGCGATGGCCGTCATAAGCAGGGCATAGGTCAACCAGGTAGCGAAATTCATTATGGCGCATGCTCCTTCATCTTCCATGAGAAAGCAAGTAGTACTGTCTGACATGCGGCAAAACGCTTTCCGGCACCATTGGCGGACCATGAATCGCAGCGACGAGGGGAGAGACTCGCCCGTACCGGCCGCGCAATGTGCTTCACCTCCTGGGGCATGGACATCGACACCGAAATGCATGTATCTATTCATGCACTTGAGAAGGAGAATTCCGCATGAATTGGTTCATGGCACAAAGTCCCGTATTGCAGGCTCTGATGGCAGGCCTCTTCACATGGAGCGTCACGGCCCTCGGCGCGGCGTTGGTTTTCACGGCCAAGGATATCTCTAAAAAGACCCTCGACGTGATGCTCGGCTTTGCCGGCGGCGTCATGATCGCCGCAAGCTACTGGTCGCTGCTTGCTCCGGCCATCGAAATGAGCAGTGATCTCGGAACGTGGTCGTTCGTTCCCGCTGCAGTGGGCTTCGTGATGGGCGCGATATTTCTGCGCCTGGTGGACATGTTCCTGCCGCACCTGCACCTCAATGCGCCCATGTCCGAGGCCGAGGGCGTGAAGACGAGCTGGCAGCGCAGCACCCTGCTGGTCACCGCCATCACCCTGCACAACATCCCGGAAGGCCTGGCCGTGGGCGTCGCCTTCGGCGCAGTGGCCGCGGGGCTGAACTCCGCGACCTTTGCCGGAGCAGTGGCCCTTGCCATGGGTATCGGCATTCAGAATTTCCCGGAAGGCACGGCGGTGTCGGTCCCCCTGCGCCGCGAGGGCATGTCCCGCACTAAGGCTTTCCTCTACGGGCAGGCCTCGGGCCTGGTGGAACCCATCGCCGCAGTCCTGGGCGCAGCGGCCGTCCTCGTGGTCCAACCCCTGCTCCCCTACGCCCTGGCCTTTGCCGCCGGGGCCATGATCTTCGTGGTGGTGGAAGAGGTCATCCCCGAATCCCAGTCATCGGGCAACGGCGACCTCGCCACCATGGGCGTGATCTTCGGCTTCACCCTCATGATGACGCTGGACGTGGCCCTGGGCTAGGCTGGGTCAGTCTCCGGCAGGAGCCGTTGATACTACATGGTTTGAGACTCCAGTCCGCGAGTATTGGGAAGTAGGGACACCTCTCGCCTTCGTAGGAGGACCGATACCATAATTGTCCTCCTTCCTCCTCCCCTCTTTTTTCAATCAACAGGCACCAGATAACCACCTATACTGTCGCCTCCGCGTGTCTTTCTTCCATCCCGTACCGATTTCTTCCGACTTCTTTGACGGTGTGGATTATTACTGCTTGATTTGATAGACGACGTGATCAATCTACGAGGAATTGAATTCTCCAAGCCCAAAACAACTTCACCAAGGATATTGACATGAAATGGATTCTGACGATTACGGCTTTCATTCTCATGGCCTCAAGCGCGGCTATAGCGGCAAACAGCGGAACTCCGGCAAACTGGACGGAGGCAACTCCTGAAAGCATGGCAGAGGCTGGCTTCGACCTCATGCTGAAAGGCGAGTACATCAAAATGGCTGAAACTTGGTTCGATGACTTTGACTCCAGTCAGATGGACCCAGACAAGCTTGAACTTGCCAAGCGGCAGTACGTAACCCAGATGCCTATGGTCGGGAAGTGCATCCGGTATGAATTAGCTGCCCGGAAAGAGTACGGGAAGTCCGTGGTCAAGTTGACGTACATCGTCTTCGCCGAGAAGACACCACTCTTCTTCACGTTCTTATACTGCAAACCCGATCAAAATTGGACTGCATTAAACATCAGCTTCAGTGACAAGTGGGCTGATTTAGATAAGTAGGAAGCTACGCTCCCAGCCACTTTACCCACAGCTTGCGGGTGCGCGGACCGTCGAACTCGCAGAAGTAGATTTTCTGCCAGGTGCCGAGCTGGATATTGCCGCCCTCGACGATGACCATCTGGTCGCAGCCGAACATGCTGGATTTGATGTGCGCGTCGGAGTTGCCCTCGGCGTGGCGGTAGTCGCCCCGGTGCGGGACCAGCTTGTTCATGTTCATCGTGATGTCGCGGACCACGTCCGGGTCGGCTCCTTCGTTGATGGTCACGGCCCCGGTAGTGTGCGGGCAGTAGAGCAGCAGTGCGCCGTCGGACCAGCCGTTCTCGTTGATGAGGCGACGCACGGCGGTGGTGATGTCGACCATTTCCTCGCGAGCGTGGGTGCTTATTTGCAGGTGTTCCATTGTTGCCCCTCCTGTATTCATCCGCAAGAAACCGGAGCGTTCTCGATTCCAGGCTTCAATTAAGGGATTCTGCGCTTACCCGGCTTTTTGCATGACCACATGCGAAGCATGCGTCAGCGCATCTGACACGCCAAAAGCCAGGTGGTCAGCATGAATTTGAGAACTGTCGGCTTCGGTAAATTTATCCTCGGAGATAGACAGGAAATGGAAACCGACCTCTGAAAACCACGAATACATCTCAGCCGGCCGTGACAAATTAATGAGTCGCGATCGATGCTTCTCATGCCACTCCTTTTTGGAGACATAGAGATGGCTATCGCCATCTTTTGTCATATGATCCTTGAAATCGATCCCATGAACGGCAAAACCTCCGGGCTTTAGAACTCTGTACATCTCTTTGATCGCCGACTTGCAGGGGGCGATGTGCTCAAGCACAGCATCGGAGAAAATCAAATCAAATGAATTGTCTTCAAATTCAAGAGCGCATGCGTCCATAGCTCGCAGCTGCACTGAGCCTTCGAAAAAGGAATACCCACCCTGGCTGCATTCATCTCTGACTATCGGCTCCATGGACATTCCGGAAATGGGGGCTGCTTGTTGATTGAAAGACAACCACTCTTCAAAAAATTCGAGTTGCTCGTCGGAGAGGGGGGGAAGGTTGAGATCAATCCCGGAATATTGGGCAATTCCAGCCATCCGCAACAGGATTCCCAAGCCAAAACGTCTGCCGCACCCAACCTCAAGCACGGAGACGGACCGTTTGTGAAACAAATTCTCTATCTTTGGCAAAAGGGAAGCACATCGGGAGGCCCAATTGACAGGGTCATAGGGATGAACGGCCAGATTCATGGAATTTCGAAGCTGTCTGCCCTTATGGATGACCAGCTCTTGGCAAATCGGGTTGAGATGACTGAACAAATGAGTAATTTTGTCCAAATTGGGTGTATAGTAATTAATATGCGCCTCAGACACATGAGAGTAATAGGGCCAGCTGTACTCTTCTGTAATCGTGGACAGAGTGTCGACATCCACCACGTTGGGCAAATATTCCGGATACCATAAACTGGGCCTCGTCATGCTGCCGGGCGAGGCGTTGTGATAATCGACCAACTCGTCATAAAGATGCGGGTCCAAACACTGGGTCAACAAGGAACAATCGACAAGACAAGACGCACCCTGACTTCTTGCTGCCTCAAGGAGACGATTGTTCATATTTTCGACGTCGCCCAGGAAGATTTCACAAAACGTCAGTTCGCGAGAAAGTGAGGCATGGTAGTCATCGTCGGGCATAGCCAGGACAACAGCTTCTACGCTTTTCGCCTTACTCAGCGTTTCGGCGATTCTTTCAAGGTGCAACACGTCTGATTCACGACCATTGTGCAGACTCGCGCGTATGACACCCAACGTCCTCACCTGCTTTTGCGAGGCTACCAGCTCCCCTCCTGTTAGAGGTTGTTTCATGGTCGATCTCCCTTTAAGTATTGCTAGTTGTCCACCTAAACCATGACGGCCCGGTGGTGTGCGGGCAGTAACGCAGGAGCGCACCGTAGGACCAGCCGTTCCCGTTGACGCAGCGGCGTACGGCCGACCATTTCCTCGCGGGCGTGGGTGCGGATTTCGATCCGTTCCATGGTTCCCCCTACTTGCGGTACATGTGCTTGAAATTCTCGTCGTAGAGCAGGGACCTAGCCTCTCCTGCGTCCTCCCTGCCCTGGCCCGGCAGGACCAGGAACACGGTCTGGCGGGTGAACTCGTGCTCCCGCGCCGTGGCTGCCAGTTCGGCAAGTTCGGTCTCCACGATCTTCTCCTCGGGCCAGCCCACGCGGTAGGCCATGACCACCAATGTGGACGCGGCCAGGCCGCCCGCTTCAAGCTCGCGCTGGATGCCCTCGGGGTCGCCCGCAGAGAGATAGACGCACAGGGCCGTACCGTGGGCCGCCAGCTTGCGCAGCGCCTCGGCCTCGGGCACCGGGGTGCGCCCGGCCAGGCGGGTGAAAATCAGGGTCTGGGTGACCTCGGGCACGGTGAAGGAGCGGCAGGCCGAGGCCGCCGCCGCGAATCCGGCGGTAACGCCCGGCACCACGACGTATTCGACGCCCTCGCCGTCCAAAAGAGCCATCTGCTCCCGGATGGCCCCGTAGAGTGACGGATCGCCCGTATGCACCCGGGCCACGGTGCCGCCCGCGCGCACGGTCTCCATGATCAGCGCGTGGGTCTCCTCCAGATTCAGCGGCGCGGAGTCCGCCACCTTGGCGTCATCACGCGCACAGGCCACGACCTCCGCAGGCACCAGCGAACCGGCATAGAGCACCAGGTCGGCCTCCCGAATCAAACGCTGGCCCTTGACTGTGACCAGTTCGGGATCGCCCGGCCCTGCGCCGATGAAGTGAACTTGAACCATCTACAGCACCTTGCCCAGGAAGCCGGGATTCTCGCGCAGGCCGTTGACTGCGATCAGGGCGCACGCCTCGGCGTCCGAGGCCGCGTGGTGGTGCTTGAGGGAAATGCCCAGGTGGTCGCAGACGCTCGGCAGCTTGTTGGACTCCAGGCACCAGGTCTTGCGCGAAAGCTGGACCGTGCACAGAAACGGCTGCTCCGGCGCGAGCCAGCCCGACTCGCGGCAACAGGTGTGTAGCACTGACTTGTCAAAGGAGGCGTTGTGGGCGACCAGAAAATCCGCGCCCTCGAACAGTGGCTCGAGCTCGGGCCAAAGATCGCCGAAGGAAGGCTCGTCGCACACGTCCTCCCAGTGGATGCCGTGCACGCGCACGCAGTAGGGGTTGAACTTCTTGCGCGGCGGACGGATCAGGCGGTAGTCGCGGGCCACGATCTCGCCCTTGTCCACCACCACGATGCCCACGGCGCAGGCCGAGTCGCGCTTGGGGTCTGCGGTCTCGAAATCAATGGCCACGAAACGGGTGTTCTCTACTGTCGGCGACATGCGATTCCTCATGCTTGGGGGGGTGTGCCGATCTGAATACACCATTCCCGCACACGAGCCAAGCACGCTCCCTCCCTGCCGGTTATGCTCCGCAGGGCCTACCGGCGGTCTCCTTCGGAGAGACCAGGGCGCTGCCCTGGACCTGCCAAAGGCCGAGGCCCTATGGCATCCCATAGCTCGCTTCGCTAGAGTGCGTTCGGTAGCTGAGGCTAGTCATTTGTATTTGAGGGAGAAGCTGCGGCTCAACGCAACCAAGTGTTTTTAGAAGCCATCTCCTCCGTATACCTCTGCCCTCGCGGCAAGCGCACCCAAAAGTTTAGGGGATGGGATGGGGGGCGGAGCCCCCCCACAACGCAAAAGGGCCGTCCCGAAGGACGGCCCTTTTGCGTTTATGGCTAAATCAGGTGCCGCTAGTTGGCGACGATGTTGACGAGCTTGTTGGGGATGACGATGACCTTGCGGACGGTCTTGCCCTCGATGAACTTGACCACGTTTTCCAGGCCCAGGGCGATGGCTTCGACCTCGTCCTTGGGGGCGTTGTTGGGGGCCTCGAACTTGCCGCGTACCTTGCCGTTGACCTGGACCACGAGGGTGACCTCGTCCTTGACCAGGGCTTTCTCGTCATAGGTGGGCCAGGGCTGGCCGGTGAGGCCGGACTGGTGACCCATGGCCTGCCAGAGCTCCTCGCAGATATGCGGGGCCACGGGCGAGAGCAGGGTCACGGCAGTGGCGACGGCCGAGGACAGGGCCTTGGGATCGCTCTCCTTGAGCTCGTCCTTGACCTGGTACATCTCGTTGACCAGCTCCATGATGGCGGCGATGACCGTATTGAACTGGAACTCGTTCTCGATGTCGTGGGTGGCACGGCGGATGGTGTCGTGCTCCTTGAAGCGGAGTGCCTTGGCCGCGTCGGACCCAGGCTCGCCTGCGGACACGGGCAGGACCGGTTCCAGCACGCCTTCCAGTTCCTCCACCAGCCGCCAAAGACGGCTGAGGAAGCGGAAAGCGCCCTCAATGCCCTGATCGGACCACTCGAGTTCCTTGACCGGCGGTGAGGCGAAGAGAATGAACAGCCGGGTGGCGTCCGCGCCGTACTGGTTGATCATGGCGTTGGGATCGACCACGTTGCCCTTGGACTTGGACATCTTGCCGCCGTCCTTGAGCACCATGCCCTGGGTGAGCAGGTTGGCGAAGGGCTCGTCGCACTCGATGAACCCGGTGTCGCGCAGCGCCTTGGTGAAGAAGCGGGAGTAGAGCAGGTGCAGGATGGCGTGCTCGATGCCGCCGATGTACTGATCGACGTTCATCCAGTAGCCGACCTTGGTCTTGTCCAGGGCCTCCTCCTCGTTGCGCGGGTCGCAGTAGCGCATGTAATACCAGGAGGACTCGAAAAAGGTGTCGAAGGTGTCGGTCTCGCGCCGGGCAGGCTTGCCGCAGGTCGGACAGGCGCAGTTGACGAACTCCTCCATCGCCGGGAGCGGGGACTTGCCGTCCTTGCGCACCTGGGCGTTCTCGGGCAGGAGCACCGGGAGCTGGTCCTCGGGCACGGGCACAGCGCCGCAGTCCTCGCAGTAGATGACCGGGATGGGCGCGCCCCAGAAGCGCTGGCGGGAGACGTTCCAGTCGCGCAGGCGGTAGTTGACGGCCATCTTGCCCAGGCCGGACTTGTCCAGGTGCTGGACGATGGCCTTCTTGGCGGGCTCGTTCTCGGTGCCGTCGAATTCGCCGGAGTTCACCAGGATGCCGGGCGCGGTGTAGGCCTCGGTCATGTCCTCGAGCTTCAGGACCTCGCCCTTGGCCGCCAGCTCGGGCGGATTGATGACCACCTGCATGGGCAGCTCGTACTTGGTAGCGAACTCGTAGTCACGCTGGTCGTGGGCGGGAACGGCCATGACCGCTCCGGTGCCGTAGCCCATGAGCACGAAGTTGGCCACGTAGATGGGCAGTTCGCGTCCGGTGACCGGGTTGATGCAGTACTTGCCGGTGAAGACGCCTTCCTTCTCCAGATCGTCGGCTCCGCGCTTGATGCGGTCCATGTTCCGGATGTTGGTGACGAAGGCCTCGACCTCGGCCTTGTTCGGGGCGTCGGCGATAAGCTTCTCCACCATGGGATGCTCGGCGGCCACGGACATGAAGGTCGCGCCGTAGAGGGTGTCCGGACGGGTTGTGAAGACCGTGATGGTCTCTTCCATATCCTTGACCTGGAAGGTCAGCTCCGCGCCGTAGGATTTGCCGATCCAGTTGCGCTGCATGGTCAGCACGCGCTCGGGCCAGCCGCCTTCCAGCGTCTCCAGGTCCTTGAGCAGCTCGTCCGCATAGTCGGTGATACGCAGGAACCACTGCTCCATGTCCTTCTGCTCGACCTCGGTGTCGCAGCGCCAGCAGAGGCCCTCCTCCACTTGCTCGTTGGCGAGCACGGTGTTGCAGCTCGGACACCAGTTTTGGGGGGAATCCTTGCGATAGGCCAGGCCCTTTTCCAGGAACTTGAGGAAGAATTTCTGCTCCCACTTGTAGTACTCGGGGCGACAGGACGCGATCTCGCGCCGCCAGTCATAGGAGTAGCCTAGGCGCTGAAGCTGCTCGCGCATCTCGGAGATGTTCTGGTAGGTCCACTCGGCGGGATGGGTCTCGTTCTTGATGGCCGCGTTCTCGGCGGGCAGGCCGAAGGCGTCCCAACCCATGGGATGGAGCACGTTGAAGCCCTGCATGGACTTGAAGCGCGCCACCACATCGCCGATGGAGTAGTTACGCACGTGGCCCATGTGGATCTTGCCCGAGGGATAGGGGAACATTTCCAGCACATAGTACTTGGGTTTGTCCGCGTCGACTTCCACTTCAAAGCAGCCGGCCTCATTCCAGGCAAGCTGCCATTTCTTCTCGATCGCTTCCGGATCGTATTTTCCTAAAGGCATATGAAAATCCTTGCTGGGAATGAAATGCTTATTTCTTGATGGTCTTGGCCGCGCCGTCGAGGATGCCGTTGACGAAGGAGCGGGACTTTTCGTCGCCGAACGTCTTGGACAGCTCGATGGCCTCGTTGATGGCGGCCTTGACCGGGATGTCCGTGAACATCATCTCGTACAGGGAAAGCCGCAGGATCGACAGCTCCACCATGGCGATGCGCTCGATCTTCCAGTTCTGGGAGTTGGCCTGGATGGCCTTGTCCACGGCGTCGAGGTTCTCCTCAACCCCCTTGACCAGGGCGTAGGCGAAGTCGCGCGCGGTCTCGGATTCCTGCTCCAAGACCAGAGGGTTCTGGTCGAACCGCACCTGGAGATCCACGGGATTGTTCTTGTCCACGAAGTGCGTGGAGTAGAGCACCTGAAACGCCAGGGTACGTCCCACCCTGCGAATGCCGGGCCGATTGCCCTTTTTCTTGCCTGCCATATTCTAGAGCTGTTCCAGTACACGCACGGTTTCGAGCAGTGCGGACGCGGCTTCCACGCCCTTGTTGCCCGCCTTGGACCCGGCGCGTTCGATGGCCTGGTCCAGGGAATCGCAGGTAAGCAGGCCGAAGCCCATGGGCACGCCGCTCTCCATGGAGGCCTGGGCCACGCCCTTGGCGCACTCGTTGCACACGTAGTCAAAATGGGGGGTGGCGCCGCGGATGACCGCACCCAGGACGACCACGCCGTCGTACTTGCCGGACTTGGCCAGCTTCTGGGCGGCGATGGGCAGTTCGAAGGCACCGGGTAGTCGGACCAGGGTCAAGTCGTCCTCGCTGCCGCCGTGGCGGACGAGGTAATCGATGGCGCCGGAGATGAGTCGGTCAACGATGAAATCGTTGAAACGGGCGGCCACGATGGCGAATTTCAAACCTTGGGCGTTGAGCTGGCCTTCGATTTTGGTCAGGGGCATGGGTCGATCTCCCTCTTTATATGAAAATGTAACGATGTACTATAGGTTTGCTTAACCGTCTGCGTCAACCTTGAGCAGATGGTCCATCTTGTCGCGCTTGGTCTGAAGGTACTTCTTGTTGATCTCGCAGGCGCCGACCTCGATGGGCACGCGCTCCACGACCTTCAGGCCGTAGCCTTCCAGGCCGACCATCTTCTTGGGGTTGTTGGTCATGAGCCGCATATTGGAGACGCCAAGGGCTACCAGGATCTGCGCCCCGGTGCCGTATTCACGCAGGTCCGGCGGAAAACCGAGCTTCACGTTGGCCTCGACGGTGTCGTAACCCATGTCCTGGAGGTGGTAGGCCTTGATCTTGTTGCCCAGGCCGATGCCTCGGCCCTCTTGGCGCATGTAGACCAGCACGCCCTTGCCCTCGTTGTGGATCATGCACATGGCGTCTGCCAGCTGCGGGCCGCAGTCACAGCGCAGGGAGCCGAACACGTCGCCGGTCAGGCACTCGGAGTGCACGCGGACCAGGGTGGGCTCGTCGGGATGAATGTCGCCCATGTACAGGGCGATGTGGGTCTTGCCGTCGGCCTCGGAGTGGAAGGCGGCGGACTTGAAATGGCCCCAGCGGGTGGGCAGGTCGGCCTCGGCCACCTTTTCCACGGACTTGCCGTCGAACTTCATGCGGTAGGCGATGAGGTCGGCCACGGAGCAGATCTTGAGATCGTGCTTCTTGGCGTAGATCTCCAGGTCGGGCATGCGGGCCATGGTCCCGTCTTCGTTCATGATCTCGCAGATGACCGCAGCGGGCTTGAACCCGGCCAGGCGGGCGATGTCGCTTCCGCCCTCGGTCTGTCCTGCGCGAACCAGAACGCCGCCGTCCTTGGCACGCAGGGGAAAGATGTGGCCCGGAGTGACGATGGACTCGCGGGAGGCGTCGTCAGCCACGGCGGCCAGCACCGTGGTGGCGCGGTCCGCGGCGGAGATGCCGGTGGTCACGCCATGGCGCGCCTCGATGGATACGGTGAAGTTGGTGCCGAACCCGGACTCGTTCTTCTGGGCCATGAGCTCCAGGCCCAGATTGTCGGCCATTTCATTGCTCATGGGCAGACAGATCAGGCCGCGCCCGTGGGTTGCCATGAAATTGATGAGCTGCGGTGTGATTGCCTCGGCGGCGCAGACGAGATCGCCTTCGTTCTCGCGGTCCTCGTCATCAACCATGATGACCATTTTACCTTGGCGGATATCCTCAATGGCTTCTTCGATAGTGCACAGTGCCATATTCATAAACCTCGTGCTGGGATGATTGCCCCGCGAAAACCGGCGTGGCGGCAGGCCTACGCCCCTCCGCAGGGAACCAAATTACTTATCGCAAACGACCGTGAGGGGAAAGGGGAATTTTTATCGGAAAAATCCAATGGGAAATCAGCAAGATGCGCACTGCCAATCAGGATAGACGCCGGACCGCGATGCAGAAGACGGGCCGTTCGAGCCCTGCTCAGGTCAAATGAGCCGAAGCTGGCGCTGGCCGTTCCCGCCATGGGTGGCGACGCGGTTCCTGCCGCCGGCCTTGGCCCGCGCCAAAGCCGTGTCCGCGTCCCGAATGAGCCGGTCCCGGAGCTCCTCGGGTGATCCCTCGCCCTTCTGGAACTCCGCCACCCCGGCGCTGACCGTAACCTTGAGGCGCGGCCCTTCCATGGCCAGATCGTTGATCTCGATGACCACGCGCAGCTTCTCGGCCACCTGGGCGGCCGTATGCAGCCCCTGGGCCGGGACCAGAATGGCGAACTCCTCTCCCCCGTAGCGGCCGATTATGTCCGAGGTCCGGATGTTGGCGGCAAGAAGCCTGGCCACTTCGGCCAGGGCAAGATCCCCCGCCGGGTGTCCGAGCTCAGCATTGGTTCGGCTGAAGTGATCGATGTCGACCATGATCAGTGAAAGCCGTGTCCCGTAGCGCAGGGCACGATCGACCTCTTCGTCAAAACGCTCAAAAAAATGGCGACGATTGGGGACGCCGGTGAGCTCATCCAGGGTAGCGAGATCCGCCACGCTCTTGCGGGCATTGCCCAGCTCCCGGCGTAATCGTACCGTGCAGGTAAAGAAGAGAGCGGCGGAGAGAATCACCGCAGGAAGCACCAACCCCATGACAAACAGGGGAACATCGGCCGGAAGTTCACGGACGAGCTCCCGCTCGTGCACGAAAACACCCAGACCGAGGCCGGAGCCGAACAGGACAATGCCCAGGCCCAGCAGCAACATGAGTACAGGCCAGTCCCAAAGAGCACGGCCCCTGCCAGTTCTCCTCATCCATCTTCTCCCACGCGAAAGTGCACAACAGGGACCGCGTAACCCCGTTGCGGTCCTGAAGAACTATATAGCGTGAAAGACGCAAAGTTGGAATGATAAACTCGCGGTATGCCCTCGTGCCCTCTTTAAACAGAGTAAAGGCAAAACCTGGGGACCGGAATCAGACGGGCGCTATCTCCAAATGTCCGGACACCGCCTTCGCGGGCTCGCTTCGCTCGTTGGCCAGGCGGTCCAGCAGGTTCATCTGCCGCCTTGACAGGGCGTTGTTGTCCAAGCTCCGTCCGGCGTCGTACACGCCCACGACCTCCTCGATGACGGTCACGGTGCGAGCGCGTCTGAACCAGGCCAGGATGTTGAGGTAGTCGGCCTCGTACCGCCCCCGATGGAGCCAGCCGCCGCAGCGGGTGACCACCAGCCTGCGCGACAGGCAGAGGCACAGCGGGTCTATGTTGCCGGGTCGGACCAGAGAGCCGTTGTCCTCCTCCGGGAGAAAAGGCTTGTCAAAGGCCAGCTGGGTGTCGATGCGCCCGATGACCATCTCCGTGTCCAGGTACTTGAGATAGGTCCTCAGTGCCTGGCGCTTGAGGACGTTGTCGTCGTCCAGAAAGATCAGCCGTTCGCCCGAGGCCACTTTGAGTAGGGTCTGACGGATGCCGTTGCCCCAGTCGCCGTCCTTGGGAAGACAGAAGGAACGCACCGGATAGGCGCAGGCCGGAGCCGCACGTTTCACGCCGTCAAAACCGACAAGAATCTCCACCTGATCCATCTCCAGCCCGGCGAACCGTGCCGCCTCGCCGACGGAATCGACGGCTTTTTGCAACGCCTTGGGACGCCGACCGGTGGAAGGTATGATGATCGAAAAGAGGATGCCGTCCATGGCCATCGCTTTTCTCCCTTTTCCGCCATCCATGCGGAATTGTGGGGGGCTCTCCCCGCTCCCCGTTATGCTCTTCAGAGGCCGCCGCTAAGGCAGCTCACGGATCATATCGACGCAACGAAACGTCTTCTTTAGGGGAATGTAGCAAAAGTCGGGAAAAAGACGAAAAAAGAGGGGGACGCCCGGGCCTTCCGATGGACGGCCCGGGCGGGAAATCGATCCGGGGCTAGACGTAGTCGCCGCGGTTGAACTTGAAACGCTCGGCTGCGGCAAGGGTTTCCAGGTCATCGACAATGGACTTCAGGCCGGGATCAAGGTCATTTTCCTTGAGGGCGGCCACATCCTCCGCAATCTCGTCCAAGGTGCCGTAGGCGGACTTGAGTCCGGCCTCCGGGTCGGCAAGATTGGCGGCATAGTCGTCCCACTTGTCGAGGATGGATTCCACTTGTCCCGCCGCCGTGGCGCTGGCGTCCGAAGACACGGCAGCCACGTTCCCGGCGGCGATCAGAGGATTCACAACCGGCGGAGGCGCCACGGAAACGGCGGCAGGAGTCTCTCCCTTGGCCACTTCCTGGTTGAGAATGTCCCCGAAGGCTTGCCCCGGCTGATTAGCCTTGTTCCGCCGCTGCAATTGCTCCGGCGAAACGCCCTCGATCTGATCAGGACGGATCTTCATGGTTCTCTCTCCTATCCTGTGGTTTGCCCTTGTCTGCTGCAAAGAGCTTGCCAATAACATTCTTGCGACAAGAATTTGAAATTCATCACTTTTATATCAAAAGCACCCGGCAAAAAATGCCGCCGGGCGTAACAGCACCCTCTACTTCTATCAGGAATGGTACGGCAGAAGAAAAGGGTTGTCTACGGCCTGCGGAAATGGCATGTAATTAATAGAGGATTATTGGATATTCCGAGCCCTTCCGGCGGGCTTTTCCGATCCGGAAGGCTACTCGATACAACGGCAATTGCAACCAAGGAGGACCGTTATGGCTGACATCAAGAAGATTCTTTGCGCCGTGGACTTTTCCGACTACAGCCCCATGGTGGCCGAGTACGCGCGGCAGATAGGCGACTGCATGGAAGCGGAGATCCTCGTCCTCTACGTGGCCCCCTCCCTGAGCCAGTACGTGGGCTTCCACGTACCGCCCAGTTCAATTGAGTCCTTTGTGGGCGAGATCGTCACCGGAGCCGAGGACACCATGAGCGAGTTCATCAAGGACAACTTCAAGGACATCAACGTCAACGGCAAGGTCGTCACGGGTTACCCGGCCGAGGAGATCCTGTCCATCGCCGAGGCTGAAAAGGCGGACATGATCGTCATGGGCACCCACGGCCGCAAGGGCATCGACCGCATCCTGTTCGGCTCCGTGGCCGAAAAGGTCGTCAAGTCGTCCGCCGCCCCGGTGCTGACCATTCGCCCCAAGTAAGGGGTGAATGCCCGCGCCTCTTTACGAGCGCAACCAAAGACTATACAAAGAACGGCTTCGGCCGTTCTTTTTTTTGGAGCCGCTCCGGCTGCTCCACACGCCCGGCCACGGGCTGGAACGACCTTTTTCGCATCAATGGCGCGGCGGGAGACATCAGGCACTAGCCTTGATGGGGCCTTTTCCCCTCCCGTGCAAGCAACGGCGAACGGCCCGCCGGTTTCACCGGCCGACAATTTCATTCAAGGACACGCAGTCATGAGAGAATTCAGCGTCCGCCCGGAGATCATGGAGTTCGATCCCTACAAACCGGGCCTGACCATCGAGCAGATCCAGGCGGAATACGGCCTGGAGACCGTCATCAAGCTGGCCAGCAACGAAAATCCGCTGGGCACCTCGCCCGTGGTGCAGAAGACCATCGAGCGCAACGCCGCCCGCGCCTTCCGCTATCCCGAGAACCACACCCCGCGCCTGGTGGAGGAGATCAGCCGCCAGGTCGGCGTGCCCGAGGAGTGCGTGCTGGTGGGCAACGGCTCGGACGAGATCATCGACATGCTTTTCCGCATGAAGGCACACCCTGGCCGGGATAACGTAGTCTGCTACGAACACTGCTTCTCCATGTACCGCATGTGCGCCAAGCTGGCGGGCGTCGAATACCGCGAGGTGCCGCGCGGCAAGGACTTCGCCCTGCCCCTGGACAAGATGGCCGAGGCCGCCGACGAGAACACCGCCATGGTCATCGTCACCAGCCCGGACAACCCCACGGGCCAGGTGGCCCACGTGGAGGACCTGGCCGTGCTGGCCGGGGTCCTGCCCAAGGACTGCCTGCTGGTGGTGGACGAGGCCTATGTGGATTTCACCTGGCCGCCCGAGTCCTATACTCCGGTCCAGGCCTGGGACAAATTCGAGAACCTGGTCGTGCTGCGCACCTTTTCCAAGGCCTACGGCCTGGCAGGACTGCGCGTGGGCTACGGCATCCTGCCCCCGGCCCTCATGGCGCGGCTGAAGAACGCCCGCATCCCGTTCACGGTCAACCTGCTGGCCGAGGAGGCCGCCATTGCCGCCCTGCGCGACGAGACCTTCTACAACGAGACCCTGCAACTGGTCATGAGCGGCCGGGAGTACTTCGCCGACGAACTGAAGCGGCTCGGCTGCCGGGTCTGGCCCACCCAGGCCAACTTCGTCATGTTCCAGCCCCCCAAGAACGCCATGGACGTTTTCCAGGCGCTTCTGGAGCGAGGCATCATCGTCCGCCCCCTGAAGAGCTTCGGCCTGCCCGACTGCATTCGAGTCAACGTCGGGACAAAACAGGAAAACGAAACGTTCATCAAGGTTATCGGGGAGTTGCTGCGTGGCTAAATTAATCGTCACCATCGACGGACCTGCCGGAGTCGGCAAGTCTACCATGGCCAAAAGACTGGCCCGCGAGCTGGGAATCCCCTACCTGGACACCGGTGCCATGTTCCGGGCCGTGGCCTGGAAGCTGGGCGAAGGCTCATGGGACTGGGACGAGACACGGCTCAAAGATGAACTGGCGGGCTTCGACTTCACCCTCTCCGGCGTGGGCGAGGACTCGGTCCTCTCCCTGAACGGCACGCCCATCGGCAATGAGATCCGCACCGAGCAGGTGGGCATGTGGGCGTCCAACGTGGCCACCCTGCCCGTGGTCCGCGCCTACCTCAAGACGGCCCAGCAGTCTCTGGGAGCGCGTTTCTCCCTGGTGGCCGAAGGCCGCGACATGGGCACGGTCATTTTCCCGGATGCCCCGCACAAATTCTTCCTGGACGCCTCGGTCGAAGAGCGTGCCAACAGGCGCTTCCATCAGTTGGAGGGGCTGGGCAAACCCGCCGACCTTGAGGAACTCAAGGAGCAGATCGCCCGGCGCGATCACCAGGACCGGAACCGCGCCGTGGCCCCCTTGCGACCGGCGGACGACGCCGTGACCATTGATACCACCGAACTGGACAAGGACCGGGTTTTCGCCCTGTTGGCCGAACACGCCGGAGAGCGATAACCCGTCTTCCCCTCCCCGACGACCCGCCCGAACCCGCTTGCGGGACATCGGCGAACCGGTCGGGAACTGCGACTTTTCCCTGCTTGGAGTTCCGGGGCAAACATGCTACAGCCCCGACCACGAGCTATGATTAAGGAGATAGATAATCCATGAGAGCCAAAATACACTTGGAAAACGTGCTGAAGGCGGTCCTGACCGACAAGGGATGGGACTGGCCCGAAAAGGCCGTCATCGAACCGCCCAAGGACAAAAAGTTCGGCGACATGTCCGCCAACGTGGCCATGATGCTGGCCAAGCAGGCCAAGAAGGCCCCACGCGCCATTGCCGAGGACATCGCCGCCGCCCTGGAGGGCGACGCCCTGATCGAGTCCGTGGACATCGCCGGACCCGGCTTCCTGAATTTCACCCTCGCCCCCTCTTTCTGGCATGAGACCGCTGCGGTCATCGCCGAACAGGGGCGCGACTACGGCACGTCCACCATGGGCAACGGCACCAAGGTCCAGGTGGAGTACGTCTCCGCCAACCCCACCGGCCCGCTGCACATCGGTCACGGACGCGGCGCGGCCCTGGGCGACTCCCTGACCCGGATCATGAAAAAGGCCGGATACGATGTGGAGGCCGAATACTACATCAACGACGCCGGCCGCCAGATGCTCATCCTGGGCGGTTCCATCCTCTACCGCGCCAAGCAGCTCGCCGGGCAGGATGTTGCCGAGCCCGAGGACTACTACAAGGGCGACTACATCAAGGACATCGCCGCGGAACTGCGGGAGAAGCATCCCGGGCTGGCCGACATGGACGAGGCCGAGGCCACGGCCATCTGCACCGAGTACGGCAAAGACCAGATCCTGGACGGCATCAAGGAGGACCTCAAGGCCTTCGGCGTGCACCATGATGTCTGGTTCTCGGAGAAGTCCCTGGTCAAGGACGGCAAGGTGGACGAGACTTTCGCCGACCTGACCGCCTCCAACATGGGCTACGAGGCCGACGGCGCGTTCTGGTTCCGCTCCACCGAGCTGGGCGACGACAAGGACCGCGTCCTGCGCAAGTCCAACGGCGACACCACCTACTTCGCCTCGGACATCGCCTACCACGACAACAAGTTCAAGCGCGGATTCAACCTCGTGGTCGACATCTGGGGCGCGGACCATCACGGCTACGTGCCGCGTATGATGGCCGCGTGCGAAGCGCTCGGCAAGAAAGGCGGCCTGCACGTCATTCTGGTCAACCTGGTGAACCTGCTGCGCGACGGCGAGCCTATCGCCATGTCCACCCGGGCAGGCCAGTTCGAGACCCTCAAGGACGTGGTCGACGAGGTCGGAGCAGACGCCTCCCGCTTCATGTTCCTCTCGCGCAAGTCCGACTCCAAGCTCGACTTCGACCTGGAGCTGGTCAAGCAGAAGTCCATGGACAACCCGGTCTACTACGTGCAGTACGCGCACGCCCGCATCTGTTCCCTGAACAAGAAGGCGGACGAGGCCGGGGTCGCTCCTGCCGGAATCTCGGCGGCGTCCCTGTCCCTGCTCTCCACCGAGTACGACCTGGAGATGCTCCGCCTGTTGGACCAGTTCCCGGACTGCGTGGAGGCCGCGGCGAGGACCCAGTCCCCGCACCTTATCTCCACCTACCTCCAGGAGCTTGCCTCGACGCTGCACAGATATTACACCAATTGCCATGTGCTCTCCGCCGAACCGGAGATGGCCGCAGCCAGACTCATGCTCCTGGGCTGCGTGGCCCAGGTGATTGCAGGCGGGCTCGACCTGCTCGGCGTGAGCGCTCCCGAGAGCATGTAGGGAAACGGAATGGCAAAGAACAAGGACTCGGATTACAGCGTCAAGATGCCCAAGTTGCAGGTGACCAAGAAGACCTATGACTTCTCGCTCTCCCTGCCGGGCATGATCACTGCCGTGGGTGCGGGCGTGCTCGCGCTCACCTTCTTCTTTGTCATGGGCATCCTCATCGGGCGGGGTTACCGCCCCGAGGCGGACGTCCCCCAGCTCAGCGAGCTCATGCCGGACAAACAGCATGGCCAGGTGGGCGAAGCGCCGCTCAAGAACGAGATCCTCAAGCCTGAGGAGCTCGATTACCCCGAGCGCCTCAAGGAGTCGCCCAAGCAGGTCATGGCCAACGCCGCCGCCGAAGCCAAGGCCGAAGCGGATGCCAATAAACCAAAGGCACCGGCAAAGCTCAAGGCTGAGTCCAAGGCCGAAACTGCGCCCGCACCGGCTCCTGCGCCGACCGCTCAGCCCGGAGAGGCGACCTTCGACTACATCTACCAGGTGGCCTCCTTCCGCAAGCTCGACATGGCGGAATCCCTTGCTGCCAAGCTGAGCGGCGCAGGACTGCGAACGAATATTAACTCCGGTGAGGCCAACGGAAGCACCTGGCACCGCGTCCGAGTCCTGCACCGAGGCACGCCGGCCTCCACCGCAGACATGAAGGCTACCCTGACCCGATTCGGCCTGGGCAAGCCCCTGCTCAAGAAGAAGACGCCCGCAAGCTAGGCCGGGTGCGCTTTCTGAAAGGCGCGCTCGAATCGCTCCAACCTCTTTCATCTCAGCAATATCAGACGAGGTGCGTATGCACAGGTCCATCACAACGCGTATCATTGCGTCGGCGTTTGCCGTTATTATTACTGCGATTGCCGCCAGCGCGGCAGGTCAGGCTCTCGGCCCGGAATCTCCGGCTGCCATCTGGGCGGCAGGAGCGGCCACGGCTCTGGTCGCCCTGCTCTGCCTGCTCCTGATCCGCCAAGGCGAAACGGGAGGCGAATCCCGGCTCGCAACCCTCATCGATAACGCCGCCAAAGGCGAAATTGTGGATTTTTCCACGGCAACCGGAGACCCGGCGACCGCCGCAGCTCTGCGCCAACTCGCAGGCGGGCTGGATCGGTACAAAGGTTTGGCGGAAGGAATCATCGAAGGACTGCCCATGCCCTTCCTGCTCGTCGATCCCGAGGAGCGCACCCTCTTCACCAACCAGGCGACCCTGGATATGGTTGAAGTGGACGGCCCGGTGGAGAAACAGCTGGGCCGGACCCTCGCGGAAATCTTCTACAATGACCCCAGCCGTGAAACCGCAGTGGGCAAGGCCATGCATCAGGGCCAAACCTTCCGCAACCTGGAGGTCACCATCCAGGGGCACAAGGGCGGGACCCACCATGTCCTCGCCAACGTCTACGCCCTCAGAAACGATCACGGGGAGTGTCTGGGCGGCTTCTGCCTCTATCTGGACATGACCGCCCTCAAGGAGAAGGAAGAGGCCCTCCAGACACAGAACACGGCCATATCCGAGGCGGTGAATCAGGCCGACGCCATTTCGAATCAGCTAGCGTCCGCTTCCGAACAGATTTCATCACAGGTGGAGCACTCCTCACAGGCAAGCGAGAAAAGCAGCCAGCTGACAGCCGGAGTGGCCGTGAGCGTTGAAGAGATGAACGCCACCGTCATTGAAGTCGCGCGAAACGCCTCTGTCGCCTCCGACATCTCCGCCCAGGCCAAGCAGGAGGCCGAAGAAGGGGCCCGGATCGTGGACGAAGCAGTGAAGGGAATCTCCTTCCTGGAGAGCCAGGCAGCCAAGCTGGCCGAGGACATGGACGCACTGGGCAAGCAGGCCGACTCCATCGGCGGCATCATGCACGTCATCTCCGACATCGCGGACCAGACCAACCTGCTGGCTCTCAACGCCGCCATCGAGGCCGCTCGGGCGGGCGATGCGGGGCGAGGGTTTGCCGTTGTAGCCGACGAGGTGCGCAAACTCGCTGAAAAAACCATGGACGCCACTAAGAACGTGGAGGACAACATCCGCGCCATCCAACTCTCGGCCGAGGCCAACGTGGCCTCCACGAAGGATACCGTCGGCGTGGTCGCGACCACAGTGGAAACGGTGGGCAAGGCCGGGCAGGCGCTGGCGACCATTGTAGACCTCTCCGGCCAGACCTCGGACAACGTCCGCTCCATCGCGGCAGCCGCGGAACAGCAGTCTGCCGCCAGTGAGGAAATCTCCAGATCAACCAGTGAGATCAACGTGGCGGCGGACGAAACCTCGCGCGCCATGCATGAGTCGGCCGAAGCCGTCGCCGACCTCGCCCGCCTGGCCGGCGAGCTGCACAAAGTGATGAACGGCATGCGTAGCTAGTTTCGCCGTTTCACCCTCTCGAATCACACAAGCAAAGAGGCGGCCCATGCATTGGGCCGCCTCTTTTGCGTGTCAGCCCCGCCACAAGCCGACGCTCTTTCAGGGGACGCTTTTAAACACCCAGTTTAAGGGAACCCCGGGTGACTCTTTTCGTTGAATGACTCGCTCCCAAGGCAAGCCATACAGTTAGGCCTGAGAGCCCTCCCCGGATGTCCGCAAAAAAAAGGCCCCCGCCGATGCGGGAGCCTCTTGAGATTCTCTTCGGGTAAAACGCTATGCGTGTTCCAAGGCGTCCCCTTCCTTCTGGAAGATGCGCTTGGCAAGGTAGATGAACGGCGTGTCCAGTGCTGCCACGACCACCTTGATGATGTAGGTGGAGAGCAGAATCTCCCAGAACACGTTGATCGGGAACATGCCCCAGAAGGCGATGGTGCAGAAGATGGCGGAATCCAGGAACTGGCTGACCATGGTAGAGGCATTGTTTCGGAGCCACAACCATTTGCCGCCGGTACGCTCGCGGATGGCGTGGAAGGCCCAAACGTCGTGCATCTGGGAGACCAGGTAGGCGGCCATGCTGGCCATGGCGATGCGCGGCATGAACCCGAATAAGGCCATGAGATGCGGCTGGGCGAAGTCGTCCGAGGCAGGCTGGAAGTAGAGCGCGATCTGCATGTATCCGACCATCATCAGCAGCGAGACGAAGCCGAGCAGTACGCCCTTCTGCGCCTCCTTCTTCCCGTAAAATTCACTGAGCAGGTCCGTGGCCAGAAACACGCTGGCATACAGCACGTTCCCGAGCGTGGTGGTCAGACCGAACAGTTCCACGGTTTTCAGCACCTGAATGTTGCACAACAGCAGGTTGAAGACCATCAGACCGAACAGCCCCACCTTGCCGAAAAAGCGGTACACGGCCAGGACCATGCACAGATCCACCAACGCGAAAAGAATCCATAATGTTTCGTTCATGGGCTCTGCCCTAGCCCCCAGGCGCGTCAAGGTCAAGAGAAAGAATGCCTCCGGCGGCTGGGGGAAAGGGGAAGAGGGGCACCCTTTCGAAAAGGGCTTCCCCTCTTCCCCTTTCCCCCAGACCCCCTATCCCCTTCTCCCCTCCTAAACTTTTTGGCGCGCCTTCGGCGGATACGAAAACCGCAAGTTATCAGCAGGTCATTCCAAAGAAGGGTCAGCAAGCATGAAAAGCTGTTGTCTAATACATTACATAAGAGGAGCATGCCCTTGCATACATTTACCAAACATCCTGATCCCTCCCACTAATTAGTCTGGTTCGATCGTCAACGCTTTCCAACCAACACCCACAAGGCTCCACCTCAGCCCGCCCTCCCGCGCATGCAGAGCAAAGCGATGCGAGCCCGAGCACCGAGGGAGGCTTGCGAGAGTGGTGCAGCCGCTAGGCGGAGAGGTTCGAGCCGCCCGCCGCCGTATCTTAATACGGCAAGGACAGGCTCAACCTCGACAACGACGTGGATGCGCCGCTATCGCTTGCCGGGTCCGCGAGCCGACAAAAGAACGCAAAAAAGGGGCTGTGCCAATGGCACAGCCCCTTGCGTTCTTTTGTCGACTCGCGGCTTACCAGTCGCCGCCGAAAGCGTCGCCACCGAGACCGAAATCGGCCTCGGGCTCGCCACCGACCTCGGGGCCGTCAGCCATGGGCGCGGCACCGTCGGCAGCGGCAGCACCGTCACCGGCAACACCGGCGACCACAACGCCCTGCTTCTTGACCTTGTCAACTTCCTCCATGAGTTCGTTGAGCTTGGCGGTCATTTCGTTCAGCTTGGTGGTGGCCACGGAGACCTGCTGCTCGCCGGCGGCGTTGGCAGCGTCGATGGTCTTGACCTTGGCGGCCAGCGGATCCAGCTTGGCGGCCAGATCTTTCTTCTCGGCGGTCAGCTTTTCCACTTCGGCCTTCAGAGCGGCGTTCTCAGCCTTCAGGGCGGCCATGATGTCCAGGACGGCCTGGGCACGGGCAGCCTCGCCTTCGGGCAGGGCTTCGATCTTGACCTGGTTGCCGAGCTTGGCGATGTCGCCTTCGGCGTACTTGGTCAGACCGGGTTCCTGTTCGTAGATCCAGGCTTTGGACAGGGCCTGCGCCACGGGAGCGACGTCGGCGTCCAGAGTTTCAGCCTGGGTGATGTAAGCCAGCATATCGAGCTGGGTCTGGTCGGCGGCTTCGCCGCGGAGCACAGACACGAAAGCGTTCATCGGGAATACCTTAGCTTCAGCCATTTGATGCCTCCTTAACTAAGTAAGCTTCGTTTTTTTATGTTCACCCAGGCGACTATTTGTCGGCGCCCATGGGAATGCGGCCAATCTTCTTGGCGTAGGACAATGCCACAGTACGGTAAACCAGGTGCCCCAGCTTGGACCAGGGGAGGTATGCCAGCAGCATGAACACTCCGATCAGGTGCACGTAGTAGATGGGGTAGGCCAGCAGGGCCACGCCCAGGGTACGGAAGACAAAGGCACCGAGACCGGTCAGGAAGATGGTCCAGATCAGGGTCAGCAGATACCAGTCATACCAGTTGGAGGACTGCTTGGACTGGTCCAGGTTCACGCGACGCTTGGTCAGGGCGATGAGGCCGTAGATGCCAAGGCCGGCGCCGACGAAGGCGAGGAGCTTGACCGGGCTGTAAATGGGCATCGGAGTGTGGCCGATGGCGCCAAGGATGTTGCCCAGGCTCTCGAGACCGATGGTCCGCATGAGCCAGCCGCCCCAGTGGCCGGAAGCCACGACGCCGGTGACGACCATCAGCGCGACAAAACCGAACATGAGCATCTTGTGCCCACCGGCGCGCTTCACGTCGAGTTCATCGGACTCTTCGTCGTTGCAATCGTTGAACTGGGTGTGCTGCAGGATCTCGTACTTGAGCGTATCGATCAGGCAGGAGCAGAAGCAAGGCTCATCCTTGCGGCCCACGATGAAGGTCTTGGGCTGCGAGTCGAAAGCCTTGAGCATGTTGCGCACACCGGCATAGAAACCCCAGAGCATGAACAGGAAGACCAGCATGAAGATGGGGTCGATGGTGTAGTCGCCGGGGAACAGGCCGCCGAACACGATGGCGCCGTCCTGAACCGCTTTCCAGGCATGGGCAGCGTGATCCCACTCGAAGGTGGGCAGGAAGGAGCCGGTCTTGCCGGCCATGATCACCCAGATGATGGCGTAGATGATCGCCGGGACGGCTGCCAGGGGCAGCATGCCCGAGCTGGAGGACATCAGCTTGCCGATGATCGGCAGCGGAGCCAGGTTGCGGTAAGCCATGTTGCGCAGGGCGGACAGCAGGTCGCCCGGCTTGGCACCGCGCGGGCACATGTCGGAACAGGTGCCGCAGTTGTGGCAGAGCCAGATGTCGATATCATTGACCAGGCGGTCCTTGAGTCCCCACTGGGCCCAGACCATCTCCTTGCGGGGATACGGGCTGTCAGCGGGAGACAGCGGACAGACCACCGAGCAGGTGGCGCACTGGTAGCATTTCTTCAGGGAGTCGCCGCCTACGGCCTGCAACTCTTTAACGAACTTAAGGTCCGGTTGTACCTTGACGGTATTTGACATGCCGTACCTCCTAGTAGCCCTTGAACGGGTTGGGGCCGAAGTTTGTGGTGATGTTCTCCACGAACTCGTCGATCAGGGCCGGAACCTTGTCGTACATGTCGATGGAGACCTCGTACTGCTCGACGCGCTCGGGTTCCACACCGAGGCGTCCCAGGGACTCCGCGATGTTCTCCTTACGGCGGTTACACAGCTCGGAACCCTTGACGAAGTGGCACTGGTAGTCGTCGCCGTACTTGCAGCCGAGCATCATCACGCCGTCAACACCCTTGGACATGGCGTCAGCCACCCAAATGGCGTTGACCGAACCGAGACAACGGACCGGCAGGAAACGGACGTAGGGAGACCAGGACTTGCCGCGCATGGCAGCCATATCCAGGGCCGGGTAGGCGTCGTTCTCGCAAGCCAGGACGATGATGCGGGGACCGCCCTCGTCCAGGGTGTCGGGAACCTTGACTTCCTTGATGGCCTGGCCGATCTGGCTGATGCCGTAGTTGGCGAAGCTGATGACGCGTTCCGGACAGGCGCCCATGCAGGTACCGCAGCGGCGGCAGCGCGTGGGGTTCGGAAGCGGCGTACCCTTCTCGTCGTCGTCCAGGGCGCCGAACGGGCACTCTTCGGTACAGCGCTTACACTGAGTACAGCGCATGAAGTTGAACTCGGGGAAGCTCAGGTCGCCGGAGCGCGGGTGCACGGACACGCCGCGGTTGGCGGACTCGATGCACTGGATCGCCTTGAGGGCGGCACCGGCAGCGTCTTCCGCAGCGAGACCCAGGCCCATGGGCTGGCGCACGCAACCGGCGGCGTAGACGCCCGTGCGGCGGGTTTCGTAGGGGAAGCAGATGTAGTTGGAATCGGCGAACCCGTCGAACAGCTCCAGATCCGGGAAGGCCGGGCCCTGGCGGTAGACGAAGTTCATGGTCGGATTAGCGGCAGTGGTGGGCACGATGGCGGTCGGAAGGACAACCATGTCAGCGGCCAGTTCCACCTCGGCGCCAAGCAGAGTATCCTTGGCGGAGATCAGGATCTTGGCGCCGGCTTCCTTGACACCGGTGACGGTGCCCTTGGTCAGCATGACGCCCGGATCGTCCTGGGCCGCCTGGTAGTATTTCTCGTTGATGCCCGGGACCATCATGTGGTCGTAGACAACGTAGGCAACGGCCTCGGGAGCGAGCTCGCGGACGTAATTGGCCTGCTTCAGGGCGATCAGGGAGGTCAGCTCCGAGCTGTAGGCCAGGTGCTTTGCGGACTCCTTGTCGGCGTAATCGAAGACTTCGCACTCTTCAGCGCTTTCGCTTTCGTCGCCTTCCTTGCAGGGCATGTCCTCGGGGGCCTCGCAGGCTTCGCCGCAGGCGTCGTAGGAGACGTTCTTGGTGAGCAGGGAGGTGTCGACGATGAAGGCCACGGAGTCGGGAGCCTGGCCGTTGGCCATCTTGATGCCGCCGTTGGCAGCCATCTTCTCGAACTCGGCGGTGGTGACAACGTTCTTGATCTCGCCGTAGCCGAGCGGGGCCAGGAACTTGCCCTTGCCGGGCACCCAGCCGGTGGCCATGACAACCGCGCCGATCTCGTACTCGGTTCCACCGATAGTGGCCTTGTACTTGGCGGGAGCGCCGGCCAGGGAATCCAGGGTGGCGCCGGTGATGATCTTGATCTTGTCGTTGGCTTCGACTTCCTTGATCAGGGCGTCGATGCCGATTTCCTGTTCACGGTCGCTGAAGGGGGCGCCCAAGGGGAAGGACTTGTACATGGTCGCGGCCTTGCCGCCCAGAGTCTCGTCCTTTTCGACCAGGACCACTTCGTAGCCCAGGGCTGCGGCATTCAGGGCCGCCTTCATGCCGGTGAAGCCGCCGCCCATGACCAGTACGGTCTTGAAAGCGTCCGGCAGTTCCGGCTGGGGAATCCGGCTGTTGAACAGCTTGGTGATTCCCATATTGACATAATCCTTGGCGATGATTTCCATCTGGCCAGGGAATTTGGGATCTTCCTGGTAGGACCACACGCACTGCTCGCGCAGGGAGACGCGTTCCACCTGGATGGCATCGCCGAACTTGAACACATCCCACTTGGAGCGCGGGGTACAGGCGCAGCAGACCACGCCGTCGAGTCCTTGTTCCTTGATGTCGGCCTCGATCATGGCCTTGCCCTCGGGGCTGCACAGCACCGGGGTAGACTTGGCCACGGTCACGCAGGAGGAGTGTTTGCCGTTGGCAGCGAATTCGGCCAACGCAGCGACGTCGATGTTGTCACCGATGTCGCAACCTCCACAGATATATACTCCAAGCTTTTCAGCCATCGGTTACCTCCCTACCACGGTTTGAATCGCCTTCATCGCGGCGGCGGTGCCGGACTGGGCGGTCTTCATGACGTCAAGCGGCTGCTTGGCGCAACCGGCGGCGATGATGCCTTCGCCGTCGATGACGAAACCGTCGGCATCGGCGCTTCCGGCCGGGACGGACAGTCCAGCAAGGCTGGGCTCCATGCCGGTCGCGAGGACGACCATGTCGAACTTCTCGTCGGACTTGATGCCGGTGATGGCGTTCTCGACGGTGACAATCGGGTTGCCTGCGGCGTCTTCGACGATGCCGGCGACCTTGCCCTTGACCAGGTTGAGCTTGTCGTCAGCCTCGGTGATGGACTTGAATTTGTCGTAGCGGCCGGGGGTACGCAGGTCGATGTAGAAAACGGTCACATTGGCATCGGAGCGCTCGCGCACATAGCGGACATGCTTCAGGGACGCCATGCAGCAGATGTAGGAGCAATAGTTCAGGTGGTTCTGGTCACGGGAACCGGCACACTGAACAAAAGCGATCTTCTGGGGCTCGGCGCCGTCGGAAGGACGCACGACCTTGCCGCCGGTGGGGCCGTTGGGGGCCGCCAGCCGCTCGAACTGCATGTTGGTGACGACGTTCTTGAGCTTGCCGCCGCCCAGGTTGGTCAGGTTGGAGACGTCGTACGGCTTCCAACCGGTGGCGACGACGATGGCGCCCACGGCCAGATCGATGGTCTTGGGTGCGTCGTCCAGGTCCACGGCGTCGTAGGGACACGCATTCTTGATGGCGGTCAGTTCGCCCTCGGATGCGTTCTCCGCGTCCACCACATAGCGCATGGGGAACATGAAAGGATGGGTCTTGTAGGCCAGTCCGCGGGTCCCGGTACCGAAATCAAATTCGGAAGAGATCTTGCTGGAGGTTGCCTTCTCACACTCGCCGCAGGCGGTACACTTTTCGTTCACGAAGCGGGGGCGCTGCGTGATCTTCACGTCGTAGTTGCCGACAGAGCCGGAAACGGAATCGACGCTGGCCATGGTGATGACCTTGACGTTGGGGTTGTTTTTTATGCGCTGGAACTGAATCTCCAGACCACAGGACGGGGGACACAGCTTGGGGAAATACTGATTCAGCTGTGCGACCCTGCCACCGAGGTAGGGATTCGTCTCAACGATGTACACCTCGTAGCCCAGTTCGGCAGCTTCGAGGGCGGCGGTGATTCCTGCGAACCCTCCGCCTACAACGAGAATACTGTTATTCGACATTCTCTTCACTCCTCCCGAATAAAGTTGAGGATAAGCCAAAAAAATGGCCTAAACCCGGGCCGGGGGCATGCTCATCCCGGCCCGGATTCAGACCATTTTTCCCCGGCATTTTGGGAAAGTGACCGCGGGCCCGGGGGGGCCCGCGGTCACGGGATGATCATTTACCTAATTGCTTAGGCGTCAGGGATGATCTTGACGTAGGGCTTCTTGAAGACAGTGGTCACGCCAGTGGCGGGATCGTAAGTGGAGTTGACGAAGCACTTCCACTTGGAGTCGTCCAGGCCCATGAAGTCGCCGCGGTAGTAGAAGCCGGGGTAACGGGATTCTTCGCGGAACTCGATGTGCTGCATGTGCAGGCGGACGGTCCAGAGGCGGTGGAACTGTTCCCAGCAGCGCATCAGTTCGTGCAGGTCACGAGCGGCGAGCTTCTTGGAATCTTCTTCCATCATGCCGAGCAGCCAGAAGCCGGTGTTCAGCAGAGCCTTGGAGGTCATGTACAGGGTACCGACACCACCACCGTATTCATCGGTGCACTTGATGAGGCGCATCATGAAGTTGTGGGGAGTGATGTAAGCGGGGTTGATGACTGGATCGGTGGAACCGCCCTTGTTCTCTTCGTAGGTGTACCAGGGCTGGTAGAGCTCCTGCTTCATCTCGTCAGCGGTTTCCTTGATGGTGGGGGTGAAGTCTTTGTGATCCACGACCCAGCGCACCAGCTGCTTACCGACGATACGGCCTTCAGCGTGGGAACCGGAGGAGAACTTGTGGCCGGAGGCGCCAACACCATCAGCGCAGGTGAACAGGCCGTTGACGGTGGTCATACGGTTGTAGACCTTGCCGTTGTCGGCTTTGACCTTGTAGGACTCGGGGACCCAGGGCTCGTCCGGACCGGAAACCCAGATGCCGCAGCAACCGGAGTGGGAACCCAGGAGGTAAGGCTCGGTGGGCATGATCTCGGAACCGCGATCCTCGGGAGCGCAGTTGGTGGCGGCCCACAGGTTGGCCTGACCGACGCACATGTCGAGGAAGTCTTCCCAGGCTTCGGACTCGAGGTGCTTCCACTCGGGGCCGGAGAGATCGCCGTTGACGGTCTTCAGCAGAGCGGACTTGGTGTCCATGAAGATCGGGCCGCGGCCTTCACGCATTTCACGGAGCATCATGTGGTTACGCAGGCAGGTGGGGATGATGTGACCCTTGGCGTAGCCGCGATCCTCGTAAGGCTTCAGCATGGCGCGGTTGGTCTCACAGTAGTCCTCACCCTTGTAGTTGGTGGCTTTGGCCTTGAACAGGAGGAACCAGGCGCCGACCGGGCCGTAACCGTCTTTGAAACGGGCGGGGACGAAGCGGTTTTCCATCATGGTCATTTCGCCGCCAACCTGGGCAACCATGGTGTAGGTGGAACCAGCGTTCCAGACGGGGTACCAAGCGCGGCCCATACCCTCACCAGTGGAGCGGGGACGGTACACGTTAACGGCACCACCACAAGCGACAACGGCAGCGTTGCACTTGTAGATGTAGATCTTGTTTTCGCGAGTGGAGAAACCGACGGCACCGGCGATGCGGTTGGGCTCGTTGGCGTCCAGGAGCATCTTAACGATGAACACGCGCTCGACGTAGCGGTCTTCGCCCAGAGCGTTCTTGGCGGCTTCAGCAACGATGCACTTGTAGGACTCACCGTTGATCATGATCTGCCAGCGACCGGAACGGACCGGGTCGGCGCCGTTGCGGATGGCGAGGCCTTCGGCCTTGGCCTTGGCACCGTCGAGGTTCTTGCCGTCTTTCTTGACCCAAACGGGGAGGCCCCATTCTTCGAAGAGGTGGACGGAATCATCAACGTGACGGCCGAGGTCGAAGATCAGGTCTTCGCGGACCAGGCCCATGAGGTCGGTGCGGACCATGCGGACGTAATCGTCCGGGTCGTTCTCACCGCAGTAGGTGTTGATGGCGGACAGGCCCTGGGCGATGGCGCCGGAGCGCTCGAGAGCGGCCTTGTCGCAGAGTTCGATGCTGATGGAGGGGTCGACCTTTTCGATCCAGCGGCAAGCTTCAAAAGCGACACCACAGTTACCCATGCCACCGCCGACAAGCAGGATATCAACGGATTTTTCGACGATTTCCGGCTCGGCGAGAGCAACACCCTTGGAAGCTTCTTTCATGGGAAGCAGAGGCATAATATTTCTCCTAGTCTTATACTTGGTTCAAATAGTCTAATTCAGACAAGCAAACAAACAACTCGGTACTAGACCAGGTTGGCGTAGTCTTCCATCTTCCATTCTTTCTTGAGGTCGGCGTCGGTGACGGGAGCCTCTTCGGCGATGGAAGCAATGGGGCTCTTCAGCTCGGTTTCGGTGAACAGGAGCTCGGAGTCCAGATCGCCGGGTTCGGGCTTGCCCTCGTAAGGCTTGATGGAACCTTCAGGGGTGGTGCGGATGGGGAACTTGAAGCGCTTCACGGAACCGTTACGGAACTTGATGGTCCACATGATGTCTTCAGCAGAACGCATCGGGATGGAGGTACCACCCATGGGGGCGAAGTCAGCGTAGGGACGAGCTTCGATAGCGCCCTGGGGGCAAATCTTGACGCAGGAGTAGCACTCCCAGCAAGCGGAAGGTTCCTGGTTGTAAGCCCGCATTTCGTCAGGATCCAGGATCATAAGATCGTTCGGGCAAATGTACATGCAGGCGGTCTTTTCGCCACCTTTGCAGCCGTCACATTTTTCCGGGTTAACAAAAGTCGGCATAACTTCTCCTCCTAAAGGGTTTTATTATTCATACTAAACCGACGTCCTCTACCTAAACAAAAAAATCTGCGCTCAGTTTAAAGAGTGCGGAAGTTGGGAATTAGCAAGACAGACACCCCTTGTCAATGCGAAAGTGAATTTTTGAACAAGCGGTGGCCGAATTACCTATGTCAATGGTTTTCGAAGGCCCGGCAGTGCACATTTGGCCTTTAACACCGGTCGGACGTGAAAAGCCGCACAACAGAGCCGTTTCCATATAAAACCACCACGGTTTTAGAGTAAAAAAACTACTGTTAGCAAGACTTTTTTCTCTTTCGCAGGTGGATATCACTATCCTACGCCAACAGTCTGAAATATAACGTTAAAAAAAGCCTACATCGGACGATTTTTCTAGACTTTTTTACGAGTTTCTCTACCTGTCTGGTCTGCCGTATTACAATTATTAGAAGAGACACTTCTTCCGGAAAAAAGCGCTTGACACGACTTTCACAAACAGACATTAAAGGCTGACCCTGTTCGTGGGAAATGATCATGGTATCGGGCGGTAAGGGTTCGCACACCATGTATTAAGGCTAAGGTTTCATTTAAAATTATATTTTTTAGGAGGCTTAAATGTCCAACCTCGTAGCACCTCACGGTGGAAAAGGTCTCGTCTGCTGCCTGCTCGAAGGCGCTGAGCTCGATGCTGAAATCAAGAAGGCCGAAGGCCTGAAGACCCTCGATATCTCCGATCGCGCCAAGGGCGACCTGATCATGATGGGTATCGGCGGTTTCTCTCCGCTGAACGGCTTCATGACCAAGGCCGACTGGGCCGGCGTCTGTGAAAAGTTCCTGATGGCTGATGGCACCTTCTGGCCCATCCCCATCACCCTGGATACCGATGATGAAGACGTCAAGGTCGGCGACGAAGTGGCCCTGAAGGCTGCCGATGGCACCATCTACGCCACCATGAAGATCGAAGAAAAGTACGAGATGACCGAAGCCGACAAGAAGTGGGAATGCGAACTCGTCTACAAGGGCGAGGGCGAAGACTCCGCTGACGACAAGTTCTGGGAAGTCGCCATGGAAGACCACCCGGGCGTCCAGATGGTCATGGCTCAGGGCAAGTACAACCTGGCCGGTCCCGTCAAAGTCCTCTCCGAGGGCGACTACGCTGAGCGTTTCCCCGGCGTGTACCTGACCCCCAAGCAGATCCGCGCCGAAATGGAAAAGCGCGGCTGGTCCAAGGTTGCCGCTCTGCAGCTGCGTAACCCCATGCACCGCTCCCACGAATTCCTGGCCAAGATCGCCATCGAAGTGTGTGACGGTTGTGTCATCCACTCCCTGATCGGTAACCTGAAGCCGGGCGACATCCCGGGTGACGTCCGCATCAAGTGCATCCAGACCCTGATCGACGGCTACTTCGTTCCCGAGAACGTCATCAACGCCGGTTACCCCCTGGACATGCGCTACGCCGGTCCCCGCGAAGGCCTGATCCACGCCACCTTCCGCCAGAACTACGGCATCAACAACATGCTCATCGGTCGTGACCACGCCGGCGTCGGCGACTTCTACGGCCTGTTCGAGGCTCAGGATATCTTCAAGAGGATTCCTTACGTCAACGAAGCCTGCCCCGAACCGGGCAAGGCCCTGCTCTGCCAGCCGATGAACATCGACTGGACCTTCTACTGCTACAAGTGCGACGGCATGGCCTCCATGCGCACCTGCCCGCACACCAAGGAAGACCGCGTCATCCTGTCCGGCACCAAGCTGCGTAAGGCTCTGTCCGAAGGCGCTGAAGTTGTCGACCACTTCGGTCGTGACGAAGTCCTCGACATCCTGCGCGACTACTACGCTGGCCTGACCGAAAAGGTCGAGGTCAAGATGCAGAAGGCCGCTTCCGGTCAGGACATGAAATAAGTCCACCGGTCGCTTTCAGCAGACCATTCAAGGGGAGGTTGCCTATGCAGCCTCCCCTTTTTGCGTCCAACAGCCGAAGGTCCCGCCGGGTTGGTAAACCCTATTTTTCACAAACCACAAACCCCCTTTATTCAGGGCCATTCCTCTTGACGAGCGATTGGCGTTAACCTACTGCCTTCAAAGCAAATACCATTTTTCACAAGCGAGGCTTCGACCTTGTCTGACAAAAACAGGGCCATCCTGCTCATGGCGTTCACAGCGCTTATCTGGAGCTCCGGCGGGCTGGCGATCAAGCTGGCTGAGCTCAATCCAATGGCCATCACCGGACTGCGCAGCGGACTCGCCGCCCTGACCCTGCTCGTGCTCTTCAGGAAGAGGCTTTCCTTCCGCTTTTCCCCCGTCCGACTCGGCGCTGCATTGGGGTACGCAGGGCTGCTGATCACCAACGTAGTCGCCACCAAGCTGACCACTTCGGCCAACGCAATTCTTCTGGCCTACACGGCGCCGGTCTACGTGGCCCTGCTCGCTCCCTGGTTGCTCAGGGAAAAAACACGGCATGGGGACTGGCTGTTCATCGCCGTAACCATCGGCGGCATGGCACTCTTCTTCCTGGACAAGCTCACGCCAACAGGATTGTGGGGCAATCTCATTGCCATCGGCACCGGCCTCTCCTACGCCGTCTTCACCCTGTGCATGCGTGCTCAGAAGGACGCTTCGCCCGTGGAGTCGGTCATCCTCGGCCATGCCCTGACTTTTCTCTGCGGCCTGCCCTTCCTGTTGCACGCAACGCCCGATCCTGCAGGATGGCTGGGCATTGCCTACCTTGGCATAATCCAGCAGGGAGTATCCCTGGCGTTCTACGTCTGGGCCATAAAGCGGCTCGGGGCTCTGGAAGCCATCCTGATCATGATGCTGGAGCCCATCTTCAACCCGGTCTGGGTTGCACTTGGTTATGGCGAACTCCCCGGAATCTGGGCCATAGCCGGAGGCACGATCGTGATCGGCGCGGTTACCCTGCGGGGCCTGCGATCCGCCTCCAGCAACAAGCGGCTACGGCCCACCCCATAAGGTGCCCATCCCGCTGTAATCGGCCTTCCGAGGCCACCGGAAACCCCCTTTTCATCGCGCTTGCATCAATTCCACTTTCACGATAGAGAAGCCTTTCCCCCTTGGTGGGGAACCATATCATTATAAGGAAGACGGTAAGACGCATGATCAAAATCCGTAAAGACGACTGGGGTGGTCCCTCCGACGACCGCCCGCGACGTGATCCCTCCCGGGGTCCTCGCAAATTCAACAAAGGCGGTTCGCACCGCCCCATGAACAAGGGCGGTTCCGACAACGACCTGGACAAATCCGAGGTCATAGCGAACCACCGCTTTGACGACATTTCCGACATCGACAACCAGATTCTGAACCTGCTGGAAAAGCGCGCGTACCTTATCCGCAAGGAGGGAGCATGGCGCAAGTCCCGGCAGAAATCTTTGGTCGACCCCAAACTCGAGAAACTGCTGCGCGGCGCCTTTGACAATCGCTCCGGAGAACTCGGTCTGGATGCCAAACTCTCCAAGCAGCTCTTCACCCTGCTCAACCAGTTCTCCCTGGCCGACGCGCGCCAGAAATTCACAGGCGAAGGCTACAAGCTTGCCCCGCGCGTGGAGCCCATCCAGGCTGGCATTAGCGGCCCGCGTTCCTTCCGCCACACCCGCATGCTGCTCGCCCTGGCCGCCAGCGCCGGAGCCGCAGTCAAGCTCGCCCCCGTAACCATGAATGCCCCCAACAAGGACCTGGCCAAGGCCCTCAAGCAGGCGGGCGCGCCCATCTCCTGGGATGATGACTTCATCCGCAACGACGGAGACAAGACTCTGGGCTTCGAAGGCAACATGATCTTCGTCGGCGAGGACAGCTTCAACTTCTACATGCTGCTCTGCTTGGCCCTGGCACATGCGGGCCGCTGCAAGTTCACCGGCAAGCCCGGCCTGCAGCTCATGGACATCGGCACCCTGAACAAGGTCCTGCCCAAGCTCGGCGCACGCCTGGTGGCCATGAACCCGAACAACCCCGGCCTGCCCGCCCGCCTTGAGTGCGGCGGCGCCATGGACGAGGAGATCACCCTGCCCGGCGGTATTGATCCCGATTTCGCAGCGGCTCTGACCCTTGCCGCCTGGTCCTATCCCGGCGGCCTGACCATTCGCGGCCTGAACCAGGCCGCGCGAGAGCGCGTTGCCGAGGCTGTAGGGGTTCTCAACACCTGCGGCATCAAGGCTACCCTGGACAAGGACGCGGTCACCGTGTCCGACGGCATCCCCGCCGTGGACGCCCAGCCCAGCCTGCCCCTGTCCGTGTCCCTGGGCTCCATGCTCCTGGCCCTGCCGGTCATGGCCGGTGGCTCCATCAATGTGGAAGGAGCCTGGCCCAAGTCCGACAAGGCGAACCGCGTGCTCGAACAGCTCCGCGCTCTCGGCCTGCGCCTGGACGTGGCCACCGAAAACATCATCGCCACCATGGACGGAGAACTGCCGACCAAGGCGACCATCTCCCTGGCGGAGACGCCCGAGCTGCGGCCCCTGGCACTGGCTCTGGCACTCAAGCCTGCCGAAGCCACCCTCTCGGGTCAGGCGGACGACACGCTGATGGAGCTCCTCGACCGCATGGGCGTGGCCTACGAGGAAACCGAAGACGGCATCGAGCTCAAGCCCGGTGAACGTTCCTGGGACGGCACCTGGTTCTCCCCGGACCCGGTCTGGTCCATGGGCTGCGCCCTGGCCGCTTACGCCGTGCCCGGCATCAAGCTGGAAAACCATTTCGAAGTCACCGCCACCTGGCCTGAGTTCTGGAACTTCTACAACTCGCTGCCCACCGGCAAGATGAAGCCCAAGCCGGTTAAAGAGAAGAAAGATGACACACGCAGAAGAATCAAAATCCGCTAGCGGCGAAGCCCGGCTTAGCGACGACATCCAGGTTCTGGAGGGCGAGGTGGCCCAACTGACCCTGGAGCGGGAAAGGGTCATGAAGACCATCCGCGAACTGAGGGAGGCCGAAGACCCGGCCAACAAGATCTTCCACCACGAGGAGATCTTCACCCTGCAGCAGGACAAACTGCGCCTGGACGTGGAAATCAAGTTCCGCACCAACAAGATCAATCGCATCAACTTGGGCATGGAAGAAGCCGGCGTCAGTCAAGGCGTCAAGGGCGGCTTCTTGTTTTAGGAAGATGCCTCCGGCGGCCGGGGGAAGGGGAGAGGGAAATCCTTTGAGAAGGGTTGTCCCTCTCCCCTTCCCCCGGACCCCCATCCCCTCTCCCTTTCCAAACTTTTTGGCGCCGCTTCGCGGGGAGGGTCTCAGGGGCAAGCTCATTCCCATATGAATCTGTCGGAAAGGGCATGGCGGCACATGAAATTTTGATCTTTTACAGTATACCCCTTCGGCGTAAGCCGAAGCCAAACTGCAACGAAATGGGCGCAACTCCTCCTTCACAAGAAAGGCACGACCATTATGTTTGCACGGCTCTGAGCTAAGCGAACATAAAAAGTTTAGGAGGATTCTTAAGGAACCCTTTTCAAAGGGTTCCTTAAGCCGTCGGAGACGCCCCGCCGGCGAGACGACCGCCGGTAGGCCCGAAGGGTTCAAAGGACAGATAGTATACCGCCATGGCGAGCGGGCGCGGTTTTGAGAGGATCGCGTCGGCCACCCACGAAGCGCCTTGAGCGGTTTTGGAGAGAGTATTCCGATAACATTTAGCATTTGCAGGAGAAGATATGGGCAAGTCCATCACCCACAAGATCATTGAAAAGCATCTCGTGTCCGGCGAGATGGTGCCCGGCAAGGAAGTCGGGCTGCGCATCGACCAGACCCTGACCCAGGACGCCACCGGCACTATGGCTTGGCTCCAGTTCGAGGCCATCGGCATCGGCGAGGTCCGCACCGACCTGTCCGTGTCCTACGTGGACCACAACACCTTGCAGATGGGTTTCCGCAACCCCGACGACCACCGCTACCTGCGCACCGTGGCCGCCAAGTCCGGCGCGGTCTTTTCCCCGGCAGGCACCGGCATCTGCCACCAGCTCCACCTGGAGAACTTCGCCAAACCCGGCGCTACCCTGATCGGCTCCGACTCCCACACCCCCACTGCGGGCGGCATCGGCTCCATGGCCATGGGAGCGGGCGGTCTTTCCGTTGCTCTGGCCATGGCCGGAGAAGCCTATTTCATTCCCATGCCCAAGGTGGTCAAGGTCCAGCTGACCGGCGAGCTGACCGGCTGGGCCGCAGGCAAGGACGTCATCCTCGAGCTGCTCCGCCGCCTGACCGTCAAGGGCGGCGTGGGCAAGGTCTTCGAGTACGCCGGTCCCGGCGTGGCCGCCCTGTCCGTGCCTGACCGCGCGACCATCACCAACATGGGCGCCGAACTGGGCGCCACCACCTCCATCTTCCCGTCCGACGACAAGACCAAGGACTTCCTGGAAAAGATGGGACGCGGCGGAGACTGGATCGAGCTGGTTGCCGACGAGGACGCCGAGTACGACGAAGTCATCGAGATCAACCTTTCCGAGCTGGAGCCCCTGGTGGCCCAGCCGCACATGCCCGACCAGGTCTGCAAGGTCGCCGACCTCGCAGGCAAGAAGATCGACCAGGTGGCCATCGGCTCCTGCACCAACTCTTCCTATTCCGACCTGAAGAACACGGCCCAGATTCTGTCCGGCAAGCAGACCCCGGCCGAGACCGACCTGCTTATCTCCCCCGGCTCCAAGCAGGTGATGAAGATGCTTTCCCGCGAGGGACTGATCGAGCCGCTGCTGGATGCCGGCGCGCGCTTGCTGGAATGTTCCTGCGGTCCTTGCATCGGCATGGGCGGCTCGCCGACCACCGCCGGCGTTTCCGTGCGCACCTTCAACCGCAACTTCGAGGGCCGCTCCGGCACCCTGGACGGTCAGGTCTACCTGGCCAGCGCCCAGACCGCCGCGCGCCTCGCCCTGGACGGCGAGTTCACCGATCCCGCAACCTGGGGACCGGCTCCCGAGCGGGTCACCCTGCCCGAGGACGTGCCCTCCATCCGCGACCTGTTCGTCTTCCCGCCCGAGGACAAGGCCGCAGTTGAGATCCTGCGCGGCCCCAACATCGTGGCCCTGGAGGACTTCGAGGAACTGCCGAGCACAGTTACTGCCAAGGTCCTGCTCAAGGTCGAGGACAACATCACCACCGACCACATCCTGCCCGCCGGAGCCCAGATCACGGCCCTGCGCTCCAATATCCCGGCCATCAGCGAGTACATCTTCTCGCGCGTGGACGCCGACTTCGTGGCCCGCATGAAAGAGCACGGCACCGGCGTCATCCTGGGCGGCGAGAACTACGGCCAGGGCTCCAGCCGCGAGCACGCGGCCCTCGGCCCGCGCCATCTGGGCGTCAAGGCGGTCATTGTCAAGTCCCTGGCCCGCATCCACCGCGCCAACCTGGTCAACTTCGGCATCCTGCCGCTGCTGCTGGTGAACCCGGCGGACTACGACAAGCTCACCCAGGGCGACGAGCTGACAATCCCGGCCAGCGAAATGACTCCCGGCGGCACCATCGAGATCACCACGGCCTCCGGAGAGACCGTCGCGGTCACAAATGATTTGACCAAAAAGGAACTGGAGATTATCCAGGCAGGTGGCCTGCTCAACGCAGTCCGACAGAACCAATCGTAATCTGACATAGAAATCCGGTCGTCCGGCAACATGCCGGACGACCGGGAAAAGCATTTTTGGAGTACCAATGCTTGAAGCAATGCGTGAGAACGCTTCGGGTTGGATCATCAAGATCCTTTTCGCCGTCATCATCGTCGTCTTTGTCTTCGCGTTCGGCATGAGCGGTCTTGACACCGGCAACGACCCGGTCATGGCCACCGTCAACGACCAGGTCATTACCCGGGCTGAATTCGAGGACGCTTTCCAGCGCGCCGCAGAGGGTTTGCGCAAGTCCAATCCGAACGTGACTTCCGCCCAGCTGCAGTCCCCCCAGTTCAAACAGATGATCCTGGGTGAGTTGATCAACTCCCGGCTCCTCCTGGGCGAGGCGGCCAAGCTCGGCATCTCCGCCTCGGACGAAGAGGTCTTCGCGGCCATCACCCGCCTGTCCGTCTTCTGGAACCAGCAGGGCCAGTTCGACCGAAACCTCTACCAGCAGGCACTGCGCGGCGTCCGCATGACTCCCGCCCAGTTCGAAGCCAACTTCAAGAACGAATATATCTCGGGCAAGGTCCAGGACATGATCCGCGCCACCAGCCAGGTCACCCCGGCCCAGGCACGGCAGATCTATGACTGGGTCAACGAGAAGATCACCATCGACTACATCCTGTCCTCCCCGGCCCAATTCCTCGCCCAGACCGAGGTGACCGAGGACGAGGTCAAGAAATTCTACAACGAGAACGAAGACAAGTTCATGGTTCCCGAGCAGGTTCAGGTCCGTTACCTGACCTTCACTCCCAAGGACCTGGCCACCTACCAGAAAGTGTCCGACGAGGAAATCGCCGACTACTTCGCGGCCCACAAGGACTCCATGGTCCAGCAGGAGCAGGTCAAGGCCCGTCACATCCTGATCATGGTCAAGGACTCCGACACCGAGACCGAACAGAAGGATGCCAAAGCCAAGATAGACAACATCTACGCCCTGGCCAAATCGGGCAAGGATTTCGCGGCCCTGGCCAAGAAGTATTCCGAAGGCCCCTCGGCCCCCAACGGCGGCGAGCTCGGCTGGTTCGCGCGCGGGGCCATGGTGCCCGAGTTCGAAGAGGCCGCCTTCGCCACCCCCAAGGGTGGCATCTCCGAGCCGGTCAAGACCCAGTTCGGCTGGCATATCATTCAGGTCGAGGACAAGAAGGAAGCCCAGGTCAAGACCCTGGACGAGGTCAAGGAAGACATCCGTCAGATCCTCGCCGAGGAAAAGGCCTCGGAGAAGGTCACAGACCTGCTTGACCAGGCCATGGACCGCATGGTCTCCGGCATGAAGCTCGACGCCATCGGCGATGAGCTCGGCATGCTCGCCGTGACCTCCCGACCCATGCCCGAGAAGTTCCTGCCCCAGGCCTTCGGCATGACCCCCGAGGCCGCCAAGGTGATCATGGCCATCCCCGAGGGCGAGGCCCACCAGACTCCCATCGCCGTGGACGGCGGATATATGCTTGTGGAAAAGGCCAAGGACATTCCTGCCGCGCCCATGCCGCTTGAGCAGGTCGAAGTGCTGATCACCAACAACCTCAAGCAGGAGAAAGCCACGGTCCTGGCCCAGAAGGCCGCCGAGGACATCCTGGCCAAGCTCAAGGCTGGCGAGACCGACGGCCTCGAAGCCCGCATCAAGGCCTCCGATCCCTTCGCCCGCAACGGCAACGTACCCGACCTCGGACAGAGCCCTGACCTTGCCAACGCCGCCTTCGGCGCAAAGGACAACAACTGGCTTGCCGAGCCCTTCGTCACCCCGGCAGGCATCGTTGTCGCCCGCCTCGGCAAGCGCATCCCCGCCTCTAACGCCGTCTGGGAACAGCAGAAGCAGGCCTGGATCGCCCAGGCTTCGCGCAACTACGAGAACGAAACCCTCAACGGGTTCATGACCGGCCTGCGCGAAAAGGCATCCATCGAGATCACCCGCCCGGATCTGCTCAACTAGCAACCGGCGAAACGATACCATCAAAGCCCCTGCGCCGAATATCGGCGCAGGGGCTTTTGCTTTCAGTCCGTCGGCAGGCCCCTGTGGCTGATGAATCTGGTGGTTCTATGGTCAATTCCTGATTTACACCCCCTCTTCTTCCCTCACCCGGGTGAAATGCTCCGACAGGCTTATCCTCCCTCACTGTCGACCTAAGCACGCCACCGATCCGCAATATATTTTCCCCGAGGCCCGTTGACAGTCTGCCGATTTAATGCAATTGAATTAATACAAACGCATTAAATCGGAGGCTGCACATTCATGGGCTTGGAAGCGACCACGACACGAGACAAACTTTTTCTGGCAGGAATCAGCGTGTTTGCGCAATACGGATACGCCGGAGCCCGAGTGCGGGAAATCTGCAAACGGGCCGACAGCAGCAACATGAACGCCATCAATTACTATTTCGGCGGCAAGGAAAAACTCTACCAGGCCATTCTCGAGCTGATGTTCGCCGAGCTGGGAAACAGGATGCGGCTACTTGGCAGTTCGGAAAACAACAAAACCCCGGAAGAGCGGTTGTGCGATCTGGTGCGCAGCTACTGCGCCATGCTCTTTGCCGGGGGAGAGGTCGGCAGCGAGATCCTGGCCATCTTCAACAACGAAATGGCTCAGCCTTCCGAATTTCTGAACGAACTCATCGATAAGCATATGGTCGGGCAAAACGAAGCCATCCTGGACCTGGTGGGGGAATTGATTGGCAAGGACGCCCCGCGCTGGCTGCTACAGGACAGTGCGGTCAGTGTGTTCAGCCAAATCATCTACTACTCCTCGACCTGGGTCGTATACAGACGGGTTCATCCGGACCATCCCGGCATGGAAGCGTATCACCAACACCTGGCGGAGCACGTGTGCCGGTTTTCCCTGGCTGGACTCCGCGAGATGAAGCACGCCTTCGAGGCGAACGCGCTCATCGCCCCAAATTGGAACCCAAGGAGAACATTATGCAAACGGAACGAGTGATTTTTCTCGACGTCGTCCGCACTGTGGTCGTCCTCTTCGTCGTCATCCTGCATGCGGCCTGTTCCTATGCCGAGATCATCCCCTGGTGGTCCGTGCAGGAATTTCCCAAGGAACCCGCCTACACACTCATCATCCTTTTCTTCGATCTTTTCTGCATGCCTGCACTGTTCCTCTTGGCGGGCTATTTCGCCCCGGAGTCCATGCGCCGCCATGGCACCATGGGATTCATCAAGGCCAAATTCCGCCGCTTAGGCATTCCTTTCCTATTGCTGGCTCTGCTGTTCGTGCCAGTGATCAGTTATATCGGCTTTATCGGGCAAACGCATTCGGAGCAGGGCTTCCTTCATTTCTGGATCTTCCAGCTTACTACCGCCTGGAAGCCGATATTGCTGCTGCTGGATTCCGCAAAAACAGCCATTCCTCACGCCTTCGATTTTTCGCAATGGCACCTGTGGTTCATTTCCCTGCTGCTCATCTTCTTTCTCCTCTACGCCGCACTGCGAAACGCCCTCCCCGGTCTGTTCCGCTCCCTGGATAAGCTCGAAACCGGTCCCGGACGCATTCTCCTGTACATGTTCCTGGCCTGTGCGATATCCGCCCTGTCGGATGCGGCCATCAACCTGGCTGTCCCGGACTGGGCCTGGGCGAAGATCGGCGGATACCTGATGTTCCAGCCAACCCGCCTTGGATTGTATCTGACCTTCTTTCTGCTCGGTGTCGTGGCCAACCACACAGGCTGGTTTCGCAGCACAGCCATCCCCAACCCGCTCTGGCTTTGGCTGATGGCCGCACTGGCTCTGGACGTGGCCTTCCTCGCCTGGAGCAGGACGTTCATCCAGTTGACCGGCCCCGCGCCCTTGTCCCTGGGATTGCTGCACGCCACCCTGCGGGCCTTCGCCGCCATGGCCTGGACAGGCGTACTGATTAAGGCCGCACTGCGCTGGGGAAATTCGCCAGGACCGCTGAAAAGCAGCCTGAGCAGGAGCTCCTATGATATCTACCTGCTCCACCTGCCCATTGTCGTCGGCCTGCAACTCCTGGTTGTGACCTGGCCGGTGGGGCTGTTCGTCAAATTTCTCTTCGTCTCCGTGGCCGCCATACTGGTCTGCTGGCAATTGAGCAGGCGCCTCGTCGGACCGCACCCCGCCATTGCCCTGAGTGCGCTCGGTGCCTATTTCCTCGCACTCTGCGCCGCTGCATAACGCCGGACACACAAGAAAAAGCCCCTTCGGAATGCTCCGAAGGGGCTTTGCCTGTACCATATGTCTTGCGCCTACTCGCCGAGATACGCCTTGCGGATGTCCGGGTTGGTGAGCAGCTTGGAGGCTTCGTCCTCCATGACCACGGAGCCAGTCTCCAGGACGTATCCACGCCGGGCGCACTGCAGGGCGAGGTTGGCGTTCTGTTCGACCAGGACCACGGTCACGCCCTGCTCGTTGATCATCTTGACGATGTCGAAGATCTGCTGCACCAACAGCGGTGCCAGCCCCATGGAGGGCTCGTCCAGAAGCAGGACCTTGGGACGGCTCATCAGAGCGCGGCCCATGGCCAGCATCTGCTGCTCGCCGCCGGACAGGGTGCCGCCGAGCTGCTTGCGCCGCTCCTTGAGCTTGGGGAAGAGTTCGAAGACCCGCTCGATGTCGTCCTTGATGCCGCTCGCGTCCGTGCGGAAGAAGGCCCCCATGTCGAGGTTCTCCATGACCGACAGGCGCGGGAAGATGCGGCGGCCTTCGGGAACCTGGCACAACCCCATGGGAGGCAACAGGTCCGAGGCCACGTCGTTGATGCGTTTGCCCTCGTAGTAAATGTCCCCCTCCACCGCGTGGACCACGTTGCAGATGGTCATCAGCGTGGTGGACTTGCCGGCACCGTTGGCGCCGATGATGGTGACGATCTCACCGGGGAACACCTTGAGCGAGATGCCCTTCAGGGCCTTGATCCGACCATAGGCCGAGACCACGTTCTTCAATTCGAGTATGGGCTGTTGTTGAGTCATCCGTATTGCCTCCGGCGGCTGGGGGAAGGGGAGAGAGGGAAACCCTTTGAGAAGGGTTGTCCCTCTCTCCCCTTCCCCCAGACCCCCATCCCCTCTCTCCCTTCCTAAACTTTTTGGAGCCGCTTCGCGGGGGAGTAAGGAGATAATTGGTCTGTTGGGTCTAAATCTGGGGTCGATGCGGGGATCGCGGCCATTTTCTCCCGACGTATCTGGAGTTGTTATTAATCCATCTCCTCCGAGCGGCGTCCTACCCGCTTGGCGGGCCACAGCCCCTTGGGCCGGACGAGCATCATGGTGGTCATGACGCCGCCGAAGACCAGCATCCGGTAGAGTTCGAAGTCGCGGAAGGCCTCGGGAAGCGCGATAAGCGCCAGGGCCCCGAGCATGACGCCGGGGATGGAGCCCATGCCGCCCAGCACTACCATGGCAAGAACCATGGCCGACTCCAGGAAGGTGAAGGACTCGGGACTGACGAATCGCATGCGGGCCGCGAAAAAGGTTCCGGCGAATCCGGCAAAGGCAGCACCCATGGCATAGGCCAGCAGCTTGAGCAGGAAGGTGTTCACGCCCATGAGCTCGGCCGCGGTCTCGTCCTCGCGGATGGCCTCCCAGGCGCGCCCGATGCGCGAATAGTTGAGCCGGTAGACGCAGATGATGGTGACGATGGCGATGGCCAGGATGACGTAATAGAACATCCAGACCTTCTTGACCATAATGAGCTCAAAGGAAAAACCGTTGCTGAAGTCCGGCCAGTACACCGTCGGGCGACTCACGTCCGACAGCCCGTTGGGACCATTGGTCAGGTCCATCCAGTTGTTCAGGATGAGGCGGACGATCTCGCCGAAGCCGAGGGTGACGATGGCCAAGTAGTCGCCGCGCATGCGCAGGGTCGGGTAGCCGATAATGCAACCCGCGATGCCGGCCAGCAGGGCGGAGATGGGCAGGCAGAGCCAGAAGGCGAGGCCGTAGTGGATGGAGAGCAGCGCGTAGGTGTAGGCCCCCACTCCGTAAAAGGCGATGTAGCCGAGGTCGAGCAGCCCGGCCAGGCCGACCACGATGTTCAGGCCCAGCCCGAGGCAGACGTAGATGAGCACGTTGCAGGCCACGTCATGGCCGTAGCGCCCGGTCATGGCAGGGAAGGCGATGGCCAGGCCCAGGCCGATGCAGACAAGCAACCAGTTGGGCGTGGCCGCGTACAGTTTTTCCGTGGAGCCCTTGAGCGAGGCCCCCGCGCTCTTGAGGCCTTCGAAGAGACCGCGCTGGTTCAGCTCGTAGACGATCATGACGCACAGGGCGGCTACGGCCAGCTTCAGCCACAGTGTCAGGGACGGGATGAACTCCAGCCCGTCCGGCTTGATGCCCAGCAGCGGCCACAGGAGAATGAACAGCCAGATGAGCCCGATGCCGAATGAGGTCCAGCGTTTCTTAAACTCTTGTGTCGTCAACGTTCTCTCCCATGATGCCGGTGGGTCTGAAATAGAGGACCGCGATCAGAATGATGAAGGCGAACACGTCCTTGTATTCGCTCGACAGATAGCCGGCGGCGAAAATTTCGACCATGCCGATGATCAGGCCGCCGACCATGGCGCCGGTGATGTTGCCGATGCCGCCGAGCACCGCCGCCGCAAAGGCCTTGATGCCGGGCACGAACCCCATGGAGTAGTTCACCGAGCCGTAGTAGAAGCCGACCATGATGCCCGCGGCCGCAGCCAGGCCCGCACCGATGGCGAAGGTCAGGGAAATGATCTTGCTGGAATTGATGCCCACCAGCGCGGACATGACCTTGTCCTGGGCCGTGGCGCGCATGGCCTTGCCGATGCGCGTCTTGAACACCAGCAGGTTCAGCCCGATGAGCAGCGCACCGGTGATCAGAAAAATGTAGATCTGCATGTAGGACAGGACCACGTTGCCCCACTCGAACCCGCCAGCGGTCATCTCCGTGGGGTAGGCCTTGTCGTAGACGCCCTGGGTGAGCATCAGGCCGTTCTGCAGGAAGATGGACATGCCCAGGGCCGAAAGCAGCACCGAAAGACGGGAGCTGGTGCGCAGGGGTTTGTAGGCAACCTTTTCCACGGCCATGGCCAGCAGGGCGCAGTAGACCATGGTCAGGGCGAGACCGAGGCCGATGCACAGCACGGGGCTCGCACCCTGCCCCGCCAGGTAGCTGATGAGGATGACCCCCATGTAGCCGCCCGCGGCAAAGAACTCGCCGTGGGCGAAGTTGATCAGCTGGATGATGCCGTAGACCATGGTGTAGCCCAGGGCGATCAACGCGTATACGCCCCCGAGGGTAATACCGTTGATGAGTTGTTGCAGAAAATATTCCATGGAGTATTGGGGAAAAAATGTTGGCGGGGCCCCGTGCGGGGCCCCGCGTATCAAGCGAGTTTAGTACTTCTCACCGGTCTGGGCATTCCAGAAGTTGATGTATTCGCCGTCCTTGATCTGGCGAATAATGTAGTTGGAGCCGGAATCACCGTTCTCCATGTACTTGAACTTCTTGGAGGCACCGTCGAATTCCATGGACAGCAGGGCTTCGCGGACCTTTGCCAGGTCGGTGGAACCGGCCTTCTTCACTGCCAGCAGGTAGGCCATGGCGGAGTCGTAAGCATAGGCGGAGTAGGCGCCGGGCTTGCCGTACTTGGGCTCGTAGGCCTTGATGAACTTCTGGTAAGAAGGAGCGTCGGTATCAACATAGCCGAAGGTCAGGTACATGCCGTTGGCGTCCTTCTTGGCGATCTCGATGAGCTGGGGATGGTACACGGCGTCCTGAGCCAGGTACACGGCGTCGATGCCCATGCGCTTGGCCTGGATGATCAGCAGCGCGCCGGTGGCGGAGTTCTGCAGGGACACGTAGAAGACATCGGGGTTGGCGGCCTTGACCTTGGTCAGCACGGCGGAGAAGTCCTTGTCGCCCTGGTTGACGTGGTCGTGTCCGAGCACCTTGATGCCTGCGGCGGGGCTACCCTTCTCCACGTTGTCGGCCAGGCCCTGGGAGTAGGCGGTCTTGTCGTCCACCAGGTAGATGCTCTTGGCCTTGAGGTAATCCGTCATGAAGCGGATGGCGGCCTTGGACTGGTCGTCATCACGGCCGCAGGTGCGGAAAATATTCTTCAGGCCGCGCTCGGTCACCTTTTCGTTGGTGGAGGCGGGGGTGAGCATGACAATGTCTTCCTCATCCAAAGTCTCGGAGGCGGGCAGGGTCGCGCTGGAGCAGTAGGCGCCGACAACGCCGGTGACTTCCTCGTTGATCAGCTTGTTGGCTGCGGCCACGGCCTGGCGGGGATCGCAGGCGGTGTCCTGGGCGGACAGGGTGATGTCGTCGAAGCCGGGGATGCCGCCGTCGGCCTTGATGACTTCGATGGCGGTGCGTGCGCCGTTGGCGATGTCGTTGCCGTCAGCGGCGTAGGGGCCGGTCAGGGGGCTCATGGAGCCCATCTTCAGGGTCTCGCCCGCGAATGCGGTGGATGCGGCCAGCATCAGAATGCAGGCCATGAACAAAATGCGTTTCATACTCTCTCCCTTTTGTTGTTCGGTTAAGCCAGCCTCTCTACTGGCCCAAATATGCCTCGATCACGTCGGGGTTCTGCTGAATTTCCTCAGGCAGCCCCTGCGCGATCATTACACCATGGTCGAGAACGACGATGCGGTTGCAGATGCCCATGACCACCTTCATGTCGTGCTCCACCATGAGCACGTTGATCCCCAGGTCGGTGATCCGTCCGATGGCCTTCATCAGCTCCATGGACTCGGAGGGGTTCAGACCGGCGGCGGGCTCGTCCAGCAGGATGGTATGCGGCTCGCTGGCCAGGGCGCGGGCTATCTCCAGCCTGCGCTGATGGCCGTACGGCAGGTTGGATGCCACCTCGTCGGCCATACTGCCAAGCCCCATGAACTCAAGGGCCTGCTGGGACTTCTCCTGGATGCGCGCCTCCTCCCGACGCTGGGAGGGCGAGCGCAGAATGGCTCCGATGACACCCTTTTTGGAGCGGGCATGCTGGGCGACCATACAGTTCTCCAGGGCGGTCATGTTCTGGAAAAGCCGAATATTCTGGAAAGTGCGAGCGACGCCCATGGACAGGACCTGGTAGGGACGCAGCCCGGTGATGGTCTTCCCGTCGTAGGAGACCTTGCCGGAAGAAGCCGTATAGACTCCGGTGATGACGTTGAAAACCGTGGTCTTTCCCGCCCCGTTGGGACCGATCAGCCCGATCACCTCGCCTTCGGAAAGGGAGAAGGAAACATCGGTCAGGGCCTGCAACCCCCCGAAGCGGACACAGATATCGTCAAGAACTAGATTCGCCATAATTACCCGATAAACTGAAAATAAACCATAAGGCCCTTCTCTCCCGCAGGCGCACGACGCGCACTCTCAATTCTCTGAACTTTGTGATAATTTTAGGGAAGGACGATCCGTATTAACCTATTTGTCGAAAAATGTCTAATCAGCGCCAAGAATGATGATCTCCTGAACATTGTTTTTACTGATATTTGTTAAATTGAATTTAATTCTTATTATAGGCACTTTTCAAAATATCTCGAGCGTTATCATGAACCAAACCGCATTCCTCCGGGCGGACACCTGTCAGTGACTGTATTTTGTTCTGTCCGCACAAAAAGAAAGAACGAATTTCCTACTTTCAGCAGAGAGAACCCGGAGGCCCCAAAACCGCCTTCCCATGCCATGCCGAATACGATACTTTCGCCTCCGAACCGCAAAACAGGAGTGGGAAATGCCCAAAACCGTACTCATTACCGGCGCAACAGCCGGATTCGGAAAGGCCATGGCCGAGCGCTACGCCGCCGAAGGCTGGAAAATAATCATCACCGGACGACGCGAGGAACGCCTGGCCCAGATCAAGGAGGCCTTGGCTCCGGCTCAGGTGCACACCCTCTGCTACGACGTTCGCGACCGCCAGGCAGCCTTTGACGCCGTTGCCGGACTGCCCGGCGAATTCGCCGAGGTGGACGTGCTGGTCAACAACGCGGGCCTGGCCCTAGGCATGGAGCCCGCCCAGGAGTGTGACCTGGACCAGTGGGAGACCATGATCGACACCAACATCAAGGGCCTCATGTACATGACCCGCGCCCTGCTGCCCGGCATGGTCGAACGTGACCGGGGGCACATCGTCAACCTCGGCTCCGTGGCAGGGACCTACCCCTACCCCGGCGGCAACTGCTACGGCGGCACTAAGGCCTTCGTGAACCACTTCTCAAAAAACCTGCGCTCCGACCTCCTGGGCACCAAAATCCGCGTGACCAATGTGGAGCCGGGCCTGTGCGAGACCGAATTCTCCGTCATCCGCTTCGGCGGGGACAAGATCCAGGCCGACAAGGTCTACGAGGGCATGCAGCCCATCGTGGGCGAGGACATCGCCGAGATCGTATACTGGGCCACCACCCTGCCCGCCCACGTGAACATCAACTCCCTGGAAGTAATGCCCGTGGCGCAGGCCTTCTCGCCCTTCGCGGTGCACCGGGAGAAATGATCCGGCAACGTTCGGAAAGCGCCGGGCACCGGTCAGACTAAAATACGGCCTCTGCTTTTGTGAGAACCAGAAGCAGAGGCCGCCTTATGGCGGCTTCAAATCTAGATTTTTTACTGTACAGCGACATACGTCCACGCATGCCCCCTACCCGGCCTTGACCGTAAGCAGCTCCTCCCACGCCGTGGTGTAGCGCGGAGAACACAGCTCGCGGCGCATGCGCCAGGTCCCGTTCAGACCAGAGGCCGCAAACTTGACCGTGTCCCGCCCCCAGCGGGAGTTGCACGCGTCCACGGCCCGCATGAGCGGCGCGTGACGGCCATGGGCGTCCGGCGGCAGATCCAGCAGGCTGAGCCAGCGCCCATCCTCGGATTCCAGCCCGGAAAGCATGACCCCGCACTTCTTGTAGGCGTAACCATCGCGAAAGATGCGCTTGAGCCCGGCCTGGGCAGCGCGGATCAGGTCCGGGGTGTGCGCCGTGGCCACGGCCAGGGGCACGGGCGCGGCGTTATTGTACTGGGGCTCTCCCAGGCGAAACCGATTGGTCTCCAGATGAACGAGCACATGCCCCGCCACCGAGCGCTGCCGACGAAGCTTCTCCGCAGCGCGAGTGGCATACTGGGCCGTAGCCTCCATGAGATCCTCCAGGCGGGTAACCGGGTGGCCGAAGGAACGTGAGGACACGATGGTCTTTTTGGACGGCGGCCCCGAGGCGAAGTCCAGACAGGGCAACCCGCGCAGCTCCAGCAGGGTGTGCAGGCCGGTCACGGTCATCTTCCGCCGCACCCACTCCCGCTTCAGTTCCCGGAAGTCCAGGGCGGTACGCACCCCGAGCTTGCGAAGCCGCTTGGCGTGGCGTGGCCCGATGCCCCAGACTTCGCCCACGTCGGTCCAGCGCAACACCCGGTCCGGGTCCGGACTGGCTGCCAGGTCGAACACGCCCCGGCAGCGTGGCTGCTTCTTGGCAAACCGGTTGGCCAGCTTGGCCAGGGTCTTGGTCGGCCCGAGGCCGATGGAGACCGGGATGCCGGTCCACGCCTCCACCGTGGCCCGCAACCGGCGGGAGAACGCAGCCGCCCCGCCGGGCACGCCCGAAAGGTCGGCAAAGGCCTCGTCGATGGAGTAGATTTCCACGCTGGGACAAAAGCGGCCCAGCACGCGCATGACCCGGGCTGACAGGTCGCCGTACAGGGCATAGTTGGAGGAGAACACGGCCACGCCTTGTCGCTCCAGCATGGTCCGGCACTTGAAATACGGGGTCCCCATACCCACGCCCAGCTCCTTGGCCTCGGCGGACCGGGCGATGACGCACCCGTCGTTGTTGGAGAGCACGACCACGGGACGACCTCGCAGCTCAGGCCGAAAGACCCGCTCGCAGGACGCGTAGAAATTGTTGCAGTCGATGAGCGCGTAGGCAGCGGGCATGAATTGGCCTCTCGCCGGTCCCGGGTGAAACGGGATGGTCTCGCCACGAGAATCCCGTCATGGCACCCGCTAAACCCGGTGCACCACGTGACGGACCACACCCCATACCGAGAATTCGGTCTCGGGCGTGAGCGCAATAGGCGCGTAGGCCTCGTTCTCCGGGGCCAGCACCAGCCCTTCGCCCTCCCGCACCAATCGCTTGACCGTGAACTCGCCATCGACCAGGGCGATGACCACATTGCCGGGCCTCGGCTCCTGGGAGCGGTCCACCACCAGGAGGTCGCCATGATGGATGCCAGCCCCGATCATGGAGTCCCCTGACACCCGGACGAAGAAGGTCGCCTCCGGGCGCGGCGCCACGTACTCGTTCAGGTCCAGGGGCCGCTCCAGATACTCCTCGGCAGGCGACGGAAACCCGGCGGGCACGGCCTCCCCGGCCAGAGGCAGGCGGTGCCGCGCACAGGCCAACGCCCCCACGGCCATCGCCCACGGCGCGGTTTCCTCAAGGGCCGGAAATCCCTCTCCCTTCTGCCTGCTCGGAATCATGTTTCACCTCGATAGTCAATTTTAGTAAAACATTTTTATCCACACGCACACAAAACGTCAACCTAAATAAAACAATCCACCCTCTCAACATCCGCACGAAATCGCAGAAACGCCCTGATCGCTTGCCATTCCCCGCCAATTGGTGCACGTATTCACCAACAGTACAGAATCCGGCCCAAGAAGGCCGATAACGCAGTCTATACCGTGGAGGTTAGGATGAAACGTCGTGATTTTCTGAGCAAGGCCGCCATCGCAGGCCTGGCCGGCGGCACCGCGCTGCTCGCCGGTTGCCAGGGTGAAGACAAACCCGCCAACCAGGCCGCCGCCCCGGCCCAGGTCAACAAGGTCGTCAAGTGGCGGATGGTCACCACCTGGCCGCCCAAGTTCCCCATCCTGCAGACCGGTGCCGAGTCCCTGGCCAAGAAGGTCGAGGAGATGAGCGGCGGCAAGATGGTCATCGACGTCTACGCCGCCAACGAGCTGGTTCCCGGCCTCGGCGTGTTCGACGCCGTCTCCTCCGGCACCGCCGAGTGCGGCTCCGGCTCCCCCTACTACTGGGCGGGCAAGGACCCGGCGTGCCAGTGGTTCTCTGCCGTGCCCTTCGGCCTCAACGCCCAGGGTCTGAACACCTGGTTCTACTCCGGCGGCGGCCTCGACCTGTGGGACGAGGTCTACGGCCAGTTCAACCTGATCGGCCGCCCCATGGGTAACACCGGCGTTCAGATGGCCGGCTGGTTCAACAAGGAAATCAACACCATCGATGACTTCAAAGGCCTGAAAATGCGCATCCCCGGCCTCGGCGGCAAGGTTGTTGCCCGCGCCGGCGGCACCGTGGTCCTGCTGGCAGGCGGCGAAATCTTCACCTCCCTGGAGCGCGGCGTCATCGACGCCACCGAATGGGTCGGCCCCCTGCATGACCTGCGCATGGGCTTCTACCAGGCCGCCAAGTACTACTACACCCCGGGCTGGCACGAAGGCGGCAGCTGCCTGGACGTCATGTTCAACAAGGACAAGTTCATGGCCCTGCCCAAGGACCTCCAGGCCATCCTCGAGGCCGCCGCGGCCCAGACCAACATGGAAGGCCTGTGCGAGTTCGAAGCCCGCAACGGCGCAGCTCTGGAAGAGCTCATCACCAAGCACAATGTCCAGGTCAAGCGCCTCCCGGAGCAGGTCCTGGCCGACCTGCGGGTCATGGCCCGCGAGGTCGTGGCCGAAGAGGCGACCAAGTCGCCCATGGCCACCAAGGTTGCCGCGTCCTTCAACAAGTTCCAGGAACAGTGGGGCGCCTGGGCCGACGTCTCGTCGCGCACCTACTTCGACACCATCGCCGAGCGCTACGCATAGCGCCCCAGGCACGCAACTGAATAAGCAAAGGCGCGGGGAATATTCCCCGCGCCTTTTTTTCGTGGATTGCCTCCGGCGACCGGAGGAAGGGGAGGAAAAACCCTTTGCAAAGGGTTCTTTCCTCCCCTTCCCCCGGACCCCCATCCCCTCCTTTTCCTAAACTCTTTGGGGCCGCTTCGCGGGGAGAACATACAGAATTCAGGCAGCCCGTCAGCAGTCGGGCGAGGTGTTCCCGGGGCATTTATTATTGACGCGAACCGTCGGGTCCGTGTTACGGTTCGCCAAATCACACCCTCATTCAAGGAGTTCACTGATGAAGCGCACCATTTTCACCACCGTCCTGGCCGCCCTGCTCCTCCTGGCCGCAACCGCCTATGCCCAGCAGGTCCCGGAACTTCGGGGCACCTGGAAAGGCGAAACCAAAATCCAGACCCTGGACCGCGTCATCGAAAGCGAATGCGCCATCGTCATCGACGTGCAGAACGGCAACACCTTCACCGGCTACAAGCTCTACTTCAAGAAGAAGGTCCTGACCCGCGAGAAGCTGGTGGGCATCTACGACAACGGACGAATCATCATCGCGGAGAACAAGAACGAGTCCGCCTCCGGCCGACTGACCGGCAAGCAGTCCATGGAGCTGATCTACGTGGACCACAGCGCCGACGCCCGGGTCCAGTTCTGCGCCCTGAATCGCATCCACTTCACCACCGGGTTCGTGGAGATCGACAAGGACGGCGACAAGGTGCTCATGCGCGCCGAGATCACCCATCACTATCCCCTCAACGCCGAGCGCATCATCAAGGAAGCCGACCGTAACAACGACGGCAAGCTCACCCAGAAGGAGTGGGAAGACTGGAAAAAGAAGAACGGCGAATAACCGCCTCAAAAGACAAGAGAAACGCCCCGTCGAGGATACTCGGCGGGGCGTTTGTTGTTATCTGTGGTCCGGCTAGTTGCTGAAGACCACCCGGGGGAGCCAGGTGGCTATCTCCGGGAAGGCGACCACCAGCCCCAGACCGAGGAGCTGCAGGAACACGAAGGGAATGATGCCCTTGTATATCTGCCCGGTCCTCACGTCCGGCGGAGCCACGCCCTTGAGGAAGAAGAGCGAGAAGCCAAAGGGCGGTGTCATGAACGAGGTCTGGAGGTTCACCGCGAACAGGATGGCGAACCAGAGCGGATCGAACCCGAAGTCCTTCATGATCGGAGCCAGCACCGGAATGTGGATGAAGGTGATCTCGATGAAGTCCAGGAAGAAGCCGATGACGAAGATGATGCCCATGACGATGAACATGACCGTCCATTTGTCGAAGGCCAGATGGGTGATGTAGCTGCGGATGACGTGGTCGCCGCCCAGGCCGCGGAAGACCAGGCCGAACGCGCCCGCGCCCACCAGGATGATGAAGACCATGCAGGTCAGCACCATGGTGCTGCGCATGGTTTCCTTGAGCTTCTGAAAGGTGAAGCGCCCGTTGAGGATCGAGAGCACGATGGCGCCGAAAGCGCCCACGGCGGCGGCCTCGGTGGGCGAGGCGATGCCCGCGAAGATGGAGCCGAGCACGCAGGTCATGAGCAGCAGGGGCGGCACCAGTGCCTTGACCACGCGGGTCCACAATCCGGCGGCCTTGATCTCCGCCCACTCCTCGTCGGGAATGGTCGGGGCGCAGGTCTTGTTGAAGTGCGAGTAGACGATGATGTAGACGCAGTACAGGCCCACCAGGAGCATGCCGGGGATGACAGCGCCCATGAACAGGTCGCCCACGGACACGCCGATGATGTCGCCCAGCAGCACGAGCACGATTGACGGCGGGATGATCTGCCCCAGGGTGCCCGAGGCCGAGATCACGCCCGTGGCCAACTCGGTCTGGTAGCCGCGACGAATCATGGTCGGCAGGGAGATGAGGCCCATGGTCACCACAGTGGCGCCGACGATGCCGGTGGACGCGCCGAGCAGCATGCCCACGATAACCACGGATACGGCCAGGCCGCCGCACATGCGCCCGAAGAGCAGGGCCATGGTCTCAAGCAGGTCTTCGGCCAGCCCGGATCGCTCCAGCATGACGCCCATGAATACGAAGAGCGGCACCGCGATGAGCGTGAAGTTGTTCATGGTGCCCCAGATGCGCAGGGGCAGCAGATTGAAGAAATCCCAGCCGAAGCCGATCAGGCCGAAGGTCAGGGAGGTGCCGAGCAGGGTGAATGCCACGGGAAAGCCGAACATCAGCAGGATGGTCAGCACCGCGAACATGATCAGGGGAAGCGCTTCCATCATCTAGACCACCTCCCCCTGCTCTTCGGCGTTGGGATCCGCGTAGGGCTTGCCGATGATCTCCAGGAACGCCTTGAGTCCCATGGAGACGCCCTGAAGCATGACCAGGGAAAAGCCGAACGGGATGAAAAACTTGAGCACGTAGCGCGCCGGGAGCCCGCCCGGGTCCGGGGAGCCTTCGCCGATCCTCAACGCTTCCAGGAAGAACTTCCAGGAGGTTTCGAGCACCAGGAAGCAGCCCGGCAGCAGGAACAGCAGGACGCCGATGAGGTTGATCCACGCCCGCCCCTTGGGGGAGAGGCGCTGATAGAAGACGTCCACGCGCACATGGCCGTCGACCATGAGCGTGTAGCCCGCGCCGAGGAGGAACAGCACACCGAACAGGTGCCACTCCAGCTCCTGCACGGCCACGAATGTGATGTTGAACAGGTAGCGCATGATCACGTCGGTGGTGACCACGAGCACCATGAGCAGGGCCACATACCCCGCCAGCTTGCCGACCCAGAGATTGAGCCGGTCGATAGTTCGGATGATTCCGGTTAACGCACCCATTTGAAATGACCTTCCTTATGCACGAAAAACCCGTGGGGAAGCGCACTCCCCCGAAATATGTCGACGCCGCGCAACGGCGATTGTCCTGACATGGAATCCGCCCGTTCGGGCGCCCTCCTGCTCTGACCCGCAAAAGGTGTCGAAACCTAGCAAACCTCCCCTTGAATGTAAAAAACAAACCGCCTGCCACCGAATTTTCCTCGTGCGTTTGACATAAACGGAGTTCCGCTCCCAAACCGCCCTTCCGATACGGGCCGAACAGACCGGCCAAACACAAAAAGGCCGGGTGGACTATGTCCACCCGGCCCCTGTTGCGTCTGTCGGGAAAGCCTAGATGACTTTGTTCAGCGGGTATTCGATGATACCCTCTGCGCCGAATTCCACCAGCTGAGGGATCAGGTTGCGGACAACCTTCTCCTCGACCATGATTTCCACGGAGAGCCAGTTGGGGTCCTGCAACTCGGCCACGGTGGGGGAGTTCAGGGAAGGCAGGGAGCCGTTCAGTTCGGCCAGCTTGTCCTTGGGCAGGTTCATTTTCAGGCCGACCATCTTCTCGGCCCGGAGAGCGCCCTGGAGAAGCAGGTTGATCTCCTTGATAAGCTTGCGCTTCTCGGGATCTTCCCAGGCTTCCTTGTTGGCGATGAGCTGAGTGTTGGTCTGCATCAGCTCGGCGATGATGCGCAGGCCGTTGGCGCGAATGGTCGTGCCGGTCTCGGTGATCTCCACGATACCGTCGCACAGTCCCTCGACCACCTTGGCCTCGGTGGTGCCCCAGGAGAAGGAGACGTCCACGTTGATGCCCTGGGAGGAGAAGTATTCCTTGGTGAAGCCCATCAGCTCGGTGGCGATTTTCTTGCCTTCCAGGTCCTCGGGCCGCTTGTAGGGGGAGTCACCCCTGACGCAGAGCACCCAGCGCGCCTTGCGGTTGGAGACCTTGGAATAGATCAGGTCGTCCACGACCACGACATCGGACTTGTTTTCCTTGATCCAGTCCATGCCGGTCAGACCGACGTCAAAGGTTCCGTTTTCCACATAGACGGACATTTCCTGGGCGCGTGCCAGAGAGCACTTGATGCGGTCGTCGTCGATGTCAGGGAAGTAGTTGCGGTTGTGCAGCTTGATCTTCCATCCGGCCTTGGCGAAAAGATTTATGGTCGCCTCCTGGAGGGAGCCTTTGGGGACACCGAGTCGAAGAAATTGTTCAGACATTATTTATATACCTCTTTGGGGTCGAAGACGAGAGGGGCGCACTGCGTCACCTCGCCATCCTTGAGTTCGCGATAAAAGCAGGAGCGATAGCCCTTGTGACAGGCCGCGCCGCCGATCTGGTCGATGAGAAGCACCAAGGTGTCGTCGTCGCAATCGATGCGGATGGACTTCACCTTCTGCGTATGGCCCGAGGTACCGCCCTTATGCCATAGCGTCTTGCGGCTGCGGCTCCAATAATGGGCCTCGCCGGTCTCCAGGGTTTTGTCCCAGGACTGTTCATTCATGTAGGCCATCATCAGGATCTCGCCGGTTTCGGCATCCTGGGCGATGGCGGGTATCAACCCATCCATTTTCTTGAAATCAGGTCTGATCATTGCGGTACCTCATATCAGATGATTCTTGCCGGTCCGGGATTGGACCGGAGGGTTACATAGCCAATGCTGTAACAAAGCGCAACTGCGGTATTAGGGCGTTTCCCGATCGTCACCAACCATGACGAAACCGCTACTCTCCGTCCGGTCGCCCCCCGGTATTCGGCGATTCCGCCGATCCCGGTTCTTCCGTCCGTACCAGATAGTTAACCGCATGCATGCCGAACAGGGTGGACAACCCACCCAATATGAATAACTCCATCAAACCGGGGCTGCCGGTGGCCGCCACCCAGACCAGCGCGACCAGGCAGACCAGACAGGCGCTGGTGAAAATCACCGCCATGACGCGGGCGGAAGCTGCCCTGTTCCCCGCGCCGAGCACCTCCCGGCCCAGCCGCTCCATGTTCCGCTCGAGGCTTTGGGCCGGAGCCACTGCGGCCCGCCCCGCCTTTTTGAACGGCCGCCAGGCACCCTCGAACACGAACCGGGGGCCCCTTCCCCTTCGCTGCCAGGCCCTGAGCGTGCCCGTGGCCTTGGCCGCGAGCACCACCTCCTGCCTGACCACCGCCAGAAACAGCAGGCTCAGTGCGTAACCGGCCCAGGGCGAGATGGGCGTTCCAAGCTTGCCCGCTGCACGAAAGGTCAGGGGAGCTAGGTCGAACAGACCGTGAAGCGCGATCGGAATGAGCAGCGCCTTGAAATAGGATGAACGCCGCGTATGGGTGGAAAAAACCGCCCGGCCAGCATGGTAGCCCATGATGGCGCCGAGCATGGCATGGCAGGGGAGCGAAGTCACGGCTCGCCACAGGGCTGTCTGCAATCCGCCCTGGTACACGTAGATGAGATTCTCCATGGTGGCGAAGCCCAGGGAAGCGGTCACGCCGTAGACGATGCCGTCCATGGGTTCGTCAAATTCCCGGTGCGGGATGGCGTAGCAGCGCAGGATCAGAAACTTGCCGATCTCTTCCGGCACGGCGGCCATGAGAAAGGCCGCGCCAGCGCCGTAGATGTAGGGATTGGTCGAAGTCAGGCCGCCAATGAACGGCTCCAGATATGCAAAGAACACCAGCAGCCCCGGACCGAGCAGGAATCCGAGCAGAAAGGTAGTCAGGACCACGTGGGGCGGCTCCGGATATTCGTCGCTGGAGAGAAACAGCCAGAGCAGTATGGCGGAAGGTGCGAGAGCGGAAGCCAGGAGCAGAAAATTCAAACCATATCCTTTGGCGGCCGGGGTTTTGGCGGCAGCGCCAGCCTCCCCCCGTCACTAGTCGATATTTACCCCTTGCGCAATATCTGCTACTGCTCGCGCACACACAACCCTTCCAAGGAGTATCGCGAACATGCCCGTTCGTACCAAAGATAATTTTCTGGTTTTCGGAGCCCCGCTTATCGAGCAGGACGAAATAGACGAAGTGGCTGCATCAATGCGGTCCGGCTGGCTCGGGACCGGCCCCAAGGTGGCCCGGTTCGAGTCCGATTTCGCCGCTTACCTCGGCGGGGGATACGCTGCGGCCTGCAACTCCTGCACCGCAGCCCTGCACCTGAGCCTCGTGGCGCTGGGCCTGAAGCCCGGCGACGAGGTCATCACCACCCCGCTGACCTTCTGCGCCTCGGTCAACGCCATCATCCACGCCGGCTGCACGCCTGTCCTGGCGGATGTGGACCCGGTGACCATGAACATAGACCCGGATCGCATCCGCGAAAAGATCACGGACCGCACCCGGGCCATCCTGCCGGTCCACTTCGCCGGACGCGCCTGCGACATGGACCCCATCATGGCCATTGCCCGCGAACATGGCCTCAAGGTGGTGGAGGACTGCGCCCACGCCATCGAGACCACCTACAAAGGACAACACGCCGGGACCTTCGGCGATTTCGGCTGCTTCTCCTTTTACGTCACCAAGAACGTCTGCACCGGCGAGGGCGGCATGGTCATCGCCCGCGAGGAAGAGGACATCAGGAACGTCAAGGTGCTGGGGCTGCACGGCATGTCCGCCGACGCATGGAAACGTTTCTCGGACGACGGATACAAGCACTACCAGGTGATACACGCCGGATTCAAATACAACATGATGGACATCCAGGCCGCCATCGGCATCCACCAGCTCAAGCGCGTAGAGCAGTGCTTTGTCCGACGCTGCGAGATATGGGACCGCTACCAGGAGGCTTTCCGCACCCTGCCCGTGGGACAGCCCGCGCCCGAAGAGCCGGGCACCCGCCACGCCAGGCATCTCTACACCCTGCTGATTGACCCGGTGCCCTGCGGCATCGACCGTGACGAGTTCCTGATGCGCATGAACCGTGAGAACATCGGTTGCGGCGTTCACTATCTGGCCGTCCCGGAGCACCCCTACTATCAGGAACGGTTCGGCTGGAAGCTGGAAGACACCCCCCACGCCGTGGCCATCGGCCGCCAGACCATCAGCCTGCCGCTCTCGCCCAAGCTGACGGACGAAGACGTGGAGGACGTGATCACGGCGGTCAAGACCTGCCTGGCGGACTGATCCGGTCAGGCGTGATCCGACGGGCAGGCCACCCGGTTCCTGCCGTCCCGCTTCGCCTGGTAAAGCAGGGAGTCCGCTGCGGACAACAGCCCGTTGACACCGTCACAGGATTCCCCGCTCACCCCCATGCTCATGGTCACCGCGAGCCTCGGGTCCAGTTCATGCCAAGGGTACGCTTCTATGCTTTTTCGAATGTGCTCGCAGGAAACGGCAGCCTGCGGGCATGACGTGTTTGGGAACAGCACCACGAACTCCTCGCCGCCGAAACGGGCAACGACGTCGCTTTCCCGTGTGGTTTCCGTCATGATGGACGCCACGATCCGCAGCACCTTGTCTCCCATCTTGTGGGAAAACTCGTCATTGATCTGCTTGAAGTGGTCCAGATCACCGATCATGAGAGACAGGGGAGAGCCATAACGGTCTGCCTGCCGGCAAAGTTGCGCGGCCTGCTCATCGAAGTGCCTCCGGTTGTACAAAGCCGTCAGCGGGTCCCGAACGCTCAGCTGACGCAACTCTCTGTGTGCAACGGCCAGCTCGCTGCTCATGGCATTGAACGCATCCGCCAGTTCCCCCAGCTCGTCATCGGAAGGTATGTCCACATGGTGCTCTTCCTCCCTGGACTCCTGCATCTTTCTGATGGCCGAGGTGAGCTTGCTCACCGAACGGCTCAATCCGCGCCCGAAAACAAGCCCCAGGATGATCGACAGACCGATGGCGATGCCTGCGCCCTTGACCAGGGATTCGCCCACGGCCCCAAGATAGCGGACATCCTGGGGACTCAACGAGGCCATGCCAACTCTATCGGCCCATGCAACGGCCTGACCGCCTATTTCTATGGGAACGGCTCGCTGGCGCACTTCATCCGGAGCAATGGCCCCCTCTTCGTATATCCCGGCGCCCATGATCACCATCCCCTTTCCATCCATCACAACATACCTGAACGGAGGGTTGAGCCAGCGGTCTCCGAGCGGCTGTCCTTCACGTGGGACGCGGGGCAGGTGCTTTCTGTGATTTCGACGCACGAAACTGTCGAATGTTTCGGCCCTGCGGGCCGCCTTCCAGCCGCCATACGTAGTCCAGTAGTCCTTGAAGTCCAGCACGAAGCCTTGAAACGCCTGTCGCTGGGCGGCATGCTGAAAGTCGCGCTCGACCAGATAAAAAGCCATGAACCCCACTGTGCAGCAGCTAAAGAGTCCAATGGCCACCAACACAACCGTAAGTTTCGCCTGCATCCTCACCCTATTCTCCCCTCGAATACTGGAAAGCCCCGCGACATCCGAAAAACAAAGCACCCGACTTGAACCGAGTCAACCTGCTTGGTCTCCAAAAGAAAACGGCAAGCCACGGCGTTATGCCGTCCTTGCCGCAACTTTCCCGGGAGCTCGAGACGTAATCAAACCACCGCTAGCAGTCGTGGAAATCCTTGTTGATGTAAAAGCACAAATCGAACAGGTTGTGGACCATCTCGTCTACTAACTCCTCGGTGTTTGCATCGTGCTGTTCCAGAGACATCGTCTTGTTCACGATCTTCGAAAACAGCATGCCGATGAGTTGGTCGTCATATATCGACCAGTACTTGCTTCCCGAGGGAAATTTCTTATCGAATCCGTAGTAATACATGATCGTCTCCGTCCGTATTATGCGAGTTTCATTTCCTGCTTGTACTATCGGTCCGCCCGCCATTCCTCTTAAGGGTAAATTACCGCACTTTTCCAAGAACACGCTTTAGGCCCGCTACTTATCCGGGGGCCTCATTTCCTCGCTGCCTGGACATGCCAGAAACGACAAGCCCAAAAATATATGACATTTCGTTTCGATAAAGTTACGGTCCCGTAACACTGACTTAACAGAATATGGGCTATAGCAGGCCGTAACAATCCATTCCACCGAAGGAGAAGCGCTCGTGTCTGCACAGAAGGTTCTGGTTGTCGAAGACCACCGTGACACCAGGGAATTGCTCAAATACAATCTCGCCTCAGCCGGATTTGACGTTGCCGTGGCCGAGGATGGCCAGGGCGGGCTGAATCTCGCTGCCGCCTTCAAGCCGGACATCGTTCTCCTCGATCTCATGATGCCCGGCATGGACGGCCTGGAAACATGCCGCCAACTTAAAAGCGACCCCTCACTCTCGCGTATCCCCGTCATCATGCTCACTGCCAAGGGCGAAGAGGTCGACAAGATAGTCGGCCTTGAGCTGGGAGCCGACGACTACGTGGTCAAACCCTTTTCACCCCGCGAATTGATTCTGCGCATTAAGGCCGTGCTGCGCCGCTCCGGCGCCCCCGAACCCGACGCCCCCAAGCAGTGGGAGCGCAACGGCCTGAGGGTTGACTTCGAAGCCCACCAGCTCAGTGTGGACGATGAGGAGATTTCCCTCACCGCCACGGAGTTCAAGCTCCTCACCGTCCTCATTTCCGGCGCAGGCAAAGTCCAGACCCGCGACAACCTCCTGGACACGGTCTGGGACACCCACTTCGAAGGCTACTCCCGCACGGTGGATACTCATGTCCGCCGCCTGCGCCAGAAGCTCGGACCTTACGCATCCTTCATTGAGACTGTCCGCGGGGTAGGCTATCGTTTCAAGGCCTGATCCCGCTTTCCAGAAACACCCCAAACAGCTCCATGCCTCATCGTAGGCATGGAGCTGTTTGTTTTAGCAGGCGCCACTTCCCTCTCTATGCATAGTCTTCCGCAGCATCACCAAGAAGGACACCCTCCCACATTATCTGTGCTGACAACGAACAGCCTGAGCTCTTCAGAGAAGGCCGTTCGCAGTCGTGTGTACTCATCTCTAGAATCCCGATTCGAGGAGATGTTAGGAATAATCAGTTCCGAGTCATACACAAATCCTGAATCCCACTATCTGATGGGTAATGGGAGAAAGGACTCTGCCTTCAGCACCGCACAGAGCGCAAAAAAAAGGCGAACCGCTTTACGCGGTTCGCCCGATGCAAATTCAGAAATATGACGAGCTAGTCGTTGCCCAGAGTAATCTGGAAAGCGATGGAATAGAGGTGGTCAAAGAAGTCGACGTACTCGACCGGAACATGCGGAGGAACGTTGATCCGCGCCGGAGCAAAGTTGATGATGCCACGGATATTGGCGTCCACCAGGTGATTGGCGGCCCGCTGGGCGCGGTCCGGCGGCGTGGTGATAATGCCGATTTCCAATCCCATCTCGGGAGCCTGCTCCTTCAGGTGCGTGGGGCAGACGATCTCCAGATTCTCGAACTCGCGCCCGATCTTGTCGGGGTCGCAGTCGAAGGCGGCTTCGATCTTGAAACCGCGCCGCTCGAAATCGTGGTGACGCAGTAGCGCCGCTCCCATGTTGCCGACACCGATGAGCGCGCACTTCCAGACCCTGTCGATACCCAGGGACTGCTTGATGGAAGTGATCAACTCCTGGACGTAATAGCCGACTCCGCGAACTCCGAATTCACCGAAGTAAGCCAGATCCTTTCTGATCTGCGAGGAGTTGACCGAGCAGGCGCGGGCCAGCTTCTCCGAAGAGATCACGTCGGTGCCATCTCGCAACAGGTTCTCCAGAACCTGGATGTACACGGCGAGCCGACCTATGGTCGCTTTGGGGATGTGTTCGCTTTTCATGGCTCAAATAACGCGTAGGGCGCAACGTGTGCGCCAAACATGTGAAACTTTTAACAAGAAAAGGGGTGAAAAAGGGAGACCGAAGTCTCCCTTTGTATACATCTTTGCGGTCTAAAACTAGACGACGAAGAGCAGGATCAGGTTGACGACCAGGGCGTAAATGGCGAGAGACTCGATGAATGCCAGGCCGAGGATCAGGGTGGTGGAGAGCTGGCCACCGGCTTCGGGGTTGCGGGCGATACCTTCACAAGCGCCCTTCACGCCCATGCCCTGGCCGATGCCGCAGAGACCGGCGGCGATGCCCATGCCGATGGCAGTGGCGTAAGCTTTGGCGGACATGACGGGATCAGCACCTTCGGAAGCGAAAGCAACGGAAGCAACCAGAACCATAGCCAGGGTGGTGAACAGAATCTTAGCGATTTTCATTAGTGAATCCTCCAAGTGGAATCATTTAATATTGTTTTGGTCCAAGGACCATTTCCCCATAATTGGTGTGAACCCGCTTCTAGTGAGCGTGTTCGATGGCGCCCTGCAGGTAGAGCATCGTCAGCATGAAGAAGATGAATGCCTGGATGGTCTTAGCCAGGATGAACAGGAAGTACATCGGCAGGGAACCAAAGATCGGAGCCAGCATGAACATCAGGACGAGGACGATTTCCTCACCGCGGATGTTACCGAAGAGACGAAGCGTCAGGCTGAGCGGACGAGCAAGGTGAGAGATGGGCTCGAGGATCAGCATGAGCGGCGCCAGGAAGCCGACCGGACCCATGAAGTGCTTGATGTAGCCGGCGCCCCATTTGCGGATACCGACGAACTGGTAGAACACGAACACGATGATGGCCATGGCCGCCGGGGTGTTGATGTTCGCCGTGGCGGCGTCACAACCCGGGATAAGGCCCATCAGGTTCATGGTCAGGATGAAGATGAAGATCGTGCCGAGGAGCGGCATGAACTGCCGACCTTCCTCGCCGAGGTTGGAGACAACGAAGTCTTCCAGACCGCCGAAGATGGTCTCCATGACATTCTGGAGACCGCCGGGGACCAGCTGCAAGCGGCCACGGACGATCAGACCCAGAGAAAAAAGAATCGCCATCGCGATCCACATGTAAATCACGTGGTTGATGGACTCAACGCCGAGGGCGTGTTCCATTGAAGCACCCCAGTGCCCAACGGATTTGATCATGTCAGCATAGAGCAGAGGATGCTGAAGTCCGCCTGAAAAACCCATATCCAAGCCTCCTTACAATCTAGGCTTTTTGTTCCCCAGCTGCATCAGGCCCGTCACCGTGATATTTAAAGGCACGGTGCCTATTCCCGATATCAACCCCCAGTGGGGAACGCGTTCAACTCCTATTAGCCAGTACAAGGCCAGCCCGCTCAGAGTCATCTTCACCATGAATATGACAAACAGTTTGAATGGTCCGCCTTTTGGCTCGTAGACCAACGTCTGGACAACGCGGGCAAGCGTCCAGAAGTTGATGAGGGCGAGCACCGCCCCAGCCGCATAAGCGAGAGACCACCGGGAGAACAGTGTTACCAGCACGATCACTAGAGAGGTCCCCAGCGACACGTAAATCTGATTGCGGACGACGATACGCGTATCAGTACGCTGAAAGCCCCACTTCACGAGCAGCGGCTCAAGCTTCTGATTGATCATCTCCAGCACTCTTTTTCCCTTCCTGTTTCAAAGAACCATGTTGCTGTTCTTCCTGACGCCGTTGTAGCTTCCGGAAATCCTCGAAAACCGCCTTGAAGCCTGCGAGCACCCCGAGCACGAAAAAGATCATGATCAGGTAGGGCTTGGTCCCGAAATAATCGTCCAGAAAGTATCCGAACGTCAGTCCGACGATGATGGCCGACACAATGTGCAGTCCCATGGTGCTGGCCGTTCCGCCGACCTGCACTACATTTTTCCATCGTCCGTCTTTTGAAAAGAACATGTTCGCTTCCTTGTGAAGTAGTTTCACCCTGACCGGGCCACGACCCGGAAAAACCATTTCGTGCAATCCTTCACAAGTGGAGGAGAAGTAACACAGGGGCCGGTTTCGCGTCAATGCGTTTCTGGCATATTTGTGCTTTTTCTCCCAAAGTGCCTCACCCTCCGGAAAGCGGTGTCACGCCTGGCCTGAGCGGTATTCCTTTTTAACAAAAAGGAAGGCGCGCAAGCGCCTCCCCCGCTCTCTTTACTGGTGCTCCCGTTTACTCGGGATCACCCACGTCGACCACCTTGACCAGGAACTCCTTGACCCCTGCCGGGGGCTCGAAGAACACGGCCATGAAGGGCGTGGACGCCCCGGGCCTGAGGAAGGTGTTGTTGGAAAGAATGCCGACTTCGCTGGCTAGCCCTTCCTCGATCTCCTTGCGGGTCTGCACCTGCAGCTGGAACTGGGAAAGCACGTTGCCGCACAGGAAGGACTTGGAGGTAAGCACGTTGCCCGTGCCGTCATAGAGAACCACCTCGACTTTTATCCGTTCCTTGGGCGTGGTGAACTTGTTCACCGCCTTGCCTTCGACCACGAACAGGTTGCCGGTCTTCTCGTTGGCCACGTAGTACTGCTTGACGTTGCGGAGCTCTATCTTGCGGACCCGGTCGGCCGGGGATTCCCCGGGCGCGGTCTCGCCATCGCCACCGGTCTCTTCCATGAACAGCTTGCCGATGTACGGCACGTTCTGAAAGTAGGTGCCCAGGTCGACCCCGAGCAGAGTCCAGGCCCGGAAATATATCGCGGCACCGAGACCAAGGAGGACAACCAGGAGAATGACAAGGCATCCCAACTGCTTGCGGTTGCTTTTGGGTTCCTCGGCAGTCTCATCAAGGCCGAAATCCGTCTTGCCTTTGAAGGCATCTTCTTCGCCTTCCTCATCTTCGAGGCCCTCGTCTTCCAAGTCGTCTTCCGCGAAAAGATCATCCTCAACCGGAGCGCCGGCATCACCCGGTTCCTCTTCCTCCTCTTCGTCATCGCCGAAGAGATCGTCCACATCGGTCCCGCCTTCATCCTCCTCGTCATCGGCGAAGAGATCGTCGGTGTCGTCTTCTTCGTCGTCGCCGAACAGGGCCTCCACATCGTCGGCCATGCTCCCGGCATCCTCTTCCTCCTCGAAGAGAGAATCGTCTTCGGACTCGGGAGCTTCGGGAGATTCGTCAGGCTCGGAGGCATCCTCCACCTCGTCGAAAAGATCGTCCATGCCGGGCATGGATTCTTCGGGCCCGGCGTCGTCGGAGGCAGGCTCTGCAGGCGCTGTCGCACCCTCCTCATCGCCGAGTTCATCGCCCGGCTCTTCCGAGGGTTCCCCTCCGGCCCCGGCGGCCATTTCGTTGAAGGTCTCGTCGAAATCGTCACCCGCCTGCGTGTCCGTGGCCGGAGCCTGCTCTTCCAGCAGGCTCTCCACTTCCTCCTCGGGGGTGGACGGCGGCAGTTCCGCCTTGAACACGTGGGCGCACTTGGAGCATTTGACCTTGGCGCCTCCAGCCGGCACCTTGTCGTCGGGCAGGTTGTAGCGGGTCTGGCAATTCGGGCAGGTGACGATCATAATGTATTACTCCGATTATCCTTATTCCGTGGACAATTCGTAAATTCCGTCCAACTCTCTGTAGCGTTCGGCGTAGTCCAGGCCGTAGCCGACGATGAACCCGTCGTCCAGTTTGAAGCCCGCGAAATCCACGGCGACCTTCTTCTCCCTGCGCTCATGCTTATCAATAAGCGAACAGATTTTCAAACTCTTCGGTTTTCTTCCGCGCAACACATGCAGCAGGAAGTCCATGGAGTGGCCGGTGTCCACGATGTCTTCGACGACGAGCACGTCCTTGCCCTCGATGGAAATCTCCAGGTCCTTGGAAAAGACGATGTCGTCGCCGCGGGATGTGGCCGTGCCGTAGCTGGCCAGGCGAACGAAGTCCACCTCGATGCCGAGGTCGATCTTTCGGATCAGATCGGAATAAAAGAGAAACGCGCCCTTGAGCACGCAGATGCAGACCAGCGAACCGCCTTTGCCGTAGCTAGTCGTAATCTCGCTGCCGAGCTCGGCAACGCGTTGGGATATCTGTTCCGCCGTGATGAACGGGGTGAGTTTATGCGCCATGGTGTTTTTTCATGCAGGGTTAGAGATTCATGATCATGGCAACCTCGTTGCAATGATCGGGAAAGCGGGGACAATTGAGGCAGTCGGTGAAGACCTTCTGGTTGAGCTGGTCCATGTCCTCGGGCTCGAAGCCGAGATGAGCGAAGAACGCCGTCTGCTCGGTCAGGGTATAGACCTTGTAGATCCCCAGGGTCACGGCCTCGCTCAGGCACGCCTCCACCAGCTTGCGGCCGAGGCGTTTTCCCCTGTGGACAGGGTCCACCACCAGGGAGCGGATCTCGGCCAGGTTATCCCAGATGATGTTCAGGGCGCAGCACCCGATGACCTTGCCGTCATCGTCCACCACCACGAAAAAATCCCGGAGGTGGGAATATAACTGGCTGAACGAACGCGGCAGGACCAGTCCCTCGTGCTCCTCGCGATGCATGAGCAGTCCGTGGATAGCCTTGACGTCTTCTATGCGTGCCTTGCGGATCACCGGCTACTCCGCATTCAGCTTGTCGGCCATGGCCGTGAGCATGGAGTAGGGGAAGGCTCCGGGCCTTGAAAACACGGGCTCTCCGCTCTTGTTGAAGAGCACCAGGGTGGGGATGGCCTCCACGCCGAACTTCCGGACGAGGTCCTCGCCGCCCCAATAAACGGGCAGGGGCTGCTCCTTGTCCTGGAAGTAGCGCGTCAGCAATTCGCGCCGCTCATCCACGGAGACGGTGATCACGTTGACCTTGTCACCGTGCGATTGGGCGAGCTTCTCCATCTCCGGGATGGCCTGCTTGCAGGACGGGCACCAGGTAGCCCAGAAGATGAGCATTGTGGGCTTGCCCTTGTTGGCCGTCAGATAGTTGTCCAACTGTGCGACATCCATGGCCGGGAACCGTTCCGCAGGCGACTCGGGCGGGGCCGAGCTGGCCTCGGTCTCCTCGGGAGCGCCACCGGAACAGGCGATGAGCAGGAGCAAAAGCGCCGACAATGCGGCAAGCCGCTTGAAATAGTTCATAACCTACCTCGCAAAAGTGTTCGCGGAGCATACCAGAGATGTCCGGCAAATAAAAGCGCCGCCTGCCCTCGAAGGCCGCTTTTCCAGAGGAGTCCGGGCGGAATACGACCGATCAGGCCAGCCCCGCGAAGGGATCGGCCACGGGCTCGGCAGCGCCCTTGATATAGCCCCACTGGACAAGGCGATAATAGGCGTACTTGGCCTGGTCTCCGGAGTTAACCTGCTTCAGGAAACGGATATACTCCTGGGCGGCCTGCCCGGTGTGGCCCATGCCTTCCTGGCTATAGCCCTTGTAGAAGGGCGTGTAGGGGTTGCCGGGCAGGGTCTTTTCATAGGCGTCGAAATTCTCGAAGGCCGCCTCGTAGTGCTTGGACTTGACCATGAGCAGGCCGCTGAGCTGCATGGCCTGGGCCTCGCTCGGATAGACGTCCTTGGCCCTTGCCACGTACGGCTGGGCCTCGTCGTACTTGCCCTGGACCACTTGGCACTTGGACATGAGGAGCAGCCCCGCGTAGTCGTCCGGCGCGATCTTGAGCGCTTCGGCGCACTTTCCCTCGGCGTCGGCGTACTTCTTGCCGCGCAGGAGCTTCTCCGCCTCCTGGAGGTCTTTGATGGCAGGTTCGATGGCGCGGAGTTCCGCCGTGTTGTCCATGTACCGCTCGCGGTAGAAGCTGTACTCGCGGGATCCCATATACTCGGTGTAGGCCCGCTTCCTGGCCGTGGCCAGCCGCTCGGATGACATGGGGTGGGTGGAGAACATCACCTCCAGGGCGCTGGGCTCTTGCTGGTGCTGGTCGTTGAGCATATCCATGAGGCCGACCATGCCGTCCGGATTGTAACCCGCCCGGGTCATGTATTCCATGCCCAGGGCGTCGGCCTGGCGTTCGTCGTCGCGACTGTAGGACGCCAGAAGCGCGCCCACGCCGATACCGCCGAGCCCACCGGCCAGAGCGCCCCACTCTCCGCCATAGCGCGCGCCCACAAAGGCCCCGCCGATACCTGCCAGGGTTCCGGCCACCATCTGCGTACTCATGCGCGAGGCGGTGTGTCGGGCGTTGACATGGCCTACCTCATGGCCCAGAAGAGCGGACAGTTCGGCTTCGTTGTCCAGGTCCACGAGAATGCCGCGAGTGCAGGCAACGGTGCCGCCGGGGAAGGCGTAGGCATTAATATAGTTGGCGTTCACCACCTGGAAGGAATACGGCATGTTCGGGCGATGGCTCCTGTCGGAGAGGGACTTGCCCACACCGGCCACATAGCTGTTCAGGGCGCCGTCCTGAACCGGACCGTAGTCGGCGGAAAGCTGGTGGGGAGACGCCTGTTTGTCCATGGCAATCTCCTGCTCCTCGGACACGAGCATGAACTGGCTCTTGCCGGTGACCGGATTCTTGGCGCAACCGCCCATGGCCACCCCGAGGGCGGCCATGGAGCCGGCCTTGAGGAACTGGCGGCGAGTCAGCTTCGGCGACAATATGTTCGGAACCATAATCTACTCCTAATTTAGCTAAGGATACCTCAAGTTCGGGCCAGAGTTCAAGCCGGAGACCTTCTTGACACCGAGGGGGCATTGGGCGCATCCTTTCGAAAAAATCACATCATTAATTACATACATTTTTGTAGGTTATATATGAAACCATTCCTGATCATCCGCACCGGCGGGACGTTTCCCGACGTGGCCTCAAAGCTGGGCGACTTCGAAAACTGGGTTGCCCGTGCCATGGGCCTGGAGCACGGCCAGTGGATCACCGTAAACGTTCAGGGTGGCGAGGCGCTGCCCTCCCCAGGCGAATTCGCCGGATGCGCCGTCACCGGCTCCCACGACATGGTCACCGACGAAGCCTTGCCCTGGATCGAAACCACTGCGGCCTGGCTGCGCGACGCAGTGCGTGACGGCCTGCCGGTCTTCGGCATCTGTTTCGGACACCAGCTCCTGGCCCGCGCCCTGGGAGGCGAGGCGGGCTTTCACCCGAGCGGTCCGGAGATCGGAACCATGGACATCCGCTGCAGCCCCGAGGCTACGGACGACCCGCTTTTCACTGATCTTCCCGGCACTTTCCCCGGTCATACAACCCATTATCAATGCGCCCTGCGCCTGCCTCCAGGTTCGACCCTGCTGGCCGCCAGCGACCATGAGCCGCACCAGGCCTTCCGCACGGGGAAACACGCCTGGGGCGTCCAGTTCCACCCCGAGTTCGGGGCCGAGGCCATGCGCACCTACATCACGCGCCAGGCCGACGCAATTGAAGAGCGCGGCGGGCAAACCACCACCTTGCTGAGCGAAGTGAAGGAGACTCCCGAGTCAACTTCCCTGATGCGCCGATTCGTCCAATACTGTCTCGGCGAACTAGCCCAGGCGTAACCCCCGTCACCACCCGAAAAACAAGCCGCGCCGGTCAAATATGATCAGCGCGGTTTTTTCGGACGCGTATTCCATAGCCCTGAGCCTGGCGGGATATGCCTGGCCCATTGCCGAAACGTAGAGAGTCTATTTGTAGGAGAAGGTCCAGCCGCCAAGGGAAGTGGCGCTGGTAAAGTCTATGTGGATGGCGCCCATGATCTCTTCCATGAACGTCTTTTCCTTGACCGGGCCCTCCACCAGGACGGCGGTGCCGTCGATACCGCAGAGGTCCTTGAGCTTGTCGATGGCCTGATCTCGCGAGCCGAGCATGTCCACCAGCCCGAGGGCCAGGGCCTGTCGTCCGGTAACGGCCCGCCCGTCGGCGATGGCGGCCACGTCGGTGCGGTCCATGGAACGGGCCTTGGCCACGTCGTCCACGAACTGCTCGTGCAGGTCGCGCATCATGCCAAGAAGCTGCTCGCGCTGGGCGTCGGTCAGGTCGCGCATGGGGGTTCCGGCGGCCTTGTACTTGCCGGTGGTCAGCACCTCGGGCTTGATGCCCAGTCGCGACAGGGCTTCGCCCGCAGTGAAAAATTCAGCCATGACGCCGATGGACGCGGTGACCGAGCCGGGGTTGGCCACGATGATTCGTGACGGGACCGAGGCGTAGTACCCGCCCGAGGCGGCCACCGAACCGTAGGATGCGACCACGGGTTTCTCGGCGGCCAGCGCCGTGACCGCGCTGTAGATTTCCTGGGAGGGGGCGATGGCGCCGCCCGGGGAGTTGACCCGGAGCAGCACACCCTTGATGGCGTCGTCGCGCCGGAGGGTGCGAATCCAATCCACCACCTCGGTGGAGTCCATGATCATGCCCTCGATATGGACCACGCCTATCCGGTCCTTGCCCAGAGCCAGGCCGCCGTTGGTCCAACCCATGTAACGGGCAAAGGCCGTGACCCCCATGAAGAGGGCCACGGCCAGTATTATCATGATCACCCCAAAGACAAGGGGGTGGCGCTGGGAGAACCTATTTCGGGTTGCCTCCGTGCGCATGATGTATCTCTATTCTTCCTCGGCGGGAGCCTCAGGCTCGTCCACGGGGATTTCACCAGCGGCTTCCTCGAGCTTCTCGCGAAGCAGGTCGCCCAAGGTGGAACCGGCGATGTCGCCGGAGGTGGTGGAGCCGAAGGACTTGGACTTGCGTCCGCCAGCGGGCTCTTCCTTGGTCTGCTTGATGGAGAGGCCGAGACGGCGCTCGTCAGCGGACACGTGGATGACCTTGGCTTCGATGGAGTCGCCTTCCTTGAACATCTCGGAGGGGGACTTGATCTTCTTGCGGCTGATCTCGGAGACGTGAACCAGACCCTCGATGCCTTCCTCGACCTCGACGAAGAGACCGAAGTCGGTGATGTTGGTCACGGTACCGGTGATCATCTGGCCCACGGGGTACTTGGCCGGGACCTGAGTCCACGGGTCCTCGGTGAGCTGCTTCACGCCCAGGGTGAACTTCTCGTTCTCCTTGTCCACGGTCAGGACCTTGGCCTGGACCGGATCGCCGACCTTGTAAACCTCGGAGGGGTGGCGGATCTTCTTGGTCCAGGAGATGTCGGACACGTGAATCAGGCCGTCGATGCCTTCCTCGATGCCGATGAACACGCCGAACTCGGTGATGTTCTTGATGGCGCCCTCGAGGACGGTGCCCTCGGGGTACTTCTCGGCCACGACATCCCACGGGTTCGGGGAGATCTGCTTCATGCCGAGGGAGATGCGCTTCTTGTCGGGATCGACGCCGAGGACGATGACCTCGACCTCTTCACCGACCTTGACCATCTGGGAGGGGTGGCGGAGCTTGCGGGTCCAGGACATCTCGGAGATGTGGACCAGTCCCTCCACGCCGTTCTCCAGCTCGACGAACGCGCCGTAGTCGGCCAGGTTGGTGATGGTGCCGGTGAAGCGGGAACCCTGGGGGTACTTCTCGGCGATGTTCTCCCACGGATCGGGAACGAGCTGCTTCAGGCCCAGGGAGACCTTCTGCGCATCGCGGTCAAAGGAGAGGATCTTCAGTTCGAGATCGTCGCCCAGGTTGACCATTTCCTTGGGATGCTTGATGCGCTTCCAGGACATATCGGTGATGTGGAGGAGACCGTCGAGGCCGCCGAGGTCGATGAACACGCCGTATTCGGTGATGTTCTTGACCTTACCGGTGACGACCTGGCCGTCTTCCAGAGTGCTGAGCAGCTTGTCGCGCTGTTCGCTGCGCATCTCCTCGAGGAGGACGCGGCGGGAAACGATGACGTTGGAGCGGCGGCGGTTGATCTTCAGGATCTTGAAGTCGAACTCCTGGTTGACCAGAGCGTCCATGTCCGGGACGGGACGCAGGTCAACGTGAGAGCCGGGCAGGAAGGCTTCCACGCCGCCCAGATCGACGGTGTAGCCGCCCTTGATGCGACGAATGATGCGGCCGATGACTTCGCCGTCCTTCTCCTGCACTTCTTCGAGCTTGTCGAAGAGCTGCATCCGCTTGGCCTTGTCCCGGGACAGGTAAATGGTGCCCTCGGCCTCGTTCTTGCGGGCCACGTAGACGTCGACCTTCTCACCGACGGAGACGGCGATGGAGCCGTCGGCCTCGGTGAACTCGGACACGGGGATCTGGCCTTCGGATTTGAAATTCACGTCGACGAGGACATAGTCCTTGTCCACCTTGACGACTTCACCGGAGACGATGGTGCCTTCGTCCAGGTCGCCGAAATCAGAATTCAGATACTCGTCGAGAGCATCTGCAAAATTCATTTCCATTTCCGGCATTTCAACAGATTCAGTAGTTTTTTCCATGGGTTACCTCCACAACGGAACCTCGGACAATGTATTTTCGCGTTTATATTTTAAGACGTTCGGTACCAGCACATCCAAAGGGGATTCGTTCCGAGGCAGTCGAGCCTCTGGCGCGCGGTTGGCCCGGGGGCCGCTTCCGACGTCTTGACGCCTATGTCAGGAAAACCAACCATTTTGGCAGGTTGAAGCAAACAGCTTCGATCCATATTTATAAGAGTCCTGTTCCTATCTAAAAAAGACACCGGTGTAAACTCTTTTCTCGGCGACTTTACGCCCCCGAACCAAGCACGGACGGGAACAAAACATGAGGAGGCCGGGGGAAAAACTCTCCCCCGGCCTCCCAAGAAAACAGGTTGTCGCCCTACCCCTTGCAGGAGTGCTTCATGCTCGTGCCTTCGACAATGAAGACCACGGATTCTGCCACGTTGGTAGCCAGGTCGGCGATGCGCTCCATGTGACGGGCACCCATGATGGCGTGCACTCCCCGCTCCACAATGCGGGACTCGGAAACCATTTCGCTGACCAACTGTCGCAGGATGGCGATATTGAGGTCATCCGCCTTGTCGTCCATGCGGCAGATCTGCCCGGCCAGGGCCACGTCGTCGTCCACGTAAGCCTTGAAGGCATCGGAAAGCATGGTCTTGGAGATGGTGGCCAGAGACTCCATCTTGGGGTTGTGCGGCAGGGGCGGCCTCGTGGACAGGAAAATGGCCCGGTGTGCCAGGTTGACGGCCTCGTCGCCGAGCCGCTCCAGGTTCACGGTGATCCGCTGGGCCCCGACGATGGTCCGCAGATCAACGGCCATGGGCTGATCCAGTGCGAGCAGCTCCAGGGAAAAGTTGTCGATCTCGTCCTCCATCTCGTTGATGACGTCGTCGCCGATCACGACCTCCTCGGCCAGGTCGGCGTCGTTCTCGAGATAGGCCTTGATGGCCTTGTGCACGGCCGATTCGGAAAGGGCCGCCATGCGCAGGACTTTGACCTTGAGGTCCTCCAGCTTCTTGGAAAAATGTGCGCGTTGTTCCATGTATCCCTCCGGTCCGGACTGTCCGGACCCTGTTGTTCTGTACGGTTTATCGTTAGTTCGTATGTAACCGCATCCCGCCTCTGATGGCAAACCAGACCTAACCGAAGCGGCCCGTGATGTAGTCCTCGGTCTGCTTGTTGGCGGGATTGGTGAACATGGTCTTGGTGTCCCCCACCTCGATGAGCTTGCCCATGTAGAAGAAGGCGGTGCGGTCGGACACGCGCGCGGCCTGCTGCATGGAGTGGGTGACGATGATGATGGTGAATTCCTTCTTCAGCTCGTGAATCAGGTCCTCGATCTTCTGGGTGGCGATGGGGTCCAGGGCCGAGGCGGGCTCGTCCATGAGCAGGACCTCGGGCTCAATGGCCAGGGCCCGTGCGATGCACAGCCGCTGCTGCTGGCCTCCGGAAAGCCCCAGGGCCGAGGTGTGCATGCGGTCCTTGACCTCGTCCCACAGGGCCGCGCCGCGCAGAGATTCCTCCACCCGCGCCTCAAGGAACTGCTTGTCGCTGATGCCGTTGACCCGCAGCCCGTAGGCCACGTTTTCGAAGATGGTCTTGGGGAACGGGTTGGGCTTCTGAAAGACCATGCCGATGCGCCTCCGCAGGGAGACCACGTCGATACCGGGGGCGTAGATGTCCTCCCCGTCCAGAGTCAGCCTGCCCTCGACCCGCGTCCCGTTGATCAGGTCGTTCATGCGATTGATGCAACGTATGTAAGTGGATTTGCCGCAACCGGACGGACCGATGAGGGCCGTGACCCGATTGAGCTCGAATTCGATGCTGATGTCTTCCAGTGCCTTGAAATCGCCGTAATAGAAGTCAAGGTTTGTGGAAGCCGCTTTGATTGTTGTCGTCATGCCGGTGTTTCTCCCGAATTGCAATAGTGGACCACCCCTGTGGAAAACAGGGTGTTTTCGGCGGTTCTACAGGCGACCGGTTACGATCGAATGACTCGATTGTTACAATCGTGTTACAGCGCGGGCGAATCCGGGCTACGGGAGAGGGATGGTGATGACGAGCCGGTTTGTGCCGGGGGTGAAGCGAGGCGTAAGCCGGCCTGCTGGCGGGGTGCGAAAGTGCACGACCAGACGCAGCTTGTCCGGATGTTCGCCGAGAACCACGTACTTGACCTTGCCGCCGGGCAGCCGGACCACGTTGCGGGTCTTGACGGTCCATTTGCCGACCAGATCGAGCACCAGACGACGCGGGCCGTCCAGGTTCACGTATCCCGTGTCGGCGGTAGGCCTGTCGCAGGACACGGTCAGCACCAGAGAATTGCCCGCATAGGCCGCCTTGACTGAAGAGACCACTCCACTCCCCATCGTTTCTGGAGTGGCAGGTTCCGGTGACACGACCGGGACAGCGGGTTCAGGCTGCTCGGCCGAAGCGGCGGGTGCCGGTTCCGGGGCGGGAGCGGGTGCCGGTTGTGCGGTCGGCTCCGGCATTTCCCCGGGGACGGGTTCTGGCGGCAGGTCGCCCTCTCCGCCCTCCTTCGGGAGATTCGGCACGGCAGCCTGGGGTGCATCGGCTTCGGAAGCGGTGCCGGACGCGTTCTCCTCGGGCATAAGCGGCGGCTGCACAGGCGGCAGGACCGTGGGGTCCACGGTCATCCGGACCCAGCCGGAGGTCTCGTCCGCACCTGTCCCGGCTTGCGCCGCACACGGCAGAATCAGCCCCGCCGCAAAGACAAGGACGGCGAGAACGGTCGGTGCGATGTATTGCCAGCGGGTATCGGACATAAGCGTCTCCTCGGGAAGGATTCCGTGGGTATACTGGAAAGCGGGCGCGATGGCAAAGCCTCAGGCTGCCGACAAAGGCCCGATTGTGGCATTGCTGCAAAAAAACCAACTTCCAAAATACAGGAAGCACTCTTCACCATTGAACTTTTCTTGCATCCCGTTCTCGAACCTATCCATACCGCCCGCCGGAATCGGCTTTGCCAAATCCCTAGCCGGACTCACAGCCCTTCGTAAAATTCCACAAGGCGCAGGGCCACCAGCCTGTCGGACCAATACTTCTCCATGAAGCGCCGCCCCTCGTCGCCCATGGCCTGGCAAAGCCCCAGGTCAGCGCTCAGTTCGTTCAGGCGAGCCTCCAACTCCTGCTGGGTGCGGGCCGTGACCCATGGCAGGTCGCTCGTCCCGGTGAACTCGACGATGCGGTCCCGGTTCCAGACGTCGAGCCCGGCTATGACCGCCAGCCCCTGGGACAATCCCTCCAGGCTGCTCACGCCGTAATACCCCTGCATGTGGTCGAAGAGCACGTGGCAGCGCCGCTTGCGGGTCAGACACTGGTCGTTGGGCACATCGTCGATCAGGTCCACGTTCAGATGCACCTTTCGCCTGGCCAGATTGCTCACGGCTCTCAGGAACTCCTTGGTGTTCTTGAGGTCTCTGCGGGTGGGAGAATGACACACCTTCAACCTGCCGGGATCGTCGAAACGGCCGCCCAGCGGCTTGAACAACGGATCGTCGATGGGCACGAGGTTGGGCTGCCAGCGCGCCCCGGGGAGCAGTTTGAGCAGGTCGGGCGTGGAAACGAGGAGATTGCTCCTGCCCCGCTCCCTGTACTTGGCCTGGAACACCTCCGGGTGTGAGCGAAATTCGTGATGTCCGTGATGATGATGAACCACGGCCTTGCCCTGAAGGAAGTCGATTGGCCGGTACGGCCCGAAAGGCTGCCGCTCGTCGCAGGTCATGTGGAAGTGGAAGACGTCCGCCTCCTCCATGAGAATGCGAATCTCCTCCATGCCGTCCGGCCCCAGGTCCGGCACGTGCAGGTCCTTTTCCCAGGCGTGGGTGTAGCGGGTCTCCAGCGTGATCAGGCGCACGGAATGCGCGCTGTGCCTGTTGACGGCCTTGGCGAACTGGATGGCGGTCCCGGCCGGATCATTGACGGCAAACATGAGAATGCGCACGGTCAGCCCCTTTCCTCGAAAACTACCGAGACGTTGTCCAGATAGCCCCGGACCTCGGCAATGAGCGGCTTTGCAAGGTCCATGGCTCCAGTCTTGCCGGCATCCTCAATGGCCGCGCCCAACTCGGTGAGCCTGGCGAATCCGTAGGACGCGCCAGTGCCCTTGAGCCTATGGCCCAGCATCCGCACGTCCTCCGCGTCCCCCGCTTCGGCTGCCTGCTCCATGAGCAGGAGTTCCTCCCGCCGCAGTTCGAGATACCGATCCATGATCGGCTCGAGCATGGCGTCCACGGTTACCGTAAATTTCGTCATTGCAATGAGACTCGCTTCGATTTTGCGTGATTCCGGTCCCCGGCGTCCCAGTCGGATAAGGCCCGGTCCGGGCCCATGCCCGGTACCTGTCAGCGAAGGCTCGCCGTGGTCCGGCCTACAACTTGATCCCCGGAGTGTCCCGCCCCAGGGCGTCATAGTCCATCTGCCGGAGCTTCTTGACCCACACTTCGCCGGTCTGGGTATGAAACATGAGCTTGCGCCCCTGGGAGCCGCCCACGTCGTCCACCCGGACGTCGAGGCGCGCAAAGCGGAGCAGCTTGCGGGCCATCTCCACATTGCGGCGTCCGATGTTGTAGGACGAGGATTCGACCCCCTTGACCGCGATGCCGGACGCCCCGCCGAACATCTTGATGACCAGGTCACGGCGGGGAACCCCCATCTTGTCCATGGTCTCGAGCATGTTCTGGAGCGCGGTGTCAACGTAGCGACAGATCTGCGGATCGTGGGAACCCCGCTTGGCGTCCGAGCTGTCCGGCAGGAAGGCGTGGCAGATACAGCCCATGCCCACGGCCGGAGCGTGAATGGTCACGGCCAGGCACGACCCCAGGACGGTGGTGACCAATGTCGGCTGCACTCCGAAAAAGCAGTCACCCGTCTGTAAAAAAACCTTGGGAAGCCCCTGACCTAATCCTTTCATTCTTCCGTCTGTCCGTCGCTAAAGAGTAACAATTTCCATACGCATAATACCTTGCCTACCCGGCAAGTCAATCGTTCCCGGCGGCACGGGCAATCTGTCCGGAAACAAGCTGCGACAGCAGAAGGGAAATCAGGGACAGCCCCACTGCCCCCAGAAACACGACGCGGTAGTTCGCCAGCCAGGCCAGACCGCCTAGCGCCGGCACAAAGACAGCCGCGATATGGTTGACCGTGAAGCCCACGGCCATGCCCGAGGCGATGTCCTTGGGATCGGCGATCTTCTGGTAGAAGGTCTTCACGGCCATGGAAAAGTTGAACACGATATTGTCGACGACATAGAGCGCCCCGGCCAGCCAGGAGGACTCGGTGAAGGCGTACCCCAGGAAGACCAGGGTCAGCAGGAGGTATTCCGTGCTGAGCACGCTCCGCTCCCCGAACCGGTTGACCGCCCTGCCGATGATCGGATTGGCGAAGTAGTTGATGATGTTGTTGATGACGAAGAGCACGGTGATATCACGGATGGTAAAGTGAAACTTCTCCACCAGGAGGAATACCGCGAAGGCCACGAAGACCTGCCGCCGGGCTCCGCTGAGAAAGGTCAGCGTATAGTACAGCCAGTAGCGGGCCTTGAACTTCATCTTCTTATGCTGGATCGGGAGGTCTGTACGGGACGGATCCCGGGTAAGCGCCCACAGCCCCGCAGCCACGGCCAGGCCGCCGAACAGCGCGAACTGTTCGGAGTACTCCAGATACCGTGCCGTAACATAGATGACGCCGCCCACCACGATGTTGGTCAGGGCCCCGGCCGAGCGGATACGCCCCATGACCACGGGGGCCTCGGTCCGATTGAAATATTGCAGGGTCAGGGACTGGTTCATGGTCTCGAAGTAGTGAAACCCGAAGCTCATGATCAGGGTGGTGACCACCAGCCCGACGGTGGAGGGGAAGAGCCCGACCACGGCCACACCAAGCCCGAGCACGATGACGGACAGGGCCGCCAGCCGGTGCTCGCTGATTATCAGAATGACGTAAAGGGCGAGCAGGGCCAGAAAACCCGGCACCTCTCGCACGGACTGGACGATACCCATGTCCAGGCCGGAAAGGTGCGCCACCTCCACGCCGAAGTTGTTGAGCAGCGTACGCCAGCCCTGGAACGCGGCTCCCGCGCCCACGGCCAGCACCAGCAGGAACAGGTACATTCGGCGTTTCTTTAATTGATCTTCGGTCATGCTTACCTCGCGGGCAAGCACAATAGGTCTTGGCGTTGCAAAAGATCAAGGGTAGAATTCCGCCATGGAAAAACCGATCATCGTCAGCGCCTGCCTTGCGGGCGTGTTCTGCCGTTACAACGGGGAGACCGAGTCCCTGCACGCCGTGGAACGGCTGCTCCGCGAGGGCCGGGCCATCCCCTTCTGCCCCGAGGTGTTCGGCGGGCTGCCTACCCCGCGCCCGCCGTGCGAGATCCGCGACGGCCGGGTTGTGGACTCCGAGGGCAACGACCGGACCGAAGAGTTTCGCCGAGGAGCCGAGGAAGGGTTACGCCTGGCCCGTCTGGCCGGATGCAACGAGGCCATCCTCAAGGCCCGCTCCCCGTCCTGCGGCACCGGAACCGTCTATGACGGCACCTTCACCTCCACCCGCGTCCCGGGCAACGGTTTCTTCGCCGCCCTGCTGCTGGAAAACGGCTTTCGGGTGCGGACCGAAGAAGACCTGGAATCGGAATGACCCGCTACCTGGGGCTGCCCCTCACCGTCCGTTCCCACCCGCGCGCCAAGCGGGTCCTGGTCAAGCTCGTGCCCGGCAGGGGGCTCGAAGTCGTGGTGCCCAAGCGCTTCGACACGGCTCAGGTCCCGGCCATTCTGGAAGACAAGCGGCCCTGGATCGAGCGGACCCGCGCCCAACTGGAGGCGCGCGGCGCGGACCTCTCCGGACGGACTCCGGAACCGCCGGGGACTATTCGCTTCACCGCCTGCGACAGGGAATACGCCGTGGCCTACGCAGACCGCCCCGGCAGGGTAACCCTGAGCGAAAACGCTTCCCGGCTCATGGTCGCGGGACCGGCGGAGGACGCGGAGGGCAGGCTGGAGGTGCTCAGGCGATTCACCGCGCGCAAGGCCCGCGAGTTTCTCCTCCCCCGGCTTGAGAGCCAGAGTGCCCGCACCGGGCTGTCCTATGCGGCACTCAGGGTCCGGCGGCAACGGACACGCTGGGGAAGCTGCTCGGCGCGCGGCACCATCTCGGTCAACGCCAAGCTGCTCTTCCTCCCCGTGGAGCTGGCGGACCACCTGCTCCTGCATGAGCTCTGCCACACAAGGCACCTGAACCACTCCCCCGCCTACTGGGCGCTGGTGGCGAGCTTCGAACCCGACTGGCAACGGTTGGAAAAGGAACTCACGCGCGGCTACGTCCACGTGCCCGAGTGGTTCCTGTAGCGTCTTTGCCACGCGAACGGCATTGGTCTATACTCTTCTTTCGACAACAGAGGAGACGCCATGCGCATCACCTTCAACGGCGTGGGCGAGGCCTTTGACCAGGATCTGCCCAACACCAGCCTGCTCATCGAATCGGGAGCCTGCTCCCTGCTGGCGGACTGCGGCTTCACGGCCGCGGCGGCATTCTGGCGGGCGGCTGCGGACCCTTCCGGGCTGGACGCGGTCTACCTCTCCCACTTTCACGGCGACCATTACTTCGGCCTGCCGCAGCTCCTGGCCCGCTTCGTGGACGACGGCAGGACCGAGCCATTGACCATCCTCGGTCAATCTGGCGTGGAGCAACGCGTCAGGGAACTCGTGAACATGGCTTACACCTCGCTCCTGGACCGGGCGAAATTCGAACTGCGCTTTCTGGAATGCCGCGACGGGGGGACTGCGGAACTCTCCGGAATGCGCTTGTCCTTTGCCCTTGGCGACCATCCCGTGCCGAGCCTGTCCCTGCGAGTGGACAGCGCTGGCCAATCGGTCTTCTACTCCGGGGACGGAAGGCCAACCGAGGCTACCCGAGCCCTGGCCAAGGGGTGTAGGATGATCGTGCATGAGTCCTTTTCCCTGGATCCGGACAAGCCCGGCCACGGCACCGTGGACTCCTCCATCGACTTTGCAGGGGAGGCCGGAGCCCGAATCCTGGCCCTGGTTCACGTACGCCGACGCGTGCGCCACCGGCTGCGGGACGAAATCCTGCGCCGCGCTGCCGCCGCGAAAGGCCTGGAAGTGCTCCTCCCCGAGCCCGGAGACCACGTCACCCTGACCGGTTCGTGACCCTCCTGCCCGCTGCCGGGTAGATTATAATCGACATCAGGCGAACCTGTGACCAACATTGCCAGCGGACCCCAACCCGGAAAGAGAACACCATGGCGGAAAAAAAATACGACGGCATCCTATACGATTATTTCGAAAAACAGAACGGCGCCGTCGTGCTGTTGAGCGAGGATCCGTACTTCAAGAAGACGCTCTCCTCGACCATTTTCAAGATCATCGGCACCAAGCGCGACTGCCTCTGGACCTTCGAGGCCGTGCAGCCCGCGCTCAAACGCATCCAGCAATGCGACAAAGACAAGGTGGAGACCGTGGTCTTCATCGAGCGGATCGTGAACGACCGCCCGAGCACCGACACCATCATCACCCTGAAGCAGCTCCTGCCCGACCTGAGGATCATCGTCCTGGTCGGTGAGACCAAGCGGGAGAATATTGCCTACTTCTACGAGATAGGCGTGAACAACGTCATCTCCAAGCCCGCCTCCATGAACAACATCATCGAGAAGATGGCCTTCACCATCAGGCCGCAGGGCAAGCTCAGCGAATACATGTCCATCGGCAAGCGGTTCCTGGCGGCAGGCAAGCTCAAGGAAGCCCTCGAGGTGAGCGACAAGATTCTCTCCATCAAGGCGGACTCCCCGGCCGGGCTCATGCTGCGCGGCGACGTCTTCCTGGAGCAGGGAGACCACCCCAAGGCCGTGGAGAGCTACCTCAAGGCCCACAAGAGCTCCCATCTCTACCTGGAGCCGCTCAAAAAACTCGCCGAGGCCTATCGCGGTGTCGACGACGAGCAACACCTCAGCTACCTGAACAGGCTCGACAAACTGAGCCCGCTGAACATCGAAAGGAAAACCGACATCGGCAGGGTTCACCTCAAAAACGAACGACACGATCAGGCGGAAAAGTATTTCGACCAGGCCATCGACATTGCCACCAAGGAGGCCATGACCATGATCGGCTCCGTGGCGGAGCAGATATCCGAGGCCGTGGGAACCGCCTCCCCCGAACTTGCCGAGAAGTACCTGACCAAGGTCATCGAGACCAAGAAGGGCAGCCTCTCCAAGGACGACATCACCCTGTTCAACAAGCGCGGCATCGCCCTGCGCGGCCAGGGCAAATGGCAGGAGGCCATCGAGAACTACTCCCACGCCCTGAAAATCTCACCCAAAGACGAAGGGCTGCTCTACAACATGGGCATGGCCTATTACGACGGGCGCAAGCACCGCGAGGCGGCCAAGTGCTTCGACAAGGCCCTGGAGGCCAACCCTGAATTCTTCAAGCACAGCGCAGCGGTCGCCGCCAACCTCGGCACGGTCTACGCCGACCTCAGGCGCATGGAAGAGGCCCTGCTCTTTTTCGAGACGGCCACGGAACTGGCCCCGGACAACAAGAGCATCAAGGCCCGCTACAAAGCCCTCAGGGAAGCGATGGGCAAATAGCCGTCCCGGTTTTTCTCAGGTTCTTGACCGCATCCCCGGCCATCGCCTATCAATGAAGGTGGTATCCGAAATCGGGCGCTGAGCGGGGGGGGACCATGGCGCAGGCAACCTACGACAACATCGTTCGCCATTTCCTGGAAGAAGAGAACGGATTCATCGTCTATCTCTCCGACGACTCCGCCTTTGCGCGCACCCTGCGCTCCATCTTCCACCGCGACATAGGCTTCAAGGGCGAGGTGCTCTTCACCTACGCATCGCAGGAGCCCGCACTGCGCAAGTGCCGGGAGCTGGCCCGGGACGGGGTGCCCTGCCTGATCTTCGTGGAACGCATGCTGGGCGGCGAACCCACCACCGACTTTCTCATCCGAATGGGGCGCGAGCTGCCCGCCGTGCCCATGATCCTGCTCACCTGGGAAGCCACCCAGGAGACCGTAGCCTATTTCTTCGAGCTGGGCGTCGCCAGGGTGCTGGTCAAGCCCGTGTCCGCCAACACGGTCATCCAGGCCATGGCCCAGACCCTCAACCCCCCGGTCTTTCTCAAACGGCTCATGGGCCGCTACGAGGAACGCTTCAACAACGGCGACTTCGACGGCGCCCTGGACACCGCCGACCGCATCCTGCTCATCAAGCCGAGCAGCGTGCAGGCGTTGGTCATGCGCGGCGACGCGCTGATGCGCATCGGCGATGAGGACCAGGCGGTCCAGGCCTACATGACCGCCCACGAGGCCAAGCCCATGTACATGGCCCCCCTGATCAAGCTGGCCTCGGCCTTCCGCGACATGGAGGACGAACGCGCCCTGGCCTATCTGAAGACCCTGGACGAGATGTCTCCCCTGAACCCCGAGCGCAAGATCGACATCGCCGAGCAGCACCTGCTGCGCAACGAGCAGGAGGAGGCCGAGGCGTACCTGGAGCAGGGCATGGCCGTGGCCGAACGCGAGACCCGGTCCATGGTCGGCGACCTGACCACGCGCATCGTGGACGCGGTCTTCGGCGTGGCCCCGGAACTGGCCGTCAAATATCTCTATCGGGTCATCGACTCCAAGCGCCGCCTGGGCCGCGACGACCTGACCCACTTCAACCGGCTCGGGGTGATCCTGCGCGGCGAAGGACGCTGGGAGGAGGCCCTGGAGGTCTACGAGAAGGCCCTGGGCATCGACCGTGAGGACCCGGCGGTCCACTACAATATGGGGCTGGCATACTGGGAGGGCGGCAAGCGGTCCAAGGCGCTGCACTGCTTCGAGCATGCCCTGAAGTCGGACCCGCTCTTTTTCTCGAGCAGCGTGGGTGCGACCCTCAACATCGGGCTGCTCTACTACGACCTGCGCCAGTACCACGACGCCGAGCCGTTCTTCCAGCACGCCCTGTCCCTGGACCCCGAAAACCGCACCGCCAGGAAACGGCTGGACGCCATCCGCGAACGTCAGGGCTCTTAGCCCCGCGCCATCAAACGTCCCGTCACACATCGCTCCGGCAGGAGCTACGCGCTCTTGCTTCCATAGAGCGCATAGTAGCCGCTGGGCACCACCACCAGAGTGAAGAGAGTGGAGGCCACCAATCCGAAGATGAGAGCCCAGGCCAGGCCCGAGAAGATCGGGTCCAGGGTGATGGGCCATGCGCCCAGGGCCGTGGTCAGGGCGGTGAGCACGATGGGCCGCATGCGCACAGCCCCGGAGCGGACGATGGCTGCCTTCAGGTCCCTGCCCTGCTTCACCTCGGACTGGATGAACTCGATGAGCACCAGCGAATTGCGGATGACGATGCCGCCCAGGGCGATCATGCCGATCATGGAAGTAGCCGTGAAGAAGACCGGATCGCCGTAGCCGCCCACGGTCTCCCCCGCTATGAGGTTGAGCAGCCAGAAGCCGGGCAGGATGCCGAGCAGGGTCAAGGGAATGGCGGACATGATCAGCAGCGGCATGATGAAGGAGCCGGTCTCGGCCACCAGCAGGATGAAAATGCCGAGCAGGGCTGCGGCGTTGGCGATGCCCAGGTCGCGGAACACGTCCAGGGTGATCTTCCACTCGCCCTCGCCCGCCCAGTCGTCGGTCACACCGGGCGGCAGCGGGTCCTTCTTCAGCCGCGCCTTGAGATCGAGCACGGCCTCGCCCGGCGGGATGCCGGCAGTATCCGCGTAGACATAGGCCACGCGCCTGAGATTCTTGTGATAGATGGGCTGCTCCGCCGGAACTTCGCGGAAGGAGCCGAGCTCGGCCAGGGGCACCATGGCCCCGCCGGGCGTCTTCATGCGCAACTGGCCCAAGGTCTCCGGCCCGGTCCGCAGGGATGCGGGCAGGACCAGGCGCACGGGCAGGGGCTGGCGCTCATGGGGCAGATGCACGGTCACGGGCGCGTCCCCGGACAGGGCCAGGCGCAGGGTCTGGACCACGTCGGCGGCGGTCACCCCGTGCAGAGCGGCCTTTTCCTTGTCCAGACGGTAATCGATCATCACCCGGTCGGTCTCGGCGGAGTCGTCCACGTCGACCACGCCGGGTTCATTCTCCATGAGTCCGGCCACATGTTTGGCCCCGTCAATGAGCGAACCGTAGGGCAGCCCCGGCCTGCCGTAGAGTTCGGTGGTCAGGGTGGCGATTACCGGCGGCCCGGGCGGGGTCTCCACCAGCTTGATCTTCGCCCCGTTGCGCCTGGCGATGGCGTGCAGTTCGTTGCGCAGCCGCAGACCTATGGCGTGGGACTGCATGTCGCGCTCGTCCTTGTCCGCCAGGTTGATGCGGATGTCCGCGAAGTTGGGCTGGTCGCGCCAGTAATAGTGGCGGACCATGCCGTTGAAATCCATGGGCGAGGGCTGGCCCGAATAGGTCACGAAGTCCGTCACCTCGGGCACGGTGCGCAGGAAACTCTCGAAGTCGCGCAGAGTCCTGTCCGTGCGCTCCAGGGTGGCGCCCTCGTCCATGTCCAGCACCAGTTGCAGCTCGTTCTTGTTGTCGAAGGGCAACATCTTGAGCGGCACCAGGCGCATCAGCACCAGTCCGGCGCACAGGCCGAGACCGGCCAGGATGGCCACAAGCAGCAGCCAGCGGTTGCGGGCCGCGCCCAGGAACGGCGTGATGACGCGCGTGTAGGCCGCGAGCAGCCGCTTGTTGACACCCTTGCCTTCCTCTTCCTGGCCGTCACCTTTCCCGCCGGAGTCAGCCACGGAGAGCGGAGCCCGGTTCCTGAGCAGCAGGTAGGCCATCCACGGGACCACGGTCAGGGCGGCCACGGTGGAGAAGGAAACGGTCAGCGGCACGTTGGCGGCCATGGGCGCCATGTACGGCCCCATCATGCCCGAGATGAAAAAGAGCGGCGTGAACGAAACGATGATGGCCAGGGTGGACATGATGACCGGGGGCAGGACTTCCTTCACCGCCTCCAGGGTGGCGTCCAGCGGTTTGCGCACGCCCAGCAGGATATGCCGCTGGATGTTGTCCACGTTGGTGATGGGGTCGTCCACCACCAGGCCGAGGGAAAGGATGAGCGCGAACAGCGTCACGCGGTTGATGGTATAGCCGAGCAGGTAGTTGACGAACAGGGCCAGGGAAAAGCTCATGGGCACGGCCAGGGCCACCACCAGAGCCTCGCGCCAGCCCAAAGCGAAAGCGAGCAGGGCCACCACGGTGACGATGGCGAAGAGCAGCGAGGAGAGCAGCTCGTTGACCTTGGCCTGGGCGGTCTCGCCGTAGTTGCGAGTCACGGTCACGGTCACGCCCTTGGGCAGCACGGTCCGCTCCAGCTCCTTGACCCGCTCGACCACGGCGTCGGCCACGGTCACGGCGTTGGTTCCCTTCTTCTTGGACAGGGCCAGGGTCACCGCAGGCCGGGCTCCCGCGCCGTCCTCCTTCCCGATCCTGGAAAGATAGACGTCGGAAAAGCCGATGCGCGAATAGGAAACGGGCTCCTCCGGACCGTCGATGACCTCGGCCACGTCACGCAGGTATACGGGCCGTCCGTCGAACACGCCCACCACCAGGGAGGCGACCTCTTCGGCCGAGAGCAGGAAGGACTGGCTCAGGACACGGGTGGCCTTGTCGGCGGACACGAAGTCGCCCGCCGTGAGCGAGCGGTCCGCACCCTGGAGAGCCCGGTAGACCTCCAGCGGGGAAATGTTGAACCCTGCCAGCCGGTCGGGCCTGATCTCCACCCGCACCTCGCGGGAGCGCCCGGAGTGCAGGGAGACGCGAGAGACGTCCTGCACCTCGGCCAGGCGGTGGAAGAGCTCCTCGGCCATGCGCCGCAGGTCGAAGTCGGTGTAGCGGTCCTCGTACCCGTGGTCCGCGTGCAGGGTCAGGGCCACGATGGGGACGTCGTCGATCTCAACGGGCTTGACCACCCAGCCCGAGACGATGGCCGGTGCCAGGTCCGCGTTCTTGAGGATGGTGTTGTGCAGCTTGATCAGCGAGTCCTCGCGGTCCTCGCCCACGAAGAATCGCACGGTCACGGCGGTCATGTCCTTCCGGGAGATGGAATAGACGTACTCCACACCGTCGATCTGCCAGAGCAGTCGCTCCAGCGGCGTGGTGACCAGCTTCTCCACCTCCTCGGCGGACGCGCCCGGCACCTGGACCAGGACATCGGCCATGGGCACCACGATCTGCGGCTCCTCCTCGCGCGGGGTGACCATGATGGCGGCCACTCCCAGGGCGATGGAAGCCAGGGCCAGGACCACAGACATCTGCGAGGTGAGAAAATAACGAACGATGGAGGGGATGATGCCGCTTGTGCGGCCCGAACCGGCAGCCATCTACCGGCCCTCCGTCCCGCCCAGCCCCAGGGTCTCGCCCCCGGAGAGCCCGGACAGAATCTCGATCCGATCGCCGTGGACATCGCCGGTGCGCACGAAGACAGGCTCCCACCCGCCTTCCGTCTTGACCATGACCGTGACCAGTTGGCCCACGCGGTTGAGGGCCGCCACAGGGACGAGCACGCCCTCGCGCTCGCCCAGCGGAATGAGCAGTCGCCCGAACATGCCGGGATACAGGCCGGGCCGCTCGGGCAGCCGGACCTTGACCAGGAAGGAGCGGGTCACGGGGTCGGCAAGGGGCTCGATCTCATCCACGGTGCCGGTAATAGGCTCGCTGCTACCCAGTGCGGAGATATCCACGCCCAACGTCTCGCCGATGCGCACACGCCCGATGAGGGATTCTCGGACCATGGCCTCCAGCCTCAGAGTTGCGCCGGTCTGGAGGGAGAGCAGTTCCTTGCCCGGAAAGGCGAGGTCACCGGGCTCGGCCAGCCTGCGGGCCACCTCCCCATCCGCCTGAGCGATGATGGTGGTGTAACCCAGGCCTATCTCGGCCTCCTGGACCACCTTGGACGCCTCTGCCTGGCGGGCCTTGGCCGCGGCCAGTCCCTCACGCGCCTGCCCGAGTCGGGCCTTGGCCTGGAGATAGGCGGACTCGGCCTTTTCCAGCTCCTCTTCGGTGATCACCTTCTGCTCGTTGAGCTGCTTCATGCGCCGATAGGTGGATTCGCTCTTGTCGAAGTCGGCCTTGGCCGCGTTCAGGAAATCCTCGGCCTGGGCGGTAAGGGAAGAAGTTGTCCGGGCTGCCTGCCGGGAACGCTCCAGACGGGTCTGGGACGCACGGCTGTCCAGGACGAGCAGCTTGTCGCCCGCCTTGACCTTGTCGCCGGGCCTGACGAGCACCTGGGCGACGCGGCCCGTTACCTGAGCCTCGACCCGCGTGTCGGTCTGCGCCTTGACCGTGCCTACCGCCTCGTACACGCGCGGCAGACTGGCGCGCTCGGCCGTGGCCGTGGCCGAGGGCTGATAGACAGGTGCGGTCTTGGCGGCGGAGCCGGAGGGGGCCGGGTCGGAGCCGCAGGCAGCCAGCAGGGAGAAGGACAGGGCCAGCACGAGGAGCAGGGGCGTTCTTTTCATCATGGGTGACGTATAGCACAAGTGAAGGGGTGTTCGCCACGTCTGCGTGACACATGCCGCCCAGGAAAGTTACCGGCCAGGAACCAGGGCACCGGACAGTGCCCTCTTGCATCCGCTCGGGCAGATGGTATTGTTGCCGTGCCCGGCACCCCGGGCTCCAACCCCATCCAGGAGAAAACCGTGCCGCTGATCACCATCGACCCCGACAAATGCAACCACGACGGCCTGTGCGCACAGGCCTGTCCCGTCTACCTCATCCGAATGGAAAAGGGCGCGCTGCCCGAAGCCATCGACCGGGCGAAGGAGCTGTGCATCCGTTGTGGCCACTGCGTCGCAGTATGTCCCACGGGCGCGCTCTCCAACAGCCTGATGCCCACTGAGGATTTCCTGCCCGTACCGGAGAACCGGCCCGGCGCGGACGAGGTGGAGGCCCTGCTCCTCTCCCGGCGCTCGGTGCGCGGATTCCGCAAGGAGCCAATACCGAGGGAACAACTGGAGCGGCTCATCGAGGTGGCCCGGCGCGCGCCCACGGCCTCCAACTCCCAAAATGTTTCCTGGGTGATGATTCAGGACCCGGCAAAGCTTGAACGCGTCAAGGAGCTGACCGCCGGGTGGATGACCACCGTGGACCGTCTCAAACGATACGCCGAGGGACTTGAGCGGGGCCGGGACATGGTCCTGCGCGGCGGCACGGCCCTGGCCATGGCGTACGCGCCCGAGGCCTACCTCTGGGGCGTTGCCGACAGCGCCATCGCCCTGACCTACATGGAGCTCATGGCATCAGGCATGGGCCTCGGCGCCTGCTGGGGCGGTCTGGTGACCTCGGCCTGCGGCCAGGTCCCGGAACTGGCGGAGCTCATGGGCATCCCCGAGGAGTACAAGGCGTGCGGCGCGCTCATGCTCGGCCTGCCCAAACAGAAGCACCTGCTGATCCCGCCCAGGAACCCGGCGCGGGTAAAGTGGCTCTAAAAATATTGCCCCCCCAAAAAAAACAAGCCCGGGGACCGCGCTCCTGCGGTTCTCGGGCATAGCAAATGAATTAAGAGTTAAATTCAGATAAAAATCAGAGATCGAAGCCGCCTGTGGCGGCGAATATCTGGAGACTTCGCCTCCGGCGGGCAAGGAGCCATGTCCCTTGCATCCCCTTTTCCGCACCTTCGCTGCGGACTCTGCATCTCAGCACGTTCAGTTGCGCTTCAGATAATCAAGTCCACAGCCCATAAAAAAAGTGCGCTGGCCGGATTACCCGGCAGTCCCTGGCTGTTTCCCCGCAGCCCTGGGCTTCATGCGCACACTTCTCTTTTTTGGGGTCGCGACTCGTCTCGCTGATATATGGTCTTGTGAGGTTTTATCGCTTCGCACCCTCCGTTAAGGTTGCCTCGATATATCTCATGGGCCTATCCCTTCCGACCCTGATTCCCTCTACTCAATACATAAGCATCATGCGGAATTTGTCCACCCCCCGCGCAGTGCGAAAAAGATGAATCCTTCCTCCAGAGGAAGGGACGGCGGGTTGAGGCGAGAAGAAGATTAAGCGGGACGGCAAAAAAAGGGATTTCAAGAACGGACAAAGGCCAAAAAAAAGTGCGCCGGGCCGGGTTATCCGGCTTTGCATCAGGGCCAGACATTTCAAAATATACACTTTATGACGGCCTGATGCGGTATTATTGGCGCACGGTGCTCTTTCTGTGAGCGGGGCGACTCTGTTCGCCATATTTCAAAGAGAAGAAATCGGTGTCTATTTCCTCCCACCCTCCGTCTGGGTTTTGTAACTTTCCCCGTCTTGCGGGGAACTCAGCCTTTGATTCATTTATACGCCTGCGGAAGGGACCGCGCAAGGGGTGTCGGCGATAAAAAAGGGCTGATCAGCGCAACCTGTGGCCACTGCTGGAGATAAAAATAGATATTCTTCTCAAAAAGGTATGAATCACCGCGCGGGGACAGCGAAAAGAGGAAAGGACGAATTATCACAATATATTGCAGCTCACCACATAAGGCAAGCAAAAACACCGGACCCGCCATTTTCGGCGAATCCGGTGTATCGTAAAGACCTTGCCGCTACTCTTCGAAGGGGTCGGCGATGAGATCGGCGACCTTGCCGGGATCGAGGCTGTGGGCCTCGGTCCCCTGAGCGAATTGTTCCAGTGAAATTCCCTGGAGGGCGGAACCGGCCTCGCGGGCCTCACGCCGTCCGGTGTTGCGTTCGACCATGTCCATTGCGGAGTCCATGGCCGCGTCAACGCTGCCGCCCTGCGCGCCGCCACGGCGCTCGCGGAGCTCCTGTATCTTCCTGGTCAGTTGGTCTATGCGGGGATCAAACCCCGACGTCGGTTCCATTGCGGGCATAATCTTCCTCCTTGTGCGGTACGGCACAGAAAAAGCAAGACCCGTGCTGAAAAATAAAAAAGATGTTATCTTAACATATTACCGCATCGAGCGTTCGACATTCAGGACATTTTTTCCCGCCCGAAGCAGCGATCTGAACGGCAAAGACATGCACGCCTCCCCTACTTCTCCAGACCCGCAAGGAAGCGGTCCAATCCTTCAGGATAGTCCGGGCCCATGAACAAATAGCCGTCGTTGTGCCCGCCCCGCAGCAGAAAAAAGTCCTTGGGGCCATCATACCCTTCATACAGTTCCCGACCCAACGCATAGGGCACGATCTCGTCCTCCTCGGCGTGGGCGAACAGTGCCGGGACCTGGAGCCCGGACAGGGCCTTCGCGCTGTCGTAGCGGTATTTGACCAGCAGGCGCACGGGCAGCCAGGGGTAAAGGCGCGCGCCCATGTCAGCCACCGAGGTAAAGGTGGACTCCAGAACCATTCCGGCGGGGGAAACGCCTTCCGCCGCAAGCTCGGACGCCAGCCGCGCCGTGACCGCGCCGCCCAGGGAACGCCCGAAGAGAATGATTCGCTCCGGGGCCACGCCCCGCTCCTGCGTCAGCCAGTCCCAGACCGCCCGCGCGTCGGCGCGCATGGCCGTCTCGGACGGCTCGCCGCCGCTCTGCCCGTAGCCGGAATAATCGTAGAGCAGCGTGGACAGCCCCAACGAATGGAAAAGACGCAACGTCTCCAACCGGTGGGAGACATTGCCGCCGTTACCATGGGAAAAAAGCACCGTGAACCGGGCCGTCTCATGGGGAACCCACCAGCCGTGAAGGTGCGTGCCCAGGGCGTTGCTCAGCCGGACGTCCTCGTAGGCAAGGCCCATGAGGTCCGGCGTGCCTTCCAGCTCGGTGCGAGGATAGAACAGGAGCCGCCCCTGGGAAGCATAGACCCAGAGGACGGCGGCGAGGTAGGCGAGACCGGCAAGGCCGAGAAGCGAAAAAAGGATGCGCATGGAGGCGTTATACACGGCGGCGGACCGTTTGTGGACCCTTTCCATGGCGGCCCGATTGGTCTACTGTCGCCCCCATGAGGGAAACGGGATTCGATATCGCGGGGGTCATCCTGGCAGGAGGCCTCGGCACGCGGCTGGGGAACGTCAAGAAGGCGCTGCTGGACATCGGTGGCAGGACCATTCTGGACCGGCTGCTGGAAGTCTATCGCCCCATTTTCCCGGAAATTCTCATCGCCGCCCGCGACGAGGCGAACTTCGCCGCATACGGCCTGCCCGTGGCCAGAGACCGTTTCGCGGCGCGCTCCTCCCTGACCGGCATCCATGCCGGGCTGGACGCAATGCGTGCGAGCCACGGCTTCTTCGCGGCCTGCGACGCGCCCTTTCTCCAGCCCGGGCTGGTCGAGCTGCTGCTGGCCGAGGCCGCACCCGAAGACGACGTGGTCATCCCCCTCAAGGAGGACGGCTACCGGGAGCCGCTGTGCGCGATCTACTCCAAGCGGTGCCTGGAATTCATCACTCCCCAACTGGAGCGGGAAGACTTCAAGATCATCCGCTTCTTCGAGCACGTACGAGTCAAGGAAGTGCCGGTATCCCGGCTGCGCGGCGGCGACCCGGACCTGCTCTCCTTCTTCAACGTCAATCGCCCCGAGGACCTTGCCCGGGCGCGGGAGATGGCGGAAAGTTTCTAGCGTTTCAGAATAATCGGAATCGAGCCCCTCTAGTCGAGGTGCTCCAAATCCCACGGCTTGCGAATGAACAGGCCGGGCCCGATCTCCGGGTGGTCGCAGATGAGCACGCCCTTCTGGCCGGGATGGAGTATGTCCAGTCCCTGCCCGAGGTCGTTTTCCACTCCGTAGTCCTCGGGCGAGATGCGCGGGCGCACCAGGCCGGGCAGGAGCAGTTCCATGTCCCGGTCCGTTTCCCAGCGCGACTTGGCCTGAACCAGCCACCTGCCGTCGCCAGCCTTTTCGAGCACGCGCGCCAGGACCGGGCGCTTCTCTCCTTCATCGGGAGGCAGGGCGATGGCCCCGCGCCGGTCCGGGTCGAAGAAGCCCGTGGTCAGCGGCCTGGAAGCGGCGTTGACCAGCTCCGAGAGATATTTCTCCGGCTTGAACTCTCCCTTGGGGATGTCGCGGAGCGCGGTCTTGTAGGCGTCCGTAACCTGGGCCAGGTAGGCGGAACTCTTGGTCCGTCCCTCCACCTTGACCGAGGCGACCTTCATGCGCGCGAACCATTCCAGATAGTGCAGCAGGCAGAGATCCTGGGCCGCGAAGAACTTGGTCCAGGAGCCGGTCTCCTGGGCCAGGGTCAGGGCGGGCTCGACCGGAGTTTCCGGCGTCTCCCCGCTGCCCTCGGGCTCGAAGCGAAACTCGTCGTCAGCCTCTTCGAAGGTGAACTGGCCGCCGTCTTCCAGGGGATAGTCGCGGATCTCCCAGAGCTGCTCACCGGGCCGGGTGCGCTCCTCGAATGACACGGCGGCAGGCTTGTACTCGTAGCGGCACGGGTGGGAGCATTCCCCCAGATTGCCGGGCCGGTCGTTGAGGTAGGCGGACATGTAGCAGCGCCCGGACACGGCCATGCACTGGGCGCCATGCACGAAAATTTCCAGCTCCATGCCCGGCATCTCGGTGCGGGCGATGGCGAGCATCTCCAGGAGCTCCTGGGAACGCAGCTCACGGGCCACATTGACGCGCTTGGCGCCAAGCTCCCGCCAGAAGCGGACCGACTCGGAGTTGGCCGTGTTGGCCTGGGTGGAGACGTGAATCGGCACCTCGGGCAGCTCGCGCCCGAGCATGCGGATGACGCCGGGGTCCGCGGCGATGACCGCGTCCGGCCCGAGCTCGCCCAGCAGCGCGATGTAGTCCCGCACCTCGGGCAGCATATGCTCGCGCGGAAAGACATTGAGCGTAAAGTAGACCTTTACCCCGGCGGCCCGCGCCCGGGCCATGCCCACGCGAAGCTCGTCCGGGGTGAAGCCCCCTGCCCCGGCCCGCAGATTGAGGCTGCCGCCGCCCAGGTAGACCGCGTCCGCGCCGTAGGCGATGGCGGTTTCCAGCTTTTCCATGTCCCCGGCGGGAACCAGCAGTTCGGGTACGAAGTCGCTCATCCTGTCCTCATCCTGAAGTGACGGTGAAAGTCCTTTAAACCGGCAGCCCGCGATCCTTGCGGCGCTCCTTCATGGCCATGAGCAGCTCGTCGGGGACGTGCAGCCCGCCCTTGCCCGTGCCGAGCTCGATGTGCGGCTTGACCTCGCCGTGGAAGTCGGACCCGCCGCTGATGAGCAGGTTGTGGCGCACGGCCATGTCCCAATAGCCCTTGGTCTGCTCCTCGGAGTGCTCGGAGTAGATGACCTCAAGGCCGTCCAGCCCCATCTCCTTGAACTCCGCCACCAGCTTCTCGGTCTGCTTCATGTTCAGGCCCAGGGCGAAGGGGTGGGCGAGGATGGAGGTGGCACCGATGTTATTCAGGATGTCCAGGGCCTGCTTGGGCTTGAGCTTGCGCTTGGGCACATAGGCCCTGCCATTGTCGCCTATCCAGACCTGGAAGGCCTCGTTGATGGAGGAGACCACGCCGAGATGGACCAGCTCCTGGGCGAAATGGGGCCGACCGATGGTGCCGTCGGCCCGGGCCGCCACAGCCTCGTAGGTGATGTTGACGCCCTGGGCACGCAGCTTCTCCACGATCTCGTGGTTGCGGGTCAATCGTCCCTCGATGACCCAATCGATGGCCTCCTGGAGTTCCGTGGGATTCTCGGGGACCCAGAGAGCCACCATGTGCAGCCAGCCCGCGCCCGCGGGCGATTCCAGGCTGAGTTCACACCCTCGAATGACCTCCACGCCATAGTACTCGCCCGCCTCCCGGGCCTCATCCAGGCCGGAAAAGGTGTCGTGGTCGGTCAGTGCGATGGCGGACAGGCCGAGCTCCTTGGCGTGCCGCACCAGTTGGGTGGGGGTGAAGGTGCCGTCCGAGGCGGTGGAATGGGTATGCAGATCTATGCTCATGGGTATTCCTGTGGGTCTTTGAAATTGCGCCCGGTGTGGGCTATAGAGACAAGCAGATGTGTACCAGCAGCCCGGAGGAAGGTAAAGCAAGCATGGCCCCCATCCCGCATTCCGTACTCGTGGTCGACGACGACGAGAGCTTCAGAAGGCTCCTCTGCCGCTGCGCCGAGGGCCTGGGCTGCCGCCTGACCTATGCCTGCGACGGCGAAGACGCCGTGGACCTGTTTGAGAGCGGACGGTTTGACCTGATCGTCATGGATATCATCATGCCGCTCATGGACGGGGTGGACGCCATCCGGGCCATTCGCAAGCTGGAGGCGAAGTCAGGACGGGGGGCGACGCCCATCCTCGCCCTTTCCGCAGAAAGCGACGTGGAGACCGGGGTGAACGCCATGGACGCCGGGGCCACGCGCATGCTGCCCAAGTCCGTGGGCTTTTCGGGACTGACCGAGGCCATGCGCGACATGCTTTCGGGCGTTCCCTGAGTCTCGAACCGGTTGCCAGCGCTCCCCGGGAAGTGTAGTTTGGCATCCGCGAACAAGGAGAACGCCATGCCCCTGAAAAAAGATCTGCTCGATATCCTCGCCTGCCCGGCCTGCAAGGGCAAAGTCACCCTCAAGCCCGCCGGGGACGGCCTGGAATGCCCCAAGTGCAAAGTGGTCTATCCGGTCAAGGACGACATCCCCATCATGCTGGTGGATCAGGCCGTCAAGACCTCGGAGTGGACCGGTTCCAAATAAGTATTTTCTATCTCGGTCATTTTCTTCGCGCCGCGCCGGATTTCCGGGGCGGCGTAATTTTTTTCCACAACCGGTCTTGACGGACGAAAAAGTGTGCCTACCTTTTTTCCACCACACGAAAAGGAGGTTGGATTCATGGTTATCGATTTCAATACGCTCTACAATTTTCCGTCCCGGTTCGACCGGGTATTCGAGGATTTCTTCAAAGCGCCCATGGGCAACGACCGCCGCCTGGCCTACCCTCCGCTCAATCTGAGCAATGACGATGAAGCCATCTACGTTCGCGCGGAAGTGCCCGGAGTCAAGCTGGAAGACGTGGAACTCACCCTCACGGACAAGACGCTGGTGCTCAAGGGCGAACGCTCCGCTCCAGAAGGCAAATTCTACCGACAGGAGCGCCCGAGCGGCGTTTTCCACAGGGTGATCAACATCGGCGTGCCGGTTGACCGCGACAAGGTCACCGCCACCATGGCCGACGGCATCCTGACCGTAACCCTGCCCAAGGCTGCGGAAGTCAAGCCGCGAAACATCAGCATCGAAGTCGCGTAAAGGGGGTACGACATGAGCGAGATCGTGAAAAAGCAAGAGACCGAGGTGACCCGCTACCGTCCCGCCACCGACATCCTGGAGCGGGAGGACGGCTTTCATATCTACATCGACCTGCCAGGGGTCAAACGGGAGAACATGGTCATCGACCTGCAGGACGATGAACTGACTGTCTCCGGCAAGACCTCTCTGGCCCAGGGAGAAAAGGAACACTTCGTGGAGGCCCAGTTCGGGGATTGCGAGTACCTGCGTTCCATCGCCATCAGCGACATCATCGACCGCGAGCGAATCAAGGCCAACCTGGACGGTGGAGTCCTGGAGCTCTTCCTGCCCAAGGTGGAAAAGATCAAGCCCAAGCGAATCGAAATCACCTCGGCGTAATCGCGCCGTAGGATTGATAAAAAGAAAGAAGGGCCGCCCCAACATGGAGCGGCCCTTTTGTTTTCCTTTGTTGTCCTGGCGCTAGCCACACTTGGTGAACGCGCAGGACTTGCAGATGTGGCAACCTTCCTCGAAAACCAGGGGCTCGCCGCACTCGGGGCAGAGCTCCTTGTTCAGGGAAGCGACATCCACGTCCACGTGGTCGCCCTGAAGATAACGGGACTCGAAGACGAAGGCGATGGCGTCCGGGATGGACTTGACCAGCTTCTTCTTCATGAACTTGGGATTCTCGCCACCGATGCCCTTGAGCTGTTTGACGATCTCACGAACTTCCACTCCGGAGCGCAGCGCCAGGGAGACCAGCCGACCGATGGCCTCGGCCTTGGCCGTGATGGAGCCGCCGGACTTGCCGATGGTGGCGAAGACCTCAAAGGGCTTGCCGTTCATCTCGTTGACCGTGAGGAACAGCACGCCAAGGCCGGTGTCGATCTTCTGGGTGAAGCCGTAAATAACGTCCGGACGGTCCTTGACCACCGAAGCGCCCTCCTTGGCCTCCTCCTTCTTTTTCTTGTCGTCGCCCGTGCACAGCACCTGGGAGATCTTGGAGCCGTCGCGGTAGACCGTGACGCCCTTGCAGCCGAATTCATAGGCCTTCCAGTAGATGTCCCAGATCTCTTCCTTGGTGGCCGAATTGGGCAGATTGACGGTCTTGGACACCGCGTTGTCAGTGAACTTCTGGAAGGCGGCCTGCATCTTCAGGTGCCAGATGGGCTCGATGTCCATGGCGGTCACGAAGACCCGGCGCAGCTCCTCGGGCAGGTGATCCATCTTCTTGATGGTGCCGACCTTGGCGATCTCCTCCATGAGCTTGGCGGAATAGGCGTCGGCGTCCTTGACGGCGGCCTCGAAGAACGGGTTGGTCTCCACCAGCTTGTCATTGTCCATGACGTTGCGCACGAAGCTCAGGGCGAAGAGCGGCTCCACGCCAGAGGAGCAGCCCGCGATGATGGACAGGGTTCCGGTGGGCGCGATGGTCGTGGTGGTGGCGTTGCGGTAGGGGCCGAGGTTGGCCTCGCCGAACACGGACTCCGGATAGGCGGGGAACTCGCCCCGCTCCTTGGCCAGCAGCTTGGATGCGGACCGCGACTCGTCGCGCACGAACTTCATGACCCGCTCGGCCAGGTCCACTGCGGTCTGGGAGTTGTAGGAAATCTTGAGCTGGTACAGAAGGTCGGCCCAGCCCATGACGCCCAGGCCGATCTTGCGGTTTTTGCCGACCATCTCGGTGATCTGGTCCAACGGATAGACGGAGGCGTCGATGACGTTGTCCAGGAAACGGACGGAAAGATGGACGATGCGCTTCAATTCCTCCCAGTCGATTTCGGAGTCGTGGCCGTTCTTGCCCTTGAGGTAGCACTTGCCGAGGTTGATGGAGCCGAGGTTGCAGGCCTCGTAGGGCAGCAGGGGCTGCTCGCCGCAGGGGTTGGTGGACTCGATCTCGCCGAGCTTGGGCGTGGGGTTGTCGCGGTTGATGCGGTCCAGGAAGACGATGCCGGGATCGCCGGACTCCCACGCCTTGTTGACCAGAATGTTGAAGACCTCGCGGGCATTGAGCTGCCCGACCACCTCGCCGGAATTCGGGGCCACCAGGTCGTAGTCCTCCTTCTTTTCCACGGCGCGCATGAACTGCTCGGTCAGGCCGATGGACAGGTTGAAGTTGTTCAACTCGCCGTCGCGCTCCTTGGCCTTGATGAAGTCCATGACATCGGGGTGATCCACGCGCAGGATGCCCATGTTGGCCCCGCGCCGGGTGCCGCCCTGCTTGATCTGCTCGGTGGCGCAATTGAAAATCTTGAGGAAGGAGAGGGGACCGGAGGCCACGCCGCCGGTGGAGCCGACCACGGAGTCCTTGGCGCGCAGGCGGGAGAAGGAGAAGCCGGTGCCGCCGCCGGACTTGTGGATCATGGCAGCGTGCTTGACCGCGTCGAAGATGCCTTCGATGTCGTCGGCAACGGGAAGGACGAAGCAGGCTGCCAGCTGGCCGATGTCCGTTCCCGCGTTCATCAGCGTCGGGGAGTTGGGGAGGAAGCGGTACGTCGTCATCAGGTCATAGAACTCGCGCGCCAGCTTGGCGGGCTTGTAGGAGGACCCGTCGTACTTGGCCTCCTCCTCGGCAATGGCCGAAGCCACGCGCCAGAACAGCTCCTTCACCGACTCGTAGACGATCCCGTCGGCATCCTTGCGCTGATACCGTCTCTTCAGGACAATTTTGGCGTTTTCGTTGATGATCGGATCAGGCAAACTGGCTGGCATCTTGAGCGTGGACATAAAAGACAAACTCTCCTAACAGGCTATAATACTTGACTATTTTTATTTTGGATTCTCTAATCGCAAGAGCTGCGTTAGAGTTTGTCTAGACTACAGAAAGAGCTTTGGAATTGCCAGTCCAAATTGCCTTCAATTGCACCAAATCCTCCTTTCAACTGCTACAATCTAAGAATTGTTACTCTTTTTTTTCATACTCCATAAAGCATCTCTTCTCACGCCGAAACAGGCTGACACACGTACCGGAAAAGGTGTTCCCGGGAGGTTTCAGCAGACACCCTTATCCTGCCTTGGCCGACGCAGCCCTTATAGCGAAGATCTCCTCTTCCGGAATGGCCAGACGGCGAAGAAAAGCCTCATGTCGCTCAGGGTCGCCTCGCTCGAAACGAACGTGCCACTGCTGCATGTCCTCTTCGCTGAAACCAGCGGCTTCCAGCAACGCAACCCAGGCCTCCTTGTCCAGACCCGCACACGCGCCGACCAGATCGCGCCTCCCGAGCAGACGAGTCACGACCCGCTGCTGTTCACGCAAGTCTGCCATCTCCTCGTTCAGCTCGATAAGGCGTCGTTCCAGCGCCTCAGCCACAACGGTTTCAGCATCGCCGTCCAGCATGGAAGCAATCGTCTTGAGCGGAATCCCGGCTCGCCGGTATTCACAAATTTTCCCAAGACGCGCCGAGTCCGCATCGGAATAAGAGCGATACTCGCCCTTGGAGTGTCCTGAGGGCGAGAGCACCCCGAGGCGGTGATAATAGAGCAATGTTGAACGTGACAGCCCGTGCTTCCTAGCCAGCCTTCCCACTGTGTACATGGTCTTTGTTCTCCGTGACGAGGCCGGCCTCCTCGCCTTTGAGCTTTTTTCCGGTTCTCAGGTAATGGCCGAGCATCTTTTCGACCGCACTCATTTGCCTTGCAAACGCCTGCGGCTTTTGGGCTATGTATTCATCCCCGACCGCATTCAGGGATGTGACGTGTTGAACCCAGGTCAACCTGGTTCCGTTTTCCTCTCGAAATAGCGCAATTTCCAGTCGAATGATGCGCGCCGAATTGGTACGGACAAATTCCAGCCGCGAATACGGTTCATACCGTGTGGTAATCCATACCTCAGCCCCGCATTCGGTGGGGAAATCGGTTACAAACACACAACCGAGTTCGTTTACACCGGAACGACTCTGTATCAGCCGACAATCCCACGTTTCAATCCAGTCGTATTCACGGACAGGGCACAGCAACGGCCAAATATCAACCTCATATCCAGGTATGTGCATATCCATGGAGACGGCAATCGTTTTTCCCAATGATTCAGACATGTTCAACTCCTTATAGTTGATTGGCATTCCTCTTTGTCACGCCATGTCTGACCCATGAAGCCGTAGTCAGGTCAACATTATGTAAAAAATTTTTCCCCATAGGGGCAAAAGCCGATTTACCTCGGAAATAAATTCGTCTATTGGCCTTTGAAAGCGGTCCTTATCCATAACAAATACTCAGCAAGAGAGCATCCTATGCGAATTTCCGAACGACTGGCGCGCATCAAGCCGTCAGCCACCCTCGCAGTCAACGCCAAGGCACAGGAACTGCGAGCTCAGGGAAGGGAGATCATTTCACTTGCCGTCGGCCAGCCCGACTTCGGCACCCCGAAACATGTTTGCGACGCGGCCAAAGCAGCCCTGGACGAAGGGTTCACTCGCTACACGCCGGTTCCGGGTATCCCCGAACTTCGCGACGCAGTCGCTCACTACTACAAGCAATTTTACAGCGCTGATGCCATAGGAAACAACACGATCATCTGTAATGGCGGCAAACAGGTGCTCTACAACCTGCTCATGGCCCTGGTGAACCCCGGTGACGAAGTGCTCATCCCCGCCCCTTACTGGGTTTCCTACCCGGCCATGGTCCAATTGGCGGACGGCGTCTCGGTCTTTGTTCCAAGCACGGCAGAACAGGATTATCTGGTCACAATCGATGCCCTCGATGCTGCGCGCACCGATAAAACCCGCGTGCTGATCCTCAACTCGCCGTCTAATCCTACCGGCTGTTGCTATACTCAGGCCCAGCTGGAAGAGATCGCGGCCTGGGCTCGGAAACACGGTATTTTCATCATCTCCGACGAGGTCTACGACCGGCTGGTCTACCCTCCCGCTACGCCGGTTTCCCTGTCCAAGACCTGGGAAGCCTACCCTGAGACCATCGCCATCGTCGGTGCCCTCTCCAAGTCATTCTGCATGACGGGCTGGCGCGTGGGTTATGCCCTGGCCCACGAGGACCTCATCAAGGCCATGTCCAAGATCCAGGGCCAGTCCACATCGAACATTAACTCCATCACCCAGAAAGCAGCTTTGATAGGGCTGACCGGCTCCTGGCATATCGTCGACGAAATGAAGGTCTCTTTTCAACGCCGCCGCGACATCGCCTACGAGATCATCTCCGGCTGGGGCGCGCCCTGTCCGCTGCCCGGCGGGGCCTTCTATCTCTTCCCGGTGCTGAACCAATTCTACACCGACGACGCCCCGGATTCGGCGACCATGTGCACCAAGATTCTCGAAGAGGTCGGCGTGGCCCTGGTCCCAGGCTCCGCCTTCGGCGACGACAAGTGTATCCGCTTCTCCTACGCGGTGGACGATGACACCCTGGTGAAGGCGCTGACCAAAGTCGGCAAGGTCCTCACCGGCAAGTAATCCCATTACAGAATTCGCTTTTGCAAAGACCCGTCGCACCCTGCGGCGGGTCTTTTCTTACTATCCCGAAACACGCACCATACGTGGTTGTGATGTGATTTGGAGAATGATCTCTTTCTTTGGTCACAGAGTCCGGTCAGAGCCAAAGAACTGATACATCCGTCCTGTTTCCTTACAATAGTGTATTCTAAAAAAAGTGTGGGCGCTGAATTCTACCTCAAAAGAGTTGTAACTGTGGCTCGTTAGGGTAAATCGCGTTTGTCTTGAGGCGTTGCCTAGCCTGATAAGGCTAGTCCATATTCGCGCATAAAAAAGGGCTGCTCCTGACGGAGCAGCCCTTGTATCGTTATGGGGGGCGGATTAGCAGGTGCCGGCGTTTTTGCCGCAGGACTTGGCGCTGATGCGCGTTATAGCGCGCTTCAGTGCAGCCTGATTGCGGGCGGCATCCATCTTTTCCTTGGCCTTGGCGGAACGCTCTTCAGCGCGAGCCTTGGCTTTCTGGGCGCGTTCGACGTCGATCTCGGTGGCCTTTTCAGCAACCTCGGCCAGAATGGTGACCTGGTTGTGGCTTACTTCGGCGAATCCACCGGCGACGAAGACATAGTACGCCTTGCCGTCTTGTTTGTAATGGAGATTGCCGATTCCCAAGGCGGACAGGAAGGGAACGTGGTTCGGCAGGACACCGAATTCACCCATGATGCCGGGTGCTCCCACGTACTCCACCTCTTCCGACAAAACCTTGCGGTCGGGAGTGACGATCTCAAGTTTCAACGTATTGGCCATTGGTTACCTCGCTTACTGCTTGGCTTTTTCGATGGCTTCCTCGATGGGTCCGCACATGTAGAAGGCCTGCTCGGGCAGGTCGTCGTACTTGCCGTCCAGGATGTCACGGAAGGCCTTAACCGTGTCTTCGGTCTTGACGTACACGCCGGCAACACCGGTGAAGACCTCAGCGACGTGGAACGGCTGAGACAGGAAGCGCTGGACGCGGCGAGCGCGGGCAACGGTCAGTTTGTCATCGTCGGACAGTTCGTCCATACCGAGAATGGCGATGATATCCTGCAGATCCTTGTACTTCTGGAGCACGGACTGAACTTCACGGGCAGTGGCGTAGTGCTCTTCACCGAGAACGTCGGGGGAGAGAATACGGGAGGTGGAGTCCAGCGGGTCAACCGCAGGGTAGATGCCAAGCTCAGCGATCTGACGGGACAGAACGAGCGTACCGTCGAGGTGAGCAAAGGTGGTGGCCGGTGCGGGGTCGGTCAAGTCATCAGCAGGGACGTAAACGGCCTGAACCGAGGTGATCGAACCCTTGTTGGTGGAGGTGATGCGCTCCTGCAGGCCACCAAGGTCGGTGCCCAGAGTCGGCTGGTAACCAACCGCGGAAGGCATGCGGCCGAGAAGTGCGGAGACCTCGGCGCCGGCCTGGGTGAAGCGGAAGATGTTGTCAACGAAGAGCAACACATCCTGGCCTTCTTCGTCACGGAAGTACTCTGCGCAGGTCAGGGCGGTCAGAGCAACACGAGCGCGGGCTCCCGGAGGCTCGTTCATCTGGCCGTAAACCAACGCGGCTTTCTCCAGAACGCCGGCGTCCTTCATTTCGTGATAGAGGTCGTTGCCCTCACGGGTACGCTCACCAACACCGGCGAACACGGAGATACCACCGTGCTGCTTGGCGATGTTGTTGATCATTTCCATGAGAATAACGGTCTTGCCGACACCGGCGCCGCCGAAGAGGCCCATCTTGCCGCCCTTGGGGAACGGGATGAGCAGGTCAACGACCTTGATGCCGGTTTCGAGCAGTTCCACCTTGGTGGAAAGGTCGGTGAAGTCGGGGGCTTCACGGTGAATGGGGAGACGCTTTTCGCAGGGAACCGGGCCCATTTCATCAGCGGGCTCGCCGACGACGTTCATGATGCGGCCCAGCGAACCGGAACCGACGGGAACGGTAATGGGAGACTCGGTGTCCGACGCTTCCATGCCGCGAACGAGACCTTCGGTGGCGTCCATGGCGATGGTGCGGACAACGTTGTTGCCCAGGTGCTGCGCGACTTCGCAGACGAGCAGCGGAGCGTCAGTGTTGTTGGGGTTTTTAATCTCCAACGCAGACAGAATGTTGGGAAGATTCCCTTCGGCAAATTCGACGTCGACAACGGCGCCGATTACCTGAACGATTTTACCAGTATTAGCCATTTTTCATAGCCCCCTTTTATCCTTTCAGCGCTTCAACGCCGCCGACAATGTCCATAAGATCGCCAGTAATGGCGGCCTGCCTCGTCTTGTTGTAGAGCAAGGTAAGCGTATCCGTCAGTTCGTCGCACGCCTTGGTGGCGTTATCCATGGCAGCCATACGGGCCGCATGCTCGGAGCAGGCGGTGTCCAGCAGACCGCGATAAACCTGAACCTTGATGAACCGAGGCAGCAGCTCGGCCAGCAGGCCCTCGACGGACGGTTCGTACAAGTAGTCGCCAGCCCCGCCTTCTTCGGCTTCGCCTTCCTCCTGTTGCGCCATGGGCAGAACAGTGAGGTCGACGGGAGGCTGTTTGGCCATGCTCTGGAACTCGCCGAACACGACGTGTACTTCATCCAGTTCGCCCGCGACATAACCGGCGATGAGCTCGTTGCCCACGCTGGCAGCCAGGGAGAAGTCGAACTTGCTCATGGCGTCGCCTTCGGCGCGTACCATTTCGAAGTCCATCTTCTTGAAGGCGTCGCGTGCCTTCTTGCCAATGCAGTACAGCTTGACGGCCTTGCCTTCGGCTGCCTTGGCCTCGGCCAGTCTCTTGGCCGTATTGATGATATTTACATTGAATGCGCCACAGAGGCCGCGATCGGAAGTGGTAACCATGATGCCCACGGTTTTCACTTCGTCCCGGACTTCCAGCAGCGGATGTACCGATTCGTCAGCGCCGGCTGCCAAGTCCCCAAGCATCTCGTAAAACTTGTCCGCATACGGACGGAAGCGTTCAATACGCTCCTGTGCGTTGCGCAGTTTTGCCGAGGCCACCATGTTCATGGCCTTGGTGATCTGCTTGGTTTTCTTGACGCCAACAATCTGATTTTGGACGTCTCTTAACGAAGCCATTCAGTTTCCCCTTGGTTAGGCGCTGAAGCCTTTCTTGAACTCTTCGATGGCGGCCTTCAGGTCAGCTTCCACAGCGTCGTCGATCTTCTGCTTCTCGGCGATGGAATCGAGGACGGCGGACTTGGCGTTGTTCATGAACTCCAGGAACTCGGCCTCGAACTTGATGACGGCCTCAACAGCGATGTCATCGAGGAAGCCGCGGGTACCGGCGTACAGCACGGCAACCTGCTCCTGAACGGTCAGCGGCCGGTACTGGGGCTGCTTGAGCAGTTCGACCATACGGGCGCCTCGGTTCAGCTTGGCCTGGGTGGCCTTGTCGAGGTCGGAACCGAAGGAAGCGAACGCGGCGAGCTCGCGGTACTGGGCGAGGTCGAGACGGAGGGTACCGGCGACCTGCTTCATGGCCTTGATCTGGGCGGAACCACCGACTCGGGAGACGGAGAGACCGACGTTAATGGCCGGACGGACACCGGAGAGGAACAGGTTGGGCTCCAGGTAGATCTGACCATCGGTAATGGAGATAACGTTGGTCGGAATGAACGCGGAGACGTCACCAGCCTGGGTTTCAATGACCGGCAGGGCGGTCAGGGAACCGGCGCCCAGGGAGTCGTTGACCTTGCAGGAACGCTCGAGGAGCCTGGAGTGCAGGTAGAAGACGTCACCGGGGAATGCTTCACGTCCCGGGGGGCGGCGAAGCAGGAGGGACATTTCGCGGTAGGCAGTAGCCTGCTTGGAAAGGTCATCGTAGCAGATCAGGGCGTGCTTGCCGTTGTCGCGGTAGAACTCGGCCATGGTCGCGCCGGTGTAGGCGGCGATGAACTGCAGCGGAGCGGGCTCGGAAGCGGTCGCGGAGACGATGGTGGTGTATTCCATGGCGCCGTGCTGGCGGAGCACGTCGGCGACCAGGGCGACGGAAGCCTTCTTCTGGCCAATGGCCACGTAGAAGCAGTGCACGTCGGTGGTCTTCTGGGCGAGGATGGCGTCAACACAGACAGCGGTCTTACCGGTCTGGCGGTCACCAATGACCAGTTCGCGCTGACCGCGGCCAACCGGGGTCATGGCGTCAACGGCCTTGAGGCCGGTGTAGCAGGGCTCGTGAACGGACTTACGAGCGATGATGCCGGGGGCCTTCAGCTCAACCGGGCGGACCTCGGAAGCTTCGATCGGTCCCAGACCATCCAGGGGCTCGCCCAGGGGGTTGACCACGCGGCCCATGACGGCGTCGCCGACGGGCACGGAGTAAATCTGGCCGGTACGCTTGACCGGGTCGCCTTCCTTAACACCGGTGTCCGAACCCAGGAGGGCGACACCGACGTTGTCTTCTTCCAGGTTGAGCACCATGCCCTTGACGCCGCCGGGGAACTCGAGAAGCTCCATGGCCATGACGTTTTCGACACCGTGCACGCGAGCAATACCGTCACCAACGTAGAGGACGGTACCGGTCTCGCTCATTTCAACACGAGACTCATAATTCTGAATCTGGTCCTGAATGATTTTGCTGATTTCTTCTGCTTTGATCTGCATTGCCCTACTCACCCCTTTTAATATTTTCTTTCAAAATCTGCAGCTGAGCCTTGAGGCTGGCATCCATAACCTTGTCACCGATCTTGAGAACGATACCACCGAGGATATCCTTGTCGGTGGCGAAGGACAGCTCCAGCTTTTTGCCGGCCTGCTTCTCAAGGTTCGACTGGATTGCAGATTTTCTTTCCTCGTTGAGTTCGCTCACCGTAATGAGTTCACCGGAGATGACGCCGGACACGACGTCAAGCATTGCCTTATAGTCAGAAGCGACGGCGGGAACCATCTCGACGCGGCCCTTGTCGGCCAGCAGTTCGCAGAAGTTCTTGACCATCGGGTCTACCGAAATCTTATCGACGAGCTGAATAAGCACGGCTTTCTTCTCCTCGGCGGAGAACGAGGGGTTCCGGAAGAAACCCATCGCCTCTGGGGACGCCGTCATGGAGTCGCTCAGCGCAATCAGCTGCTCACCGTACGTTTTCTGGTCTGCCTCACCCTTGGCGGCACCAATGGCGAACAGGGCCTTAGCGTAACGGCGGGAAACTACGTTACCGGTCAATTGAGCACCACCTTGGTTAAATAGTCATCCACGAGCTTGTCGTGATCTTCTGCGCTCAGCTTCTCGGCAACGATCTTCTCGGCGGCGGCAACGACCATATCGGCCATTTCGGCGCGAATGGTATTGATGGCGGCCTGAGCCTCGTTGGAGGCCGTGCGCTTGGCCTGATCCTTCATAGCCTCGGCGTCCTTGTGAGCCTTGGCGATGATGGCGTCCTTGATGGCCTCGCCCTGCGCCTTGGCCTGAGCGAGGATCTCCTGCTTCTCCTGGGCCATATTGGCGATGCCGGACTCAACTTCCTTGAGCTTCTTCTCGGCATCGGCCTGACGGGCCTGCAGATCATCGAGCTCCTGCTTGATGCCGTCACGGCGACCAACGAAGAACTCCTTGATCTTGGCGCCGCCCAGCTTGTACAGCAGGGCCGCAAAAAGGATGAAGTTGACGATGCGCAGGCCATAGTTCTTCACGTTCTCGGCCGTGAAGAGCGCATGGGTGGCATGGCCCCCTTCGGCGGCGGCGTTGGCGTAAGCTACAGCCGAAATCGCCAGGGCGGTCAGCAGGACCGCAAAAAACACTGTCCGTTTCAAAACGAAACCCTCCTTACCCTCGTCTAAGCCTGGCCCAGGATCTTGCCCGTGGCGGCTTCGGCGAATTTGTCGATATCCTTGGTCAACTGACCCATGGCTGCCTGGACCTCTTTTTCGATCTCGGCGCGAGCGGCCTGGATGGTACCGGAAGCTTCCTTGCCGGCTTCAGCCATCAGCTTCTGCTCTTCGGCAGTCGCTTCTTCCTTGGCGGAGGAACGGACCTCGTTGGCCTCGGCACGAGCGCTGGCGAGTTGGGCCTCATAGTCGGCCATTTTCTCGGTAGCGTTCTTGTTGAAGCCTTCGATCTTTTCCATCTGATCAGCCATCAAACCCTTGCGTTTCTTGATGATCTCGCGGATGGGCTTGATCAGCAGCACGTTCAGCACGAACACCGTGACGATGAAGTTCGCTGCTTGAATAAAAATTGTTTTGTCAGGTATTACCATACCGTGTGCCCCCAGATAGGTTGTGAATTTTGGCGCAAAGTCACTGCCGATTACGCAATTTCGAGGGTTCTGTCAAAGGCTTTTTAGATTTGACCCGATCGAAAAACAGTGCCTTTTCCCTGTCCGATATCAGTTGGAATCCGTCTCCGAAGCCCCGTTGAGCGGCGTGTCCAAACTGCCCATGGTCAGCTGCCCTTCAAGCACCGCGCCCTCTTCAACCACCAGGACGGGCGTCCTGATGTTGCCCTGAAGATTGGCGGTCTTGTGCAGTACGACCTTGCTCTTGGCGTCCACCTCTCCCTTGATCTTGCCGGAAAGGACGAGCTGGCCGACGACCACCTGACCTTCGACCACGGCTTCCTGACCAACCACGAGTGTGCCGTCTGAGGCAACCTCGCCCTGGAAGTTGCCGTCAATCCGAACAGCTCCCTGAAAGTGCAGTTTTCCCTGATAGTTGGTCCCGGCACCCAAAAAGGCGTTGATTTCGTCTCTGGCCATGCGATGCGCTCCTGAAATCCGTTAGCTGAACAGAGCTTGTGAACAATGTCCCTTGCGCTCCGTTCTCCGTACGATCAGGAAACGGCTATCCCTGCTTGAACAGGAATCGGCGCATGGAAACGTTCAGGACAAGCCCGATAAGAGAGAAATTCACCAGGGTGGCGCTTCCCCCGTAACTGATGAACGGCAGGGGGATGCCTACCACCGGCATAAGCCCGAGCACCATACCCGTGTTTATGAGGATTTGCCAGAAGAAATAGAAGAACACACCCGCCGCCAGATAGGAGCCGAAGAGCCCTCTGGCGTCCCGCGCGATGATGACCATCTGGTAGAGAAAGAAGCAGAATAGTGACAAAAGTAACATAGTCCCGACAAAGCCCCACTCCTCGCCGAAGACGGCCACGGCGAAGTCGGTATGCCGCTCGGGGAGGAACCGCAACTGCGACTGCGTCCCTTCCATGAAGCCCTTGCCCCAGAATCCGCCCGAGCCGATGGCGATTTCAGACTGGATAATGTGGTAGCCCGCGCCCAGCGGGTCCGTTGTGGGGTCCAGAAAGGTCATAATGCGTTGCTTCTGGTAGTCGTGCAGGAAGAACCAGGACAGGGGCAGCAGGGCCGGAATGGCCACCAGGGCGGTCTTGAACACGCGCGGCGTCACTCCCCGGAAGAGAATCATGCCGCCCAGGATCATGATCACGGACAGACCGCTGCCCAGGTCGGGCTGCTTGATGATCAGCCCCGCCAGGATCATGCCTACCCCCAGCACATAGCCCAGCCGCAGGAAGTCCAGGGGTTCGCGCTCACGCGACAGGATGCGCGCGCCCACGATGAGCACCGCGATCTTGGCCAGCTCGGATGGCTGGAAGTTCATGAAGCCGAGATCGAGCCAGCGACGCGCGCCGTAGATGGTCTTGCCCATGAAAAACACAGCCACGAGCAGCAGGACCGTAACCCAGAACAGAGGCCAGGCCAGTGTTTTCAGATGCCGGTAGTCGAAGAACATGAAAACGAGCATCCCCGCCATGCCCATCAGCCCCCAGATAAGCTGTTTCTGAAAGAAGGGGGCCACGCTCATGCCCTCCTCAAGCCGATAGCCGGAGGCGGAGTAAAGATTGAGCACCCCGAGCAGAAAGAGGATGATCGCCGCTCCGAGCAGGGGCCAGTTGATGTAGAAAAGCAACCGCCGGTCAATTGGCATGCGCGCCTCCCGCGGATTTGGATTTGGGCTTTGATTTCGGCTTGGGTTTGGCGGGAAGCTTTATCAGCTTGGCGGCGCGCGCCTTTGCCTTGCGGGCCTCGGGGTTCTTGTGGACCTCGTTCTGGAACAGGTAGTCGATGACCGCCTTGACTACCGGACCCGCGCCGGACCCGCCGTGCAAGCCGTGCTCCACGAGAACGGCGATGGCGAAACGTCTGCCGTCCTTTTCCGCGATGGCAGCCATCCATCCGTGATCCCTGAAGCGGTAGGGAATCTCGTCGTCCTTGAGGGCCTTGAGTTCATCGGTCAGCCGCACCACCTGGGCCGTGCCGGTCTTGCCGCCAACGGCCACGCCCTTGGTGCGGATGCGGCGGCAGGTGCCGTGGTCGTCGTTCACTGTCTCGATCAGGGCATTCCTGAGCCGTGCAAGCTGGCTGCCAGTCAGCGGGATCTTTCCCTGCACCTCGGTCTTCTCGTCCTTGAGCAGCAGCGGCTTGAGCAGCTTGCCGCCGTTAAGGACGCCGGCGAAGAAGCGGGCCACCTGAAGCGGGGTGACCAGGGTGTAGCCCTGGCCGATGGCCATATTCAGGTTGTCGCCCCCCTGCCAGGCCTCGCCGAACCGCTTCCGCTTCCACTCGCGGGTGGGGATGTTCCCCCCCTTCTCATGCGGCAGCAGGATACCGGTTTTCTCGCCGAAACCGCAGGCCTGGGCGAACTCGGACATGCGGTCCACGGAGAGTTTCTTGCCGAGCTTGTAGAAATAGACGTCACAGGACTGGACCAGGGCCTTTTCCATGTCGACCTTGCCGTGGCCGCCCTTGCGCCAACAGCGGAAGATATGCTTGCCGAGCCGTACCGCGCCGTTGCAGACCACGGTTTCATAAGGGTCGATGGCCCCGTAGTGGAGTCCTGCCCCGGCGACCACATGCTTGAAGACCGATCCTGGCGGGTACACGGACTGAATGACGCGGTTCTGCATGGGGTGGAGCGGATCGTCGCGCAGCGCGGCCCACTGCTTGGACGAAAGCCCGACCGTAAAATCGTTGGAGTCGTAGGACGGGGAAGTGGCCAGCGCCCAGAGCTGGCCGGTATCGGCGTCGATGACCGCCACGCCGCCTGCCTCTTCAGCCAGCCAGTCCATGGCCACCTTCTGGAGGCCGAGATCGATGGACAGGGAAATTTCGTGTCCGGCGCGGGGGTGTTTGAGAACGCGCTCCTGCAGCCGTCTGCCGTTGACGTCCACTTCGTACTGGACCAGCCCTTTGACCCCGCGCATGCGGTCCTCGAGCATGTACTCGATACCCTGCTTGCCCACATTGTCGCCCAGGGCCAGCTCGGGCTCCTTGCCCAGCTCTTCCTCGTTGGCCTCGGCCACGTACCCGAGCACGTGGGCCAGGAGTTTACCGTAAAGGTAGCGGCGGCGAGGCCTGACCTGGACCTCCAGCCCGGGCCAGCGCAGCTTGTTGGCATCGATGAGGGCGACCTGGCCGAAAGACAGGTCCGGCACCAGGGTAAGAGGCTCGAAGGGTTTCACCCGCTTTCTCTTTTTCGCGTACACGGCCTTGAGCGATTCGAAGTCCGCGCCTGTCCAGGCGGCCACCTGGTGCAGGGTCTTGTCGATGTCCGGACAGTCCTCACGGATGAGTCCCAGGGCGTAGGCGGGCTCGTTTACTGCCAGCAACTCGCCGTTACGGTCACGAATGAGTCCTCTGGGAGAAAACACCGACTCCTGGCGAAGCTGGTTTTCAATGGCGCGGCGGGCGAAATCTTCGCCCTGATGGATCTGGAGATACCAGAGCCGGACCGAGAAGAGGCAGAACACGCCCAGGATCAGAGCCTGGAGCAGGAAAAGTCCGGTGCGAGGAGGTTGCTGGGCGGCCTGGTTATAGAGATCCGACATGCTGCCGCACCCTCCGGGGGAAAGCGGTTTCCGCCAGGACCCATACCATGGGGAAGATCGCGGCCTGAACCGCACCCTCCAGAGCCGCAACACGTAGATCCACGGCCAGGTTGGCCAACCGCGCCAGGCTGTAGGCCAGGACAGGATGGAGCAGCCCCAGGCCGAGACCGAGCAGGCACATGAACAGGAAGGAGCGGGCCTCGAAGAGCCACCGCCCCATGATGTAGAAAATCACGAGCATGCCGTACCAGGCCACGCCGTAGCCGAAGGGCAGGTTGCCCATGCCCTCCTGGAGCAGAACCCAGGAAAGAGCCAGCCAGAAGGTGCCGGAGGGACCGTTACGCTGCATGGAAAGCACGATGCCCGGAGCGAGAAAATCCACGCCGGGCACGAACCGCTGGGCCCAGACTCCGAGCACTGTGTACACGGCCCACCAGAGGATGGCGGAGAATCTACTCGGCACCGGCATCTCCTTCCCCGCTCTCTCCGCCGCCGTTGCCATTTTCGTTGACCAGCTCGGGTTCGCCGTCATCGGTTCTGCGCTCAAGCAGGAGGACCTCCTCCTGTTTGGAGACATCCACCAACGGCTCGGCCTCGACCGAAAGAAACAGCGAGATATCCGAACGCTGGACCTTGGTCACCCGTGCCACGGGCAGCCCTTTGGGGTAGATGCCGGAAAGCCCGGAGGAAACCAGAATCTCGCCGGGGTCGATGCTGGCGTTGAGATTGACGAAACGCAGCTTGAGCGGCTGGCCGTAACCCTGTCCGGTGAGCATGCCCGGGGACCGGTTGCTCTCGCCCAGGACCGCGATGTGGGAGTTGGGGTCGGTCAGCAGCAGTAAAATGGAAGTCTTGGCTCCCGTCTCCAGAACGCGTCCGGCCACGCCGTCAAGGGTGACGGCGGGCATATCCCGCTCCGCCCCGTCCAGGCTGCCCTGATCCACGGTCATGGTGTCGAGCACCCCTGCGGGCCCCATGCGATGGGCGATGATCCGAGCGCCGCTGAAGTCCCACCCTTCGGGAGGACGGAATCCCAGCATCCGCTCCAGGCGTTCCGAGGCTTCGGCCTTATCCCGCAGGAGCAGATTCTCACGTTTGAGCCCGGCCACCGAAGCGACGAGTTCATCGTTCTTGCGTTTGAGGTCCACCAGGTAGACGTATCGCTCCCAGAACCCGGTCACGCTCTCCTTGACCCACAGGCCGGGCCGCAGGAGAAATCCCGATATGTCCAGCCCCGTATAGCTGGACAGGGCATCAAGATGCCCCGTGCGCAGGTTCCATGTATACATGGACAGGTACACGAAGAGTCCTGCGACGAAGACGGCTGCGATTTTCTTGGGCCTGGTCACTATTGCGTTCCTGCGGCGTCAAAAGGCGCACGATTGCGTTTGACCTGCAATCGTGCGCCTGGGGACAACCGTTTGTTGGTCATGGGCAATGCCAAACTAGTCGGTGGTGATATCCTTGTAGAGATCGATGTTGTCCAGCGCCTTGCCCGAGCCGAGCACGACCGCGGTAAGCGGGTCCTCCACCACGGTAATGGGGAGTTGCGTCTCATGCTGGAGAAGCTGATCCAATCCCTTGAGCAGCGCTCCGCCGCCGGTGAGCACGATGCCCCGGTCGACGATGTCCGCCGCCAGTTCAGGCGGGGTCTGCTCCAATGCAATGCGCACGCCCTGGACAATGCCCTCAACCTGCTCGCTGATGGCCTCGCGGACCTCCTCGGCGGTGATGGGCCGGTTCTGCGGGATACCCGTGACCAGATCGCGGCCCTTGACCTCGATGACCGGCTCCTGATCCCCCAGGGGATAGGCGGAGCCGATGTGAATCTTGATCTGCTCGGCCGTGGATTCACCAATGAGCATGTTGTACTTGCGTTTGACGTGCTGCATGATCGCCTCGTCCATCTTGTCGCCGCCGATACGGACGGAGCGGGCGTAGACGATGCCGGAAAGAGAGATGACGGCGATCTCGGTGGTGCCGCCGCCGATGTCCACGATCATGTTCGAGGTCGGTTCTGTAATGGGCAGGTTGGCACCGATGGCCGCGGCCATGGGCTCCTCGATGAGATAGACCTCGCGAGCACCGGCGGACTGGGCGGACTCGCGAACGGCCCGCTTCTCCACCTGGGTGATGCCCGTGGGCACGCAGATCATGATCCTCGGGCGGACCAGACGGCGCGAGTTGTGGACCTTTGAGATGAAGTGCCGGAGCATGGCCTCGGTGACCTCGAAGTCGGCGATAACGCCGTCCTTCATGGGCCGGATGGCCACGATGTTGCCGGGGGTGCGGCCGAGCATCTTCTTGGCTTCGGCACCGACGGCGAGCACGGCCTTTCCGCCGCGCGAATCCTTCTTCACCGCCACCACGGACGGCTCGGACAGCATAACGCCCTTGCCTTTCACATAGACAAGGGTGTTGGCCGTTCCGAGGTCGATGGCCAGATCGTTTGAGAAAGAGCCGATAATTCTGTTGAGCAGGTTACCCATTAAACCCCCGTTCCTATCGAAATTCGTTCACATCCCTATGCGTTTGTCGCACTTCCCAACGGCACGGAAGTGCGCTAGCGTACAATTTGAGTTGATGATGAGTACCAAATGTAAACCGCTCAGGCAATACGCTGGGGGCGGTTTCACAGCATTTTCTCAACTTTTTCTAAATATGGCATGAAGCGTTACTATTCCCTGTCCGCGCACACTCGGCGGCGTTATGGACAGCGGGTCCAGAAGATTCCCCTGGACGCCGGGTTCTCCTGTCCCAACCGTGACGGAACCCTCTCGCGGGCCGGTTGCCTTTTCTGCAACCCCAAGGGCTCGGGCTCCGGCTTCGGCGCGCAGGGGCAGTCCCTGGCCGAGCAGTGGGAGTTCTGGCGCTCCATCCACGTGGAAAGACATCACCTTTCCCTTTTCACCGCCTACCTGCAATCCTATTCCAATACCCATGGCCCCATCGAAAAACTGGCCGAGACCCTGACGCGCCTCAAGGGACTGCCCGGGCTGGAGAGCCTCAGCCTCGGCACCCGGCCGGACTGCCTGGACAAGGCCAAGCTCGAACTCCTGGCCCGCCAGCGCGACGAACTCGGACTCTCGGACGTGACCCTGGAACTGGGCCTGCAATCGGCCAGCGACACCACCCTCGCGTACATCAACCGAGGCCATACCGCCGCCGAATTTGCCGAAGCCGTCAAAGAGGCGGCAGCCCACGGCCTCACCGTGGTCGGGCATGTCATCGCGGGGCTGCCCACCCCGAACGGACGAGAAGGCGAGGCCGAACTCCTCGACTCCATCGACTTCATCAACACGCTCCCGGTGAGCGGCATCAAATTTCACAACCTCTACGTCTGCAGGGGCACCGGCGTGGCCAAACTCTACGAAGCCGGGCAGTACGTTCCACTCTCCCAGGACGAATACCTGACCATGCTCTCAGCCGCGCTCATGCGCCTGAAGCCCACCACGGTCGTGCACCGGCTCAACGGCAACCCCGGCAAAGGCGAACTCCTCGCCCCGGACTGGGCCGCCAACATGCGTGGCCTGCACAACGCCGTCCGCAGCCACTTCGAAAAACACGACGTCTGGCAGGGCAAGCACAACGGCGCCGGAGACGCTATCCCACCTTGGTTTGACCCGGAATATCGAGGTGTTATCGAATGATTTCACCCGACAATGCATCTTACAAAAACACCGAGACCGTCATCGCCGCCCCCCTCGCCCTTACCATCTGCTGGGCAGGAGGCGTCATCACGGAAATTCATCTCGGCCAGACCGAAGACGCCACGCCGACAGCCTCGCTCTCCCCTCACGCCGAAGCCCTGGCAAACGCACTCGCCCGCTACGTCAACGGCGAAGCTCTCCCCTGGCCGGACCTGCCCCTCGATTTCTCGCAACTGACCGACTTCCAGCGGCGGGCCGTACAAGCGCTCAGAGACATTCCCCAAGGCGAGGTGCGCACCTACGGCCAACTGGCAACCGCACTGGGCAGCCCGCACGGTGCCCAGGCCATCGGCAAGGCCATGGCCGCCAACCCGTTCCCGCTCCTCTATCCCTGCCACCGGGTTGTGGGCAAAGACGGCGCGCTCGTCGGCTTCAGCGCCCAGGGCGGGCTGGCGCTCAAGGAATATCTGCTCAGGCTTGAAGGCGCGTGGGACAAACTCGCCGCAGCCAAGGGCGAGGACGGCCCTTCCCAAGGGTCGTTGCTCGATCTGCTGGAGTAGGAATGCCTCCGGCGGCCCTGCCGGGGACTGCTCCGCAGAGCCTACTGGCGGTCGCCTCGCCGGCGAGGCGTCTCCGACGGCCAGGGAACCCTTTGGAAAGGGTTCCCTGGACCCTCCCAAACTTTCCATGTTCGCTTCGCTCAGAGCCGTGCGGGAGCTAAGCCTGTGCCGCTTCTGCAGGGGCCGACTGTTCGCCCGACCTCGCCGTGACGAATGGCGTTTTGCGCCGGGGTATAAAAAATGTTTGTCGCTTGTTTTGGCCGTGCACAACAATCAGTCCTGAAAACAATAAAGATACGAGGGGCAATCCCACGTATCTTCCGAAAACACACACAAAGCAGCTTCAATAGCCAAAAAGTAGAAGAAATTCTTTCCCTGATTTCCCCTCCTTTATTCACCCAATGCAGCGACACCCCGCAAAAAAGCATCCCCTCCCGCCCACTTTCGCCCCGCCGAAGGCGCGCCAAAGAGTTTAGGAGGGGAGATGGGGTTGGGGGGTCCAGGGGGGAAGGGGAAGAGGGGAAGCCCTTTGCAAAGGGTTCCCCTCTTCCCCTTCCCCCCTGGCCGCCGGAGGCACCCGCCTTACTGCGTCAAACGCTGCGCCAGTTTGACGGCGGCGATGGCGTCGGTGGACCAGCCGTCCGCGCCGATGGCGTCGCAGAATTTTTCGGTGACAACCGCACCGCCGATGATGACCTTGGTGTTCATGGCGCGTTCCTTGACCATGCGCACGGTATCTTCCATGCGCACCATGGTGGTGGTCATGAGCGCGGACAGACCGATGACGGCGGCGTTGTGTTCGGCAGCGGCATTCACGATGGTTTCGGCCTTGACGTCCTTACCCAGGTCCACGACCTCGAAGCCGTAGTTCTTGAGCATGAGGCAGACGATGTTCTTGCCGATGTCGTGGATGTCGCCTTCCACAGTGGCCATGATGACTACCGGCTTTTCACCGGCGGCCTCGTCCTCTTCAAGGAGGGGCTTGAGCCGGGCAAAGGCGGTCTGCATGGTCTCGGCGGACTGGAGCAGCTGCGGCAGGAAGTATTCCTTGCGCTCATACTTGTCGCCCACGGCCAGGATGCCGGGGATGAGCAGGTCGTTGACGATCTCCATGGCGGATTTGCCCGCGTCCAATTCGGTCTCGACCAGGGCGACCACATTATCCTTGTCGCCTTTGATGACGGCGGCCTGCACGGGCGGCAGGGAGGCGTCGGCAGCGCCCGCAGGACCTGCCTGTGAGACGGTCTGTACGCCGCCACCGCCGGTCCAGCCGGAGAATTTGGAGATGTAGCGTTCGGCCTGTGGGTCGCGGTTGAGCAGCACCTCGGCGGCATGCAGGGATTCCTGGATGCGCGCGGAGTTGGGGTTGGAGATGAAGGAGCAGAGCCCGGAGACCATGGAGAGGGAGAGGAAGGTGGAATTGAGCAGCTCGCGGGCGGGCAGGCCGAAGGAGATGTTGGACAGCCCGATGGTGGTGGGCAGGCCCCACTCGTCGCGGCAGTGGCGCATGACCTCCAGGGAATGGCGCGCGGCCTCAGGCTTGGAGGAGACGGTCAGGGCCAGGGCGTCCACCATGATCAGCCGCTTGGGAATGCCGAGGCTCTCTGCGGTGATCAGCAGATCCTCGATGACGGCCAGCCGCTCTGCAGCGGTGACGGGCAGCTTGCGCCCCACGATGGGCAGCAGGATGAACGGCGCGCCGAAAAGCTTGCACAGGGGGCCGAGCTCTTCCATCTTGCCGGGCTCGCCGGAGATGGAGTTGACCAGGGGCGAGCCCGGGTAGACCCAGAGGCCCGCCTCCACGGCCTTGGCGTCGTTGGAGTCGATGGACAGGGGCGTGGGGAAGCGTCCGGCCAGGGTCTTGACCAGCTCGGGGAGGAGCGTGACCTCCTCGACCATGGGCGCGCCCACGTTGACGTCGAGGACGGGCGCGCCGAGATCGATCTGCTCGGCAGCGAAACGAAGAGCCTCGGTGAACACGCCTTCCTGGAGTTCAGCGGTGAGCTGCTTCTTGCCCGTGGGGTTGATGCGCTCGCCTATGACCACGCCGGGATGGTTGAAACCCACGGGTACGGACACGGCCCGGGAGGTCAGCACCAGTTGGGCGTCGTCGGTCTTCTGAGGCCGCTTCCAGGGGGCGTCTCCGACCTTGGCGCGCAGGGCGCGGATGTGGTCTGGCGTGGTGCCGCAGCAGCCGCCGATGAATTTGGCGCCCAGATCCACAAACTGGCAGGCCTGTTCGGCAAAGGGTTCGGGAGGCAGGCGGAAGGTGGTGTTGCCGTCGTCGTCCAGCTCGGGCAGGCCCGCGTTGGCCTCGGCAAAGGTCGGGGTTTCCAGACGAGGGGCCCAGGCCTTGAGGGTTTCGCGCATCTGCTCCGGTCCGGCGGAACAGTTGGTGCCGATGAGCTCCACGCCGAGGTTCTGCATGGTGTCCACAAAGGTCTGCGGGCTGGTCCCGGTCAGGGACGCCTCGCCCTCGAAAGTCATAGACATGGCCACGGGCAGGTTGCAGACCTGGCGGGCGGCCACCACAACGGCCTTGGCCTCGGCCAGGTCGAAGTGGGTCTCGCCCAGAATCAGGTCGGCCCCGCCGTCCACGCAGCCCCGGATCTGCTCCTTGAAAATGTCCACCAGCTCGCGGAAGGTCAGGTCGCCCAGCGGCTCAACGAAATGCCCGGTAGGACCAATGGACGCGGCCACGAAGACCGAGTCGCCGGCCACTTCGCGGGCAATGGCGGTCATGGCCTTGTTCAGCTCGTAGGGATCGGCGTCCAGCCCGAGCTTGGGCCGCGAGCCGCCGAAGGTGTTGGTGGTCAGGATATTCGCTCCGGCCTCCACATAGTCGCGGTGTACGCCCCGGATGACGTCCGGCGCGCGCAGGCCCCACAGCTCGGGCGACAGCCCGGCGGGCAGCCCCCGGCTCTGCAACAGGGTGCCGTAGCCGCCGTCAAAAAAATAGACCTTGTCATCACCGAGTATGGACCTGAAATCGGGCACGTCGCTCTCCTGAAAGCCCGCTTTGGGGCTGTTTGATTCTTATATCAATATATCCAGATATAGTCTTTGTCCAACCAAAAATCAACCCCTTTTCCACCGCACCCCCCGCTGGAGGCCAGGGAAAACAGACACGAAATTGCACAAGATTGCCTGTGGTGAAAAATATTGAAAAGGGGCGGTAAAAACTATAGTCTTCTTTCCTTGTTCTTATATTTAGTATTGAACCGGGCAACTGGAGCCCGCCACAAGATAGCATGCCGACACCCGATACAGATACAGTCAAGACATCTTCCGCCATGGAGCCCGAGATCGTTGATCCTGAACAGGATATCGACGAGGACATCGATACGGAAATAGACGAGGACGCGCTCAAGGACGCCCACGCCAAGGACGATTCCGGTGACTCAATGGGCGTGCCGATCAATCCTCCGGCCAAGATGGAGGATCTGGAGACGCGGCTGCCCGCCTTTGCCCAGCCCTCGTCCAAGGAAGTGCGCCTGCGCGACCCCCTTCAGCTCTACCTGCGGGAGATCGCTCGCTTTCCGATGCTCGATCCCGAAGAGGAATACGCCCTGGCCAAGCGGGTACAGGACGAGAACGACCAGGACGCCGCCTTCAAGCTGGTATCCTCGCACCTCCGGCTGGTGGTCAAGATCGCCATGGACTTCCAGCGCCGCTGGATGCAGAACGCCCTGGACCTGATCCAGGAGGGCAACGTGGGCCTGCTCAAGGCCGTGACCAAGTTCGACCCGGAAAAGGGAATCAAGTTCTCCTACTACGCCGCGTTCTGGATCAAGGCCTACATCCTCAAGTATATCATGGACAACTGGCGCATGGTGAAGGTAGGAACTACCCAGACCCAACGCAAGCTGTTCTACAACTTGAACAAGGAGCGCCAGCGCCTCCAGGCCCTGGGGTTCGACCCGACCACCGAGGCGCTCTCCAAGAGCCTGGGCGTGTCCGAGTCGGAAATCGAGGAGATGGACCAGCGCCTCTCCAAGAACGACATGTCCCTGAACACGCCTCTGGGCGAGGATTCGGACACCACCAAGATGGACTTCCTGCCCTCACTGGGCCCCGGCGTGGAAGAGACCATCGCTTCGGACCAGATCGTGGACCTGCTTCTGGAGAACATCAAGGCCATCCGGCCGACCCTCAACGAGAAGGAGCTGGCCATCCTGGACGACCGGCTGCTCTCCGAAGACCCCGTCACCCTGCGCGAGATTGGGGAGCGGTTCGAGGTCACCAGGGAGCGCGTCCGTCAGATCGAGGCGCGGCTCCTGGCCAAGATACGGGAACACATGACCGGCAAGATCAAGGATTTTTCCAAGGACTGGGTGCTTGAGCACGAATAGGACAGGACGCATATGGCAAACATGAATTTCCGCCGTCTACCGGCCGCTCTCGCGGCCCTGGCCCTCATCCTGGCGCTGGCCGCCCTGACCGGTTGCGCAGGGAGCAGACGCGCGGCTCCGCAGCCCGCGCCCATGACCAGGGAGGCGCAGCTCAACTACGACTACCTGGTCTACCAGGACCAGATGCAGCAACTCCAGCGACATGCAGCCTTGGGCAAGAGCAGCAAGCTCACCAAGGCGGAGGTGCTCAAGCTCAGGGAAAACGCTGAAGCGGCCCTGGGCAGGCTCATCGAGGCCGCACCAACTCCCCAGCTCTACCTCGAAAAGGCAGGGTTGTTCTGGAACGACAAGGGCGGCCCCGCCCAGGCCAGGAGCATCCTGCGCCAAGGGCTCGAAGCCTTCCCCGACGACCGGATGCTGACCGTCTATCTGGCCAACTCCTACCTCATGGAAAACCGCACCGACGGGGCCATCGACATCATGGAGGATTACCTCAAACGACATGGCGATGACTACCAGGCCCGCGAACGGATGGGGCAGATGCTCCTGGACGCGGGCAAGGACGCCAAGGCCCTGGACGAATTCAAGCGGATTCCCCAGGACAAGCGCAACGCCGACGCCCTCTACGGCATGGGGCGCGCTCAGGGCAACCTCGGCATGCGCAAGGCTGCCATCGGCAACCTGCGGAAGGCCGTGGAGATGGACCCGGGCTTCACCGAGGCCCTGGTGGAGCTGGCCTATCAGTATGAGCTGAACAAGGACTACGTGTCCGCGGAAAAGACCTATACCCGCATCCTGGGCCAGGGAGATCCCTTCCCCGAGGCCCGGTTGCGATTGATCAACCTCAACCTCAAGCTCAACAACCCGGCCCGCGCCCTGAAGGTAGCCCTGGACGGCCCGCCGACCAAGGCCTTCGTGCTCGACGCGGTGCTCATGTTCATCAACGACGACTTCTTTGCCCAGGCCTCCACGGTGCTGGACACCCTGACCACGGGCGGGGAAATCCCGGCGGAATACTATTTCTATAAGGCCGTCATCGCAAACGAGGGAGAGAAGGACCCGGCAAAGGCCCTGAGCTACCTCGCCAAGGTCAAGGATACGGACCGGCTCTATCCGCACGCCCTCCGCTTCCAGGCCCAGCTGCACCACGCACAGGGCGAGGATGCCAAGGCCCTGGAGCTGGCGCGCATGGGCAAGAAGCGATTCCCCGACGGGCCGATCTTTTACATCCTCGAAGCCAACCTGATGCGCGGCATGGGTGACGTCAAGGGTGCGGAGGCCGTCTTCGACCAGGGGCTCGAGCGGCTCAAGGCCAACCCGGAGCTGAGCTACGAGCTGGGCATGCTCTACGAGACCACGGGACGCCGTGCCGAGGCCCTCAAGCTCATGGAGTCCGTACTGCGCTCCCACCCGGACCACACCAATGCCCTGAATTACGTGGGCTACACCCTGGCCGAGGAGGGCCGCGACCTGGACCGCGCGCTGGTCCTGGTCAGGAAGGCCTCCAGCCTGGACCCGGAAAACGGCTACATCCTTGATTCCGTGGCATGGGTCTATTTCAAGATGGGCAAGCTCGACAAGGCGTGGGAAAACATCGGCTACGCCGTTGACGTGGTCAGAAAGGACCCGACCATCTGGGAACACTATGGCGACATTGCCAAGGCCATGGGCAAAATCAGCGAGGCCCGCAAGGGATACTCCAAAGCCCTGAAGCTCGATAGCCCGTCCGCCAAAAGCGTGAAGCGGAAACTTAACGCGTTATGATCCGATCTATCGGCACCCGCATTCTCCCGGCGCTGCTCCTGACCGGGCTGGCGCTGGCCGTAGCGGGCTGCGCGGCCAGGAAGGTCAACGGCACGGTCCGGGACACCCCGGAAGCGGCCTGGCAAGCCTTCCGCACAGGCTACTGCGCCACCCCAAAGGCGCCGGGGCTGCTCGTCCGGGCGTCACTCTACTACACCCGGACGGACCCGGTCCGGCGCACCAACCGCACCCTGGTCTCCCTGTGGGGCGACTTCGGCGGGCCCATGCGCCTGGACGTGTCCGCATCCGTCGGGAAACTGCTGGCACACATCCGCGAGGACCACTGCGGACTGCTGGTCTTCTATCCCTCCGAGAAGAAGGCCTACGCACACGTCAATCCGGTGCTGGGAGCCACCCGCCTCGGCATGCCCTTTCCCTTTTCCCTCAACGAACTGGGCAAGGTCGCCATGGGCGACTTCTCCGGGCTGTCACCGAAAACCTACCGCTCCGTCAGGCAGGAGGAAGGCCGCCTGATCTATACGGTCGACGGAGCGCCTGCCTCCATGGTCGTACTCGACGTGACCGGCAGGCCCCTGGAGCTCGCCGGGACATCCACCTCGGCCCGCGTCGCCGGACGGCAGTGGCGGCTGGCGGTGGACCGGTACGAAGAGGACGGCGCGTCCCCCCTGCCCGCCATGCTGACCCTGTCCATGGACAACGGGGAGAAAGGTGTCTTGCGCATCAAGTCCCGAGAGCTTAAGATTGATGGCTGGTCGGCGGAGGCCACCGGGCTCACCCTGCCCGGCGACGTCACCCCGCTCAGGCTTGACAACGGGATGAAATCTGCCGGAAGCACCGGCATTCCAGCCGCTTGCGAGGACAAGAAATGAGTGAAGCGACACGTAACGAGGACACGATCCTGGGAATTTTTCTGCTCGGCCTGCGCACCTGGCTGGCCGAAATCAAGTGGTTGTCCAAATCCGCGCTGACCCGGTTCGAGGTCAGCAGACTTGAAAAAGAACTCAATCAGGAATATGGCAACCTCGGTCGCATCGCCGAGGCGCCCAGGGGCAAGATGGCGGAAAAGGAACTCTGCCTGAAGCAAATCGGTTTCCTGAAAGAGGAAATCGAGAACCTGCGCGCCGATCTGGCGGCCGACCGCGAAACGCGCATGGCCACCCTGCGCGAAAACAACTAGACGCTGTCCGCCCAGCCGCCCCGTGTCGGGGTCATGGGCTTTTCCAGGCGATAAGGCCGGGGGGAAGTCCGGCTCAAGGCATTTCGCCGACAGCGTCAAAGCAATCGGGAGAGACCCACGGTGAGTAAAACCATAGTCATCGGCTCCGACCACGGCGGCTACAACCTCAAGCAGGTTTTCATCAAGACCCTCAAGGAATGGGGCTACACTGTCGAGGATGAAGGGCCGGACTGCCTGGACTCCTGCGACTACCCCCTGTTCGCCGCACGCGTGGCTGCCAAGATCAAGGAAGACGACGCCAAGCTCGGCGTGCTCATCTGCGGCACGGGCCAGGGTATGACCATGACCGCCAACCGCATGGGAGTGCGCGCCGCCCTGTGCACCAACGAATTTCTCGCCAGGATGGCCCGCGAGCACAACGACGCCCGCATCCTCTGCATGGGCGAGCGGGTCACCGGCCAGGGCTTGGCCGTGGAGATTCTCAAGGCCTTCCTGGAAACCGATTTCGGTGGCGAGCGTCACCAGAGGCGCATCGACCTCATCGACAGTGTTGCGAAATAAAACGGACTGAACGCAGTCAAAACACGGGCCGTCCGGAGACGCCGCAACCGCGGTGCGACCAAAGGCGGCCGAAACAAGGGTTAAGACAATGACACAACTGACGGAGAAGACGGTTGCCGTAGTCAAGGGACTGATCATGGACGGTGTTGCCAAGGCCAACTCCGGCCATCCCGGCGGCGCCATGTCTTCCGCCGACTACGCCACCATCCTGTTTTCCGAATTCCTCAATTTCAACCCGGACGACTCCAAGTGGTTCAACCGTGACCGCTTCATCCTGTCCGCCGGGCACGAGTCCATGCTCCAGTACAGCCTGCTTCACCTGAGCGGCTTCCTGTCCATGGATGACCTCAAGGCCTTCCGCCAGCTCAGCTCCCTGACGCCGGGTCACCCCGAGGTGCACCTGACCCCGGGCGTCGAGGCCACCACCGGTCCCCTGGGCCAGGGTTTCGCCATGTCCGTGGGCTTTGCCGCGGCAGAGGCATACCTGCGCGAGAAGCTCGGCAGCGACGTCATGGACCATTACACTTATGTATTGGCATCCGACGGCGACATCCAGGAGCCCATCGCCCTGGGCGCGGCTTCCCTGGCCGGTCTCTGGAAGCTGGGCAAGATCGTCGCCTTCTACGACTCCAACAAGATCCAGTTGGCCGGTCCCTGCTGCAAGGTGGACTGCACCAACCACAAGGAAATCTTCGAGGGTCTCTGCTGGCACGTCATCGAGGTGGACGGCCACAACCACGACGAGATCCGCGCCGCCATCAAGGCCGGACAGCTCGAGACCGAAAAACCGACCCTGATCATCGGCCACACCACCATGGCCAAGGGCGCGGCCACCCTGGAGGGCAGCCACAAGACCCACGGCGAGCCCATGAAGGCCGATGAGATCGCGGCCACCAAGAAGAAGCTCGGCCTGCCCGCCGAGGACTTCCATGTCCCCGCCGACGTGGTCGACGCCTTCCGCGCCCGCTTCGACGGCCTGCGTGAAACCGCCGCCGCGTGGCAGAACGGCGTGGACGCCAAGCTGGCCGATGCCGCCTTTGCCGAGATGTGGGGCCACGTGACCCGTCCCCGGCCCGAGCTCGACATTGCCTGGCCCGAATTCACCCCGGGCGAGAGCATGGCCACCCGCAAGGCCTGGGGCACCTGCCTCGACGCGGTCATGGACTCCCTGCCGACCCTGGTGGGCGGCTCTGCGGACCTCGACCCGTCCAACCAGACCATGAACTTCCGCAACACCTACGGCGACTTCGGCGTGGACGGCTACGGCGCACGCAACCTGGCCGTGGGCGTTCGCGAGTTCCCCATGGCCGCGATCATGAACGGCATGCAGCTGCACGGCGGCCTGCTGCCCTTCGGCGCGACCTTCCTGACCTTTTCCGATTACTGCCGCAACGCCATCCGCATGTCCGCGCTCCAGGAGCTGCCGGTCCTCTACGTCTTCACCCACGACTCCTTCTGGGTGGGCGAGGACGGCCCGACACACCAGCCCATCGAGCACGTCAGCTCGCTTCGGCTCATCCCGGACCTCATCGACCTGCGCCCGGCGGACGCCAACGAAACCAAGGCCTGCCTGGACCTCGCCCTCAAGCATGAGACAAAGCCTTCGGCCATCTTCCTGACCCGCCAGGGCCTGCCCATCCTCGACCCTGCCGAATACCCGGCGGTCACCGACGGTCCGGCCAAGGGCGGCTACGTCCTCAAGGACTGTGAAGGCACTCCGGACCTGATCCTCATCGCTTCCGGCTCCGAGGTCTCCCTGGCCCTGGAAACCGCCAAGCTCTTCAAGCGCAAAGTCCGCGTCGTATCCATGCCGTCGGCCAAGTTGTTTGACGAACAGCCGGATTCGTATAAGAATGCAGTGCTGCCTCCCGACGTGACGGCCCGTGCCGCCGCTGAAGCCGGACGCACCGATTATTGGTACAAATATGTCGGCCTGGGCGGCGTGGTGCTCGGCATCGATCACTTCGGAGCCAGCGCACCCGGCAAGGTCCTGTCCGACAAGTACGGGTTCACCCCCGAGAACTTTGCCCGCATGATCCGAGAGAAATACTAGGAGAAACCTATGGAAGCCCCGCAAAAGAACCTCGCCCTCGACCTCGTCCGCGTCACCGAAGCCGCGGCGCTTGCCTGCGCCCGCTGGCTCGGCAAAGGCGACAAGATCTCTGCAGACCAGGCGGCGGTCGATGCCATGCGCCTGTGTTTCAACACCCTTGAGATCGAAGGCAAAGTCATGATCGGCGAAGGCGAGAAAGACGACGCCCCCATGCTCTACAACGGCGAGAAGCTCGGCCTGGGCCACGGCCCCAAGGTGGACATTGCCGTGGACCCGCTGGAAGGCACCAACCTGCTCGCCAACGGCCGCCCCAACGCCATCTCGGTCGTGGGCGTGGCCCCTGCCGGGGCCATGTTCGATCCGGGCCCGTCCTTCTACATGCAGAAGCTCGTGGTCCCGGCCCAGGCCAAGGACGTGGTGGACATCGAAGCGCCCACCGGACACAACCTCAAGCTCATCGCCCGCGCCCTGGACAAGGACGTGGACGACCTCGTGGTCTTCGTCCTGGACAAACCGCGCCACAAGAAGCTCATCAGCGACATCCGCGAGGCGGGCGCGCGCATCCAGCTGCACACCGACGGCGACATCACCGGTTCGCTCATGGCCATCGACCCCCGCTGCGAGGTGGACGTCATGATGGGTACCGGCGGCACCCCCGAGGGCGTGCTCTCGGCCATCGCCATCCGCATCATGGGCGGCGAGATGTTCGCCAAGCTCGACCCGCAGAAGCAGGACGAGAAGAACGCCCTGGCCGAATACGGCATGGACGTGCGCAGGGTGCTCACCGTGGGCGACCTGGTCAAGTCCGAGGACCTCTTCTTCGCGGCCACCGGCATCTCCGGCGGCACCTTCCTCAAGGGCGTGACCTACCACGGCCACGGCGCAGAGACCTCCTCCCTGGTCATGCGCGGCAAGACCGGCACCATCCGCTACGTGGAAGCCATCCACAACTGGGATGCGCTGATGAAGTTCTCCGCCGTCGAATACGACTAGGCAGATTCATCACAAGATATGACGGGCCGGGACCTTCGGGTTCCGGCCTTTTTTGTTGCCCGCTCGCGTTTGTTGGAGTGCAAGAGTCCTCCGGCGGCCCTACCGGGGGTCGCCTTCGGCGGAACCAGAGGACCTTTTGAAAAAGGTCCTCTGGACTCTCCCAAACTTTTTGTGTTCGCTTCGCTCAGATTCTCGCGTTGTCTGCTTTCGTGCCGAGTACGTTTCGATGTTTGGTATTGGATAGGGGCCTCATGTATGAGGCCGATCGACACGTATTATCACTTTAGGGCTTCGCCGAAGGCGAGACAGGGTTTCCAAAGGGGGGCCGCCCCTTTGGCCGCCGGAGGCGAAATCACCCGAAAATGCCGCCGAAGGCGGCTTCCCCATCTGATTTCAAACGAGAAAACTGACAGCGCCGCACAGGCAGAGTCGAATCAACCCTCTTGACGCCGGGTGGTGGGGTTGCGGAACTCGCAGGGGACCTTGGTCTGGCACAGGCCGCAACTGTTGACCTTGAAGCCGAGTTGCTCTCGCTCCACAAAGGGGGCGGTGACGCCCCGGATGTAGACCCGGCACTTCTCCTTGTCGTGACCCTCAGGGGTGATGGCACCGGCCGGGCAGCGTTTCATGCACGCATCGCACTTGCCCCTGCTATGGAACAGACACCACTCGTTGTGATGCGCATAGGGACGCGGCGTAGGCTCAAGGCGGGCGCGGACGACTACGGAACCGACCCGAATGGCCTTGCCCGCAGGGGTGATCAGCCCGTCGGAGAGACCGAAGGTACCCAGGCCGCAGGCGTGGGCCGTATGCCGTTCCGACCAGCGCGAGGCAAAGCCGTATTTGGCCGATATGGCCCGCTCCCACTGGGGCAGGAGCGCCGGAGCGCAGGCAGGAATGCCGTCCTCCGTGAAAAGGGAAACCACGTGCGCACGCAACCGCTCGTTGACCTGCTCGCCGTAATGTCTCGCCCGGCTCCACTCGATGCTCGGGAACTCTCCGGCCCTGCGGTGCGCCTTGCGGGTCGCTTCGGTCTGGGGCAGAATCCAGGCCACTACCGAAAGTTCTTCCGGAGAGGCGGACACGCCCGGGTGGGCCAGAGCAAAAGCATCCGCCGGAGTCCAGTAGAAGTCCGGGCCGATGTCGTCCTTGAGAAAGGCGAAGAGCGGATCATTCCCTGCCGCACAACCCAACAGCGGGGTGTCGAAGGCGGGCACATCCGCATCGGGAGCGATGGTGTTATTGCCGGGAGCGCGCATCCAGGCCCTCACCGCGGCATTGAGTCGTTGCATGTCCATGGTATCGGAGTACGCCAAATTCAATAGTGAAACAACCGGCGCGGGAGGAATCCCTATTTCCCTTCCGCGTCGGGTTTATGGTAGGCTGAGCACAAGGAGGATTGATGATGTCCAGCGAAAAGCGACACTCCACCCGCGTCGAGGCCGGTTTCGAGGCCTACGTGACCGTGGACGACGTGGTCATTCCAGTGGCGACCAGGAACCTGAGCCTCAAGGGCGCGCTGCTCGAAGGGTGCGACGACTGCCTGGTAGGGACCAAGGCCGAATTGCACATCCCGCTTTCGCCCAGCGTGCGCATCGTGGCCGACGGCGACGTCATCCGGGCCGGAAACGGCGTCATCGCCATGCGATTCCGGGAAATGGACGAGTTGAGCTTCACCTTCCTGCACCGCCTGGTTACGCTCAATGCCTCGGACCCCGAGGTCGTAGACGACGAATTGATGGAAATTTTCGAAAAGTTCTAGCGGGTTCACCGACAGCACGGCTGCGCCGGGAAAGTGCGATCACGCGGCGGACTGAGCCTCGGCTTCCCGTTGTCCCTCGCGCCCAAGCAACAGGACGCCGAAGACGATGAGCGATCCCCCGGCCAGGGTCCACGTATCGGGAATTTCGGCCAGGAAGGTAATCCCCCACATGGCGGCGAACACCATCTCCAGACAGGTGACGGCGCTGATGCGCGCCGCCGATTCGATGGCGTAGCCCCGCGTCATGTAGTACTGGCCCGCGTTCATGGCCAAGGCTATCCCGGCCACGCACGCCCACTCACCCGGAGTAGGCATCACCCATCCCCCTGAAAACAGTGGCGAAAAGAGGACGATGAGCAACGGCGGGTAGAACATGACCACCGCCGGGTGCTCTGTCTTGGCCAGGGCGCGCACGGAGAGAATGGCCAGGGCGGTGACCAGAACCCCGCCAAGGGCCACGCTCACGGCCAGCGGGTCGAGGTCGGTCCCTCCCGCACCGAAGAGAAAGCCGGGACGGCAGACCAGGGCGACCCCGGCCAGGCTTGCGGCCACGGCCATGATGCCGCCCCGCCCCAGACGTTCGCCCAGCACGGCCCAGGCCAGCAGGGCGACAACGGCCGGATGGGTGAAAATGATCGCCGTGGCGTCGGCCAACGGCAGATGAACCAGGGCATAAAATTCGGTGAACAGCGACAGGAAGCCCACCAGGCCGCGCGTGGCCAGCAGCAGGCGGCGATGGCCCAACAGGGAGACGCCCGAGCGGCGCAGAATGGTGTAGCAGAAACCCAGGCCCACGACTCCCCGGAAGAACAGGAGCTCCATTGTCGGCACCCGCTCCCCTGCCACCTTGATGAGCAGCGAGCCTATGGAGAAGAGAAAGGTGCCCAGCAGCATGTATCGCATGCCGGGGGTGAGGACATTCCGCATGGGAGGGAAACTATGCCCAACACAATGACGAGACAAGCAAATTCTGTCCAATGGGGAAACCGGGCAAAATTGAAGTTGTAATCCCAGGCCAACCCGGTACACTGGGTTCCGACAAACTATCCGATACGCCTTGTTCGAACCGCTGTCCCACAAGAGCAATGACAAACTCACCCATCCTCTTTCTGGCCACCCTGCTGGCGACCTTTCTCGCGCTCTCCACGCCCCTTCTCGCTGGAGAAGAGACCGTCACCTTCGCCTTTTTCCCACGTGGCTGGCCCCCGTTTGAAATGACCAAGGACGGAGAGATGCGTGGTGCTGCGCTGGACATCTTCCAGGCGATCATGCCCCGGGAGATGAAGAAAGACATTGAGCCCATTCCCAAGCCAAGAACCCTGCTCCACTCCCCTTCGGACAAGGTCTACACCCGCATGGAGGCCAAGGGCTGGATGCCGGAAGGATTCGACTACTGGTGGAGCGCGCCGGTGCTGAAGATCTCGGACGTCCTCTACTCGCGGGCCGATGCCCCCTTCGAATACCATGGCCCGGAGAGTCTGGCGGGCAAGACCATCGGCTGCGTCCGCAACTACACCTACCCAAAGGTGGAGGCCCTCTTTACCACCGGAAAGGCGCACCGGTACGATGTCAACCACGACATCCTGCTCCTGCGCATGGTCAAGGCGGGACGGGTGGACGCCGCCATCCTGGACGACATCACCGCCAAGTGGATGATTCGCAACAGCGAAGACTTCTCCCCCGAGGACTTTCACGTGGCGGCCATGCCGGTGGATTCGTCCGAACTCCGCTTCGTTTTCAACCGGGTGGCGGGCTGGGACAGATGGCTTCCGTCAATCAACGCCAGGATCAGGGCTCTCCGAGACAACGGCGGGCTCAGACGCATCCTCAATAAGTACGCCGATAGCCCCATCCCCCGTACCCGATAGCGGAAGTCCCAGGCCGGTCTATCCCACCACGCCGTCCGCCATGGCTACCATCCGGTCCGCCATGGCGGCGTACTCGTTGTCATGAGTAACCATGACGATGGAAAGCCCTTCGTCACGGAGTTCGGCAAGCAGGGACATGACGGCGTCGCCTGTTTCCCTGTCGAGATTGCCCGTGGGCTCGTCCGCAAAGAGCACCGAGGACTCCTTGACCAGGGCGCGCGCAATGGCCACACGCTGCTGCTCTCCGCCGGAGAGGTGGCCAGGCAGTTTATTCCCCTTGCCGGACAGCCCGACCCTGTCCAGGCAGACGTCTGCGCGCCTGCGGACCTCCGCCGGGACCGTCTTCATACCCTTCATGTACGGCAGCAACACGTTTTCCCGGGCCGAGAGGTACGGCAACAGGTAGTGGAACTGGAAGACCACGGCGAAATCCTTCTGGCGCAGCCGGTTGAGGCGGGCCGGGGAAAAGGCGGTGACATCCTCGCCTCGGTACAGAAGCTGCCCCGAATCCGGACTCAGGAGCGTGGACAGGATGTTCAGGAAGGTCGTCTTTCCCGAACCGGACCGCCCCACCAGGGAGACGAACTCGCCGGACTCCACGGTCAGGTCCGCCCCGGCCAGGGCGCAGGTCTCCACGCCCTCGGAACGGAAGATCTTCATGATGTTTCTGGCTTCTAACATGCCATACCTCCTAAAGGGATATCAGTGCGCCCGACGGCTCGACGGACGACGCCTTCCAGGCAGGGAAGAATGCGGCCAACACAGAGACCGTCGCGATGAACAGACAGGTCGCGGCCATGTGCGCGGGCTGGAAGGCGAGGTGCGCACCCTCGGTCATGTCCAGAACCTGAAGCACCTTGGCGCTGAGCAGAACCCCCGCCGCGTAGCCCAACGCGCCCGCAGCCAGGCCTATGAGCATGGCTTCGAAGCAGAAGACGGCGAAGACGCCGCGCCGTGAAAACCCCAGAGAGCGCACCAGCCCGATCTCCTTGATCCGCTCATTGACCGAGGCAAGCATGGTCACGCCGACCATGCAGCAGGCGATGAGCAGAATGATCACGCTCACCGTGAGGATCAACTCCTTGACGAAGTTGACCGAATACATGCGCTGCTTGACCACGGACTGAAGCGCCTTAATATCCGTGCCGGGCATGGCCGCGCTGAGCTGAGCGACGATGTCCTCGATGGGACAGCCGGCGCAAAGGGCGGCCACTTCCACGAAGTTGACCCTGCCGGGCGTTCCGAAGCTGCGCTGGGCGAAGTCCATATCCGCGAAAAGCACCGCGTCGTCGTCGCTGCCCGTGGGATGGAGCACGCCGGAGACGGTCAGGGCTCGACCGCCTAGGTCCACGGCGGAGCCGGGATGCAGACCGAGCCGCTCGGCGGCCTTGGCCCCCGCGAGCACCTCGCCATCAGAGGAGGGGAAGACGCCATCGGCGGCCCAGTATCCCTTGAGGATTTTTTCCTTATCCCACCGGACGCCGACAACGCCCACGCCGGTCCCGTCCACCGTGGCCATAGCCACCAGCTTGGGCGCGACAACGGAGATGCGATCCTTGAGGGCAATGGACGCGGCCCTTTCCTCAACCGCCCGTTCGTCCAGGTCGGAGACGCCCAGGACCATGTCACCAAGGGAAAAGCCGCCGTAACTGACGGTGAGTTTCTCGCTCCTGGGCAGTATCAGAATATTCGCTCCGTAGGCGGTCAGCTTCTTCTCCAAGGAACCGCCGACCACGTCCGAGACGTAATTGAGCGCCACGATGGAAGTCACTCCGAGGGAGAAAACCAGCAGGAGCAGCAGGGTTTTGACCCACTTCCGGCGCAGATTCCTGAGCGGAATTGTCAGGATGTTCATTGGAAATACCCGCGCCCGGCCAGGATGTCGGACACCTTGATGGTCACGTTCTCATGATCGAAGGACCGGGTCAGCGGCGAAGGATTGCAGCCGCCCCGCACCTCATTGATGCGCGAGGAGTGAAAGCGCTGGCCGCAGTTGTTGCAGACCATGAAGTCGCCATCCTGGGTGTACCCTTTGCCTTCGCGGTAGCAGACGTCGCATGCGTCGAAAGCGGCGCGGATCTGTCCGTCCGAAGACTTGAGCAGAAAGAATTTCACCTCGGCCCCGCCCTGATCGAACTCGTAGTAGTGGGCCTCGCCGTCGCTCACCTCGGACACAGGTATGGACACTACGCCCTGCACGGATTCCACCGAAGCGTATTTGCCGAAGCCGAACAGGGCGTGGGCATCGGTGGACAAAGCCGTGGCCGCCATGACCAGAGCCAACAACATGATTGAAAAACCGGATTTCATCCTTGCCTCCCGAGTTTTGCACATTCTAGACTTTAAAAGTATGAAATTAGTGTGCACTACAATGGCACAACTGATATTTAATGCAGGGAGCATACCAAACCGGGCCCCCTTTTCTTTCAACGAGTTACGTCCGGCTGACCGCCGAAGCATCGGAAACTTGCGCAACAACCAGCACATTAAACTGCACACTATTGCACAAACACCCTTTTTTTGCCAAACTTACGGGAAATAGTGCTATTCCCTCCGGCGAGTTTCTGCTATTTCAGCCAACGACGGGAGACACGGTCCGCCTTTCCGGCGGCGTGGAATCGATATTCCTATGGTGTACGAAAAAAAGCTTGCTGATCGCATTCGGCTTCAGGCCGAACGCCTCGGCCTTTCCCTGCATGGGGAAGGGGGCGATGCGCCGTGGCTGACGCTGGCCGGTATCGTGGCCGAAGAAATGCGCAAGCAGTTGAGCCCGGAGATGCCGATCGCGAGCGACAGCTTCCCGGCCGTGCTCGACAGCCTGACCCTGGCCGTATTCCTCCTGGGGCCGGACGCCACCATCGTGACCAGGAACCAGGCCGCAGCGGCGCTCTGCGCGGACGACGGAGGGTCATCGCTGGCCCGGGCGATCCCCTGGCTCCACGAAGCCCTCGAAGCTTCCAGCCGCGAAAACGGCGGCTACCGGGAGTGCCGATTCGATCTGCCGACCATCATCGGCGACACCGAGCGTTTTTTCAGCATCACGGTCTCGTCCCATCCCGCCTTTTTCACCGACGACGTCCTGACCCTGGTAGTGGTGGACGACGTGACTTCGACCGTGGAACGCGAACGCCAGTTGATGAAGGACCACAACCAGGCCACCAACTACCTCGACGTGGTCGGTTCCATAGTGCTGGCCATGGACGTGTCCTGCTCCGTTCTGCTCCTGAATCAGACCGGGTGCGACACCTTGGGCTACGAAAGCTGGGAGATCATCGGCCAGAGTTGGATAGACCTTGTCGTGCCGCCCGAGGAAAGGGATCAGATCAAGGACTATTTCTACTCCATCATGGCCGACAACATGGACACGGACGACATTCGCACCAACACGGTCATCACCAAGGATGGACGACGCCTGCTCATCGAGTGGAACAACCGCATTCTGCGCAATGAAGGCGGCCTGCCGGTGGGCATCCTCGCCTCGGGCGCAGACGTCACTGAACGCCGGAAGATCGAACACGCCCTGGCAGAAAAGGAAATCTGGCTGAGGAGCTCCTTTGTAGCCCTCAACGAGGCGGTACTGATCCTGACGCCGGAACGGAAGATAATGGACGCCAACCCTGCCGCCGAGGCCATGTTCCAGCTGAGCAACGAGGAATTGCGCCACACCTCGGTGGAGGACCTGCACGTCAACCAGGAAGCGTCAGAACGGTATCACAAGCTCACCGTGGACGCCTTTGAGCGCAACGAAAAGGCGGAATTTGAATTCGACCTCCGACGCCATAACGGCGAAATATTTCCCGCAGAGAACTCCCTTTCGCTGATCATCAACGACTATGGCGAGCCCTTGGGCGTGGTCAACGTCATCCGCGACATCAGCAGCCGCAAGGAGCAGGAGACGATCCTGCGCAAGAGCGAAGAAAAATTCCGCCGCATCTTCGAATCCATGCGTGAGGGTTTCGTGGTCACCGACATGGATGGCGTCATCCAGATGATCAATCCGGCCACGTCCGTACTCCTCGGCTACTCCAGCGAGGAAATGATCGGCGAATCCGTCGCCATGCTCTACTCCAACCCGGATGAGCGCAGGGATCTCCGTCATCAGTTGGCGACCCGCGGTGCCGTGACCGGCATGCAGTTGTCCGCGACAACCAAGGACGGAACGCCCATCACGGTCGAGGCCAACGCCCACGTGGTCCGTGACGACGACGGCAACCCCATTGCCATGGAAGGCACGTTCCGGGACATCACAGCCCGGCTCGAGGCCGACAAGGTCCTGCGCGAACGAGAGAAGCAGTACCGCGCCTTTTTCGAGAACAACCACGCCATCATGCTCCTAGAGAATCCGAGGACCGGACGGATCGTTGACGCCAACCCCGCTGCGAGCGAATTTTACGGCTACACGGTGGAAGAGATGCGGGCCATGCGCATGGAGCAGATCAGCGCCCTCTCTCCCGAGGAGATATACCAGGAGATGTTCTCCGCCAGAAAGGAGAATCGGGTCTACTTCATCTTCAAGCACATCCTGGCCAACGGCGAGATCCGCGACGTGGAAGTCTACTCCGGCCCGATCATGGTTCAGGGAAACCAACTGCTCTACTCGGTCATTCACGACGTCACCGAGCGCATCCGCCTGCAGCGGGAAATGAAGCGCATGGCCACCACCGACTCCCTGACGGGGGCCAGCAACCGGCACCAATTCTTCCAACTGGGAGAAAAGGAGCTGGAACGGGCCCTGCGTTACGGACGCCCGCTGACCGTGCTCATGCTCGACATCGACTACTTCAAGTCCATCAACGACACATACGGCCACAAGGTGGGCGACGACGTGCTCCGGGCGCTGGCGGCCGCCACCAAGGAGACGCTGCGCCAATCCGACATCTTCGGCAGGCTGGGCGGCGAGGAGTTCGCGGCCGTGCTGCCCGAAACCTCCAAGGAGACGGGAACGGAGGTGGCGGAAAGACTGCGTGACCGCCTGGCTTCCATCCGGGTCCAGGCCAAGGAGGAGACCGTGAGCTTCACGGTTTCCATCGGCATCTCCACCGCGGATGAAGGCGACATGTCCATCGGCACCGTGCTCAACAGGGCGGACGAAGCGCTCTACAGGGCCAAACGAGGCGGTCGCAACCGCATCGCCGGCAACTAGAACCCGCCTCGGCACCGCGACGACCCTGGTTTTCCATTCCCCTTGTTATCCTTTGAGAACCCTTCTCACAGGCCGGGTTTTCCTTGAAAAAACCTTGACCTTTCGCGGGGGGTTTGGAATATGGTTCCTAAGTTTTACGTGAGGCTTTTCACAACTTACACAAGCATAACTGGTGACGCTGTGGGCTCTCTCAGGTGAAGGGCTGAGCCACCCCTATAAGTTTGCCAGTTTTTACGAGTAGATAATGACATTTGAATCCGAACTTGCAGAGCGCAAGGACGAGCTGTCGGAGAAATGGGCGGAGCTGATCCTCCGAACCTACCCCAAGGAAACCCAAAAAATATGGGTCCGGCAGAAGGATCGGTTCCAGAATCCGGTCGGGGCGGCCATTTTCGAGGCCACCCGGGCTCTGGTCGACCTGATCATAGAATGGCAGGACGCCGAGAAGATCGCCGAAGAGCTGGACCGCCTCATCCGCATCCGCTCCGTGCAGGACTTCACCCCGTCCCAGGCCATCAGTTTCGTTTTTCTGCTGAAGAAGCTCCTTCGCGACGAGTTCTTCAAACCCATGCAGGCGGAGGACAGGCTCGGGGACCTGCTCCGATTCGAGGCCAGGGTGGACAACCTGGCCATGATGTCGTTCGACATCTACTCCAAAGGTCGCGAAGAGATATACCGGATGCGCGTGGACGAAGTGAAGCGCTCCCAGAGCAACCTGCTCAGGAAGGCCGGTATGATTGCGGACGTTACGGCTGATTCGTCAGCCGATTAGGGACGCGCCCAGGGGTGTGGCGTTGGCTTAAGGGAGAGTCGGGCTTTTGAGCGGCCGGTCCAGGGGGCAACCGGGGACCGGAACCGCGCATCAAAATACGTCTTTTCATTCAGCACCAGACCGTCTAGGCACGGCCCGTTAGTGGCAGGCTTTCCGGCGTGAGACCCGGCAAGTCCAACCTTCAAGCGAGGTGACGGTAGATGAATGCTCTTTACTCACTTCTGTTCGTCTTTCTCCTGGTGTTGATCCCCTTGTTCGGGGTTGGCGCGGCGCATCTGAACTCCCTGTTCGGCGCCTCCATCCCGTACTTGGCGTTCTGCATCTTCCTTATCGGCTTTGTATACAAAGTCTTCACCTGGGCCCGGACCGACGTACCTTTCCGGATTCCCACAACCGGCGGTCAGTTCAAATCCTTTGATCCCGTCATGTTCAAGCAGAACAAGCTTGACTGTCCCCAGACCGGGGCGCAGACCTTCTTCCGTATGGTTCTCGAGGTCTTCGCATTCCGGTCCCTGTTCCGGAACACCGCCGTGTCTCTGCACGAGACCAAGGACGGTCCGGTGGTGGCCTACAAGTCCAGCAAATGGCTCTGGCTCTTCGCCATCACGTTCCACTACTCCTTTTTCATCATCGCCCTGCGCCACCTGCGCCTGTTCCTCGAACCCATCCCGTTCCTGCCTGTGGGAGCCCTGGAGTTCGTTGACGGCATTCTGCAGATCGGTGCGCCCACCCTGTACCTGACCGACGCCGGTCTGGTGCTCGGCGTGCTGCTCCTGCTCGGCCGCAGGCTGATCAACGCCCGGATCAACTACATCTCGTATGTATCGGACTTCTTCCCGCTGTTCCTGATCCTGGCCATCGCCCTGTCGGGCATCTACATGCGCTACTATGCCAAGGTCGACGTCATCGCGATCAAGGAGCTGACCATGGGTCTGGCGACGTTCCACTACGTCATCCCCGAGTCCATCAACGTCTCCTTCTTCGTCCACGTCTTCCTGGTCAGCTGCCTCATGGCGTACTTCCCGTTCTCCAAACTCATGCACCTGCCCGGCGTCTTCCTGTCGCCCACCAGGAACATGCCGAACGACACGCGCGCCAAGCACCACGTGAATCCCTGGAACGATCCGAAGATCAAGGCTCACGCCTATGCGGATTACGAAAAGGAATTCGGCGTCGTCATGGCCGAGGCAGGCCTGCCTCTGGATAACCCCGAGAACGGCAAGGCCCCTGAAGAGGCCGACGCCTAGGGGTCGCCCAAGGTGATACTTCTTTAATCAGGAGAGAAGAAATATGTCCGACATCCCAAAAGCTGATGAGCTTTTCAAAAGCATAGACTACGCTCCGCCGGCCACAGGCTGGATGGAGACCCCGGTGGACTTCTCACCGGGCAACTGGTGTTATCCCGCCAAGCCCGAAAAGATCGCGTACATGGAATCCAAGATGCCCGGTCTGTGGGGCGAGGCGCGTCAATGGGTTCCCGGCGAGGCTGACTGGCATCTGCCCGCCAACTGGAAGGAGACCGTGGTCAACGGTTTCCGCGAACGCCTCAAGAAGTTCCGCTCCCTGCAGCTGTTCATGGACATCTGCGTGCGTTGCGGTGCCTGCGCTGACAAGTGCCACTACTTCATCGGCTCCGGCGACCCCAAGAACATGCCCGTGCTCCGCGCCGAACTGATGCGTTCGGTCTACCGCGGCGAGTTCACCCTGGCCGGCAAGATCCTGTCCAAGCTGACGGGCTCCCGCGTCATGGAAGAAAACGTGCTCAAGGAGTGGTTCATCTACTTCTACCAGTGCACCCAGTGCCGCCGCTGCTCCCTGTTCTGCCCCTACGGCATCGACACCGCGGAAATGACCATGATGGCCCGCGAGCTGATGCACCTGGTCGGCCTGAACACCAACTGGATCATGGAGCCGGTCTCCAACTGTAACATCACAGGTAACCACCTCGGCATTCAGCCCCACGCCTTCAAGGACATCGTCGACTTCATGGTCGATGACATCGAAGAAGTCACCGGTCGCCGGGTCAAGGCCCCGCTCAACGAAAAGGGCCATGAGATCCTGTTCATCACCCCGTCCGGCGACGTCTTCGCCGATCCGGGCATCTACACCTTCATGGGCTACCTGCTGCTCTTCGATTACCTGGACCTGGACTACACCATGTCCACCTACGCCTCCGAGGGCGGCAACTTCGGTTCGTTCACCAACAACGAAGTCATGAAGAAGCTCAACGCCAAGATGTACGCCGAAGCCAACCGCCTCGGCTGTAAGTGGATTCTCGGCGGCGAGTGCGGCCACATGTGGCGCGTCGTCCACCAGTACATGGACACCATGAACGGCGACAATCAGGGTTCTCAGATGACGACCCCGAAGAGCCCGATCACCGGCACCGTGTTCGACACCGCTGCCGCAACCAAGATGCTGCACATCACCGAGTTCACCGCCGACCTGATCAAGAACGGCAAGCTCAATCTCGATCCCAGCCGCAACGACCACCTGCGCGTCACCTTCCACGACTCCTGCAACCCCGCTCGGGGCATGGGCCTGCTGGATGAGCCGCGCTACGTGATCAAGAACGTGTGCAACAACTTCTTCGAGATGCCGCCCCAGACCACCCGTGAGCAGACCTTCTGCTGCGCCGGCGGTTCCGGCCTGAACACCGACGAGATCATGGAAATCCGCCTGCGCGGCGGACTGCCCCGCGGCAATGCCCTCAGGTATGTCCGGGACAAGCACGGCGTCAACACCATGGCCTGCATCTGCGCCATCGACCGCGCCACCCTGATTCCCCTGGCAGACTACTGGGCCCCCGGCGTTACCATCACCGGTACCCACGAGCTCGTGGCCAATGCCCTGGTCCTGGAGGAAGGCGAGGTACGCAAGATGGACATGCGCCAGGAGTACCTGCCCGGCTTCGAGGACGAAGAAGACGATTGGACTCCCCCGAACATGGAGGCATAAATGAGAATGCACTACGGTTTCCCCATCATGGCCGGGCTGGTCATCTTCATAGGCCTGCTCTGCGCCCCGTTTGCGCTGGGCACCGCCGTGACCAAGGAGTACAAACAGCCCGAAGTCAAGCTGCCTGCCGGAGAAAAGGAATGTGTGGAGTCCACGCAGTTCATGCGTGAAAACCACATGCAGCTCCTCAACGAGTGGCGCGACTACGCACTGCGCGACGGCAAACGCACCTATGTCAACCACCAGGGCAAGGAGTTCACCATTTCCCTGCAGCGCACCTGCATGAAGTGCCACAACTCCAAGGCCGACTTCTGTGACAAATGTCATAACGACGCCGGCGTCACCCCCTACTGCTGGGATTGCCACATTCAGCCGGAGGGTTTGAAATAATGAAGAACAACAGAAGAACCTTCATCAAGCTCGCCGCCGTTGCTGCGGCCGGCCTCGCCGTCGCTCCCAAAGCGGCCGTGGCGAGTTCCGGCGGGCACTCGCCGGCCAAGGTGAACGCCAAGGCGGAACACGCCAAGCAGTGGGCCATGGTCGTTGACACTACCAAGCTGCACAGCGCGGAAGAGATCAACAAGCTGGCCGAAATCTGCCACAAGACGCATAACGTCCCGCACATCGAGGGCAAGAAGGAAGTGAAGTGGCTCTGGCATGACACCTACGCCCACACCTTCCCCGAGCAGGAGAACCCGCACCTCGCCGAGGAAGTGCACCACCGCGACTACATGTTGCTGTGCAACCACTGCGAGAACCCCTCCTGCGTGCGCGTCTGCCCCACCAAGGCGACGTTCAAGCGGGCCGACGGCATCGTGGCCATGGACTACCATCGCTGCATCGGCTGCCGGTACTGCATGGCGGCCTGCCCCTACGGCTCCCGCTCGTTCAACTGGGGCGAACCCCGCCACGGTCTGGACCTGAGCAAGCTCAACCCGGAGTTCCCCACCCGCATGCGCGGCGTGGTCGAGAAATGCAACTTCTGCGTCGAACGCCTGGCCGAGGGCAAGGACCCGGCCTGCGTGGAAGCGTCCGAAGGAGCCCTGGCCTTCGGTGATCTCTACGATCCCGAATCCCCGGTCCGCAAGGTGCTGCGCGAGCGGTTCACCATCCGCCGTAAACCCTCCGTGGGCACCGAGCCCTGCGTCTACTACATCATTTAGGAGGAATCAGAATGCTTGAATTAGCTCTCAAAGGTTCCAAGAGATATTACGCCTGGATCAGCTTCCTTGTGGTGCTGATCGCCATAGGCTCCACGGCCTGGATCGACCAGTTGATGAACGGCCTTCAGATCACCGGCATGAGCCGGGACGTCTCCTGGGGCTTCTACATCTCCCAGTTCACCTACCTGGTCGGTTTGGCGGCTTCCGGTGTCATGATCGTGCTGCCCAACTACTTCCACTCCTACAAGACCAACAAGCACATGGTCATCTTCGGTGAGTTCATGGCCATTGCCGCGTGCATAATGTGCCTGTTCTTCATCGTGGTCGACATTGGTCAGCCGCAACGCATGATGAACATGATCTTCCATCCCACTCCGAACTCCATTCTGTTCTGGGATATGATCGTGCTCAACGGCTACCTGTTCCTCAACCTGCTGGTGGGCTGGACCTGCCTCCAGGCTGACCGGGTGCGCCTGCCGCATCCGAAGTGGCTCAAGCCCTTCATCTACACGTCCGTTATCTGGGCCTTCTCCATCCATACCGTGACCGCGTTCCTGTATCAGGGTCTGCCCGGCCGCCACTACTGGCTCACCGCCATCCTGGCCGCCCGCTTCCTGGCGAGCGCATTCTGCTCCGGTCCCGCCATCCTCCTCCTGGTGATGATGGTCACGGAGAAGTTCACCACCTTCAAGATGCCCAAGAACGCTCTGAAGACCCTGGTCAAGATCATCGCGTATGCCATGTGCATCAACATGTTCTTCTTCGCCCTGGAGATCTTCACCTCGTTCTACTCGAACATCCCGGGTCACATGCACCCGATCCTGTACCTGTTCGAACACGCCAGCTCCGGCCTGGTGACCCTGATGTGGACCTTCATCGCTTTCGCGGCGATCTCCATCACCCTGCTGGTCACCCCGAAGTTCCGCAACAACCTGAAGCTGCTGCCCTGGACTCTGGTCATCCTGGTCATCGCTACCTGGATCGACAAGGGCCTCGGCCTGCTCATCGGCGGTTTCAACCCCACTCCCTTCGAAACCATCACGCCTTACTGGCCCACCGGCAAGGAACTGATGGTCTCCATGATGATCTACGCCACCGGCGCGCTTGTCGTGACGGTGCTCTTCAAGATCGCCACGGACGTCAAGGAAGAGATGGGTCATTCCCAGGTGCTGCCCTGCGGTTGTTCCACCGAGGACCACTGCGATTGCGCTCCTGCCGAAGAAGCCGAATAGGCCCCTGCGGAAGCCTCGATTCCGCGACCGCCACCTGGCCATGTAACGTCACCTCGCGCCAGGCCAAGGCAAATACGAAAGGCCCTGTTCCACCGGAACAGGGCCTTTTTTGCGGCCTGCAACATTGGCGATGAAAACCTGTCGCCATCCCTTTACCGCACCGCCGAAACGGAAAGGCACACCCAAAAGAGGTGATGCCCGCATCCTGCCGGGCAGAGGCCTCCTTTTTCGCATTTTGCACAATTCCCCGGCCGGTGCTATTCTCGACTCCGCCCAAACGCGCCCAACTTCGTGAAAAAAAGAACTTCCCGGGAATAATTGCCTCGGGCTTGACACCGTGTCATAGGATGGTCGCTTTTGACGCACCCAACCCTCATTTACAAGACGAGGTGACCATGAATATCGGCAACTACACCTTTGAGGAATTCAAACAGAAGGCCAAGGAATTCCACGGCTACCCCGCGCCCGGCCTGCTCATCGGCGGCTACATGGTGGAGGCGGCCAAGGCCCGCATCCCGGAAGGCACGCTGTTCGAAGCCCTGGTGGAGTCCGGCAAGTGTCTGCCCGACGCGGTCCAGCTCCTCACCCTCTGCTCCGCCGGCAACAACTGGATGAAGATCAAACTGCTCGGCCGCTATGCCGTATCGTTGTACGACAAGTACACGGGCGTGGGCGTGCGCGTGGCCATCGACCAGAAGAAGCTGGAGCAGTGGCCCGAGATCAGAGGCTGGTTCATGAAGGAAAAGCCCAAGGCCGAGCAGGATACCGAGAAACTTTTCGCCGAAATCGAGCAGGCCGGGGACACCATCTGCTCCATCAGGCCCATCACCGTGGACAAGAAATATCTCGGCCACGGCCACATGACCGCCATCGATGTCTGTCCCGTCTGCGGCGAGGCCTACCCCTCCAGCGACGGTTCCATCTGCCGCGGCTGCCAGGGTGAAGACCCGTACGTTGCCATGGAGGGAGTGGAGTGCCGCGACGACGCCCCTGTGATGCGCGCCGTTCCCGTTGAGGAGGCCGTGGGCAAGACCGTGGTCCACGACATGACCGGTATTGAGGCCGAGGAAAGCAAGGAGCCCGTAAGCCGCGCCGGAGACGTGCTCGGCATCGGCGACGTCTGCCGCCTCCAGCGCATCGGCAAATTCCATGTCTACGACGCCGAAAGCCTGCCTGGCGACGAATGGGTGCACGAGAACGAGGCGGTCAAGGCCTTTGCCAAGCGTATGGCCGGTGACGGCATCACCTATGACGATGACCCCAAGGAAGGCAAAATCAACTTCTTCGCCGAAAAGACCGGCCTGCTCTCCATCGATCTTGACGCCCTCTCTCGGTTCAATCTCTCCCCGGACGTCATGCTCGCAACCCGCCACGACGGATCCATCATCCCCGAGGGCAAGGGCGTGGCCGGAACAAGGGCCATCCCGCTCTATATCTCCCGCGACAAGTTCTCGCGGGCCATCACCGCCCTGGGAGAAGGGCCGATCCTGTCCATCCTGCCTCTGCGCAAGGCCAAGGTGGGCGTGCTGGTAACCGGCACCGAGGTCTTCCAGGGACTGATCGAGGACAAGTTCATCCCCATCGTCTCCTCCAAGGTCATCAAGCTGGGCAGCGAGGTGCACCGCACCGACATCGTGCCCGATGACCGCGAGACCATCACCAAGTCGGTCACGGCCATGCTCGACGCCGGGTGCGACCTGATCGTGACCACGGCGGGCATGTCCGTGGACCCGGACGACGTCACCCGCCCGGCCCTGGCCGACGCAGGCATGACCGACGCCCTCTATGGCGTGCCCATGCTCCCCGGCACCATGAGCCTGGTGGGCAAGATCCGCAACGCGCAAATCATCGGCGTCCCGGCCTGCGCCCTCTTCTACAAGACCACGGCCTTCGACATCCTCCTGCCCCGCCTCCTGGCCGGACAGACGCTGACCCGAAAGGATCTGGCCAATCTCGGCGAAGGCGGCTTCTGCATGACCTGCAAGACCTGCTCCTTCCCCAAGTGCCCCTTCGGCAAATAAAACGATTAGTTATCGACAGAAAGGCCCCGGCCCGCGTACGCGGCCGGGGCCTTTTTTGTGCCCATGAGACGGACCCTGACCTGCATTGGTGTCAAACCGCAACAAAGAAATCCGCCTATGCCCTATTGAGCATAGAACATCGCCATTCAAATCAGCGTGTTGAAAATTAAATTGCCCTTTGCCCCTGTGTAAGAGCTGAGAGAAGACCCTTTGCGTTGCCCGCAAAGCCACAGACGCTCATAACGGCTATAGGTAAAAAAGGGAGAGGAACGTTAATGCGCAATGCAAAACACAAAAAATTTGCTGCACGGGGTGTCGCGGCCATGCCCTTCGACGGGCTGGGCTTCGCTCTGGACGCTGTGCGGACAGTGGCGAAGTCCATGGCCGCCACGTACGTTCGAGCCGGACGTACGTGGGCCAGGACTCCCAGCTGGGACAGCGTAGTGCAGCCGAGCGGTTATGCCCTGCTCGTGGCGTTGGGCCGCGAGATTCGCGGGCGCTGAACCGCATCAACAACAGGAGGTCGAATGCATACCAACCGAAGGAACTTCCTCAAGCTCTCCGCCACCGCCGCTGTTGCGACGGCGTTTGGCGGTCTCGGGCTCGGCTGTACGCCCAAGTCGAAGATGATCGACAGGGCTGCCGCGCTGACCCCGAAATGGAGCAAGCAGACCACGTCCGTGTGCTGCTACTGTGCCGTGGGTTGCGGTCTCATCGTCAACACGGCCCTCAAGGACAACAAGGCGATCAACGTCGAGGGCGACCCGGATCACCCGATCAACGAAGGCGCGCTGTGCGCCAAGGGCGCATCCATCTGGCAGCTGGCCGACAACGACCGGCGCCCGGACACGGTGCTCTACCGCGCCCCCTACTCCACCGAATTCAAGAAGGTCTCCATGTCCTGGGCGCTCGAAAAGATCGCCCGCAGGGTCAAGGAAACCCGCGACGCCGAGTTCACCTACAAGAACAAGAAAGGACAAGTGGTCAACCGCTGCGACAACATCGCGTCGCTCGGTTCCGCCGCTCTCGACAACGAGGAGTGCTGGGCCTACCAGACAATGCTCCGCAGCCTCGGCCTGGTGTACATAGAGCACCAGGCGCGTATCTGACACAGCGCGACTGTTGCGGCTCTGGCAGAGTCGTTCGGACGCGGCGCGATGACCAATCACTGGATCGACATCCAGAACAGTGATTGCATTCTGATAATGGGCAGCAACGCTGCCGAAAACCATCCCATCTCCTTCAAGTGGGTGACCAAGGCGCAGGAAAAGGGCGCGACCCTGATCCACGTCGACCCCCGTTTCACCAGGACTTCGGCCAAGGCCGACATGTATGCGGGCCTCCGTTCCGGCTCGGATATCGCGGTCCTCGGCGGCATGATCAAGTACATTCTCGACAACGACCTGATCTTCAGGGACTACGTGGTCGACTACACCAACGCCTCCTTCATCATCGGCGACAACTACTCCTTCACCGACGGCATCTTCGCCGGGTACAACCCCAAGACCAAGTCCTACGACAAGTCCAAGTGGGCTTTCGCCATGGACGCCGAGGGCAACCCGAAGAAGGACCCGACCCTCAAGGATCCCAAGTGCGTCTACCAGATGCTCAAGAAGCACTACGCGCGCTACGACCTTGACAAGGTCTCCTCGATCTCCGGCATGAGCAAGGACGAACTCGTCGCCCTGTACGAGACCTATGCCGCCACAGGCAAGGCCGACAAGGCAGGCACCATCATGTACGCCATGGGCTGGACCCAGCACACCGTGGGCGTGCAGAACATCCGCTCCATGGCCATGATCCAGTTGCTGCTCGGCAACATCGGCGTGGCTGGCGGCGGCGTCAACGCCCTGCGCGGCGAATCCAACGTCCAGGGCTCCACCGACCACTGCCTGCTCTACCACATCCTGCCCGGCTACCTGAAGACGCCCAAGGCGTCCCAGCCGACCCTGGCGGACTACGACAAGGCCTACACCCCGGTCTCCCACGACCCGAAGTCGGCCAACTGGTGGGGCAACTATCCCAAATACTCGGCGTCCCTGATCAAGTCCATGTGGATGGACGACGACCCGGCGACCGCCTACAACTACCTGCCCAGGCTCGACTCCGCTTCCGCGGCCGAATACTCCTGGCTGACCCTGTTCGACAAGATGGACGCGGGCCAGTTCAAGGGCCTCTTCGCCTGGGGCATGAACCCGGCCTGTTCCGGGGCCAACGCCAACAAGAACAGGCGTGCCCTGTCAAAGCTGGACTGGCTGGTAAACGTCAACATCTTCCCCAACGAGACCGGTTGGTTCTGGGAAGGTCCCGACATGGACCCGAAGAAGATCAAGACCGAAGTCTTCTTCCTCCCCTGCGCGGTCTCCATTGAGAAGGAAGGTTCCATCACCAACTCCGGCCGCTGGATGCAGTGGCGCTACAAGGGCCCCGACGCGCCCGCAGGGCAGATGCCCGACGGCGACATGATGTACGAGCTGATGAAGGAGATTCAGCACCTGTACGAGAAGGAAGGCGGCGCCTACCCCGAACCGATCACCCGGCTGACCTGGGACAACATCGCCACCAACGGCGTGTTCGACGCCCACAAGACCGCCAAGCTGATCAACGGCTACTTCACCAGGGACGTGACCATCAAGGGCAAGTCCTACAAGAAGGGCCAGCAGGTCCCGAGCTTCGCCTTCCTGCAGGCCGACGGCTCCACCTGCTCGGGTAACTGGCTGTACTGCAACTCCTACACGGACAAGGGCAACATGGCAGCACGCCGCAGCCTGGCCCAGACTCCCGAACAGGCGAAGATCGGCCTCTTCCCGAACTTCTCCTGGTGTTGGCCCGTCAACCGCCGCATCCTGTACAACAGGGCCTCGGTTGACCTCCAGGGCAAGCCCTGGAACCCGGAAAAGCCGGTCATCGAGTGGACCGGTCCCGAGACCAAGTGGAAGGGCGACGTGCCTGACGGAGGTTGGGCTCCGGGCACCAAATATGCCTTCATCATGCGCAAGCACGGCTTCGGCCAGCTCTTCGGCCCCGGCCGGGCTGACGGTCCGCTGCCCGAATACTACGAGCCGCTGGAATGCCCGGTGAAGTCGCATCCCTTCTCCTCAACCCTGCATAACCCCACCGCCCTCTCCTACGAGGACGAGACCAAGGCGGTGTGCGATCCCAAGTTCCCGTTCATCGGCACCACCTACCGTGTCACCGAGCACTGGCAGACCGGTCTGATGACCCGCAACTGCGACTGGCTGACCGAAGCGGAGCCCCAGGTCTTCGTTGAAATGAGCCCGGAACTTGCGGAACTCAGAGGGATCGAAAACGGTGAAAAGGTAACGGTCGAATCGGTGCGCGGCTCCATCTGGGCCAAGGCCATCGTGACCAAGCGCCTGAAGCCGTTCACCATCAAGGGCACCACCATTCATCAGGTCGGCCTGCCCTGGCACTTCGGCTGGACATGGCCCAAGGACGGCGGCGACTCCGCCAACATCCTGACCCCGTCCGTCGGTGACCCGAACACCGGCATCCCTGAAACCAAGGCCTTCATGGTCAACGTCCGCAAGGCGTAAAGGAGGAATGACATGAGTAAGACATTCTTCATCGACCTGACCAAGTGTACGGCCTGCCGTGGTTGCCAGGTTGCCTGCAAGCAATGGAAGAAACTCCCCGCCGAGAAGACCGAGAATACGGGTTCCCATCAGAATCCTCCGGACCTCTCCGGCGTCACCCTGAAACTGGTCCGCTTCAACGAACTGGAGGTGGACGGCAAGCTCCAGTGGCTGTTCTTCCCGGAACAATGCCGCCATTGCGTGGAGCCGCCGTGCATGGACTCCATGACCGTGCCCGGCGCCATCGTCCATGACGAGGAGACCGGAGCCGTGGTCTACACCGAGTTGACCGCAAAGGAACCCGACAAGGACGCCTACCGTTTCGGTTGCCCCTACGAGATTCCCCGCGTCAACGAGGAGACCGGCCAGATCGTGAAGTGCGACATGTGCATCGACCGCGTCAAGGTGGGCATGCTGCCCGCCTGCGTGCAGACCTGTCCCACCGGGGCCATGAACTTCGGCGAACGCGAGGACATGCTCACCCTGGCCGAGGAGCGTCTGGCCCAGGCCCAGGAGAAGTTCCCGGACGCGGAACTGGTCGATCCCGACGAAGTCAGGGTCATCTACCTGGTGCAGACGGATCCCGACAGCTACTATGAGATGCTGTCCGCGGACGCCTCCTCCATCAAGAAGGGCCCCATGACCAGGAAGCAGTTCCTGGCTAGGCTCGGTCGTCCGGTCAAGCGCATGGCCGGCTAGGACGAACAACCAACCTCCCGGGGCGGATCATCAGATCCGTCCCGGGTTTCTCCTATGGGATTTCCGAAAAACAGATAGAACACCTCCGTAACCGAGCGCTTGGATCAGGTGAAGGTACGGGGTTAGAGAGCCTCGGCTATTGCTATTACGCCGGGGCTCATTCCTTTTTGCGGGGTCGGGTCAACCCAGGGTCGCGGCCACCAGTTCCGGCAGTCGGGTGCCCGCCTTGCCCTGGAGATAGTAATCCGAGACGGTGTACGAATAGCTGGTGTCGTGGAGGTTGATCTCAATGAGGACGCCGCCCCGGTTCTTGACGATGTAGGGGATGCGTCCGGCAGGCACCACCGTGCCCCCGGTGCCCACGATCAGGCAGACCTCGGCCCGCCCGGCAAGGTCGGTCGCGGCCCGGTGCACGTCGGTGGGGATGCCCTCGCCGAAGAAGACGAAGTCCGGCTTGAGCAGGCCGCCGCAGACCGGACACGGTGGCGGCAGCTTTTCAAGGGAAATATTTGAAGCGTCGAAAAACTCCCGGCATTTCATGCACTGCATGCGCCGGGTGGAGCCGTGGTATTCGTGGACCACCAGGCTGCCTGCCTCCTGATGCAGCCCGTCGATGTTCTGGGTCACGATGCCATCCAGCATGCCCGCGCGCTCCAGTTCGGCCAGCGCGTAGTGGGCTGGATTGGGCTTGGCGTGGACCAGGCGGCTGTAGAAGATCTCCTTCAGCAGCGGCCAGACCTCTTCCGGGTTCCGCCGGAAGTAGGCCTTCTCGAACTTGGCGGGGTCATACTTGGCCCAGACCCCACCGGGCCCCCGGAACGGGGGGACTCCCGACTCAACGGAAATACCGGCTCCGGTGAACGCCAGGGTGCAGCGGGACTCCCGCAGGACGCGGGCCGCGTTGGCGAGGGCATGGTTTGACATGGGGCAAGCCTAGCACCTTCGCCCGAAATGTAAAGGCGCTGAGCGGAAATGAAACAGGGCTCCGACCTGATAAGCCGGAGCCCTGGAATAGGCGAATCTTGAACGGCCCGCTATTCGTTCATCTCGTTGATGAGCAGCCTCAGCTCATTGGAGAGGCGTGCGAGTTCGGTAATGGCCTCGGCGGACTGGTTCATGCCCTCGGCCGTTTCAGAGGCGATCAGGTTGATGTCCTCCACGGCGCGGTTGATCTCTTCCGAGGCGGCTGACTGCTCCTCCGCGGCGGTGGCGATGGACTGCACCTGCCCCGAAGTCGCGTCGGCGAAATGGACGATCTGTCCAAGGGACTCCCCGGACTGGTTGGCCATCTCCGTGGCCCTGTCCACGGCCTCGGCCGCGGTATCCACGCTTCGGATGTTGGCTTCCGCACCATCCTGAATGCTCTGGATGGCGTTGCCCACCTCCTTGGTGGCGTCCATGGTCTTTTCAGCCAACTTGCGCACCTCGTCGGCGACAACCGCAAAGCCGCGACCGGCCTCACCTGCCCGAGCCGCCTCAATGGCCGCGTTGAGCGCGAGGAGGTTGGTCTGGTCCGCGATGTCCTCGATGACGTTCATGATCTGGCCGATGTCCGTTGCCTGCCCGCCAAGCGAGGCCATGGAGGACTTCAGCGTGGTGGTCAGCTCGTGCACTTCCTCGATGGCGAAGATCGCGTTCTTGACCACGTCCGCGCCCTGCTGGGCCTGCTCCTTGGCATTTTGGGCCGAGTCGGCGGAGTTGGCGGAGTTCCTGGCCACCTCCAGAACAGTGGCGTTCATCTCTTCCATGGCCGTGGCGGTCTGGGCGGTGCGCTCGCGTTGTATCTCCGCGCCGCTGCTGACCTGGTCGGCCTGGGCGGAAAGCTCGTCCGCGGCGCTGGTCACCTGCTCAGCGATAAGCGAAGCGTCCCCTGCAATGCGCTGCATCTTGGAAAGAAGCTCGTTGGTCCGGGCCTCCTGCTGCTTGGCCTCGTTCATGGCCACCTCGGCCTCGCCCTTGGCCGCTTCGGCCTCCTCCTGTTTCTGGGAGGCTTCAAGCATCTTGGCCTTGAGGTTGTCCACCATGGTGGAGATGGCGTCTCGAACTACTCCAAGCTCCGCTCCGAAGGCTCCTCCCGGGTGGGCATCAAGATCGCCGGACGCCACATCACGGGCGAAGTCGCGGATACGGAACAGCGGGGTAACGATGACCCGCTTGACCATGAACCATGAGGCAATACCCACGAGTAACAGAATGACGGCGGTCTCCACCGCAGTGTAGATGCCTGATTTCAGACTCTTGGCCTTGGCGGTTTCCAGGGATGAAATAATCTCGAAAGCGCCGTGAATCTCACCCTCGCGCCATCCTTCCTTGATGCCGCCGAGCGGGTCCTTGCCGCCCTTGGGATCGCCGTGGCAGTAGAGGCACTCCTTGGTCAGCCGGATGGGGCGAAAATAGCGAATCTGATCTTCCTCGGCCACGACCAGTTCTTCCAGCTTCTCCTCTTTCAACCGCTTGAGTACGGAAAGTTCCAGTTCGGTCGGCTCGTTCTTCGGATTGCGCGGAGAGACTTTGGGAACCCTGAAGGCGTAATCCAGAGCCTTGGCGTTGCGTTGGGCCATGTTGATGGCGGTGATGATGGGAACGGCCTGAAGAAGTTGTTCCCTGGACTTGATCTCGTCAAAGGGGCGCATGACGCCAGCGGCCAGTTTAGCGGACATCTCCTCGCGAGCCGCCTCGGCCATGAGGATGACGGCCCTGCCCTGGTGCAGGATATCTTCATGCCCGGCTTCCCTGATCTGCATCACCTGCTGAACCGCAAGCACACAGGCAACGAAGATGGGGCCGAGAATGACCAGGGCGAGAACTTTCCACTTCAAACTGACGTCTTTGAACATGCCTTACCTCTCAGGATTCCGAAGGCTCGGGGCTTCCGGCTGAAATCGATCTAAAGCACACAATGGCAACTATTTTCCCCAATTGCAACACATTCTGCCGGGTCCGATCCGCCGAACCGAAGGCGGCAAGGTCAGATGGCCCACGTATCAAGGTCGATAAGCCCCAGCCGGGCCGAATAGCGAATGAGTTCCACCGTGGAGTGCAGGCCAAGCTTCTTCATCAGGTTGGTTCGGTGGTTTTCCACGGTTTTCGGCGAGATGAAAAGCTGGGCCGCCACCTCCTTGGAGGTCAGTCCTTCGGCAAGCATGCGCATGACTTCCTGCTCACGGGGGGTGAGCGTGGAGTAGGGGTCCTTCCGTGATTCGCCGGCGTCGTCCTTGGCCTGAAGGAGCTTGAAGACCACCTCTTGGGAAAGGGCGCTGTCCAGAAACATTTCGCCCCTGGCCACGGTATCCAGCCCCTTGATCAGGTTTTCGGCGGCGGACTCCTTGATCATATAGCCGGTGGCCCCGGCACGAAACGCCTCCACGATGTAGTCGGCCTCGGAATGCATGGAAATGATGATGAACCGGGTCTCGGGAAGGAATTGCCTGAGATCACGGATGACCTGGATGCCGTTCTTACCGGGCATGGAAATGTCCACCAGCATGATGTCCGGCCTGAGTTCCCTGGCCAGGGCCACGCCATCCTTGCCGTTGCCGGCCTCCGCCACGACCGAATAGTTCCGGTTGCGATTGACGATGGTCTTCAGCCCTTCCCGGAACAGCGGGTGGTCGTCGACAATCATGAGTTCCATATTCATCGCCTCCTGGCAGCGGTCAACGGTATTTTCAAGATGATCCTTGTGCCGGCTCCCAGCCGGGAGCGGATTTCCATGGCCCCGCCGATGAGGCGCGCACGTTCTTCCATGCTGGTCAACCCCATGCGCCGTTCCGCCACGATCTCGGCCCTGCGCCTGTTGAGCTCGAAGCCCCGGCCGTCGTCCGAGACCCGGACCAGGAGATCGGGATGGCTTTTGACCAGCCGGACCGTGGCGCCGGTGGCCCCGGCGTGCCTGACCACGTTGGTCAACGCCTCCTGAATCATTCGATAGATATTGATTTCAGTATCAAAATCCAACGATACATTTTCAATGCCCACGGCGGAAAAGTCAATGTTCAAACCGGAGCGTTCCGCAGTATCCGAGCAGAGTTGCTCCAGAGTGCGGGTCAACCCGAGCTGATCCAGGGCCGGAGGCCGAAGGCCATAGGCGATATCACGGACCTCGGCGATGGTCCGGCGTACGACACCTGCCACGGCCTTGCCCCTGGCCAGTATCTCCGGATCGATGATGGTGTAGCCGTCGAACAGGGTCTCCATGCTGAGCACGGTGGACGAGAGGTCCTGGGCAACCTTGTCGTGGAGATCGCAGGAGATGCGCTGACGTTCGTCCTCCTGAATGCGGATAAGCTGCTGGGTAAGGGAAAGAATGTGAGCCTGGGCCTTTTCCCGCTCCTGAATCTCCCGCGTCAGCTTGGCGTTGCTTTCGGAGAGCTCGGCTGTGCGCTGGCGGACCCGCTTCTCCATCTCGGCGTGGGCGACCCGAAGCTCTTCCTCAAGCCGTTTGTGCGGGGTGATATCGGACAGCATCTTCAGCCTCGCCTCTTCGCCGCCCCACATGATCGATTTGACGTTGAGGGTGACCCAGCGGAAGGCCCCCTGTCCGGTGACGATCCGCAGGACCGCGACGCCCTCCTTTTCCCTGCCGGAGTCCAGGTCGGAAAAACGCTTCCGGGCCAGCTCCCGGTCCTCCGGGTGAACCCTGTCCAATGGGCTGACCGATTTCAGTTCCTCACCGGAATAGCCCAGAATCCGGCCCATGGCCTCATTGACGAAAACCGTCTCGGCGCCTTTGACCACGGCCACGCCTTCCCGCGTGTTCTCCACCACCACCCGATAGCGCTCCTCGGATTCCATGAGCGCCTGCTCGGCCCGCTTGCGCGGCGTGACGTCGATGAGTGAGACGATGACTCTGGAAAGGGAATCCTCATACTCGGGCGGCACCAGGAAGTGGACCACGACCCAGATGATGTCGCCTTCCAGCGTGCGGTGCGTGATCTCTCCGCAATACTCGCACCCCCCGGACGCCAGAAGAATCATCTCCTCGGTGAAGGCGGCCATGGAACTCTCGGTCAGAACCTTGTCCAGGTTGCCAAGCAGGTCCTCCTTGGACTTGGCCCGGAGCAACTCCAGGGTGGCCTTGTTCACCCCCACCACGTCCACCAGCGTGGCGCAATGAGCCAATTTGTCCGGGTTGTCGTAAAAGAACTGCCGGAAATCCTGCACACCCTCGGTCTTGAGCTGGTCAAAATACGCCTTGAGCCGAGTCAGGTCCTCCTCCCAGAGGGAAATGGGCGAGTCCTCGAACAGAGTGCGGAAGCGGGTCTCGCTCTCCAGCAGCGCATCCTCCGCCTGCTTTCGTTCCGTGATATCGCGGGTCATCCCCAGATAGCCCAGTGGATTCCCTTTTTCGTCAAAGGTCCGACGAACAACCGATTCGGCCCAGATGCTGGTACCGTCTTTGCGCAGATGCTCGTAGACTTCACGATTGAGGGAGTAACGCCCCTCCTTCTCGTCCTGCATGCGCGCCTGGCTGATGGCCTCCATCCGTTTGCGGGATTCCGGGGTAAACAACTCCCTGTGATCCAGTTGAAGCAGCTCTTCCAGCGGGTACCCCCACAGGAACTCCGCCGACGGAGTGGCGTAGGTGAAACGGCGCGCGTCGTCCTGGGTCCAGACAACGTCGGAAATGTTCTCCACCAGCAGCCGGTACTTCTGCTCATTGGCCTTGAGCGCCTCTTCCGCCAGCTTGGTCTGGGTGGCGTCGGTCATGATCCCTTCGACGGCAACGGGTTTTCCGCAGCAGTCCCGGACCAGGGTGAACCGGAGACTGAGCCACCGGAGCGTACCGTTCTTGTTCACGATCGGCATTACGTGCTCGGGATCGGTCCGGCCGGACAGAAGCTCCTCCCAACGTTCGTCCATCACCTTGCGCCACTCTTCGGGGACCATGTTCCGGAGGGGGCGGACCACGCCGTAGAACTCCTGAGGCGTATACCCGGTCATGCAGGTCACTCCGGGGCTGATGTAGTCATAAGTCCCGGTCTCCAGATTCAGACGGAACAGACAGTCGCGGGTATTCTCGGAGAGAAAGTGCAGATGGCGCTCTGTCATAGACAGGGCGCTGCGGACAAGCCCGGAGTCGGAGGCCTCCCGCATGACCGAAATGACGTGAGTGACCCTGCCCTGGGAATCCAGAACCGGATCGAACCGACTCCAGACCACGCACTGGCGGCCGCTCTTGGTCCGTATGGCGTGTTCGCCCTCCCAACTCTCCCCGGCCCGAATGGCCGGAAGGACTTCCTCGGCGTACAGGGCAATAGTCTCATCGGGAAGGACCTTCTCCGCCGAGAGCGTGTCGACTTCCAGCCGGGTGTACCCGTAATGGGAAAGAAAGGCGTTGTTGGCGTAGATGGGCTTGAGGTCCGGCCCGCGAATGGCCATGGCCACTCCCGAGACCTCCATGACCTTCCGGAACAGGTCCGGGGTCAAATCCATTGCCGTCGGGCCGGCATCAATGGGGGCTTCATCGGTGTGCTTCACGGTATCGCATCCGGGCTTCCGGTTTCAAATTTCGCATAGGTACATTAAATATAACGCGAATGTTCTGTAATGAAAAGGGGAGGTTCTCATTTTTCAAATAACGGGGCGTAATTCGAGTCCGTTCCCGTCAAAGCCCCAGATTTTCCAGCCAGGACACGGCAAGGCGGACATGGTTCTCCGTGACCCGCTCCACCCAGGCTGCCTGGGCCGAGCCGTCGGTCCCGAAATTTTCCCGAACCGGGGAAATCACCACCGTGAACCGCTTACCGCCGTCTCGCAGGGACTCCAGCGTGGCCACTGCGCCCTGCCAACGGGATACGTCTCTCCCGGTGATCAGCCAGAAAACCGGCATATCCAGCCGCGACAGGATCTCCTTTCCAGGGAAGGCCTCCACCTGCAGCGCGTCGTCAAGGACGCAGATCAGGAATGCCGGAGAGAGAGCTCCGCCGTGCGCCGCCTCCACGGCAACCGGCACGCCCGGCCCGTATCCCCACAGCCCGACCTTGCGGAAATCCACCGGAGCAAGTTCGCCGAAATGACTCAACGCCGCCCGGGTGTCGGAGACCAGCGTCTCGACGGACTCGGGCGTTCCGCTCCCGTCCTCGCACCCCCGGGGCTCGAAGGAGAGGGAGGCGAGCCCCCTCGCGGACAGGGTCCGGGTGAAGCCCAGCAGGAGCCCCTGCTCCACGCACCTATTGCCATGGACGGCGACCACGCCCCGCCCCTTCTCGCCCTCGGGCGGAAGGGAAACATAGCCGCTCCTGATCCCCGCGTTGGTGGGAAAGCGGACCTCCTCCTCACGGACATGGACCTTGACCGGGAAGTGTGCCAGGCGGTCATCGTCCGTGGTCAGTATGAATCGCTCGATGCGGTCGTTCTTGGCCAGGAAGGTGATGGTGCCCACCACGGGCTCGTCCTCCCAGGCCGACGGGCCGATGGTGTACACGTACTTGCCGAATTCCTTGAGCCGCCGCAGTGTCTTGTGCTTGGAGTCGTAGAGGAGGAACCGCCCGTACTGGGTGTTTCGTGCGTCGATGATGGAGATGGTCCGGTCATCCCTGGTGCGGAACTGGCCGGAAAACTCCGAGGAAGAGTATGAATAGTAGTCCGCCATCATGGAGCGGCCGAAACGCGCCTCGTGTCCCCGGTGCACGATAGTGTCGTCCTTGCGCACGATGATCTTGCCCGCATCGGGATCAGGGCCTGAAGCAGGCGGAGGAACGGGCTTGGACAGAGGCTCGGTCCGGGGCACCTTGACCGGGCTGATCTCCGCCACGCCGGGCTCGGGCCATGATTGCGGAACGGCAGCCGGGGCCTCGGCGGGAGGAGGTGGTGGTGCGTCGTCCAGCACCACGGTCTTGTCCATGGGCAGAGGAGCGGGCTCGGGCCGAGCCTGCTCGGCTGGCGCAGGGAGCGGCGCGGGCGCAGGGGCGGGAAGCGGGGCGGGCACAGGAAGAGGTGCTTCCTCCGGCCGCTCCAGCCTGGTCAGGTCCAGCTCCATGCATTCCGGCGCTTCCGGCGGGGCCAGACGGACGGCCTGGATCAGGAGCACCGCCGCCACGACGTGCAGGAGAATGGAGAGAAACCAACTGAAAAAACGCATGAGTCCCCGCCGTGTTTGCGTCTCGCCCGTACCCCGCCGACGCGAAGACAGGACGGCCCGACCGCACCCGAAGCGCCGGTTCCCCAATGGAGAGGCCTCCGTCCGGCTCTCAGGCCCCGTCCGGCGCGGAAAAAACCGAGCCTGCCCCAAAGGTAAACCGGCCACCAGGAGAAAGCAAGGGAGCTGACAGGATAACACGTTGTCATTTCAGACGATCACGGTTGGGTTTTCCGAGACGACATGGAAAACACGGAAAAGGGGCAAAGCGGTTGTACTCACGGGAAAGTGCGGATAGTAAAGATGGTAGGGAGTGATGAAGCTCCACCATGCAGCTCACGCCGGAGGCCAAAAAAGTGAATAATGAAAAGGGCATACTCATCCTCGCCCACAAGGAAGCCGACCGAGGGTTGTTGCGTAGACTGCTGGCCGAACGCTACACGAAGCCGTTGTCCTACGACACGGTGTCCAAAGGGGTCCGGGAACTGGAAGGCCGCAAAACAGACCTGGTCATTCTCGTGCCGGGCCCGGACGACGATTCCTGGCGACGCGCCATCCGCCGCATCAGGGAGGAATACGAGCGTGAAACCCTGCTGTTGGCACCGGATCCGGGCGGCATGCACAAGGTGGCGCTGGAAGCCGGAGCTTTCGCCTATTTCGACCCTTTCAGCGCTTCTCCGGAAGGCATGGCCTGCTGCCTTCGACACCTCGCCCGGCAACGGGAACTGCAGCGACAGCTCGAAGACGACAGACGGCTGTTCCGCTGGCAGGAGAAGAGCGGCAGGCTGGGCAGTTGGGAAATCGAAAAGGATGGCACAACCCGCTGGTCCGAAGGGCTCCGGCGCATCCTGGGCGACGACGAGCGGCTGACCGACAGTTTCGAAAGCATGCGCACGCTGGTTCATCCGGAGGACCTCGAAATCTTCGAGCAGGCCAACAAGGCCACGTTCCAGCAGGGCTGGTCGCTGGATTTCGAATACCGCGTGGTGCTGGACAACGGCGAAATCCGCTACCTGAGTCTGCACCGCCAGGTGGAGTTCGACAGCGAAAGCGGCGAAAACAGGGTCCTCGGCATGATCCGCGACGTCACGCCCGAGCGGGAGTTCGAGAACTTCCTTTTTCGCAGGGACGCAATTCTCCAGATCGTCGCATCTTTCGCCTCCAAAGTGCTGCGGGATCCGGACTGGCGGTCCGGCCTGGGGGAGGCCATGGCCAACCTGGGGAAGGTCTCGGAGGTCTCCCGCAGCTTTCTGTTCCGGCGGAAGGAGAGCCCCGCCTCGCACAATACCGTCTTTTCCATGATCCATGAGTGGACCGACGGACAGGTCACGCCCCTCCTCGAATCCCCTGAGTTCCAGGACCAGCCCTTTTCCCCAACCTTCGACCGCTGGAAGACCATCCTGGGCGAGCGGAAGATCGTGGCGGGAAACGTCCGGGACTTCCAAACCGGCGAGCGGATATTCTTCGAACGGCTGCAAACCCAGTCGGTCATCCTCGTCCCTGTCTTCGTGGGCAATACCTGGTGGGGTTTCTTCGGCCTGACGAACAGCCGGGAGGAGCGGGAGTGGATGCCCGTGGAAATCGAGTCCATGACCATGCTGGCCGACATACTCGGGGCCGCCATCCTGCGCGACCGCATGGAGGACGAATTGAAAGAGGCCAACCGCTCGGCGGAAGAGGCCCGCATCGCAGCGCAGGAGGCCAACCGGACCAAGAGCCGCTTCCTGGCCAACATGAGCCATGAGATCCGTACGCCGATCAGCGGTATCCTGGGCATGGCCGAGATGACCATCACCACGGGCCTGACAAAGGAGCAGCGGGAGCACATGGACATGATCCGCGAGGCTGCCCGGTCCCTGCTCTCCATCGTCAACGACATCCTCGACCTCTCCAAGGTCGAGGCCCACAAGATGGAGCTGAAGCCCGAGGATTTCGATATCCGGCAATTGCTGGAAACCACCACCCGCCACTTTGCACCGGCAGTGGAGAAGAAGCCCATCGCCCTCAATCAGGCGGTAGCCGGAGACGTCCCCGAAACCCTTCGCGGCGACAAGGACCGGCTGGGGCAGATTCTCCGCAACCTGATCGGCAACGCCGTCAAGTTCACCGAACGCGGCCATGTGGACGTCTCGGTGGAGATTTCGGAAAGACAGGAAGAGCGGGTCTGTCTCCTCTTCACCGTGCAGGACTCGGGCATAGGAATCCCCGAGAACAAGCTGGCCACCGTGTTCGACAGCTTCACGCAGGTGGACAGTTCCTCCGCGAAAACACACCAGGGCACCGGCCTCGGCCTGACCATCTCCAGGGAATTCGTTCGGATGATGGGAGGGGACATCAGCGTCAAGAGCGCTGACGGCTTCGGCTCCGTCTTCTCCTTCACCGCCTGGATGGACGTCCCCGCAACCACGGCACCCAGGTGCGAGCCCGCACGGGCCGTGCTGCCCGCGGGGCTGCACCTCGACATCCTGCTGGCCGAGGACAACCCCCTGAACCAGAAATTCCTGACCCATTTCCTGACCATGTTCGGCCACCGGGTCACGGTCGCAGGCAACGGACTGGAGGCCATTCGGCTCCTGGAGGAAACCGGGAGAAAAACAGACCTCGTACTCATGGACATCCAGATGCCGGAAATGGGCGGCATCGACGCCACCCGGTGCATCCGAGAAGGCAGGGCCAAAGGAGTCGACCCCTCCATCCCGATCATCGCCCTGACCGCCTATGCCATGAAAGGTGACAAGGAGCGCATGTTCGAGGCGGGTATGGACGACTACGTGAGCAAGCCTGTTGAGATGAAGGAGCTTTCGGCCGCCATTGCCCGCACAGTGGCGGCGCACACCCCCAACGAGCCACGCTCCAAGCCGGCCATGCCCTCGCGCCCGGCGGCCCGCAAGGAAACCGTGAGCCTGGACATGGACAGCCTGATCAGCCGCTTCGAGGGCAACACGGAGCTACTCAAGGAAATCCTCGAACTCTTCCTGGAAGAAGCGGATGCCAAGCTGGACAAGCTCGACAACGCGTTGCGGACGGAGGACATGACCGAACTGGGCGAAGCCGTCCACTCCATCACCAACATAGCCAGCCACGTGCTTGCCATGGAAATAGTGCATCGGGCCAGGGCGCTGGAGAAGCAGTGCTACAGCGAGCCCCTGGAAGAAATCAGGCCGGAAGTAGAAGCGCTCAGGCCGCAATTCCTGGCCCTGGTCAGGGAAGTCAGGGAAAAATCAAAAACCTTGTGACGTGCCGACACGTTGCATTTTGTTTCCCGACCGCTTACAAGAAATCAATTCGGCTTCATGCAGAAGTCGCGAGGGACAACAAAGGCGGGAAAGAATGCTTGTCAGAGACTGGATGACGAGAAACGTCATAACGCTCGGGGTGAATTCCTCGGTCATGGATGCGGCGGAGATCCTGCGCGAAAAGAACATCCGCCAGTTCCCCGTTCTGGACAGCCGCGACAAGCTGGTGGGCATTGTCTCCGACCGCGACATCCGCGACGCCATGCCTTCAAAGTTCATTCCCGGCGACGTGACCTCGGGCAGGAGCGGCGGCCTCTACACGCTGACCGCCGGGGATATCATGACCACTGATCCCATCACCGTCTCACCGCACACCTCCCTCGACGAGGCTGCGGAAATTCTTGTCAAACACAAGATCGGCGGACTGCCCGTGCTGGAAGGACGCATACTGACCGGCATCATCACCCAGATCGACATTCTCCGCTTTCTCTGCTCGGTGTCCGGGTCCACCAACTCCGGCACACGGCTCGCCTTCCGGATCGATCCCCAGACCGCGCCCCTGTTCGAACTCCTGAGCGAGATTCACGACATGGGGCTGACCTGCTCCAACGTTTTCACCGCCAGCGACGGCGGCACCCGAATCACCTATATCCGGGTGGAGGGCATTGGCGAGAGCTCCGTGGAGGAAGTGGTCGTCAAGCTGCAACGCAGGTTCAAGGTGCTTTTCTACGTCAACGAAGGCATCACCGTGGACGTGAGCTGACTGTGCAGGGCGGCCTGACCGTCACAGAATGTTTTTCCCGAAGAAAAATCGGAGAAAAGCCCCGGACTATAACGGTCCGGGGCTTTCTTCATGGCGAGGCAACCGCAGTCCGCCTGGATTAGTCTTCCAGTGCGGCCTTGACCGTCTCGACCAGCTTGCGCGTGTCGATGGGCTTGGTGAAGGTCTCGACCACGTCGAAGACCTTGGCCAGCTCCACGATGGCCTCGGGATTGAAGGCCTCGCCGCCCGAGATGGCGATGAACTTGTGCTGCTTGTCCGACTTGATCAGTTCCCCCATGACCTGGAGGCCGCCCTTCTTGGGCAGGAAAATGTCGATGATGGACAGGTCGACGTCCTTGTCCCGGCACAGCCTGATGGCCTCTTCCCCGTCGGCGGCTTCAATCACGGCGAAGCCTTCGGCTTCCAGTACCGATTTGAGCAGCTCCCGGATCATCGGGGCATCATCTACAACAAGAATGGTTTTCATCCTTCCGCTCCTTCGCTAATGGCGGATTCGCCGGTCAAGAGTTCGTTGCGTTCTGTATGAATTCTAACGCGTTTTTTACTTCCGACTCAAGAGTTTTCAGTTCCTTCCCGGCCGAGGCCGCATCCTTGTGCTTGCAGAAGAACTCCATCTGCTCGGCCACGGCGCCTGCGCGTTGGGCTCCCACGGTGCGGGCGGAGCCCTTGATGGAATGTGCCATGCGCTTGGCGTTGTCCCAATCCCGATTTTCCCAAAAGGAGCACAACTCCTCGAACTCGCCGGGCACGTCGCGCAGGAAGATAGCGTCCATGCGGCCGAGCAGGTCCTCACGCCCTCCGAGCATCTCCAGCGCCTTTTCCCGCTCGAACTTGGCCGATTCGGGCTCTGCGCCGCTTTCTTCAGGATGGGGTATGCCGGACGGTGGCACCTGGCCCACGGTCCGGGCCAGGACATGGTAGAAGCTGGCCATCTTGATCGGCTTGGAAATGTAATCGTTCATGCCCGCGGCGATGAACCGCTCCCTATCGCCGACCAGTGCGTGCGCGGTGATGGCGATGATCGGAATGGCCGGGTTGAGCGCGCCGGAGTTGGGATCGCGAATGGCTCGCGTCGCCGATATGCCGTCCATGACCGGCATCTGCACGTCCATGAGAATGACGTCGAAATGCTCCTCCTTGACCGCCTCCAGGGCCTGCGCTCCGTTTTCCACCCGGACGCACTCGTGCCCCTGCTCCTCCAGCAGAGTGGAGGCCAGCTCGCGGTTGAGGGCGTTATCGTCGGCGAGCAGCACCTTGAGCTTGGGGATGTTGACGGCGTCCTGGGCCGCCTCCCCACCCTCGCGAACGATCCCTTCGGGGTCGCCCAGGGTGAACCCGGCGGTAAAGGAAAACGTGGACCCCTCGCCCACCTCGCTGACCAGACTCAGCTCACCCTCCATGAGTTCCACCAACAGGGTGCAGATGGCCAGGCCCAATCCGGTTCCGCCGTGCTTGCGGGTGATGGAGTCGTCGGCCTGGAGAAAGGACTTGAACACATCCTCCTGCTTGTCCTTCGGAATGCCGATGCCCGTGTCGGACACCGCGAACTCCAGCACCACGGCCTCGCCGGTTTTCAGTTCGACCGGCGCGAAGACCAGGGAAACCCCCACGTCCACCCCGCCCTGCTCGGTGAACTTGATGGCGTTGGATATCAGGTTGATGAGAATCTGCTTGAGCCGGGCCGGGTCCCCGCAGAGGGTTCGGGGCACGTCGTCGGCAACGGAAAAGCTCAGGTTGAGCCCCTTTTCCGCCGCCTGGAGGCGGTGGATGTCCAGGGCCGCGTCCAGGGTGGCCTTCAGGTCGAAGTCCAGTTTCTCCAAGGTCATCTTGCGGGCCTCGATCTTGGAGAAATCAAGGATGTCGTTGATGACGGAAAGCAGGGAGTTGCCAGCTTCCATGACCTGCTTGAGATAGGTGTCCTTCTTCCCGTCGTCGCCCGTGTGCAGGGCCAGCTCGGCCATGCCCAGCACCGCGTTGAGCGGAGTGCGGATCTCGTGGCTCATGTTGGCCAGGAAGGCGGACTTGGCCCGGGTGGCGGCGTCCGCCTTCTTCATGGCCGTGACCAGCCGCTGGGATTTGTTGACCAGCTGGGTGTTGGCCTTCTCCAGGTCCCTGGTGCGCTGGCGGACCCGGTCCTCCAACTTGTCGTGAGCCAGCTTAAGGGCGTCCTCGGCCCTCTTTCTCGCGGTGATGTCGATACCGAGGACCATGATCATGCGCTCACCCGACGAGTCGGTCATGGGGCTGCACTGGAGATGAAAGGTCCGGCCCTTGTTGTCCGTCCAGTCCCATTCCACGGCCCGGTCCGTTTCCATGGCCTCCATGGGCGGACATCCCAGGCAGGAGTCCGCAGAACAGTTCAGGGCCGCTTCGCAATCCTTGCCCCTGGGGCTGCCGAAATACTTGCGGAAGTAGCGGTTGGCGTAGCGAATGCTCTTGTCCGGGTAGAGATGGTAGACGATGCCCGGCAGGGACTCCATGAAGAAAATCTGGCGTTGTTGCTCGCGGCGCAGGTCCTCGTCGGTGCGGCGCAACTCGGTCAGGTCCAGAGTGGACACCGCGAGCCTGCCCACCTCTCCCCAGGGGTTCGGGACGGGCACGATGGAGTGCACCAGCACCCTGCCCGCGACCTCTTCCTCGAAACGGACCTGTTTGGTGGAGGCCACGGCCTCCCCGACCTTGGCCCTGCGCACTTCGGCGGCCCCCTCCGGCAGGAGGTCGTACACATTGTTCTGCTCAAGGGCCGAGCCCTTCTCCAGGTCGAACATCCGGGCCGCCGCGTCGTTGGCCGCCAGGACATAGCCGCTTACGTCCATGACGTAGGCCGACTCCACAGACGAATCGAGCAGAGCGCGCGAGGTTTCGTCCAGGGAGACGTAGGAGGTGGGTTTGGCGGGGTTCTTCTTCAGAGGCATGGAGCAGTCCAATTTTTACAGGCTTTCGGCCATGAGCCCGTCCTGGGGCGTAAGGCATTTCACACCGTAAAAACATTAAAAGATCATCATGAATTGGTCAATGATTCTTCCTTCTCTCCGAGGTTTTCAACCGGCGAACCCGATGCTATCCTGCGGCCATGGACCACCAGGGCATGATCATCAGGCCGCCCAGCGAGGCGGACTCCATCCTCCTCCAGGTCACGCTGGGCTGCTCTCACGGCAAGTGCGCCTTTTGCGGCGCGTACCAGGGCAAGCGCTTCGCCATCAAGGACGAGGCCACCATCCGGCGCGACATCGAGTTCGCCGCGACCTACTGCCGCAGGCAGCGCCACCTCTTTCTCTGCGATGGGGACGCGCTGATCATCCCCCAGCGCAAGCTGCTCTCCATCCTGGCCGAGGTACGCGAAGGGCTGCCGTGGCTGACCCGCATCGGCACTTATGCCAGCGCCAAGTCCCTGGCCATGAAGAGCGACGCGGAACTGCGCGAACTGAAGGAAGCGGGCATCGGCATCGTCTACATGGGCCTTGAGTCGGGCGACGACGCCATCCTCGCCGAGATGCGCAAGCACGGCACCGCCGCCGCCATCATCGAACAGGGACGCCGCGCCCGCGAGGCCGGGTTCAAGCTGAACGTCACGGTCATCAACGGCCTGGGCGGTGCGGAGCGCTCCTCACGCCACGCCGGGGCCACGGCCCAAGCCCTCACCCGGATGCAGCCCGATCAGATCGGCGCCCTCTCCCTCATGCTCGTGCCGGGCACGGAACTGTACGCCAGGGCCGAACGCGGCGAGTTCGTCCCCCTTACGGTCTCGGGCCTGCTGACCGAAATCCGCGAGATGCTCGAAGGCATAGAGCTGAAGCGGGGCCTGTTCCTCGCCAACCATGCCTCCAACCACCTGCCCCTCAAGGTCAGGCTTCCTTCGGGCAAGGCCAGCGCTCTGGACGCCCTGGATGCGGCCCTGGCGGGACTACGCCGATAACGAAATACGGGAGAAGGTCGTCCGCACGGAACGTGCGGCTACTCGAAAAGGGTGGTCAGAATTTCCACATCACCGCCGGGCAGGATGGAGTCCCCGCCCTTGAGCACGGCCACGGCGCGGGCTCGGCCCAAAGCCAGCATGGGGGGATGTTCCTTGCCCGTCAGCGGCGTCCCGGCCAGCGCCGCGCCCCGGCGTTCCAGGGCGCAAGGAAAGACCCACTCGCCGCCGGGTCGGGCCGAAAGGCCCTGATCCAGCCTCGCCATGACAGGCGGAAGCTCGCCGAGCCCCCGCAGCATGCGGACGGCGGGCAGGACCGCCACATGGAAGCAGGCAAAGACCGCGGGCGGCGGACCGGGCAGGCAAAAGAGCAGGGTCCGGTCGCGGCGGGCGACGAACATGTGCCTCCCCGGCCGGATATCCAACCGGTCGAAAATCGTCTCGAACCCGGCCTTGCGGGCGCAGGACCGGGCAAGGTCCCGCTCGCTCCGTCCGGTGCCGCCGGTGGTGAGGACCATGTCCGGCAGATCGGCGGAGGACAGGGCCTCGACCAGACGCTCCTCCTCGTCCGGGACGATACCCGTGCCCGTGACCACGGCCCCGGCCTGTTCCAGGAGGGAGCGTGTGAGCAGGAGGTTGTCTGCCGGAACCCGGCCTGTGGCGGTGGGGTCGGTAGGGTCGTAGAGTTCGCTGCCAAGGGCCAGGGAGAGCGCCCTGGGGCGGGGACGTACGTGCAGGGAGGGAACGCGGGTGCGCAGCATCACTGCCGCGGCCTGGGGGGTGACCACGTTGCCCGCGCGAAGAATGACGGACTCCCGGGCTATCTCGCCGCCCGCCGGGCGCACGAACCAGCCGGGACGGACCGGTGTGCGGACAAGGATGGCGGTGCCCTCCCCGTCCGTAATCTCTTCCACGTCCTCTTCGGCCAGAACGCAATCTGCGCCGGGCGGCACCAGGCCGCCGGTAAGGACGCGGGCGGCCGTGCCGGGCAGGACCTCGGCCGGGCTGAGGGATTCGGCGCGCACGGTCTGGGTCACGGCCAGGCGCACCGGGTGCATGGGACCGCTCTTTTCGATATCCGCCGTATGCAGAGCATAACCGTCGCGAACCGAGCAGGCCTGCTCCGGCACGTCGGAATGAGCGGTCACGTTGTGAGAGGCCGCGAGGCCCACGGCATCCCCTGGAAAAACAGACACCGCTTCCAGCGGCCGGGCGTACTTTGAAAGACGTCGGAGGGCTCGGCTGCGGGAAACGGTGCTGTCACTCATGACCCCATCCATAAATCTTCTTTGAAAAAAGTGCTACCGATAAGTTTGCCGAGACGGTTCCGCACGGGATCGTCGTCTAGAAACCGATGATCCTCCCCTTGTCATTATAGACCCAGAAGCTGTCCTCCTTGACGTTGCCGACCAGGGTAATGCCGGTCTTGCGGGCCAGCTCCACGGAGAAGCTGGTGGCCACGGCCGTGGAGACCAGGATGGGCACACCGATGCGCACCACCTTGAGCAGGATCTCCGAGGCCACGCGGCCCGTGGACACGATCATCTTGTCCTCCACGGACACGTCGTCCAGAAAGCATTGGCCGCAGATCATGTCTATGGCGTTGTGCCGCCCGATGTCCTCCCGGAACAGAAGCATCTCCTCGGGCGTGCACAGGGAGGAATTGTGACAGCCCCGAGTGGAGCAATAGAGCTCGGAGCGGGAGTGCAGCTCCCGGACCAGGCTGAGAATCTGTTCCGGCGTGACCCGGATGTCGCCGCCCAGCCGCCGCTTGGATACGGTGGCCACGTTGCGCCCGAAGTTGGTGCCCTTGCCGCAGCCCGAGGTGATGGAACGCTCCATGACCCGATCCTTCCACGGGTCGTGGCAGGTCTCCACCTCGGCCACCAGGCGATCGCCTTCATCACGAATGGTCAGGTCCGTGATCTGATCCGGCGCGGTCACGAAGGCGTCCGATTTCAAGAAGCCCACGGCGAGGTACTCCGGATACTTGGCGGTGCAGAGCAGGGTCACCACCTCACGCCCGTTGAGCATGATGGTCAGCGGCACCTCGCGAATGGACTTGATATCAGTGCGGACGAAACCGCCCCGGTACTCCTGTACCACGTAATCATAGGATTCCATGACATCCTCCCGGCCGAATCCTTCCCCCCGGCCATGGCGTTTTTCCCGTTCCTATCCTATACTGACACTCGGCACGGCGGCGCAACGTTCGCCCTTTTACTCCAGCTTTCACACTGACGAGGTTCATCCATGGCAGCACCCCTCATTTGCATCGTCGGCAAAAAACAGTCCGGAAAGACCACCTTCATCGAAAAGCTCCTCCCCGAGCTCAAAGCCCTCGGCATCTCCGTGGGGACCATCAAGCACGACGCCCACTCCTTCGAGATGGACACGGAGGGCAAGGACTCGTGGCGGCACCGCAAGGCCGGATCGGAAACGGTCTGCGTTTCCTCCCCGGAGCGTGTGGCCGTGATCAAAACGGTTCAGCGCGAACTCACCCTCGAAGAACTCCTCGAAGAATTTTTCGCCGACCGCCAGCTCGTCATCGCCGAGGGGTATTTCCGCTCGGACTTTCCCAAGATCGAGATCCACCGCTCCGACGCCCACGACCGCCCCCTCTGCGAAAGCGGCAACGAGGTCGACAGAAAGCTGATCGCCATGGTCTCCGACGTTGCCGTGGACACCAAACAACCCACCTTCGGCCTGGACGAGGCCAAGCAGGTGGCGGCCTTCATCGCCCGGCAGCACCTGGGCTGGGTCCAGAACGGCATGTGGGGCAGGAACTAGTCAGGCCCTCGAAGGGATCGAAGCGGCGCGCAGCGCGCCCGGCTCAACGCCCCACACCGGTCGGTTCGTCCAGGTCGGGAACCAGGGCGCAGAGATAGGCGGCGATGATCTCGGCGATGGACTTGTCCCGGTTGTTGAACCGGAACTCCAATTCCTTGAGATACAGCGGAAAACGCTGGCAGGAGATGCCCCGGAAGCGTTTGATGCGCTGCTGGGCGTACTCCCAGAAATCGTCGCTCACCGCGTCGATGTGCGGGGGCTCGTCGTAGCGCCGGATGATCTCGTAGGGCAGCGAGTCGTTGCCGCAGAAGAGCAGCGCGTCGTATTCCTTGTAGCGATCCGTGTATACCAGATTGCCGGTGCGGATGAGCTTGAGGTGGAAGTTCATGTGGAAGTGAAAGAGCGTCTCCGCGTGAAACCCCGGCACGAGGTCGATGAAGACGAGGTCGTCCCTGCGCAGGATGCCGTAGACGGGGATGGTGTCCATACGCATCTCGCGCGGCCCGCCGGTGAGCCGGTTTCCCTTGAGATAAGAATCGAGGCCCGTGGCCGGCGAGATGAGCGCGCGGGCGTCGATGGCGTGTGCAAGGATGGCGAACCGGATGGCGGTGAGGGCCTTGTATACCGTATTGTAGGACAGGGAGAGCTGCTCCTTCATCCGGTGTACCGAGCACTCATCCACAAAAAGCGAGACCAGCCTCAGCCACTCCGAGGGCGAGAGAGCGCCGTTGTTGATCCAGCGCCCGGAAAAGGGCTGGAACGTGTACTTGCAGCTGGCGCAGCGCAGCCGCTCGCCCGACAGGGTATAGACCTTGCGGTGTCCGCAGCGCGGACAGAACGTGTCTCCCGTGGGCCAGGCCAGCGAGAGCAGATAGTCGCGCGCCTTGTCGTCATCCCCAAGGAGCGAGGCGAACCCGTCCGGCGTGTCCGGGACGCAGAGCGATGAAGGGATGGCGTGTACGTTCATGGGCATCTGGGTGGTGGACATTCAAGCCCTCCCGGTTAAAATCCCCACGCGGAAACCGTTGCCCGCCGGTACCCCTGGCCTGCGGCCACGTAATCCAGGGCCAGGGAGTCGAGGTCGTCGAGCACGGGCACGGCGATGCGGTCCAACTCGCGAAAATCGATGGTCTTGATGTAGGTCTTGCAGGATTCGCAGACGTCCACCCGGAAGCCGGGCTCCTCGTCCACAGTGAAGAAGGTCAGCTTCTTCTGGTCCTCCTCACCGCAGACCGGGCAGGCAATCCGCTTGATCCGGTACTCGTGGCGACAGAAGGAACAAGTGGCGTGACGGACTCCTTCCTTTTCCTTGAGGGAGGAGATGAGCGGCAGGGCCCCGCAGACCGGGCAGGTGCCCACTGCCGGGACCTTCATCTCGGGCAGTTTCCCGGCCAGCATGTCAGCGGCGGCCTCAAAGGAGGGGCTGAGCGACGCAAAGGCGAGGAAGGACGCAGTCTTGGGCGCATCGGGCATGCGCTCGGCCCAGGAGCCGAAAAAGGCGGAATCGTCGTCCAGGAACTTGCGGAACAGGATCGCAGGCGTCAACGCCCCGGAATCGAGGGCCTGCTCCACCGAGGCTGCGGCCAGCCCCAAGGGCCCGCCCCGCCTGCGGAGCACGCCGATAAACGTATGCAGGAGCGCTCCGGCCTGGGCCGCGTCGTACGGAAACTCCTCCCGCGCCACAAGGGACACACCCTGGAGGACAGCCTCAGGCGGCGTCATGGCATTGTCCGGCGGCAGGACCACGTCCGCTTCCACCCGCGCCTCCAGTTGCCTATGCGCAACCTCATCCAACAGGTCGATCAGCTCTTCTGAAATGTAGGATTTCTTTCGAAGCTGGGAGAGTTTGGTCTCCAAATGGCGCGAAGCCCGTTCCAGGTCGAATGTCATGTTTTTTCCCCTTGTGTATTATCCGGTGTGAAAAAACCGTATGGGGCGCTCATTGATCTTGCCAAAGAACTGGCACCTACTCAAGGTTTGACACTGATACTCTCAATATGCTGTTTTTATTATTATTAAATATCCAAAATTGTGCCCGAACAGGCATAATCCGTCAAAAAACCGTCAGTAATCCCATGCGTTCGGGAAAAGAAAAAAAAAGTGATTTTTCCGCTCCGTTCCGCTTCCACGCCCTGCACGCCCGATCCGCAACGCCTCCCCTCTGCCATTTCAGACCAAATTAGTCCGCTTTTTCGGGCGGATTCGGAACCTGCCGCAAAATACGCAGAAAATAATGCGTCTCCGTTCCACTCCATGCTATTCTGGTTCCCCATCTTCACCTTCCGCCGCTGGGCATTGCCGGAACGTCCGGCGGGATGCGGCGCGGGTCCACCTGAACCGAGGGGTACGACATGAGGAAAATAGTGATCATCGGTGCGGGCGCGGGCGGCACCATGGTGGCCAACCTGCTCAGAAAGGAACTCGACGAGGAGGAGTTCGAGATCACCATCATCGACCGGGACGAAAAACACCACTACCAGCCGGGCTATCTCTTCATCCCCTTCGGCATATACTCCAAGAACGACGTACTCAAACCAAAACGGGAGTTCATTCCCGAGGGCGTGGAGTTCGTGCTCGACACGGTGGTGCGGGTGGACGCCAAGGGCCGCAAGGTGGAGACCCTAAAGGGAGCCTACGACTACGACTGGCTGGTCATCGCCTCGGGAGCGCGCATAGACCCCTCCGAAGTGGACGGCATGATGGACGGCTGGCGAGACTCGGTCTTCGACTTCTACTCTCTGGGCGGTGCCCTGGCCCTGCGAAAGGAGCTCAAGTATTTCTCCGAGGGAAAGATCGTCCTGAACATCGCGGACGTGCCCTACAAATGCCCCATCGCCCCCCTGGAGTTCGTGTTCATGGCCGATTGGTTCTTCACCACGGCCGGGGTGCGCGACAAGGTGGACATCGAACTGGTAACCCCGCTGGACGGCGTGTTCACCAAGCCCGTGGCCACCAAGGCCCTGACCAAACTGGCCGAGCGCAAGAACATCATCGTCACCACCCAGTTCGCCCTGGACAACGTGGACGCCAAGAACAAGCAGATCGAGTCCGCGGACGGGCGCAAGGTCGGCTACGACCTGCTCGTCTCCATCCCCCCCAACCTCGGGGACAAGTGTATCCTCGACTCCGGTATGGGCGACCCCATGGGCTTCATGCAGACCGACAACCACACCCTCAAGGCCGAGGGGATGGACCGCGTCTTCGTCATCGGCGACGCCACCAACGTCCCGGCCTCCAAGGCCGGGTCAACGGCCCATTACCAGTCCACCACCGTGGTCAACAACCTGATCCGCGAGATCGACGGGCACGAGGCCAAACCCACCTTCGACGGCCACGCCACCTGTTTCCTCGCCTCGGGCTTTGAGAAGGCCGTACTCCTGGACTTCAACTACACGGTTGAACCGCTGCCGGGCATGTTCCCGTTCCCGGGCATCGGCCCCTTCGACCTGCTCAAGGAGTCCCTGGGCAACTACTGGGGCAAGATGATGTTCCGCTGGGTCTACTGGAACCTGATGATGAAGGGGCTCGAGCTGCCTCTGGAACCGGAGATGAGCCTGGCCGGCAAGGTGCGCCGGTACGTGGAAAAGGAGGGCTAGCCATGAAGCGGGAAGACGAAATTCTCGAACGGCTCGACCGACTAGAGGCGCTCATGACCCCGCTGGCGGAGTCCGCCCGCACCATGAGCGAGTTCAAGGAGGAGCTGGCGCCGCGCGTCAACGAACTTGTCCGGCACGTCATTGTGGAGCTGGCCGAAATCGACTCCGACTTCCAGCTCTCGGACCTTACCCGGCTGGGCAAGGACATGCTGCGCAACATCCGCAATATCGACTTCGCCCTCAACCAGATGAAGAATCTCATCGACTTCGTGCAGACCGCCGAGCCGCTGATGAAGATCACGGTGCCGCACTACATCAACCGTCTCGACGAGCTGGAGCAAAAGGGCGTGTTCGCCCTGCTCCGCACCGGCCTCGCCACTCTGGAGAAACTGGCTGAGACTTACTCGCCCGAAGAGATCGAGGAAATCTGCGCCACGCTCGTCAAGCTGACCGGCGTGCTGCGCAAGCTCGGCTCGCCCGAAGCCGCAGGCTTCGTGGAGCACATGGCCTCCCTGCCCGGCAGGGTGGACCTCTCCCGGGCCGAGGCCGTGGGCGCCATGGACCTGTTCCGCGCCATGGGCGACGAAGAGGTGCGCAAGGGCCTTGGCGTGCTCATGCAGCTGACCAAGGCCATGGCCCCCGCCTGATCGTTCCCCGTCCACGCCCGCCGCTTCCCTGTCGCACGGGAGGGAGGCGGCGGGCGGTTATACTTTACAAACCCGCCCGGGGCGATCACACTGTCCTCTCCCGGATCTGCCGGGAGGAGATCCCATGAGTACACGACTGCTGCTGCACATCTGTTGCGGCCCCTGTTCCATCACCACGCTGCAGACACTGCAGGACCAGGGGCACGACGTTACCGGGCTGTTTTACAACCCGAACATCCACCCGCTCACGGAATACGTGAAGCGGCGGGACGGCTGTTTGCAGGTAGCTGAACGGTTCGGCATCAACGTCATCGTCAAGGACGACGAATACAGGCCGCAGGAGTGGTTCCGCGCCGTTGCCCACCGGGAGAACAACCGCTGTTTCCACTGCTACGCAGGACGGCTGGAGCGCACGGCCCAGATAGCGCGGCGCGGCAACTTCGATTTCTTCACCTCCACCCTGCTCTACTCCAAGCACCAGAAGCACGATGACATCGCGGCCCTGGGCCGGGACCTGGCCACCTCCAAAACCCGGTTCCTGTACCACGACTTCCGCGAAGGCTGGAGCGAGGGCATCGAAACCTCCAAGGAATGGGGGATCTACCGCCAGCAATACTGCGGCTGTCTGTACAGCGAAAACGAACGGCACCAACGGGAGCTCCGCCGCTCATGACGCATTTCCCCGACATTCTCCTCAAACGTGACACCGTGCTTCTGGCCTTCGTGGTCACGGGCATCGCCAATACCCTGGCCACGGACTTCGGCGCGTCCTCGGAGAAGACGCTCCTTTCCGTTCTCTCCGTGATCGCCTTCCCGCTGGTGGCATGGTTCGCCCACAAGCGGCAGTTGCTCGCCATCTGGTGCACCGTGCTGCTGCTCATCGTCACCGGGTCCGGCTTTCTTTACGACGCCTTCAGCGGCCTGAAGCAGGGAGCGGACGTGTCCTACGCGGTCATGCTGCTCAAGACCGTGGCGGGGATCTACCTGACCTGGGGCGCGCTGCTTCTGCACCGAGAACGGCACATCAGGGACTGAGCATGGGCAGAATATACGGCGAAGACGTACCGGTCAGGCCCGCTTTCCCCACCGGGACCGCCAAAGCCGAGAAACCGGCCGGCGACGGCAGCAAGGATTTGCTGCTTTACATCCACGTACCGTTCTGCCGCTCCCGCTGCCACTACTGCACCTTCCACTCCCAGTCCTTCAACCAGGTCACCTTCACCTGGTACCACAAGCTGCTGCTCCAGGAGATCGAGCTGTGGGGCAAGCGGCTGAACAGGCCGAAGCTCCGGACCATCTATTTCGGCGGCGGCACGCCCAGCCTGATTCCGCTCCAGCAGATGGACATGATCATGAAGGCGCTGGACAAGCACTTCACCCTGGGGCCGGGCATGGAGAACACCCTGGAGGCCAACCCGGACTCGGCCCAGGACGTCAGCTACTTCCGCGCCCTGCTCTCCATGGGCTTCAACCGCCTTTCTCTGGGCATGCAGAGCCTGAGCGACGCGGACCTGCACCTGATGGGCCGCCCGCACTCGGCGGCCATGACCCTGGCCTCTTTCGAGGCCGCCCGCCAGGCCGGGTTCGGCAACATCGGGGTGGATCTCATCTGGGGACTGCCGGGACAACGCCTCAAGGGCTGGATCGACCAGCTCACCGCCGTGACCAACATGCGGCCCGAGCACATCTCCGCCTACAACCTGACCCTTGAAGAAGACACCGTCATGCACAAGATGTGCTCCGAGGGCGGCGACTTCCCGCTTCCTCCGGAACGGGAGCAGGGACGCATGTTCATCTACGGCGCGGAGTACCTGGAATCCATGGGCTACATGCACTACGAGGTCTCCAATTTCGCGCGCATGGGCTTTATCTCCCGGCACAACTCGGGCTACTGGGACGGCTCGGACTATCTGGGCCTGGGGCCGTCCGCCGTGTCCACCATCGGCAGACGCCGCTTCAGCAACCCGCTCTACATGGACGAGTACGACGCCTACGTACGCGGCGGCCTGGTTGGAGCGGAGTACGAAACCCTGACCGACGAGGACCGGCTCAAGGAGATGGTCATGCTCTCCCTGCGTACATCCAAGGGGCTGGACCTGAAGGAGTTTCGGAAGCGGGCCGGTTTCGACCTGGTCAAACGGCGGGAGCGGCTGATCACGGCCCTGCACCGGGAAAATCTTGTCCGCATCAGCCACGGGTTCCTGCGCCTGACCAAAAACGGCATGCTCGTCTCCAACGTGATCATCCGCCGCCTGGCCTTCGAGGAGTAGACACCAAGAACGATTCTAACGGTCTTGCGCGGACCGACCGCCTGCCATACCGTGGAGGGGCCTACAGTGGCCAGACCTCCAACAGCCTGTGATCACAGAGTATTGAAACATGGACAAGGACAACTCCCTGAGCAAGAGCGAACTGCTCTACGAACTCCGCCTGCAGAGGCTGGAGAACCTCAGGCTGAGGGAACGGCTGGGGCCCTGCGGAGAGGCCCCCGAAGTCAGGCGGCAGCTCCGGTATCTCGAAAGCACGGCCCTCATCGACAAGGCCATCCGCGAGAACACGGACATGGACCGGATGATGAACGGCCTGATGGAAGTGATCCGGGACATCTTCGGCTGCGACCAGGCCTGGCTGCTCCATCCATGCGATCCTGACGCCGATTCCTGGCATGTGCCGTACCGCTCCGTTGACCCGGCCTATCCCATAAATTTCGGCCCGGAAGAGGCCCTGCCCCAAACCGAGGATCTGGCGGAAAACTTCCGGCTCGCCTTGAAAACTCCTGAGCCGCTTCCTCTGGGAAAGGAGAACAGCGTCAAGGAGGTTCCCCGGGAGGCAGCGGAGGTCGAAGCCAAAGCCGCACTGCTCATCGCCCTGCACCCCAAGCTGGGAAGCCCCTGGCTCATGGGCCTTCACCACTGCTCCGGCGAACGGACCTGGACCGTGGAGGAAAAGCGGATGTATCAGGACATCACCGGGCGCATTGCCGACGCCCTCTCGGCCACGCTCTTCTACCGCAATCTCGAAGAAAACCGCCAGCGCCTCAAGCACCTCTCCTCCCAGCTATTCCGTTCACAGGAAGAGGAGCGAAGAAGGGTGGCCGGAGAAATCCACGACGAAGTGGGACAGTCCATCCTGGCCATCAAGATCGGTATCGAAAACGCGCTCTTCCTCCTGGAGGACGCGCAGGAGTCCGCCAAGAACTCCCTGCGGAGCGCCTCCAACCTCTCCAGGGAAGTCATCGACACTATCCGCCGCATGCAGACCGCCCTGTTTCCGCCCACCCTGAGGGACTTCGGCGTCACCAACGCGCTCAATGGTTTTCTTGACGATTTCTCCAACATCTACTCCACGATGGAAGTGCGGCGGCAGATCCGCATCAATGAGGAGTTGATCCCGGAGCAGCTCCGAACCCCGATCTTCCGGCTGGCCCAGGAAGCCCTGTACAACGCGGGCAGACACAGTGGAGGGGACACGGTGACGGTGGGACTGGACCATCGCTGCGGGAGTCTGGTTCTGGAGATTGAGGATAACGGCGTGGGGTTCGACCCGAAAAAGACACTGCGCTATCCCGACACCCGGCTGGGCCTCGGGCTGACGAGCATGAAGGAGCGGGCCGAATTATCCGGCGGCCTGCTCAAGATTGACGCCCGGCCCGGACGCGGCACCACCATCCGTGTAATCTGGAGACTGGAAGAGTCGCCCTGGGACGTAGCCCGGATGCTCTGATCCATCGGCCTCGGCCGTCACTGACCGCAGCTCGGAACTTTCCCTCACCCTGATCAGATGAACATGGCGTAGGCCACGCCCACCACGACGATGGAGACGATCCGCAGCAGTTGGTTGTGAACGATGAGCTTCAGCGCCATGCGCGGCTTGAAGATGCCTGCGTAGTACGGGAACTGATGACGGAAGGCGCGCATGGGCGTAGAGAGCACGTTGCCAAGCAGCAGAGCCAGCACCACCTGCGGGGAGGTCAACTGGGAATCGGTGATGAGCGCGCCGGCTGCGGCGAGCCCAGCGGTGAACTCGGCGGCCATGTGGAACCCGACGATGCCCAGGGCCTCGGGCGGCAGGAAGGAAAAGACGCCCACCTGACCGGCCATGAGCCCCTGCAGCCAGGAAAACAGGCCCAGCTGCCGCAGGAAAAAGAACAGGACATAGATGGGCGCGGTGATGGTGATGATCTTCGGCAGCCGCTTCATGAAACGCTTCCAGGTCTTCTGCAGCGCCGAGGACCTGTCTCGCTTTTCCTCCATTTCATCCAGCCGACACGGCAGGCATCCTTCCTCCAGGGGAGGGAGCAGGAAGCGACCGGACAGCGTGATGGCGAGGGTTCGCAGCACGGCGGCGCAGGCGGTCAGGGACACGTAGACGCCGGCAGCCGCTCCGATAAAGGGAGCCGCGATGAAAAAGACCGTGGGCAGGTGCAGGAAGTAGGTGGGCAGCGAGTTGAACAGGTTGGAGAGGATCAGCTCACGCTCGGTGAGCTCCCCCCTCTCGCGCGCTTCGGCCAGCATGTTGTTGGCCGTGATCCCGGAAAAGAAAGCCATGGAGAAGGAGGCGGCTGAGATATCCTTGAGCCGGGCGCGACGGGCCAGGGGCGCGGCCAGCCTGGCAGCATACCGGGTCCAGTTCAGAGACTCGATGAGGATGCCCACGAACACGCCGACGCTGATGAAGAAGGTCAGCCGGATCAGGGGCCAGAAAAGGCCATTCCACAGGACCGGCCAGGAGAGATCGAGCGTCATCTATTTCTTCTTCTTGACCTTGATCTTGCGCACCTGGGCGGCAACGTCGTCGGAAAGGTAGAAGGTGTTCTTGTCACCCGGAAAACGCCCCAGCCTTACGTCGTTGATGTACTGGCCGAAAACCTCGATGGCTTCCTTGCCCTGCTGGGCGTACTTGCGGACGAACTTGGGCGTGAACCGGTCGAAGAGGCCGAGCACGTCGTGATAGACCAGAACCTGACCGTCGGTGACGTTGCCCGCGCCGATGCCGATGGTCGGTATATCCACCGCATCGGTGATCAACTGGGCCACCTCCACGGGAACGGCCTCGACCACCACGCAGAAGGCGCCTGCCGCCTCCACTGCCTGGGCGTCCTCGATGAGCGCCTTGGCCGCCTCAACGCTCTTGCCCTGAGCCTTGAACCCGCCGAACTTGGCCACATGCTGCGGGGTCAGGCCGATATGAGCCATGACCGGAATGCCCGCGTCCGTGAGAGCCTGAATCTGTGGCACCACCGGCACGCCGCCTTCCAGCTTGACCGCCCTGGCCCCTCCTTCCTGAATGAAACGTCCCGCGTTCTCCAGGGCCGTTTCCACCGTGCGGAAGGACATGAACGGCATGTCCGCCACCAGGAGGGCGTTCTTGACTCCCCGGCGGGTGGCACGGACGTGGTGGATCATCTCATCCATGGTAACGGACAGGGAGTCCTCATAGCCGAGCACGACCATGGCCAGGGAGTCGCCCACCAGGACGAGATCCATGCCCGCACTGTCGGCGATGACGCCGGACGAGTAGTCATAGGCCGTCATGCAGCATATTTTCTCGCCGTTCTTGCGCGCCTGAATGGCCGGGGCCGTCATGGGCGAGACCTTTGTCGTCTTGGGAGTTTCGGTATGGGTGCTCATCCCCTTTAAGTAGGACCGGCGAACCGCCGCGTCAAGGGGGAGGATGCCCGGCAGAGCCTTCTCGCACTCGCTACGATGTGCAAAAAAAAAGGCCAGCCGACCGGGCATATGCTGCCCGGTCGGCTGACCATCGTATGCGGGTATTACATGAGTGAGAGGTTTTGCAGAACCCAGATGACGCGACCCACGGTGCGTTCATCCATTTCCGCTGCAGGGATGGTGAGGTCGGAGTACTTTTCGTTTTCCGCCTTCAGGAGATAGGTGTCGCCCTGCATGTAGACCCTGCGGATGGTCAGCCCCTGGTGCGGGAAGTGCACGGCGCACAGGTCTCCGTCCGGGTGACTCTTCTGGTCGAGATCAATTCCGACGAACGCGCCACGACCGATGATCGGCTCCATGGCGGAAGAGTCGACCTTGATCACCTGCAGCTTGGGGCGGCAGAAGGACTCGGGAACCGAGAGCTCCTCCACGGGATGCGGCTCCCAGGTGGCTCCGCCCTTGTTGGCGCCGGCCATGGTAGACACGGGCACTACCCGGCCACGGGAGTTCATGCGGCCGTACGGGGCGGGAGTCTCCTTGAGCAGGGTGTCCGCAGGGATCTTTCCCTTGGACTCGTTGATGTAGACCGGCTCCAGGCCCTCGGAAAGCCAGTCCGGGTCCAGTCCGTGGCTGCGATAGAGTTTGAGCAGCCACTCGGCAGGAATGGAACAGCGGCGCTTGGCGTCTGAGATTGACGACTGGCGCACATCCAGAACTTCGGCAAGCTGGACCTGCGTGCGGGCGCCGGTGGCCTTCTTGATTCGCTCAAGGGCCTCTTCAAACCACTTTAGCTGCGCCTCGTCACATTGTCTTTTCTTTTTCGGCATTTTCTTCCCCCTTCATAATGATGGATTCGGCAAGTATGCAAGAAGCTATGAAATAGTCAATAGTATTAGTGAATAAATACCGCCGCTACAAAAAAACTTCTTATATATTGGTGAATTATTTTAGTCCAGGAAATTTTCCCGGATTCTCTGGGAAAAAATCCCATACCCGTTGTGCATTTTCCTACCTTCAAAGTCCATTTTTGTCACGAAGAAAAAGGGGCGTGGTTCCGAACCACGCCCCTGTCTATCGCACGAATGTCGAGCTTATTGCATGTATTTCAAAAACGGGGATTTCGGAGTCAAAATGAAGCGCGCGTTCTTGCCGAAGCCCTTGCGGTACGCTTCCAGGCTTCGAGTGAAAGCATAAAACTCCGGAGAACGACCGAGGGCGTCGGCGTAAACCTTGGTAGCCTGGGCATCACCCTCGCCTCGGATGATCTCGGCCTGCTTGGCCGCGTCCGCCAGGATGATGGCCCGCTCCTTGTCGGCAGTGGCGATGATCTTGGCCGAGGCCTCGCGCCCTTCCGAGCGGTACTGCTTGGCCTGGCGCTCACGCTCGGCCTTCATTCTGCCGAAAATGGCCCGGGCGTTCTCGGCGGGCAGGTCGGTGCGCTTGATGCGCACGTCGATCACCTCGATGCCGTAGGGCTCGAGCAGTTCCCGGGAGCGCGAGCTGACCGCGTCCATGATCTCCTGGCGCTTGTGGGAGACGACCTCGATCAGGGTGTAGCGGCCAAGGGCCACGCGCAGCTGCGAGCGGACGATATCGTCCAGCCGCGCCTGGGCGCCCTGGATGGTCCGCACCTTGGTGTAGAAGGTCAGCGGGTCCACGATGCGCCACTTGGAGTAGGAGTCCACGTTCATGTACTTCTTGTCCGTGGTGGTGATCTCCTCGGGCTTGGCGTCGAAGTCCAGGATGCGGGCGTCGAAATAGACGACGTTCTGGACCAGGGGCAGCTTGAAGTGCAGGCCGGGGCCGAGAGCCCTCTCGCCGACGGGACGGCCGAGCTGTATGACGATGGCTTTTTCGGTCTGGTCCACGGTGAAGGCGGACTGGGTCAGGACGATGGTCCCGAGGATGACCAGGACGATGAGCGTAACGGTTGATTTCTTCATGTCGGCCTCCCTCTACTTGGTCGCCTTGGGCGTTGCGGTTGCGCCGCTTCTGGGCAACTGACCCAGCGGCAGGTAGGGGACGGACTGCTTCAGGGCGTTGTCCGACATGATCAGCTTCTCGACCTCGGGGTTCTGAAGGATTCCCTCCATGGCCTCCAGGTAGAGACGCTCGCGGGTGATGTCCTTGGCCTTCTCGTACTCCTTGAGCACGGCCAGGAAGTGGGACGCGTCACCTTCGGCCTTACGCACCTTGGCCTCCTTGTAGGCCTGGGCTCCGTTGATGACCCGGGACGCTTCGCCTCGGGCCTTGGGCAGGATGTCGCGCTGGTAGGCCTCGGCCTCGTTGATGAACCGGCTCTTGTCCTCGCGGGCGCTGGCCACGTCCTTGAACGCGTCCACCACCTGTTCCGGCGGATGCACGTTCTGCATCTGCACGGCAACGATGCTGATGCCGGTCTGATAGGAATCGAGGATCTTCTGCATCAGATCGCGGGTCTGGACCTGAATCTCCTGCTTGCCGGTGGTCAGGGCGTCGTCGATCTTGCCGTTGCCGATGACCTCGCGCATGGCCGCCTCGCCCGCGTGGACGATGGTCCCGGACGGGTCATAGACGTTGAACAGGTAGTCCTTGGCGTCCTTGATCATGTACTGGACGATGAACTGCACGGAGACGATGTTCTCGTCACCGGTGAGCATGAGCGCCTCTTCCGGCACCTCGCGGCTCACGCCCTGCTGGAAATTCTGCACCCGCGCCCGGCCCGAAGACCGGAACCCGAACTCGATGCGCCGGATCTGCGTGACCTTGGGGGTCAGGACCGACTCCACCGGGTAGGGGATGTGGTAGTTGGGTCCGGCCGTGGTGATCCGGTTGAACTCGCCGAACTGCTGGACCACGCCCACTTCGTCGGGCTCGACGATGTAGAAACCGGAAGCGGCCCAGAGCAGGATCAAGACCGGCAGGATCAGCTTCCAGCCCGGTAGTTTGAACTGCTTGAATTTCTCCAGTTGATCCTGGAAATCGTCAAAGCTCGGCGGCTTGCCGCCGGGACGCCCCTGTTGCTGCTTTTGTAATTTTTCCCAATCCCAATTCATAATGTTTCTGAAATAGGCTCTCTGCCGAGTCAGGTCAAGGAAAGTCGGCATTTACCCGGCTATTCCCGCATGATTTTCCCCATTTCCCCTCCCGGGGAGTCGAACACGCCGCAGCACACCATTCCACGCGCCGCAAAAATCCAGGCGCGGCATGAGCGGCGAGCCTTCTCAAAATCGTGTCAACACCCTATTTCGCCCGTTTTCATCCTTTTTTCGCCCGCTGACGCCCGATTTCATCCCGGCCCGAAAACCGGGGGTATGCTTCGCCGGAATCCCAACCAATCACAAACTCATCAAGGAGAAACAACATGAAAGGATTCTTCGACAACCCAAACGAGGCGTTCGGCCCCGGCGACACCAACGGGGTGTTCAGCTACGATCCGGCCTCGAACACCACCCGGCGTAGCTGGATCAAATACGCGGACGGCGTGTTCGAACCCGTGCGCAAGGACGGCAATCTGCGCCGCAAGAAAAACGAGGACCACCGCACCTTTTCCTGGTGGCAGGTGAACAAGCCCGCCGACTGGAAACCCGCCGACGAAGGGGCCGGGTTCTCCTGGAACCACACCCTCGGTTCCCGGGACGACCTGGCCGACCAGAAGACCGGCGTGCCCTTTGCCGCACCCGCAGGCGGTCAGTCAGGCGGGAACCAAGAAAAAAGCAAGGAGGGCACGCCCGACCAACCCGAAACCGCCGCGCCGGGAAAGCCTGCCCCGCCCTCGACTCAGGGCAAGGCGGACGGCCCCGCCGCTCCCGCGCCTCCCCTGCGCACCCTGCTCGGCCTGGGCAGCAAGGCGCTCGAAGGCCGGGAGGAGCAGCCCGCACCCACGAACCCGGAAAAAGCCCCCGCACAGGCGCAGACGCCGCAACGGAACGTTGCCCAAGACGCCAGGGACCTGGCCGACCGGGAAAAGCGGACGATCTCGGCTGAGGAACACGCCCGCGACCTGGCCAGGCTGGAGCGCGAACAGGACGCCCGCGATGCGAAAAACGCAGCGGCAAGCGGCGCGCTCGGAGGGATGGTCCAGTCCAAGGGGCAGGGCAAGAAAGGAAAGGCCAGTGGGAATGATCCGATGATTGATGATTTCATTGAAGAATACAATAACGCCAGAAACGACAGGCAAAAGAATATCGTTAAACGACGGTATATGAAAAAGGTCGACAACCTACGAAAAGAAAGCAAGACGTTGAAAGGGAAAGAGAAAACGAGGCTAAAAAACAGAGCAGACCAATGGGCCGGACTGATAAAGATTCTTACCGACGGGAAGGTTAGAATGGGACCACCACTGACTATCTTTAACAAAGATATTGTTGAAGAACTTTCCAAGGTACCAATCGGTAGCAAATGGAGCCCCGACAACACATAATGCAATGGGGGGCGGATTCTCGCTCCTCATCTTTTATATCCTGACACTATCTCAATAACCAATTCGTCGTTTTCAAAAACAGCACTGAAGTTGTGAAACTGTCCTCTAAGAACATTCTCGCCAGATTCTATTTTTTTCAACCAATTGGCAAATCGGTTCAACACATTCTGCCTTCGAAGGAGTTCTTTTATCTTCGGGCAATCACTGGATTTCACGGCATCAAACCATACAGTTGGCAATGCCCTCTCAAGCTTGCCCGGGTTGCGTGCATCCCCGCTAAAATAGCCGTTGATCACGGAGTAAGATTTTTCTGCAACCGGGCAACAAACAAAACTGACGACACCAAGCTCCACAACGCCCACCTGCAACAAAGCATGATCCAACTCCGCCCTTTTGATTGGGTATGTAAACCCCTTAACAGCTTTATCCCTCCCCCCGTATTCATACTTTACAGACATAGCACGCACCAATATATCCTAAATTTCATATTCCTTGTCTTATGTCTGCTAAAAGACCTATCAGAACGATCATGAGCCTCGCCTGAGGCAGTCTAGGGGACAACTTTCCCCTATCCACCTTAAGAGCATGCCGACATCTCCCTAAAAACTACTCGACTTCTACCACAAGTGCTTCATCCTCATAACACACATGAAAACCATGACGTTGATCGCGGTACACATTCTCAGCCAATTCAATTTGTTTTACCCACTGGTCCAAACGGTTCAACACAGTATGCTTCTCAAGCAGGCTCTTGATTTCAGACACATATTGGGTTGGCACACAACACACTGTGATATCTGGAGACTCTTGCGTAACGAGGCCGTCAAGCCGGGCTTCACCGAAAAAATAGCCCAAGAGAACAAGCCGTCCGCCGCCTTTTTTAGGAAGACAAAAGAAAGCCACTCTCTGGATATCCGTCACTCCAGCCTCATCCAACGCCTGATCCAGGTCCCCGCGCTTGATGGGGTAGGAATACCCCTTTATTATCTTGCTTCTTCCGCCGAATTCGTATTCAACCACGCCCCCTCCTGTTTTATAGACGAAACTATACGTTATTCCAATCCGACAATCAAGGATGTCCGGGGCACGGAACAAAGTGAAATGTTGAAGATTGAAGAATGGAGTGGGCTCCGACGAGTTAAGCAAATAAACAAAAAAAGGGTAGCATCGTCTATGGCAATGCTACCCTTCTTCCATTTTCATCTTTTACAAAAAGCTCACCCGACCCGTAACAGACAAATCGCACCCGATCTACATCCCGGATGACATTGGGAGCATCCTCAAGGCCTTTAACCCACTCAGCCAAACGCAACAGATAATTGCCTTCTCTGAGCAAAACCCTGATCTCTTCTGCCTGAGCAACCGGGACAGCATACACGCAAAAAAGGGGACTTTGTTTCGCCCAATATCCCTTTTGAGACTCCCCCATCAGCATTGCCCTGAACACGACAAGATCTCTATCCCGGTAACCATCCGAAAAGTAGAACTCTTTCAACTCAGAGACATTAGCCATTTCCAAGGCATGGTCCACCTCGGATTTCTTTACGGGATAGACCAATCCACTGCCTCGGGGCAGCTTGATTTTCCCATATTCATACAGCAACGACACAACGCCCCCCTATATTTGTTTAACTATATCCATATCCCGTCAAAAGGACAAGGGTGCGAGATCAAAATAGGATAGACGCGACTAGGCAAGGCTGGAGCGCGAACAGGACGCCCGCGATGCGAAAAGCGCAGCGGCAAGCGGCGCGCTCGGGGGAATGGTCCAGTCCAAGGGGCAATACGGTAAAGGGAAGCGCGTTTTGGAAGACCCCATTATCAAAGAATTAAAAGAGACTTACGGGAACCAGCCAACGCAGTTAAAGAAAGAAACAAAAAAAGGGTAGCGTCGCCTATGGCAATGCTACCCTTCTTCCATTTTCATCTTTTACAAAAAGCTCACCCGCCCCAAAACAGACAAGCCGCGCCCGATTGACATCCCTGATGACATTGGGAGCACTCTCAAGACCCTTAACCCACTTCGCCAACCGCAACAGGTAATTGCCCTGCATCAGCAACTCTCTAATTTTTCCCGATTGATCTGATGGAACTGCACAAACAGTTATACCCGGCCGTTGTTTTTTCCAATATCCCTGTTGAGACTCTCCCATCAACACTACGTCAAGAACGACCAGATCGGCACTCCGGCATCGAGGAGAAAAGTAAAATGTATCCAATTCAGAGACATTAGCCATTTCCAAGGCATGGTCCACCTCGGATTTCTTTACGGGATAGACCAATCCACTGCCTCGGGGCAGCTTGATTTTTCCATATTCATACAGCAACGACATAACGCTTCCTCATATTTATTTAACTATATCCATATCCCGTCAAATGGACAAGGGAGCGAGATCAAAACGGGATAGACGCGACCTGGCTAGGCTGGAGCGCGATCAGGACGCCCGCGATGCGAAAAACGCAGCGGCAAGCGGCGCGCTCGGAGGGATGGTTAAGTCCAATGGACGGGGCAAGAAAGGAAAGGCCTGACGCATCAGATTTCTTGAATTGTCCGCCGGAGCAGGGCACACTCGGGGCATGAAACCGATCAATCAGCGGATTTTCCGCGCCTATGACATCCGAGGCATTGTGGACGAGGACTTCGACGCCGAGTGGGTGCGGGAGCTCGCCCGCGCCTGCGGAACCTATTTTCTGGGCAAGGGGTGGACCCGCGCCCTGCTCGGGCATGACTGCCGGGCCTCGTCGCCCGAGTATCAGCGGGCCATGGCCGAGGGGCTGTCCGCCACCGGGCTGGACGTGGTCTGCCTGGACCAGGTCTCCTCGCCGGTCTTCTATTTCGCGGCCAAGCACCTCGGGTTCGAGGCCGGGGTGATGATCACCGCCTCGCACAACCCGAGCGAATACAACGGGTTCAAGGTCTGGGGCGGCAAGTCCACCATCTTCGGGGACGAGGTCCGGGCCATCTACAAGATCATGCGCAAGGGCGAATACCCTTCCGGCGCGGGGCTCGTCTCCCGGCACGACATCATCCCCTCCTACAAGGAGGACCTGCTCTCCCGCTGCACCCTGGCCCGGCCGGTCAAGATCGTAGTGGACGGGGGCAACGGCGCGGCGGGCGACCTGACCGCCGATATCCTTGAGGCCGCCGGGGCCGAGGTGGTCCGCCTCTACTGCGAGCCGGACGGCACCTTTCCCAACCACCACCCCGACCCGGTGGTGGAGGCGTATGTGGAAGACCTCAAGGCCAAAGTGGTCGAGGTCGGCGCGGACGCGGGCGTGGGCCTGGACGGCGACGGCGACCGCATCGGGGCAGTGGACGAGACCGGACGGCTCATGTTCGGCGACCAGCTCCTGGCCATCTATGCCCGCGATCTGCTCAAGGGATTTCCCGGCGTGGGCGTGGTGGCGGACGTCAAGTGCTCCCACCTGCTGTTCAAGGACGTGGAGGACCACGGCGGCAAGGCCGAGATGTGCATAACCGGCCACTCCATCGTCAAGGGCCGGATGATCGAGACCGGCGCGGCCATCGGCGGCGAGATGTCCGGGCACATGTTCTTCTTCCACGGCTACCACGGGTTCGACGACGCCACTTACGGCGCGCTCAAGCTCGCGGAAATCCTGAGCAAGAATCACAAGCCGCTCTCCCGCTACCTGGAGGACTGGCCGACCACGTACAACACGCCGGAGATCCGCATGGACTGCCCCGAGGCCATCAAGTTCGAGGTGGTGGCCCGTGCCCAGGCCTATTTCAAGGAGCGCTTCGAGGTCATCGACATGGACGGCGCGCGGGTGGAGTTCGGCGACGGCTGGGGCCTGGTCCGCGCCTCCAACACCCAGGGCGCGCTGGTGCTCCGCTTCGAGGCCGAATCCGAGGCCCGACTGGCCGAAATCCGGGAGATCATGGAAACCCCGGTCCGCGCCTGGATCGAGGAACTCGGAGGGTAGCGCTTGCGCACGCTCAACCTGTTCCGGGGGCTGTTTCGCCGCTTCCGCACCCTCGTCTTGAGGCGGGAGGTGGAGATCGTGGGACAATGCCGCCTGTGCGGCAATTGCTGCCACGGCATCCTGCTCAAGGACAGGGGATGGCTCAAGCGCAAGCGGCAGTTCGACAAACTGTGCGAACGGGAACCGGCGCACACCCGGTTCCGCATCACGGGCAAAGACCACCGTGGACGGCTGGTATTCGATTGTGCCATGCAAGGCGAGGACAATCTCTGCACATCCTACGGAGAGCGACTCCCTTTATGTAGAAATTATCCGTCCAAATCGCTATATTACCAAGGCGGCTGGATCGGCGCGGAGTGCGGCTTCCGCTTCAAGAGCGTAACCTTCAGGGACGTCTTGTTGCGACGGAAACAGATCCGCGCGCCACGCTTTTCCGATGTGCTTGACCAGGAACGGGAAAGAGACCTGCAACAGGCTGACAAGCGGACAACATAATGAAAAAACTGCTTTTCATATTCATAGCCCTGCTCGTGACCGGCGGCGGAGTCTGGTACTTCGCCGGAGGTACGACCGCCACGAAAATCAAGGTGCTGAAGACGGCGACCATCAAGCGCGCCGATGTGTCCAGGATTCTGGAGGCCACCGGCATCGTCAAGGCCCAGGTGGGCGCCCAGGTCAAGATCGGGGCGCGGGCCACGGGCGTGCTCGACTCCGTGCCGGTCAAGGTCGGGGACGCGGTAAGGAAGGGCGACCTCATCGCCGAGATCGACTCGCGCGAGCTGCGCGCCCGCATCGCCGAAGCCAGGGCCAACCTCCGCCTGGAGGAAGCCAAGCTGACCTACATGGAGAAAAGCCTGCCCAGGAAGCGCACCCTGGTCCAGAAGAAGCTCGAGGCCCAGGATTCCCTCGACCAGGCCTACCAGGACACCGAGATGGCCCGTTATGCCGTGGCCTCATCAAGAGCCAAGCTCAGGACCCTGGAGGTCCAGCTCTCCTACACGAAAATCTACTCGCCCATTGACGGCGTGGTATCCCAGGTGGCCGCACAGGAAGGCGAGACCATCGTCTCGGGCCTGTCCGTGTCCAACCTGATCACCGTGCTCGATCCGGCCCGGCTGGAGATGTGGATTTACATCGACGAGACCGACGTGGGCCGCGTCAGCGTGGGCCTGCCCGTACGCTACACCGTGGACGCCTACCGCGACCGGGTCTTCAAGGGCACCGTGGCGCGTATCTATCCCGAGCCGGAGATCCGCGACAACATCGTCTACTACCGCGCCCTGGTCCGGGTGACCACGGACCAGGCCGAGTACCTGCGCCCGGAAATGACCACCCAGTGCAAGATCATCGTGGAGACCAGAAAGGATGTGCTCGCCGTGCCCAACAAGGCCCTCAAGTGGGTCAAGGACCGGCAGGTGATCTTCGTGGTGGACGACCCTGAGAAGGAGCCCCGCGAAGTCAAGCCGGACCTCGGCCTGACCGGGCTGGACCGCAGCGAGATACTCTCCGGACTGAAAGAGGGCGATACGGTCGCGACCCAGCTCGTCCTTCCCGGCGGGAAAGTGAAAAAGAAGGATAAATAGCATGTCCGCGGTCATCTCTCTCACGGACATCACCAAGACCTTCGCCCGGTTCGATGAACAGGGGGATAGCGGCAAGGACGGCGGCGAGGCGCAGGGCATCACCGTGCTCAAGGGCATCACCCTTGATATCGCCCACAACGACTTCGTGGCCCTCCAGGGCACCTCGGGCTCGGGAAAATCAACCCTGCTGCACATCATCGGCCTGCTCGACAGGCCCACCTCGGGCTCCTACGCCCTGCTCGGGCACGACACCGCCGGGCTAGACGACGACCACCAGTCCGACCTGCGCAACCAGGCCCTGGGTTTCGTGTTCCAGTCCTTCTACCTGATCCCCTACGCCACGGCCCTGGAGAACGTCATCCTGCCCGGCCTCTATTCCGGCAAGCCGCGCGTCGAGCTGCAGGCCCGCGCCGAATCCCTGCTGGAACAGGTGGGGCTGGCGGACCGCATGCATTTCCGGCCCTCCCGGCTGTCGGGCGGACAACAGCAGCGGGTGGCCATGGCCCGCGCTATGCTCAACGAGCCGGACATCGTCCTGGCAGACGAACCCACGGGACAGCTCGACTCCACCACCTCGGCGGAGATCATCAAGCTCTTCCACCGGGTGCACGAGGCGGGAACCACCATCGTCCTGGTTACCCACGACGCGGACGTGGGCCGGGAAGCGGGCCGGATCATCAAGCTCCACGACGGCAGGATTGTTGAGGACATACGGTAGGCACCAGCACGGAAAACAATAAGGCCCGGCGGCCCACCCAGCCGCGAAACGACCAAACGCCCCGCTTCACATACAATTCGGAAGAAAGCAGGGGCGGGAGCAACACGAATGACACCACGCCTGTTCACGCGCATCACCAGCATGGGGCTGGGGGCTGTCCTGGCCTTCAAGCTCCGCTCGGCGTTCGTGATTCTCGGCGTGGCCTTCGGCATCGCCAGCCTGACACTGATCGTCACCGCCGTAGACGGGGCCAACCGCAAGGCCATGGAGATCGTGGACATGTTCGGGCCGGACGCGGCGCTGGTCTTCGGCGGCAACATCATGAAGCGGGCCGTGGGCATGCGTGTGCTGACCCTGAGCAAGGAGGACGCGGCCCGAGTCGAGAACTCGCTGCCCGGCGCATACCAGGTCCTCCCTATGAGGGCAAAAGGCGGTGAAATGGTATGGCTCGGTCATCGCAGCCGTCGGGACGTCTACATAGTCGGGGCTACTCACGACTACGCCAAAGCGTGGAACTGGCCCCTTACGGAGGGCAGGGACATAACTCTTGAGGATGAGGCGCGGGGAGCCAAGGTAGCTATCATGGGAGACGCGCCAGCCAGGGAAATATTCGGTGACAAGTCACCCGTTGGCCAGATCATATACATCCGCAAGACGCCATACCAAGTAGTGGGTAAGCTCGCTTACCGAGGGTTCTCAGGAGGCCGTGGCGAGGTGGACAATCGCATTATCATCCCCCTGTCCACGCTCATGCAGCGCTACAACCTGAACCGCAAATATTTCCGGGCGCTGAGGGTCAAATTCCTGGAGCCGGACTACATGGACGCCCATGTGGCCAACCTGCGCTCGCTGCTCCGGCACCAGCATCACCTCGGCCCCACCGATGACGACGACTTCACCATTCTGACAGCGGACGAGGTGCTCAAATTTCTGGCCATGTTCAAGGGCGGACTGACCATCTTCCTGGGCGTGACCGCCACCATCGCCATGCTGGTGGGCGGCTTCGTGCTGGCCAATCTCTTCTCCATCTCGGTCAGCGACCGGGCCGAAGAGATCGGCCTGAAAAAGGCCATGGGAGCGAGGAATTCGGCAATCCTGCTCCAATTTCTGGTGGAGGCGTGCGCCCTGACCCTGCTCGGCGGCGTGCTCGGCCTGTTCCTGGGCCTCGGCCTGGGGCAGTTCCTGTCGCGGCTGGACATTCTGACCATCCAGTTCTCCTGGAAGGCCTTCCTGATGGCCCTGGCCGGTTCCCAGGCCGTAGGACTGATCTTCGGCCTCAGCCCTGCCCGGCAGGCCGCGAACCTCGACCCCATACAGGCGCTCAAAGGCGAAGGATAGCCACCACTTTTCCCGCACCCGCCTGCACCCCTTTCTTCCTCCCGGTTTCGCTGCCGGGCTTGCGGTAAATCTCCCGGCACGCTAGGAAGAGCCCATGCGAATCACCATCCCCAGAGTCCACGGCGCAACGCCCAGGGAAAAGCTCATCCGTTCCCTGGCGCTCATTCTCGTCTTCGCCGCTGTCATCTGGGCCTTCTCAAAAAACAACGAACGCGTGGTGGAGATGCTCAACCAGAAGGCTTCCATCTACGACGAGACCAAGACCCTGGACAAGGAGCAGAAGAAATTCATTCTCTCCTTCACCAAAACGCTCAAAAACGAATTCGGTCTGGACTGCCGCATCCAAATCTACGGCGGAGACTTCGTGGTCCCGGACCTCGACGCCAAGACCATGTATATCGGGCTGGCCCCGGCCATCAACGAAGTCCAGATCCGCTTCCCGGCCATGATGCGCCAGGCCCTGGGCCAGGAATTCATCGACTCGCTCGCGACCGAGCATTTTCTGCCCTCTTTCAAGTACAATGACTGGCCGCAGGAGATCCAGGTAGTGCTCCTGGCCATCTTCGACCGGCTGACCCAACTTCAGGAAGGAACCTCTCCCAGTGAGCAATAACGTCACCATCTACACCGACGGCTCCTGCCTGGGCAATCCCGGCCCCGGCGGATACGGCGCGGTGCTCGTCTACGGCGAATACAAAGGCCGCGACGCGGAAAACTACAAGGAACTCTCCCAAGGCTATAAGCGGACCACCAACAACCGCATGGAATTGCTGGCCGTCATCACCGCCCTGGAAACCCTGACCCGCCCTTGCAGCGCACAGCTCTGGACCGACTCCAAGTACGTACAGCAGGCCATCACCCAGAACTGGCTCAAAAACTGGCTCAAGAACGGCTGGAAAACCGCCGCCAAGAAGCCGGTCAAGAACCAGGACCTTTGGCGCCGCCTTGTGCCGCTCATCGAGAAGCACGACGTCAAGTTCAACTGGGTCAAGGGGCACTCCGGGCATATGTTCAACGAGCGCGTTGATGATCTCGCCCGTGGCGCTGCCAGCGGCCCTGGCCTGCTCGTCGACGAAGGGGCGTAGAACGCTCACGCCTGCGGCGCGACCGGGAGAGTCAGCGTTGGGGCCTGCGGCCCCTTGCTTCCAGGTTCGCGCTTACAGCACGAGGAGAGCCGGTGTTGGAGCGTTCCGCTCCTCCCCCTCCGGGAATCGCGCTTGCAGCGCGCGGAGAGCCGGGTTTGGGGGCTGCGCCCCCAAAAGCCCTCCATGCCCTCCCGGCGGGGTCCATTTCTTTTGCTGCGCCAAAAGAAATAGACGAAAGAAAAGGCGCTTGGAGGGGTATCCTCGCCCCGGTGCTCTCGGGCGAGAATCTCATCCAACCCGGTCGGCTCCAGACTACGTGGAGTGGAACGCTCTGCCAGCCTTATCATTCGTAGGCCGTCCGACTCCGTGCGGGTTCCGGGACAAGAGCCGCCGAACGGATTGGTGAGCTTCTAGGCCCGTGAGCAAGGGGCTGACTGCGGACCTCTGAAGAGATATTCAATGAGCCGGATTGTTTTTTTTTGAATCGTACAGAGGTGACACCTCGACTTGCCGGGTAGAGGACCATCGCCACCTTCGGCAAATTTCCAATCTCCCCGGCAGCAACCGGCCATCGAGCTCGAGGCTTAGAGCCGCTTTTACACGGTGAAGCATAGCCCGAAGCGCGCCTGCCCGCAGGCTTTCGCTTTTCGGGCAGTGGAGCCGTGTTAGCGGCTCTTAGGTCCGAGATCGCGCTGCAGCACAAAAAAAGCCGATCTTTTTGCTTCCTTTTTGGAGCGGCTCAGCCAAAAAGGAAGTCGGCCCGGAGGGACGAAATCCTCAAAGCAATCATCGCCGCCTAAAAGGCGGCTTCCCTATCGCTTCTTCTTTTCTCCCTCAACGGAGACTATACCCTCACCCACTTGACTTTACCCGCCGGAAGGCTACCTTCTGAACCATCCACCCCCCAACCCTGTGAGGCTGCCGTGTCGCCCGAAACCTACCTTGCCTTTCTGGCCGCCACCATTGTGGTGCTGATCATCCCCGGCCCGACCATCATGCTGGTGGTTTCCTGCTCCCTGACTCAGGGAAAGAAGGCGGCCCTGCCCCTGGCTCTGGGAGTCGGCCTCGGCGACCTGACCGCCATGACCGCCTCTCTGGCCGGTCTCGGCGCATTGCTCGCCACCTCGGCCGCGCTGTTCACGGTCCTCAAATGGATCGGCGCGGCCTACCTCATCTATCTCGGCGTCAAAACCTGGCGCGCCAAGCCGGAGCTGGACGAGGCCATGGCCCGCATGCAGCCGGAGTCCAGCCGGACCCATGTGTTCCGCGCCTTTGCCGTGACCGCCACCAACCCCAAATCCATCGCCTTCTTCTGCGCGTTCCTGCCGCAATTCCTCAACCATGGCGCGCCGCTCACGCCCCAACTGCTGATCATGGGTATCACCTTCGTGACTCTGGCCGTGATCAACGCCGTGCTCTACGCCCTGCTCGCCGCCAGGGCACGCACCGCCGTGGCCAACCCGCGAACCATGAAGCTCGTCAACCGCGCAGGCGGCACCGCCCTCATCGGGGCCGGGCTGCTCACGGCGGCACTGCGCCGGGCGTAGCTCAATCAAAAAGGAAACCGCATAGAGCGGCGAGATTTGGGAACTCTACTCGCGCCACGTCTTGTGGTGCGTAGGGAATTGCCACGTACCAGCCACTAACCCGCCGAAGGCGACAGGGGATTCTTAAGGCCCTCGGCCTTAAGCCGCCGGAGGCGAAATCACCCGTCAATCGCCGCCGCAGGCGGCATCCGTATCCCCACCCTACTCCGCTTCGCGTCGGGCGAGCAGCCGCCTGTAATAGGAAAGGCAGAGGCAGGTCATGGGCAGAGCGATGAGCAGGCCGAGGAAGCCGAGCAGCTTGCCCCAGACGGACAGTGCCAGGAGGATGAGCCAGGGAGAAAGGCCCATGGACTTGCCCTGGATGCGCGGGATAAGCACGACCTCCTGAATTGCCTGGACCACGGCGAAGACCAGCAGGGCGAGGCCCATGCCGACCCACGGGGTCTGCCCCGCCTCCAGGGAGCTGAGGGCGGCCAGGGGCATGGCGATGATCACGCCCAGCGTGCCGAGATAAGGGGCGATGTTCAGGATGCCCGTGAGCATGCCCAAGACCAGGGCCAGGGGCAGGCCGATGATCAGAAAGCCGATGGAGAGCAGTACGCCCACCAGCAGGGCGATGATCACCTGACCCCGAAAATAGCGGCTCATGGTCTCCTCGAACTCGGCGGCGAACTCCACCACGGTCTGGCGGTACTCCTTGGGCAGCCAGTTCTGCCAGTTGGACCGGATACGCCCGAAATCAGCCAGCATGAAGACCAGATAGAGCAGGATCACGGCCAGACCAAGCACGCCGGCCAGGGCGTTGGCTGTGCCCTGGAGCAGGCCCCGGATGCCGGGCATGGCCTTGTCGAACAGGGACTGCACCACTTTCATGGCCCCGTCCGAGGTAAACAGGGACTGGATGTCCTGGCTGCGCACGAAGTCCCGCACCCAGTTCCAGAGATCGGGCGGCAGGTAGCCGCGTACCCGCTGGGCCAGCCCCTGATCCGTGGCCAAGTCCTTGATCACCCGGCCCATGTGGGCGAACTCGTCGGCCATCATGGGTACTACCGTGAGGAACAGGATGACGATCAAGGCGAGAAGCCCCGCCACAGAGAGAAAAACGGCTACGCCCCGATTGCCGACCACCCTCTCGATGAAGCTGGTGACCGGATCGAGCAGGTAGGCCAGGAGCAAGGCCGCCACAAAGGGCACCAGGGCGCTGGACAGATAGCCCAGGAGCCAAACGGCGAGCACGATGGCGGCTGCGGAGAGGACCAGGCGGACGACGCGGTCCAGGGTGTACGGCTTGTCGGAAGTGAGCATGGGCGGCTCCGGGTTGCGGTTTTAACGGATGTAGCAGCCCCCGGGCCTTTGTTCAACTCGGCGATGCGGGAAAAGCGCGGCGGGCTGTGTGGTTAACGACACAAAAAGCAGAAGGCCCCCCGGCGGTTGTCGGAGGGCCTTCGTGCAAGGTGAGAGGGACGGGGTTACGAAAGTACGTCGCCCGGGGTGACAGAGCCGATGCAGAAAGCCTCGCCGACGGCGGGACAGGTCAGCTTGCCCTTGTACGTGTTCAGTCCGAGAGCCAGCCCCGGGTCGTCCTTGAGGGCGTCAATGCCCTTGGCGGCCAGCCGCAGGGCGTAGGGAGCGGTCTGGTTGACCAGGGCGAAGGTGGAGGTGCGGGGCACCGCGCCGGGCATGTTGGCAACGCCGTAGTGGACCACGCCGTCAACCACGTAGGTCGGGTTGTCGTGGGTGGTGGCCTTGGTGGTCTCGACGCAGCCGCCCTGGTCCACTGCCACGTCGACGATGACCGAGCCTTCCTTCATCAGCGGCAGCATGTCGCGGGTGATGAGCTTGGGGGCCTTGGCACCGTGCAGCAGGACGCCGCCAATGACCAGGTCGGCCTTCTGGACCATGTCGCGGATGTTGGGCTCGGTGGACATCATGGTGGTGATGCGGCCCTGGAAGACGTCATCCAGGTACTGGAGCCGGGCGTGGGAGAGATCGAGGATGGTCACGCGCGCGCCCATGCCCATGGCGATGCGGGCGGCGTTGGTGCCGACCACGCCGCCGCCGAGGACGAGCACTTCAGCTGGGTACACACCGGGAACGCCGCCGAGCAGGATGCCCTGGCCGCCCTGCGTCTTTTCCAGGCAGTGCGCACCCACCTGAGTGGCCATGCGACCGGCCACTTCGGACATGGGGGTGAGCAGGGGCAAGGTGCCGTCGGCGGACTCCACGGTCTCGTAGGCAACGGACGTGGTGCCCGCTTCGAGCAGGGCGTTGGTCAGGGACTCGGCGGCGGCCAGGTGGAGGTAGGTGAAAAGAAGCAGGTCGCTGCGCAGGTACTTGTACTCGGACTCCAGCGGTTCCTTGACCTTGATGACCATTTCCGCGCCCCAGGCATCGGCTGGGGAGACCATCTTGGCCCCGGCGGCGACGTACTCCTCGTCGGTGAGGCCGCTGCCCACGCCGGCACCGGCCTCGACCAGCACCTCGTTGCCTTGGCGCACCAGGGATTCCACGGCACCGGGGGTCATGGCGACCCGATTCTCAAGCGTCTTGATCTCTTTGGGAATACCGATAATCATCCTGTCTCTCCTTGATGAAATGCCTGCAAAGCGGTTACGAGTTGAATTCGTCGAGCACGGCGTCGGGCAGACAGAGCCACTTGCGCCGGGACTTCATGACCACAAAGGATTCGCTGGAGTTGATCCCGCCCACCTGGGACAGATCCTTGTCCAGAAAGTCGTAGAGGTCGCCGATCTCGTCCGAGCAGACGATCTCGACAATGATATCGTAGCGGCCCGTGACCACCGCGCACCAGTTGACGCGGGGCAGTGAGCCGATCTGATCCAGCTTTTCACCGAGCTGCTCATGGCTGTGGAGGGAGATGCCGACCAGGGCTACCGTCAGCCCCTTGGCCTCCACCGGGTTGACCAGCCCGGCAATTTTGAGCACGCCGGCCTTCATGAGATTCTTCATGCGGGAACGGACCGTGGGCGCGGTGACCCCGATCTCGTCCGCCACCTTGCCGGGGGACATCTGCCCGTCCCGGGTCAGTGCAGCCACCAGCTTGCGGTCGTTTTGATCAAGTTCGGTTTTCATGGCTTTCTCCACCGAATTTTTTCTTTTTGAAAACTAGGCTGACCCTGTTTATCAAAAAGATAAATTTTATGTCAATTATTTTATAATCCAGACAAACAAAGAATAAAAAACGCCCTTCGGATGGGAAATGCCCGATTTATTCGGCGGATACGTCGAGTAGCCCCCAACCAGGCTCTCCGCCGGGGTGAGGCGGCATGCGATGCTGCGATTTAGAGAAGAGAAAAGGAAGCCGCCTGTCGGCGGCGATTGATGGGGAAAGGATTTCGCCCCTTTCGGGGCGACTGACTTTGTTCTGCTGTCGCTATCCGTAAGGCTTGAAGACTCGCCAACGGCTACCGCTGGGCTGGCGCGTCCAAAAGTAAGCAAAAGACGCGCTTTATTGTGCTGCAGCGTGATCTTGTGATCTAAGAGCCGCTAACACGGCTTCCGTTGCCCGAAAAGCGAAAGCCTGCCGTGCAGTCGCGCTTCAGGCGGCACTACAGCCGTGCCAAGCGGCTCTATGCCCCGAGCTCGATTACCGGTCATTGCGGGGTGATTGGCAACTTGCCGTGGACGGCAATCTCCCTTGCCGATAAATCAAGCTAGCACTCCGTAATGAATAAGAAAGATCAATTCGGCTCTTCGCCTTTCCCTTCAAAGGTCCGCAGTCAGCCCCTTGCTCACGGGCATAGAAGCTCACCAACCCGGTGGGCGGCTCTTTGGCCGCGATACGCACGGAGTCGGACGGACTCCGAATAATAAGACTGGCAGAACGTTCCACTCAACGAAGTCCGGAGCCGACCGGGTTGGATGAGATTCTCGCCAGCGAGCACCGGGGCGAGGATACCCCTCCAAGCGCCTTTTCTTTCGTCTATTTCTTTTGGCGCAGCAAAAGAAATGGACCCCGCCGGGAGGGCATGGAGGGCTTTTGGGAGCGCAGTTCCCAAACCCGGCTCTCGCTTCGCAAAGCGAAGCCTGAAGGTGGAGGAGCGGCACGCTCCAACACCGACTCTCCCGCGCTGCAAGCGCGATTCCCGAAGGAAGAGAAACAGAACACTTCAACAGAAAAAGAGCTGCCCCCACTTCCCGAGAAAGTGGGGGCAGCTCTTCAATAAAGTTCATTCAAGCAGGGCGAGCCCCCAAAAACAACTACTGCACCAACTGCCAGGTGCCATCCGGCTGCCGGTAGGCCTTGGCATAGACAGTCTCCATCTCGCCGTTGGGCATGCGAGCGCGCAGGGTCACGTCGCGCTCCACCCGACCGTCGTTGTACTGGCGGGGCGGCTCGGGAATGGCCTCATACTGGGCATACGTGTCCGGGTTGGTCCAGGTGGACGCCTGTCCCGAAGGAGTCCTTTCCAACGTGTCCGAGAGATGGGCCTGGTCGTAGCGGTCCATCTCATTACCAACGATGTAGCCGACGAGCATGCCCGCGCCCGCGCCGATGGCCGCGCCGGAAATCTTGTTCTTGAAGGTCAACGCGCCCAGCGTGGCACCGGCCAGGGTGCCGAGAGCGGCGGTCTGCTGGGGACGGGTGGTCTGGCAGGCGCCCAGCAGGGACAGGATCAATATCAATGGAATAATGCGCTTCATGGTGGTCCTCCTTGTGGCCGGATACGGCCTCGTATTCGATATCCTGTCTTTAGCAACGCGCGTGCCGCAGGGAGGTTGACCGGAATTGCTGCTTTTTTTTGGGAAACCCGTGTCGTAGACGCAAGGAACGGGAAGGGAAATTGCGCACGCGAACGCAAGAATGGTCCGCGTGATCCTACTTCCGTCAATGGAATCGAGGAACTGAAAGACGTGGTGGTGACGGGCTCGACGCTAGAGCAGGATGGCACCGGCCAGGAAACCGCCGAGAACCACCCAGAGGATGTCGGTGCCCAGGCGCAGAGCCGTGAATGCTCCCAGGGCGAGCAGGACTTCAGGTACGCCCCACGACGTATCCAGCCCGAACCGGACGGCCACGGCGGCCATGAGACCCACCAGGGTGATCAGGCTGCCCCGGAAGGCACGGCGAGCCAGCGGCGAAGCGGCCAGCTTGTCCGCAAAGGGCGTCACCGCACAGACGAAGATGAGGGAGGGGGTGAACACTGAGATCGTGGCCACCACGGCCCCGGCCAATCCGGTAAGCAGGTAGCCCACAAAGGCCCCGGTCATGACGATGGGGCCGGGTGTGACCTGCCCCAGAGCCAGCCCGTCCATGAACTGGGCGGGAGTCACCCAGTTACGAGCCTCCACGACCTCATGAAGCATGATGGGCAGGGATACGTAACCGCCGCCGAAGGCGAAGCAGTCGATCTTGGCCATGACCAGGCCCAGGGTGGCCATTTCCGGCATCACCAGGGCGAGGAGCACCAGAAAGACGGCAAAGGCCAAGGCAATTACCAGGGCGGCGAAAAGCGGCCTGCCGGGTTGTCTTCCTCCTTCACCGGCAAAGGCGTTGCCGCCCTCCTTCCGAAGCAGAAACAGGGAGAGGGCACAGACCACCACCAGGGCGAGGATGGGGTTGCCCTTCAGCCCGAACCAGGCTCCGGCCACACAGGCCAGCAGACGGGCGCCCAGGGAGCCGAGATACCGCCGAGAAAAGTTGACCGCCGCGTGCAGCACCAGGGCCACGACCACCAGCTGCAGTCCGCCAAAGGCGGCCACCAGCAGGGGCACGTCCCGGGTGGAGACATAGAGCATGGTCAGCACGAGCATGAGCAGGAAGGCCGGAAGCCCGAACCCGGCGTAGGCGGCCAGCGCGCCCGGGCCGCCCCGGCTGCGCAGGCCCACATAGGCGGCCATCTGCATGGCGGTGGCGCCGGGGATGACCTGGGTCACGGCCATGCCGAGGCGGAAGGACTCCTCACCCAGCCATTGTTTCCTGTCCACCGCAAGCGCCCTGATATACGGCACCATGGCCGGGCCGCCGAAGGCGGTCATGCCAAGGCGGAGAAAATGAATGAATATCTGGGCAAGGGTCGGCTGCTGCATATCGAATCTGGTAATGACACGGACCTCGCCCGGAGACAAGGCGATTGGGCATGAAAAAGGCCGGACGCCCGCGTGGGCATCCGGCCTGCTTTTGCAATCAAATCCGGTCTAGCTGCCGGTCTCCACGGTATACCCCGCGCCCTTCCAGGCAAAGATGCCGCCGGGCAGCCGCTTGACGTTGGTGTACCCGAGCTTCTTCGCCCAGACCGCGCCGTTGTGGGAGCGGGTGCACTTGACGAAACCGCAATAGACCACAATGAGCTTGTTCTTGTCCGGACCGAGGAGCTTGACGTAGTCCTCCTGGGTCTTTCCTGCGGTCTCGTTGGTGTCCCAGGCGTTCATGTCCGGGATGGGGAAGAGGAACTGGACCGCGCCGGGCACGTGGGCCTTTTCGTAGCTGGCTTCCAGGGGCATGGTATCGACGATGACCATGTCGGTTTTCTTGTCCTGGAGATCCTTGAGCTGAGCCACGGTAATGAGATCGTAGCCACCCCGGACGGTTTCGCCGTGCAGCTTGACGGCTTCGCTTTCCTTGGTCACTTCGCGGACGAACTTGTCCTCGCCGCCGAGGCAACCGGCGAGCAGGACGGCGCAGGCGAGCAGGGCCAGACAGACTTTTTTCATGGTGATCACTCCGTTCTTCTGAAGAGGTTCGAGAGATTGGGCACACGGGCCGCAAAGCCGGCCGCATACCGTTGCCAGTACAGGAACAGGCATGCCGCAAGCAGGCCAACGTCCCGGATCAGGGTGGGCATCAGGTCATGCGACTCCGCCGCGGCGGGGTCGCCGGGTCCGAAGCACCCGCAATCCACGTCCAGTCCCAGGTGGATTCCATAGGCGAGCACGCCGATGAACCCCAACAACTGTGCAACAATCGTCCCCAAACCGCCCCTCAGGTCGAACATCAACGCAAGGCCGGACACGATCTCGACCACAGGCAGCACGCGGGCAATGACCGTGGCCATGCCCCAGGAGACCAGGCCGTAGCCGTCGATGGTCGCCGCCAGTGCGTCGGGATGTCCCGCCTTGGAGATGCCCGCGAAGACGAAAACGCCTCCCACGATCAACCCGATGGCGCGATACACCAATTTGGAATCAAGAATTTTCAGCATACTCCTCCAACCGTCCGGGGACGATAGCCGGGACAGACGGTTTTTGTATATTATGTTTTATGTCAATTGAACAAATAGATAAACTTGATGAGCAAATGACACCGGATAGGGCTCCGGACGCAGTGTTCTCTGTAAAAAGTCTAGAAAAAGTTAAGAATTACGCTCTCCTTCGTGAAGAATGTTCACAACAACGATAACCGACTAAGATATATTGTGAATTAGCTTGTCAATATTGTCATATTGGAGTACTACGACAAAGAACAACAAGGTATGACAACTGCACTAATGGGGGGCTTGACAGCAATGACAGGCAAAAAAGTGCTTTCCGTGGCCGAGATAGCCCGTGAGCTGGATCTGCCGGAGTCCACGGTCCATTACTGGAAAAACCGATTCGCTCAGCACCTGCCGTCCGTGGGCAGGGGGCGGCAGAAGCGGTTCCGTCCCGAGGCAGTCGAGGTCTTCGCGGCCATTTCCCGTCTGCTCAAGGAAGGCCACACGGCGCGCGACGTTATGGACCGGCTGGCCCAGGAATTTCCGCTCCAGGCGGACGCCGTTCCCCGGGAGGGCGACGTGGCGACCCTACCTCGCAACGGCGGCATGGAACCGGCCATGAAAATGGCGGCGGCCATCGGGCTGGAGATCGCCAAATCGGTGGGTGAAGGCATCCGCTCGGTCCTTGCCGCAGAGGCGTCCGGCGGGCCGGAAGTGGGTGACATCAGGGAGGGTCTGGAGCAGGCCGCCCTGCGCATCACGACGACCGTGGAGGAGACCGAGGCCCTGAAAAGCGAAAATGCGGTGCTCAAGGAGAAACTCCGTATCATGGAGGCGGAAATGATCCGCCTCAGAAAGGACCACCGCGAAATGGAAAAGTACCTCCTTGACAAGATCAAAGCCGTGACTACTTAAATTCCCGGCTGGTTGGAATGGCTTCGCCGCATCCGCTCCCGGAGGCGCCGCCGCCTGATGCGGCTCCCGCCCGGTCGGTGGCAAGACCTTCCGAACCGCTACGGGAACGCCCCGCGCTGACGGGGGAAAAATTTCCCTTACACTCTCTATACGCCATTGGAAGACCCGCCGCTCGGCCTGTATGCAGGGGCCGGACGGCGGGCATTCCGTACGCTCACTATCAGGAGGTTTCGCAATGGGTCGCAAGACGACACACAAATTCAAGGCTGAAGTCAGCCAACTGCTCGATATCCTGGTTCATTCCCTGTACACCAACAAGGAAATCTTCCTGCGGGAACTCATCTCCAACGCATCCGACGCACTGGAAAAGGTCCGCTTCAAGGCCACCAGCGAGGGCAGCGAGAACGATGTCGCTCCGGAAATCCGCATCACAGCGGACAAGGACGCGGGCACGGTCACGGTCACGGACACCGGCGTGGGAATGACCCGCGACGAGCTGATGCGCAACATCGGCACCATCGCCCACTCCGGCACCGCCGAACTGACCCGCATGGCCCAGGAAGGCAAGGAGTCTCTAGACGCGCTCATCGGCCGCTTCGGCGTGGGCTTCTATTCCGTCTACATGGTCGCCGACGAGGTCACTGTGACGACCCGCTCCATCGAGCCGGACGCCCAGGCCATCATCTGGACCTCGGACGGCAGGACCGACTACAAGCTCCAGGAGCTGGACGAGGACCTGCCGCGCGGCACCCGCATCGAGGTCAAGCTGAAGGAGGACATGGTCTCCCGCTTCGCCAACGAGGCCGCGCTCAAGAACATCGTCAACAAGCACTCCAACTTCATCAACTTCCCCATTTACGTGGCCGACGAGCGGGTCAACACGGTGACCGCCCTCTGGCGCGAGCCCAAGTTCCAGATCAAGGACAAGCAGTACGCCGAGTTCTATAAATTCCTCACCTACGACTCCGAGGACCCCTTCGACACCCTGCACACGTCCGTGGACGCCCCCGTCCAGTTCAACGCCCTGATGTTCATCCCCAAGTCCGGGGACGACCCGTTCGGCATGGCCCGCGAGCAGCGCGGCCTGGACCTCTACGTCCGCCGGGTGCTGATCGAGAAGCAGAACAAGGACCTGCTCCCCGAGTACCTCGGCTTCGTCAAGGGCGTGGTGGACACCGAGGACCTCCCCCTGAACATCTCCCGCGAGACGCTCCAGGACAACATGCTCATGCGCAAGATCAGCTCCACCCTGGTCAAGCAGGTGCTGGGCAACCTGGAAAAGATGGCCAAGGACAATGCCGACCGCTACGCCGAATTCTGGCAGGCCCACGGCACCCTGTTCAAGGCCGGCTACATGGACTTCCTGAACAAGGACAAATTCGCCAAGCTGGTCCGCTTCAACTCCTCGGCGAGCGAGGACTCCAAGGGGCTGGCCTCTTTCGACGACTACATCTCCCGGGCCAAGGATGAGCAGAAGGAAATCTACTACGCCTTCGGCCCGAGCCGCGAGGCCCTGGGCCTGTCCCCGTACCTGGAGGTCTTCCGCAGGAAGGGCGTGGAGGTCCTCTACCTCTACGAGCCCATCGACGAGTTCGTCATGGACGCCCTGCGCGACTACGAAGGCTACACCCTGACCAGCGCCGAGCACGCTGACATGGCCAAGCTCGACAAGTTCGAGGACCTGGAGAAGAAGGAGGAAGCCGAGGCGCTCACCGAAGAGCAGCAGTCCTCCCTGGACCGGATGATGGCGCGCATCAAGGATGTCCTGGGCGAAGCCGTCACCGAGGTGAAGGCCTCCAGGCGGCTGTCCGACTCCCCTGTCTGCCTGGCCAACCCGGACGGCAACGTGACCAGCTCCATGGACAAGATCATGCGCGTGGTCAGCAAGGACACCTCCATCCCTAAGAAGGTGCTGGAGGTCAACCCGGACCACATCCTGGTGCGCAACATGCTCACCATCTTCGAGCGCGACGAGAACGACCCGTTCATCGATCAGGCCGCCAACCAGCTCTTCGAATCCGCCCTGCTGCTCGAAGGCTACCTGACCGACCCCCACGCCCTGGTGGGCCGAGTCCAGGACCTGCTGACCAAGTCCAGCGGCTGGTACGTGGAAAAAACGAACTAGATCAAGGCCCGGCAAACAGGGCTCACATCCCGAAAAAAAAAGGGCACGGTCGAAATGACCGTGCCCTTTTTCTCGTTTCCGAAGGCGCTACAGGTTCGCGCAGATGGTCGGAACAGCCTCGGCCATGAGCCCGCGCAGGACTTCGGCCATAATGTCGGACGGGGTGCCGTAGCCCGGCACGGCCACGTCTTCCACCTCGCTGGTGAATTTCTCGGTGTGCGCGGGCTGGCCCGGCTTGGTCACGGTAACCCGGACCACGACCTTTCCGGCATAGGTGGTGGTGCCGGTCTGGTTGAGGGTGGCTTCGAGCACCTCGCCGGTGACCAGCGGGGTTTCACCCGGCGTCACGGTGGAGGTGCGGTATTTGACTTCGCAACCGGCAGCCCGGAGCTCGTCGAAGAGAGCCCAGCCCACCCAGTCGGCCACATCGGAAAGCGCGGTGATGGGCGTGCCGTCGCTGTCGGAGCCAAGGCGGGACATCTTGCGCTTGTCTGCAAACTTGAAGATCACGACCTCGCCGGAGCACGGGGTGAGCGTCGGCCCAAGGGCATAGTTCAACTTGATGGCGTTTTCCCGCAGGCAACCGCTGAATGCCAGGGCCAGGAGAACGAGGGCAACGGGGAGGAGATATCGAATGCGCATTGGGACTCCGGTCATATCTCCCGGCCCTCGGGCGCGGGAGCGGGTTTCGTGGTTTGTTCGTCCATTTTCTTTTCCAGCTTGTCCAGGAGCTCCTTGGTCAATTCCATGAGCCGATCCATGCTCTCCCGGGCAAGGGTCTTGGCCTTGTCGTTGAGTTCGTCCAGGGACTGCCCCATGGTCCGATTCTGGTCCATGAGTTCCGACCGCTGTTGCTCCACGGACAGGATATCCCGGATGGAATCCAGGTTCTCCCGCAACAGGCCCAATTCCTTCTTGATTTCCACGTCGCGCGCCTTGGCCTCGTCCTTGAGGGCGGCCAGTTCGGCCTCCATGGCCGCCAGCCGTTTCTCGCGGGCCTCGGGGGACGGCTCGGAGGGACAGCCCGCCAGCAGAAGCCCGGCGGCGAGCGCACAGACCAGGACGACGGTTGCAATAATGTGTTTCTTCATGGGTCCGGATGTAGCACACGCTTATGGTCGCTGACAATCCATTCGGAGGAATCAACCTCTCTGCCCTTGATTTTACAGGACAACTCCGTACAATACGCTAGGTCTGGAGCAGACCGGGCCGCCACCCCCCAGCAGAAGAGAAGGACCGATGACGAAACATATCATGCTATTGGCACTCCTCGGCGTTCTTGTCGCCGGAACCGCCGTGGCCGGCGACTACGCCATGGGCAAGGCCCCCACCTCTTTCCGCGGACTTGCCTGGGGCACCGCGCTGGAAGACGTTCCGGAACTTCTGCCCGTGAAAAAGTCGGGATTCAAGAACACGTATTTTCGCCACGGAGAGTCGCTTTCCTTCGGTGACGCGGCCATCCAGTCCGTGGCATACTATTTCCGCAAGGACAGGCTCTACCGCGTGGGCGTGGCTTTCTCCGGGCGGGCCAATCACTTCCTGATAAAGGAGCGGCTGCTCTCCATGTACGGCCCGGGACGCACCGTGGGCAGCCGCTACGGCTGGATGTGGCCCGAGTTCTCCATCGAAATCGACTATGACGACGACGCTGGTTCCGGCGGGCTCTATTACACCTACGAAGGCAGCATCGAATAATTTCGGGCGGAGGCCCTGCGGGGGATGCGGAGATGGAAACATCCGGCAACAAGATGAAGAAACGGTACTCGATTTTCTACGCCCTGAGCGCAGTGGCCCTGGGCGGAATCCTGCTGGCGGATTTCGGTGTCATATACACCCTCGTGGTCACCCCGCCGGAAGACCCGGCCACGGTCATGAAGTTGGTCTACCTGATCATGATGGCTGGCTTCCTGGTGCTCGCCGCCCAGGCCGTGCTCGTCTTCTCCCGCCTCATCTCCCGTCTCGGTCAGGAGCGCCGCACCGTCGAGACCCTGCAGCAGGAGCTCGACCAGGTTTCCTTTCTGGACGGCCTGACCAAGGTCTACAATCGCTACAAGTTCGAATCCGTGATCAAACGGGAACTGGAGAACGTGCGCCGCTACGCCAACCCCGTCTCGGGGATCATGTTCGATGTGGACAACTTCAAGGCGCTCAACGAAGAGCACGGCTATGCCACGGGTGACAAACTGCTCGCCAACATGGCCCGATTCGTCTCAACAAAGCTCCGCAACACCGACTACGTATTCCGCTGGCGAGGGGGCAAATTCATCATCCTGGCGCCACACGCCGACGTCGACAAGGCGGCCATCATCGCGGAAAAACTCCGACAGATGGTGGGGCACAAACTGTTCGGCGGCAAAATCCGCATGAGTCTCTCCATGGGCGTGGTCCAGGGGCGGGAGGATGACAACATGGAGACCTTCCTGCATCGGATGCAGTCCGCCCTGACCAGGGCCAAGCACCAGGGCCGGAACTGCGTGGTGGTGGCCCGGGATTGAAAAAACATTCCTTAACCGCAGATAAGGGGTTTTCGCGCCTTGGTTTTTGTGTATTATCGAATTCCAGAACCAGAACAGTGCGTTCATAACCGGCGGTCCGGTATTACATGGCGACCTTCAAGGAATTCATAAAACTTTTCGGCGTATTGGCCGTCGCCCTGCTCCTCCTGGGGGCATGGTTTCTCCATTCCCGCAATCAGGCCCATTTCGATCTGCTGGCCGAACGGCAGCAGGCAGAGGTGGACATGATCTCGAGGACCATCTCCCGAGACCTGCTGTCTCACGCCTCGGACGCCCGGTTTCTGGCCCGCCTGACCTCCCGCTACCTGGTCCACGCCCACCAGGCGGTCCTGCGGGACCTTGAGGACTTCTTCGTCGATTTCGGACGCAGCAGGGATTTCTATTTCAGCATCCGATATCTGGACGCTTCCGGCATGGAGCTTGTCCGCGTGGACCGCAGCTACGCAGGACTCATCGTCACGCCCAGAGGGATGCTCCAGGACAAGAAAGAACGCTACTATTTCCAGCAGACCATGACCGCCGGAAAGAACGAGGTCTACATCTCCCGGTTCGACCTGAACGTTGAGCACGGCAAGCTGGAAAAACCGTACCGGCCCACCCTGAGGATAGGGTGCCCGGTTTTCGACGACGCAGGCAGCAGACTCGGAGCCGTGGTGATCAACTTCGAGGGCCGCATGCTGCTCAACGACATTCGACTGCGCGCGGGAACGGGCGAGGGCATGGTCCTCTTCTGCAACGGCGAAGGAAACTGGATGCTAGGTCCGTCCGAGGAAGAGGAGTGGACCCACCTCATCAAGGATAGAGGCAAGGCATCCATGCCCCTGCGCTTTCCCGAAGCGTGGAGCATCATCTCCACAAACCACAAAGCCCAGTTCGCCACGCCGCAAGGATTGTTCACCTTCGACACCATCAAGGTCTCGCCGGGAGAACTCCTGCAGGAAAGCACCGCGCCTGCAGGCCCTCATCTCAAGGGATGGAAAATTCTCACCTGGGTCCCGGCGGAACAGCTCAGCATCACCTGGTCTGCCATGTACATCACCCTGGGCTGCCTCCTCTTCGGCCTGCTCGGCATGGGATGCTGGCAGGTTGCCGACAACCGGACCCACCGGGCAGAGGTCATGAGCCGTCTGCGCGAGAACGAGGAACGGACCATGGCCATCAGCCAGAGCTCCCAGGACGCCATCGCCATGGTCGACAGCCGGGGCGCCATCGTCCACTGGAATCCCGCCGCCGAACGTCTCCTCGGCTACGCCCGGAGCGAAGCCATGGGCAACAAGCTTCACGACCTGCTCACTCCCCCGGAATACCGGGTAAGTGCCGAATCCGGCATGCGCGGCTTCATGGCCACCGGCAGAGGGGATATCCTGAACAAGGTCGTGGAAGTCACCGTTCTGCACAAGGACGGCAGAAGCATCCCCATGGAGCTGGCCGCCTCCTCCTTCAAGTTCAAGGGCGATTGGTACGCGGTGGGCTTCATGCGCGACATCTCCCGGCGCAGAAAGCGGGAACTGGAACTGAGGCGAAGCGAGGAGACCAGCCGGGCGCTGATCAATGCGCCCACCGAAAGCGCCATGCTCATCGAGCTGAGCGGCAGCATCAGGGCCATCAACAAGGTGGGGGCCGAGCGGCTGGGCGGCAGCGTGGACGAACTCCTCGGACAGGACGCCCTGGAACTCATCTCGCCGACCATGGCGGAACAGAGCCGCGAGATGATCAAGCAGATCCGGGAAACCGGAGAGCCTTACACCTTCGAGGAAAAGCTCGGGGACAGGTGGATGCTCGTCAACATTTATCCGGTCAAGGCCCCGGACGGGGTGGTGGACCAGCTGGCCATCTTCATCCGCGACATCACAGAACAGCGCCGGGCAGAGGCCGCCCTGATGGAGTCGGAGCAGCGCTTTAGGGACGTCAGCGAAGCCGTGGGCGAAATCATCTGGGAGACCGACGCCGAGGGCATCCTGACGTTCGTCACCAGTGACATCCAGGCTGTGGGGTACCAGGCCGAGGCGATGCTCGGCAAATCCATGGCCGCCCTGCTCCCAGAAGAAGAAGTGGAGGACTTCATCCATTGGCGAAACGGGGTGTACGGACGCATGGAACCCTTTTCCAATGTGGAGGTCCGCTCCCGCGCAGGAGATGGTCGCGTCGTCTGGCTGGAGATCAGCGGCAGCCCCTATTTTGACCGCGATCAGGTCTTTCAGGGATACCGTGGCGCGGCCATGGATATCACGGAACGCAAGGCATCCGAGATCGCGATCAAGGCCAGTGAGCGCAAGCTCCGTGCCTTGGCGGAATCCGCCTACGACGCCATCGTCATGATCAATGCCCAGGGGCTCGTTTCCTTCTGGAACGGAGCCGCCGAGACCCTGTTCGGTTACACCGAGAACGAAGCCCTGGGGCAGGACGTCCACTCGCTGGTGGTGCCCCCGGAAGACAGAGGGCCTATCGAACAGGGCATGCAGCGGTTCGCCAGGGACGGCGTTGGTCCGGCGGTCGGTGCGGTCACGGAGATGGTGGCCATGCACAAGGATGGCACCCGGTTCGAGGTGGAACGTTCCATCGCCGGTTTTCAATTGGCCGGGGAATGGTATGCCGTGGCAACCATCCGCGACATCACGGAGCGCAAGGCCACCGAGGCCAAGCTTCGGGAACTGGCCACAACGGACAGCCTGACCGGCCTCTACAACCGCCGCCGCTTCATGGAGCTGTGCGAACGGGAGTTCGCCCGTTCGGCCCGCTACGGACGCCCTCTGGCCATGTTCATGCTCGACATCGACCACTTCAAGGACGTCAACGACGAACACGGCCACGACGTAGGCGACCTGGTGCTCCGTTCCCTCTCTGAAATTTCCATCATCGCCCTGCGCAACGCCGACATCCTCGGCAGGCTCGGCGGCGAAGAGTTCGGTGTGCTGCTGCCGGAAACCGATGCCGACGCGGCCCTGGACGTAGCCGAACGGCTCCGCCTCTCCATCGAACGAACCGAAATCAACGCAGGCGCCACCACCCTGCGCATCACCGTCTCCATCGGCGTTTCGGTGCTGGTTCAGGACACCCACTCCATCGGCGAGTTGCTCAAGCGGGCCGATGTGGCCCTGTACGAGGCCAAGCAGACGGGCCGCAACCGCGTGGTCATGGGCTGACCCCTCCACGGACACAACGGCGCGAGGCCGGACCGGAATTTCTCCGGTCCGGCCTCGCGCCGTTGTGTCCGTGCCGCCTACAGGGTCGGGTCCATTGCCGAGGTCAGTAGCCGGGCGATGTCGTGGACATCGGCCTTGTACTCCCCGGATCGCACCTCCTGCTTGAGCCGGGCGATCTTGCGCCTGCGCTCGGCCGCCTCTTCCCGGCGACTCCGCTCCGACTCGGTGGCGTCGAACTCGTCCAGGACGCGTTCGGTCTCTATATCGGCCGCACCAAAAGCGCGGCGCTCGTCATAACCCTTCATTAACCCCTCCCTGGGTTATTGAAGCCAGGGGGAAGGATCTCCCAATCCTTCCCTTATGTCTCCCCTCATCCCGTTACGGCAGCCTTGGCCTGCGTCCCGCAAGCGATTTCTCCCGCAACCCGGAATGGTCTACGGACGGGTGATCATTGCAAGGTCTTCCGTCCGAGGTTGAACCTCTTATCGGACACCCTCCCGCGTTGGCTTAGGGTTGGTGCCAGAAAAAGCCCTTATTTCTTTTTCTCCTTACAAATCAATCCATTATAAAACGCCAGAAACAAGAAGCCCAACCCCCTGAAACTGTTGGGCAACCACTGACACGCTGCCATATAAGCGACAACGCCAATGACAAGCGCGGGCAAAAAAGGGTATGGAACGACATGCCCGACATAAAACGCGCCTGCCTCATCGACCCGCCGCAGCAAGTGCTGATCAACGCCTTCCGGGACCTCGGCTGCAAGGTGCTCCCGCTGCGCACCGGCGACTCTCCCTTTTTCGACCTGGGGCAAGCCCTTGATGAAAACAAGTTCGAACCGGACCTGGTGGTGCAGACCGAAACCCTGGGAAACCGCTCTCTGGTCACAGGCCTGGACCGAGTGGACTGCCCCACGATATTCTGGGCCGTCGACCCGCACCTCAACGCCCACTGGCAGGCGCGGTACGCCCGACTCTTTGATCTGACCTGCTCCACCCAGCGAGGGTGGATGCCCCGACTCTCCGCGCAGGGTGCAGAGGATGTGCGCTGGCTCCCCTGGTATCACCGTGTGGAGGAGTGGACCCCCATGGCCGAGCGGCGATACGACATGGCCTTTGTGGGACGCATTTCCGGCCAGCGCCCGGCGCGGCAGTGGATGGTGGATTTCCTCAAGGAAAAGACACGCGGCTTCCGCCTCGCCCTGGAGCACTCCCTGTCCTATGGCGAGATGATGGCCCTGTACGCCGACTCCCGGATCATCCCCAACGAGTCCATCTTCGGCGAGATCAATTTTCGTTTGTTCGAAGCGGCCTCCTGCGGCTGCCTGGTAGTGAGCCAGGATCTGGGAGACGAACAGGCGGCCCTGTTCGAACCGGGCCGCGAAATGGACACCTACGCCCACGTGGTGGAGTTGGACGAGAAGCTCGCCCGCTATCTGGGCAATGAGCGACTCGTTCAGGCCATGGGGCGCGCCGCCAGGGAACGCCTCCAGGCCGAGCACCTGCCCGAACACCGGGTGCGCACTCTGCTGGAATACGCCGGGGATGCAGCGACTCGGCGGGCTACCGCCAGAGAAGCCGAAACCTGGACCGGCCTGACGGTCGCCGCCATGTGGGAGGCGGACCTCCTCCCCTTGGATGCACCCACCGTCCTGGACCGGCTGGCCGGACTGGAACAGACCGGTGAGGTCCTTGCCGCTGTCCTCCGAGTTCAGGCCAAGGCGGGCATGACCCGGCCCCTGCAGGCCAACGTGCACGCCATTCTCGCGGGAAATCTCTTTCCGGACGACCCTGAGGTGAACCTCGCGGGGTCCCTGGCCGCCCTGCGCCTGGACGGCTTCGACGCGGCCAGGGCCTTCAGACTCCGTCATGTCCGGGCCACGGGAGGACGCATCGAACAAGCGAGCGATCCGGCCGGGCTCCTCACCCTCTGGGCCAAAGACCTGGCACGGCGGGACTTGCTGATCAGGGCAGGGTTCGCCTTTGATTCAACGATTCATCTCCCGGCAACGGCTGGGGAATGTTTAATGACGATTCTGCGCGACAGGCCGGAGCACCTTGAGACGCTCCGGTTGCTCAACACCCTACTCCTTCCGGTCATGGGGCTGGAACAGGCTCGGGTGGGCTTTCTCTCGGTCCTCACCCTGCACGAGCGGGAGGACTGGCGGCTGGCCTTCGAGATCGGCCTGGCGAACCTCAAGTCCTTTCGGCTGGACTCGGGCCTTCAGGAGCTGACTCTGGCCCGCCAACTGGCAGATAAGCAGGGCCAGATCCGACTGTTTAAAAAGGCGCTGGCCGTCCGGGACACTTCCGGATTGCTGGAGAAAAGATTGGGATAGGGAGAGTGAACCGACCTCCCCGTAGGGACACCCCCCACGACGAGGCTATGCGGCCGAGCCGCTGCTGCGGCACCATCTAAAGCCCGGCGAGGGCCTCCATCTGGCGTTCTTCGAGGTCTATGAACAGCAGGCCAAGGCAGACCCTGCCCGTTTCGTCTTCGGACGGTCTTGTCCAGCGCACGCTGGAGTAGATGGGGCGTTGGCAGCCGAAGCCCGTCAGGCAGATATGGAGAAAAGGCTCTCCTTCAAGGGCTTTCTCCGTGCACACGCGGCACCCGCCTGGCGAAATGTCGAAAATCGTGCCCTGACAGGGGACGGCCATGGACGGGTCCTCCTCGCGAGAGAGACGGCAGGCGAGTTCCACTTCGCGGCGCTCGTGGCTGCGTTCCCACTTGCCCTGCGAGGCCTTGAGGTTGCAGAAAAAGGCAGCCGGAGGATCGAGATAGGTGACATGCCCGTTTCTGGCATTGGCGCGGGTCCGGAGCACCGGGAACCGGCTAGCGAGATTGAACAACCTGTCCCGCTCGCGCCGTTTGCCCTTCATGACCTTGTCTATCTCCAGAACCATTCCGGCCACGCGCTCCTGAGCCAGTTGGGAGACCAGCGCTCCCACGTCGTTGACAAAGGCCGGATCGTGACCGCCCCGGCTCAACGTGTCGCCGTAAAGGGAAGGATTGTCTGTCAGTACGAAAACAGTCTTGCCGTCGCCGCCGGATGTGCTCTCGAATTGTGCCTGCATAATTTTTCTCCCAACCAGCTTCATAAGCTGGAGGGAGGGCTCCGTAAACCATGTTATAATTCCCCACCGCTCCTCCCGTGCCAGGCCTCCCGCCCGCGTATCCGGATCGTCACTTTTCCGCCATGACCCCTTTCCGGTTTTGGGGCACGCTACATCTAGACATTTTCACGAAAACTGGTCATTCTCGACCATGAAGACAGAAAATCCTGCTGGAGGTGACGATGAAATTGATTCGCTGATTCCCGGCCACGAGCCGGGAACATCGTAGAAGCACAGGGAATCAACCGCTAACCAACGGACGGGGGATTATGGCCCAGAAGCACTTTGTCCTCGACACCAACGTCCTCATTGAAAACCCGAAATGCATCACGGCCCTGCGCAACGGGGTTGAAAACCAGGTATACATACCCTACACCGTCCTGACCGAGCTGGACGGCCTCAAGAAAGACCCGCGCATCGGGCACATCGTGTCCCAGGCTGTGCGCGCCATCCTCCACGACGAACAGGTCCACATCTTTCCGCCGGACTTCGCGCTCACCCTCACCGACGACGTGATGGACGACCGCATCCTCAAGGAAATACTTCACATGGCCCCGGAAGAGGCCACGCTGATCACCAATGACCGCATCCTTCAGATCAAGGCCAAATGCTACGGCATTCCCAGCGAGGAGTACCGCGACTCCGACCCCTTCCGCTCCGAGTCCCAACGCTACACAGGCTTCGTGGAGGACGACGAGGAGCCGGTCCACAACTGTTTCAAGTGGGAGGCGGGCACGCCTGTCTTCCACGGCCCGGAAGGGCCCAAGCCCATCGCGTACAGTCATGAGATATGGGGAGTGAAGCCACGCTCCGTCTATCAGAACCTGGCCCTGGAGCTGATGCTCCAGGAAGGCGTCGATCTTGTCTCCATCCAGTCCGAGGCCGGCTACGGCAAAACCTTTCTCTCCCTTGCCGCGGCCCTCTACCTGATGCTGGAGCGCAAGGACAATCCATACCGAAAGATCTACCTGGTCAAACCGGTGGTGGAGATCGGGGCCAAGATGGGGTATCTTCCCGGAGACATCGAGGAGAAGATGCTGCCCTACGTCAAATATATCCAGGATCTGCTCATCAAGCTCCACGACATCCGCCCGTGCAACCGCATCTGGGCCGATCCGCAAAGTGAGTCCCTGAAGCTCAACCCCAAGAAATTCGAGGTCCAGCCCGTGGCCTTCATCAGGGGTATGAACATCGAGAACGCCGTGGTCATCGTCGATGAAATGCAGAACCTGTCCCGGGGCGAAACACGCGCCCTGCTCACACGCATGGGTGAAGGGGTCAAGTGCATCTGCCTGGGTGACACCAGACAGGTGGACAACCCGTATCTCAACGAGTCGAACAACGGGCTCAACTGGACTGTGCGCAAGCTCAAGGGCTACAAGAACTACGCACACATGGTCCTCAAGGGCGACCGCTCGCGGGGACCGATCACGGACATCGTCCTGAAGTCGAAACTGTAATCATCATCCCGCGCCGGGCACGGTCCGGCGCGGGAACAAGAGGAACGCACCAGTGCGCACCCGGCGCTTCATCCTCCCGCTCCTGGCGGGTCTCCTGGTTTTGGTCCATTTCACCGCCGTCCGCGCCCAGGACCCGGCCGTGCCGCTGGAGGATTCGCAATTCCCCTCCCTGGAGTCGGCCATCCGCGTCAAAGGGCCGCTGACCTTCTGCGGCGAATTCGTGCCCCTGCATCTGCCCGGCGTGCGCGAAGGGCTGGAAAAGGAGCTGTTGATCATGCTCTGGGACCGAGCCCAGGTGATCCTCTGGCTCAAACGCTCCGCCCGCTACTTTCCCCACATCCGGACCATGCTCGCAAGCGCGGACATGCCGGACGACCTCAAGTACATCGCGGTCATCGAGTCCGCCCTCAAACCCGAGGCGGGTTCCCGCAGGGGGGCGCGCGGCATCTGGCAGTTCATTCCGACGACGGCCCGCAATCACGGCCTGACCGTGAGCAGGTACATTGACGAACGGCGCAACTTCTACCTCGCCACCGCGGCGGCCGTGCGCTACTTCCGCATCCTGCACGAAAGGTTCAACTCCTGGACCCTGGCCTGCGCGGCCTACAACATGGGCGAGGAAGGACTGGAAAAGAGAATGGGTAAGCAGGAGGTCAAGGATTACTACCACCTCGACCTGCCCAGGGAGACCGAACGCTACATCCTCCGCGCCGTGGCGGCCAAACTCATCCTTTCCGACCCGGCCCGTTACGGGTTCCGACTTATTCCAGAGGACTACTACCGGCCGCGCAAGTTCGACCGTGTCCGGCTCAAGCACGGCCACGCCGCCCCTGTGCTCATCGTGGCCAAGGCCGCCGGGACCTACTACAAGACCGTCAAGGAGCTCAATCCCCAGATCCTGAGCGACGTGATTCCGCCCGGAGACAACGTCGTTTTCCTGCCCGAAGGCGCCTCCAAGGGGTTTGCCGAGCGCTACCAGCCGCTCATCGTCCAATACCGGAAGAAACACCGGGGCAAGACCTACACGGTCCGCAAGGGCGACTCCCTGAGCCTGATCGCGGACAAGAACGGCATGCCCCTCTGGAAACTGCTCAAGCTGAACAACCTGGTTCGCAACAGCGTGATCAGGCCCGGCCAGAAGCTGGTGATCATGAAGTAGCGCCAGGAGTGCGGACTTTCCCCCGGCCAAGGATTCGTATACAAGCCCTGACCGGCGAGGCGCCGAATGAGACGCCGCCAAAGACCAATTAGCGAGGCGAGAATGTTTGCGGACAAAGAAATGTGCAAGCGATGCGGAGCATGCCTGTCGGAGTGCCCCTATCAGTTGATCGTGGAGGACAAGGAGGGCTTCCCCAAGCTCCGCCCTGCCGCCAGGAAGACGTGCATCGCCTGCGGGCACTGCGTGGCTGTCTGCCCCACCGGCTCCGCTGTGCTGCCGGAGATGCCGGTAGCCGCCAGCCTCACGCCCGAGCAGTGCGGGAAAATCAGCCGGGACATGCGGATCGCCCCGGAGGAAGCGGACCAGTTCCTGCGCAGCCGCCGCTCAATCCGCTCCTACAAGGACAAGACCGTCCCCGAGGACGTGATCGCCGACATCCTGGCCGTGGCCGGATACGCGCCCAGCGCAAAGAACGGGCAGCCCGCCGATTGGATCGTGACCCGCGACCCGGAGGTTACCCGGGAGCTGGCCGGGCTCACCGTCCGCTTCATGGCCATCAACAACGTCTACCCCGGCCTGATCAAGAACTGGGAAAAGGGCGTGGACAAGATCCTGCACGGCGCGCCGCACGTGGCCCTGGCCCACGCCTCGGACTTCAGCTTTCACCCGGCCGAAGACTGCTCTCTGGCCGCCGCATACCTTGAGCTGGCCGCCCACGCGCGTGGCATCGGCGCCTGCTGGGCCGGTTTCCTGATGGAGGCGGCCCAGGGCTGCCAGGCACTGCGCGACAAGCTCGACCTGCCCGAGGGGCACTCCGTGCACGCCGCCCTCATGTTCGGCTACCCGAAATTCCGCTACCAGCGCATCCCTCGGAGAAAGGACATATCGCTCCGCTGGCTGGATTAGCCTTGGTAAGTCAAGACGACACCACCGTTATCCAGACGAAAAAAGGCGCGCTCCAGGGGAGCGCGCCTTTTTCATTTGTCTATGGATGGAACTAGATTTCGAGCAGGGCTGCCTTGATGTTCTTCTTTCCGAACTGGCGGGCCTGGTCCTCGTCCCACATGAAGATGTCTATGCGCTGGGTGTAGCGCTTGTTCATCAGGTCGTTGATCTCGAAAATGCCGAGGCCTTCGATGCGGACCTTGCGTCCGAAAACCCACCCCTGGTCGAAGAGGTCGCGGGACACGGCGATGGTGCCCTGGCGGACCTTGCGCATGGATGCGGCGATAAGCGGGTCGGAATCGGTCTGGTCCACGGCCGGATTATAGGCCGTGACTGTAACGGTGCGCACCGGGGGCGCGGATACGGCCTTCTGCAACAGGCGGACCTCCTCGACCATGCGCTTGCGGGCCTCGGCGGTCTGCTCGACCAGCGCCAGCTTATGCTCAAGGCTGTCGATCTCCTGCTGCTTCACGACCACGACCACGGCCATGAGCACCAGGACGGCGCAGACAATGGGCATGAATGTGTAGTCAAACAATATTCGCATTAAGAATTATTCTCCTGCTTCATTTTGGTAGCGACCCATGTAATGGCGGTTTCCAGCCTTGTCAACTTTTTTGCATTTTCGTAACAATCTCCAAGCGTCAGCAGCATAACTAAATGATTTTATAAGTTTTATTTTTATAGTTTACAATAATTGAACCGAATAATGGGATGCCACTATGCTGAATTCCCTTCCTATTTTTTCGGAGAAAAAAACTGCATTTTATCCATTATGAATCATAGGAAAGCACCTTGAATTTTGGCCCTGGCCACCATAGAGGCACTCGTCCATATGCAAATCAGGCAAGAAATCAGCCACGATAGACATACGCCCCGCAGGAGCGATCAAGGGGTTAGCAAGGTCGGACTAAAAAGGGGTGCGAACGTCTGCGGAAGAGGATTCGGCCTGAGAGAAACGGCCGCCCAAAGCGCGTTAGGAAGAATCGCTGCGCCGTAAATCCGACCTTTCATATGTATAGGGTGGCAAAAAGGCAAAAGACCAGAAACCACTGTGAGGACCTCGTAGAGGGCCATTTCCCTGACAACGCAACCGATCAAATCACGTCCGGGCGGAGTTGCGGGACAGGAGTCGACGATCCTCTAGGAGGACGTGGGAATGGTGAAGATGAAGGTGGAGCCCTTGCCCAGTTCGGATTCGACCCAAATTCGGCCGCCGTAGTGCTCCACGATCTCGCGGCAGATGGTCAGCCCCAGGCCCGTGCCCTTGGGCTTGTCTTCCATGGTGTCGCTTCGGGTCTGATGGAACTTCTCGAAGATCTGGGCCTGATCGTCGGCATGAATGCCGAACCCGGTGTCCTCCACCTCCACGCGCACCTGGCCGAAGCGGGGGAAGGCACGCACGGTGACCGTGCCCGTGGTTGTGAACTTGACCGCGTTGTTGAGCAGATTGATGAGCACCTGCTGCAAACGGTCCGGATCGGCCACAATGGAAGGCAGGCCCTGCTCGACCTCCGTAGTCAGGCGCAAATCCGAGTTTTCCGCGAACATGCCCGCCACGGACTGGACCGCCACCTCCACGATGTCGGCCATGTCGAGCAGCTCGTCGCGCCATCCCATGCGTCCGGATTCGATCTTGTTCAGATCAAGGACATCGTTGATCAGGCGGGTCAGGCGCTCTCCTTCATGACTGATGATGGAGAGATTCTCCTGAATGCGCTGGCCCTTGCCCAGCAGCTTCTGGTTGTCACCGGCCAGGGGCAGGAAGTTCCTGCCGAATTCCCTGTGCAGCAATTTGGAAAAACCGAGAATGGAGGTGAGCGGCGTACGCAGTTCATGGGAGACCGAAGAAAGGAACGCGGATTTCATTTCGTCGAGTTCACGCAGACGCTGGTTGGCGTCCTCCAGCTCGCGGGCCTTGTTGACCAGGTCCTCGGTGCGCTCCCGGACCAGCTGCTCCAGGTGGCGGTTGAGTTCGGCCAGGTCATGTTCGGCCTTTTTCCTGTCGCTGATGTCCTCGAGGATGCCCTCGATGAAAACCAGTTCGCCGGCGTCGTTGTAGATGGCGCGTGCGTTGAGCGACCCCCAGATGGCCTTGCCGTCGCGGCGGTAGTACTCCGCCTCGAACCGCTTGACTTCGCCCTCCTCGCGCACCTCCTCGTAGAAGTGCTGCATGGAATCAGGATTGACCATGATCCGCGAGCCAAGGGAACGGACGCTGGCCAGGAACTCGTCCAGGGAGTCGTAGCCGAAGATGCGGGCCATGGCCGGGTTCGCCCGGCGCAGGACTCCGTCAGGCGTGGCCTGGAAGATGCCCTCGATGGCGTTCTCGAAAATGCCCCGGTACTTCTCCTCGGCTTCCTGCAACGTCTTGTTCATGGTCTGGAGCTTTTTCTCGCGCGCCTCGATCTCGGCGGACATGCGCCTGAATCGTTTGGCGATCTCCAGCAGCTCCGCGTGATAGACCTCGCCGAATTCATAGGAGAAATCGCCCTTGGCGACCCTGGCAATCCCCTGTTGGAGGACGTGCAGAGGCTTGTTCAGGAAGACGCGCAGCAACAGGCCGGTGATGGCGAGGATGACGGAAATGGCGACCACGATGATCATCGAGGAGACGAACATCTGCTCGTTGAGCCGCTTCTTGTCCTTGGCCAGGGTGAAGTCTATTTCGGCACGGCCGATGGTACGGCCTTCGAAGACGATGGAGCGGACCTTGCTGAAGTCCGCCTGGGTACCGGAAAATTTTTCGTGGGCAAAGACCACTTCATTGCGGGAGCCATAAATGCGGATGCCCTGGACCATGTCGTCGTGGGTGTAGACGGATCCGATAAGGCGGGCGTTGTCGTAATCGAGGTTCCAGATGGGTACGGCCAGGATTTCCGCCACCGAAGTGATCGTGTCCTCGCCTTTTTCCTCGGCGGTCTTCCACATCTCCTCGGTCTGGCGCCAGTAGATGTACGCGCCCATAGCCGTGGCCACGACCAGAACGATGACCACCAGACTGAACGTCAAATCCCGCGAGATGGAGCGGCTGGAAAAGAGAGGGCGCTTGTATTTTTGGCTATCTGGCTGCATTCAGTGATCCAAACGGTTCCCGTCAACTACTGGCGCATTTCACAACATTACTGCCTATCTCTACACAAACACCAAGCCGGTGTCACCCTCGTTATTTTCGATAATTCCGTACAATCTCCGAAAGTCTCCCGCTATCCATCAGACGTTGCCTGGCTTCGGCCAGACGGCGACGCATCTCCGGCCCGGTCTTGTCGCTGACAAACAACGCCGCACGCAGTACGGAGAGTTGCAAGGGACGCCCGAGCGCCCGCCTGGGGAGGCCGAGCCGCTCGGCTGCGGCGATAAGGCCCAGCCTGGGCCCCAGCGCAAAATCCACCCTGCGCGCCACAAGCAGCTTGAGGCTCTGGACATAATTTTCCGTCGCGTAAACGATCATGCCGTTCTTCCGCGAGATCCGCTCGTCATAGCGCGCCCCGCGCACCTGGGCCAAACGCTTGCCCCGAACATCCTGCAGGGATTCGAGCCGCACTCCGGCCCGGCCGAGGATGACCACTTCCATTTCCATCACGTCGCCCAGGTTTTTGGCATGCTGCTCGATTTCCGGCCCGGGGAGCATGAGCACCATGTCACAGCTACCCGTTTCAACCTCGCGCATGCCCCGAGTCACACTGACCAGGGTTTCCTCGACCTCGTACCCCGCGTCTTCGGCGATGGCCTGTCCCAACTCGTGCGCGAGTCCCGCGATCCGATTCCCCTTGAGGAAGCCGAACGGCGGCAGTGACAGGGTCACCAGGCGCAGGCTCTGCGCTTCAGCCGGACTCCCGGCAAGCAACAACACCCAGGCCAGGCAGAGAATGGCGGTGTATCGTCTCATTTTACCTAACCAAGAAAAATTCCTATTAGATTTAACTTTAGGCCCAATCTCGCCCGTTGACAAGCGCACGCCAATATCCCTTGCCATCCCCCTTGCGCTGCCGTACATCCCCCGGATGACAGCCCGCTGCCTGACCCTCTTACTGCTTTGGGTGACGCTCCTATCCGCTGCCCCTTCCGTCTCCGCCCATCCGCACGTTTATGTGGACGCCTCCCTGACCTTCCACATCGACGAAAGCGGCCTGCGCTCCATGGAAGAGCGCTGGCTGTTCGACGAGATCTTCACCAACGCCATCCTCGCCGACGTGGACCTGACCGCCGAAACCCTGGCTTTGACTTCCGGCCAGGAGACCATCAAAAAAGGGGCGTTCGCCTACCTGGCCAACTACGGCTACTTCACCTTCATCGAAAACGGCGGCAAACGCATCCCGATCACCGAAGTCACGAACTTCAGGGCATCTCTGTCCGATGGCCGCCTGGTTTATGAATTCTCCGTCCCTATAGGGCTCCCCTTCGACCAGGTGAAGGACTTCCGCGCCGCAGTATTCGACAAGGACTACTACACGGACATCCTGCTGGTGAAGGAAGCACTCCGCTTCAAGGTGGACGGCGGGGCGCAGGTCTCGCACACGGTGCTTCCGGCCAAGGACCAGAAATACTGGCAGTTCATCGTGCCCGAGGCGGTACACCTGTCCCTTTCCGCATCCCCGGGCGGTGCTACGGATCTCCCCGCAGTGGCAGACGCCGGAGCACCCGGCCTCATGGAGCGGCTCATGTCCCTGGTCCGCACCGTGCAAAAGGAGCTGACCCTCAGGCTCAACGGCCTGGGCATGGACATCAAGGCCGATCCCCTGGGCTCCGCCCTCTGGCTCTTTCTCGGCCTCTCGTTTCTCTACGGCGTGGTCCACGCGGTGGGGCCGGGGCACGGCAAGACGGTTGTCTGTTCGTACTTCCTGGCCAACCCCGGCTCCCTGTGGACCGGCGCGCTGATGGGCAACGCCATCACCTTCGCGCACATGGGCTCGGCAGCGGCGGCGGTCACCGTGGCCTACCTGATCTTCTCCACGGGCATGGGCGGCTTTGCCGAGGCGTCACGCGCACTCCAGCCCGCCAGTTACGGGCTGCTTGCGCTCATGGGGCTTGTCCTCTTCGCCAAGGCCGTGCTGGACGTGATCCGGGGCAGGGGCGCAGCGTCGAACGGCTGCTCCCCGGAAGGAGAGGCCGCGGAGGAGAGGCCGGATACGCGCAAAGTCCTCACGGTTGCCCTGATTACCGGACTGGTCCCCTGTCCCGGCGCGGCAGTGATCCTCGCCTTCTCCATCGGCCAGAACATTCTCCCGGCGGGGATTGCGGCCCTTGTGGTCATGGCCGCGGGCATGGGGCTGACCACGACCCTCTTCGCCTGGGGAGCCGTGGCCGCACGCTCCGCCACCCTCGGCGCGACCCGAACCAACCGGACCGCCTTCCGCGTCCTGCGCGCCGGTCTTTCCCTGTGCGGGGCGGCAGCCATCGCAATCTTCGGCGCGGTCCTGTTCGCGGGCAGCACCGGCTGGCACTAAAAGATTCCCCGGCAACAATCCCGTGACGGAGCACCCGGAGCGGGGGCGCTCTCGCGGCTGTGGTCATTTACCTTATATAATGATAGGCAACGACCCATCACCATGAAGATTCTGCACGTCATCACAGGCCTCGACGTGGGGGGCGCGGAAACCATGCTCTACAGGCTGTGCTCCGGCATGAACCCGAACCGCTTCGAATCCAGAGTGGTCAGCCTCATTCCCCCCGGACCTGTTGGCGAGCAGCTCTCGGGTGCGGGCATCGAGGTGGACTCCCTGGACATGCGCCGGGGCGTGCCGTCTCCGGCGGGCCTGTTCAAACTGGTGCGGCTGATCCGCTCCTGGCGTCCGGACCTGATCCAGACATGGCTCTACCACGCCGACCTGGCCGGACTGATGGCCGCGAAGCTGGCCTTCCCTCTGGGCGGCGGCCCCAAGGTCGCCTGGAATATCCGCTGCTCCTACATGGCCCTTGAGGAGTACCGGCGGCTGACCGGCCTGACGCTGAGAGCCTGCGCGGCCCTCTCCGGCCTGCCGGACCTGATCCTGACCAACTCCCACGACGCGAAACGATTCCATCAGGAACTGGGATACCATCCCAAACGATTCGAAGTCGTGCACAACGGCTTCGACATCGACCGGTTCAAACCGGACCCGGCAGCGCGCGAGGAAGTACGGCGGGAGCTGTCTGTCGACTCCGACAGCCTGATCATAGGCCAGGTGGCGCGCTTCGACCCCATGAAGGACCACCAAACCATGATTCGCGCCGCGGCAGCGGTGCAGTCCGACAGGGAGACGGTCTTTGTCTTCGCCGGGCGGGGCATGGACCACGATAACCTGGACCTGGCCACATGGCTCGCCGAATCCGGACTCGACCCAGCACGGGTGCGCCTGCTGGGTGAACGGGCCGACGTGCCCCGGCTCATGGCGGCCATGGACATTCACGTATCCTCATCCCTGGGCGAAAGTTTTCCGGGCGCGGTGGGCGAGGCCATGGCCTGCGGCGTCCCCAACGTGGTCACCGACGTGGGCGATGCCGCTCTGCTGGCGGGAGAGACCGGGGTGACCGTGCCTCCGGGTGACCCGGCGGCGCTGGCGACGGCCCTTTCCCGGTTGGCTGCCCTGGAGCCGGGAGCGCTCCGCACCATGGGTCAGGCGGCGCGTTTACGCATCGCCGAACGTTTTTCCCTCTCTGCCATGGTGGAATGCTACGAACGGATTTATGCCGCCTGAGCATTCGAAGCGTTATTATACTTTCATTAGCGCTAAGGGGATGTTAGGAATTGGTTACTGGTACCAATAAGGAGAAGAGCCCATGACGCAAAGCATTTTCGACCTGAAAAACTTCCTGAGGAGCCTGGCGGACGACGATGAGTTGGCCCGGGAGCTGTTGGCCGCGTTCATGGAGGACAGTCCGGTGAGGACCGCGTCTTTGAGAGAGGCGCTGGCAAACGATGACGCGGGCGAAGCCGCCAAGATGGCGCACTCGCTCAAGGGCATGTGCGGAGTGATCCGCTCCGACGCACTGGTTTCCCTGGCTCTGGCCATGGAGATATCGGCAAAGGACGAAAACCTCGACGCCACCCGGGAGCATTTCAGCCGCTTCAGCGACCTGCTCGACACCGCCCACGACGAGATGAACGACTACATCAACAGTTGATCCCGCATCCATTCCGCACAATAAAAGGGCCGCCGGCAATGTCGACGGCCCTTTTATTGTGCGGAATGGATGAAACTATTCCTTGCCTTCCTTGGTCTCGTTACCGGCGGGCTCTTCCTTTTCGGCAGCAGCCTTGGCCGGGGGAGTGAAGTCGATCTCCACCGCGTTCATGGCGGCCACCACGTCGTCGGTGACGTCAATGGTGGAGGAAGCGGAAACCACCGACTCCTTGGACAGGATAACGGTCAGTCCCTTCTGTTCGCGGTAGGTGTCGAGCACCTCGTTCAGCTTGGCGTCGATGAGCTCCACGAGGCGACGTTCCTCGCCGCGCATGACGTTCTGGAGTTCGCCCATGGCGGCTTTGTAGGCAGCCACGTTCTCCTCGGTCTGTTCCTTCTGCATTTGCTTGTAGGCGGCCTCCGCCTTTTCCTGAAGGGGAGCGCCCAGCTCCTGAAGATAGGCCATAGCCTTGCTGGCAGCCTGGTTCTTCTGGAAAACGGCGGCTTCGTCCACCACCCCGATGGTGACGCCGGGCTTCTGGTCACATCCGGCAAGAATCATGAGGCTGATCAACGCTGCGCCGAGCAGGGTCAAGGTCCGTTGCATATTCGGTATCTCCGTTGTTTCTGGTTTGCGTCAGGCCTTTTTCAAGTGGCGCAACCCTACCCATGGTTGGTGCACATGGCAAGGAGAATACCGTTCTTGCCGGTCCGATGGCATGTTTTTCCACCAATTTGCCTTCATTACCCCTCAGGATCATGTGTCTTTTTGCATGGCACACCCCTTGCTTCTGTTCTCTGCGAGAAGGAATCGGGGAATTTTTTTCCGGGATTGGTCTCCCGGTCGTTTCCCAGCCACATCCGGCAGCAGCCGGATCGGAGGACAGTATGAGTTTCGGTAGTCTATATGTGGGCGCTACGGGCGTCATCGCACATGGAGACAGGATGCAGGTTGTTGGCAACAACCTCGCCAATCTCTCCACCGTCGGGTACAAGAAGGCGGATGCCCAGTTCACCGACCTTTTAAGCCAACAGATGTCATCGGGGGGGGCGTCCTACGAAAGCGGAGCCTACTCCTTCAGCCAGATCGGCATGGGCGTGGGCGTGGGCGAGATCCGCAACGTCTTTCAGGAAGGCGGACTGGAGAGTTCCAACACGGTCACCGACATGGCCATCACGGGCAACGGCTTCTTCGGGGTCCGCAAGGTCACCGGCAGCGAGGTGACGACCGGCCCGTCCCACTTTACCCGGGCCGGGGATTTCCGGTTCAATAACGAGGCCTACCTGGTGGACCCGCACGACTACCGTCTGCAGGGATACGCCATCGACCGCGACACGGGAGAGGTCTCCACCACGGTGTCCGACATCCAGCTTCCTTACGACGACGTGGTCATCGACGGCCAGGAGCTGCGCATGGTCCGCTCCGAGCCCAAGGTCACCACCAGCCTGGAGATGGTTACCACACTGGACGCCCTGGCCACCGACCTGCACACCAGCGAAACCAATCCCTTCTTCGCCATGCTCGAAAGCTACGACGGCAGCCTGAGCAACGCGGGATCGCCCTTCGGGGACAACAATCCATCCTATTCCTCCAGCCTGGCCGTGTACGATGAGGACGGCAACGAGCGGGACCTGACCATCTACTTCGACCCGGTGGCAGCCTCGACCATATCCAACGCCACCAACGGATACACCTATTGGGAATATCTCATCGCCCTGCCCCCCACTGCAGACGGATCTGCCGCCTACGGCACCTCGGCGGGCGGCCTGGCCGGCATCGGGGTAATGACCTTCGACGGCTCCGGCCAGTTGGTCAACCACTCCGCGTACAGCCTGAACCTGACCAGCGGCGCAAGCGGCAAGAGCCTGACTTCATGGGAGGCAGCCTCCTTCAGCGAAGAGGGAGTGCCGCAGTTCGATTTCACCTTCGGCAGCAATGGCTCGGCCATAGGCAACGTGCAAAGCATATCCTACGACTTCGGCATCAGCTCCTCGTCTTCGTCCTGGGTTGGCTCCGCAGCCGGAAGCGCGGCCGATGTGGGCCTCAACGCAAGCAGCCTGGTCTCACTCCAGAGCATGGACCGCGACGTCCGCTCCTCCACCAGTTACGACTCGGGATCGGCAACGCTGTACCAGATCCAGGACGGCTACACCTGGGGCTACCTCCAGAACACCAGCCTCTCCCGCGAGGGCGTGCTCAGCGGCTATTTCTCCAACGGGCAGACCGAGGACTTCTACCAGGTGGCCCTCTACCGCTTCAACAGCGAGTGGGGGCTGCGGCGGGACGGCAACAACAACTTCGTGGCCACCGAGGCCTCTGGAGCGGCCATAGCCGGGACCGCCGACGTCGACGGCCGGGGCACCATCCAGGGGAGCACCCTGGAGATGTCCAACGTGGACATGGCCGAGGAGTTCGCCAAGATGATTCTTACCCAACGCGGTTATCAGGCCAACACCAAGATCATCACCACGTCCGACTCCCTGCTGAACACGACCATCAGCATCAAGCGATAGTTCCGCTCCGGGCTGGACGCCAGTCCGGCCCGGCAAAGCAGGCATCTCTTCAAATAGCTATATCGGCACCATTACCACTATCTATATTTATTAGCTATTTCTTTGACGATAGCTTATCGATATTCCACCAGAGATCTCTTGTCTTGGGGGCGTTTGAACGGCATTCACCGGCTGAAACACGCCTTGGTCCGGCGCGCCTTTCTTGTGTTCGGACCGCAAACGGGATAGGGACATTCCCAATGCCCGTTGCACAAGGAGAAATGCCGTGACCGAGACCCATGCCCGCTCCGGCGGCGAGATTCTGGCCCTGATCAGGGAGGTGGAGACCGAGGCTCCGGGCGGCGCAGAGGCGCTGTTCATGGCGGCCATGCTCGCCGATTCGCCCCTGCCCTACGACTTTGCCCTGTCCCTGGAGGGGACCCAGCACAACCCGTCGCTTATCAACCCGGCGGCGGCGTTCTTTGCGGCAACCGCCACCATCGACCCGCTGGTGGACCGCGACCTGATCAAGACCGACGTGGACGCACAGATTTTCCAGGTGCGCGAAGAGGTGCGCCGGACCGTGGTCCAGAGCCTGGACACGGCGACGCGTGCGGAGTGGGCCGGGCGCGCCATCTACGCCCTCAACTTAGTCCTTCCGGACGCCGAACCGCAGAACTGGCCCACCGTGGAGTGGCTCCTGCCCCACGTCTACGCCTGCCGGGACCTCATCACCCAATTGGACGTCCACACGGCGGCGGCCAACAGGGTCCTGCACCAGGCCGGATTTTCCCTCTACCACCAGCAACGACATCGTGAGGCCGCCGCGTTGCTGGACGCGGCCCTTGCCGTGGACGTGGCCATCAAGGGCCGCCGCCACCCCGATATCTGCGCGGACCTGGAAGGACTGGGAACCGTGCTCTGGGCCGGAGGCGAACTGGAGCGGGCCGAGAACGCCTTCACCACCTGCCTGGAGCTGCAACAGGCCATCTTCACCGAGGACAATCCGGTCTCCGCGCCCATCCTGAACAGCCTGGCCGTAATCCGGCAGGCCTTGGGCAAACATGAGGCTGCCGAAGCGACCTTCAAGGAATGCCTTAAGGTTTTGACTCGGGCCCACGGCGAAGGGCACCCGGCCATCGCCTCCTGCCTGAACAATCTCGCACTGCTCTACGAGGCCGAGAACCGCCCTGAGGAAGCCCTGCGCCTGGCCAGCCGCGCCCTGGAGATAAACCGTGAGGCCTACGGCTCCGATCACCCCGAAGTTGCGGCGGACCTCAACGCCGTGGCCCTGCTCCTGGATGCCACGGGCAGGCGTGAAGAGGCCGAATCCCATTTTCGCGAGAGCCTGGCGATCCGTGCCAAGGCCTATGGCGAGGCGCACCCCGAGACCGCACAATCTCTCTGTAATCTTGCCCTGTTCCTGGACAATGCCGGGCGTGATGAGGAAGCCGCGGAACTCTACGCCCGGGGGCTTTCCGCCTACGAGAGCGCCCTGGGGCCGGGGCACCCGCTCATGGAGAGGGCCCTGGACAACTACATCGTGCTACTGGAAAAGACCGGCCGACGGCCTACGGACGACCGGCTGCGCGCCCTGACCGAGGCACGGCTTCGCGCCATCGTGGAGCGGGGAGCGCAACCATGAGCGAAGTGACCGCCATCGGCCTGGGCGAAATCCTCTGGGACGTGCTGCCCGAAGGCCGCCAGCTTGGCGGCGCGCCCGCCAACTTCGCCTATCAGGTCAACGCCCTCGGCGGCACCGGCGTTCCGGTCTCCCGCGTGGGAGATGACGACCTGGGACGCGAAGCCCTGGATATCCTTCAGGCCAACGGCCTCTGCACCGACTACGTCTCCATCGATCCCGAGCACCCCACCGGCACGGTGCTGGCCGAGCTGGATAAGGACGGCGTGGCTACCTACACATTTCCGGACGACGTTGCCTGGGATTTCCTGACCTGCGACGACGCCACCCGCCAACTGGCGGAACGTGCCGACGTCATCTGCTTCGGCACCCTGGCCCAGCGCTGCCCCACCTCCCGTCAAGCCATCCGCCAGGTGCTGGAAGCCGCACCCGGCGCGCTCAAGGTATACGACATCAACCTGCGCCAGGACTTCTTCACCCCGGGGCGAATCCGGGACTCACTGGACCGGGCCGACGTGCTCAAGATCAACGATGATGAGCTGATGATGATCACCGGCCCCTTCTCCCTGCCATCCGGTCAAAAGGAAGCGCTGGCGCGCCTTCTCGCCCTCCACGACCTGAAGCTGGCCGTGCTCACGCGCGGCGGCGAAGGCAGCCTGATCATCTCCCCGGACGGGATCTCGGACCTGCCCGGCGAACCGGTTGAGGTTCGGGACACCATCGGCGCGGGCGACGCCTTTTCCGCAGCCATGGTGCTGGCCTATCTGAAGGGATGGAGCCTGGACGAGATCAATCGATACGCGGCCCAGGTGGCGGCCCATGTCTGCTCCAGAGAAGGCGCCATGACCGACATGCCGCCCGAACTGCGCCTGAAATAGTCCCAAGAGAAGCAGGCGGCGCGTCGGTTATTCATCCCCCCTTGTCATTGGCCCGTGGGATGATTAGACTGTGTTCATGACCAGAAAATTCGATCCGGAACTCCTGTACGTGGAATGCAGCCGCTGCGGCCAGCCGGTCCTGTGGCAGTACGGCACGACCACCAAGCTGCTCAACTTGGCCGGGATAGACCCTGCCTCCCTGGACGAGCGGTGTGTCATCATGTCCGAGGGATGCCCCGGCTGTACGCCGGACAAAAGCTCATTCACCACCCAGGTCATCCGCCTGAACAAGGAGAAGGAAGGACGCAGGCCCATGCCTGCCACGGCCAACTAGCCGCCAGCTTCCGTTATTTCCTCCAGGACGCCCCTTCCCCGGCACTTGCCGGTGAAGGGGCGTCCTGCTTTTCGAGCAGGGGTTCTCCCCATGCCCAACGGTGAAAACGGGACCTCCTGAAATCCTGTCAACACCCCATTTCATCCTTTTTTCGCCCGTTCTCATGCCATTATCACCCGTTCTCATCCTGGCACAAAAACCGGGGTTAGGCTCTGGGCACCCATCCGGGGGGTCCCGGAGAACCCGTTTCAGGAGCGACGAGAATGAGCATTTCCACACCAGCATTGACCAATTTCACGGCGGGGGAGCTAAGCCCCCGGCTCGAGGGACGCAGCGACCTGTCCAAGTACTATAACGGCTGCCGCGCCCTCGAGAACTTTCATATCCACCCCCACGGCGGGATCACCCGCCGTTCGGGCTTCCGCTTCGTGGCGGAAACCCTGAGCCGGGACAAGCCCACCCTGCTCATACCCTTCGAGTTCAACGGGGAGCAAACCTATGTTCTGGAGTTCGGTGAGGACGAAAACGGGCAGGGCAAGATGCGCGTCTTTACCGACCACGGCGTGGTGCTTTCCGGCGGGAGTGAGTACGTGCGGGACATTCCCTACGCCGCCAATGAACTCGATGCCCTGCGCTACACCCAGTCGGCAGACGTGCTCATCCTGACCCACCCCGCCCATCCCGTGCGCAAGTTGACCCGCGTGGACCACGACGACTGGTCCCTGGAGGAGATGGCCTTCCTGGGCCAGCCCGAAGCGTGGACCGAAAACAACTATCCTTCGGCCGTGGGTTTTTTCGAACAGCGCCTTGTCCTGGCCGCCACCCCGGACAAACCGGGCACCATCTGGTTCTCCCGCACCGGCGAGATGACGGATTTCCGGCTCAAGACCCGAGAGGTGCCGCTGGACGGCTGGCGGGACCGGGAAATCACCGACGCCAACTCGGACGGCATTCGCGACGGCAAGGCCGGGGACACCTTCACCCTGCTTGACGGCGACGGCTTCGAACAGAGTGACGGCATCAAGGGACAGCACCCCGACGGCACCACCCGCTACTACCGGTACAAGGGCGACGCAAACCACGTGGCTTCTGGTGCGGACAAAACCATCACCTTCCAGGCCTCCCCCGGAGCAAACGGGATCGAGGCCATATGGGATGCAAACGACGCGCTCCAAAGCGACTACTGGGAATGTTTCGAGGTGGGCGACCGCACGGACGCGCAGGCCGGAGACGATCCCCTGAGCGACGACGCCATAGAGGCCACCCTGTCCGGCAGGCAGGCCAACGCCATTGAGTTCATGGTGCCCCGCTCCCGGCTCTGGCTGGGCACGGCAGGAGGCGAGTGGACCCTCTACGGCGCAGGCGGCGACGCGCTCGCACCGGACAACATCAAGGCGTCCCATGAAGGCTCGTGCGGCGCGTCCTCCATGCGGCCCGAGTCCGTCGGCTACGCCACCCTCTACATCCAGCGGGCTGGGAAAAAGGTCCGGGAGATGGCCTACAGCTTCGAGACCGACGCTTATGTGTCCAAGGACCTGACCGTGCTCTCCGAACACGTCACCGGCGATGGGCTGACCCAGCTCGCCTACGTGCAGGAGCCGGACTCGGTGCTCTACTGCGTGCGCAAGGACGGAGTGGTGCCCGCCATGACCTACGAGCCCTCACAGGACGTCACCGGCTGGTCCCGCATCGTCACCCGGGGCAAGGTCGAAGCCCTCACCTCCATCTATTCCGATTCGAGCAAACGGGACGAACTCTGGGTGGTGGTCAACCGGACGGTGGGCGGCGAGGAGAAGCGGTTCATCGAATACCTGGAGGCCGACTTCGCCGGGGAGATTGAGGACGCCTTTTTCGTGGACAGCGGACTGAGCTACGACGGTGAACCGACCTCGATCATGACCGGCCTGGATCACCTTGCGGGAGAGACCGTGGCCGTACTCGCCGACGGCGCGGTGCAGACGGAGAAGACTGTCGCGCCCGACGGCTCCATCTCCCTGGACCGCCCCGCCTCCAAGGTCCACGCAGGGCTGCCCTACACCTCCATGGTACAGCCCATGCGCATCGAGGCGGGCTCAGTGCGCGGCACCGGACAGACCAAGCGTCAGCGCATCACCCGCGTGGCCGTCCGTTTCCATAACACCCTCGGCGGCCGGATCGGCCCTGACCTGTCTGCCCTGGAACCCATCCTCTTCCGCTATCCAGCTGCGCCCATGGGTCAGTCCGTCGGCGTCTTTTCCGGCGATAAATCAGTCGTTTTTCCAAAAGGATGGACACGGGAAGCCGTGCTCACCGTGGTCCAGGACCAACCTCTGCCCATGACGGTCCTGCTCATCGTGCCCACGGCCATCACCAACGAATAACAACAAACAACCACAAAGGAGAGAGACATGGGTATGAACGAACAGGCGACCACTCAGTTCGAGCAAGGGCTGGGCATGGTCAACGACATGTACTCCCGGCTGGCCATCACGGTCCCCCAGACCACGGAGGATCCGATGGACTCCGTGCACGAGGAACAAGCCAGGCTTCGGGAGCTCGACGCACAATCCGCAGCGGCGGAACAGCGGAAACAGGCCAGACAACAGGCGGCCGCAACACACGAAACCAATGAACACTCCAGGGCCAGGGCCAACGCCGCCTGGGGTCAGTCCGGACTGGCCATGAGCGGGTCTTCGGCCCTGGTCAGGGACTCGCAGCAGCTTCATGACAGACAGCTGGAGGAGGACCTGCTCTTCGAAGGCGAGGCCGAGGCAAGGCAAACCCTTAACCAGGGGCGGCACGAAGCCAACCTGAGCCGGATCAGCCAGGGTCTCAAGCCCAACAGGTCCACCCTTTCCCTTGGTTCGTCCATCTACAGATACGGGAGATAACCATGACCATATCATCAACACTGACCAAGGCCATTTACGCGGGCAACGGCTCCACCTCCGGCTTTGCCGTACCCTTTATGTTCCTGCGGGACGAAGACGTGGAGGTAATCCTCTCCGACGGAGAGAGCGAAGCCGTGCTGACCATTTCCACCGATTACCAGCTCGCCGGAGCGGGAGACCAATCCGGAGGGCTCTGCACCCTGAACGTCGCTCCCGTGGAAGGAGAAACCCTGGTGCTCAGGCGTAATCCCGCCCTGGTCCAGGAAGTGGATTACGTGGAGAACGACGCGTTCCCGGCAGCCACCCACGAAGCGGCTCTCGACAAGCTGACCATGATCTGCCAGGCCCTGGCCGAACGGCTGGACAGGACCATCACCTTCCGCGTCTCCTCCGCCGTCACCGGAGTGGAGCTCCCCGAACCGGAGTCCAACCAGCTCCTGGCCTGGAACGGCGACGCTTCCAATCTGACCAACCGCGACGCCGCCGCCATGGACGCGGTCCTCCTGCCCCTGGCCGTAGAACAGGGCGGAACCGGAGGCTCCGACGGCACCCAGGCCATGGTCAACCTCGGCATGGGTGAGACCGGCCGCAGTGTGGCCGTGGCCGGGACAAGCTCCGAGGCCCTGGCGGCCATGGACGCCGAACCGGCGGACACGGCCATTCTCAAGGCCGACCTGGCGGACCTGCTCCGGGCGGTCTACGGCGAGGAGCCGCAGGAGATCTCCGGGACGAGCCTGACAGGGCTCTCCGTTACCCGCAACCACCTGCTCTGGACGCTGACCGGAGACGCCACCTTCGACGACGTGGACTTTCCCTACGACGGGACCTACGTCTTCCACATCTACCCGGCGGGACACACGGTGACCTTCTCGTCCGCGTACAAGCTGTCCGCGTCCTTGGAGGAACAGGACCCGGCGGCGGGTGAAATCCGCGTGGCCGTGGAAGTCTTCAACGGCCGGAAAAGCCTTGTCGGCCTGCAGAATATGGGGGCCTGACCATGGCGCTGACACCAAAAGAAACCCTGCCCGGAAACAATTCGGCGGTCTTCCCGATGAAGATCGCCCAGTCCGCCCTCATCGAGTCCACCTTCTCGTCCACGGGGGCAGTGACCGAAGACGCCACCATCGCCCTGGGCTGGAAACCGACCGATTCCGTCACCGCCCCGCTGTGCGACGAGACCGGCCACTACCTGCTCACTATCCGCAAGCAGGGAGACGCCATAACCATCTGGAAACAGGGCGCGCAGATCGCCACGCTCTCCTACGCCACCGTGGGGGGCGCGACCTATGCCCAACTGCTGCAAAATGTGCTCACCGCCATCGCGGGCAGTCACTACGGCTACTACTCGCGGGTAGTCGTCATTGAGCAGGCTTTGGACTACGCGGTGTTCCTGGAGCAATCCGAGCTCGTGACCGGGCTGTGGACGCCCAAAAGCCTCGGTGCGCTCGCACCGCACACCCTGCTGACATTCGGAGACTCCGCAAACCTCGGGCAGGACGGGTCCGGCAACGGCAACCACTGGACCATCACGGGCACGCAGACGACGGACACGCCGACGAACAACCACGCCACACTGAACCCGATGGTGGGCTATCCGTCGACGCACACCGGCTACAACGCACCGGGATTCTCGGGCGGCAACACCACCGCGACCGCATCCGGCGGCGGGACCTATAACTGCTGCCTTTCCTCCATGCCCTTGCCCGATACGGGAAAATGGGCGTGGGAGTGGGAGATCATCTCCTTCACGGACTCCGTGGTCCTCACGCTCGTGCAGCACCTTTACGGAACCTGGATCGACGCCTTTGTGGGCAACTGGGTCTGGAGGGTGAACAACTTCACGGCCGTCTACACCGACTTTGACGGGACAACCCCGGTGTCGAACACCTCCTGGGGGACGGCCACAGGGGACGTCGTGCGCGTCGAAGTCGACATGGACACAAAAACCGTGGAGTTCTTCAACAACGACGAATCTCAGGGGAGCTTCACCTGGTCCATGGCTCACGGCCCGCTCTTCCCAGCGGTCTGCCTGGAGTCGGACAGCAACCCGGACAACGCCGTGCGCTTCAATAGCGGAGCCACAGGATTCAATCACACCCCCACGGTGGGCTTCAAGGCGCTTTGCGCAGCCAACCTTGAGGTTCCGGTCATACGCTCGGAGAGTGTTGCGGACATCGTGTTGCGCGAGGGGACAGGGGCGAGCGCTGCCGTTTCGTCGCTGGAATTCCAGCCCGACTTCGTGCTGATCAAGGATCGTGACACCGCCCGGTCATGGGGCGCCTTCGACTCGAAACGAGGAACGGAGAAGGCTCTGTTCATGGATTTGACGGATATTGAAACAATCAAAACCGGCTCGCTTACGGCCTTCAACACGGATGGATACAGCCTTGGCGACCAAACCTTGACCAATGCGGCAGGATGCTCGTTTCTTGACCTGTGCATTGCCGAAAATACGGATCAAGGATTCGAAATCATCTCCTACACCGGCAACAGCGTGGTGGGCAGACAGGTCGCGCACAGCCTGGGGAGAAAGCCCGGATTGGTGATCATCAAGAGTACCACCAACTCTCAGAAGTGGATCGCCTATCATCATGGCCTGGGCGCGACACAGGGGCTCTACGTCAACGAAACCGCAGCCGCCCAAACAGCGACGTCGTTTTGGAACGACACGGAGCCGACAACCACGACCATCACTCTCGGCGATCACTACGGAGTCAACTACAGCGGCGCAGGATATATCGCATATCTCTTTGCCGAGTCCGATATCTTCAAAATATTCGGCTTCATCGGCAACAGCCTGGCGGACGGCCCCTTCATCAACCTGGGAGGCCGCCCCAAGCTGGTGCTGCTCAAAAACACGGAAGGGAGCGGCGGATCGTGGATGCTTTACAACGCAGCCACGGAGCCGACCAACCCGGTGGACACGCAGCTTCTCCCGAACGGAGCCAACGTGGAGACCGACTATGCGGAGGACGTCATGTTCACCGCCAACGGGCTGAAGCTCGCCAACATCAAATACGACTCCAACGAGGATGGCAGCCTTGTCATCGGTTTCGCCATCCTTGAGTCAACCAACTACAACAACGCATATTAACGGGAGAATCATCATGTTTCGATACGACAACGGACAGTTCCGCACCAACCCTCCGGCCACCGTGGACCATGGCGGTTACCGGCGAAGATTCACCGGCCTGACCCGCGAACAGTGGGATGAACTCGGCTACAACGAGGCAATCCCTCTGGATCGAGCCCCGTTCACCGCCTACGAGACCAGGTGGATCAAGGGCGAAGACCTGATCTACCGCGAGGAGGCGGTCACCGTAACTGTGGATGAAGCGGCAAAAACCGACACATGGCTACCACGGCCCGCGCGGAGCGTGACGCCAGGCTGGCCGCGTCTGACTGGACTCAGTTGGCGGACCACCCTCTGGACGACACCGCAATGGTCCTGTGGCAAAGCTACCGGCAGGCCCTGCGCGACGTGCCGCAGCAGGACGGATTCCCCGAAACCGTGTCCTGGCCGGAACAACCCGCCACGGAATGAAAAGAGGCGCTTTCCCTTGGGAAAGCGCCTCTAAACGTTAACAAAACCCATTCTGGCAGGTTGTTGAGAAAGGTTCGAGCGCAAGGCGCAAGAAAAGTTCAAGGCCGAAGCGTACTTCCTGTACGCAAGGGTTTGAACTTTTCGCAGCAACGCAGCAATCGGGCCTTTATCAGCAGCCTGGGTGCTTTCCCTCGGGAAAGCGCCTTTCACGTTGGCTAGCCCGCAGTCAACTCTCGTACCAACACCTCGAAATCAGGATACTTTTCCAATAAAACAGAACGGTCGCCATGGGCATAGTCCTCGTACTCGAACCCCGGGGCCACGGTGCAGCCCATGAGTGCGAAACGACCGCCGGGCACCAGACGCATGCCCTGCCAGGAGCCGCGCGGCACCCTGACCTGAGGTCGCTCCCCGGCCGGCAGGTTCGTGCCGAAACGCACGACCTCGCCTGCGCCGTCGGGATGCAATTGGAGCATCTCGCACGAATCGCCGAGGTAAAAATGAAATATCTCGTCTGATTGCAAGAGGTGCATGTGGGAATAGGTCCCGGGCGTGAGCAGATAGTAGATGGCCGTGGAATGGCAGCGGTCACCGGCATAGCGCGACGGCACCGATTCCCCGCCCAGCAGCTCTTCGGCCCTGTGGGTCTCCCTGAAGTATCCACCCTCTTCAGGATGGGGTTCGAGACCAAGAATATCGATAACTTCCTCAGCAGACAATTCTTTCATTATTTCCTCATGATAATATCATATCGTAAACTTGACGATTGTCATCCGTTGTAATGCGGTGGCGGCGTATCCACCCCGCCGGACTGGTCCAGGGCCTCGTCGATGTCGCGCAGCTTGCCAGCCAGTCTTTCCACCACCTTGCGCAGGTCGGTGATCTGTTTTTGCTGATCATACACGGTGTCGCTCAGTTTCTCGATAGTCCGGTCCTGAAGCGAAACCAGATTTTCCAATCGTTCGATACGTTCTTCCATGATGTCCTCCCGAGGGGGAAAGTGTGAGCCGAACAGATGGCACGGTCAAGGGACAGCCCTGCCGGAAAAGGGATATGAACCGGCAACACCTCTTAATGATGGCGAAAAATCCGACCGACTTTTGTCGCTCACAGCCATCAGGCGCAAGGGCGTATCACACCTTCGCACATCGGAAAAGGCGGGACAAGCCGCCAAGACCGTATCACGTCCTGTTGGTCAGGTAGACGCCCGTGACGACCATGAGGCCACCGAGAAGCAGGGAGAGGTGAATGGGCTCGCCGAGCAGTAGAAAGCCCATGACCACGGCAAAAACCGGCACGGTGTTGATGAAGATACCCGAACGGCTGGCCCCGATGACCGAGATGGCCTGGTAGTACCAGTAGTAGGCCAGGGCCGTGGCCAGAGCGCCGAGGTAGACCACGCACGCCCAGTCCAGGGGGCGGGCGCGAAGCACGTCTTCGGCCAGGCCGCCGCTGACGGCGGCAGGCAGCAGCATGAGCGTGCCGAAGACCGAGGACCAGGTCACGGCGGTGAGCGGTGACAGGGTCTTCATCACCGAACGCCCGCCCAGGGAATAGGCGGTCCAGGCCGCAACGCAGCCCAGGATCATGAAGTCGCCCCGGCTCACCCCGCCAGAGAGCAGGGCCAGGGGGTTGCCGTCCGCAATGACCACGGACACGCCCACCAGCGAGGTCATCGCCCCGGCGATACGAACCGGGCCGAACTTTTCCTTGTACAGCACGGCCGAGAGCAGGGAGATGCACACCGGGATGCAGGCCACGATCAGGGCTGCCCGCCCGGCCGGGATGGTCTGAAGCCCGGTGAAAAAGAAATAGCTGTAGATGAACACGCCGGTGGCCCCGAGAAAGGCCACGGGCAAGACCTGTTTACCCCGCAACCGGGGGATGCGCCCCTCTGCGCGCCAGCTCATGAACAGGAGCAGGGCCGAGGCCAGCAAAAAGCGCAGGAACGCGGCTGACATGGGGTGGATGGACTGGGCCAGGACGCGTCCGGCGATCCAGGTGCCGCCCCACAGTGCCATGCTGGTGACGAGAAGCAGGTAAAGATAGGTAAGAGACTGTTTCTGCATGCTATTGTTCCGGCATGAGGTATAGAGCCCTTGCCGTCCATGGTCCATTCATATTTTGCGATGATCGCCATCGGTTCCGGCGATGTCGAGCCGGGCCTGAGCGACTAGATGTAGCCGGGATAGTCCGTGCACAACAGATGCAGGGGCGGCTCGTCTTCGTCGATCTCCGGGAAGCGCGGCTGGGGCTGATGAAAGCGGTTGTCCGTGTTGTCGTCGTTGACCGAGGAGACCTCGCCCACCAGCACCTTGCCCTTGCCCGCCTCGCCGTAGAAGCGGTGGTACATGCCCTGCTCCAGAAAGATGGACTCGCCCGGGGAGAGGATCACGGTGCCGCCCGGCTCCACAGTGCGGGGGATGCCGTCCACCATGACCGTGAGCGGCTCGGCGGCGAGTTCCTCGTCCGGGGTGGAGCCGTAAAGCTCGATGACGAGGTTACCGCCGCCCCGATTGATGATGTCCTCGGTCTTGGACCAGTGAAAATGCATGGGACAGATCTGCCCTTCGCGCACGATCATGATCTTTTCCGCATACTGCTTGGGGTGTCCGGCGGCCAGGTTGCCGTTACGGATGGTGAACAGGATCAGGCCCCGCTTCTCGAAGTCGCCCGCGCCGTAGTCGGTCAGGTCCCAGCCGAGCTGATTGCGGACCACTTCCAGGTCTCCCTTGCCCTTCCAGTCATTCGGCCCCCAGAAAGCCCAGGGCGGCAGCTTGAATTGAAAGGACTCGAAGAACTCCTTGGCGTCACGGATAAGGGCGTTGATCTCGCTTCGTTTCATGCCAGAAGAGTAGGAGAGGTTGCCACGGGGCGTCAAGCGAATACAACGGCGGACGGGGCTGGACAGCGCAACGCGGCAGAGGCAGACTCAAACCATGCACATTCTCACCTACGACGACTCAACGCACCGGCAGGCGGTCATCGCCCTCTGGAAAAACGTGTTCGGCTACAAGTCCGCCCACAACGCCCCGGCCCTGGCCATCGACAAGAAAATCGCCGTGGACGACCTCTTCTTCGTGGCCGAGGACGGCGGCGAGGTAATCGGCACGGTCATGGCGGGATACGACGGCCACCGGGGCTGGATATACTCCCTGGCAACAGCCCCGGACAGGCGCGGCCATGGGATCGGCTCCTCCCTGCTCGCCCACGCCGAGGAGCGCCTTGCGGCCCTGGGCTGCATCAAGGTTAACCTCCAGATCGTGGCGGGCAACGAATCCGTGCGCTCGTTCTACGAGGCCAACGGCTTTGCCGTGGAAGACCGCATCAGCATGGGCAAGCGGCTGGACTGAACCGTCTGGCTGGCGACAGACGCCCCAGCCCGCGTCGCCCATGGGGTCGGGGGCGGCCCATCGGCTGGTGAAGGTGTCGTAATGATTCTGGCCGTCCATGTCGGCAACCACCCGCAGGGAGCCCACCTGGTCGTAGAGGAGCGCGGCCACGGCTCCGTCGTCGCGGCGCATGGCATAGGGCGTACGCTCGTTTTCGCGGTAGGCGAACTCATGGCCGTGTTCGCCGTCGTGGAACCCGGCCAGGCGGAGGAAGTCGAGCCAGGCATAGGCCTCGACCAGCTCGCCGTTGCGAAACTTGGCTTCGCGCCGCCCCTCGCCGTCGTGCGCGAACTCGAAGACCACGCCCTCGTCCTCCTTTTCGGCCCGGAGCAGGCGGCAGTCAGGCGCGTACTGGTACGTGGTGTATTTGCCTTCGTGCTTCCAGATGGAGCGGAAGCCGTTCTTGTCGTGGGTGTAGCCGTTGTTGCCGGCGGACATCAGGCGATTGTCCAGCCGGTAGGTGTAGCGGCGGAGGTCCTTGCCCGCCGTTGCCGGAAAGCAGTCCTGGTTGCGGCGGCCCTCCCTGTCGTACCAGCACTGGCAGATGATCCGGTTGCCCAGCCGGGCCTCGGTGAGGCGTCCGACCTTGTCGTACGCGTACGTCCAGACAACGGACTTGCCCGCCACGGTTTCGGTTTTCTCGATGATGCGGCCTTCGTGGTCGCGTTTCAGTTGATACTCATATGGATGAGGCATGACTTCCTCCTTGGTTTGGTTCCGGCACCATTGCCGGAATGAGGAAGCGTAGCCCCGGTTTTTCGGGCCGGATGAAAACGGGTGACAAATCCGCAGGACAGCGGATTTGGACGTTGCGGTCTTGCCGCAACGCCCCGAAGGGGTGAGGGCCATGGACGGCCCGAATCAAAATGGGATGAGAACGGGCGAAAAAAGGGTGAAATAGGGTGTTGACAGGGGTGGGGATTGTGCCTGTCGGCGCGAGGAGAGCCGGTGTTGGAGCGTGCCGCTCCTCCCCCCTCCGGGAATCGCGCTTGCAGCGCGCGAGAGTCGGGTTTGGGGGCTGCGCCCCCAAAAGCCCTCCATGCCCTCCCGGCGGGGTCCATTTCTTTTGCTGCGCCAAAAGAAATAGACGAAAGAAAAGGCGCTTGGAGGGCATCCCCGCCCCGGTGCTCGCTGGCGAGAATCTCATCCAACCCGGTCGGCTCCGGACTACGTTGAGTGAAACGCTCTGCCCCCCTTAGCATTCAGAAGCCGTCCGACTCCGTGCGTATCACGGCCAAAGAGCCGCCGACCGCGTTGGTGAGCTTCTAGGCCCGAGAGCAAGGGGCTGACTGCGGACCTTTGAAGGGAAAGGCGAAGAGCCGAATTGCTTCTTTTAATTAGTCATTGAGGTGCTAACTCGATTTGCCGGGCATAGGACAATCGCCGCCCACGGCAAGTTACCAACTACCCCGACAGCTACCGGTAATCGAGCTCGGGGCTTAGAGCCGCTTGCACACGGCGAAAGCGCAGCCCGAAGCGCGCCTGCACGGCAGGCTTTCGCTTTTCGGGCAGCGAAAGCCGTGTTAGCGGCTCTTGGCCCCGAACTCGCGCTGCAGCACAAAAAAGCGCGGCTTTTGCTTCCTTTTTGGAGCGGCTCAGCCAAAAAGGAAGTCGGCCCGGAGGGACGAAATCCTCAAAACAATCATCGACGCCCGAAAGGCGGCTTCCTTATTTCTTGATAATCGGTGCCGCAAAAAAGGGGGCGGGATGTGAAGCGGCACAACAGAGGAAAAATGGAGAAAGACTAATTTGTAAGAAGTGAACCTACTCCGCTTCCTTTGCCTGCTCGAAGGGCAAAATAAACGAAAACTCATTCCCGTAGGCCGAATGCCGATACCCCACGCTGCCGTGGTGCAACTCCACCACCTGGCGGACGAAATACAGTCCGCGGCCCGTGCCGCTCTTCCCGGCCACGTTGTCGGCGCGGAAGCCCGGCTTGAACACATCCATGGGGTCGGCCAGGGTCAACGGACGCCCCGTGGAGGTCACCCACATGCGGATGCCGGGACGTCCCTCTCCGAAGTGATCCTTGAGCACCTCCCAGCCGTAGGAGACGAACTTGCCATGCCTGCCGTCGGGCAGGGTCGCCTCGTCCGTATACTTGACGGCGTTGGAAAAGAAGTTCGCATAGACCTGGGCGATGAGTCCCGGGTCCATGACCAGCCGGATCATCTGGTCAGGTGCGCCGCCCAGGGCGAATCCGACCTGGATGCCGCGCTCCTCGAACCGCTGGCTGTAGCGATCCAGCTGCGGCTCCAGCACGTTGGTGCGCAGGTTGACCTCACGCTTTATCAACACGTAGCGCCCTTCCTCGAAATGCCTGCGCCGCAACAGCGTCTCCAGGAACATGGAGGTGGTCTCGTAGTGCCGGTATATCTCCTTGTACTGCTGGTCGATGGAGACGGCGGTCCGGGCCAGTTCATTGCCCACGTCCACGCATTCATCCCGGCCGCACTCCGCCATCATGGTCAGCACCCGCTCCGTGGTCACGTGCAGCGCTTCGATCTGCCGTTTCAACCGGTTGAAATAGAGCTTGAAATACATGTTGGGCACGATGACGTTGTGCCCGATGTCCTGAACCATGGACTTGATGAACTGGAGGTGTTCCCTGTTGCGGGAGCGGATGATGCGGTGGTGCAGCTGGAACCCGATGCGGTTGACGAATTTCTCCAGAAAAAGCAGGGCCTGATCCCCCAGGTTGTCGCACGGGTACATCTCGAAGCACCCGATGATGTTGTGCGGCGGTGGAAAGGCGAGCAGATCGGTGTAACCGGGGTTGCAGTGAATGGGAATATACAGGTGTCCGTCGGCCCGGACCACGTGGTTGGTAAGCTTGTCGTCCCAGGGACGGGTGGAGTCCAGCGCGCAACGGTCGCCGGAGCAGCCTGCCAGAACGAACGTCTCCTCGTCCTCCAGAATGTAGATGTTGGACTCCAGGCCGAAAAGCACGCGAGGAATCATCATGCACACGGTGTAGAACATGTCGCGTCCGCGCAACTCCTGCGCCAGCTCGAAAAATATGTTGAAGGCCCGCACCTGCTGCATGGAAAAGTCGTACCCCTCGTAGTCGACGAGCTTTTCCTTGATCCGCATCATCACGTATTCGTGGCGGGCTTCATCCGTGGCGAACTCGTTGCCGGACGCGCCATTGGCGTCATCCGAACCGCTTGTCTTGCCCATGCCTCCTCCCGGAAGATCGGTTCCGTATGAGAATCCAGTACAATGCACCATACCCTTTCCACACAATCTGCACAAGGTGGTTGCACAAACGCGCTCCTTTCCCTGAGCGTGGTCCATTTCGCCGTTCTTTGCTAAGGTGCCGCATGCGTACCAACACCATGCGAATCCATTGTCTGAACAAGGCTGCCATGGCCGACGGGACCATCCTCTACTGGATGAGCCGAGAGCAGCGGATCCACGACAACTGGGGCCTGCTGCACGCTCGCGAACTGGCCGGGGAGGACCGCCAACTGGCCGTGGCCTTTTGTCTTGTCGACGACTACCCCGGCGCAACCCTGCGGCATTACGACTTCATGCTGCGCGGCCTGGAGGAAGTCGAGCGCGGGCTCATGGAGCTGCACATCCCCTTTTTCCTGCTGAAGGGCGATCCTGTTTTGGCGATCCCGGCCCTGGCTGCCGAGCTGAACGCCGGGGCCGTGATCACGGACTTCGACCCCCTGCGCGTCAAGCAGGCCTGGCAGCAAGGCGTGGCCGAGACACTCCCCGTCCCGCTCATCGAGGTGGACGGGCATAACGTCATCCCGGCCCGGCTCGTTTCGGACAAGCAGGAGTACGCGGCAAGGACCATCCGGCCCAAGATCCACCGCCTCTCACAGGAATTCCTCGAGGAATTCCCGCCTCTTGCACCCATGCCGGGACCGCCGGCACAGCACTCGGTCACGGCCTGGGCGACGGTTCGCAGGGACCTGATCGTGGACGATTCCGTGGGACCGGTAGGCCTTGAGCCCGGCGAAGCCGCCGCCCACATTGCTCTGGACACATTTGTCCAAAGCCGCCTCCACCGGTACTCGGACAGACGCAATGATCCCGTGGCCGACGCCACCTCCCGGCTCTCGGCCTATTTCCATTTCGGTCAGTTGGCACCTCTGCGCGCAGCCCTGGCCGTGGCTGCCTCGGGCAAGGGCGAAGGCCAGGCCGCCTATCTGGAGGAGTTGGTGGTCCGGCGAGAACTCTCAGACAATTTCTGCCTGCACAATCCACACTACGACTCCCTGGACGGCGCTCCGGAGTGGGCGCGCAAGACCCTGGACGAACATCGGGACGATCCGCGCCCCTACCTCTATTCCATTGAGGAATTCGAGGCGGCCAGGACTCACTCCGCCCTCTGGAACGCGGCCCAGCGCCAGATGCTCGAGACCGGATACATGCACGGCTACCTGCGCATGTTCTGGGCCAAGAAAATCCTGGAGTGGTCGGCCTCGCCGGAGGAAGCCCTGGCGACCGTCATCCGCCTCAACGACCGCTACCAGCTCGACGGCAGGGACCCAAACGGCTACGTGGGCGCACTCTGGTCCGTGGCCGGGCTGCACGACCGCCCCTGGAAAACACGCCCCGTCTACGGTTCGGTACGCTACATGAACGAGAATGGCTGCCGCCGGAAATTCAAGGTGGACGACTATATCGCCAGCCAACCGGGATAGGGTCCGCTCAGCACATTTACTGCCGCCCGGATTTATGAGAAGGTCCGTCTGCATTTCGCCTTAGGAGAGCTTTGCATGGAAAAGATCATACTGGTGCACGTAACGGGCAGCGACCGCCCTGGCCTGACGACCGAACTGACCCGCGTCCTCGCCGGGTACGACGTGGACATCCTGGACATCGGCCAGGTGGTCATTCACAACTTTCTCACCCTGGGCATCCTCATCCGGCTGCCCGAGGACGCCCAACCCGTGCTCAAGGATCTGCTCTTCCGGGCGCACGAACTCGGCGTGACCATGAAGCTCCACCCCCAGACCGAGGAAGCCTACGGCTCCTGGGTTGGCGCGGCGGACAAGCCCCGCTACATCATCACCCTCCTGGCCCGGGCCATTTCCGCCGAACAGATCGCCTCCATTGCCTCAGTGGTCTCGGATTCCGGCCTGAACATCGATACCATCCACCGCCTCTCGGGCCGAGTGCCCCTGGATTGCGGCGACTACGAATGTTCCCGCGCCTGCGTGGAGTTCTCCGTGCGCGGCACGCCCCGCGACATCGCGGAGATCCGCTCGCAATTCCTCGATATTTCCGCCGAGCTCATGGCCGACATCGCCTTCCAGGAAGACAACATCTTCCGCCGCAACCGCCGTCTGGTGGCCTTTGACATGGACTCCACCCTGATCCAGGCCGAGGTCATCGACGAGCTGGCCAAGGAGGCGGGCGTGGGCGACCAGGTGGCCGCCATCACCGAGTCCGCCATGCGCGGCGAGCTCGACTTCAAGCAGTCCCTGCGCAAGCGCCTCTCCCTGCTCGAAGGCCTCGACGAGTCCGTGCTACAGAAGGTGGCCGACCGCCTGCCCCTGACCGAAGGCGCGGAAAAGCTCATCGCCACCCTCAAGAACCTGGGCTACACCATCGCCATCCTCTCCGGCGGGTTCACGTATTTCGGCCATATCCTAAAGGAAAGACTGGGGATCGACTACGTCTACGCCAACGAACTCGAGATCGTGGACGGCAAGCTCACCGGCCAGGCCGTGGGCCACATAGTGGACGCCGAGCGAAAGGCCGAGCTGCTCCAGAAGATCGCCGCCGAGGAATCCATCTCCCTGCAACAGGTCATCGCAGTGGGCGACGGCGCCAACGACCTCCCCATGCTCAATCTCGCAGGGCTGGGCATCGCCTTCCACGCCAAACCCAAGGTCAAGAAAGGCGCGCGCCAGGCCATCTCCACCCTCGGCCTCGACTCCATCCTTTACCTTATCGGGCTCAGCGACCGCGACCTGGAATAGCGCGGGACGCTACCCTCTTTCCCCGGTCGACCCTGCCCAAGGACAAGGCCGCATTCCAGTGCACGGCACCGCGCCGCGCATGGGTTTCTTTCGGAAAAACAACCGGATTCTACAGTGAATAACCAGGGCCGACGGCCTCGGCTGCCTAGCCCTTCATGGGCCTGACGAGGATGACGACGCGGCGGTTCCTGGACTGATTCTCGGGAATGGAGTTGCCCTTTGCATCGGTATTGGGCGCCAGCGGCCGGGTGTCAGCCAACCCCAGAACGCGAATGTCGTTCTTGGGGAAGCCCTGGGCAATGAAATAACGAGCCACCGAGGAGGCGCGGGCAGAGGAGAGTTCCCAGTTTGACGGGAATTGGGAGGACTTGATGGGCAGGTTGTCGGAATGCCCTTCGATGGTCAGTTGGTAGTGTGCCTCGGTCAGGGGGGCGGCGAGCTTGTCGAGAATACGCAGGGCGTCGCCGGTGAGGGAGGCGCTGCCGAGCTGGAAAAAGACACCACCCTTGAGGTTGATGGCCACGGCGTCGGGCCGCATCTTCAGGCTGACGGCGTTGGCGTCGCGCCCAACAAGCTTGGCCAGCTCCAGTTGCAGGGCAAAAAGGTTCTTGGACTTGCCTTCCACGCGCATGCGGGTCTCGCTGGCAACTCGCTTGGAGGGAGCCCCCTTGGAACGCATGGCCTCGGCCAGGACGTCGGACATGGCCTCATAGCGGTTGGGGTCCACCTTCGAGATGGAGACGATGATGACGAAAAAACACAGCAGCAGCGTCATCATGTCGGCCAGGGTCAGGCTCCAGCCCGCGTCGGGCGGGACGGCCTTTTTCTTGAGAATGAACGAATTGGAGTAGCGCATGGCGGCTCCGGGCTACTTGGCCTTGGCGATGGACGACCACTTGCGCGGAGGCAGGTAGCCCTTGAGCTTGTCCAAAATAATGGGAGCCGGGGTCTTGTCCTTGATGAAGAGGATGCCGTCGCGGATGACGCACATGAGGATGGTGCGCTCCTCCACGCGCCGCTCCACCTTGGTGGCGATGGGCGTGTAGAGCATGTTGGCGAAAAGCGCGCCGTAGAGGGTGGTAGTCAACGCGGTGGCCATGGCCGGGCCGATGCGGGCCACGTCGTCGCCCATGGACTGCATCATGGCGATGAGCCCGATGAGCGTGCCGATGATACCGAAGGCGGGCGAGAGCGCGGCCATGGTCCGGTAGATGCCCGCGGCGTTGGTCTCCTGTTCGTGGAACTGCTGGATGCGGTTGTTGAGGATTTCCTCAAGCTCTTCCTTGGAGTAGCCGTCCACCAGCATCTGGAGGCCGTCGCGCAGAAATTCGTTCTCCATGCCCTTGAGGGACCGTTCCAGGTGCTCCTCGCCCTTGGCCGCGTTCTTGGAAATCTCGACGATGTCCTTGATGTAGTTGCCGATGGGCAGTTCCTCGGCGGTGAAGGCGGTGACGAACAGCCCCATGACCCGGGCCACCTCGCGCAGGGGGTAGCAGATGAAGGTGGCGGCGATGGTGCCGCCGAGTACGATGGCCAGGCCCGGAGGGTTGACGAACACGGCCACGGAATCGGTGGCCGCATAGGTGGCCGCGCAGAGCACGAAGATGCCGGCGATGATGCCGAAGATGGTGGCGATGTTCACTAGCCGTTCACTCCCTTGGCCGCCTTGATCATTTCGATGAGCTCATCGGACACGTCCTCGGCCTCCGCCGGATCGGCCGGGCCGCGCGCTTCGGCCTCGTCCTGCACGATCTTGGCGATCTTCTTGGCCAGGTTGCCGAGAATCTTCTGGGACGCCTCCCCGTCGGCCACGGAGAGGAGCACGCCGAGCTTGTAGTAACCGAGCTTGGCAAAGACCTCCTTGCAGGTGGCATTGTCCACGAACACGATGTCGTTGACGTCCTCCAGGTCCTTTATCGCCTTGCGGCGGCGCTTGACCCGCTTGAAGAAATCCTCTTCCTGCTCATCAGCCCAGTTAAGTACGGCACTGCGGGGGAAGCAGAAAAGCGCTTCGGGAAATTCGTGATTGGCCAGCTTGCGGTAAAGCACGTCGGGCTGGGCATCGACCTCGTCGGCCAGGTCGTGGATGTCGATGTATTCGAGCTCCGGCTCCAGCGAACCCGTCTTTGACAATTCCTTGTACAGATTCGCCGCCACCTGGAAGAAGGTCTCCATGTCGTTGACCGCGATGTAGCGCTCGCTGAAGGCCTTGCCCGAACCGTGCTTGGTGATGGCGATGATCTTGAGGGCGGCCAACTGGTCCAGGGCGGTGTCTATCTCCAACTGGGAGACGAGCAGGATGTTCTTGACCTGCTTGGCGAACTCGCTCGCGGCCAGCCCCTGCCTGTGGCCGGGCACCTTCTTGGCCTCGGCGGGCTTCATGGAGACGTGACATCTGTACGCCATCTCCAAGATGCGGCAGATGGAAAGAAACGAGCTCTTGTGCGACTGGTTGAGCGTGGTGGACTCGGCCTTGCGCAGCCGCCTGACGAACACCCGGGTCAAGAGCTGGATGGTCTTGGGACAACGATCGAGCATGGTCTGAATGACCTGCCCGGTGAGGACCATCAGCTCGCAGAACTCGGCGGCCTCGGCGCTGCTGGACCGCTCGCTGCCGCCCAGGGGCCCCATCTCGCCGAAAATCTCGCCCTTGCCCAGCCGCTCGGTGACGATCTTGCGCCCGTCAACGGTACGGTAGAGATTCACCGACCCCTTCTTGATCATGTAGGCGACTGAGCCCTTCTGCCCTTCCTTGTAGATGGATTGTCCCTTGTAGTAGGACTTGATGTTCTGCGTACTGCTGTCGGTCATACGTCTTCGTCGTCTCCCACGATAGTGAAACCGCTCCCCTGCCGTTATCCCGCAAGGTTAAGGCACCCTTTTTTTTATTAAGTACACTAAATGGACGGGGGCGTACAATTAGAAAAACCCGCATGCTTGCGATCCTGCAGGTAAACCGGGCGAAACGGAGACGAGGTTCGCAGCGGCCGAAGACAAGATCGCCCTTCCGGCCCATTGGACCGGAAGGGCGCTTACCGACATGTATTACAAGCCTTTTTCCGCCATGTAGGCGATGAGGTCGGCCACGCGGCAGGAGTAGCCCCACTCGTTGTCGTACCAGGCATAAATCTTTGCCAGGTTGCCGCTCTGGACCACGGTGAAGTCGGCCTCGACAATGCTTGAATGGGAGTTGCCGATGTAGTCCGAGGAGACCAGCGGTTCCTCGCTGTAGTCGAGAATGCCCTTGAGGGGGCCGTGAGCCGCGTCGCGCAGCACGGACTTGAGTTCCTCTGTGGTGGTGTCCTTCTCCAGCACGGCCACGAAGTCCACCAGGGAGACGGTGGGAGTGGGCACGCGCACGGAGTATCCTTCGAAACGGCCCTGCATCTCGGGGATGACCAGGGCCACGGCCTTGGCCGCCCCCGTGGTGGTGGGGATCATGTTGCACGCCGCCGCCCTGGCACGCCGCAGGTCCTTGTGCGGCAGGTCCAGGATGCGCTGGTCGTTGGTGTAGGCGTGGACCGTGGTCATCACGCCCTTGGTGATGCCGAAGGCCTCATGCACCACCTTTACCACCGGGGCCAGGCAGTTGGTGGTGCAGGACGCGTTGGAGACGACGTGATGTTTTGCCGGGTCGTAGAGGTGATTGTTCACGCCCATGACCAGGGTGATGTCCTCCTCCTTGGCCGGGGCGGAGATGACGACCTTCTTGGCGCCCGCCTCCAGGTGATGGGCCGCAGTGGGACCGGTGCGGAAGATGCCGGTGGACTCCACCACCACATCCACGCCGAGTTCGCCCCACGGGATGAGCTTCGGGTCGCGCTCGGCAAAGTTGCGCACGGTGAAGTCGTCGCCCACATGGAAGGTGTCCCCTTCCACGGTAATGGGCACGGGCAGGCTGCGGTAGCAGGTGTCGTGACGCAGCAGGTGCGCGTTGGTGTTGATATCGAAGAGGTCGTTAACCCCGACCACTTCCAGGGTGTCGCGGTGGTGTTCCCATATGGTCTTGAGCACCTGGCGTCCGATGCGGCCGAAGCCGTTGATGCCTACTTTGATCTTGGCCATGATATTCTCCTTGGGCCGTGCCGGGGCGCCCGCCCCGGCTCCGGGGGTTAGTCTTCAAATACGCGGTAGTTGAATTCGTCGGCCAATTCGCTGGCGCGCTTGAGCGCCTTGTACATGCGGGCGTTTTCCAGGGCGAGGCCGGAGAGATTGGCGATGCACTGCAAGAAGTCCATCTCCTCCTCGCTGAAGACGCGGGCCTCGCCGGAGTAGACGCGCAACACGCCGATGACCCGGTCGCGGGCATTGAGCGGGACCACCACGAGAGAGACGATGCCCTCCTCCGAGGCCTCCTTGGGGTACTGGAAGCGGTCGTCGTCGCGGACGTCGGCGATGGTCACGGTCCTGCCCTCCAGCACCTCCTGGTCGAGGCGGCTCTTGCCCACCTCAACGGGGCCTTTCTGGGCGTACCGCTCGCTGAGGCCGTAAAATCCGCCCGGCTTGAGCATGGTCTCGCGGGTATCCAGCACTCGAATAAAGCACCCCTTGGCCTCCATGGCGTCCGAGACCTCCTTGGCAATGGCCGCCATCACTTCGGAGGGGTCGAGACTGGAGTTCACCGTTCTGGCGATTTCGTAAATGGTTTTGTAAAGCCGCTGGCTCATGTCCTACCTGCCTTGCTCTGGGTTATACTCGGGACACCGCGCCGCCGATGCTGCGCGGGCCGGTTCTTCAGTTTCACGCACAACTGTATTGCATGCGCAAAACAAATCAACGACAATTTGCAAAAAATCATTCCCGGAAGGACGGCCCCCGAGGCCCGGAAAAAAATGTGGCATTTCCTTGAAGCCGGGGGTATAGGGTTTTCCTGCCTGCTCCGATAAGGCTGCTTCCAGGGAGCGAGCCCCGCACCCGTCTATATTTGCGAGGTATGAACCATGGGCCTTTTTGGCAGTAAACAAAGCGACAATACCGAACTGAACGCCTTTCTCGGCGTGGGAACGGAATACAAAGGCAAACTGGATTTCGTGGGAACGGTCCGCATCGACGGACAGTTCGAAGGCGAAATATCCACTGACGGCGACCTGATCCTCGGGCGCAAGGCCTCCATCATCGGCAAGATTCGGGTGGGTCGGCTGACCTCCTGTGGCCGCATCGAAGGCGAGGTCACGGTCAAGGAACGCGCCGTGCTGGAAAAAACCTCCGTGCTCAACGGTTCCCTCTCCACCCCTGCGCTGGTGGTCGAGCAAGGGGCCGTCATGGAAGGCAATATCGTGATGACCAAAGAGGGCGTGGCCGCAGGGGCCAAGGTCGTGGCAGCCGATTTCGGCGCCAAGGCTACCCGCGACGACGCCCCGGAGACCCCGATCGCCAAAACGGGATCGGGCGACAGCATTCTCTAAAAGAGGTGAGACATGTACGAACTGGTGATCGAAAACAACGGCAAGGAACACGTGGTGTACAGCGATGAAGACGTGCGCATGGTCGAACTGGTGCGCCAGCGTCACGTTCGCTCCCTGACCGTGGGCAAGGCCTCCATCCGTGAGGTCAAGGACGAAAAGAAATAGCTTTTCGCACCGCCGCATTTCGGCGCGCAAGCGCCATGAAGAGGACCGCCCGAAGGCGGTCCTCTCAGTTTGGGGAGCAACCTCCATCCGCGTCGTTGCTTCAAAAAGCTCAGACCCTCACGTATGCATATACGCTTCGGCCCTGAGCTTTTTTTGCGCCTAGCGGCTGACGATTCCTCTCCAACCTGCCAGATTGAACTTTGTCGAAAGTCTGCGAGGACCGCCTGGAGCGGTCCTTTTTTTGGCGCAACTCTTTCCCGTTCACCGAACAGATGGATGACAACTTCTTCGGGACGCCAGAACTGGAAAAAGGCCATCTGGGGGGATGGCCTTTTTCGGTTTGGGTTCAACTGTTGAGGAGGGTTGAGGTTAGTTTCGCGTTCCTTGAGTAGGGAGGTATGGTATATGCTCAAAGGTCCCGGGTATGACGCTCCCTGTACCGGGCGGCTTGGGGGTGTACCGCCTGGACCCGTGCGGGAGCCGGGACCGGTAAGCCGAGAATCTCCCCTCCTGCCCGGACGCCGGAACCGGCGCCCGAGTCAATGAGGAGGGATCGTCGCAACAACGCGACGACCAGGATGATGAGAGAAACGGTAACTGCATCGTGCATGCGAAGACATAAGCACGGGGCGTGCCAAAACATCTTACCCAATTATTTCATAGCTATATATGAAATAGTAAAAATGTTGCATGCTCAACATTTGTGCAAAGTGCCTCCTCTTGCACAAATGCGGTTGCACATTTGCACTTTTCCACCTGCACCCCTCGACCAATTGCGGGCATGACGCGCTCCCCTTTCATGTCAGAAAAGCCATTCCCGAAAGAACGGCCTGAGTGTCGGCGAATCCGGCCCATGTAAGGATCTAGGGAAACGAGAGAGGTACAGCGAAAAAAAGGAACGTGAGCCCGAAACACAAGGCTTGCACTTTACGGCAACGCCGCAAGCACGCCCTGCCCTCCTACCCGGGTAGCCGCCCCCAATTACCCGCAAGGCTGCAGAGACAACCACCCAGGCAGGCGGCCGAGAAAGGTGTGAGTGCAAGGCGCAAGAGAAGTTCAAAGCCTCGCGTACAGGAAGTACGCGAGGCTTTGAACTTCTCGCAGCAACGCAGCAATCGCGCCTTTCTCGGCCGCCTGCCGTTAGCGCCAATAGATGGTTGTGGACCTTTCCCCGAACTTGCGTGCTTTTTTCACGTTGACTCCGAAGTAGAGATCGATCCGCTTCTTGAACCGCCGATTCATCTTGTCCAGAACCGGGTATGGCCCGCCGATGCCGTCGACATAGACCTCGGCACGATGGCCGAGGCCGAGGGGGATCAGGTCCCGCGAGACCGCCACGCACTCCATGCCGGGCTTCAGCCGGTCTCCCCAGGCCGCCACGAACGGATTGCCGCTGGTCTGCCCCGGAGTGGAGTTGTAGGCCGTCACCGTGACCTCAAGGGAATTCCAGAGCACGGGATTGGGAACATGCCAGGCGATGCCCAGCCCGGTCAGCACGGCCACGAGAAGATAAAACAGCAGGAACCACCGTTTCATCCTCCGCCAGTGCGGATCAGAATCCGTATCGGACATAGTCCTTGTCCTTTCTGTTGATGAGTTGCACATAGCGATAGCCGCCCTTGATCAGGCCGTCTTCCACAAGCTGGTATCCCTTGCTCTTGCAGTCAGGGCAGGCGTCGATGGGAATCTCCACGCCCAGGCAGAGCGGACCGGAGTCGGCGCGGGTCTCCACCTTGTACAGCCCCCGGCACTTGTCACACAGGGTCAGGGACTCCTGCTGGACCTCGTTAATGCCGTCGGTGTCGTAGTAAATCTGCTTGTGGCGGATGAACTGGTTGCCGGAGATGACGCCCTGGCGGGAGTCGCCCTTGGGATCGAAGGCGGGAGGATCGAAATAGAGCTTGGGCAGCTGTCTGCACAGCTCCTCGATGTAGGCCGTGGTCTGATCGTCCTGCTTGATCTGATCGGGATTGTAGTTGGGCTCGCGGACGTGCGAGTAGTCCACCCCCGCCATGGCCAGGCAGATGCCGAGGTTGACGTACGGCAGCGCGCCCTGGATGGAATAGCCCCCTTCCAGCACCGCGATGTCCGGCTTGAGCATCTCGTTGAGGGCAGCGTAGCCCCGGGCCGAGAAGTTCATATTGGTGATCGGGTCGGAGAAATGGTTGTCCTGCCCGGCGGAGTTGACCACCAGGTCCGGCTTGAAGTCCTCCAGGATGGGCATGACCACACGCTCCATTGCCATCAGGAACCCCTCGTCCGAGGTGTTGGGCGGCAGCGGGATGTTGATGTTTCTGCCCCTGGCCTTGGGTCCGCCCAGTTCCTGGGGAAATCCCGAGCCGGGATACAGGGTGCGCCCGTCCTGGTGGAGGGAAATGAACAGGGTGTCCGGGTCGTGCCAGTACACGTCCTGGGTGCCGTCGCCGTGGTGGCAGTCCGTATCCACGATGGCCACGCGCTTGTGGCCGTAGGTCTCGCGGATGTGCTCGATCATCACCGCTTCGATGTTGATGTTGCAGAAGCCGCGGGAGCCGTGGACCACTTTCATGGCGTGATGCCCGGGCGGCCGGACCATGGCGAAGGCGCAGTCGCGCTCGCCGGTCATGACCAGGTCGGCGGCCTTCATGGCCCCGCCCGCCGAAATCCGGTGGGACCGCGTGGTCACGGAGTTCACGTCCGGAAAGCAGAAGTGGACGCGCTCAACGTCCTCGATGTCCGCCACGTCGGGCTTGTATTCCTCCACGCCCTCGATGTCGAAGATGCCCTCTTCGCGCAGCTGATCCTGGGTATACAGGAGTCGCTCCTGCCGCTCCGGGTGAGTGGGCGAGATGGCCCAGTCAAAGGCCGGAAAAAAGATGATGCCGAGTTTGTTGTTCGCCTTGAGCATGGTTTATCTCCCCCCCAGCACGGCCACCACATGCGGCCTGACCTGACATTTGACGCGGATGTTCCTGCCCACCCGGCTCATGCCCTCGACCATGTTGAAGCTGGAGGCGTGGGTAATCTGGGCGTCCTCTGGCTGGAGAAACACGCCCATGGAATCGAGCTGCATGGTCAACTGGTTGACCGCGTCCTTCTTGGCGTCCTCCAGATCGTAGCTGGAGTGGACGTTCTCGCGGTAGGACAGGGACGGGATGAACAGGGTGTGGCGCTGGGTGTCCGCGAACAACTCCAGCTCCCAGGTGGGCCGGGTCAGGGCCGCGCCCACGGCGTTGGCCACGCCATAGTTCTCCGGCACCTCGGTGGACAGCTGGAAGCGGCGGAAAAGGTCCATCTTCATGGCCTCGGCAGGTCCGCCGACCACGTAGATCTTCTTGGGCACCACCCGCTTGTCCTCCACCAACTCGTGGATGGTGTAGACCGGTTTGGAGTTGATCTCCTCCACCAGCTCGCGGGTGGCGTCGTAGATGGTCTCGGAAGCACGGTCCACGGCATCGCGGGCCAGGTCAGGGCCGGAGAGTCCATGGGCCGAGGCCAGGACCTCGATGGCCTGAGCGGACTTGTCCACATCACCAATGGCGCTGGCCCCGAGCACGTTGAGGGCGTCGGTCAGGGTCGGGTGCGTACCGCCCAGGCAGACGGACGGTCCGAGCCGGTTGGGCCCCACGCGCACCGTGCCGGAACCCGCCACCGATATGGCTGAATCCCCGCCGATACCGATGGACAGCACCTTCAGGGCCGAGACCAGGGTGGGATGGGAACCGATGTCGATGCCCTCGCGCTCGATGAGCGGCGCGCCCTCCGCAAACACGGCGATGTCCGTGGTGGTCCCGCCGATGTCGAGGATAACGGAGTCATGAAAGATGTCTGTCAGGGCGATGATCCCCATGACCGAGGCCGCAGGGCCGGAAAAGATGGACTGCACGGGCATGGTTCGGGACTGGGACAGCGGCATGGTCCCGCCGTCCGCCTTGAGGATGTTCACGGTGACGTGACCCAGGCCCATTTCCTCGAGCGCGCTCTCCACGGCCGTGACGAAGTCGTTGTACAGCCGCCAGACCGAGCAGTTGAAGTAGGCGGTAGCCACCCGGCGCGGGAAATTGAGCGCTCCGCCGAGCTGATGGCCCAGGGTGACGAAATCGGCCAGGGGGTTGCCCTCCTGGTCCTCGGCGCGCTCGACCATGCGCCGGATCGTGTTCTCGTGGCGCGGGTTGCGCGTGGAGAACTTGCTCACCGCAGCAAACACGCGGACTCCGTTCTCACGGCACGCGTCAACGGCCCGCTCCAGTTGCCGGGCGGACAGGGCGCGGACCTCGTTGCCCCGGTGATCTATGGAGCCGTCGATAACGAAAAAGTCCTTGCAGGGCATGGCGTTATGCGGGTCGATGCCGGGACCGGAACTAACGATGACGCCCACGTCCTCGGTCTTGCCCTGGACGATGGCGTTGGTGGAAAGGGTGGTGGAAAGGTTGAGCTGGGTGACCGCGTCCTTGTCCACTTCGGCCAGGATGGCGGCCAGCGCTTCGGTCACGGAGCGCAACAGGTCGTCATGATGTGTGGGGACCTTGCACGAGGCGGCTACCTCGGCGTCCCCGGTCATATCGATGGCGACAGCGTCCGTGTGGGTGCCGCCAACGTCGATTCCTAACAGCATGGATACTCCTTACGCTTTTTCCAGGCGTATGGGAGAACTACCACCAGGAACGCCCGGGGCGCAAGGTGCAATACGGTGAGCGGCAGTAACGGGGAGGTGAAAGGTCATCCCCTCCCGGCACGGGAAAACCAAGAAGAACGGCGGTTTTGCCCTCACCACGCCGGTTTTAAGTCACAGGATCAGCCCCACCGCCCGGACCGGGCTTCCGTCGCCCTCCCGAATCCTGAGCGGCAGGCAACTGAAGAGAAATCCTTCCGGCGGCAACAGGTCTAGATGACAGAGATTTTCCGCGATGACCAGATCGTGCTCCATAAGCATTCTGTGGGCGGGCAGGCCGGAGCCGTCCAAAGGGTCCGGCGACGGGGTGTCCAGCCCCACGCCCTTGAGGCCGAGCCCGCACAGATACCGACAAGCTTCCTCCTCCAGGATAGGATAGCCCTCGAAATAGTGTTCGGTCTTCCAGTACTGGTCCCAGCCCGTGCGCAGCAGAACGAAGTCAAGATCCTGGACCGACTCCAGCCAGGCCAGCGAGCCCGCCTTGATACGCTCGACTCCAGTGCAATTCACAACAGTCCCCTGGCCCACGAAGCGATCGGGGCCAAAGTCGTCCAGCCCGGCCCCGTCCGCAAACAGATGGGCGGGCATGTCCACGTGGGTGCCCGCGTGGGTGGTGGCCGTGATGCCGGTCACGGCGTAACCGTCCCGGCTCACGAAACGGGTCCGGCGCATGTTCACCGGCTCGTCGCCGGGAAAGACCGGCATGCCCGTGTGCATGGCGTGGGTCAGGTCGATGACGCGCATGGTGTTCTCCTGTGGTTGGCCTGTGAATAGAGGCAATCCGCCATGGGGAAAATCAGATGAGGAAGCCGCCTGTCGGCGGCTTCAACTTTTGATTTTAGCCGTAAACGGAGAAACCTTCAACACGACTCACGTATTGTACATGTTCATGTTGGGCCGCGACACCAGTTGCATGCCCGGTTTGACGTGCTCACGAACCACGTCGCGGACCTCGTCCATGGACTTGGCTCCCAGAAAACGGGATTGCAGGGAGTGCCCGTAGGTGAAGTTGGCCGCGAAATAGACCGTGAACAGCCTGAACCGCTTCAGGGCACGGATCGGATCGAAATAATGGTCGAGCAGGTCGGCCAGGCGCAGGGCGTAGTCCCGGAAGCACGCCTCGTCCGGGACAGGGCCGCCGGTCCACTCGGCAAAGAGCCAGGGTCGGGCCACGGCCATGCGGCCGACGGAAACGCCGTCGCATCCGGTTGTCTCCAGCATCTCCAGGCAATCCGAGGGGGTGACCACGTCGCCGTTGCCGAGAACCGGGATGGAGACCGCCTCCTTTATGGCCCGGATGTGCTCCCGGACCGGGGGGCGGGTCCGCTTGTCCGGGGCCACGCGCGGGTGGAAGACCAGGCAGTCCACACCCGCCTCCTCGAAGCGCCGGGCCAGGGTCGCGGCGGGTTCCACATCGCGGGTCCAGCCGGTGCGAAATTTGACGAAGAGCGGGATAGACACCTCGCGCCGCACCGCCTCCACGGCGGCCAGGGCCGCGCCCGGGTCACGCAGCAGGGCCGCACCCGAATTGCGCTTGACGATGCCGGGAGCGGAACACCCCATGTTGATGTCCACGCCGAAAAAGCCTTCGTCCTCCACACGCCGGACCGCGGGGAGCAGCTCTCCGGGGTCCGCGCCCACCACCTGACAGACCAGCCGGTGCAACTCCTCGTCCCTCCAACGAAAGACCGGGGAAACGTTCCTGTTCTCGGTGGGCACCCCCTTGGCCGAGCACATCTCGGTGAAGAGCAGCCCGCACCCGCCGTATTCCTCCAGCACTTCCCGGTAGGCCACGTGGGTCAGCCCGGCCATGGGCGCCAGCCAGAGCCGGTTGGCCACGGGCCTGCCCGCGATGGAGAGGGGACGAGTCAGCAAGTCGGCAAGGCGGTTCTTCTCTGCGTTCGGCATGGGCCGGAGTTCAACCCCTCTCAGAAATCGTGTCAACACCCTATTTCGCCCGTTCGCATCCTTTTTTCGCCCTGTGACGCCCGTTCTCATCCCGGCGCTAAAACCGGGGGTATGGTCTTGGTCCGAACCCGGAGACAATCCAAGGAGAACGACCATGTTGCCCATAATAGGTGCGGTGGCAGGGCTGCTGACCACGGTGGTGGAAGGCGTCACCGGCCACATGAAACAAAAACAGGAACTGAAGAAAACAGTCATGGAAAACCGGATGCGGCTGGCAAGCAGTGATCAGGAATTCAACCATGAATGGGAGATGAAACAGCTGGAGAACGCGGGCTGGAAGGACGATGTGCTCTTTTTCGCCTGGATCGGATTCTTCATCTGGTCCGGCGTGGACCCCGAAGGCGCAGCCGATGTCGTCCGCGCCTGGGAGAACCTGCCCGACTGGTTTCTCCAGGTGACCTTCTGGATCGTGGCCGCCGTGCTCGGGGTCAAGAAGATCGGCGACTATCTGCCCGGAGCGATCAAGGGGCTGCGCGACGCAGTGGGAGGCGGACGATGAGCGGCATGGAGAGAGAGGACCTGCAAAACCTGCTGGTCCGCATAGACGAAAGGGTCAAGGCAATCCAGGAGGACATCCGGGAGATCAACGTGGCGCGGAGCTGCGCCAGCCACAACGAAAAAATCCGCATCCTGGAAAGACTCGTCTGGGGCTGCCTGACGGGCGTGGCCGGAATCGGAGCCCGGGTGCTCTATGAAGCGTTCCGGTAAGCCCCTACTGGGAGGACTTGGCCGAGTAGCCGGAGATCAGCCCCTCGTAGACGCCCACGGCCTGAGCGTCGCCCTTGGCCTGAGCCAGGGCGAGCCCCCGGCGGGCGCTCTTCAGAGCCTCGCCGAACTCGCCCAGGGAGGCGTGCGCTTCGGCAACCACGGCGTACAGCAGGGTGTTTTCCGGCTGCAACTCGATGGCCCGGTCGAAGTCGTCCATGGCCTGATCACGGCGGTCGAGCTTCATATAGACCCCGGCGCGAGCCAGATAGGTGTCCGCATTCTCCGAATCCAGGCTCAGGGCCTGGGTCAGGTCGTGCAGGGCGCGCAGGCTGTAGCCAAGGTGCATGTTGGCCATGCCCCGGTTGTAATAGGCGTCCCGATGGGCCGGGCTCCGGGCAATGGTCTGGGTGAAGTCGCTGATGGCGTCCTCGTAGCGCCCCAGCTTGACGTAGCAGGAACCGCGCAGGTTGAACGCCTCGGAGATGTTTCCATCCTTGTCCAGCACCTTGTTGAAGGCCTGGACCGCGTCGGCGTATCGCCCCTGCATGAAATAGATGTAGCCGACGGTGAACCGGCTCCGGAGGTGATCGGGCCTGATCTTGAGCACTTCCTGGACGTCGGCCAGGGCCTCTTCCTGGCGGTTCCGCTCCAGGTAGAGCATGGCTCGCTGGTAGCGCGCCGTGACCAGCGTGGGGTCCAGCTCCACGGCAAGATTCAGATAGTCCATGGCCGCATCCGGGTCCAGGAACTCACCGTTATGGAGGAGCTGCATGGCCTTGTCGAGATTCTCGGCAGCCTCGGCCTCGTGCTTCTGGGTGACCAGCTCATCCCTGGAAAGTCCCCGGTCCGCCATGGGCGTGCGCGAGGCCCCGAAACAACCGGCGCAGGCAAGAAGAACGATTAAAACGATAACACGGACGGCATGTCGCATTGAATGGGGATACTCGCCCCCTTGCCCTCCGTCAACATAAGGAAAGTGAAGATAATGAACGAACTCTATACCCCGAGAAAACATCAGGCCGAAATCGAGGCCCGGCTGGCCCGGTTTTCGGTCCTGGTTTGCCATAGGCGGTTCGGAAAAACCGCCCTGTCCATCAACCGGCTGATCAGAGCGGCCAGGGAAACCCATCGCCCGGACTGGCGCGGGGCCTACATCGCCCCGCTGTACAAGCAGGCCAAGACCGTGGTCTGGGATGAGCTAAAGAAATACTGCGGCCTGGGCCGTGACGACTGCACCGTCAAATTCCACGAGACCGAGCTGCGCGCCGACTTCGAGAACGGGGCGCGCATCCGCCTCTTCGGAGCCGAAAACCCGGACTCCCTGCGCGGCATCTACCTGGACGGCGTCATCTTCGACGAGGTCGCCCAGATGCCGCACAAGGTCTGGTCGCAGGTCATCCGGCCCGCCCTGTCCGACCGCAGGGGCTGGGCCGTATTCATCGGCACGCCCCAGGGCAAGAACGCCCTGTACAAGCTGTGGGAGGAGGGCAGGCGCGACCCGGACTGGTTCACTGCCATGTACCGCGCCTCGGAGACCGGCATCATCGAAGCAGAGGAGCTGGCCGCAGCCGGGCGGGAGATGTCGCCCGAGGAGTTCGAGCAGGAGTTCGAGTGCTCGTTCACGGCGGCCATTCGCGGGGCCTACTTCGGCAACCTCATGGGCGAGGCGGAAAAGGCGGGGCGAATCACGGACGTGGCCCCCGACCCGTCCCTGCCCGTCCACACGGCCTGGGACCTGGGCATGTCCGACTCCACCTCCATCTGGTTCGTCCAGGCCAGGCCGGGCGGAACCTTCGCGGTGATCGACTACTACGAAGCCTGCGGCGAGGGATTGGACCACTACGCCAAGGTGCTGGACGAAAAGGGCTACAAGTACGGCGCCCACATCGCGCCCCACGATATCCGGGTGCGCGAACTGGGCACGGGCAAATCGCGCCTGGAGATCGCACGCGGGCTGGGCATCCGCTTCGACATCGCGCCCAACATCCCGGTGCAGGACGGCATCAACGCGGTCCGCTCCATCCTGCCTTCCTGCTGGTTCGACGCAACACAATGCGGACCGGGCATCGAGTCCCTCCGCCACTACCGCCGCGCCTTCAACGAGCGGATGAACGACTTCGGCTCCCGGCCCGTACACGACTGGACCAGCCACGCAGTGGACGCCTTCCGCTATTTTGCCGTGGGCTTCCGGAGGCCGGGCGGCCCCAGGCCCATGAAATCCGTCAACGACTACGATCCGTTCGGGAGGCGTCATGAGCGTCGATGAACTCACCCGCCGCCCATCCTGCATGAGCCACTTCCCGGACGACGAGGACTACCGCTGGCTGCGCCTGCACGAGGAGGGCGAAGTCTATGGATACGCCGCCTTCCGGGAGAGGGAGGACGCCCTGGAGCTGCACCTGACCCTGGCCCGCTGGGGCCCCGGGGTCCGGCGCGGCGTCCGGGAAGACGCAAAATGGCTCAAGACGGAGGCCAGAAGGCTGGGAAAATCAAAAATCATAGGGGTCCGCATCAACACTCTGGGGGACTTCGACCCACGGCTCTTCCGCTTTGCCCGGCTCTTCGGTTTTACCGACTGTTGCGTGCTTCAGACCGCCACCCTTTATTTGGAATGACCTCAATCGATGTTTTCATGAAAATTTTTAGAAAATCATTCCAGGATATTAGCCTGTGCAAAATTTTTGTGAAATCGATCTAATCGCCTTGCGGGCGGACGGCGTCGATGCTAAGGCGGAGGCAGGTGATGAATATATCTAAGGAAGTAAATCATGCCTGATGCAGCAAATCAGATAGGAATCGTAACCATAGCTCACGGAACGGCCACGGCCGAAGGGCCCGAAGGCATCCGCACCCTGAACGCGGAGAGCCCGGTCTACGCGGACGATGTCATCAAGACTGTGGGGCACGGCTCGGCGGTGGAAATCGAGTTGCGGGACGGCGCCATGCTCTCCCAGGGTCCGGATTCCTCCATCGTGCTCGACTCCTATGTCTACGACCCGGATCAATCCATGGGAGAGATGACGGTCAAGATCATCCAGGGCACCCTGCGCTCGGTCACCGGCGAAATCGTGGACATGAATCCCGAAGGCTTCCGCATCGAATCTCCCCTGGCCACCATCGGCATCCGGGGCACCACCACGGGTCACGTGGTTCCCGCCGACGGGAGCCCGGAACAACACGTCTGCGTGGACTTCGTGGATAGGGCCGTTGTCGTTTCCCAGGACGGCGGACTGCGGGTCATCACCCAGGACGGCATGGGCGTAACCGCCACCCTCGCGGGACTGGGTGAAGTCGCTCCGGCCCCGGCCGATGTCCTCTCCAATCTTGATCAACTTTCCTCGGCCTCCATGGAACAGGGCGCGCCCACCTATGACGAAGCCCCAAGCCAGGAGGAAGACAATGACCGGCACCAGGACGACGGCCAGCAGGACGCTGTTGCTGGCGAAGCCCAGGCGGAAACCGGCGAGGGAGAAACGGGCCAGGGAGAAGCTCCTGCGCAACCGATGAGCCTCCAGCCCGCAGGCGAGGAGACCGGCGGCCAGGTCCTGCCGCCGCCACCGGCCACGCCGATGATGGCTGCCATGGAGCAGGCCGCACCGGTCCCGGTGGCCCCGGAGACAGGCAGCGGTCCCGAGCTGGGCGCCTCCACCAGCAGGACAACTCTTGAAGAGACCACCGGCAACACAACGCCGACCCAGACCTCGTTGGATCTGAGCAACGAGACCGACAACCTGACAGTGGACATCTCCACCTCTCCGGCCTACTGGGAGGTCACGGGCAACTCCGCCAGCCGCACCTATGTCGGCGACAGCATCGTTACGGTGACCGGCTCGGCCACCGGCGAGAACACCATCACCGGCAATAATTCGGACAACCTGCTCAAGGGTGGCGCCGGTGCCGACTCCATTTCCGGCGGCCTGGGTGACGACACCATTTTCGGCAACGGCGGCGGGGACGACCTCGACGGCGGTACGGATAACGACACGGTCTCCTACTCCACCCTCTCTGCCGGCGTGGACCTCGACCTCGACGCAGGCACGGCGGACTATACCATTTCCTCAACGAACTACTCGGACACCCTGGCCGGATTCGAGAACGCGGCGGGCTCCGACTACAATGACACTCTCTTCGGCACCACGGGCGATAACGTGCTCTGGGGCAACGACGGCAACGACCTCCTCTGGGGCGGCGGCAGCGGCGACGACACCCTGTACGGCGGCGCGGGCGACGATACGCTCAAATTTCATGAGGACCTGACCGGCGTCATTGACGGCGGCGACGACACCGACACCTTCGTGGTGTGGACCTCTTCCGGCAACTACGACCTCACCGGACTGACCTCGGTCACCAATGTGGAAGCGATCCTGTTCGATACGACCAACAGCAGCGTCACCTTCCAGGCCACGGACTTCGACATTTTCGACGGAACCACCGCCTTTGACGTGAACACGTCCGGCGCGTCCTCCAACGACACCCTGTCCATCGAGGCCTCCAGCGCCAACGGCGAAACCGAGACCATCGACCTCTCGGCCATGACCTTCGGCGCCAACTGGACCGCTGGTTCGGACAAGGTGATACTGACCGGAAGCCTGGGCAACGACGTCCTCACCGGCTCGACGGAAAACGACTCCATCTCGGGCGGCGTGGGAAATGATCTGATCAAGGGCAATTCGGGCGACGACACCCTGGACGGCGGCGTGGGCACCGACACCCTCTCCTACCAGGACGCCACCGGAGGAGTCACCGCAGACCTGGACGGCACGGTCTCCGATGACGGCTACGGCGACACGGACAGCTTTTCCAACTTCGAGACCTTCATCGGATCGGAAAACGCGGACGTGATCACCACCAGCGACACGGCCACCACGAACATGACGATCCAGACCAAGGGCGGCAACGACCTGATCAACTACGTGGGCAACGCCAACAACATGGCCGTGACCATCGACTCAGGCTACGGCGACGACAAACTCTCCCTGACCGCCGATGTGGAAGCGGGCTCCTCCTTCGAGGGCTGCGCTGGCACCGACACTCTGGACGCCTCCGGCAACAACACCGTGGACGCCACGGAGCTCAGTGTCTCCAGCGTGGAAGTGCTGAACGTGGGCGGCTCCACAACGACCCTCCAGTTGAGCTCCGGCACCATCAGCGGGCAATCCTGGAGCACCACCGTGGCCTCCGGCTGCACCCTGGAAGTGCTCGGCTCCACCAGCGCGGACTCCGTCAATCTGGCGGCCATCAGTTTTGCCTCACTGGCGGGTTCCGTCTCCATTTCGACGGACACAGGCAATGACAGCGTGGCCATGGGCGGCAACATGTCCTCGTCCATCACGGTGAACGGCAGCACGGGCGACGACACGCTCTCGTTCACGGACACCGGCCTGGGCACGGACGAACTGGACAACGTAAGCAACGTGGAGCATTTCGTCCTTGGTGACGCGGAGACCTCCGTCACTGCGGTCAACGCGCTCGTCAGCGGCGGGACCACGGCCTATGTGGACGCCTCGGCCATCACCTCCACCCACTCTTTCACCTGGGACGGTTCGGGCGAACTGGACGGCAGCTATCACTTCTCGGCGGGTGAGGGCATCAATGACATCACCGGAGGCATAGGGAACGACACCTTCTCCCTTTCATCGGATGTGGCGGCCACCTCCTCCTTTGACGGCGGAGCCGGAACCAACCAGCTCTCCGTCGATGCGACCATTTCCCTGGAGGCCACGGCCACCCTTTCCAATCTCCAGGAGTTGACTCTGGCCGAAGACGTGACACTGACCGTGGACTGGGGCAAGGAATCCTTCCTCTCCGGCCTGGACGACATCTACGGGCACAGCGGCGGGGGCGACGAAACCCTTTCCATCGTGGATTCGGGCACTGACAACTCCCTGAATCTTTCCTCCACCCCCACGTTCAGCGACTGGTCCGGCAACGACGCCATCTCCGTTGAAGGTCTTGACGGCAACGACACCATCGTTCTCTGGAATCAGGCCACCACGGCGGACGGCGGCGACGGCAACGACAACATCTTCGGTGGCGACGGCAACGACACGCTCCTCGGCGGCCTCGGAGACGACTACCTGCGCGGCGAAAACGGAACCGACTCCCTGACCGGCGGCGACGGCGCGGACACCTTCCACTACCAGTCCACCTCGGAATGCGGTGACGCCATCTCCGACTTCACGCACGCCGAAGATGTGCTCCAGTTCACCGACACCAACTTTGCTTCGCTGGGGACGGGCACCCTGAATGCGGCCAACTTCGCCGAGGTCAACGACTCGGCCTACCTGTCCGATGGACAGACCGGGCTCTCCACCAACAGCGAGCATTTCGTCTACTACAACGACGGCTCCACCTTTGCGCTCTACTACGACGCGGACGGATCGGACGGCGCGAACCACACCCTCGTGGCCACCTTCGACTCCGACGTCTCCCTGACCGAGGCGGACATCAATCTGGCCTAGGCGAAAAGACAACGACCGACAAAAAGGCGTCCCTTCTCTTGAAGGGACGCCTTTTTTTGCTTTCTCCCACGCAAGGAAAAGGGGACTGCCCTTTCCGAACGCCCACCGCCCGACCCGAACAGGCAGCCGCTAGGCGTTCCCGGCGTACAGGTCTCCGCCCATGCGCTCGGGCGCGAGGATATTCATGACCACGGTGGTGGAGTTGTCGATGTAGGTGCTGGGGTTATCGATGTTGATGATGGTCAGGTCGTGGTTTTCCTCATAGCTGACCTGCGAATTGTCCTGGGCTATCTGATCGAACTGGTTGTTCAGGTTGACGGTGGAGGAGAGGTCCGTGTTGACCACGCGCTGGTCGTTGAGCTCCAGACTGCGGCTGTTGTTCTCCACGAACACCGTGTCGTTGTCATTGATCGTGCGCACCACGGAGTTGTCCTGATCCACGTAGTTGAACGTGGTGGACTGGTCGATGATTCGGGACTGGTCGAAGTTGTTCTCTGCGGAGAAGTTATAGGCCCAGGCCAGGTTGGTCTCCTCACTGATATTGGTCGTGTGCTGCGTATTGTTGGCTGTCACCGAGTTATCCTGATCCACGAAATTGAAGGTCGTGGACTGATCGATGATCCGCGATTGGTCGTAATGGTTCTCGCCCGAGAAGTTGTATGACCAGTCGAGGTTGGTCTCCTCGCTCATGTTGGTGACGTGGTTGGTGTTGTTGGTGGTCACCGAGTTGTCGTTCTCATTGAAGACGAAGCGCGTGGACTGGTCGATGATTCGGGACTGGTCGTAATGGTTCTCGCCCGAGAAATTGTAGGAAAACGCAAGGTTGCTTTCCTCGTCCATGTTGGTGACGTGCTGGGTGGTCCGGTTGGTTACCGAATTATCCTGCTCCACGTTGGTATAGCTCGTGGACTGGTCAATATTGCGCGACTGGTCGAAGTTGTTTTCGGAGGAAAGGTTGTAGGCGAACGAGAGCTCGCTGTTCTCGTTGATTTCCGTGGTCTTGTTCTCCACGTTGTTGTTGACCGAGCTGTCCTCGTTCCGGGAGTTGTAAACCGTCTGGTTGTCAACGTTGGTGGAGTTGTCATCCCGGCTGACGTTGGTCTCTTCCAGGGACAGGGAAAACTCGTTGCTCGTCTCGATGTCCGTCCGGTTGGTTTCCTCCAGGTTGACCACCGAGTTGTCCTCGGTGTTGAAGTTGGTGGTCTGTTCGTTGCGGGTGGCCACCGAGTGGTCTTCGTTGCGGACCACCGAATTGTCGTTACTGACGTTGGTGTTCTGTTCGGTGACATAGTTGGCCGAAGAGCGATCCTCGGTGCTCCGGTCCGTGTTGTTGTTTGCCGTGGTGGACTGGCTGGCGTCCACGTTGCGGACCTCGGTCCGCTCGGTCCGATTGGTAACGTTGTTGGTCTCCGGGCTATTGAAGGTGGAGGAATTGTCCAGGTTGGTGGTGGCCTCCTGCCGGGTGTTGCGGATGGTCTCCTGATTGACCACGTGGCTGAGCGTGTTGGCCGTAGCCACGTTCCGGATGGTGGACATGTCCTGGTTGGCCACCGTGGAGTTGTCCACGCTGTTCTGATCTATCTGCGTGTCCGAACGCTGGATGTTCGAGGCCGTGGACTGGTCCAGGGAGCGATCCACGTTCTCGACATTGCTCTCGGTGTAGGAATTCTCGATACGCTGGGACTGATCCACGTTCAGATTGAAATCCGAAGAGAGGTCGTAGTTGCCTCCCTTGGGGGTGACGCCGTCAAAATTCATCTTGGGCATGTACGGCTCTTCATACCCGTCCAGGGTCGGTATCCATGGAGCCAGGTCCACCTTGGGCGGGGTGAAGCCGATGGACTGCACCGAATGGTGGAAGACGTCATTGGGCCAATGCTGCATATGCCCGATGGAGGGACCTCGAGGCTGGGTCATGCGGTGGGCCATGATCTGGCCGCCGGGCTGAACGGGAACGAAGCCGGTCATGGTGGGCATGGCGAAGCCGATGCCGGGCGTGGACATGACCCGCCCTCCCGGGGAAATGGGCTGGATGCCCAGAGGGGGCATGATGGGCACGCGGCCCGTTGCCTCCGGAGGAGCGCCGCCGCCCCGCTCAAAGGGACCGCCTCCACCGGACGAAGGCGCGCCGCCTCCTCCCGTGGCCGAGCGGACCGGGGGCTTGCCCGGTTCAATGGATGTGGGAACCTTGCCCCCGTCCACGAAGTGGGAGCCCGTGGTCAGGGAAGGTTGGCCTCCGCCGCCGGTCTGGCCGGTGCTGCCCGCGCCGCCCGACTTCTCTATGTTGCCGCCGGTGTTGGACGAAGCCTGCCCGGACCCGCCGCCGATGCCGCCACCTCCGCCGATGGCGCCGCCGCCCGTTCCCGAGCCGCCTCCGCCGCCACCTGTCCCGGCCATGCCGGTCATGCCACCGCCACCGCCCGAAGAGCCACCTCCGGTACCGGGCATGCCGGTCATGCCGCCTCCTCCGGGGTCGGTGAACCCGGTGGGAGCGGCATAGGGAATTCTGGCAATGGATGTGTCGATGGGGACGTGCGCAGGGGTGGTGTCTATGGGCACGTGCCCAGGCTCCCCGGTAATGACATGACCGGGGCCTACCGCCTGGAATGAACCCGCCGGACCTGCCGTAACCTGCCCCGGAGGGCCGGCCACGATGAAATCCGTGACGCTGGCAGACATGAGATTCTCCCGCCAAATCCGACCGTCCCTGGTCGGCGCTGGCCCGCGAACGGGCAACTTCGGCACATATAATATATACGCCGCACGAAAAGTCCGTCAACCCCCCTATTCCCCGCCCAGCGCAAGGCGAAAAAATCGCCTCTCCCCAAATCGTGTCAACACCCGATTTCGCCCTATGACGTCCTTTTTTCGCCCGCTGACGCCCGTTTTCATCCCGGGCCGAAAACCGGGGGTAGGGTTCCGGAAAACCCTTTAACCCCCAAGGAGGATACACCCATGGGAGCATCGGCAGGCGCAATGAGCCTCATCAGCACGGCACTCAACCTCGCCACCCAGATGACGGCCAAAACCGGCGGCGCAGCCGGAGATCAGGCGGACCGGCTCAAGGCCGAAAGAAAGGCCCGCGAAGAGGAACAGCGGCAACAGGAGGCGGACGACCGCCGCAGGGAGCGGGAAAAGGTCACCGAGGCCCGCGACCAGGAACGACGACGCGCGGCAACCGCCTCAACCCAAGGCCAGACTACCCTGCTCAGCGGCGGGTCCGGCCTGACGAACAAGGCGGCGGTGAAAGTCTCCGGCCTCAAGCAGAAGTTCGGAGAGTAACTGCATGCGACAGAAACACGACAACGCAAAACAGGAACTGGCTCGCTCCCTGCTTGCACGGTTTGAGGGCCTGGAAGAGACGCGGCAGCCCTGGGTGTCTTCCTGGCAGGAGCTCACGGAGTACATGCTGCCCCGCAAGAACTCCTTCGCCTCGGGCGGGCTGACCCGCGGGCGCTCCGGCGACGAACGGATCTTTGACTCCACGCCCATGCACGCCCTGGAGCTGCTGGCATCGTCTCTGGGCGGGCTGCTGACCAACCCGGCCATACCCTGGTTCGACATCCGCGCAAAGGACAGGCGAACCGGCGACGACAAAACGGCCCGCGACTTCCTGGAACAGGCCAGGGAGCGCATCGCGGCCCTGTTCAACTCCGAGGACACGGGCTTCCAGTCCAATGTCCACGAGCTCTACCTGGACGTGGCCCTGCTCGGCACGGCGGTCATGTACGTGGAGGCCGACCCCGAGACCGTGGTCCGCTTCTCCACCCGGCCCCTGGGCGAGATCTACGCTGCCGAGTCCGCGCGGGGCGTGGTGGACACCGTGTACCGCCGCTACGAGATCCCGGCCAGGCAGGCCGCGCGCGAGTGGACGGCCACCTGCTCGGACGAGCTGCGGCGCAAGGGCACGGACAGCCCGGACGAGAAAGTCACGATCCTGCACGCGGTCTTTCCCCGCCTGGACCGCGACCCCTTCGCCATGGGCGCGGCCAACTTCCCCTATGCCTCGGTATACGTGGAGACGGCCACCGAGACCGTGCTGGAGAACTCCGGCTACCTGGAGATGCCCTACCTGGTCCCTCGCTGGGCCAAGGCCGCGGGCGAGATATACGGACGGGGGCCGGGCCAGACCGCGCTCTCGGATACCCGCGTGCTCAACGCCATGGCCCGCACCGCGCTCATGGCCGCCGAGAAGATGTCGGACCCGCCGCTCATGGTGCCGGACGACGGCTTCCTCGGCCCGGTCCGCTCGGGCCCGGGCGGCCTGTCCTATTACCGGGCCGGGTCCGGTGACCGCATCGAGGCCCTGCCCGTGCGCGTGGACCTGGCCGCCACCGAGCGGATGATGCAGCAGCGGCGCGACTCCATCCGGCGCATCTTCCTGGGCGACCAGCTCACCCCGGAGGGACCGGCGGTATCGGCCACCGAGGCGGTCATCCGCCAGAGCGAAAAAATGCGCGCCCTGGGCCCGGTCCTCGGCAGGCTCCAGACCGAGTTCCTCAGCCCGCTCATAAAGAGGGTCTTCCGGATCATGCTCCGGGCCGGGCAACTGCCACCCTTCCCTGAGGGACTGACCCCGGACGACGTTGAGGTCCGCTACACCTCGCCCGTGGCGCGGGCGCAGAAGCAGTATCAGGCCCAGGCCCTGCCCCAGGTCATGCAGCACCTGGCCCCGCTGGTGGGCACGGGCGATCCCTTCGGGATCATGGACAACTTCGACACCGACCGGGTGGCCCGCCACGCTGCCGACCTCTTCGGCACCCCCGCCGACTACGTCAAGCCAGAGCCCGAGGTTGCCGAAACGAGGAATCGCAAGGCCCAGGACCAGTCCCAGGCGCAGGCAACGGCGCAGACCGCCGGGGCCGTGGCCCAGATGGCCGCCTTGGCCAAGACCCTGTCCGAGGCATCCACCGAGCGACCCAGCCTGCTCACCGAGGTGCTGACCCTGCTCAAGAACGGCGGGCTCCAGGCCTTTGCGGACGGAACACCGCAACAGACAGCCCAACCGCCGCAACAGCCCGGTCCGCCAGAGCCCGGCAACACGGAGGTTCGCCATGGAGCGTAACCCCCTGGAGCTGCACCGCGCCTACAAGCGGGTCTTCGCCACCCCGGACGGCGAAACCATCATGAAAGACCTGGAAAAGAGGGGCTGCTTCCTCGGCTCCACCTTTTCCGCTGAACCCGGCAGGACCCTCGTAAACGAGGGCCGCAGATCACTTGTCCTGCATGTGAAACACATGTGCGACGAAACCAACTTCATTCAAAAGGAGAACTAACCCATGACGAAAACGACCAATGCAACCGCCGACTGGCGCATGACCATGCCCGAGGAATGGACCGTAAAACAGCTCGCCGAGGACGGGAGCGAAGTGGAGATCCCCCTGCGCGAACACCCGGCGCTCAGGGACTACAAGACCAAGGACGAGGCCGTGAAGGCTCTTGTCCACGCCCAGCGCATGCTCGGCAAGACGCCCGAGGGATACGTGCGCATGCCCGGAAAGGACGACGGCCCGGAACAGGTGGCCGCCTTCTACGCCGCCTTGGGCCGCCCGGAGGCCCCGGACGGCTACGCCCTGCCCGAAATCGACCTGCCCGACGGCTTCGAGGTCCAGGAGGCCATGCTTGAGGGCTTCAGGTCCATAGCCTTCGATCTCGGCCTGACCCCTGAGCAGGTGGCTGGCCTGTACCAGTGGTTTCTGCCCCTGGTCCTCGACACCCACGCCGGGCTCGAAGCCGAGGCGCGCCAACTCAAGGACAGCGAACTGGAATCCCTGCGCGCCGTCCACCGGGGCGAAACGCCCCGCATGCTCGACAACGCCCTGCGCACGGCCGAGGTCCTCGGCGGCAAGGACCTGCTCCACGCTTTGGACCAGACCCGGGCGGGCGACCGCGCCGCTGTCATCGCGGCCTTCGCCAAGATGGCTCCCCTGGTCCTGGAGTCCGGCATGCGCACCTCGGGCTCGGGCTGGGGCGAGGAGCTCTCCCGCGAGAAACTGCGCGAGATGATGCAGGACCCGCGCTACCACGACCCGCTCAAGCGCGACCCCGAGTTCGTGGCCAAGATCCGCAAGGGCTTCGAGCAGCTCTACCCCGGCGACTACATCCCGGGCAGCCGCCTCTAGGCCGCCCCTCCCCGAACAGGGCCGGGAGGGCGGCATCCACCCTTCCGGCCCTCAAATAAATCAAGGAGAAGAAGCCGTGACAAAGAAGGACTGCATTACCCATGGCCGTCCCCACGCGTTACAAACTCGCACCGTTCCCACCCGTTGCTTGACGGTGCGCTTTGAACGACCTTACATTGGCAAAACCAGTTCTTATTCGGACATCATACGAGAAAAGCCTACAGCACCCGGAACGATGAAAACGGCCGGGAGGCAGACGGAGTGAACAGACCTGCATGACATTACGCATAGGCCGCGTTGACCAGCTCGGTCAGACACAGAACGATCAACAGAGCAGCCTGCTCGCCGCCATCGCAAGGAGCGCCGAGGAACTGACCAGCGGCAAGGGCTGGCCCGACGGCGTCATAGACCTGATGGCCGACCTCGGCCGCATCACCCGCGTCAGCAGAGTTTGGATATTCCAGCTCATCGAACTCACCGACGAGTATATCGTTCAGGATTACCCCTTCGAATGGGCTGACTGCCCCGAGCACGTCCAGCTCGCCATGCCCCGTTTCAGCGTGTTTCGCAAAGACCTGCGCCAGGCCTCCGAGGAATACCGCCGAATAGTGGCCAGCAGGCAACGGGGCGAGTGGCAGAGCGTGATTACGGAACAACTGGAGGACGGCGAATTCAAGGACGACCTGCGCTCGCAGAACATCCTCTCCATGCTCACCATCCCCATCATCGTCGAAGGGAAATGGTGGGGCATACTGGGTTTCGACGACTGCCTCCGGAAATACCACTGGAGCGACGTGGAAATCGCGCTCCTGAGAACGGCCACCTACCTCATTTCCAACGCGATCCTGCGGGACAGGCTCTCCTCCAGGACCAAGCAATTCGAAATCCTGCAAGGCATTACCGAATCCAGTGCATGGGAGCTGGACATCATCAACGGACACTTCTGGTGCAGCCCGGAGTTGTTCGCTACCTCGACCAGACTCACCGACAATATCCACATGTCCCTGTTCGCCATGTTGCGACGCATTCATCCGCAGGACCGCAAGGGCGTATTCGACAGCATCCGGGAGCACGTAGCGCAGGATAAGACAACCTTCCGTGAGGACCTGCGCCTGATCAGGGATGACGGAAGCCTCGTCTGGGTGGAGGTAATCGCCAAGCTTTCCGCCAACAGGGACGGCAGGTTGCGCAAGCTATCCGGAATCGCGGTGGAAATCCGCCAACGCAAGGAAGCGGAGGAGAAGCTCCGCCATGAGGCGAACACCGACCCGCTCACCGGCGCGGACAACCGGGGGAGCTTCGACAAGCGGTTCAACCGCCTGATGCGGCGGTTTGAAGAAACGGGGAAGTCCTTTTCCCTCCTTCTGCTCGACGTTGATTACTTCAAAAAGGTAAACGACACGTGGGGGCACTCCATCGGCGATGACGTCCTGTGCCACATCTCGGCACTCTGCCAGCAAAACCTGCGGGGGTCGGACATGCTGGCCCGCATCGGGGGAGAAGAGTTCGCCATTCTGCTGCCCGGCATAGATGAAAAGGTCGCTAGTAACATCGGAGAACGCATCCGAAAAGACGTCGAATCGACGCCCATATGGGTGGAAAAGAAACGAATTAACCAGACCGTCAGTATAGGCGTCGCAGGGCTTCCCGCAGACACTCCATGCCATACCCGCAACATACTGTACGAGCTCGCCGACAAGGCTCTCTATGCGGCAAAGAGAAAAGGGCGCAACATCCTGGTGTCCTGCCGCGACCTTCCCCCGACAGACGCCGCGCCACAGGGTTAGAGGTAATCCTTCCACTCCGCTGCTCCGGCATTCCCAATCTTCAGACCGCAGGACCGGGGTCACGCCCTTTGCCGGGTCATGACGATATACGAAAAGATGGAGCCAAGCACCACGGTGCCGCCCAGCAAGGTCGCTGCGGAAGGCTGCTCCGCAAAGATGAGGAAAACCCAGCCAGGGGCCAACACGGCGCTGGACAGGGCGATGGTGGCCATCTCGGCGGCGGGGATATAGCGGGAAGAGACCGCGTTCAGCACCCGGCCCAGCGGGGCGGAGCCCAAGCCCATGGCCGCCATGACCAGCCAGGTGGCGGGAGAGAAGTCGGACGGAGCCGCAGGTACGAACATGACCAGCGCAATGAACAGACCGCCCAGGCCAACCACGGCCAACCGACTGATGGACTTGTAGCGCCGCCACAGGGTCCCGTTCAAACCAAGGCAGGTCACGGTGATAAGGGCAAGGCCGTCGCCAAGGACGTTGCCCGACTCCAGAGATCCCGACACCACGATGAAAATCCCGGCGATCACCCCGACGATGGCCAGCCACAGCGCCTTGGAAGTGCGCTCCCTCAGGAAGATCCATGATGCCAGGGCCGTGAGCACGGGCCGCCCGCTCAGGATGATCATGGTGTTGGCCACGGCGGTGTGCTTGACGCTCAACACGAAGGTGGACGCACTGCCCAGGATGAGCAGGCCCGACACCACCAGCGGCCAGCCGCCATCCCGTAACACTCCGAGCACACCCCGCTCATCCGTCATCCGGATGAGCAGAAACATGGATATGGCCGTAAACAGGCCGAACAGAAACGCGGTGTCGAAGCCGCCCGTTCCAGACAACCGAATGAACACGGGATCGAAGCTGATAAGCAGGCCGCCCCCGAGAGCGGCCAGCCTCCCCTTGTCCCGCGAGTCGTCGGGAAGCAGTGCGGATATTCTGGTCAGGATCATGATTTGCCCCGTTTTCAAAATCATACTCATGGGTATGATTCTTACGGCGCTTTTCCGTTGTGTCAAGACAAATCATACTGTAAAGTATGATTTTGAAAACGGGCCGGGAGGCAGGTATGACAAGGATCGAGCAGAAAAAGGAGCGGAAGCGGGAGGCCATTCTGAGGGCCGCCTGGGAGGTGTTTCTTTCCGAAGGATACCTTGGTGCGGGCATGGACAGGATCGCGAAAAAGGCCGGGGTGACCAAACAGACGGTCTACCGCTATTTCGAGTCCAAGGAGCAGCTCTTCCAGGCCTGCCTGGAGGCCCGCCGGGAAGACAATGGGAGTGAATTTCTCAAAGAATTGGACAGGGAAGATACCCGACTGGCGCTGAGCCGCTTTGCCGCCGGTTTTCTCGCCCACCACATGTCCGAAGAGCATCTGGCAGGCATCCGGCTGCTCATCGCGGAGGGACCGGAGGCGCCGGAACTGACGCGCGCCTTCTACGCGGCTGGGCCGCGTGATACCCGGACCCGGCTGGCCCGGTTCATTGAAGAGCGATGCCACGCAGAGGACACGGAGTATGCGGTCAGGATGCTGCTGGATACCCTCCTCTCCATGCGTATGGGCGTCCTCGTCGGCCTGCACGCCCCGCCTTCGCCCGAAGAAATCACCGAGCACGCCGGGCGCACCGTACGACAGTTCATGAAACTCTGTTCCTGACCTTCACGGCCATGCACGAAATTACGGCTGACGGATTTCGGAGAGCGTCTTCCTGAAGACCTCGATGTGCGGTCCGCCGCAGGCCACGGCCTTTTCGGCGGCGGCCACGGCCTCTTCCCTTCTGCCCAGCCGGGCCAGCACATTGGCGAGGTTGTTGTAGGCGATACCGTTGTCGGGCCTGATCGCCACGGCCCGCCCGAAGGCTTTGGCGGACAGTTCGTCCCGCCCGAGCGCATACCGGCTGTTGCCCACGCCCATCCAGGCGTCATAGCTCCCTGGCCACTTCGCGGTTGCGACCTCGTAAGCAGCCAGGGCCTCACGCGTCCGCCCGGCCCTCTCCAGGCCCACCGCGCCCTTGAGCCACGGCGTCTCTTCCACGAATGCGGGCATCCTCGCGGGCGGCAGGACCAGCAGCCCCCAATATCCGCTCCGGGCCCAGGTCCTGTCCAGGAGGCCCAGCGGATAATAGCGACTTCGCATGGTACCGGTGTGCAGCAGCACCGCGTCCTCATCCCTGTCGTAGCCCACGGCCACGGCATAATGCCACACCGGATACCACGACAGCCCGAGGTTTTGCAGCAAGATGACCGGATTGCCCGCCGCCAACTCGTCCAGCAGGAAATCCCTGCCCCTGAGCACATAGGCCATGCGCCCGTGCCGCCTGGCCGCCGCGACCATGGCGCTTTGCAGGCTCCCCTTCTCGGACGGGGTGTATACCTCCGCCTTCAGCGCGTCCGGGGTGACGCGCACGCCGCTCCAGCCCAGGGCCATGGCCAGCGTGGCCGGACCACACTGATACTCTTCCTGGGCATAAAAAGGCACGTCATGCACCACGACTCGCGGCGGGCCGTCCTGCGGAAGGGTCAGCTCGCCGCCCGGATGCAGGGCGCACCCCGCCGTGGTCATCACGGTGAGCAGAAGAAAAAGGAGACCGGCAGCGCCCTTGCGGACACTGCGCGGTCTTTGGGTCGTCATATGATGAGTCTACTGCTTCTTCACGAACGGGAACACGTCAGTGGCCCCGGCGATATCCGTGATCAAAAGGATGATGAACACCAGCAACGCCGCGCCGAGGATCGTTCCCAGCGCACCCGCACCAGCGGGCATGTCCTGGATGCGATCAGCCAGGGAAGCGACTTCCTCGTCCGAGAGGCTATCGATACGGGCCTGGGCCTCATCCACATTGATTCCTCGCTCGGTCAGGGCCTGCCGCAGGTCGTCCCGCTGGAAAAACGAGCGAACCAGGTCGCGGTTTGCCTCGCTCTGGCTGGCGGCAATGGACGTCTCGGTGGAGATCATCTCCGCTTTGGCCATGGGCACGGATACGTTCAGCACCATCATGCAGACAATGGTGATGTAACAGGCATACTTGACTATTCTATTCCACATTTCGGATTTTCCTCCAGTTTAATTCCAATACTATTCAGCCAGGTGTCCCCCTGATAGCACACCGGGGAGACTTTGCTCAACACCCGACTTTCAGGGCCTGCCAGGAGCTCTTGCCGCAACGGCAAAGGTCCCCTCAACATATACGCGCCAGGGCTCCACACGGGCACAACCTGATCCCGAAAACACGGCTTCACTTGACACGCCCGCTCAATGACCTACATAGGGACACGCATGCAAAACCTCATCGAGCTGAACAAGAACGACCTCGAAGCCTTTGTGGCCGGGGACCTGAAACTCCCCCGATTCCGGGCGGAGCAGATCTGGCAGTGGCTGTGGCAGAAGCGCGTCCGTGACATCGACGGCATGACCAACCTCTCCAAGCCGCTGCGCGAACAGCTCAAATCCATGGCCGACATCATCTGGCCGGATATCGCCAAGGTCCAGCAGTCCAAGGACGGCACCATCAAATTTCTGCTGCGCATGACCGACGGCGCGCTCATCGAGACCGTGCTCATCCCCATGCAGGACCGCTACTCCCAGTGCCTCTCCACCCAGGTGGGCTGCGCCATGGCCTGCACCTTTTGCAACACGGGCAAGCTCGGCTTCGAACGCAACCTGACCTACGGCGAAATCATGGGCCAGATCCTGGTGGGTCGCCAATACCTGGAAGACCTGGGCATGAACCCGCTCAAGAACCTCGTGTTCATGGGCATGGGCGAGCCGCTGCTCAACCTCGACACGCTCCTCAAGGTCCTCAACGACCTGCCCTGCGAGCGCGGCCTCTCCCTGTCCTGGCGACGCTCCATGGTCTCCACCGTGGGCTTCCCCGACAAGCTCCGCATTCTCGGCGATCTCGAGGTCGCCCTGCCCGCCATATCCCTGCACGCCCCCACCCAGGAGCTGCGCGCCAAGATCATGCCCAAGGCCGCCAAGGTCCACCTCGACGACCTCATGAACTGCCTCAACAGCTACCCCATGCGCCCGCGCGAGCGAATCACCTTCGAATACCTGCTACTCAAGGACGTCAACGACTCCCTTGAGCACGCGGACCAGCTCGCCAAGCTCATCGACCGCAAAAAGGGCAAGATCAATCTCATCGCCTACAACGCAACCGAAGGCATGCCCTACCAGGCACCCGACCGCGAACGCGTCGAAGCCTTCGAGAAACGCCTCTGGAAACACGGCCTCACCGCCTTCATCCGACGCTCCATGGGCTCCGACATCAAAGCCGCCTGCGGCCAGCTGAAAGCGGGCGAGCAGGCGTAAGAGTTGTTTCCGGTTTTATTTTATTGATTTTTATAGTCGCGGAGTTTCACGAAACAACAACTTTGCCCCGGCACGTTCTTCTGCTGCGCCGGGCTGTTATGTGGCCGTGATTGTAGATACGGCCATTAAGCGCATGGCCGTTATCCGACATGGCGTTGAAAATAAAACTATTTCGTATCCGAACTCTTGTCCGAGTCGTCAGACGCCTTGTCTGAAACGAGATATGTGCCGCAGTGAAACCTCTTGAAGTGCTCCTTTGGAAACAACCGTTTCGAGTTGGGGTTCGGCGGCCCCACAAAGCGGATCCAAGCGAATTCTCTTTTCGATTTTTGCATTATATTCTCCTCCTTGCCCCCTCTTATCACTGATCGATTCTTTCAATCCACTCCTTAAATTCGGAGTTTCGCACGCCAGACCATGTGAGTTGTCGGCAACGAATCATCCAACTCGTCCATGAACCCCGTCACGCGTATGGAATTGTATCGTCGCGACTTGAACGCAATTCCGCTTCTGCGCTTGTCGGAAAAAGATCGCGCAGGCCGCAACACCCACCCTATTGGCCGCAGACGGCGCGGGCGAAGAAGCGGCAGGTGCGGTCCTGCCACCAGACGAAACCGAGCTCGGCGTCGGCATACCAGGCGGCGCTGAAGGCCTTGGTGTCGGCGCTCCAAAGCCTGGCCTTGCGCGGATCGAAGGCGGACTGCTGGCAGAAGTCGCCGGGTTCGGTGCGGCCGGTGAAGAGGGTCGTGAGCTCCTCCACGGTGGGCAGCCGCCAGTCGGTGCGGTTGCCGTAGGCGTGCTTGTTGAGCCGGGCCACGTGCTGGTGTGCGCGTTCCCAGGTGAGAGGATAGCGGGAGCCGTACTTTTCCCAGATCAGGCCGGTGGCGCGGTCGAGCACGGTGCCGTCGTAGTGATCGAGGAAATCGCCCTGGCCGTATTCGGTAGGCCGCCAGAGCTCGTCGAGGGCGAAGCGTTCGCGGGCAGCCTTGAGGGGTACCTTGATCGGGACGTCGCGCGGGGTCCAGTCCGGGGCATGGCGCTCGGGTTCGAGGAGCAGGTCCACGCCGGAGCAGACGGCGTCCTTCTGATCGCGCCACTTGGCTTCGAGCGAGTCCAGAGCAGCGATCATGGTCATGGCGTCCGGGTAGCGACCGGCGGGGTCCGGGGCCAGGGCCTGGGCAAACATGTCGTCCCAGGCGCAGTCCAGGTCGGGGTGGAGTTCGCAGACTGGTCGGCGCGCTGCAGGGTCCTCGGTGGGAAGGCAGCCGGTGAGCATGCGGTAGAGTGTGATGCCCACGGAAAAAATGTCGGAACGGGCGTCGGCGGCCTCGGGATCGGCCTCCTGTTCCGGGGCGGTGTAGTACGGGGAGCCCACGACCATGCCCTTGGGGCCGGGGGTGGGTTCGCCGCGCAGTTTGGACAGGCCGAAGTCGATGAGCTTGACATGGCCCACGCCGCCCTCGTCCTCGGCGAGCATGACGTTGAACGGCTTGACGTCACGGTGGACGATGCCTTCGTAATGCAGCCTATCCAGGCCCCGCAGCATCTCGCGGGCGAGCTGGAGGGAAGCCTCCACGCCCAGACGACGGGACGGGGCCTCAACCTCGTAGGTCTCGCCCATGAGCACGCCGAGGTTGCCGCAGAAGTATTCCATGGTGAAGTGGGCCGGAGAGCCGTCCGCACCGTCGTGCACGTCGAGCACGGAGGCGATGTTGGCGTGGGAGATGGAGGCCATGGTAGCGGCCTCCTTGAGGAACATGGAGGTCAGGGCCTCCATGCCCACCAGATCTTCCATGATCTCGGCCGGCCTGAGCACCTTGAGGGCCACGATTCGTCCGGTGACGGGCATGGCCGCCTTGTAGACCGCACCCATGCCGCCGCGCCCAAGCAGTCCGCGTATTTCGTAACGTCCTATCTTCATGGGGAAGTGATACCCCAAAGCCGCCGGATTGGGAATGGTCCTGGCAGGGAGAGGGCGAAACGCAAAATAATACTGTTGCCGGAGGGCAACCGTGTTATGCTGGCGGCAATCCATACTTGCAAAGACCGGAGGTCGACATGAAACGGTTCACGGCATTGGTTTTCGGATTGGCAATGCTCCTTGTCGGAAGCATGGCATTTGCCCAGATGGGCTATGGACACGGCTACCACATGGGCGGCCAGGGATACGCACAGGATGGCAGAGGCTACCCAGCCGGACAGACGGGCGGCTGGGGCCTGTCCAAGGAGCAGCAGCAGGCCTACCAGACCATTGCGGAGAAATACCGTCCGCAGCTGGTTGACCTGACCAACAAGCTGTGGGCCAGGCGCGCCCTGCTCAACGCCGAGTTGGCCCAGGAAAAGATCGATAGGAAGAAGGTCACGGCCCTGGCAGGGGAAACCGGTGACTTGATGAAGCAGTGCCACATGCTCCAGGTGGAGATGCAGGCGGACATGCGCGAGCAGGGCCTGCCCTACTACGGCATGGGCATGATGCACGGCGGTTACGGCATGATGGGCGGCGGCATGGGCTACATGCACGGCGGCATGATGGGCGGCAACTGGGGCAGCGGCATGCGTGGATCGGGAATGATGCAATAACCCGAACCGCCTCGAAAGCGAGCGGCAGGGACACGGACCGGACGCAAGACAGGCCCGCGCCCCTGCCGCGCTTGCCTCTTTCATTCCATCCGGAAAAACAATATAGTCCGCTCGTCCGAATTCACGGAGGGGCGGTCCCAGCATGAATCCGGGCCAACAGACCGTATCCGAAAGAGGCTGGCATGACTTTTACCGCGTGGATTTCCCTGTTTGCCATCTGCCTGCTGGGGGCGATGTTCCCCGGCCCGAGCCTGGCCGTGGTGGTAAAGAACACCCTCGGCGGCGGCAAGGTCAACGGTGTGCTCACGGCCTGGGCCCACGCCATGGGCATCGCCGGATACGCCATCGTCACCCTGTTCGGCCTGACCATCGTGCTGAAGCAGTCGCCCACCCTGTTCAAGGCCATCTCCATCGCCGGGGCGCTCTACATCGCCTGGCTCGGAGTTCAGGCCCTGCGCACCAAGGGAGGCATTGCCGCCAAGCTGGCTTCGGGAGAAAAGGCAAGCTACATGGAATCCATACGGGACGGAGCCATGATTTCGGTCCTCAATCCCAAGATCGGCCTGTTCTTCATCGCGTTGTTCAGCCAGTTCATCGATCCGGGCGTGGGCAGGAACGGCCAACTCGTCACGGTCATGACCCCGTTTGTCACCGACGGGCTGTGGTACACGACCATCGTCCTCATTCTTTCCAACACGATCATCCTCGACAAGCTGCGAGAAAAGGCCCACGTCATCGACAAGGTGACCGGCGTGATCTTCCTGCTGGTCGCCGCCAGGATCGTGTTCACGGCGTAGCCTTCACCGGGCTGTCCGCACTTTTCCCGTTCAGATCACAGCGTCTCGGGCAACTTGCCCGCCGGACACAGGGTGTGGTCCGTAAACCAGAAACATCGCTTGCACGCCAGGCATTGCCGGTAAGGCGTGCCGTCAAGCACGGCGGAGGCGAACCCGGGGTCGGCGAGCATGGCCCTGCCGACGCCCGCCATGTCCGCATAGCCGCCCTCCACCAGTCTCCGCGCCTGGCCCGGCGTACGGATGCCGTAAACGCCGATGACCGGAATGGAGACAACCCGCTTGATTGCGTACCCCGAATGAGTCACCGGAGAGAACTCGAACCCTTCCGGCACCGGCCCCTCCGGCATACGCATCCCAAAGGATACATCCAGCAGATCAATGCCGCACCGCTCCAGATGGACCGCCGCAGCCGCTCCGTCCTCTGCGGTGGGAACAAACTCCCCCATCCTTGCGGAAATAATAAAGTTGTCCGGCACCTGCTCCCGTACTTCCGGAAGGATGTCCGTCACGATCCTGAGCCGATTTTCCAGGGAACCGCCGAACTCGTCGGTCCGCTGATTATAGGCCGCGTCCATGAACCGGCAGAGGGTGAACCCATGGGCAAAATGATACTCCACTCCATGGAAGCCCAGTTCGGCCGCCTTGACTGCTGCCATCTTCAGGGCGCGCTGCCGGTCCAGCACGTCGGCGGTGGACCAGTCGTTGATGTCCCCGTCCGCGTCGGAACCGCCAGCCAGCTGCATCATGACCGTGGCTCCTTGAGCCGTGGCGTTCCTGGCGATGGCGCGCAACGCCTCTAGGCTCCCGGCGGTCCACATGCCCTCCCCACGCTCCACGCCGACCACGTTGGTGGATTGCAGGATGATCAACCCTGCTCCGGCCCGCGCTGCATTGGTGTAGTGTTCCACGTGCTGCTTCCCGTAGTAGGCATCCCCGCCCCCCTTGAAGGAAAAGGTTACCATGGGCAGCATGGCGATTCGGTTCCTGATGATATTCCCCCGTATTGTAATGGGCGTCGTGACTGTCGGCATCATCTTCTCCTGCTTCATCACAGATTAATACTTCCGTCCTGAAATAACGCTCCATGTTGCCATGACTGACCGATACGGGGAAGAAGGCACTTTTCGGTTACCGCTCAAAGCAGGAAAAAGGTCAGCAGCAATAAAGAAACGCCCCCGCACCGGATGGTGCGAGGGCGTTGATTCTACTAAACGCGGGACCGGCTAGCCGACCAGGTCCTTGTTGCCTTCCACCAGGTCGGTGACCACGGACGGATCGGCCAGGGTGGAGGTGTCGCCGAAGTCGCCGGAACCCTCGACGATCTTGCGCAGGACGCGGCGCATGATCTTGCCGGAGCGGGTCTTGGGCAGGCCGTCGGCGAACTGGATGAACTCGGGAGTGGCGATGGGGCCGATCTCCTTGCGCACCCAGATCTTGAGGTTCTTCACCATGTCATCATCAGGTTCCACGCCGGCCTTCAGGGTCACGTAGGCGTAGATGGTCTCGCCCTTGACTTCGTGGGGCATGCCGACAACGGCGGCCTCGGTCACGTCCTCGTGGGCCACCAGGGCGGATTCGATCTCCGCTGTGCCCATGCGGTGGCCGGACACGTTGATGACGTCATCCAGGCGACCCATGATCCAGAAGTAGCCGTCATCGTCGTACCGTGCGCCGTCACCGGATTCGTAGGCTCCGGGGAACCCGGCGAAATAGGTAGTCTTGTAGCGCTCGGAGTCGCCCCAGACGTTACGCAGCATGCCGGGCCAAGGCTTGTCTATGATGAGGTGACCGCCCTCGTTGGGGTCGGCCGGGGAACCGTCGCGGCGGACGATCTTGGCCGCGATGCCGGGCAGCGGGCGCGTGGCGGAACCGGGCTTGAGCGGGGTGGCGTACGGAAGGGCGGAGATCATGATCCCGCCGGTCTCGGTCTGCCACCAGGTGTCCACGATGGGCAGCCTGCCGCCGCCGATATTCTTGTGGTACCAGAGCCAGGCCTCGGGGTTGATGGGCTCGCCCACGGAGCCGAGCAGGCGCAGGGAGGAGAGATCGTAGTGCTTGGTCCACTCCTCGCCCTCGCGCATCAGGGCGCGGATGACGGTGGGAGCGGTGTAGAAAATGTTGACCTTGAACTTGTCCACGATCTGCCAGTAGCGGTCCGGCTTGGGGAAGCTGGGCACGCCCTCGAACATGACCGAGGTGGCGCCCAGGGCCAGCGGACCGTACACGATGTAGGAGTGGCCGGTGATCCAGCCGACATCGGCGGTACACCAGTAGACGTCGTCATCCTTGACGTCGAAGACGTACTGGGTGGTGTGGGCGGCGTAGGTCAGATAGCCGCCTGTGGTGTGGAGCACGCCCTTGGGCTTGCCCGTGGAGCCGGAGGTGTACAGGATGAACAGGGGATCTTCCGCGTCCATTTCCTCACAGGGGCAGTCGGAGGTGATGTCCTCGGCGTTGATCTCGTCGTGCCACCAGCAGTCGCGGCCTTCGACCATGTCCACGTCGTTGCCGCCACGTTTGACCACGATGCACTGCTCCACGCTGGGGCAGTCCTTCAGGGCCTCGTCCGCATTGGGCTTGAGGGGGATGGTCTTGCCGGCGCGCAGGACGGCGTCGGCGGTGATCAGGACACGGGCTTCGCTGTCCTCGATGCGGGACTGGAGCGCGATGGAGGAGAACCCGGCAAAAACGATGGAGTGCGGTGCGCCCAGGCGGGTGCATGCGAGCATGGCGATGGCCAGCTCCGGAATCATGGGCATGTACAGGGCCACGCGGTCGCCGCGCTTCACGCCTTTCTTCTTGAGCACGTTGGCGAAGCGGCAGACCTCGGTGTGCAGCATCTGGTAGGAGTAGACTCGGGTGTCCTCCTCGGGCTCGCCCTGCCAGATGAGCGCGGCCTTGTTGCGACGGCCGTTGGTCAGGTGACGGTCCAGGCAGTTATAGGAGACGTTGGTCTTGCCGCCCGCGAACCACTTGAACTCGGGCTTGTCATAGTCCGCCTCCAGGACCTTGTCGAAATCGGAGAACCAGGAAAGGAGATCCTTGGCCCGCTCGCCCCAGTAGCCTTCCGGGTCGTTCATCGCGCGCTCGTGTTCGGCCTCGTAGTCGGCCATGGACTTGATCCACGCCTGTCCCTGCATGGACTCGTCGGGCTGGAACACCTGCCCATCCTTCTGCATGCTCTCGATTTTCTTCTCGTCGCTCATGTCATTACACTCCTGGCTTCGTTGATATGCTTTCCATGAGGAATCCGCTTCCAGCGGACCGCACCTCTCGTGACTCTCTCGATGGGCGGGCGGGAGAACCGCGTCGCCGTCATTCTCATTTAAAGAAAGAATTACGCTTGCGGGACCAATTTTAGGTGAACGGTTCCAAATCGCCCGGTGAACGGCACCGAAGGTCACAGCGGTCCTGTTTCTCCAGGTAAATGGCATCCTCGCCCCATAAACGGCAGCCCCTTCATAAAGGGCTTTTCACCGCCTCCTGTCCTGCGAGCAAGCGGGGCATGGCAATGCTACCCTGTTTGGAGAGTCGTGGGAAATCCTTTTGCACGCCCCTTTGCCGATCGGTATCGGCAGACGCAAAAAAACGCGCGGCAGGAAATCCTGCCGCGCGTTTCGCATTCTGGTAAAAGAAGCGGAATCAGGCTCGGACCTTGGCCTCACGGTTCCGCCGGGCTCCGGCCCAGAGCAGCGCGAGCAGCCCCGCGCCGAGCAGGAGGAACGTGGACGGCTCGGGCGAAGCGATGATCACGGCATAGTCCTCAACCTCACCCTGCGTCACGTTGTTATCCCAGCTGAAATCTTCAAAAGGCGTTTCGGTGCAGTGCACCCGGGCCCGCAGCCAGGTCTCGCCGAGGACGGCATAGTCCGGGACGACCACTTCGGCAAAGAAATACTGCTGGATCAGGTTGACCGGCAGGCCGTTGTCCAACCTGTAGTTGTCGAAATAGAAGGGCTTTTCTTCGCTCGGGTCCCACTGGTACCATTTCTCGGCGATGAGCTGCTCTCCCGCGTCGTCCCAATCCTTATCGCCGTTCCAGTCGATCCAGCTCTTGAGCTGATCGTACTCGTGCAGCCCATCGTCGGTGCGCTGGAAATCAAAACGGAAAATCACGGAGTGCCCCCAATGCATCACATCGTGTCCCCAGGAGGCGCCGCCGTCAACGGACCAGTCCACCCCGTCGTTGACCAGCCACTGGTTGCCCAGGCGCTGCCAATAGTCGGTGGTATGAGAAACCTGGGTGTAACCGGGAGCGGTGCTCACGCTCGCCTCCGCTCCGGTGGCGGTGCGGATATACTCCACGGTCAATTCGGGGTACTCGGGAGTGGGATCGGGCTCGGGCACCGGTTGGGTGGGCCAGGGCCATGACGTATACGGATAAGAAGGGAAAAAATGGGCCAGGGCCGGTCCGCTGCATATCAGGATGCCCAGAGCCGCCACTGCGGCGATCAATATCATTTTCTTCATTGCGTTTCGCACCTTTTAATTTTTGTATCGCTACGAGTGACGATCTCGATAGCAAACAATAGGCCAACCACACCATTTCAACAGGTTACGGAATCGCAATCTAAAGAATTGTAAAGAGCCTCGACAGATTTTCTCCAACTGTTAACAGTTTTAAACAACCACGCCCTTCAGCCGAAAAGCATTGCGGAATAAGAGCTATCTCTTCTCACAGCAAAAAGTTTTCCACATGATGAATTTTATTTTCTACGATTTTCTGCTGATTTTTGACAATTACACCTGATTCTCCCTTTTTTTAGCCCTGACGGCAGCCCAAACAGGGGCGAGGGAGGGGAACGAATTCTTCAATTGCCTCAAGAAACATGCTGTTGCACGGCGGCAACAAAAAAAGGTAACGTGGCAAAGCACCAACCCAATCATGAGGAATCCATGAGCGTCACCAATCTCCAATACCTGTTCAAGCCACGATCCGTCGCAGTCATCGGCGCCACCAACGACCCGCGCAACGCAGGCAACATTGTCATGCGAAACATCATGGCGGGCGGCTTCATGGGCCCGGTCATGCCCGTGTCCAGCGAGGCCGAGGCCATCGCCGGGGTTCTGACCCATCCGTCGGTCAAGCACCTGCCCAAGACACCGGACCTGGCCATCGTCTGCTCCCCGCTGGATGAAGTGCCCGAGATCATTCACTCTCTTAAGGAGCGAGGCACCCGTGGCGCGGTGCTCATGGGTGCGGGATTCGCCGCCATGAACCGGGAGGAACGACAGGACATCAAGGAAACCATCCTGTCCATCGCCAATCCGCCCGATATCAGGATCATCGGCCCAAAGTCACTGGGATTCATGGTTCCCTCACTGAACCTGAACGCCTCTCTGGCGCACTCGGACGTGGCTCCCGGCAAGGTGGCCTTCATCTCCCAGTCCGACTCCCTGTTTGCCACGGTCCTTGACTGGGCGCGCGCCAAAGGCATCGGTTTTTCGCACATGATCGCACTGGGCAGCCGCATCGATGTCTCCTTTTCCGACATCCTGGACTACCTCGGCTCCGACCCTCTGACCCGGTCCATCATGCTCTATGTCGAGTCCATCAAGGACGCCCGCGAGTTCATGTCCGCGGCTCGGGCAGCATCGCGCAACAAGCCCGTGCTGGTCATCCGGCCCGGACAGGCCCTGGACACGGTGCTCGGCGACCTCAAGCTCCGGGAAACCGGAGACCACCGGCTGGTGGACGCGGTCTACGACGTGGCCTTCCGCCGGGCGGGCATGCTCCGCGTGGAAAACATTGATGGCCTGTTTGACGCGGCCCAGACCCTGGGTACGCCCAAGCACGTGTTCGGCAAGAAGCTGGCCATCCTGACCAACGGGACCAGCGCGGGCATCCTGGCTGCCGACCGACTCCTCGCCGGCGGCGGCGAGCTGGCCAAACTGGACGAAACGACCATCAATGCCATCAGCGAAGTGCTCGGCGAGGACAACTGGTCGCGCTCCAACCCCGTGGATATTCCGTTCAATGCAGACGGCAAGGACTACGCCCAGGTGCTCAAGCTGCTGCTCAAGGACAAGAACTCCAACGGCATTCTGGTCATGCACGTGCCCTGGACCGCCCAGCCGGACGTGGAAGTGGCGGAAGCGCTTCGCGATGCGCTCAAGCGAGTCAAGCGCATGGTCCTGACTGCCTGGCTCGGCTCGGGCACGGCCGAGGAGGCACGCGAGACATTCCGCCGAGCGGACATCCCCACCTACGACTCCCCCACCCAGGCGGTCCGCGCGTTCCTGTACATGGCCGAATACCTGCGCAACCAGGAGCTGCTGATCGAGACTCCGGACTCGCTGCCGTCGGATTTCTTCCCGGACACCAATACGGCGCGGGAGATCGTCAGCAAAGCGCTCGAACAGGGACGGGAATCCCTGACCGAACCCGAGGCCAAAGATATCCTGGCCTCCTACGGCGTGCCCGTGGTGGAGACACGCATCGCGGTCTCGGCCAAGGAAGCGGTCATCGCGGCAGACAAGCTCGGCTACCCCGTGGCCATCAAGCTACGCAGTCCCCAGGTCCCCCAACCCTATGACGTGGGCGGCGTGCTCCTCGACCTAGAAACACCCGAACGCGTCTGGGAAGGCGCGGCTTCCATCCTTGCCCGCTGCACGCGAGAGAGGCCGGATGCCTACATCGAGGGCTTCACGGTCCAGAAGATGGGGCGCAGGCCGGGTGCGCACGAGTTGTTCATCTCCGCCAACGTGGACCCGGTCTTCGGCCCGGTCCTGGCCTTCGGCCACGGCGGCATGGCCCGCGAAATGATTCAGGACAAGGCCCTGACCCTGCCCCCGCTGTCCATGTCCCTGGCCAAGGAACTGGTCGGGCGTACGCGCATCGCCACGCTGCTGAAGGGCACGCCCTCGCAGCCCCCGGTGGACATCGACGACATCTGCCTGACCCTCATCCAGATTTCCCAGCTCTTCATCGACGTGCCCCAGATCACGTCCATCGACATCAACCCGTTCTACGCGGACAGCGAAGGTGTGCTCGCCCTGGGCGGCAAGATCGCCATCGCCCCGTTCGAGGGGCACGGGGAGAAACGGCTGGCCATCCGGCCCTACCCCCGCGAACTGGAGGAGTGCGTGATCCTCAAGAACGGCCGCAAGGTGACCATACGGCCCATCCGGCCCGAGGACGAAGACACCCACCGCGCCTTCCTGGCTCAGCTCTCGGACGAAGACCTCCGGCTGCGCTTCTTCGGCGTGGTCCAGCGCGACTTCGACCACAAGGACATAGCCCGCTTCACCCAGATCGACTATGACCGGGAGATGGCCTTTATCGCCACGTCCATGAACGAAAACGGCGAACCCGAAACTCTGGGCGTCATGCGCACCAACACCCGGCCCGACAACTCCGAGGCGGAATTCGCCATTGTGGTCCGCTCCGACCAGAAAGGTGCGGGGCTGGGCTCCGTACTCTTCCACAAGGGTATCCGCTACACCCAGGATCGCGGCACCAAACAGCTCACCGGGCAAACCATGGTAGAAAACAAAGCCATGCAGGGACTGTCCAAGAAGTTCGGCTTCAAGATCATGCCCGATCCGCATGACGAGGACCTGGTCGACATGGTTCTGGACATGGAGAAGGCGGACGGTTGAGCATGACGGAACCGGTTTCGGTCTACCACCATACGGGTCTGGAATCTTCCGGTGGAGCCACGCGCGTGGCCAGACTGCTCATGGAAGCCCAGGCCGAGGCGGGCATTGAGGCCAACCTCAGCTTCGAGTTGGGGGAGGGCCCTGATTCCGCCGCGATCCTGCCCGGCGATTTCGGAAGATACCTGCCCAGGGGGGCCGTGGCCCATGTCCACTGCACCGGAGACTGGCCCGCGCTGCTGGAGGCCATTCCGCCCGGCCGCCGGACCGTCATAACCCTGCACGACTGCGAGTTGTTCACCGGCGGCTGCCCCTACCCGCTGGATTGTCCGGAGTTGAACGCGGGGTGCGTCCCGGCCTGCCCGCGCAAGTTTCCGGGGGCCGCGGACCTGCGAAAGGAAAAGCTTCGCCAGATTCATCGCCTCGAACCGGCGCTTGCCGCTCCATCCCGATGGCTGGCCCGGCTGGCCAAAACCCACCTTTTCCGGCCCGTGACCGTTATCCCCAACGGCATCCCCTGGCCTGAGCGGCCGACAAGCAAACGAGAGGCCCGGAGCCGACTCGGAATCAATCCGGCAGCGCGAGTGGTCCTGTTCACAGCTCACGGCGCCACTGACGCAGCATACAAGTCAGGCAACCGCTGGAAATCCATCTGGAGTGCGCTCAAGGCCAACGTGCCCGAGGCCCTTTGCTTCACTGTGGGAGGTGATACCGCCGGCCGCGACGGCGATCTGGTGGTCTGGCCCTATGTGAGGCGCGAACAACTGGCCCTGATCATGGCCGCCTCGGACCTGCTCCTCTACCCGACCAAGGCGGACAACCACTCGCTCGTCCTGCTGGAGGCCATGGCCCAGGCCCTGCCAGCCGTGGCCTACGGCGTGGGCGGCGTGCCCGAGCAGATCACGGACCAAGCGACCGGCATCCTTGTGGAGCCAGGGAACGAACACGCCTTTATCCAGGCCGCCACAACCCTGCTGACCAGTGGCTCCGCCTGCCGCGAACTGGGCCAGGCCGCATTTGCCGCCGGGAAGAAACGCTTCACCGCCGAACGGATGGCGGCGGATTACCTGAAGCTCTACCGGAAACAGGCCGACTAAGCCCCACCCCCTACTCTGCCCCATACATATGAAGGACAGGCGTGCCCCGGCACTCCACAGTCTGCCGGAATGGACTTTATCAACTCTCCGGGCCGCCCGAGGCGGTGAGCAGCGCAGTGCGAATGACCTCGATGCGGCCTTCGTCCAGCACCTTCTGGCCGTCCTCGTCCCGCACGTGGAAGATGTCGGCTGCCCGGCCCTTGATGGTCGTTATCTTGGCAAGATGAATTGAGAGATGGTGCTCGGCCAGAACCCGCGCCATATCGAACAGGAAGCCGGTGCGGTCCGTGGCCGCCACCTCTATGATCGTATAGAAATCGCTCAGATCGTTGTTCACGGTGACCAACGGCCTGAGTCGGGGTTTGGACCGATCCCGGGTCAGGGGCGACCTCCGCCTCTCCTCCAGCCGGGCCGCAAGGTCGAGCTTGCCCAGCAGGGCGTAGCTGATGGAACGGGAAATACGGGCCCAGACTTCTTCCAGATAGAGATTCTCCGGCGGGTCGCTGACCGTAAACACGTCCACGGCGGTGCCGTCCTTCCAAATGAAAAGATCGGCGGCCAGAATGGACATGCCGTGCAGGGCGATGGCCCCGGCCAGGGTGGAGAAGAGGCCGGTGCGGTCCAGGGCCGTGATGGTCAGCCGGTAGGTGCCCTTGGCCCGGCCCGGCTCCGCCTCGACCAGGTTCACACCCTTGCCCGCGATGCGGGAGGGCTTGCGGATTCGGTCCTCGGCAAGAGCCTTCCAGAACCGCTCCACCTGGGCGATCTGCCGGGCCAGCACTGGTGCGTCAAAGGCGAGAAAGGCGCGCGGAGGCATGGCGTCCATGGCCGCCTTGATGAACTCCGGGTCCTTGTCCCGGCTGGCGGACAGGACCTCTTCCCTGACACCGGCCAGCCGTTTGGCCGCGTCCGGCCCGGAGAGCGGGCCGTGGTCCAGCAGGTGCTTCACCTTGAAATACAGCTCGGAAAGGAGCGAGCGGGTCCAGTTGTTCCACGCCCGGGGCCCTGTGGCCGTGGAGTCAGCCACGGAGAGCAGGTAGAGCATCTCCAGCCGCTCCGGGGTCCCGATGGTGGCGGCCACGTCCAGGACCACTCGCTCGTCGGAGAGGTCGTGGCGGGTGGCGGCCTTGGGGATGAGCAGGTGGTGCTGCACCAGAAAGGCCACGTCCTCGATGGTCTCCCCGTCCCTTCCATAGCGAGCCAGGACATCGCGGGCCATGCGTGCCCCGGCCTTGGAATGGCTCGGCTGTCCCTTGCCGAGGTCATGAAAGAAACCGGCCAGGATGAGCCGCTTGGGATCGCTTATCCGGGCGAAAATCTCGCCTGCCCAAGCCGGTTCACCGTCCCGAAAGGCGGCGAGCCTGGCAATGACGGCCATGGTGTGCCGCCCCACGGGGTGAACGTGGTAGTCATTGAACTGGATGAGGTGCTCCACGTCGCCAAACTCGGGGAAGATGGCCGGGAGCAACCGTGTCTCCAGCAAGCCGTCGCAGGCGGCCTCGGCCCTGGGCGACAGGAATATCTCCACCAGGATGGATAGGGTCTGCCGCTTGTCGATCAGCCGGGCCGCAATCCTGCCGGGGTCGCGCCGGATGAGCCTGCGCGCCCCCCAGGTCAGGGGCAGACCCGTGCGCGAGGACTCCAGGAAGGCGTCGAGCACATTCTCGGGCGTGGCTGCGGCCTGGGACTTGAAATAGATGCCCTGCGGTCCGGCTCCGAGGTTGCGTACCGAGAGGACCGGGACCCTTTCCAACGGACGCGGGAATCCCTCCTGATACAGGGCCTGGCGCATGGCCTTGATACGGGTCATGGCCTGATGCAGCCGGGAAAGAAAGAACTCCACGGCGCGGCCCATGGACTCGGGGCTGCCGTCCTGCGGAGCGAAGCCCAGCAACCGGGCGGTGGGCGGCTGGAGGTCGAAAAAGAGCGTATCGTTCTTGCGCCCGGCGGCCAGGTGCAGAGCGGTGCGGGCGCGGTTGACAAAAGCCTGGTCCTCGCGCAGCCGGGCGAGCTCCTCGGGCAGGAAGAGGGGTTTCCCGCCCATTGCCTCCAGCACCCGGGAGAGCCAGAGGACCTGCTGCCCGTCGCGCAGGCCGCCCAGACCGTTCTTCAGTTCGGGCTCCAACCGTCCCGTGGCGTCGCCGTACTGGGCGGCCCGCGTCCGATTGTGCTCACGCAGGCTTTCGGCGAACACCTTGCCCTTGCGCCTGAGCACCTTGGCGTCGAAGGCGGCGCGGAAGGCCTGGAAGACATCGGCGTCACCAGCCAGGGGCCGGGCGTCCAGGAGCGAGGCCAGGACCTGAAAGTCCTTCTTGGCCAGGGCCAGGCAGTCGGCGACGGTGCGTACGCCGTGGCCGAGATCGAAATTGAGGTCCCACAAGGGGAACAGGAGCTTCTTGACGAAGGCAGCGGCACCCGAGGGGATTCTCCGCTTGAACAGGAGCAGCACGTCCACGTCGGAGCCGGGACAGAGGCGACCGCGTCCGTAACCGCCCACGGCCACGAGGGTGAAGGCGAAGCGCTGGCCGCCCGCCTCCAGGATGCGGTCTTCGAAATACTGGTCGACCAGATGGGAATACTCCCAGGCAAAGCCACCCACCGAGCCATTTTTCGCCCGCGCCCAGAGGTCGCTCCTGGCCTGCTTGAGGCGCTTGGCGGATTCGGGGAGATGGGCGTCTGGCTGCATGCGGATAGCCTAGCGGTTGAGGAGTGCGGCGGCAAGCCGGGATGGGGTTGAACCGCCGGGGCGCTGGTCGGTACGCCCCGGCGGTTCAGCCGAGCCTCCGAAGAGGCCGGCGAGGTGAAGGGAAGCCTATCGGGACTCTCGGACCGAGGGCTTCGGCAAATCCCGCCCGGAACGCTGCCGGGCGGGACTGGGGGCCTGATTAGATGGCTTCATCGCCGGTTTCGCCGGTGCGGATGCGGACCACCTCGTCCACCGGGGAAACAAAGATCTTGCCGTCGCCCACCTGCCCGGTCCGGGCGGCGTCCCTGGCGGCCTCGACCACCTGGGCGGCGAAGTCGTCCTCGACGACCACATCGATCTTGATCTTGGGCACGAAGTCCACCTGGTATTCGGCGCCGCGGTACACTTCCTTGTGCCCGCCCTGGCGGCCGAATCCCTTGACTTCGTTGACGGTCATGCCCTTGACGCCGATCCCGGCGAGGGCCGTCTTGACCTCGTCGAGCTTGAACGTCCTGGTGATGATTTCGATTTTCTTCATATTTCTCTCTCCTTGCAGAGCAATGGGTTCAACTCGGGTTCTCCCGGTATCGGAAACGGACGCCCGGCTCGGGTCCGTCTACCACTGATACCCCGTTTCGGAGTGTTCCGCGATATCCATACCCTTGTCCTGCTCTTCGTCGTTGGCCTTCATGCCGACAGTGGCGTCCACCACCTTGAAGATAACAAAGGTCATGACGAAGCAGAAGGCCCAGGTGGCGACGACCGAGACGAACTGGACCCAAAGCTGATGGGCGTTGCCGTTGATCAGGCCATCCGCACCCACGGTGGCGAACACGCCGGTGGCCAGCGCCCCGAAGGTGCCGCCAACGCCGTGGATGCCGACAACGTCAAGGGCGTCGTCGTAGCCAAACTTGTTCTTGAGCATGATGCCGCCGTAGCAGATGACGCCCGCGCACAGGCCGATGACGATGGCCCACATGGGGGTAACGAAACCGGCGGCAGGGGTGATGGCGACCAGTCCGGCCACTGCGCCCGAGGCCGCGCCAAGGGTAGTGGCCTTGCCGCCGTGGAACCATTCCGCAACGATCCAGGACAGGGCTGCGGCGGCGGTGGCCATGTGGGTGGTCACGAAGGCGTTGGCAGCCACTCCATCAGCGGCCAGGGCGCTTCCGGCGTTGAAACCGAACCAGCCGAACCAGAGGATGCCCGCCCCCAGAATGGTCATGGGCAGGTTATGCGGGATGAAGGCGGTGGAGCCGTGCCCCTTGCGCTTGCCCATGAGGATGGCGCAGCACAGGGCCGCAGCGCCGGAGCTCATGTGGACGACCGCACCGCCCGCAAAGTCCAGCGCGCCCATCTCGCCCATCCAGCCGCCGCCCCAGACCCAATGGCACATGGGGGCGTAGACCAGGATCAGCCACAGGGTCGAAAAGACCATGAACCCGCCGAACTTCATGCGCTCGGCGAACGCACCCGAAATGAGGGCGGGCGTGATCACGGCGAACATGCACTGGAAGATCATGAAGGTCAGGTGGGGCAGGTTGTCGGCCGGGGATCCGGCGTTGTCCATGCCGACGCCTTGCAGAAAAGCAAAGTCCAACCCGCCGATGAGGCCGCCGATGTCGGAGCCAAAGGACAGGGTGTAGCCGATCACGGCCCACAGGACCGAGACCAGGCCCAGCATCATGAAGGAATGCATGATGGTGGACAGGACGTTTTTGGAGCGGACCAATCCGCCGTAGAACAGGGCCAGGCCCGGGGTCATGAACATGACCAGGGCCGCGCAGATCAAAATGAATGCGTTGTCAGTGGGATTCATACTTTCATACCTCCGGCGGCCCTATATGCAAAAGAGAGGCCAGCCGACAACCCCCGTGGTTTAGCCATTTCTACAATTTTGAATTAAAATCGATTTACAATTCTGCAAAAATTTGATTTTTTTTTCCAATTTTGTAAAAGGCAAAAATTACATATCTGCATTCGTCAGGTGCCCCCATCCTTCAGCGTGGCGCTGCCGATTGACCCGCCGAGTGGGGACGCGTATCGTCCCCGGGACATATCCGCCGTCAAACCCGTAAGGAGCGTGCATGACGAGGCTGAAGAGCGCCATCATCGTATTTGTGGTCCTGGCCGGGGCCATCCTGATTGCCGTCAACTTCGACTACACGGACACGTATGTGGCCAAGCGTTTCAACAAGGCGCTCAAGTCGGGCCAATATGATCACCAGCAACCTTTTTCCCTGGACGCCTTCCTGGAATACTACGACTGGGATGCGGTCTGTGTTGTCCGGCCCGGTGCCGGGGGAGACTTCAAAACCCGGGGCAAACTCCCTTACCGATTCAAGTGGGACGACGGAAAACACTGGGCTCTGGTCTTCACCAAATCCTATTATGTAGTGGCCGAGATTCCCTTTGACCGAAACGACATGGAGCCGCCGGACGACCAACATACTGGTTGCTACGAGCGGTGGCAGGCCATCGTTCGCATCCTGGACAAGGGCGGGGTCCCCCAGCTTCATTTTGTGGAATAGCCGAAGAGATGTCTTTTTTGACGACACGCCCAAGTGCGTGAAAAGAAAGTTTCCGGAGACTTATCGATGTCCATAACCATTTATATATTTTCGGACTTTGTGTGACCATTTTGCTATGTCGGCACGGGAATTGTCGACGCGCTGAAAATGGAATTCGCCATCGACGATATCTGGCTGCCCCACGAAATCCACCCGGAAACACCCAAGGAAGGGAGGCCCATGACCGATCTTTTCCCCCGGTTCGACATCGACCAGGTGACCATGACCTGTCGCCAGCGGGGAGAGCCCTACGGCCTCGAGTTTGCGGACATGCACACCCTGAGCAACACCCACCTCGCCCTGGAGGCCGCCGAGTTCGCCCGCGACGAGGGGCGTTACCACGACTTTCACCGGGCGGTCTTCCGGGCCTACTTTACCGAAGGCCGGAACATAGGAGATATGACCGTGCTGCTCGACGTGGCCCGGCAGTGCTCCCTGGATGCGGACAGGCTGCACCGAGCCCTGGCCGAGGCTCGCTTCGCCAAGCGCGTGACAGAGGGCAGCGAAGAGGCCAAGGCGCGCGGTGTCACCGCCATCCCAGCCTTCTTCTTCGAGGGTGGCCCGACCATCACCGGGGCGGTTTCCGAAGACCGTTTCCGCGAGGTGTTAAGGTCGCTTTCGGACCTGTGACGCAGGAACAGACTGCGAGACTGCAAGCCATTGACCACAAATAACCGCAACAAACTGCAATACAATGCCTACACAGAAGCAACACTCTGAAATATTGATTTTCTTTACTGGCGGAACCATCGGCATGTCGCCGTCGGAAGGAGTCCACGGCGTAGCGCCTGGAGGCAACTTCGAGAAGCTCCTCAACCAGCTGGCCCCCCAGGACGAGAACGTCCGTCTGAAGCCCGTCCTGTGGTCGGACAAGCCGAGCCCGCACATGACCCCGGAGGACATGTTCCGGCTGGCCCGCGAGGTCGAGGAAGGACTGGCCGCCCCCTCGGTACTGGGCGCGGTCATACTCCACGGAACCGACGTGCTGGCCGAGACCGCCTACCTCTGCGACCTGGTCATCGACTCGGACAAGCCCGTGATCCTGACCGGGTCCATGCGCTACTACTCCGAGTCCGGCTACGACGGCATCCGTAACCTGATCAACGCCGTGCGGGCCATCCTGCTGCCCATTCCGCCGGGCACGGGCGCGTGCCTGCTGATGACCGACCGCATCTTCGCGGCGCGGGAGGCGGTCAAGGTCAACTCCCTGAACGTGGACGCCTTCGAATCCCGCGAAGCAGGCATCGTCGGCTACGTGGCGGGAGAGTCCGTGATCCTGGCCGGCTGCCCCCTGCACCACGCCCCCAGGCGTAAGATTTCCCCTGCGGCCATCGAGCCCAAGGTCGCCCTGCTCACCGCATATACGGGAATGGATCGATCGCTTATCGATCATGCAAAAAGCGTGGGAAACAAGGGTATTGTCATTGAGGGCTTCGGTGCTGGCAACGTGCCGCCCGGTGCGGTACCAGCCCTGGAGGCATGCCTTGCGGACAATATTCCGGTGGTCCTGGCAACCCGCTGCATCGAGGGCGGAGTCTGGCCCATCTACGGCTACCCCGGCGGCGGAGCCGACCTCCAGGACAAGGGCATCATCCTCTGCGGACGGCTCGGCGGCCCCAAGGCGCGCATCCGGCTTATGTGCGCGCTGGGTCTGACCAGCAGTATGGAAGAGATCCGAGATATGTTCGAAGACGTCTAGTGACTTTTCTTTATAAAGGAACACTCCCCTAACCCTCGGCAATTCGCCGGGGGTTTTTCTTTGGCCGAGCTTTGGTTGAGTGAGCCTCTGGCGGCCCCTCGCCGGGGAGGCGTCTCCGACGGCTCGGGAACCCTTTGGGAAGGGTTCCCAAGACCCTCCTAAACTTTTTGTCGCTCGCTTCGCTCAAAGTCCTTTATCGCTCGAGTTGGGTAATGTTTGCAGAATACGGCGGAGGGCGTTTCTTCGGACAGTCTTTCCTTTCGGGTTTCATTGTCTCTTTTCATCGTAAAACAGGCCTTCTCGAAAACCTGTCAACACCTTTTCTTATCCCTTTTTCGCCCGTTCTCATGCCATTCTCACCCGTTTTCATCCTGGCCGAAAAGTCGGGGGTAGGGTTTCGCATCCGGCCCGATGGCCTGCGCCAAGGCCCGCCGGAGCGGGACGGAGCGGTTCCGTCCCACTTTGGAGGACACCCGAGGCATGCGCCGTTTCACGGACACCCGGATCGTCAAGAAACCCCAACCCAACAAGGAGAAAAACGGCAATGTCCACAACCATCGCCAATTCGTTCGTCACCGAATACGCGGACATGGTGCACCAGTCCTACCAGCAGCGCGGTTCCAAAATCAGGAACACCGTGCGCCTGCAGACCAAGGTCGAGGGCTCCAAATGCGTCTTCCAGAAAGTCGGCAAGGGCACCGCGGGCAAGAAGACCCGCCACGGCAACGTGCCGCTCATGAACCTCAACCACACCTCGGTATCCTGCACCCTGTCCGACTGGTACGCCGCCGAGTACGTCGACAAGCTCGACGAACTCAAGGACAAGCAGGACGAGCAGAAGGTGGCCGCCGACGCCGGGGCCTGGGCCCTGGGCCGCAAGATCGACGAGCTGGTCATCTCCAAGATGATCGGCGCCACCAACGTGGTGGCCGAGGCCACCTCCGGCCTGACCAAGGACAAGATCCTCCAGGCTTTCGGAACCCTTAACGCCAACGATGTGGCCGACGACGGCCACCGCTTCGCCCTGGTGGGCCCCCACCAGTGGAACGAACTGCTCAACATCCAGGAGTTCAAGTCAAGCGACTTCTCCGGCGAGCAGTACCCCTGGCTCAAGGGCACCGAATCCCGCACCTGGCTCGGCATCACCTGGATGTTCCACACCGGGCTGCCCCTGGATACCGGCACCCGCTCCTGCTTCATCTACCACCGCAACGCCCTGGGACTGGCCGAAGGCCAGGACGTCAAGGCCTACGTGGACTGGGTGCCGGAAAAGGCCGCCCACCTGGTGGACCACATGCTCAGCGCGGGCGCGTGCCTCATCGACCCGGACGGCGTCATCGAAATCCAGTGCGACGACGACGCGGTCATCCTCTAACCCCAACCGGAGAGGGGAATGCCCCTCTCCGCCCCTTAAGGAAGAACAATCATGGCTTATATCAGTGAAGACATGCGGCTGATGGGCGGCGTTCCCGGCCAGCAGCTGTTCATCTACCGCACCGAGGACCTGACGGCCGACATCACGGCCTCCGGCTACTTCGACGAGGCGGTGGAAGACTACAATCTGGACACCGGCGACATCGTCATCGCCTGCACCGGGGCAACCAAGGCCGACGCTGTCGATCTTTTGGTAGCCACCAACACCGCAGGCACCGTCACGGTGGTCAACGGAAGCTAGAACACCTTCATACTGTAAAAACAGAACAACCCTCCCGGTTCGGACACGGGGGACCGCTCATGAGCGGTCCCCCTTTTCTTGTTCGGGAGAGTCATTGGGGGAGGCCCTGAGCTCCTCCAGCCACGTCACGAAACAGTGGCAAGCAGGGGAAGACCCGACAGCCCTCTGTGTTCAGGCTCGTCGGTGAAAGGAATCAGAACTCCAGCACGAGCCCGGTCCCGGCCTCGCGCAAGGGGCAGCGCCGGGCCAAGGCGAGCTTGGCCGCCAGATCCGTGCAGTGGCAGGCGTACAGGCTCTCCAGCTCCAATTCGGCAAGGTAATCGGTGGTCGAGTCCAGGCGCTCGGGCTTGGCCTTCTGGAGATGGAAGCCGCCGAGCACGACGCGGACGTTGTCCACACCGGTTATCCGCTTTGCCTGCTCCACGGTGTTGCAGATGCCTGCGTGGGCGCAGCCGGCGATGACCACAAGGCCGTCGTCGGCAACATAGGCCAGGGAAGTGTCGTCGGGGATATGGTCGTCCACCGGCCCTTCCGGCTCCAGCCGCTTGCCCAGGGGCTTGGCCCGCTCGAAATCGAAGACCCGCTCGATGCCGCCCAGAGCCACCAGCCGATCATTGAGCCAGACCGGTCCGGCCTCGCTCATGACCTCGAACTGACGGCGCAGCTTCTCCTCGCCGAGCAGGATGCCGGTCTCCAGCCCCTTCTTGTTGACCCGGGAAAGAAAAGCCTGCGGATGGGCCAGGAGCTTGGGCCGGGAAACATCCCGCTTCAGGGAGGCGGCCTCGAAATAGTGGCGGATGAGCGCCTCCAGGCCCCAGGTGTGGTCATAATGACCGTGGGACAGGACCAGCCAGTCCAGATGCAACAGGTCCGCATTCAGACTGAGGGCGTTGCGCAGGAAGGCATCGGAATAGCCGGTATCCAGGAGTATGCGGCTTTCCCTGTCCTCGATGAGGATGGACAGGCCGGATTCGGAGAGAAGGTAGTTGCCGACCAGGGAGTTGTTCTCGACCAGGAACGTCAGTTTCATGGGGACCGTCCTTTATTGGGGCTGGTATTGATTTTCAATCCGGTTTACACGCTCCCCATGCCTTCCCGCAACGCCTTTCTCCCTTTCCTTCGCGTCTTCTGCCTCCTGTTCGTCCTCTGCGGGTGGTCCGCGCCCTCCCCTGCCGCGGAGACCGCCCGTTTTCTCTCAGTCATCGACGGCGACTCCCTGCGCATCGAATATCATGGCCGGACGCGAGAACTCCGGCTCATTGGCATCGACGCACCGGAATGGGGCCAGGAGTACGGCACGCAGGCCAAGGCCTTCACTCTCAAGTTCTGCTTCGGACAGACCCTGACCCTGGAGTTCGACAAGGAACGCAAGGACCGCTACGGCCGCATGCTCGCCTACGCATACCTCGGCGACCGGATGCTCAACGAGGCCATTGTCGGTGCCGGGCTTGCCCTGGCCACGGAATATCCGCCCAACACCCGACACAGCGACACGCTCGCCCGCGCCCAGGAGATGGCCAAAGAGAAAAAAAGGGGATTCTGGAGACGGGGCGGACTGAAAGAAACGCCCTACCAGTGGCGCAAGCGACACAGGAGACGATGACGAGGCCGGAGTCACGGCAATGAAAAAGGGGGCGGATGCCCCCTTTGTTTTTCCTTCTACAGCCTCCCTCCCTTGGCCCCGAGCCAGCCGGTGGGGACCACGGATTCGGGCACGCCCTCGCGGGCATCCACCCCCCGGGCCTCGGACAGCTTGTCCTGGTAGGTCCTCCAGCAGGCCTGAGCCAGAGAGGTCGATCCTGACAGCGGATAGGCCAGAGTGGCGGCCAGGCGCGCGGAGAACGTCTCGGCCAGAAGGGCGTCATATTGCCTTGGGTCGGTCTCGCGCCGCACGTAGGAGATGTAGATGGGAGCCTCCTCGTTGCAGAGGATGATGCCGCCCTGGATCTCCCAGTCCATGACCGGAGTGGAGTCCTGGCCGACGATGCGGACGATGCGCAGGAAGTCGGTGGGCAGGGTGTATTTGTATTCACATTTCCACAGGGGAGCCGCCGTTGCCGCGGCCAGCTCGGCCTGGGTCATGGCGCAGTTCCAGGGATGGGTGCGCAGGACCGCGTCGCGCACGGCGGGCCAGCGGTGGTTGCACAGCCCGGCGGCCTTGGACTCGTCGCCAAGGGACATGATGGAGTCTTCGCCCAGGTCCAGCAGCGCGTTATTACAGATTTCAATGATGCTAGTTGCCATGATTCTTTCCTCTTTTCCTTTCAGCTCACCTCCTCGAATTCGGGACGCGGAAAGCATAGCATGCGCTTTTTCCTGCGGATAAAATCGGGCAAAAAAAGGGCATCTTAGGGCGAAAATGGCATGAAATCGGGTGTTGACAACATTTATCCACCTTCCAATGCATTATCCCTTCCATTATAATTGCTTAATTCCATACATGGTGCCAGAGCAGTACTATCGCGGACTGGGGGGGACGCGTTAAAATAGCTGTTTGATTTCCAGATGACGTACGGGAGGATGGTCATGAATTGGAAAGACTGCAAACTCTGCCTTAAATTCGCCATGGGATTCGGCATCATACTGTTGCTTCTTGTATCCCTTGGCGGATGGGCCGTGTTCGGCATCGAAGGCATCGTCGGAAACGCCGAAGAGGTCATCGCCGGAAACGAGCTACGAGGGAATTTCACCCAACGGGTCGTGGACCATTTGAAATGGTCGGAAAAAGTCAACGCTCTGTTGACGGACTCCAATATCAACAAGCTCGAAGTCCAGACAGATCCGCACAAGTGCGCCTTCGGCAAGTGGTACTACAGCGATGCCCGCACCAAGGCTGAAGAGCTGGTGCCCGCCATCAAGCCGCTCATGGCCTCCATCGAGGCCTACCACAACAAGCTCCACCAATCAGCCGTAGCCATCGGCGAAGCCTATGCGCCGGCGGACGTCGAGCTGGGCTCATTCCTGCGGGACAAGAAGCTCGACCACCTCAAGTGGATGGGCCGGATCAAGGATGCCCTCATCAACCCCGATGCCCACTCCACCGACGTAATGACCGACCCGCATAACTGCGCCCTCGGCAAATGGCTTTACTCAGATAAAGTAACCAGGTGGATGCAGGAGGACGCGGAGTTCGGCGCGCTGGTCAAGCATATTTTCAAGCCTCACATGGCCTTGCACGAATCGGCCAAGGATATCGACGCAATGCTGGACGAGGGAGACAGGATCGGAGCCCAGGATTTCTTCCGCAACAGGACTTCAAGCCTGGCCGAGGCCACGCTCGGGGCCATCGATGGCGTCATCGCCCTCAACGACCGGCGGCAGGAAGGGTATGACAAGGCCAAAGACATCTACGCCACGGTCACGGTGCCCGCTCTGAACTCGGTGCAGGAAATCCTCAACAAGGCGACGGCCACCATTGCCGACAACATCATGACGGACAAGGAGATGCTCGACGAAGCCGACCGGACCCTGACCGGCGTCATGATTTTCGGCGTGGCCTCGGTCCTGCTCGGCATATTCCTCGCCTGGATTATTGCCAAGGGCATCATCGGCCCTCTGCAAAAGGGCATCGATTTCGCCAAGGTTGTTTCCAGCGGAGACCTCCGCGCCAAGGTGGACATTTCCCAGAAGGACGAGATCGGCCAGTTGGCCGATTCCCTGTCCGGCATGGCCGCCCAACTCAACCATGTGGTGGGCGAGGTCAACAGTGCCACCGACAGCGTCTCTTCGGGCAGCGAGGAGTTGTCGGCCACGGCACAGGCCCTATCCCAATCGGTGACCGAGCAGGCAGCGTCCATCGAGCAGGTGTCGGCCTCCATGGAACAGATGAGCGCCGGAGTCCGCTCCAATGCGGACAACGCCAGGGAAACGGAGGCCATCGCCTCCGGAGCGGCAACAGGGGCCAAGGAATCGGGCGAAGCGGTCAGCGAGGCCATGGATGCCCTCAAGGCCATTGCCGAACGGATCACCATCATCCAGGAGATCGCCAGACAGACCAATCTGCTGGCCCTCAACGCCGCCATCGAGGCCGCGCGGGCGGGCGAACACGGCAAGGGATTCGCCGTGGTTGCCGCGGAAGTGCGCAAGCTGGCAGAGCGTTCCGGCAAGGCTGCGGAGGAGATCGGCGAGCTCTCGGATACCTCCATGGGAGTTGCGGACAGAGCCGGAAGCATGCTACAGGATTTAGTACCCCAGATCGGCAAAACCGCCGAACTGGTGAAGGAAATTGCTTCCAGTTGTCTGGAGCAGGACAAGGGCGTCACGGAGATAAGTGCCGCAATAGGGCAGTTAGACACCATTGTCCAAAACAACGCATCGGCTTCCGAGGAGATGGCTTCCACCTCCGAGGAACTCTCGGCCCAGGCCCAGATGCTGGCTCAGTCCATGACCTTTTTCACCACCGACAAACAGGATGCCCCTCGCACCCGAAGCGTCGTGGTGAAAAGTCGTGACATTCCGGCGCAAGGGCTGCCCCGGGCGCAAGCAACCCCGCTTTCGGGCGGAGGGTACCGGGGAACGGACGATGAGGATTTCGAAGCGTTTTAATCCCTCCTTTCCACTTTAACCGGAAAGGGGTGTGTCGACGGGGCACACCCCTTTCCTCGTTAAAAGCGGCGGGCCGGGTCCACGTTCCGGCCCATGGAGCCTGTCATGCACCGCCTCGTTCCTCTCGTTCTGGTCCTCCTGACCGCCGCCAGCGGATTTGCCGCTCCTTTCGAGACCGTACTCAAGACGGCCAATACAACGGACAAATACCTTTTCTACCTCCACGGAGCCATTCTGGAGGAAACAGGGAAAAATGGCGTCAGCCCACGCTACGGCCCTTATCTCTACGACAATATCGTCAAGGAATACGAGGACCGGGGACTGGTGGTTATCGAAGAGGTGCGGGGCAGGGTCAATCCCTACCGATACGCTGACAGAATCATCGGGCAGATCCGTCGCCTCAAGGCTGCCGGCGTTCCGCCCGACAACATTACCGTTGCCGGGTTCTCCAAAGGCGGACACATCGCGCTGCTCATCGCCTCCTCCCTTGGCGACCCCGCCGTGGGCTTCGTGATCATGGCAGGCTGCGGTCACGGCCAGGGAGGCTACCTGTTCGACCAATTCCTGAAGCGGAAGCGGGGGGCACGGCTCAAGGGCCGCCTCTACTCGATCTATGCCGGAAGCGACATGGTCGCAGGGTCATGCCGCCAGGCCACGGCGCAATCATCGGGAAAGGGGTTGACCTTCCGGGAAACCCGGATCAAATCCAACAAGGGGCACGGTCTCTTCTACCAACCCCGGCCCGAATGGATTCAGCCAACGGCCATCTTTGCCAAGGGAGGACGCTGATGCAACTGGACGTACCCTTCCTGCCGGACTCCGGCTACGCGGAGTTTCTGGCCGAACGGACCGGACGGCTCGCCTCGGTCCACTTCAGCCTCTTCGACCCGGCCCTGGCAGACGCCAGGCCGCGCATGGAACGCCACGCGCCCGAAGACCTGGCCCGGGCTCTCAAACCCCTGGACGGAGTTCCCAAGTTCGTCCTGCTCAACACCCGGCTGCACCGGCCCGAGGCCTATTTTTCCGCCGAAGTCCTGGCTGCCGCCGCCGCACGGCTCGACTACCTGGCGGACGAGGCCGGTATCCAGGGGCTGATCTTCGCGGACCCGTATTACCTCCAGGCCTTGTCGGACGCCCATCCCGGCGTGGCCGAAAAGCTGGAGGCCGTCATCTCCATCAATGCCATGCCCGACTCTCCCCGGCGAATATTCGCCATGTTGGACATGATCGCGGGGACCGCCTTTCGCCAACCCTCCAGGCTGGTCCTGGACCGCTCCCTGAATCGCGACTTCAACCGGTTGCGGGACACGGTTCGTGAAATCCGGAAACTCTATTCCGGCATGCGCTTCCTGCTCATGGCCAATGAGGGATGCCTGCCCGCCTGTCCGTACAAGCCCGCACACGACGCGCATTTGGCCATGTCCGTGGCCGGATTGTGCCGGGATCGGACCTTCGCCATAAACCACGACCTGGGCTGCATCCGGCGCTTCCTCGACGATCCCGGCCTGCTCCTGGCCTCGCCCTTCATCCGGCCAGAGGACATGGGACGCTATTGCGACATTGTGGACGGAATCAAGCTCTGCGGCAGGACCAGGGGCGCTGATTTTCTTGGCCGCGCGGTGGACGCCTACCTGGAGGGGCACTATCCCGGCAACCTGCTGGACCTCATGGACGCCATGGGCGACCTGGCCGACCGCATCGACCTGCCCAACGCATCGATACCCCTTGAATTCTTCGAGAAGACGGCGCAATGTTCCGGAGCATGCCGCGCTTGCGGATGGTGCGCATCACTGGCAGACTCTCTCATATGTCGGAAGGAACCGAAGCTGCCGCATCTCAGCGAGTTGTCCGACAAGCCTTCCAGACGCTGATCTGTCCCGGAATTCCCGCAAGAAGGTCACTAAATCCGCGTGTCAGGCACTATCCGCGCCGTGAGAGGAAGCATTTTCCTCTAAAGGCGGTGTTCAAACCCCCGGCAATGGGGTATGGAGTCACTTTCAAGACCAAAAGGAGCAACGACATATGAAAAAATCACTCGGAGCCAAAACCCTGGCCCAACCCACTCCCGTCTGGGCTGTGGGCGCATTCGACGAGGACGGCAAACCCAACGCCATGATCGCGGCCTGGGGCGGCATCGCCTCATCCCAGCCTCCCGCCATGACCGTGTCGGTGCGCCCGTCCCGCCACACTTATGCGGGCATCATGAAACACAAGGCGTTCACCATCTCGATCTGCAATGAGGCCATGGCCGCAGAGGCCGACTACCTCGGCATGGCCTCCGGCAAGAATGAGGACAAGCTCGCCAGAGCCGGACTGACCGCCGTGAAAAGCGACGTGGTCAACGCCCCCTACATCGACGAATTCCCGCTGGTCATCGAGTGCACCCTCCTGGAAACCCATGAGGTGGGGGTCCACACCATGCTCATCGGCGAAATCAAGGACGTGAAGTGCGACGAGGACAAACTCATCGACGGCAAGCACCCCGACGTGGAAAAAATTCTGCCGCTCATCTTTTCCCCGGGCGCCCGCGACTACCACACCGTGGGCCGACGTGTGGGCAAGGGATTCGACATCGGCAGGAAATACCTCAAGGACTAGGCCCGGTCATGCGGCGCACGTTCGGTTTCCTCCTCCTCGCGCTCCTGGTGCTGGTCGGTTGTTCACCCCGGACAGTCAGCCCTCCCGTGGCCGACCTGACCCGACTGGTTCAGGACGCCGGGGCGTATCACGGCCTCGCGCCGGACGTGCCGCTGCTGACAGTGAAGGTCCAGCAGGCGGCTGCGAAACGATTCCTGACCGCCCACTTCGCCCCCTGGGAACGGAACGAGCCGGGCTATCCGGCGAGTGAAGCGTTTTGGGGGCTGACCACCTATGCGAACAAGGACCTGTACGGAGAGAACACCTTGCGCCGCTCGACGGCCTGGCTGGACGAGATGCGTCGCCAGTGCCGCGTGGACGAATACCCGTCCCTGAACCGGCGGGCCATAGCCGTGGCCAACACCGCCATGCGGGTCCTGCCCACGGCCCACCCCGCGTTCTTTGATTTCAGCCTGGCGGGCGAAGGCTATCCCTTCGACTACATGCAGAATTCCCTGGTCCTGGCCGGAACGCCGCTTCACGCCACCCACCTGAGCGCGGACCGCGCCTGGGTGCTGGTGGAATCCCGTTTCGCCTTCGGCTGGGTCCCTGTGCGGGATGTCGCCTGGGTGGACAAGACCGTCATGGACGCATTCCGCAGCGGCGCCTATGCCGCCGTGGTCCGGGACGGTCTCTCCATCCTGGATCGTGAGGGCCTCTATCGATTCACCGGCTACGTGGGCACCCTCCTGCCGGTAGCCCGGCGCGAGGGCGAGGTGAACATCTGCCTGATCCCGGTGCGGGACCGACAGGGCAACGCCGTGCTGGAAGAGGCCATACTGTCGGATCAATCGGTCCGACCGTGGCCCCTGCCCGCCACTCCGGCCAACTTTGCCAAGGTGGCAAACGTCATGCTCGGCAGGCAGTACGGCTGGGGCGGGCTTTATGAAAACCGGGACTGCTCGGCACTGACCATGGACCTGATGGCCGCCTTCGGCATTTACCTGCCGCGCAACTCCAGCCAGCAGGTCAAAAAAGGGACCTACGTCCCGCTCGATGGCATGCCGAGAAAGGACAAGAAACGGTTCATCGCGGCCACGGCCACCCCGTTCCTGTCCCTCATCCGCAAGCCGGGACACATCATGCTTTACATCGGGCAGCAGGACGGTGATCCCGTGGTGCTTCACGCGGCCTGGGGCCTGAAAACCAAACGAAGCGGCCTCTATGGACGTAAGGTCATAGGCCGCGCGGTCATCACCACCCTGGAGCCGGGCATCGAACTGCCGGACCTGGCTCGGCCTGACGGCCTCTACATCGAAGCCGTTTCGGGGATGACCACCCTGCCCGGCCCGGAGATCAGGCCGTGACCAGGCACGCCGCGCCTTTCCTGCTCTCCCTCCTGCTGCTGGCCGGAGGCTGTGCGGCGCGGACCGCCCACGAGGAGGCCCCGCCTCTCGTCCCCCACGACACGCCCGAGCTCTCCGTCACCACCCGAATCACCGGCATGGATCAGTATGCCGGGGAAGGCATCCTGGCCCTCGACACCGAAGACGGCGCTTACGTCATCGGCCCCGAGGTTCCCGGAAGGATGAAAGAGGCCGTGTACGAGCGGCTTGCCGACGCCCACGGACAGACCGTCACCATCCGCTACTTCGACATGGAGGCCACGAACAGAACCGTGGCCCACCGGAGGGTGACCGGCCTGGTCATCGGTGAGGACGAATTCAGCCTCGCTCCATGACGCCCGTTTTTTGACGAAAGGGCCCCTTTCGAGGGACATGGTCCCGAACGCGTCCGCTTCCAGGACCGGTTTTGCAGGATTTCCAGGAAAAGGCACGCGGTATGCAGATTTCGAGGCATGAAACGTCTCGTCCCGGCCATACTCGTCACCGCCGTTCTCCCGGCCCTGTCCGGCTGCCTGCTGATCAGCGGCCTGCTGGGCGGCATCGGCCTGGTCACCACAGGCCCCCTCCAGTACGCCGGGACCGCCTACACCGTGGCGGAATACTCCTATGAATACGCGGTCAACGGCAGGACGCCGGATGAGGTGCTGGAGGCAAAGGTCGAGTTCCTGTTCGGGGAAGAGGAGCCCCCGGCAAGGCCTGCTCCCACGCTGACGGCGGGCGCGACGGAAGTTGCCCTGCCCTCTCTCCCACCCCTTGCGGCAGAGGCTGAGGTTCCCGGACCTGTAATCCTGGCCGAAACGCTCCCGCCGCCGATCGTCCGTAAGGAACGCACTCCCCTGCCGTCCCCGGCGAAAACAATCGCCGTCAGGGCCATGCCGCGCACTACGCCAAAGGCCGCACCGCGGGTTCCACGCCCCACCAGAGTGGCAAAATCTCGGCCCGAACCGCATTTCACCTATGTGTCGCACCGTCCCGACCCCCTGCGCTCCCGACTGGATCGCCTGGAGCAGGGACTGGCCGAGGCCGAACGCATCGCCATGGCCTCGCCCGAGACAGGGGTCCGCTGCTCCGCCGGACATAGGGATGCCGGACAAACCGGAACCGAAGTCAGCGGCTCCTGGTCCATCCGGCATCCGGTCAACTGGACATTCCCCGTTTCCGCGCAAGGGGTAAACATCCCTCGCGACGGTTCCCTACAATTCGTCTCTCCCGGCTAGGCGGTCCTCGTCGCATCCGGAGCCATAGACGAAATGGCCGATGTTGCGGTCTCGCTGCTCCCGTATCCAGCGGCGCAGGTCGTCCGGCAGGGCGCGCCAGGTACCCTTTGCCCCACGCTTCCAGGCAGGGAGGCCGTGTTCCTTGACCAGGTCATGGATGTTCTTGGGGTTTTCGCCCACGGCATCACATATTTCGCGGGCCCCCTTGAGACAGAAGTCGTTCACGCCGCCTCCCTGGAGACATCCCTGACGACAAGGGAGAACTCGTCCTCTCCAGCCAGTTCTGCCATGAACTCGGCAACGGTCCGTCCGGAGTCGAGCACGGCGCGACACCCCTCCAGGGAACCGAATCGCCTCCCCAGAAGCACACACCCGCGAGTATCTCCGGCCACATTGCCGGCATGCAACAGAATGTGCGAGCGGCCCGGCACATCGGCAATCTGGAATGTCTCCCCGAAATGAGGTGAATGCACGCGACGGCACACGTAGCGCCCGGCCGGAATGCAGGAGACATTCTCGGCGTTTCCCAGGTCCTGAGGCTCCAGGGTTACGCACCAGGCCTTGCCGTCAAGCCGCAGCACGCCGAAGGTGCCGTCTTCGCCTTGCTCTATTCGAAGTAAGTCCAATGATTTCATTCTATTTTCCTCCTGAGTTCCCGATCTGGACACGCCCTTAATAGACGTTTGACTATTTAAAAGTCAACAAATTTTGACAAATATCTTTAGACATCTGCCCAATAAAGTGTATAACCAGGTGGAAATCCGCACCATTCAACGGAGACTAGCATGGGCTTCACTGACGACGTACGCGACGCGCTCAACAGCCGCATCGGCAAGGGAAAGCGCTACCCCAACAACAAGCGCATGGCCGACGACCTCGGCATCGACCCCTCTCAGCTCAACCGGTTCCTGAAAAAGGAACGAGGACTGAACACGGACTCCCTGGGCCATATCCTCGACCGCCTCGGCGCGACCGTCTCCTTCGGGGACGAACCCGGGGACGCGGCCAGAGAGGTCTGCTTCCAAAGCCCCCCGGAAGGACGGGACAACGGCAACTCCCCCGTCCTGGAACCCGAGGACTACATGGCCGTCCCCCTGACGGCAGCAGCCGTGGCGGCGGACCCGGGCCTGATCCCGGAGGAACGAATCGGTGGATGGGTTCTGGTCTGGCGACACCAGGAGTCGCTCCGCTTCCGCTCCAACCTGGTGGCCGTGGAGGTGGACAGGAGCGAGCAGGCCATGGCGCCCGCCCTGCAACCGGGGGACATAGCGCTGGTGGACCGCAACGACCGCGACCCCGCCCCGGCCGGCAGGATCATGCTCGTGCGCGAGCCTGGAGAAAACGGCGCAACCTTGCTCCGCCGGGTCTGCACCAAGCGGCTGGACAACGACCTGGAGCTGGTCTTCTACTCGGACAACAGCCGTGAGTTCCCCCCCGCCACCTATCGGCTGGAGCGAGATTACAACGGCGACATTTCCCGGGCCATCGGCGGCAACGTCGTCTGGGCCTGGAGCGACATGAGCCGCAAATAGCCAATCAGCATTTACCGGAGCTTTTTATGATAGACAAAAAACAAACTTTGTCTTTAAGCCAATCCGCGATCCTTTGTACAATTCTCTTGCTCTCCCTTACCGGAGCCGCCAGCGCCTCGGCCGGGCATCCGGCCCTACCCGACATGGAGGACCTCGCGCTCAGGCTGGCCGACCCGCAAGACCGCTCCGTACGCACCGAAGCCGCTCTGGAGTTGAGACTATACGGACAGGAGGCACAAGCCCCGCTCACCGCCCTGTACCGGAAAGGAACCACCGCACAACGACGCGGCGCGGTCATCGGCCTGGCCCTGCTGCCATACCCCGGCCTGGCTTCGGACACCCTGCTCAGCGCCCTGGGCGACCCTGACCCGTCGACCAGATCCATGGCCGCGCACGGCCTTGCCATCCTGGGGAGCAACGCTGCTCCGTGGCTTGCGGCAAGGTTGGAGAGCAGCGACTTCCGGGTACGCAACGCTGCCGCCTTCGGTCTCAGGCTGATGGGCGCGGGAGCAGTGGATGCGCTGAGCCACGTCCTCGCCTCCGGAGACACCTTTGCCAGGGCCAAGGCCGCCTGGCTCCTCGGAACCATAGGCCCGGAGGCATCGCGAGCGATCCCGGCATTGATTCGGGCCCTCGATACCGAGGACGAACGGGCCATGCACGTCATCGCCGAGGCCGTTGATCTTATCGGGCCGGACCCGGCCGTGGCCCTGCACCACCTGCCCCTCATCGGCGCGACAGGCTCCTGCGTACCGGGACGCATAGGCAGCAAGGCCGCACCCGTACTGGTGCGCCTGCTCTCCCGTCCCGGAACGCCGCTCGCCCAGTTCGCCTTCAAGGCTCTGGCCGACATCGGCGCTCCTGCTGCCCCTGCCCTGCGCCGGGCAATCGGGCAGGGCTCCTTCGGCCAGCAGGTAGCGGCGGCGCTGCTGCTAGTGGAGATTGACCCGAACGTGGTCGGCGCGTTACCCGAAAAAGTGCTCTCGGCCCTGCAAGGGGTCAAGCACCACACCAAACCGTAAGGAGACACATGCCCAACCTTATCTATTCTCTCATCTGCTCGGACCTGATCATCGACAAGGACTCCAGCTCCACGTCCTTCATCAGGACCATCGAGCACGCCGTGGTCCCGGAACTGCCGGCCATGCTCCCCCCGGTGTACTTTGCCAGCCTCTGGGAGATGGACGGCCAGGGAACCCCGTTCACCGTCTCCCTGACCCTCACTCCGCCGGAAGGCGAGCCCACCCTGCTCGGCATCCAGGAGATCACGCCCGGACAGACCGTGCTGCACAAAATGAACTTCCAGCTCCCCGGCCTCCAGGTGGACAGGGAAGGCCGCCACACCCTGGGGGTGGCGGTCAAGGAAGGTGACGCATGGAACACTCTGGCGGAGCTGCCTCTTTTCGTGTTCAAGACGGAAAACGCGTAAGAATCGTTCCAACTCGCAAAAAGGCGCCCCATACTGAATTGTATGGGGCGCCTTTTTGCCGTTCGACTACAGCATTCCATTAAAACAATATATTACCCGGCACTACAACAATACAGGCTCCGCTTTTTGCATCACAAGTACATGCAACACCATGTCAGCGGCAAAATATTATAGAATAAAAAAATAAAAAATCAAAGTAAAATAGGTGATTACGTACTAAAATTGGCAATATCAGCTGGACTTTTACCCCCGTCTTCCTTATTTATAAATCGCTTTTACGATATTTATAGAAACAACTAAACCATGGCGGCCGGGCAATGCAGCAGTGCACCTTTGGGCCACCATGCGGGAGCATAGTGCAACAAGCCATGATTTTGATACGCAAGGGCGACAAACCATTGCCGTCGGCCAGGGCCCTCCGCAATGCCGGATTCCACCTCTCGGAAGCCGTGGCCCCCGGGGGGACACAACTTCCCCCGGCAGACTCGGCTGGTCGCACGAAAAAAACCGCCCCCTGCGGAACGAATCCGGCGGGGGGCGGTTGTAAAGACGTCGCTTGCCTGACGCGCAGGGAGACTTAAAGAATGTCTTCGTATCCCTCAATCGCCGAGTCCACATCCATGCCCTGGTGCACGATCCGGTTGAGGACCTCCACCAGCCGAGTGGGATCGGCGTGCTGGAAGACGTTGCGTCCCACGGAGAGCCCTGCCCCGCCCGCGTCAATGGAAACCCGGACCATATCCAGGAAATCACGGGTGGAATCGAGCTTCGCCCCTCCGGCAATAACAACGGGCACGCAGGCGCAGTCCACCACGTGGGCGAAGGTTTCGGCGTCGCCGGTGTAATTGACCTTGACCACGTCCGCTCCCAGTTCGGCCCCGACGCGGGCGCAGTGGGCCACGACCTCGGGATCATATTCGTCCTCGACCTTGGGACCGCGCGCATAGACCATGGCCAGAAGCGGGATGCCCCATTCCGAGGCGGAAGCGGCCACGCTGCCCAGGTCGCTGAGCATCTGCCCTTCGGTCTCGTCGCCCAGGTTGACGTGCACGGAGACACCGTCCGCTCCAAGGCGGATGGCCTCCTCAACGGTGGTCACCAGCCGCTTGACGTTGGGAAACGGCGACAGGCAGGTTCCGGCGGACAGGTGGACGATGCACCCGAAGTCCCGGCCCTGCATGCGGTGGCCGAGCTTGACCTGGCCTTTGTGGACCAAGCCGGCGTTGGCGCCTCCGGCCACAAGGTTGGTCACCGTGTCGCGCATTTTCTCAAGCCCTGCGATGGGCCCGACGGTCACGCCGTGGTCCATGGGCACGATGATGGTTTTTCCGGTGTTCCGGTTGAAAATCCTCTCCAGACGTATGGCTTTGCCGATATGCATCCTGAACCTCTTTGACGTGGCGGGTTTGTCTGTCCGTAATGACAAATGCTTCGTTTGATGGCACATCACATAATACACTCGCCCGAAAGAAGAAAGTCCAATCGGGCCGCCGGGGGCGGTTTGCTCCCGCCGGGGACTTCCGGGCGCAATTTATTGACTCCTACGGGAGAAATATGGGAAGGTCCGTCCAATAGGCGGACTTCGTCCGGCATTGAGGGTAGAATGACCGAAGAAAGAGCATACGAATCCATATTTGTGGCCAGGCAGCCCATTTTCGATGAACGCAACGAAACATGGGGCTACATGCTGCTTTTCCGCGACTCCGACAACGCGGACCGGGCCGTCTTCACCGACGACTCCGAGGCGACCATGAACCTGGTGGCCAACCTGCCCCTCTGCGGCGGCCTGGGCGGCGATCGTGCCCGCCTGATGATTCACTTCACCCCGGATGATGTCATCAGAGGCGTTCACAACGCCATCCCCTGGGCCAACACGGTCATCATCCTGGAGGAGACCGCCGAAGCCGGCCCGGAGCTGATGACGGCCATCGTGGATCTCAAGAAATCCGGCTACGAAATCGCCATCAACAACTTTGAAGGCAGGTCAGGGTGCGAATCCCTGGCAGAGGCCGCAGACATCCTCATCGTCGACATACACGGCAAAAAGGATGCGGCCCTTGTCGCCATCGCAGGCATGGCCATGAAGCTCGGCTCGCCTCAGGTCCTCGCCAAGCGCGTTGAGGACGCCGAAGAGCTCGAGCGGGCCAAGAAGGCCGGCTTCAACCTCTTCCACGGTTACTTTTTCAAGTCCCCCTCCACCGAGTCCGGGCGCAAGATCACTTCCGCCGAGGCCACCCGCCTCAAGCTGTTCAAGATCATCGAGCGGGACGAGCCCGACTTCGACGCGCTGGCCACGGCCATCGAGGCGGACGTGTCCATTTCCTACAGGCTGCTCAATTTCCTCAATTCCGCCAATTTCAGCTTCGCCACCAAGGTCACCTCCATCCGCCAGGCCGTGGTCCTGGCAGGCTGGAAGCCCATCCGCAACTGGCTGCGGCTGATCATCCTCACGGACATGACGCCCACGGAAAAGAGCAAGGAGCTCTCGTACATCTCCGCACACCGGGCCAAGCTATTTGAAACAGCGGCCCTGGGTGGAGGCTACGAGGAGGAGTCCGACAAGCTCTTCATGCTCGGTCTCTTCTCCCTGCTGGACGCCATGCTCGACACCCGCATGGAGTCCATCGTCGAGCACCTGCCCGTGGATGACCAGGTCAAGGCCGCCCTCTGCGGAAAGAGCAACCGTTACAGCCTCTGGCTTGAGCTCGTGCGGGCCATTGAGAACTCCGACTGGGACGAAGTCGGCATCAAGGCCAAGGCCCTCAACCTTCTGCCCGGCACCGTCGCGGTCAGCTACCAGCACGCCTTTTCCTGGGCGGACACCTTCTTCGCAGGGGAAACGGCGGAGGAGTGACGCCGTTCCGACACCGAACCAGGAAATACCCTTTACGCCACTCCGCTCTTGACATGCGCGCTCCGGTCCTTAATAACCTGTGATGATTGCTTCGCCCGCCGCAAAGGGTGGACGCCGACCGCGAGAGAAGAAAATCCATGGCATACAAATACGTCTTCGGGCCCGTACTGAGCGGGCGGCTGGGCCGCTCCCTGGGGCTGGACCTGCTGGGTGACCGCATCTGTTCCATGAATTGTATTTATTGCGAGGTCGGGGCGACCAGGAACCTGACCTTCGAACGCAAACCGTATGTTTCGGCGGCGGACATCCTTATTGAACTGGCGGCCTGGAAGGCGGAGGGACTGACCCCGCCGGACGTGGTGACGCTGGGAGGACTGGGCGAGCCATGCCTTAACTCGGAGATGGCGGACGTCATCGCCGGGGCAAGGACCCTCTTTCCCGGCACGGACATCGCGGTGCTGACCAACGCGACCCTGATGACCGACCCCGAGGTACGGGCGGAACTGGCCCTGGCGGACATTGTCCTGCCGAGCATGGACTCCCTGGTGGAAATGGAATTTTGCTGCGTGAACCGTCCCTGCGGGGAGGTTTCGCCCGAAGCCGTGGCCCAGGGACTGCTGAAATTCAGAAAGGAATTCAGCGGGAAGATATTTTTGGAAATTTTGCTTGTCGAGGGAGTCAACGACTCTGACGAAAACCTCGGCTTGCTGACGGATTTTTGCAAGCGGCTCAAGCCCGACCGGGTGGACGTGGTGACCACAACCCGCCCCGGAACGGTCAAGGGAACACGTCCCGTGGAACGGGACACTCTCAGCCGCTGGCGCGCTGAACTGGAAATGGGCAAGTGTGCAACCTGCCCAGCCGAAGTTGCGGATTGCGAGGTCATGCCCCAGGAACACCTGGTTGCCCTGGTCAAGGCCTCCCTGCTCCGCAGACCGCAGACAGTTCCCCAAATGGCAAAGGCCCTGAACGCGGATCAGAAACTGATCCGCCGGGCTGTGGAAGCTCTCGTATGCGGGGGCGACGTCGTCTCCCGGGAAGACCGGGGTGAGACCTTCTACCACGGCACAGGCCACGTCCTGGAGGAATAGCGCTCCATGAAACAACTTTTTTATCACGAGGTTATTCATGACCGCAAAGAAGAAACGGCAGAAGATGTTCATCTCCGTGCTGCCGGGAGAACAGGTTGAAGTAGTCATCGCCGAAGAGGGCAAGGTCAACGAGTATTACGTTGAAATGGTCCACCAGGCAAAGACCAAGGGTAACATCTACAAAGGCTACATCCACAACATCGACAACGGCCTCCAGGCCGCGTTCATCAATTACGGCGCCGAACGCAACGGATTTCTCCAGATCGACGAGGTCCACCCGGAATACTACATAGGCAGCCCGGCCACCAAGAAGGGGCAGCGCTTCCCGCTGATGCAGAAGGTGCTCAAGCCCGGCCAGGAGATCCTGGTTCAGGTGGTCAAGGAACCCACCGGGAAGAAGGGCGCCTTCATGACCTCCTATCTCTCCCTGCCCGGCCGCTCCTTCGTCTACACCGTGGGCCGCTCGCAGATGGGCGTCTCCCGCAAGATTGAAAATGAAAAGGAACGGGTCCGCCTGAAAAAGGTCCTCGAATCCTTTGAGACCACCGAGGGCGTGGGGCTCATCGCCCGCACCGCCGCCGTGGGCCAGTCAAAGGCCGCCCTGGAGCGCGACTTCAAGTATCTCAACCGCCTCTGGACCGACATCCGGGCCAACGCCCAAAAGGAAAAGGCTCCGGCCATGGTCTATCAGGAGCTGGGCCTGGCCGCCCGCGCCGTGCGCGACTACCTGACCAGCGACGTGACCGAAATCTGGGTGGACGACGCCGAGACCTTCGAGCAGGTCCAGCAGTTCGTCAAGCTCGCCTTCCCGCGCAAGAACAACCTGGCCAAGCTCCACGAGGACACCGACCTCTCGCTGCTGGAGCGGTTCAACCTGGTCAAACAGGTGCAGGAAATATACTCCCGCGAGGCGTCCATGCCTTCGGGCGGGCGGCTCGTGTTCGACGCCACCGAGGCCCTGACCGCCGTGGACATCAACTCCGGCAAAATCGGCGGCGAACGGAATTTCCAGAAGATGGCGCTCAAGACCAACGTGGAGGCCGCGCGAGAGATCGCACGCCAGCTCAGGCTGCGCGACATCGGAGGCCAGGTGGTCATCGACTTCATCGAGATGAAGAGCGCCAAGGACTGCCGCGAGGTAGAGAAAGTCATGCGCGCCGAGATGAAAAACGACCGCGCCCGCACTGACGTGAGCCGCATCTCCTCCTTCGGACTCATGGAGCTGGTCCGCCAGCGCCTGGGGTCATCGGCAATCGCCATCTCCACCGAGCCCTGCCCCTGCTGCAAGGGCACCGGCATCCGCCGTAACATGGAATGGCAGGCCCTCCAGGCCCTCAAGGAGATCCACCGGGACATCCGCAAGCCCACCGTGGACGTGGTGGACTACACCTGCGAGGAGGAACTGGCCATCTACCTGCTCAACAACAAGCGCAAGATCCTGGCCGAACTGGAGGAATCCTTCGGCAAGAGCGTGCACATCGACATCGAATACGAGTACGACGAATAGTCGCCGGACCGCACTAGAAGCAATAAAACAAACGCCCGCGCCATAATGGCGCGGGCGTTTGTTTTCATGAAAGAGCCGTCGGAAAGCCTGTTAGCGGATACGCAGCAACGCTCCGTAAAAGAACTCGTTCAGAGGGGAATCGGACGGAGTGGACCACTCGGTCTCCAACACCGCGCCGGGCTGGGCTTCCAGAAAGTCGCGGATAAGTCCCTCGTTTTCATCAGGGTTAAGCGTGCAGGTGACCACTGCGATCAGTCCGCCGCGCTTCACCCGCTGGGCCGCGTTGTCCAGAATCTCGGTCTGGAGCTTCACCAGATCGTCCAGATCCCGTGTCTTGCGCTTCCACTTGGTGTCGGGCCGCCGGGAGAGCACGCCCAGGCCGGAGCAGGGAAGATCGAGGAGTATGGTCGCGGGCTTGTGAGGCGGGACCGCCGTGGCCGCGTTGGCCTCGAAGGTCTCCACGTCCGGCAACTCGCGATGCAGGGCTGACAACCGCCCGGAGTGCGGGTCCGAGGCAAAGACCTTGCGCCCCTTTTCCCGGAGAATTCGCGTCTTGCCGCCGCGTCCGGCGCAGGCGTCCCAGACCGGGTCGCCCCAGGTGTCGGGCCGTAGCGCCTCCAGTGCCTGGCGCGCGGCGAACGACTGCCGGGCCAGGGGCGGGCCGGGCACGCCGTCGATCTGCATGCCTGGCGGAAGGGCAAACGAAAACCCTTCGATGTCGATGACCTCCGGAGCCGAGGCCAGTTCGGAAAAAATCTCGTCCGCGTAGGGATGCCCGTACAGATTGATGCCCACGGCAGGCGGCTTGAGCTGAGCCTCCAGGTAGCGCGTGGCCTGCTCTTCCCCGTAGGCCCGCCACCAGAGGTCGGAGAGCCACTGCGGGCAGGAATACCAACGGGTCAGAAACTCGGGCAGGGAGGCGTCCTTGCGATAGTAGTCGGGATCATGGGCGGTGTCGCCCAGCTCGCCCACACGCCGCAGCACGGCGTTGAACAGACCCGAGAACCGGGAGCCGGGCTTGGATTTGGAAAACTCCACGGCCCAGTCCACCGAGGCGTAGGTCGGCACCTTGTCGAGAAAGAGGATCTCGTAAGCGGCCACGCCCATGGCAAGGTGCATCTTGGGAGGCAGCTTGCCGGGGTCCTTGAGAAACCGGGAGAGGACGTAGTTGAGGCGGCCCTTGAGCCGGAGGTAGCCGTAGGACAACTCCGTGGCCAACCCCGCGTCGCGCGGATCGACCGCGTCATGGGAGAGGGCCGTGTCCAGGGCGGCCTGAATGTCCTGTTTGGAAAACAGGCAACGGTAAAGTGCTTCAAGCGCCACCCGCCTCGCCGGAGGAAGGGGCTTGGGAGAACGTACTTGCATATCTCTCCCCTTACGCGCAGTTGCGAACCGGCGCAAGTGACGGTTTGGCGAAGAACAAAAAAGGCTTATTCAACACCTGTCGCCGAAGGAAACGCAGAAAACGGTTTTTCGACGTGAGGCCCATAAAAGGAGCGAGGGTTAGCGTGATGGCGGCGGGTTATGCGCAGCCATCGGCGCAGGCAAGCCCAATTTCGCGAAAACTCGCCGGATGCCCCCAGTGGGAGATACCGTCAAATCAGGCGTCCCAGTTCTGGACTTCGACGATGTTCCCCTCGGGATCGTAGAGATACTGCACCGTCAGGACACCCACTCCCGGGACCTCCTGGGAAGTCAGTTCCCCCACGGCCCTGCCGCCGTTGGCGATGACCGCCTCGGCAACGGCGGCCACGTCATCCACCAGAAAGGCGATGTGGGAAAAGCCCGGCGTGTTCGGACGGACGTCCGGATGATCCGGCATGGCGTCGTATTGGAAAAGTTCCAGAGTCGGGCCGCCCTCGCCGAAGCCGGGCAGGCTCATGTGCATGCCCGTGATATGCGCATCGTCCAGGCCGGTAACCCCGTCCAGCCACCTACCGGATAAATCCCTGGCGGACAGGGGCTTGCACCCGAAGACCTGCTCATAAAACTCGGCCAGCCGCTTCCAGTCGCGGGCGATCAGGTTGGTGTGAACGTATTTGATGCTCATTTTTTCTCCCGTCAGTCCCTTCCTGCCCGCACCATACGGATCACCTCGTAGGAATGCCGCCCCTCCAGACTCTCGAAAACCGGCCCCAAAGCCGTAATACCTTTGTTGCGGAAGTCGGCCAGGGTGTCGCGGATTGCCAGCAACTCCTTCTCGGGCAGGCCGAGCACGTCGCGGTAATCGATCTTGCCCCACTGGACTGCCTGTGTCAGATGCCGCCAGATGGATGCGGGCTTGAGAGCGCGCCGCACGGCCACGGCGTCGATGTCCCGCAGATTGAGGAAAAGCTCCAGGGACTCCTGCGCCGTTGGCGAAAATTCGCGTTGTTTGCTCTGCTGCTTTTCCCGCTGCTCCCGGCGCTCCAGGGGAATTTCGGGCACACTCTCGGGGCGCCCATGCTCGGCCTCGTGCGCCTGGAGGGCCTCCAGAAAGACCTGCCCGTAGTGTTCCAGCTTGACCGCGCCCACACCGGAAATGCAACCCATGGAGGCCGTATCGCAAGGCCGGTAGCGGACCAGCTCCAGCAGGGTTTTGTCCGGGAAGATGGCATAGGGCGGCACGGACTGCTCCTCGGCCACGGACAGGCGCACCCCGCGCAGGGCCTCGAACAGGGCCTCGGCCTCTTGAGTGTTCAGGACATCGTCCGCATTCAACCGCAGGCGCGCCTTTTTCTTCAGCCGCTTGGGCGCGGCAGGGTCGGTGCGGAAGCGGACCGGTCGCTCGCCCTTGAGCACTGGCCAGGAACGCTCGTTGAGGGTCAGGGCGTTGAACCGTTCCAGGTCCACTGAACAGAGGCCGTTGGCCAGCAATTGACGGTAGACGGACTTCCACTGCTCCTGGCTCAGCTCGGTGCCGATGCCGAAGGTGGACACCTGATCGTGTCCGAAGCTCACGATGCGGTCGGTCCGTTTTCCGGCCAGCACCTGGGCCAGGTAGTTGACCCCGAAGCGCTGCTCGGTGCGAAAAATATTGGAGAGCGCCTTCTGTGCGGCCACGGTGCCGTCCCAGGTTTCCACCGGGCTCAGGCAGTTATCGCAGTTGCCGCACGGCTCGATGTCCTCGCCGAAATAGGCCAGCAACGCCTGGCGGCGGCACCCGGCGGTCTCCAGAAAGGCGAACATGGACCCGAGCTTGGCGGCCTCCACCCGCTTGCGCGTGTCCGCAGCCTCGCCCGAGTCGATCATGGAGCGGAGGATGGCGATGTCCTGCATGCCGAAGCACATCCAGGCCGAGGCGGGCAGGCCGTCGCGCCCGGCGCGTCCAGTCTCCTGGTGGTAGGCTTCCAGGGACTTGGGCGGCTCCAGATGGGCCACAAAGCGGACGTTGGGCTTGTTCACGCCCATGCCGAAGGCCACGGTGGCGACCATGACCACGCCCTCCTCGCGCATGAACCGCTCCTGGTTGGCGTAGCGCTCGGCCTGGGGGAGCCCGGCGTGATACGGCAGGGCCGTGATGCCGTTATCCACCAGAAACTGGGCGGTCTTCTCCACCTTCTTGCGCGAGATGCGGTAGACGATGCCCGCTTCGCCGGGGTGGTTGTCCCGAATGAAGCGCAACAGCATCTTCCGCCCGTTGTTCTTGGGCTGCACCGCGTAGGTAATGTTGGGCCGGTCGAAGCCGGTGGCGAACACCTCGGCCCGCTCCAGCCGGAGGTTGGCCACGATGTCCCGCTGGGTGGGCGCGTCCGCCGTGGCCGTCAGGGCCAGGCGGGGCACGCCGGGGAAGCGGTCGTGCAGCACGGAAAGCTGCATGTATTCGGGCCGGAAATCGTGACCCCACTGGGAGACGCAGTGGGCCTCGTCAATGGCGAAGAGGCACGGATTGCACCGTGCCAGGAAATCCATGAAGCCGGGCTTGAAGAGCCGCTCCGGGGCCACGTAGAGCAGGTCGAGCTGCCCGGTCTCCAGGCGCTGCTCCACATCGCTGGCCTCGTAGGGGTCAAGGGAGGAGTTCAGGCAGGCCGCGCGCACGCCCATCTGGGTCAGGCCGCGCACCTGGTCCTGCATCAGGGCAATGAGCGGCGAAATGCAGACCCCTACGCCGGGCCGGAGCATGGCCGGAATCTGGTAGCAGAGAGACTTACCCCCGCCTGTCGGCATGAGCACCAGGGCGTCCCCGCCCGCCATGACGCGGTTGATGATCGGCTCCTGCAGGCCGATAAAGCCGTCGAAGCCGAACACTGAACGCAACAGGGAGTGAGGCGAGACCGAAGAAGTATCCTGGGGAGCGGGCATGGCCTGCGAGCGTAGGCCAATCGGTTGCGGTTGGCAATGAAGGGATCAGGATTAATGCCAGGCGGCGTCGCTTATGGAATCGGGGACGCTCCTATGCCTGCGAAGAGGCCATGGATAATCCGCGCGAAAAGGGTGAAATTGGACGTTGACAGGGGTGGAGATTGTGGGTGCAGGCGCGGGGAGGAGAGCCGATGTTGGAGCGTTCCGCTCCTCCACCTCCGGGAATCGCGCTTGCAGCGCGCGAGAGCCGGGTTTGGGGGCTGCGCCCCCAAAAGCCCTCCATGCCCTCCCGGCGGGGTCCATTTCTTTTGCTGCGCCAAAAGAAATAGACGAAAGAAAAGGCGCTTGGAGCATCATCCCCGCCCCAGTGCTCCCTGGCGAGAATCTCATCCAACCCGGTCGGCTCCGGACTTCGTTGAGTGGGACGCTCTGCCAGCTTTACCATTCGGAGGCCGTCCAACTCCGTGCGGGTCCCGGCACAAGAGCCGCCGCCCGGTTTGGTGAGCTTCTAGGCCCGTGAGCAAGGAGCTGACTGCGTACCTCTGGATGGATAGGCGAAGCGCCGAATAGATCTTTCAAATTCAAACAGAGGTGCTAGCGCGACTTGGTGGGTGAAGGGCAATTGCCGCCCACAGCAAGTTACCAACTACCCGGCAACAAGCGGTAATCGAGCTCGGGGCATAGAGCCGCTTGGCACGGCTGAAGTGTAGCCCGAAGCGCGACTGCATGGCAGGCTTTCGATTTCCGGGCAGCGGAAGCCGTGTTAGCGGCTCTTGGCCACGAGATCGCGCTGCAGCACAAAAAAGCCGATCTTTTTGCTTCCTTTTTGGAGCGGCCCAGCCAAAAAGGAAGTCGGCCCGGAGGGACGAAATCCTCAAAACAATTATCGCCGCCTGAAAGGCGGCCTCCTTTTCCTCTTCATCCTCCTTCCATCCTCCCCACATCCCCCCTACCCCCTTATCCCTTGACTTCCGGCCCCACCCACCGTACCGAAGGCCATAATTCACAGGAGGGGGGAAACGCATGATCGAACCCGGACAACTCATTTTACTGATAAGCCACAAAGGCAAACGTTACCTGCGCAAGCTGGAGGCGGGCGGCGAGGTTCACACCCATGACGGGAAGCTCCTCATGGACGAGGTGGCCGAGGCGGGCTTCGGCCAGTACGTCAAGACCCACCTGGGCCGTCCGTACCTGATCCTCAAGCCCACCCTGCACGACCTGATCAAGGGCGTGAAGCGCCAGACCCAGATCATGTACCCCAAGGAGATCGGCTACCTGATGATGAAGCTGGGCATCGGCCCCGGCTCCACTGTCATCGAGTCCGGTACGGGCTCAGGCGGCCTGACCACGGCCCTGGCCTGGTTCGTGGGCGACACCGGCAAGGTCATCACCTACGAACGCCGCGCCGATTTCTTCAAGCTCGCGGGCAAGAACCTGGAGCGCGTGGGCCTCGCCCACCGCGTGGAGCAGGTCAACCAGAATATCGAGGACGGCTTCCTGCACTCTGGCGCGGACGCCCTCTTCCTGGACGTGCGCACCCCGTGGGAATATCTCCACTCCATACCGGATGCGGTCATCCCTGGTGCCATGTGCGGCTTCCTGCTGCCCACGGTCAACCAGGTATCCGACCTGCTGCGCGGCCTGGAAGACGGCCCCTTTGCCGACCTGGAAGTCCTGGAAATCCTGGTCCGCCGCTGGAAGCCCGTGGCCGACCGACTGCGCCCGGACGACCGCATGGTGGCCCACACCGGCTTCCTGGTCTTCGCCCGCTACATGGAGCCGCCCAAGGCCGCCCCTGCGCCCGAACTCGCGCCTGAACCGGCGGAGACACCCGCGCCCGCCCCGGAAGAACTCCCCGGGGATGAAGACGAAACCAGTCCCGACGACGAATAAATGACAAGGCCCGCTTCCACGAAGCGGGCCTTGTTGCTTTTACTCTCTGAATATCACCAGCGGCCACGGCCCTGGCCGGGCTGTTGGCCCCGACCGGGAGACTGTCCCCCGCCGGACGGGGATTGCCGCCAGTTCGGCTGCTGCCGGGACGGCTGTCCCTGCCCGTTGCCCCGACGCTGGTAATCGGGCTGCTGCCAGCCCTGGCTCCCGCTCCGGCCCTGTTGGGACGGACCATTTTGCCACTGGCGGTTCGGACTCCGGCCCTGGCTGTTCCCTGAGCCTTGGCCGCGCATGCCATCCTGCCGCTGGGGTCGGGTGTTGCGCCACTGCTCCCGGACGCGTTCACGCTGTTCCGGGGTCATCTTTTGATACTGTTCGCGGGCCCGCTGAAGCTGTTCCTTCCGCTCCGGACTCAGCTGCTTGAAGCGCTGGAACCGCTCGCGCACCTGCTCCCGCTGCTCCGGGGTCATGGCCTTCCACTGCTGGAGGCGCTCCCGGGCCTGGGTCCGCTCCTTGGGGGACATCTTCATCCACCGGTCGGCCCCACGCGTCAGCCGCTCCTGCCGGTCCGCGCCGAGGCCGTCCCAGCGGTCGCGGTACGGGGCGAGCACCTTCTGCTGATCGGGAGTCAGGTCCTCGAACCGCCCGGCCAAAGCCGGGGAGCACAGCGCCAGGACGAGCACCCAGGCCGCCAGGCCGCACAGGGCACGGGCCAGCCCGCGCACGAAACGCTTACTGTCCTTCATCATTGCCCTCCTGCGCCGTCGCATTGTCCTCTTCTCCACTTTGCATGGTATCCGTCAGCACGCCGGGGTCTACCCATCCGGCGTCGTCATCCTCAAACTCGGCCAGAAACTCCAGCATATCCATGTCCGGAGCGTCCGCTTTTCCGGTGCCATCCGCCGCGTGAGCGGGCATGGTAACCAGCAGGACGGTAATAATTCCCGCCGCGAGAAACCTCGTCATGTGCAGCTTCCTCCGCCAACCATTCGAGGAACTCCATCTCCTCGTAAAAATCCAGCGACTCCCCGCTGGTCAGGATGTCCAGATCGGTCACGTACTCGCCCGCAGTCGGGGGCGTGGTTCCGTTGAAGAGGAACAGCCCCACCAGCAAGGCGGCGGCCAGTCCCACGGCAGGCGTGCCCCAGGCCAACCACTGCCTTCGCCGCCGCGCCCGGCCGCGTCCTGCGGTATCCAGGGCGGCGTTCCTTGCCCGCGCCAGTCCCGCGCGGGTGACGCCGTCCAGGCCGTCCACCGATTCATCCAGGACAAACCTGGCCTTTTCCAAAAATTCCCGGTCTCTATCCGTCATGGCCAATGGTCCCCCAATTTGTCCCGGAGGGCGTGTACCGCCCGGGAGTAATGGGTCTTCACCGATCCCTCGGAGCAGCCCATGGCCAGGGCCGTCTCCTTCACACTCATTTCCTCCCAGGTGCGGAGCAGGAAGACCTGCCGCTGCCTGTGCGGAAGGGTTTTCAGCGCGGTTTCCAGTTGTCCGAAGGCGTCGCCCACCTTGGCGGCGTGTTCGGGGTCCTCTGCCTTGTGGTCCGGCATGGCCTGGATGGGGTCGCCCTGGTTCCGGTCCTGGTCCGGGCTGAACCACATCCGCCATTTGTTCCGCACGGTCCGCTTGCGATACAGATCCTTGATACGGTTGTTCAGAATCGTGTAGAACAGCGGCCTCCATTGATCGCGCGGCTTGGAGGCGTACTTGTCGACAAAGCGGCACATGGAATCCTGCACCAGATCCAGTGCGTCATCCGGATCGCTGCAACCGACCAGCGCCATGCGGTAGGCCTTGGCCTCAATGGATTTCAGAAACGCTTCCATGCGCTGGTCCGATGCGTCGATTGCATGCCGTCATGTGGGAGCCCGTCCGGACGGGCTCCCGGTAGTTTGTTCATCTATCGGCGGCCGAAGCGCCGAGCGCCATAAGAATCACCAGAACCCCGGCTGATACCCTGTCGGTTTCCGCCGTATGCCTGGTTGAACCCGCCGCTGCCGGATCCTCGGCCGGAGTTGTTCCACGCGCTCCTGCCGCTCTGGTTGAAACGGTGTTGGTTCGCGTAGCCGTTGCGGTTGTTCCACTGCTGCCTGCCGCTGTTCGCGCCCCGACTGTAGTGGCCGTATCCGCTGCTGCCGCCCTGGCCGTAGCTGCGCCGTCCATTGTTCGCGCCGCGGCTGTAGCCGTTGTTGCTACCCTGGCCGAAGCGATGCTGCGCATTGCGGCTGTTCTGGCCGTAGCTGCGCCGCCCGTTGTCACGCCCCTGATTGCCGTAGCGTTGCCGTGCGTTATTCCGGTCCTGGCTGCCGTAGCGGGAACCTCCGTTGTTCTGGCCTTGGCCGTATCGGCTCCTGCCGGTGTTAGCCCCATCGCCACGAAAGGAACGGCTCCGGGTGCCGTCAGTGTAGCCGCTTTGGCCACTCCGGTCGACCCTGGTATCAGCGGTCCCGCCACCGTTGCTGACGCCGCTTGCCGATGTCCTGTCCGAGATTTCCCCGGAATAGCTCCGTCCGGAATCCGAACGATAGCCAGTGCCGCCATCACTTCGGGTGTTGTAGCCGCTTTCCACGCTCGTCGTGCTCTCGCCGTAGGTTTCCTCCGCCAAATCGGAAGAGGCGGCGCGGGCCGACGTGGCCAGCAGGATCAATCCGAGGAATGCAATCATCAATAATGATTTGGTCATGGTACTTCTCCAATAGTCAGTCCGTTGTGCGCGCTGATATCAAATAGAACGGGTATCTCGCCCGTCGGTTGACAAAAAAGAAACCGCCCCGTGGGGAGGCACGGGGCGGACGGGCCGGGTGAAGCCCTGGGGTTGGGAAGGAGGCGTGCGCCTCCAAGCTGCCTGTTTCAATTCCCGCGCCGCATTGCGGACGGGAAAGCCATGTTAACGGCCATGACGGTAGTGATGTCGGTATGCGACCTTGCGGTGCTTATTCTCGTACCGGGCGTGGCGGGCGATGGCTGCGCTCTTGCGATCAAGGGCCCGGTTGATGCGGGCACCCTTGGCATCGAGCCTGGCGTTGATGCGGTCGCCCTTGGCGTCGAGCATGAGCGCGGTACCGAAGTCGCCGTGCAGGGCCGCGTTCAGGGCCATGAGATCATAGTGTTCGTTGATGCGGTCGCCCCTGGCGTCGTACTCTTGGGCGATGCGGTCGCCCTCCCGGTCCAGTTGGCGGGCGAGACGGCCACGGTCACCGGCAAAAGCCGCTGTGGCGGACAGGGCCAGGATCAGGGTCAGTGCGATAAGAATGCGAGTCTTCATGTCTGTAGCTCCTTGGGTTGCATGCCCGAGTGCGTCGTCACACCCCTTTCAACGCCACTGCCCTGAGCCGGTTGACAAAAAAAATCCCGGCGGACATTCCACCGGGATTTTCGTCGATTGAATCAATACCCCTTTCATCCAAAAACAAAAGCTGAAGCCGCCGTGCGGCGGCGATTATCGCGAGACTTCGCCTCCGGCGGGCAAGGGGTTGAGCCCCTTGCATCCCCGTTTTCACGCCTCGGGCGCGGCGTCATACGCAAAGTGGATTTTTCCATAATCAAAAGGACTATTGTTATTCTTTGCCTTGCGCCCTTCGAGTTTGTGCCTTCACGGTTCAGCTCCCGAGCTTCCGGTTCACGGCCTTGAGGACTTCATCCACCGTGACCGTGCCCACCTGCACGCCGGACTGGCCGGACTGGACAATGGCGTGGATATCGGCCAGGGGCCGCCAGCACTCATAGGTGAAGTCGGCCAGGATGGCGACCATGGGCGCGTCCACGGCGGCGGCCAGGTGCATGGGGCCGGTGGAGCTGGTCACGAACAGGTCGCAGGTCTTGAGAAACGCTCCGAGCTCGCGCAGGCTGCCGCCGGGATAGAGCACCCGGTCCTCCGACCAGGTGAAGCCCTCGAGCAGCCCCTCGTCGCCCGGTCCGGCCACGATGTAAATCTCCACGTCTTCCCGCTCCAGCAGCCGATCGGTCAGGGCCACGAAGCGGTCCTCGGGCCAGCGGGTGTCCACCTTCTTGGCGTTGCCGATGAACACGGCCACCCGCTTCTTCCCTTCGCGCCGGGGGAACCGCTTTCGCTGGCGCTCCAGCACCTCTTCCGGCAGGGGGTAGACCATGCTCCTGTCCTCGGACGGCGCACCCAGGTGGGCCGTGACCCGGAGCATGAAGTCGATGGTGTGGTCACCCTTCACCATGCGCACGGTCTCGGGATAATACCCCTCGGTCTTGCGCGCCCAGGTGCCCACCAACCGGCGCGCGCCCAGAAACCGGGCCAGCCGGGAGGTGGTGCCGGACTCGCCGTTGAAGTTGACCACCAGGTCATAGCCCGTCAGCCGGTGGCGCAGAAAATGATACGGCCACTTCCAGGGCTTCTTGGCCGGAAACACGTACAGGTTGTCGATGTGGGGGTTGCCCTCGGCCACGGAGCGGTTGCCCTCGCTGGCGATCAGGTCGATGCGCGCATCCGGGAATCCCTGCCGCATGGCGCGCAGGGCCGGTGTGGTGCAGAACATGTCGCCGATGCGGTCGGCCCGCAGCAGCAGGATCTTCTTGATTTCGTCTTTGTTCATCCGGCAGAGCCCGTCGTTCCTACAGATATTGGTTGGTCCAGGCCACGATGTCCCTGGCGTTCATGGCCCCGGCCTGGGACGCCACCTGCCGACCGCCCCGGAAGAGCATCAGCGTGGGCACGGACCGGATGCCGAAATGCCCGGCGATGCCGACCTCGGCGGAAGTGTCCACCTTGGCCAGCCGTACCCGGGGGTGCAGCAGCTTGGCCGCCTCCTCGAACTGCGGCCCCATCATCAGGCACGGCCCGCAGGAAGGCGAGTAGAAATCCACCAGCACGGGCACATCCGACTTGGTCACATGCCGCTCGAACGTGCTGCCCACCAACTCCAGCGGCTTGGCCTCGAACACCCTGCCCCGGCACTTGCCGCAGGTGGCCTCGGCCTCGCGCCCCGCCTGAACCCGATTGATCGCCCGGCAATGCGGGCACACTATATTTCGCGTCTGTGTATTCATGCTGTTTTCTCCACGTTTCCCCCTACATAACCACTTCACCCCGCAAGGCAATAGGAAAAGCGGTGACGCTCATGAAGGGATGTCGCCCCTGTAATCCGATCCGGTCGTCAATCCCGTCAAGAGGAAATGTTATGCCATTTTCGCCCGTTTTCATCCCTCTGACGCCCGTTCTTATCCTGGGCCGAAAACCCGTGGTACGTTTTTTCGGATTCCCGGCAATGGTGTTCGGGGACGAAAAGCTCACGGAGGTTACCCATGAGCAACGTATATACTTGCGAGTTGAAGCACGACCGGAATGGCCGCATCGTGGAGAAAGTCGAGACCGTCCAGGGCAAGGCCATGAAGTGGACCTACGCCTACGACAAGGAAGGACGGCTCTTCGAGGCACACCTGGGCAATCGGCTGGTCTGCCAGTGCCATTACGACCGGGAAGGCCGACGCCAGCAGGATTACTTTCCCAGGACGCACGGCAAGGACATCCGCAACTACAGCTACCGCATGGACAACCGGCTGGCCTCGGCGGGGAACAACCGGTTCACCCACGACAAAAACGGGTTCCGGTCCATCTGGAACCATGAGGGGCAATACACCACCTACCGGTACGCTCCGGACTACCGCCTCTTGCGGGCGGAACAGGAGGACGCGGGCATTGTCTTCGAGTTCACGCACGACGAAAACGGCCGGCGCGAGGTGAAATACCGCAACGGCGAGCTGGTCGAGGCCTATACGTGGCTCGACTTCCTGCGCCTAGCCGGATTCCATGACGGCGAGGCCGGCTACCGTTTCGCTTACGACGGCGACGAGCGCACGCCCTATGCCATGCAGCGGGAAGACGGCGCCGTGGCCTACCTGTACTACGACCAGGTTGGCTCCCTGCGCGTGGTTGCCGATGGGTCCGGTAACGTGATAAAGGAAATCCTGTACGACCCCTTCGGCGGCATCATCGAAGACACCAACCCGGGTTTGCGAGTCCCCATCGGCTTCGCGGGCGGGTTGCACGACAGGGATCTCGGCTTCGTCCGCTTCGGCTGGCGAGATTACGACACCTTCACCAGCCGCTGGACCGCGCCCGATCCGCTGGGCGACAAGGGCGGTGACCCGGACTGGTATGGGTACTGTCTGGATGATCCGGTCAATGGGGTAGACCCGCTGGGGCTATTTGCTTGGCTATCGCAACTCTTAGCCAAAGGTGCTGCCAATGAAGCGGCAAAGACTTATGAAATTATGAAGAATGTTAAGTGGGGCGGAAACGGACGTGCTCCCATATCTGATGGCCCTATGTATGGCAATTGGGGTGGCAAGAACTATAGCGGAGGCAAAACCGGCGGAGAAGTTGGTGATGCGGGGCCGATTGACAGCTCGGATGTATTGTATAAACAGCATGATCTTGCTTACGAGAAGGCCAAAAATACTCCGGTGTTGGGAGATGTTAAAAAGGCTCAGCGTGAAATGATTAAAATGGCAGACAAAAATTTGGTTAACGGCTTGAATGAGTTGGATAGCGACCCTCGAAATTGGCCAAGCCCTCCTCCTGTTGGAACTGAAAAAACTGCTAGCTGGTTTAAGGACAAAGCGGAATGGTGGTTCAAATGAAGGCAGACAAAGATAATACAAATGCTGATCGTACTGCAGAGATCATATCGATGTTGCTCTGTGTTTCTTCCGTGTTCCCATGGATAATAAACATATGGCGATGGGGAGGCATGTTTGATTCCTTTCTGTCGATCATAGTTCTTCCGACTATCCCTTGGTTTGTTCTGCTGGGGTTTCTTATTTATTACAAAACCAAACCGCTTCGTCGCTACTGGTGGGGCTTGAGCTCAGCGTTCCTATGCCTTCCGCTACTTGCTGTTGATGGCTTGGTCTTCCTCTGTTGGGGAACAGGTGGATTCGCTCCCTAGCCCACAAGTAAAATGTCAAACGTAAAATGCACCAAAGCAGCATATACCATAGCCTTGTTGCTTTGGTGCATTCCTATTTCCCCCAACTTAATATTTGGGATTAATACTTTTAGCTGTTGGTCATTGTCCTTATCATCCCTTTGGTCACTTTGATCTTTTGCTGGTTAATCATAAGGAAAAGCTACCCGTACGTCACCAGCCGCTGGACCGCGCCAGATCCGCTGGGCGACAAGGCATCGGCGAGAACCCAAAGGCACTGAGGAGGGCCTGAGCCGATCAAATGAAGCTCCGGCTCGGATCGTCTCTCTTGCAGCGTGCTGCTCAATATTGGCAGAAAATGCGTGTTTTTTGTCATTGCCGCCACTCCCCGTCCTCCCTATCTTGTTTCCATGAAGAAACGCATGGAGTTCTATTTCTACCAAGGCATGCTGGCACTTGATGTCACCGGTCCCCTCGACGTCTTTCAAGCTGCCAACGAATTGCTCTCGCGAAATGGCAAAGGGAAGGGGGGATACGAACTGACTTTTTCCGCCAACGCCCCCGGACCGGTATCCACTTCATCCGGCCTGTGCCTTCATGCAGATGCCCGTCCCGGAATGAAAAAAATTGACACGCTATTGGTACCAGGCGGGATGATCGCAGAAACGGCTTCCACGGACTCGACAAACAGTCTGAACATACAAATGGCGGCACAAAAAGCGAGACGGGTCGTTTCGGTGTGTAGCGGCGCCTTCCTCCTGGCTGCAGCAGGCCTCCTTGATGGTCGAAAGGCGACCACTCATTGGATGGTAGCCGACCGTCTGGCACAACTTTATCCGGCTGTTCACTTGGAACAGGACTCCATCTACGTGCAGGACGGCAATACATACACCAGTGCAGGCGTGACCGCCGGGATAGATCTGGCCCTTGCGCTGGTTGAAGAGGATTACGGCCCTTCCTTGGCCATCGAGGTGGCGAGACTGCTTCTGCTGTACCGCAGAAGACCGGGCAATCAGAGCCAATTCAGCACGACACTTGCTCTGCAAGCGAAGGTGGGCAAGCGCTTCAAGCCTCTTTTCGATTGGGCCGAAGCCCATCTTGATCAAAAGCTCACAGTGGACCAGTTGGCCGAGAAAGCCCACATGAGCTCCCGCACTTTTGCACGAATTTTTCCGTCGGAAACCGGCATGAGCCCTGGCCGATTTATTGAGCAGCTGCGGATCGATCGCGCGCGCGAATTGCTCGAATCCGGTGTCGAAGGGCTTGAACAGATTGCACGTGAATCCGGCTTCGGTCGCGAGGAGCGGTTGCGCCGCGCCTTCCAGAGAAGGCTCGGCATCAGTCCGGCTCAATATCGAGCCCATTTTATGAAAGGAGAACAACATGACCAAGGGTCTTACATACGGGATATTCATTTATGAACAGGTCGCCGAACTGGACTTCGTCGGCCCGCTCCAGGTTTTCGGCGTATCAAACCAGCTACTACAAAGCGGACAGGTCGTGACCATCGGGCAGGACACACACCCCCTGCGCGGAGTGGGCGGCTTGCAGATAGTGCCTGACTACAGCTTCGAAAACGCTCCAAAACTGGACGTCCTGCTTCTGCCAGGTACAGCGGAAATCAGTGAATATGCACTTGGCAACGACAAGGCCATCGACTGGGTGCGAGACCAGTACAACAAAGTGGATTGGATGACAGGCGTCTGCACGGGTGGACTTCTCCTGCAAAAGGCGGGCTTGCTCAAAGGGCGCAAGGCTACCACCCACTGGATGCTTATGGAATCATTGGCCAAAGACCCTGAAGTCACGGAATTACCGGACCTTCGCTATGTCCGCGATGGCAACATCGTCACCTCTCAAGGTATTTCCGCCGGCATAGACATGGCCCTGTGGCTCGTCGGAGAAATCCACACCCCTGACCACGCCCGCATGGTCAGAAAAATACTTCAGTACGACCCGGCCCCACCGTACACGGGTGAAGTGTAAAGGAGTTCCCATCCCCAACCCAACCAACATCATTTACAGGCTTTCTCTGTGATCGGCTTCGTTATTTAAGAGCTGGAGACGACGCCGCAGCAAAGGGATGAGCCACACAAAAGACGGGTTACAGCAATATGCTGTAACCCGTTGATTTGTTCTGGCGTCGCCAAGAATGTTCGCCGACAAGGTTAATTAATTCAATTGGCTAGTTCTCCATGATTGACTGGAGCATGTCAGATGATGCTGATACATCGCATGATATTTCTGACCATTCGTGTCCAGTTTTCTTGGCATGTTGTACACCACCCTCTTTAGAAAGGGACTTCTGTAGTATGGATTGGAAAGAATCTTATCTAATTCAGACTGAATTACAGCATAACCATCAAGGGTAAAATAGCACAGAGTGTTATTTATCTCATCCCACTCTTCTATTCGCACCTCATCACCATATGGGAAATTCACAATATTTTTCATCCCCATGCTTACATAGTGTAGAGAATCAAATGCCTTTTTAAATCTTTTGTTAATTGATTTCATATAATCATCTGATATAACTTCACGCAACACATCCATAAGATCGGTTTTCAAGGTGCCTTTAACGATATTTAATACTGTGCTGCTGGCAAGCCAGGATGCAACGTCGTAACACTCAACCCATCCGCAGCCGCAACCAAGCACCTTTACCGGGTTGTGTGTGACAGGTGTAATAGCCCCAACATATTTGGGAAATGCCAACTGGGGATCACCTGGAATGCAATCCCGGAACTGATCGCTTAATCTTCCATGTCTTTCTTTTTTTACTATCCTCAGCAGCAGACCTTTTTCAATAAAATGTGACAGCAAGGATGGGTCTACAACCATTCTTCCCAGATCTTCAGAGTATTGGCCACCAGTACGCTCACGCACCTGTCTTTTGAACCAAAGCGGAATACTGTCAGTTATGCCATAATCCTCTTTAATCAATCTGATATTGAGGACGCAAACGTCTATGTGCCTGGGGTTTACCAGAAGATCCCCAAAATCAGCGATTTGGCAATTATCAGAATACGTCCCGGCCAAGAATACGGTCAACTCCATTAATTTCGCATAGCTCAAGGCAATAACAGGATAATATGTAGCATCGGAATTCCTTGATATGCCCTCTAGCTCGACTTGTCTTAATGTAATAAATTCCTCATCCAAATTCTTAGGATCTACTGTCGAATCCAGGAACTCATTAAATCTTATTAAGTCAGCTATTGTCGTGTCCATCATTCACTCCGTATGCCAAGCGGGTAAAAATTTGCCTTGCCCTGTTCCCACCAGTCAGTCGCTCTGAAAAAACTAGCTGCATTTGCTGGTCATCGTTGCCCCGTGTCCTTTCCGAGCAGTAGAAATACCAAGAACGCACACAGGTCACGTTGAAGAACGATTCCAAGTTTAGCCCACAAAGAGTTATGCCCATATTGGCACAATACGCTTTGAAAACATATTCAGCAAAGAAAGCGATCAACCCAAAGATGTGAGCACACGGTTATTTCAACCTTTCGATATTACTATCTAAAACAAACATAGTATCCGATGGATGTGTCCGGTAAATTTTCCACCCCACAAAAAAGGAGATCACTCTAAACGATTGATCTCCTCCCAGAAGAGTGGCGGAGCCGAAGGGACCCAAGCTTCCCCGGCGCGACAAAACGGCTGCCCCCGACGGCGACCAAGGCCTCAAGCTGTTTCCTAAGATTTTATTTCGCCCCGAATACTGCCGGGTGTTTTCACCATTTTTAATGCAAACAAAAACCGGGTTACATCTTTTGATGCAACCCGTTGATTTGTCTTGGCGTCCCCAAGGGGGTTTGAACCTCTGTTGCCGACGAGGGAGGCCCCGGCCTTCGTTCAGTAATTAAAGCAAATTAATATGTTACAATATTCCGCAGGTGCCAGAGAATTGTCACAAATGCCCCAGGTTTTGTGTCTGGATTTGTGTCTAAACGTTCGATTTCAGTCGAACATGAAAATACGACTTCAAAGGCAAGCGGCTGGATGATTTTATCTCCCGAAGCAAGCTGGAACGCAGGTCCACACCCCCGGGTGTCTAAAGCAACCCGTCGTCAATGACGGTGCTGTGGTCAGCCGATTCTTAAGCCACGACTTGAAAGTGTCCCCAAATTGATCGGCTATTTTTTTGAATGTTGGCTATAACTGAGCCGAACAAAGGAAAGCACGCCAAGGGCTCATGGTCTGCGATTCAGCATGGCCTGGCATCCCATCGTTTCTCTCAGTTATGTGAAATTAATAACACTTGACTCGAAATGGGCTTGGGATTTTATTACCCATTTTCCCGCGTGACCCTCCAGCCTTTGGCCCTCATAGAAACAGACCACCGACTGTGATCCACGGAGAACCATTTAAACAAGGTATCTCAATGGCATTCTCTCTGCGTGCGCGAGCCGCTTCGCTCGCTCCCAAAAGCTTTACGTATTTGAAAAGTTATTCCTTAAATGCGCTGCAGCGTGACCTCGGGGCCGGAGTCACTGTCGGCATTGTGGCCCTGCCCCTCGCCATGGCCTTTGCCATTGCCTCGGGAGCCGGTCCGCAGGCGGGATTATATACTGCGGTGGTCGCCGGATTCATCATCTCGATTTTGGGCGGCACCCGCTTCCAGATTGGCGGCCCAACAGGCGCATTCGTAATCATCATTGCCGGAGTCATCGGTCGGAATGGATACGAAGGTCTTGTTCTGGCCACCATTTTGGCAGGCCTGCTGCTCATCCTCATGGGGATCTTTGGCATGGGACGGCTGTTGCAATACATCCCTTACCCGGTCACAGCCGGGTTTACCTCAGGCATCGGCCTGCTCATCTTCACTTCGCAACTCAAGGACTTTTTCGGGCTTCAGATCAGTCAGATGCCATCTGCATTTGCCAGTCAGGTTGTGGCCTGTGCTCAGGCCATGCCTTCGTTTGCCCTCGCAACATTCTGCATCGGCACGCTGACCTTGGCGGTCATGCTGATGGTTCGCCGGTTCATCCCGCGCATTCCTGCCCCGTTTGCCGGAATCCTTATCGGGAGCATTGCGGCTTGGGCTCTGGGCTTGGACGTGGAGACCATCGGCAGTCGATTCGGAGGCATCCCGGCGACCTTGCCAAAATTCATGCCTGTCGCGGGGGTCACTCTGGCCGATATCCGCAATGTGCTCCCCGACGCCCTTTCCATCGCCGTGCTCGCGGGCATAGAATCCCTCTTAAGCGCCACCGTGGCTGACGGCATGAGTGGCGACCGACACAATTCATCCACGGAATTGGTGGCTCAGGGAGCCGCCAACATCGCCTCTTCCCTGTTTGGCGGCCTGCCTGCAACCGGGGCCATCGCCCGCACCGCCACCAACATCCGGGCCGGGGCCTTTTCCCCCTTTGCCGGGGTGATTCATGCCCTGACCCTAGTGATGTTCATCAAATTCCTGTCACCGGTGGCCTCGCTTATCCCCTTGTCCAGTCTGGCTGCCGTGCTCATGGTCGTGGCTTGGGACATGAGCGAACCCCACCGTATAAAACGATTGTTGCGCGCCCCCATGTCCGACTCCATGGTCATGCTGAGTGCCTTTGGTCTGACCGTATTTATAGGGCTGACCACAGCCGTGGAAATCGGCGTAGTCCTGTCCGCCATCCTGTTCATGAAACGCATGAGTGAATTGGTGGATATCCACAGTTTGGACACCGGATTGCCCGAAGAGGCGATCATCAGTCGCCGAACCGGTCACCCCCGAATGGTTGTGTATGAAATTTCCGGTCCTTTGTTCTTCGGTATGACCCATCGGTTCCTCGACGTCATGCGCTTTACCCGAAAGAAACCGGAAATACTCGTCTTGTGCATGCGCCAAGTACCGACTATTGACGCCACAGGGCTGGAAGGGTTGGAAACCGTTATTCGCCGAAGCCAACAACAGGGCATACGGGTCATCCTGTCCGGCGTGCATCCCACCATCATGAAGGTTATGAAACGGATGGGAACGGATCAAATCGTCGGTAGCAACAATATCTTCACCGACTTCTCCACGGCAGTTTCGGAGAACCTCCCCTTCCTTACTGAGGACGATACTTCGGTCAAAGTCGTGATGGGCAAGGCAGCACATTCCGTGTAGCTGAAACCATACGCACACCACCAGACAGGAGAAAGCCCCGGCAATCAGACCGGGGCTTTTCATTATACTGGGCTGGTAAAGTGCCTTCTTCATCCAATCTTTGTTGGCACAGGTCTTTTAAAGCGGACTCACTTTGTTGAATCTCACATCCAAGAGGATAAGGGACCGGCCCTACAGGCCCGTAACAGGATTCAAGAAGTGAAGTATTTCAACGTCCCTTCATTAGCCTTACACATATTTTGTGTCTAAAACATGTACTGTCCTGTGTATCGAAAACGAAAAAGGCACTCACGAATTGATTCGTAAGTGCCTGTTTTTCTTATGGCGTCCCCAAGGGGGTTTGAACCCCTGTTGCCGGCGTGAGAGGCCGGAGTCCTAGGCCACTAGACGATGGGGACGCATATATGGTGGGTCGTACTGGGCTCGAACCAGTGACTCTCTGCTTAAAAGGCAGATACTCTACCAACTGAGTTAACGACCCGCGCTCAGGGAAGGTATCTCTATGCCATTTGGCTTTGCCGTGTCAAGCAGAATCTGTGCTCTTGCCGTGCGTTGAATTTTGTCTACAACCATTCGGCATCACTGTCAATTTAATTTTTTTCTTGCAAAAAAGTTCTCAGATGATATACTCCCGCCCCTGTCCGTTTGCGACAAATCCCCCTTCAAGGAGCATACATATGACCAGAAAAGACAGAACAGAGGGTATCTACTCCCGCCGCGAAGTCCTCGACGAGTCCGAGCGCAGGCAATATTGCCAGCTCCAGCTCAAAGAGCTGCTCTCATACGCCTACCGCTACTCCGAGGACGTCAAGAAGCGCTTTGACCGCGCCCAGTTCAACGTGGAGAAATTCCGCACCCTCAACGACCTCAAGCATATCCCCATTATCAAGAAAAAGGAACTCATCTTCCTCCAATCCATGGGCCCCCGCCTGGGCGGGCTGCTGACCAAGGATCTGGGCGAACTCCAGCGCGTGTTCCTCTCCCCCGGCCCGATCTTCGACCCCGAAGACCGCACCGAGGACTACTGGGGCTGGACCGAAGGCTTCTACGCCGCAGGCTTCCGCTCCGGCGACCTGGCGCAGATCACCTTCAACTACCACCTCGCCCCTGCAGGCCTCATGTTCGAGGAGCCCCTGCGCAACCTCGCCTGCGCCGTTGTCCCGGCCGGACCCGGCAACACCAACTCCCAGATCGAGATCATGCAGAAGCTGCGCGTGACCGGCTACGTCGGCACCCCCAGCTACCTCATGCATCTCGCCCAGAAGGCCGAGGAAATGGGCCTCTCCCTGCGCAAGGACCTCTTCCTGGAAGTGGCCTTCGTCACCGGCGAGAAGTTCTCCGAAAAGATGCGCTCCACCCTGGAAAAGAAATTCGACTGCATCATGCGCCAGGGCTACGGCACCGCCGACGTCGGCTGCATCGGCTACGAGTGCTTCCACAAGGACGGACTGCACCTCTCCAACCGCGCCTACGTTGAAATCTGCCACCCCGACACCGGCATCCCGCTCAAGGACGGCGAAGTCGGCGAAATCGTGGTCACCGCCTTCAACAAGACCTACCCCCTCATCCGCCTGGCCACCGGCGACCTCGGCTACCTTGACCGCTCCCCCTGCGCCTGCGGACGTACCTCTCCGCGCCTCGGCGGCATCGTCGGCCGCGTGGACACCACCGCCCGCATCAAGGGCATGTTCGTCTACCCGCACCAGGTCGAACAGGTCATGGCCCGCTTCGAGGAGGTCAAGCGCTGGCAGATCGAGGTCACCAACCCCGGCGGCATCGACGAGATGGTTCTCTCCATCGAGGCCGGCCAGTTCAACCAGGAGGACGAGCTGCTCCACCTCTTCCGCGAGAAGATCAAGCTGCGCCCCATCCTCAAGGTCCTGGCTCCCGGCACCCTGCCCCCGCAGATCCGGCCCATCGAAGACAAGCGTACCTGGGACTAACCCCGGCGCGCGGCACAACCTGCCAATCACACGGCCAGCACCACTCAGGTGCTGGCCGTTTTCATTGTTGCGGGCAGAAATATTTCGATGCTTCAGACAACCAAAAACGAGGCGGTGGCCCGGGCTATCTCTTTTTCGCCACGGGTAACAAGGGCTTCGGTGAAGAGGACGCGTCCACCCCGCTTGACCACTTTGGCCTCGCACTCGAGCACGTCGCCGAGGCCTGCGGGCCGGAAGTAGCTGACGTTGAGGTCCACGGTGGTGGTGAAACGGCCAGGGGCGTTGCCGCCGAGGGCGGCATGGGCCATGGCCTCGTCGAGCAATGTGGCGAGGATGCCGCCCGCGAGTTTCCCGCCCCCCTGGATCAGGCCAGGGACGACCGGCAGGCGCAGGGCGGCTCGGTCAGGGACGATTTCGAGGATCTCCACACCGAGAAAGGCGAAGAGGGGATTGACCTGCTGGCCGGGTTTGCGAACCTCGGCAAGATAATTTTCCGGCATGACTCAGTCCTGGCTTGCGAGTTGGCGCTGCATGCGTTCCCTGAGCGAAATGAGAAACGCGACGGTCGCGTCCTCGTCGTCCGGAAAGGCGCCTGGCTCCAGTTCGAGGGTAATGTAACGGGAGTAGCCGACCTTGCCAAGATGCGCGAGAAACTCTCCCAGGGGCAGAGCTCCGGCTCCTGGCGTGAGGTGCTCGGTGTAGCCAACCGCATCGGAAAAGTGAACGTTGTAGAGGAGATCCAGGGGCACCTTACGGATTGCCGCCATGACGTCGCGCCCGGAAACACCCATGTGGCAGACATCGAAAGTGAGCCCGACGTTCTTGTCGCGACACTGATCCATGAGCTTGTCCAGCGGATCCCTGCCGAATGGAGACCCTTCTGCCCAGGGCATATTTTCCAGGGAGAAGCGAATGCGCCCCTTGGCGTCCAGGAGAAGCGGCAGGTCATAGGCCTTCTCGAACCAGCGGTTGGAGATCATGTTGGCCAGCCGGGAACCGGGTGGGTGCATGGTGATGTGGTCCGCCGGCCCAAGGGAGTTGGCCAGGGCGGTGGTCATCTTCCAGGAGGCTAGGTGCCCGCCCCAGGCCGCCCAGCCGCGAAACGGCGCGTGCAGGCTGCGGATGGGCAGCACTTCGCTGATCCGCTCCAGGCCTGTCCCGGGAACGAGGTCCGGCGAATTCATGATCAGTTCCATGCCGTCGAAACCCGCGTCCCGCCCGATACGCGCGATGCGTTCCAGCGGAAGATGGAAAAGACAGCCTGCCGATAGCAGGATGCGGGGACCGGCCTGGTCGCGATCAGGACTTTCCATACTCCCTGCATACCCTGCCGGACCGCAACCGCCACCCTAATTTCGGGGAAGGGCGCAAACGGCCCGGTGAACGGCGCGCCGGACCGCGGGGAGCGTCTGTCGGCCCACCGGCTCCGGAGCTGGGTTCATCGGCGCGAGCTCCAGGCGACAACGAGCCAACCCAGAGTGATGCTCCCAGATCGGCAACTCTCAACTAGTTGTTATAAAGGAAGATAAAGTAGGTAAAGTTATCGAAAAGTTATTTAACAGGCGACTTTTCAATAAGGTCGAGCAGGACCAGACACCAGGACAAATCCCGCTTGTTGTCCTCGGTCATGTCCCCAAGGAGCCACTCCTTGAGAGGCTTGATCGCTCCTTTCAGCCGGACGTGACCGCGCTCCTCGATGTGGTAGGCGGCGTCCAGGGCCTCCATGCAGAGGGCGTCAAACCCGTGGTCGTGCCCACCCGAATGGTGGGCGGCCATGGCCCGCACCGTGAGCAGTGCGTAGACGACTGCTTCGGTCTCCCGGTAATCGCGGCCCCAGACCTCCCCGCCCGAAATTTTCGGACGAGGCGGACGAACCCGCTTTTCCTTATTTTTGCCGAGTAGTTCCCGGTACTGATCCAGTGCGACAACGCTCCCCATGACGGCTCCTTCTCCTGTGGTAGCCATCTTTTCGGCTGGTTTCGACGAAAGCTTAAGGTAAAAATTTGCTTCCGACGGGATGAAAAAAGGCGTCCTCCCTGGGGGAGAACGCCCTGAATGCCTGATTGGCGCGGGCGGGAAAAACCGCCCAAGTACCCGATTAAACCACGCGGTGAACCGGGTCGACGGCCCAGTACTTCACCGGGAACCGCTCCTCCATACCTGCCTTGAGCCGCTTGAGGTCCGGCTTCTCCATGTCGCGGAAGCGGATGTAGACGTCCTTCATGCCTTCGGTCTCCGGGGCATTGTGGGTCATGATGCACATGATGCGCGCGCCGCCCTGCTTGAGGTAATCCAGGACCGGAGCCAGGGAGCCGGGCTCGTTGGACACCTGCAGGCCCACCTGGATGCCGCCCTCGTAGATGCCGGAGATCTCCACCAGCACCTTGAACACGTCGGTGTCGGTGAGGATGCCGACCACCCTGCCGTCCTCGTCGACTACGGGGAGGCTGCCGAACCGGCCTTCCAGCATGAGGACCGCCGCCTTTTCCACGGTTTCATCGGGACGGATGGTCACGACCTTCTTGGTCATGATATCCTTGATCCTGATCTCCGAAAGCAGATAGTACAGCTCGTGCATGTCCAGCGTGGTAGCCTTGGACGGCGAAGCCTCCTTGATATCCCGGTCGGACAGGATGCCTAAGAGCTTGCCGTCATCGTCGACGATGGGCAGGCTGCTGATGTTCTTGTCCTTCATCAGCTTCGACGCCTTCATCATGGAACGATCGGCGGTGAGCGTCACCACGTCCTTGGACATCCAATTCTCTACCAACATATGGGTTCCTCCTGGTGAAATCCTGTTTGATGAACGGGTTGCGTTCAATAGTCTTCATCATACCCATATCCGCAACCGTGTGTTTTGGCTAGTCTTGACGTTGAATCCGGCGCCGCTTTCGGAAGAAAGCCCCCGGCGCGGGTCGTAACCGTGGGGAAAATGAGGTCTCTTGTGTTTTTCCTTTCGGGGAAGTAGTGAGATGAGACGTGCCCTCCCGCACGATTACCGTCCCGCAACCCATGGAGCCAACCCGTGAGCCGTACCGTGTTGACCCTCATCGTAGTCTGCCTGGCCCTGGCCTTAGTCCTGGGCGGCTGCAACGCCACAAGCGAAGACACTATCGGGAAAAAGGGCGTGCCCGGGGTCACGGACACGGAAATCCGGCTCGGCTCCTCCCTGGCGCTCACGGGCCATGCCGGCTACCTCGGCACCCAGACCCTGCGCGGAGCACTGGCGTATCTTCGATGGGTCAATGAGGCCGGAGGCATTTACGGCCGCAAAATCACCATCAAGGCCGAAGACGACTCCTACGACCCGCCCCGCTGCCTGGCCAACACCCAGCACTTCATCATCGACAACAACGTCTTCGCCCTGTTCTGCTATGTGGGCACCCCGACCACGGTCAAAGTCCTGCCCATGGTTGAAGAGGCAAGGATTCCGCTCATCGGCATGTTCACCGGAGCCAACGGCCTGCGCGAACCCTTCAACCGCTACGTGGTGAACATACGCGCCTCCTACTACCAGGAAACCGGAGCCGCCGTCCGGCACCTGGTCCAGGACCTAGGCATCAAGAAAATCGCGGTCTTCTACCAGTACGACGCCTACGGCTTCGACGGACTGGTCGGCACGGAGCTGGCCCTCAAGGAATTTCACCTGGAACCGGTGGCGCGCGGCTCGTACATCAGGGGGACGCAGGACGTCACCGAGGGATTCAACAAGATCGCAGCCTCTGGAGCCGAGGCCGTGGTCATGGTCGGCACCTACGGGGCCTGCGCCCGGTTCATCCGGCTGGCCAAACGGCACGAGTTCTCCCCCATCTTCTACAACGTCTCCTTCGTCGGCGCCGAGGAGCTGGCTAGGCGCATCGGCCCTGGCGCGCCGCCGGTGCTCATGTCCCAGGTCGTGCCACAGCCCAAGGAGCTGGGGGACCCGGACGATGCCGCCGTACAGTACGTCACCCTGCTCGAGCGCTTCTACCCGGGCGAAACCCCGAGCTTCGTGGGTCTGGAGGGCTTCCTCAACGCCCGCATCCTGGTCGAGGGGCTCAGGCGGGCCGGGCCGGACCTGACCCGGGAGAAATTCATTGACGCCATAGCCTCGCTCCACAACTACGAACTGGGCTCGGGCATGACCGTCACCTACGGCAAGCACGACCGGCAGGGTCTTGAGGACGTCCACTTCACCAGGCTGGTAAACGGGCGGTTCATTCCGTTCACGGACTGGAATGTCATCCGGCAACAGAGGGAGGCCCGGTGAAGCTCAAGGAACAGCTCATTCACCGCTTCCACCACGCCGGGCTGAGGGAAAAGCTGCTCTTTTCCATGCTCGTGGCCGTATTGTTCATCTCCGTGGCCATCGCCTTTATCGCGCGCTACATTCTGCTCAGCTCCCTGAACCAGGAGCTTGAGATGCGCGGCGAGGCCATCGCCCATTCGGTGGCCGAACGCGGCGGGTCTTACATCCTGGACAACGACATACCGCAACTTCTGGTCCTGATCTTTGACGAGGCCAAGCTTCACCAGCGCAAGCATCTGCTTTCCTACATCTTTATTGAAGACGTCAACGGCAAGCTCCTGGCCCATACCATGACCAAACGGCTGCCGGACGTACTGCTCTCCAATAAACTTCCACAAGGCAAGCATGACGCCATCAAGCTGTTGAACGTGGAAGGCGAACACATCTACGACGTGGCCGCCGCCATCAATGAGGGCCTCTACCGGATCGGCACCGTGCACGTGGGCCTGAACAAGGAACACATCGACACGCTCGTGGGCAAATTACGGGTCGCCTTTCTCGGCTTCATCTCACTGGTGGTGTTGATCACGATATTCCTCTCCTCCTGGCTGACCCGCTACATTACCAAGCCGATCACGGACCTGACACGTCTCTCGGATGAAATAAGCCGGGGCAATTTCGACATACCGCTCAAGCTCGGTCCGGACGAGGACTGGGACACGGCCAACTGTCCGGCCTTCACCAATACGGACCTGCCCTGCTGGCACTTCGACGAGTCACGCAGCGGCGAGGCTCCCGGTGAAGAGCACCGCAAGTGCGCCAAGTGCGCCTTCTACCGAAAGCACGAGGGCGACGAGGTCGTCCAGCTCTCGGACTCCTTCCGCAACATGGTCTGGTCGATCAAACTGTACCGCCGCCGCCTGCGCGAGTCCGAGGAAAAGTACCGCTCCCTCTTCGATTCCGGACCGGACCCCATCTTCGTCGTCGACTGCGCCACAGGCGACATCCGCGACGCCAACCCCCGCACCGAGGAGCTCTACGGCTACGCCAAGGAGGAGCTGCTCGCGCTGAAATTCCTGAACCTGGGGCCGGAACATAACGCCGAGTGTCTCAACTACTTCAGCGAAGGCGGAGGCGGCTGCGTCTACTTCCCCAAGGTGCTCCACTACAAGAAAGGCAATGAGCCGTTTTTCGTCAACATGCACGCCTGTCCCATCTCCTACCGGGGCCGCCACGCCATCATTGTCGCGGTCACGGACATCACCGAGATGATTGAAAAGGACGCCCAGCTCATCCAGGCGGGCAAGATGAAATCCCTGGGCGAGATGAGCGCCGGCGTGGCCCATGAGATCAACCAGCCGCTCAATGCCATCAAGATGGGCAGCGAGTACCTGGCCATGATGCAGGAGCAGGACCTCGCCGTATCCAAGGAGGACTTCCTCCAGGTCGTGGCCGAGATCTCCGCCCAGGTGGACCGCGCCGCCGAGATCATCGACACCCTGCGCTCCTTCGGACGCAAATCCGATCTCATCGAAGAACTGGTCGACATCAACCAGCCTGTCCGGGCCGTGCTCTCCATGGTCCGCCGCCAGTTCGAACTCGACAACATCCGCTTCGAACTCGACCTCACCGAGGGACTTCCCAAAGTCTCGGCGCACTCCAACCGGCTTCAGCAGGTTATCTTCAACCTGGTCACCAACGCCCGAGACGCCATCAACGACTGTTCGTCGCCCATGGACGCAGTCTGCGACCGAAGGATCACCATCCGCACAGGTAAATCCGAGGGGAAAATCTATACCGAGATTGAGGACACCGGAGCGGGCATCCGCGAAGAGGACCAGCACAAAATTTTCGAGCCCTTTTTCACCACCAAGGAAGCAGGTCAAGGAATGGGGCTGGGCCTGGCCATCACTTATGGCATCGTCAAGGACTACGGCGGAGATATCCGCATCAACAGCGATAATAAAAAAGGAACCGTGTTCCGCATGCAGTTTCCGGCGGCAAACACGCGAGGAGGACCCTCCATATGACGGACAAGGAAAAAGTACTGGTCATCGACGATGAAAAACCGACCCTGAGAATGTTCTCCCTGCTGCTCTCAGCCTACGGGTACGACATCCTTACAGCGGAGAATGGCCATGAGGGCGTGGAGCTGTTCAAGGCGGAACGGCCCAACCTGGTGCTCACGGACATCAAGATGCCGGTCATGGACGGCATCGAAGCGCTCAAGGAAATCAAGCGGATCGATCCCCACGCGGAGGTTATCGTCATCACCGGTCACGGCGACATGGACCTGGCCATCCAGGCCCTCAACCTCGACGCCACGGATTTCATCAACAAGCCGTTGCAGCGGGAAGCGCTGGAGCAGGCCCTAAACCGTGCCTCGGAACGGCTGGCCATCACCCGCAACGAGGAGGGCCAGATCAGCGTCCGGGAGCGGCCCGAAGCTGCGGTCATCGCCGTGCGCGGCAACATCTCCGGGCACACGGTGCCCCATCTGGACGCAGCCTTCCGCACTGCAAAAGGACTTGGCAAGGGACTCATCCTGATCCATTTCGAGGACAACGCCTCCATCAACGGCGCGGGCATCACCGGCCTGACCCGGCTTCTGCAAACCCACCGCGACGAGGGCATCCAGGTGGCCCTTGCCGGCCTCTCCCCCAATTTCAAGACCGTATTCGACATGGTCGGCATCACCAAGCTCGCCAGCATGTACGAAAGCGCAGAAGAAGCCCTGCAATAGTCCGTCTGAATCTGTTGAACGAAAAAGGCGCGGCCCCGGAAGGGCCGCGCCTTTTTCGTCGAAAAGCCAGGCTCACTTCTTGAGCTTGCACAGCTCCTGAATGAGCACCCCCAGATCGGGACGCCTGTTGATATCATGTACGTCGATGTAGCGGATGATTCCCTGCCGGTCGATGACGAAAAGGGCCCGCTCACTGGTCCCGTCCGAACGCAGCACCCCGTAGCTGGACGCTGCCGCGCCGTGAGGCCAGAAATCCGAGAGAACCGGAAACTTGAGCGTCCCCATGGCCTCGGACCAGGCGTACTGGGACGGCGTGTTGTCCTCGCTGATGCCGAGCAGGACAGCGTCGTGCTGCTCGAACAGGGACAACGCGATGTTGTAGCCCGGCCACTGGTCCGAGCACACAGGCGTCCAGGCGGCCGGGACAAAGGAGAGAACCACATTGCTCTTCCCCTTGAAGCTGCTCAGGCGCACCCGCTCTCCCGTTATGGACGGCAGCTCGAAGTCCGGCGCCGGGTTGCCCACCTTGACCTTGAGGACACTGTCGCGCGGCTTGAGCTCCGGAAGTTGGTAGATGGTCAGCTTATCCGCATAAGAGGCAGTTGCCAATAACCCTACGATAATCGTGAAAACTATCTTTTTCAGCATATTATCACCTCAACTTATATCCCAGTATGCTCCTTGATGGCCTGTAACAGCGCCTCAGTGCCCTCGGCTTCTCCCACCTTCTTGAAAAGGATTTCCGGCTCCGGACCGAGCTTGACGACATAAAAGGCCGGCGTGGGAACTTCGCCCAGGGCCTTGTGGATGACGTAGTCCTCATCGCCGAACAGGGGAAACTGGACCGCGTACTTCTTCCTGTAGAACTCCACCTCGAAAGGCGTGTTGCCCAGAGCCAGCCCAAGGAAGCGAATCCGGCCCGCTTTGTCGGCCGCGGCAATCGCCTCAAACGCCTCGTTCACGTGGGGCGCGTCCCGCTGGCAGATGGGACAGTACATGGAATAGGCTTCGATAAAGAGGTACTCGGCCCGAATGTCGCTCAACTTGAAGGAATCGGAGGCGACCCCGAGATACGCCCGCTGATCCTCGTCCAGCTTGCCGCCGAGCGCGAGGTCGGGGAAGGGATCCCCTGCGTAGGCGCACGTAGCGCCCAAAACCAATACCGCCAACAGAAACAAACTCGCTCGTTTCATAATTTTCTCCTTGTATGCCCGACTACCCCGGCGGCAAAACGCAACGGCGCGGATTGCGCCAAAAGGTTTTCCGTCTACGGGGACGCGTCACCGTATCATGATATAGTGGAAATAAAAGCATCCCCGCACAAAGCAGGGCAACATTGGTCTGGTTTCGCACCGACGGTCGCTACTTCACGCGGGTAACCACCGCTCCGCGCTCCCGGTCCGGCTTCAGCTCGAAAATCCGATCGGCGGCACCGGCGAAAAGATCAAGGGGGTGGTGGCTAATGACCAGAAGTTGCAATGAAAGCTTGTCGGCTATCTCGTTGATGATCTTCATGAACTTCGGTACCAGCGCCGGTTTGAGCCAGCAGTCCTGCTCGTCCAGCACCAGGAAACGGCGATGATGCTCTTCAGGCAGCTGCGACAGGGCGATCAGGCGCAGCCCCACTGAGAGGATATTGCAGACCGAGCCGCCCTGACCAGTGAGGATATCCTCCACCTCATCGTCCCGACCACGGTTCTGGATCTGGAAATGAATCTGGAGGCGGTTGTTCTTCACCTCCCGTTCGGTGAAGACCACGCGGTCCTGGCCGAGAATCTCCCGGATGCCATGGGTCAGGTTAAGCTCCACTTCGTCCAGGATTTTGCCGAACAGGGCCTTGGACAGTTCTTCGAGACGGTCCCTCGCCTCCGGCGCGAGCACCAGAAACTCGCGCTCGGCGCCAAGCGAGGAGCGCACCCGCCCATGCTCGTTATGCAAGCTCTCGGCGAGAGCCTCCAAACGGTCCAGGCTGCGTTCCGCCTCGCGGATATCCGGCAGGGCCACATCCGTCGTCATCAGTTATCCCCGCCCACCCCGCTCTCAACGGCGGCCAGATCGGCTTGAATCTGTTGGATGTGCTCGCGGTAGCTGGCCACGACCTTGCGGTTTTCCTCTCTTTTTTCTTCAAGCAACGCTTGCAGTTCCTTCGGGTCGCTGGTGCCGTATTCGGCTTCAGCGCGCGCCTTGAGCGCCTCCAGGCGGCCGGTCAGATCCGTCACCTGCTGCTCCGTGCGGACCCGCTGATCCCGCAGTTGTTCATACTGCCGACGCAGGCCGTTAAGCTCCTGCTCCAGTTGGGCATCCTGGTTTTTCCCTGTTCCGTTGGAGTGATTATTCACCGTTGACGACCTCCTCGTAGAGTTCCCAGATGAGCCTGCCCTCGCTGCTCTTGCGGGAAACGTTATCCTGTAAAAACTGCTTCAGTCCCATGCCTTCCCTGGTCCGCTGCCAGGCCAGCCGCTCCAGCCCCTTGACGTAGTCGGACTCTCCTGTCGCGTTCTCATCTTGGGGCGGCAGCTCCTGATCCGGAAAGACCTTATCAAAAGATTCGAACGGCACGACCCATTTCTCCAGCTCCTCGCAGCCCGGCGTCCAGATGGCGGCGGCAGGCTCGCGGACCTTGGAAAGCTCCGTGAAGGTGAGGCGGGTGATATTACCGGGGTTGGCCCAGGTGGTTTGTCCCTTCTTGACGGTCGGCTGGGGGCGATGGATATGACCGTTGACCAGCCAGTCGATACCGGGAAGCTCCTTGATACCGTAGGCTCGGTCCAGAAACTCCGGGAAACGGATGTTATGGTGCGCCACCCAAAGTACGGTCTCTGGATCGCCCTCCTGCCGGGCGTACCCCTTGGGCAGCGGCGTGCCGTCCGGGCTGGCCCCGACCAGGACGTCGCCTTCGCCGGTCTCCAGCACGAACTGCGGGCCGTCCTCCTTCATCAGCCGGATCACTCCGGCGGCTTCGAGCACGGCCAGGGACACATCTTCGGTGAACCGGGACTGATACTTGTCGTGATTTCCCACCAGGGCCCAGACCTGCTCGTCGCCGTGCCGCGCCCCGAAGATGCGGATCAACTCCACAAGCATCTTGTTGGAGTTGTCGCGGGGCCAGTGAAAAAGGTCTCCGAGGATGACCGTGACCATCCCCAATTCGCTGGCACGGGCCAGTCCGGCCTCCAGCTTTATCATGATCTGATCGAGATAACCCTCGAGCCGCTGACCGGGCGGAATGTCCGCCAGATGCGGGTCGGCCATGAAGAAGAGTCCGTTGCCGCGGATGCGCTCAAGCGTCATGTCCGTGCCTCCGCTCAAGGAATCCAAGGGAATTCAACTCCCCGCCGCAGGTGGGGCACCGCCCCAGCTCATCCAGCCGGTGGCGAATGTGCTTCTCCAAGGTCTCCAACTCCGTCTCCAAGCCTGCCAGGCGGTCTTGTGCCTCCCGGCATTGCCCGGTGATCCCGTCAAGCTCGGCCACCACCCCTTGGAGAGGTTCGCAGTCCGCGAGTGCGGGAGGTTCCGCAACGCTCCGAAGCGTCTCCCTCCGTCGCGTCTCCCGCCGTGATCGATAGGTGTGGGCAATGATTTCGTCCAGGATTGCGACGAGTTGTGCCGTTTCATCCGGCACTGGGGGAGGCAATAGAGCCCGACCGGTTTCGGCCTGTTTCCGAGCGAGATTCAGGGCCGCCTCAATGTCTTGCAGTTCCTTGTGGAAGCGGGCCAGAAGCGGGGTGTCGTGTACCTCGGGCGGGTCGGCCAGGACGGCCAGAGTTGCTGAAATTCGCGCCGCGCCATTGAGGAACGCCCCGGTTCCTTCCAACTGTGAGAGCAGTTCTGTTAATCCACCTACATCATTGAGTTTCGGTACGTCAGTAATCGTATCCAAAACCCCCTTGCATCGAACCAGTCCGGCATGCTCGACTGTCAGTGTGACATGGTCGGCAAGGGTCGCTTCCAGGGCGGGAACAGCGACTTGAAGTTCCTTTGCTGTCGACTCCAGTTCACGGGCCGTTTCCAGGTGCAACGCGATGTCCGGCAACAGGGAAAACCGCTCCATTTCGGTTTCGATGGCGGTCAACCGCGCCTGGAGCTCCCGTTCCCGGCGCTTCGCATCCTGAGTTTTCCGCTTGAGCAGGTTCTGCATGGCCAACAGGTGGGCCGACTCCGTGGACGCGGCAAAAAACGCGGCGGCGTCGGACTTGGGCTGGTTGAGCAGGAAGACCGGGTCGCGCTGGTTGCCCACATGTACGTCAACAGGATCCTTGTTCTCCCCCTCCAGCTCCACCAGGTCCAGTCGGAGCGCGGCCAAGACGTCCTCGGGCGGTTTGCGGCCGAATTTCCAGTATTCCACCGGTTCTTCCGCGCCTGGTGCCCAAAGCTCATACCCCGAGGAGCGTTTTTTCCGAACCCAGACGATGCGGGTGCCGTCCTCCAGCTCCACAGTGACCCGCGCCTCCTTGGCCCCGTGCCGAATATAGTGGCGCGGGATCGGGTTGGTGGCCACGCATCGCAAGGCCTCCACGATGGCGGACTTGCCCGTGTTGTTGGGACCTGTCAGAGCATTGATGCCGGGTCCGAGCTCCAGCTCAGTGTCGGCATGAGCCATGAAATCCTTGAGAACAATCCTGGTTATCATACACTTATCGGTTATTGTTAACCAACTGCTTTACTTGCCTTATAGTAATTCAATATGGCAGGCGGTCAGGGATATCGCGGCCTGACGCAACACCCTTGGTACCACGTCGCAACGCCCAGTTCCCGCATCTTTTCATTATTGATCCGCCAGCGCTCGGCAAGGCCTTCGGGCATGCCGTGAACATCACAGGGGAATTCCTCGCACTGGTGACAATAGTCCACCCTGTGCTCGCGGCAGCATGCCGGGACCTTGCACTGGAGGAACAGACACCCCTGCTCGCGGCAGCCGGAGCAGCTTCCCTGGCCGAGGAAACCCAGCAACACCTCGAACTGACTGTAGTTCTCAAAAACCGGATTCATACCCTCAAAGCGCTTGGCATAGGCAGCGAAATTCTCGCCCAGCAATGCTTGCAGCGCCTTGGCATGCCGCTGGATAGGCCCACCTGCAAAGGCGAGGCAGCTTCCGCAGGACAGGCCGCAAGGGGCCAGCCTGGAGCGAATGAAATCCTCCCGTTCCGGCAGGTAGCCTTCCTCCCGCAACAGGGTGAGCGCCATGTCGACGGCGGTCACGGCGTAGTTGAAGCACTTGACCACGATCCGCTCTTCCTTGAACCGCTCCCGGTCCGCTTCGGAGGCGAAGTCGCACCCGGTCAGTTCCAGGCAGTTGATGGACCCGAACGCCGCATTGAAGCGCGACAGGAACTCCTGCACCAGGGCATAGCATGGTTCGTAATCGCCGCCCGGCTCGCTTCGTCCGGCAAAGAGCCCGATGCCCATGATCGCGCCGGACACGGCCCCGCATTGACCGCAGGTCCTTGCCGCGCCACTGCAGAATCCGGTGGCCAGAGGCACGACGTCCTTGGCCTCCCTGCCTCCTGCCTCCGCGATGAGCCCCAGCACCGTTTCGGCGCAATACAACTGTCCGCCGCCGAACAGCTCCTCAACTCTTTTCCGGATGTACTCGCTCACGCTGTTTCCTCCGTGCCGGGATTGCAGTCCAAAAAAGGACAAAATTCAATTACCTCTCGCGTCAGCCTGGTCTCTTTTCCCCTGCCTTCATGCAGAATGAGCGGCGCTTCCACCTTCAGACCGCTGCCGCCTGCCTTGACCGTCTCCATGAGCACCATGCGCGCGGGCTCGTCCACACGCCCGTGAACCAGCCGCATGCGTTTTGGCTCCAGACCGTTGGCGTGCAGCGCGGCCATGAGGGCGGGCAACCGCTCCGGAATGTGAACAAAGGAGAACTTGCCCCGCGTTTTCAAGGCCACGGCGGCGCACCGGGCAAACCCTGCGAAACTCCCCCGGTCTTCGAAACGAGCGGTCGCACGGCTGTCGCCACGACTCACCCTACCCCGCCCCAGCTCACGGTATGGCGGGTTGGCCACCACGAAATCCACCACCTTCTCCGGCCTCCATGAGCCCACGTCACCCTGCATTACCGAAAACTTACCGGAAAGGAGCAAGCTATCGGCATTAGCCGCTGCCGCCTCGATGGACTGGGTGTCGATTTCAACGCCAGTAACGGTCACCCCCGGCTCGCGCAGGAGCAAGGCCAGACCGACGACGCCGCAGCCGCAGCCCAGGTCCACGCCCACGTGCCGACGTCCAGGCCGGGCGAAGCAGGCCAGGAGCAGCGAGTCCAGGGAAAAGCGATAACCGCCCTCCGGCTGAATCATGCCTCGGGGAAAAAACTCACGCCGTTCCAGCACGGCCTTGGTATCGACTCCGGTCACGCCTTGCCCTCCCTGCGCCTGCGCAGCCGCGAACCGAGCGCGGCGGTGAACAGGCGCGCCTCTTCCATGCGCAAGAGGGAACCGCCGGCTATATACAGGACCACCCAGCCCGGAATAAGCAGCAGCCACCACGGGTGCAGGGATGCCGTGAACCACGCGCCTACTCCGACGCCCGCACTGAGAACCAGTGATTTGATGCAGGACGCGAAAGACATGACCCGGCCGCCCCGCTTGCGCGAGAGCAGGACGAACAGCAGCACGAAGTTGAGCAGCGAGGAAAAGCTTACGGCCAGGGCGAGCCCCACATGGGCCATGGGCTGCATGAGCCAGACTCCCAACCCCACGTTGGCCACCAGGCAGACCGCAGCGATCTTCACCGGTGTACGGGTGTCCTCCAGGGCGTAGAACGCCGCCACGAGGGGACGCGACAGGGCGATGAAGGGCAGCCCCGCGCTGTAAGCAACCAGGGCCGATGCCGTGGCTGATACGGCCTCGGGCGAGAATGCCCCACGCTCGAAAAGCAATGCGATGACCGGCGAAGCCAGGGCGATAAGTCCGGCAGCGGACGGCAGAGCGATGAACAGCGTCAGCCCCAGGGAGGCGGAAAGGGCCGAGTCGAATTCCTCCATCTCGCGCCGGGCGGCCAGCTTGGCCAGGCTGGGCAGGGCCGCAGTGGAAACCGCGATGCCGAATACCCCGAGGGGAAACTGGACCAGCCTGTCCGCGTAATAAAGGTAGGAGACCGAGCCCACTGGCAGGAACGAGGCCAGGAGCGTGGAGAGCAGAATATTGATCTGGTAGACTGCGGCCCCGAAGACCGTAGGCAGCATGAGCAGCCCCATCCGGGCCACTCCCTTGTTGCGCCAGGACCACGCGCCGCGCCAGGTAAAGCCGGTGCGGCGCAAAAAGGGCTGTTGCAGCAGCCACTGGCCCACGCCGCCGAGCAGTACGCCCCAGGCCATGGCGTAGGCCACGTTCCAGCCGAGGAAGTAGCCGGTCAGGGCCGAGCCGATCAGAGCCACATTGAGCACCGTGGGGGCCAGGGCCGGGGCCAGGAAATGGTTGCGCGAGTTAAGGATACCCATGCACAGGGCCACGGAGCAGATAAAGATGGCGTAGGGGAAGCAGATGCGGACCAGATCCACCGTGACCCGGAACTGCTCCGGGTTCTTGGTGAAGCCGGGGGCGATAGCCATGGTCAGCGGACTCGCCAGCAGCTCGACCAGCACGGTGATGCCCGTCAGGATCACCCCGAGCCAGATCATGGCCGAACGAGCCATGGCCTGGGCCGCCTCTTCGCCCTCCTCTTCCCGAATACGTGAATAGACCGGAATGAAGGCCATGGTCAGCGAGCCCTCACCGAACAGCCGCCGCAGCAGGTTGGGAATGCGGAAGGCCACGAAAAAGGCGTCGGCAAAGAGCCCCGCGCCCAAAGCGAAGGCCACGATGACGTCCCTGACGAATCCCAGTATCCGGGAAATCAGGGTCGCTCCCGCCACAACGGCGGCGTTGCTGGCTATGGCCTTTCCGTGCTTGTTCATCACACCATCCGGTAGCTTTCCGATTGCCCAAATCCCCGGTTCGGGGCCACCTGTTGTTCCAGACTTTCTCTAGTGCTTATGCAGAAAATTGGCAACTCCCCGGCATCTCTCGGGACTTTTTTCAGGGGTGCATGAACATATTGGCTGGCGGCAGGGGGTGTAAAGCCCGGCCTCCGATCCTAGCAGGAGTTCCATCGGCAGCTTGTGGTGTGGCAAAATCCGAAGAGGATGGCCGTTTCGCGCCTATCTTCAGGTGATTTCGCCTCCGGCGGGCGGCAGATCTTAGGCCGAACTTGTTCGGTCTTAGAGATACCGACAGCAGCGACAGGACTAGCGCCCTTGCATCCCCTTGCTGCGCATGCGGCGCGGGTCCTCTCTTTGTTGGCCTGACAGACAACCCGGGCTGCCATGTAGACACTATATTCACCTGCCTACCGCTTCTGGCAACGAGGACAGAAGGTGGAAGTTCGACCGGCCACCTTTTCGGTCTGTAATGGCGCGCCACACTCCGGGCACTTGCCGCCGCCCTTGCCGTACACGTTGAAGCTGTTCTGGAACGCTCCGGCGTCACCGCTGGCGTTGACGTAATCGCGGATGGAACTGCCGTTCTCGCTAATGGCCTGGCGCAGCACCGCCTGGAGTTCCGTAAAGAGCTTCAAGGCGCGCCCCCGGCTGAGGCGGTCCGCCCTGGCCTGCGGGTGGATGCCCGCCCGGTACAGGGACTCATCCGCATAAATGTTGCCCACACCCGCCACCACGCTCTGGTTAAGCAACAACGCCTTGATGGCGGACTTCCGCCCGGCGATGCGATCGGCCAGCACCTCTGGTGCGGTCTCCAGCGGCTCCGGGCCGCAACGCAGCAAAAAACCCCACTCCGCCAGCTCACCTGCCGTCATGGCGCGCACATAGCCGAACCGCCGCATGTCCGCAAAGGAGAGCAGCGAACCGTCGTCCAGCGCCAGGAACAGTCGGTCATGCCTGCCCGGCTTCCGCATGGGACCGTGCACGACCCGTCCGGTCATCTTTAGATGAAAGGCCAGGGTCACGCCATCCGAGAGCTCCACCAGCAAGACCTTGGCCCGGCGGTAGACGCGCACAACGGTCCGGCCCGGCAGACGGGAACAGAGCACCTCCGCCGGATCGCTCTGGCGGGTGAGGTCCAGGTGGTCCACGGAACGGATGGTCCGTCCGCACAGGGTGGCGTTGAGGCCCCGGGCGATGACTTCCACTTCGGGCAGTTCAGGCATGTCCCTCAACTACCCGAAAACCGGGGTGGAGAAAAGAAACAATGCGTGGAGCAAATGACGCGGAAACTCGCGCACCCGACGCATACCAGGGACTAGAAACGGTAGCCCAGACGCAACCCCACGTTGTCCATCCCCTCGTTGGGGTTGGCGATGTAGGCGTTGGACATGTGTTCGTACTGAACGGAGACGTTCCACCTTTCCGTAAAGTTGTAACCGAGCGCGGCGCCCACGCGGAAGAGCACGGGCGAGCCCAGAGACTTGCGCTTGCTGTTGTCTGTGTCGAGGTGGCCGTTGTGCGCGGAGAGGCCGAGGCTGCCGTCCACGAAGAATCCGGCAGGCAGGTCGTATTCCCAGGTCAGGCCGCCGTAGGCGTGGGAGGTGTCGCCCGCGGTGTTGATGGTCACGCCGACGTGGGGACGCGGAGCCCACAACACCTTGAGGAATTCGGGGGAGACGAAAAGCAGCTCCGCGTTGACGTCGGGCCCGTCCTCACGGTGAAAGCTCCAGAAGCTGATGTCATGCGCGTAGATGCCGCCCCGGATCTCGGACAGAATTGAGTCGCCCTCGGCCAGTGCCGTGGACGCCGTGCAGAGCACCAACGCCGCAACCAACATCAAGAATACCCGTTTCATGCCGTCACCTCGCTTTTTGACTTATTCCGCCATTAGCTGTCCGCCGTCCCGATGTCAAATCTCATGGCCTCCGCTCAGCGACAGAGCGTCTCCAGCAAAGCCTGTTCGGCGGCGGGAGCCGCGCTGACCCACCAGACATGGTCACCCTTGTACCAAATCAGATGAACCATGCCCATGCCCTCGAAGCGATAGACCGGTATCCCGTTATGATCAACGCGCTTAGGGTGCTTGAACGGCGACTTGGGATTCTCGAACATGAGATGGACCATCTGCCCGGTCTGGCGGCGCGCTTCCTGTTCGGATTCCACCCGCGAGACCCACACCTCTGCAGGATGCGCCGATTGCCCGGGCCGGGCATAGCGGGCCATGGCACTCTCCTGTGCGGGCAGATGCTTGCCGTGGAGCTTGTCCACCGCCTCCTGCGCCGCTTCTCCCGTAACCAGCTCCACCCGACTCAAATCACCCGCCGACTTGGGCAGAAGAGAGGCCAGATTATGGGCCATGGCCGGGTGGCAAAGCAGCAGCCATCCAAACAAAAGAGTTGATATCGCGCGCATTTACTTGTCTTCCTTTCCAGTATCATTTTTCTTATCGACAGGGCCGGATGCCGGATGCTTGGCCGAAGCGGAACCGGGACTGCGCTGTCCCAGCTTGCCCACGCTCACGGGAAAGGACTCTCTCCCGCGCCGGACCGTGAAAACCAATTCCGCGTTCTTTTCATGCACCTTGAACCCTGCCATGTGCAGGTCAAAGAGATGGTCCAACTGCACACCGCCCGCCTCGAGCAGCACGTCGCCGGGCCGCAACCCGGCCTTGTCCGCACGGGATTCCCGCTGGACCCGCTCCACCAGCAGCCCGCCGTAGCCTGTAGCCGTGAGCAATGCACCCATGCGGGATTCATAGCTTTCCGGACAATAGAACAGTGCGTCGCCGCTCTTGCCGTCGAACTCGCCGCCACGCCACGGCATGATAATCAAGATGCGGGCACCGGGATCAAAACGGCGGATGCGCCGGGCAATGCCCCAGCCGTTCTCCACGTGGCCGCCCCCGGCGATGACCAGCACGGGCCACTCGTATTGCTTGCGAAGCCGGACCGCTTCCTCGGCCATCTTCGAGTCCCAGATGGACTGGACCAGGTGAAACCGCTCCCGCTGGACCGGGTCTGCGGCATTCCGAGCCTCGTGCTGAGCAAAGACTTCATCGAGAAACGCCACCTGGTCATTGGAAGGAGGCACGATTTCGGACGGAAGAAAGGCCCGCTCCTCGTCGGTCAGGGCGTCCATGCCCTCCCGCGCGATCTTGCGCGTCACCTGGGTGGGAACATTGAGCCCTGCCACCGGCAGACTGTGGCGCTGAGCGAGCTCAAACAGCCCCCGGAACAGGGAAAACGGGTATCCCCACCTTGTGCTCCATTGCAGTTCCTCCTCCAGGCCATCCACTTCCACCTGTCCCTTGCAGAAATCGTTGAGCACGGGCTGCATGTCCACGCTCACCATCTCAAGGCCCACCGCCGGCGGCGCATCCGAGGCGGCCAGGGCGGCGAGAACGCGTTGCTGTATATTGTGGTCACAGCCGTTGGTGTGCCCTTCGCCGATGAGGATGTAGTCCTTACCCTTTGCCATTGCTGTGATCTCTTCCAGGGAGAGTTGATCACCCCCGTTGGAGAGAAAATCACCGCGCTGGGGCAGGAAGGTCACCTCAAGGGGCGGGTGCTCCACGTGCCTGGCGCAGGCTCCCAGGGCCAGGGCAAGGGCCAGAAGCGTCAGGACGCGCCCTGGGGCGAGGATCGGATTTCGAAAGTTGCATTGCATTGTGGTCACCTCATGGGGCTGAAGAAAAATCGTGATACCAGATGGCCATGGGCAGGCCGAGGTCGTCCTGTTCGGGCGGATCCGGCAGAGAGCGCAGCTTTCCCCTACTCTCCTGCGCAGCCACCGCGAGGATGGCCGCATCGAGGGCATCGTCCGTGCCAAACGTACTCCTCGGAGACTTTTGCAGAAATTCTTTCACTATCCCTTCAATATTCATTATGAATTTTTGCAGGATGGCCAACCGTGCCTCCTGTCCGTCCCGTGTCCGCTTGTTGGGCAGGGAAACACCGCCTCCTGCAAGAGAAAACAGGACCTCGGGGTGAGCCTCCCGGACAATCCGTAACGCGCTCGGGGTGGCGCACAAAAAGGAATCGACGCTCTCAACCTTATTTTTAATATTCCAATATTGCTTGCTTATCTTCTTACCGGTAAGCTTCCGGTTAGCCTTGCAAGCCTCGCTGTATGTAACGCATCCAGCGAGTTCGCGCACCCCGGGAGAGAACACGCAGGAATGCCTTTTTCCCAAAACTCGCCGCGCCTCGGCATCGGCCTTGCGCGCGGCATGCAGCCTGCCCGGCAGGCCGATGGGGATGTCCACGAGAAGCAACCGGGCGTCGCCGTGTTCCCGCCACACCGCTTCGAAATCCGGGCGCACGGCAAACACCGCCTCCCGGCCCTCAACACGACATGACAGCCACCCGCCTCGGCATCCATCCACTCCAACAAAGTTCATCAACTTCCCATACGCGCGGTGAGCCCGGCGTGCAAACAACTTCCGATTCCTGCACAAAGCTCCACTTCCACCGAACGCAGGCAGTGCCGGAGGGCTCTCGACTGGACTTTATTCCCTCTTTAAGGGTACATCCATACATCGGGGCCGCTTGCGGCCCATGGTCAGCCAGGGAGTGAGCATGAGTTCGTCATCCTTTGAGAATATTTGTATTTCGCACATCCTGGACGGCCTCCGGGATGGTCTCACCCACTTTTCTCAACCCAGCCGGGTGGCGCTTATCTACGCCGTGGAAGCGGGTTCCCCGCCGCGCATCTGCGACCCGCTCGGTCTCCTGGAGGGCCACCAGCCCAAACTGCGCGACTTCTACCTCTATTCCAACAAGTGGCGCGGCAAGGACATCAACCACAACGAAATCCACGTCATTGAAAACGCAGGCGATGGCCTGGACATGGCGGGCATCATCTCCCTGGAAGCCCACTCCAGGTTCATGCGGTATCAGGCCTGGTTCACCGACGAGCACCCGGACATGTGCTCCGTGGGGCCCACCAAACGCTGGCTGGAATACGCCGCAGGACTCCTCTCCCAGAATTTCGCCACGTGTGACGTGCAGAACCTGGACACCGCCGGGTTCGTGCTCCAGCACTGTGGTACCCATGCCGTGCGCGACTTCATCGTGGACGAACGCTCCCGCCAGGGTTGGCTGGATACCCGAATCCGCATCTACCCCTTCCTGGACGCTGTCCTCGGGGTCTCCGAGACCCAGGAGGAGGGCGAGTGGCCGCGCGGCCGCGTGGTCGTAGTCGAGCCAAGCCAACTGGATACGGTGCGTTTCGTCTGCCGCTTCCCCGAGACCGAGCAGCCGCGCATCCAGGACACCAAGCACGTCCGCAAGCTGTTGCAGGCCGTGGAGGAATCCGGACGAGTGCTGGTCTCTGACGGGCAACGCATCCTCGGTGTAGCCATCGGGCCCATGCCCGGCTCCTACCTGGCCGCCCAGTTCAGCGGACGCCACGGCTTTCTCTGGCTCCGGGACGCGCTCATCTGCACCTTTTACGAGGGCCGGTTCCACTCCTCCAACCTGCGGGCCAACCTGGTCCAACTGGAGGAGCAGCTCCTGGAAACCGACATGAGCATGGCGGACCAGCACACGCTCATGCAGATCGTCTCGCTGATGGTCAACCGCGTGCGCGACCGCAAGCACGGCTGCACCCTGGTCATCGACACCAGCCACGACCGCCTGACCATGTCAGGTCAGCACTTCGAGAAGCCGCTGGACCTTCAGGAGTCCAGCCAGCTCAAGCTCGCCTGCTCCCTGGCCAAGCTCGATGGCGCGCTGCACGTGGGCCGCGACCTCAAGCTGCACGGCTTCGGCTGCCTCATGGACGGACGGTGCGTGCCGGGTGAAAACCGGGCGCGCGGCGCGCGCTTCAACTCCGCCCTGCGCTTTACGGCGGAACATGAGGACATCGTCGTGGTGGTGGTCTCTGCGGACAGACCGGTCTCCATCATCAAGAATGGCGTGGAGTTGACTGCGGCCTGTCATTTCCAACACATCGGCAGGCTGAAACGGCCTCCTCTCCTGGCCGAATGGATCATGGCCTGATCCCCTCAGCTTCGCCGTGACCGTTTCCTGGATTTCAGACCCCGTCTTTTGGCTCTTCGCCCTTCCGGCCTTGGCCGTATCCGGCCTGCTCGCCCAGATGGTACTCAGCCTCTTCTCCTGCTGCGCCGCCTTCACCTTGCGAGGCAGGCGGGTCCACCTCAAATGGTGGATGATCCCGACCACTTCGGCATGCTGCGCCCTGCTCTGGGGCGTGGCCGCCCTCGTGGCCATGCTCCGGTAGAAGCCGCGTCACGAAAACCACACAACAATTCCATGCGACCGTCGCACGGACGTCACCTGCGCGCTCGATTCCAGCCCGCCGTCGGGTATGGTCGACAACGCATTCGGTGCGTCAGACAACCAAGCATGGAGTTCAAGGCATGATCTGGATACGGGTTAAAAACAGCGAGGACCGCATGGCCAGCCGGCTGGAGGCCATCCGCCTGAAGGTACGGCGCGAAACCAGGCGCATGATCTATGTGGCGGGAATAATGATCGGGCTCATGGCCGTCATCGAAGCCGGCCACCTCTACCGTTTGCTGACCGTCTGAGCAGGACATAGGCCAGGACAAGGACAACCGCCGCCAGAAACGCGACGCCCGCTCCGGCAGGAGAGAGTCCCTCGGGCTCTTTTGTCGTCGGCAGCGCGTTGAGTCGCTCCGCCCCGGATGGCAGCGCATCCGCCGACATGCCCAACCGGGCCATGACCGACAGGTCCGCCACCGCCACGGCAGAGGGGGCCTCGGCCAGCATCTCGCCCAGCCGCTCCCCGACCAGAGCCCTGCGTACCAGGTTCCCGGCGGCCCGCCCCTGGTCCTCGCCCCGAACGACCACCCCGCCCAAGGCTCCCGCGCCGACGAGGTCCCGCGACAGGACATAGACCGGCGCCACACTCTTTTCTGTTAGAATTTTCACTGCCTGCGACACCGATAGCGGATTTCCCGCATTATCCTGTTGAACGGACAACACCAGCACCACGCCCAGGCCCGGCATGCCCATGGCCACGTCAGCCAGGGAGCTCGGGTCCAGCCCTCTATCGTCTCCCGGTTCATGACCAGGAAAGATCAGGGCCGCCTCCCTGCCCCGCAAGGCCATGGCCGCTTCGAGCCGACGCCGCAACCGCACGCTTTTCGGAGAACCATCCATGATTCCGGCTACAAGGGAGGTTTCCGGGCGTAGCGCATAGATAAGATCGACTGTCTCCCGAACCGCATATTCCAACGGGACTCCGGCGCACTCGCCGCACTGGCGCAGGTACTCCGGTTCCGGGCGGGGCGTTCCGCAGTAGACGACTGGCGCTCCGGCAAACAGATCTTCCCGGTACTTGCGGATGAACGCAAAGGCCGTAGGGCCATCCGTGACCACGGCAGCCACAGGCCGGTCCGCCCATCGACGGGATATTTCATCAAACCGGCCAGCGATACGGTCCTCATCGTCCAGGGGGGTGCCGGGATACAGCTCGCCTACCTCGGCGACTCCGTCCAGGGCCTGCCGGAGTCCGCTCCCCACGGCCTCGGTCCAGGCGTCGGGCTCAGCCGTGGAATGCAGCAGCACGACTTCGGCGGCCAAAGCGGGACGGCACCAGCAGACCAGCGCCAGGCAACAAAGAAGGACGAATCGGCAATGATCGGGCATGACAATTAATGGGAAAAAGGGAACACACACCGCTTGGGGCGGCAACGCCGCCGCGCCTAGCTCCCCGTGTATTCGCAGACCTTGTTCCGGCCGGAGTTCTTGGCCTCGTACAGCGCGGCATCTGCGGCGCTGACGAGCTTCCCAGCATCCCATCCCTCGCGCCACTGCGCGACGCCGATGGAAACTGTGAAGTCGACCCGGCTGGACAACTTGCCGTCGGTGCGGATGCGAAAATCGTAACTCTCCACCCCGGCCCGGATGGCCTCGGCCTTGATGGCGGCGATGGTCTGATCCATGTTTTTGACCACCAGGGCCAGCTCCTCGCCGCCATAGCGGGCCGTGAACCCCTGATACAGGGTGGCGTGTGCTGTCAGGATTCTGGCCAGGGCGCGCAGCAGGTCGTCGCCGGCCTGGTGCCCATGGGTGTCGTTGACCCGCTTGAAGAAGTCCACGTCGATCATCATCATGGACAGCGTCCCCTCTCCCTCGGCCTGCTCCCGTACGGCCTGGTTGAGAAAGGCGTCCAGGGCGCGCCGGTTGTGCAATTCGGTGAGCAGCGGATCGAAATTGGCCGTGCGTTCCAGCATTTCAGCCTTGGCCTGAAGCTCCCGGGCCTCTTCCTTGAACTCCACGATCAGCTCGGTGAACATCTCCCGCACCTTGGCCACGATCACCGACTTGTCCGAGTTGGACTGGATGACCCCCACGGTATGCTCCTTGAAAGCGTCAAGCCTTCGCTGCTGGCGTTCCGTGGTGCCATGCATGGAATTGATGATCTCATCCATTTCATTGAGCAACTGGACGGCCGAACGCTTTTCCTGCGCCAGCGCATCCTCCAGCTCAACAGTGCCTATGTTCTGCATGATATACATGTCGAGCATGGCGACAACTTGGTCAAAATGCTCCGGTGAAAAGTCGCGCTTGGCCAGCTCCTTGGTCACTTCGCGCTGGATCTCGGCTTTCTTCTCATAGGAGTAGATGGAAAGCTTGGTCAGCAGGTTGCGAACAAATAAAACCACGGCGACCCAATCCGGATCGTGTTCAATACCGAATTTTCGAAGAACCTCGTTCATATGTACAGCGCCATTATTGTTACAATCATTCATTGGAATTCCGTCTCTCATGAAGGGGACACGTTTTTTGCTACCTAAACACTATATGGCAGCGCCGCCAGCCGGTAAAGACATATTTTCCAAGGGATTTCCATCCGCCGAGCCCCACCTCTTCCGCGCCCGGAAGCAGCCTTCCGCACAGCCTCAAAAGCCAGCCTTCTCCATTCGAAATGCATCCCTGTGCAAGCCTAGACGAGTTCGTTGTTTTTTTGTCATCAGATTGAGATTTGACAAGCTGTTTCATTTTACCTACGATAAAAAACTCCGAGGTACTTTTCAATTCCCAGCGCAGATTTCTCTTAATTTATACAGTATGAAATTCATGAATTAGCTTCTATATTCACTGTAACGCCTCGTGATTCGAGCATGATAAATCAATAACAATTTGGCCTTTGCCTTTATTGTGTCATGCAACAATGGTTTTTTACGTTGTACAGGAATATTGCATCAAAATATGTCTCTACCATCTGACTATACTATAGACTTCAAAATCTCACCCATTCACGGCGAACCCCGTGAATCCATCCCTTGCGGCCTGCGAAAGCGGGTCCCCCCCAGTTAGCTTTTTCCATCTCCCCCCCTCTTAGCAACCGATGCACCGTTGCCGCCCGGCGGCTAACGGCCTTTTATCGCACCTATTGGAGAAACAATGGAAAAAATTCGCGTAGAAAACCTCTATAAAATTTTCGGCCCCAAGCCGAAATTGGGCCTGTCCATGCTCCGGAAAGGACTCGACAAGTCCGAAGTGCTCGAGAAAACGGGCATGACTGTCGGCGTTGACAACGCCTCCTTTTCTATCGAGTCCGGTGAAATTTTCGTTATCATGGGCCTCTCCGGTTCCGGAAAGTCGACCATGGTCCGCATGCTCAACCGACTCATCGAACCCACGGCTGGCAAAGTCCTGGTCAACGGCGAGGACGTCACCGCCATGTCGCCGCAGGAACTGGTCAAATTCCGACTGCACAACATGAGCATGGTCTTTCAGTCCTTCGCCCTCATGCCGCACCAGACAGTACTCAACAACGCGGCCTTCGGCCTGGAATTGGCAGGCATAGACAAGACCACACGCTATGAACGGGCGAGGGAAGCCCTGGCCCAGGTCGGCCTGGCGGGATGGGAGGACCAGTATCCGTCCCAGCTCTCCGGCGGCATGCGGCAACGCGTGGGCCTGGCCAGAGGACTGGCCGTGGACCCGGAAATCCTGCTCATGGACGAAGCGTTCTCCGCGCTGGACCCGCTCATCCGGACGGAAATGCAGGATGAACTGCTCAAGCTCCAGGAGGAGCACCAGCGAACCATCGTCTTCATCTCCCACGATCTGGATGAAGCCCTGCGCATAGGCGACCGCATCGCCATCATGGAAGGCGGCAAGGTCGTCCAGGTGGGCACCCCGGACGAAATCCTCCAGAATCCGGCCAACGACTATGTTCGCGCATTTTTCCGCGGCGTGGACCCCACGGGCGTCATCTCCGCAGGAGACATCGCCCGCGACACTCACCCGACCATCGTCCTGTCCAAGGAGGGCAGCCTCCGCACCGCTCATGAAATCCTGAGCGGCAGCGAGCGGGAGCACGGATACGTGCTCGACACCAGACGCCACTTCCTCGGCATCGTGTCCTCCGAGGGCATCCGCAACGGTCTGGAAGCCAACGTGCCCGACAAGCCGCTGAGCCAGGCCTTCCTGCCCGAGGTCTCGCCGGTGAAGGCAGACGATTCCATGCAGGACATCCTGCCCTTGGTCGCCTCGGCCACCTGGCCCGTGCCGGTGGTGGACGAAAACAACGTCTACAGGGGAGTGGTTTCCAAAAACAGATTCCTGCACACCCTGCACAAGGCGGAAACAAACCTGGAAATCGACGGGGGTGAAGAATAATGTTTGAAGAAGCGATCATTCCTCTGGATCAATGGGTTTCCGCTGGAGTCGACTGGCTGGTGGATTACCACCGGGAATTTTTCCAGACCCTCAAGTGGCCGGTGGAGCAGTTGCTCAACGGCTTTGAACACGGGCTCAACGCCCTGCACCCGGGCATTATCATTGCTGTGGTCTGCCTGGCCGCATGGCGTTTTTCCGGCAAGCGACTGGCCGTCTTCTCTCTGGCCGCCATGCTCCTGGTAGGCTTCCTCGGGCTCTGGGAAGAGACCATGATCACCTTGGCCATGGTCCTGTCCTCAGTGGTCATCTGCACCCTGTTCGGCGTGCCGCTTGGCATCCTGTCCGGCCGAAGCGATCGCTTCGAGGCAGGCCTCAGGCCCGTGCTCGACGCCATGCAGACCACCCCTGCCTTCGTTTATCTCGTGCCCATCGTCATGCTCTTTTCCGTGGGCAACGTGGCAGGCGTTCTGGCCACCATCATCTTCGCCCTGCCGCCCATCATCCGCCTTACAGGCTTGGGCATTCGCCAGGTGCACCCCGAACTGGTGGAGGCGGCGCAGGCCTTCGGCGCCACCCGCTGGCAGGTGCTCGTCAAGGTTCAGATCCCGCTGGCCATGCCGACCATCCTCGCCGGACTCAACCAGACCATCATGATGGCCCTGTCCATGGTCGTCATCGCCGCGCTCATCGGCGCGGGCGGACTCGGCTCACCGGTTATCCTCGGCCTGAACACCCTGGACATCGGGCGTGCCGTGGTAGGCGGCGTGGGCATCGTGCTCATGGCCATCGTCCTGGACCGCATCACGCAATCCATGGCCCAAAAGAAATAGTCCGAAAAAAGACAAAAGAATATCCTAGGAGGTAGTATGAAACTGCTGAAAATCGTGCTGGCCGCCCTGTGCGCGGTCATGATCGCGTCCACCGCGTTTGCCCTGGACATGAAACCCGGCGAAGGCGTCACCCTGCGCCCGGCTCGAGCCACCTGGAACACCGGCTTCTTCCAGGAAGCTCTGGCCCGCCGCGGCCTGGAGGAACTGGGCTACGAAGTCAAGGCTCCAAAAAACCTGCAAAACCCCATCGCCTACAAGTCCATCTACCTTGGCGACATCGACTACTGGTGCAACGGCAACTTCCCGCTGCACAATCCGCAACTGCCCAAGAACTTTGAAAAGAGGGCCGTGATTCTCGACCCGATCATCAAGGCCGGCGGCATGCAGGGCTACCTTGTATCCAAGAAGGCCGTTGAAGAATTCAACATCAAATCCCTGAATGACTTCAAGCGCCCCGAAGTGAAAAAGGCGTTCGATCTCAACGGCGACGGCAAGGCCGACCTCACCGCCTGCCCTCCGGGCTGGGGCTGCGAAAAGGTTATCTCCAAGCACATGAAGGTGTATGACCTCGCCGGGGACATCAACCCGATCAAGGCTTCCTACGAGGCGGGCATGGCTTCCGCCATCGGCGCCTACAAATCCGGCAAACCGATCTTCTTCTACACCTGGACCCCGAACTGGACCGTGTTCAAGCTGAAGCCCGGCCAGGACGTCATGTGGATCAACGTCCCCGAGGAAGGCGACGACCAGGGCACCGTCTCCGGCGTCAAGGGCGCGGTATCCGACCCCCTGCGCAACGGCTTCATGGTCTATGACATCACTGTCGTGGCCAACAAGAAGTTCCTTGAGAAAAACCCGGCGGCAGCCACCTTCCTCAAGAACTTCAAACTCACCATCGGCGACGTATCCGCCCAGAATACCCGCATGAACGAAGGCGAAAAGTCCGACAAGGACATCGCCAAGCATGTCGACGAATGGATAGCCAAGAACAAGGCGACATGGGACGGCTGGCTCGAAGCAGCCCGCCAGGCCGCCGAGTAGCATCGACCAATACGTACGCAAGGAGCGCCCGCCGGGCGCTCCTCTTTTATGTCCGCCATGCTCTGCCCTTCGGCATGGGCTGCCCCCGGCACGGAAGCTGGATGCGGCGCGGACTCACCATAACCAAGGAGAGAGTATGAAACGTCTTGCAATCCTCATTCTGTGTCTTGCCATCACAGCGACAAGCGCCTTCGCCATGGACATGAAGCCCGGCAAGGGCGTCACTGTCCAGCCCGCCCGAGCTACCTGGAACACCGGCTTTTTCCAGGAGGCCCTCATCAACAAGGGGCTGACCGAACTCGGTTACGACGTCAAAAAACCCAAAGATTTACAAAATCCCATCTTTTACAAGTCAGTCGTCCTGGGCGACGTGGACTACTGGGCCAACGGCTGGTTCCCCATGCACAACGAACAGCTGCCCAAGAACTTCGACCAGAAGGCGCAGAAGATCGGCTACGTTGCCAAGGCAGGCGGCCTCCAGGGCTACCTCGTCTCCAAGCGCGACGTGGAAAAATACAACATCAAGTCCCTGGACGACTTCAAGCGTCCCGAAGTCATGAAGGCTTTCGACTCCAACGGCGACGGCAAGGCCGAGCTGACCGCATGCCCCCCTGGCTGGGCCTGCGAAAAGGTCATCTCCCACCACATGAAAGCATACGGCCTCGAGGGTTCCATCAATCCGGTCAAGGCCTCCTATGAGGCCGGAATGGCCTCCGCCCTGGGCTCCTACAAGTCCGGCAAGCCTGTCTTCTTCTATACCTGGACCCCCAACTGGACGGTGTTCAAGTTCAAGCCCGGCAAGGACGTCATGTGGATCAACGTGCCCGAAATCATCCCCAATGAAGCCCAGACCGGCAGCGAAGACCGCATGGTCGCAAATGACGTGGTCGGCGCAGTGAGCAACCCGCTCAAGGCCGGTTTTGTGATCTCGGACATCCGCGTCGTGGCCAACAAGAAGTTCCTGGCCGACAATCCCGCCGCAGCCAAGTTCCTTGAGATTTTCACCCTGCCCCTGGTCGACATCAGCGAGCAGAACACTCGCATGAACGAAGGCGAAAAGTCCGACAAGGACATCGCCAAGCATGCCGACGAATGGATCGCCAAGAACAAGGCCACTTGGGACGGCTGGCTCAAAGCCGCCCGCGAAGCCGCTGAATAGAGAACACCATCACAACGCGCCCAAGGCCCCGGACTCCCTCCGGGGCCTTTTTTTTGAGGACGGAGCGGAACGGGATTTGTCTTGGCCCGTTCGAAGGGAATGATATGGGCCATGGCAACGAGGGAAAGCAACGAGAGGCCATCCGGGGATTGCCGGAGGGATACAGCGTTGGGAATCGAGAGGGAGAGGCGGGTTAAATCATGTCCGCGCCGCTCAGGACGGCCACGAATCGCTTGAAGACGCTCATGTCCAGACCGTCACGCATGCTGTGGCGCATGAGCGTCAGGGCCTCGTAAGGGTCCATGGCCTCGGCGTAGGGCCGGGTCGAAGTCAGGGCGTCATAGACGTCGACCATGGTGATGATGCGCACGGGCAGGGGGATGTTATCGGCCTTGAGCCCGGCGGGATAGCCGGTGCCGTCGAGCTTCTCGTGGTGGAACAGAATGCAGTTGACGGAATTCTGGGTCAGGGGAAGGTGGGCGCACATGGAGACCCCGTGCACGGGATGCTCCTTGATGATCTCCCGCTCGCCCTGAGTCAGTGAGCCGCGCTTGTTGAGGATGCTGTGGGGGATCTTGGTCTTGCCCACGTCATGCAGCAGCGCTCCCAGGCTGCACTCGAAGACTTCGCCCGGAGTCATGTCGTAGACGTGAAACAGCGCCACCGAACAGATGAACACGTGCATGCAGTGCGTATACGTCTTGTAGTCGTGTGAAATGAACGGCGCCACCGAGGACAGGGAATTGTCCGAGGCCAGAAACTTTATGGAATTCTTGACGATGTCGGTGATGCGATTGAAGTGCCTGGCGCGCAGGGCGCTGGGCAGCTTGCGGTCGAAGACGTCCTGCATGACCACGGTGGACGCCTCGTAGAAAATCTTGGATCGGACGGCGATGGGCAGGGTTTCGTCCTGCAGGATCTTGCCCAGGTGTTTTTCGATGTACTGCTCGTACTGAAGCTTTTCGGAGCCCTGAACGTACACTTCCTGCACGTCATTGCGGTGCAGGACCTGGCGGTGTCGTAGCGTGAACTTCTGACCCGCTTTGGTGTAGAGGACGAAGTCCCCTCCCTGCCAGAGGTAGACGGCAAAATCCCCAAACGCCTCCGGGAACAGCATTACCGGAGAAACGGGAAAATAGGATACCGGTCGTGCGGCCCGGGTTTTCACATCCATTGTCGAGCCATATATTATATGCAAACGGAATGCTAGCAAAATTCGGGATATTTTCTAGAAAAGCAGTAGTTTCAAATAGTTCGATTGTAAGGTATAGGTTAATTGACACACTATTTTGCTTCATTTTACGCAATAAGTACTATGCATTGGATGAATGCATAGCGCAACTGCAACAGACGCATTCAATACCTGGAAGAGCTTTGACGAAACACGCTCAGGGCTGTCTGCTGGCATAGAGCCTGGCCACTGCGGCCTGGATGTCGTCCATCTCCAAGGGCTTTGCAATGTAGTCATCGATCCCCTTGGCCAGGAAGTGCTCGCGGTCTCCGCTCATGGCGTGGGCAGTCATGGCGATGATCCAAATGTCCGGATTGATGTCCGAGCCCGGTTCCGAGGCCCGGATGCGTCGGGTCAGCTCCAACCCGTCCATGCCGGGCATTTGAATGTCCGTAAAGACCGCATCGAAGTGGGACTCCCGCAACTTCTCCAGGGCCTCGTTCCCGTCCTTGGCGGATTCCTCGGTGTGCCCGAGCTTGCCGATCATCCTGATGGCGAGCAACCGGTTGATCCGGTTGTCCTCGACCACCAGAAAATGCATCGAGTCCTGGCGCCCGCTCGCGTTGTACAGACAACAGGAGCGTTCGGCCCCAGCCGGGTCCAGATCGAAAGTCAGGGTCAGATAGACGGTGGTCCCCTCTCCCTCCATGGTGTCCACGCTCAGATAACCGCCCATGAGCGAGGCCAGTCGCCTGACGATGCCCAGCCCCAGCCCGGAACCCTGGTGCTGGCGCACGGAAGAACCGTCCACCTGGGTAAAGGGTTCGAAGACATGACTGATCATATCGTCCGGAATGCCGATGCCCGTATCGGCGACGCTCACCAACATGCGAACCTTTCCCGCCTCATGATCAATATTCATGGGAAGCATGGAAACGGTAATCTTGCCTTTTTCGGTGAATTTGACGCTATTGCCCACCAGGTTGAAAAGAATCTGCCGCAGCCGCCCCTTGCCGCCCACCACAAGGTCCGGCAGGTTGCTCGACAGGTCGGCCTCCAGGGTGATGTGCTTGTCGCTTGCGTCGTGCCGGAAGGTGGCGATCACGTCGCGCACCAAATGCCTGGGGGAAAACGGCTCGCAGGCGATCTCCAGGCGTCCGGCTTCGATCTTCGTCAGATCGAGGATGTCGTTGATGATGGACAGCAGAGACCTCCCGGAGGCCAATGCAGTGTCCACATAATCCCGCTGCTCCCTGGAAAGAGGCGTGGTTTTGGCCAGCTGGAGCATGCCCAGGACGCCGTTGAGGGGAGTTCGCACCTCATGGCTCATGTTGGCCAGGAACTCGTTCTTGGTCAGGTTGGCGGCCTCGGCCAGCTCCTTGGCCGAAAGCAGATCCCGTTCGTTGGCCCTGCGCTCGATGGCCAACGCCACCTGCTCGGCAACGGACACCAGCAATTCCACGTCCCTGGCGGAATACTGCTCCGGATCGTCATACGACTGCACGGCCAAGACCCCGATACCCTCGCCCTTGACCTTGATGGGGACGCCCAGCCAGTCCTTGGACGAGGAGCCAAACATGGAGCCCTCCGCCGCCCCTTTGCGACGCAGCAACTCGTTCCTGGCAACGCACTCGATCTTGATGGAAGCGTCGTCCAGGCATCTACGGCTCATGGCAACCGAGTGGTCAACGTCCTTGACCAGCAATGGCCGCCCCAGCCTAAGCACCTCCACGGACAGGCTCGTCACCTCGTCATCCCAGGTGTCGAACACCACGCCCTTGCAATTATCCATGGCGTCTTCGAAATACGGGAACTCGAGAAAACGCCTGGACTTGTCCAGCTCGGCGATGAAAAAGTTCTCGGCGTTGATAATATCGCACAGAATCGAGTGGATACGCTTGTAAAGTTCATCCAGGCAGGGGGTCGTGCTCACCGCGTTGGACACACGGTAGAGAGTGAACGCCACGGTCTCGTTGTACTTGCGTTCGGAGATGTCGGTAATGGAGGCGATGGACTCCTTGCCGTCCGGCATCTGGGAGACCAGGCTGCACGCGTCACGAACCTCGCCGTCATGGCTGACGAATCGGAACTCGTATTCGGTCACCGCGCCGCACCCGGCCCGCAGACGCTTCTGCCGCTGACCCAGAAGCCGCTCCCTGTCTTCCTCGGCCACGTAGTCGATCCAATCCAGCCGACCTTCAATCTCTTCCCGGTCCTGGCCGTAGAGCTCGGCAAAACGCTGGTTGGCCTTGACCACCAAGCCTTTCTCGTTGATGAGCACGGTAGCGGCCCCGGTGAATTCGAAAACCGCCCGGTATCGTTCCTCGGTCTCCCGCCGCCTTGCCTCGGCCTTAAGCCGCGGACTGATGTCGCGGACCACGGCCACGTACCGGCAGGGACGGGCATTACCCCGCTGGGGGAGAGCCGAGATGGCCGTCTCCGTAGGAATCGACTCGCCATTGATATCCACGAAGGACCAGACGCCGAACCAGGAGCCAAGGGACTTCAAGGCGGGCATGACCATCGACCGGAACTCCTGTCCGGCCTCATCCGGGAACAGCTTGGTCAAACCCAGCCTCTTCTTGCCGGATACGCCAATGAACCTGGCCGTGGCCGCCGTATTCATGTCCAGGATGTTCAAATCTTCGTCAAAAAGAAGGATGGGATCGAGGGAGCTCTCGAAAATGGCCTGGAAGTACTCCCGGGTCTGCATGATCCTGGCCTCGGCTTCGGCCGATTCGGTGATATCCCTTGAGACAGTGGCAACGTGTGTGATTTCCTCCTTCTTCCTGCCATACGGATACATGAACACTTCGTAATACCGTGTCTCCTGGCCGGGGAAGGCGAACCATGCCCGATAGACTACCGTGCGACCCGTGAGGCACAGGTCGAAATGGTGTCGGATATTTTGTTCGAAATTTTTCTCGCCCCAGATCTCCACCATGTTCCGTCCGAGGATATCCTTGTCCGTTCCCCAGGTCTGATCCAGATACGCCCTGTTGACCGCTTCGTAGACATAGTCGCGGTTGGCCAGGGTCATGCTGTCATGGGAGGCGTTGGCGATGAACTTGAATTTCCGGAGGGCGTCCACCAGCTCCATGCGGGCGGAAATGTCGATGAATGAAACATAGGCAACCCTGCGTCCATCCAGACTCATGAGAGAAGCCGAGGCCTGTACCCAGAAGACGGAACCGTCCTTCCGGCAGAGCTCCAGCTCGACTTCCTTGAGGTGCCCGTCCCGAAGCAGGCGGCCTCTCACATCCCCGTGTACGTTGGCCTCGTCGAAAAAGGTTCGCGCCCGCAACCCCTCGGCTTCGCCGGGGGCCACCCCGAGCTGTTCTGCGGCCGCGTGGTTGGCGAAGACACAACGCCCGTTCTCCAGGTTCACGATGACCACAGGCTGGGGGGAGACCTCCAGCATGGTTCGGAAACGGTCCTCGGCCAGTTTCCGCTCCCGCACTTCGGCCTCAAGCTCCGCCTTCTGCCTGCGCAGAAAGGCGGCCCGCTCGAATCCCTTGACCAAGGCCTGATCAAGCTCCGCCATCATGCCTTCACCCTTGGCCACGATGTCCCAGGCACCCTGGCGCATGGACCTGACGGCGTCCTTCAGCTCCCCGCCCTCGGAAAGGGCGATCAGGGGCAGTTCCGGCCCCCGCTCCGCCAGCTCGGCCACCACGGCGACCCCGCTCATCCCGGACAGCCGCAAGGCGACAAGCACGACGTCGGGCTTGTCCAAGGTGAATGCTTCGACCCCATCCGTGCCGTTGTCCGCTTCAGTAACCCTGTAACCGCGACGGATCATTTCTGAAACCAGAATCGAACGAAATGACGGGCTGTCGTCGATGATGAGCAAATGTGGCTGCCGCAAAAAGCTTATCCTCCTGATCGCTACCGGACATTCTATGTTTTAAACAAAGGAAAAGCAATCTTCCAATGCCTTCGCCATCATACCGGGAACACAGACAAGGCGTGCCTTGCCAGGGATTGCGGAACCGGGTAAACCTGCGACATCGACAACATCCAGCAGGAGAAAAAACATGCGCCGCTTCGCAATCGCCCCGGCCCTCGCCCTGATCCTCGGCCTGATCCTGATGACGCTTCCTGCCCGGGCGCAACGCCCCGTCTTTGCGGCCAATCTTGATTTCGCGCCCTATTCCATGCTTGTCGACGGCGTCCCCGCCGGCATCGACGTCGACGTCATCAATGAAGCGGCCCTCCGTGCCGGACTGGACCTGGACATCCGGCTTGTGCCCTGGGACGAACTCGTCTCCATGGTCAAGAACGGTCAATGCGACGGCGGCCTCTCGTTTTTCCAGTCGCCCGAACGCCTGAAATACTCCCTGTTCATGGAGGCCGTCCCCCTCCACGTAAGCAATTACGTGCTGTTCACCAAGGTGGGCGACAAGTTTCCCTTCCAGGATTACGCCGACCTCAAGGGCAAGGTCATCGGTCGTGCCAGCGGTACCGACCTCGGACCTGATTTCGCCGCCGCCGAAGCCGCTGCGATCATGACCGTCAAGGACTACCCCGATCTGGCCGCCGCCCTGCGCGGCCTGCTCCTGGGTGAAATCGACGCATACGCAGGCAACATCGACGTCACCTACTACCGGCTCAAGGACATGGGCCTGACCAGTTCCGTGGTCTACCTGCCCAAAAAAATCCTGGCCAATAAGCCCGCCTACCTGGTCATGTCGCGGGCCTCGGCGCTGAAAGACAAGGAACTGCTGCTCCAGCAGCTGGAACTTGCCCTGGACAAGATGCGCAAGGACGGGACGTACAACCGCATCGCCCGCAAATACCTGCTTCGCTTCTAGGCGTCACGCTCGGACCGGGGGGCGCTTTCATCCAACCGCCCCCGGAACGGCATGCCACCGTAACATGACCATGGCATTCCCCTGTATAAGGAGGAAAGCCATGTGTAATGCCATTCCCATCGCCGCAGTTCTGCTTCTGCTCCTGGTTGCGGGTACGCTTTGCCGCTGCCTGCGCCCTTCCAGCCCCAACGCCGAGTTGCTCGCCACGCTTCTGGACGAGCCCGAACCCGCCGAGGGGAAATCCGGGAGACAACACAACGCCGAAACGACCGTCCGCCAAAGCCCGGCAACCGCCTGAGGCGTCTGCGCCCTCTCCGGCTGACGCGCTCAAAGGCCACGCCAACGGCGTACCGCCGCCAAGTCAAACGGTGATGTCTACAATGGATCTGTCTTGCTAGAAAAAGGCGCTCATCAACGAATCGATCTGATGGCGGTACTGTCCCACGGCCTCGGCCAGGAAGGGATCGGGCTCCAGGCCCAGCAGGTCCCAGGCACCCTCTTCGATGCCCGGAAGAACGTACATGCCCCCTTCGGCGATCTCCACCGCATTGGCGATGTTGTCGGCCACATGAATGATGGCGGGTTCAAGGGGGTTGGGATACTGCAACGGAGTGTGGTGGAAGTTGATCATGTCGGATATTCCCGTCGGAAACTGCCAGGCGGCCAGGAGCGAGACGCTGATGTCCGTATGAATGAACCCGATGACCGAACGCTCCGCCTCCACCAGGGGAATGGAATTTTCACGGGCAAACAGCATGGCTTCGGTGGAGGCGTATGGCAGCTTCTTGAACAGGATCAGGCGGCCCACGTCGTGCAGCAGGCCGCCGATGAAGAACCGTTCCGGGGACAGGCCGGTCTGTGTCTCGGCCAGGAGCTTGGCGAAGATGCCGCATGCCAGGGAATGCCGCCAGAAGGTGCGCATGTCCACCAGCTCGGGCGGAATATCCTTGAAATAATTGATGGCGGAGAGCCCCAGGGCCAGTGTGGACAACTCACGACCGCCGACCAGGGCCACGGCGCGGCTGATGGTATCCACGGACTGGGAAAACCCGTACAGGGGCGAGTTGACCAGCTTGAGCAGCTTGGCGGACAGGTTCATGTCCGTGCTGACCACCTTGGCGATGCGCTCGGCCGAGGCGGACTCGTCCTCCAGCACCTCGCGGATGCGAAAATAGATGTCCGGGAAGCTGGACAGCTCGGTCTCGTGCTTGGCGATGGTTTCCGGCGTGCCCATGCCCGTGATGAAGATGTCTTCAAGGTGCTCCACGTTGGTGGCACGCCTGGCATCCAGGTCGGGCAGAGCCCAACCCGAGGCCACGGCCCGGGCGGTGATCTCCAGGACCACATGAAACAACTCGATGGCCGGGGAAAAATCAGGATTTACGTAGAGGAAGAAGTCACGAACGTAGTCCTCGATATCACGCAGGGTCTCGTCGCTGAGCGATGCCTCCTCTTCGGTCACGTCGACTTCGGCCACGCCCACCCGATCGAGCAGCGCCAAATGGCGCTCCTCCAGCTCGGTCCCGGCGGTGAAGAGCAGCCTTCCGTCTTCGGCCCTGAGGTCGGAAGCCAGGGCCATGCCCGGAGTCAATTCGCTAAGCGGTTTGATAGCCAAAACGTCTTCCCTCCCTGTCTGCGGCGCGCCGTATCCCTAGCCTTCTTTCTGGTACACGATGGAGCCCGGATGGAAAATGGGCTTGAAGGTCTTGGAGACCCTGTGCAGCGTTTCCGAGTGGCCGAGCAGGAGATACCCGCCGGGCAAGAGATTGTCGTAGAAGGAGCCGACAACCCGTTTCTTCATGTCTTCGTCGAAATAGATGATCACGTTGCGGCAAAAGACGATATGCGAACGCGGAAGGCGCTTCAGGGAGGCTCGGTCATTCAGATTCAATTGGGCGAAACGTACCGGGCGCATGACCTCGGGACGGAGCTTCCACTCCTCGCCCTGCTCGATGAAATACTTCTTCCGCATCTCCGGAGGCGTGGTCTTGAAGGCGTACTCCTTGTAGACCCCGGCCTTGGCTTTGGCGATCATGGCATGGGAGAGGTCTACCGCGGCAATCTGAATCCGCCACCGGGCCATCTCCGCGCCCAGGCATTCATGCAGGAGCATGGAGAGCGTGTACGGCTCCTCACCTGATGAGCAACCCGCCGACCAGATGTTCAACTCCCGCTTGCCGGCCTTGCGCTGCTCGTCGAGCTTCTGCTTGAGCACGTTGTCGCGGAAGGCCTCCAGTTGCTTCATATCCCTGAAAAAACTGGTCTCATTGGTGGTGACCAGTTCAAAGAGCTTGGCCAGTTCCTGATCCTTCTTGCTGTCGAACTTCAGGTAATTGACGTAATCTGTGAACGTCTGGAGCCCCAGCTTGGCCAGCCGAGCGGAAAAACGGTTTTCAAACAGGTACTTCCGTTTGATATCGACGTAGATTCCACTTTTCGAATAAATGAAATCACGCAACAGGACGAACTCGTCGTCCTCGATTTTGATGTTCTTTCTCAGGCTGATGGTCTTGGAAAACAGGGAGCCCATGCACCAAATCCTTGCGCTTAGTTCAACAGGCCCGGTCCGCCCGGGCGCTGATTCGTATACCCGTAACAAGTTAACCCTTACGGCTTCTGCTCCTGAATCTCAATGATATTTTACACTACTATGTACGCCGCACGTACGTTTTCGCGCTCTCCCGACCCGTCAACACCCGCTCCGCCCCGGAGGCCAGGGCGCGCATTTCCTCGTCGCCGACGACCACGGAAACCGGTCCGATCCAGGCCGTCATCCGGGTTATTTCCCTCACCAGCGCCTCGCTGCGGGCCAGGCCCCCGGTCAGCACCACAGAGGCGAGGTCGAGCACGCCGTGCTCGTCCACCAGAGCCGGAACCATGGACGCGATGAACCGGGCGGTCTGGTAGGCCTGGGCGCGGAAGACAAGGCGTGCGCCGCCGTCGCCCTCCTCAATTCGCCGGACCACCTCGCGCATGTCGCTGGTGCCGAGGTGCGCGAACAGGCCGCCCCGCCTGAGCACGCTCTCCCGCAACTCCTCGGGCGTGGTCCGCCCGGAAATAATTCTGTCCAGCACCGGGACCACGGGCAGGCCACCCGTACGCTCCGGGGTGAGCGGCCCCTCGCCGTCCAGGCCGTTGACCACGTCCACCACCCGGCCTTGCCGATGCGCGCCGATGGTCACGCCGCCGCCCATATGGCAGACAATGAAATTGGCTGATTCGTATTCGATGCCGAGTTGCGCGGCCACGGTGCGGGCCGCGTTGCGCTGATTCAGGGCGTGAAACAGGGAACGACGCTCCAGGCCGGGCAGCCCGGTGATCCGGGCCACATCCATGAGCTCGTCCGTCACCGCGGGGTCCACCACGTAGGCGGGCACGCCCCACTCCCGGCTCAGCTCGTCGGCCAGGACCGCGCCGAGGTTGCACGGATGCTCTCCGTAACGGCATTGGGACAGGTCGTCCAACATGCCGTCGGACACTTCGTAAACGCCACCCTCCAGCGGATGAAGCAATCCGCCGCGCGCGGCCACGGCATCGAAATCCGCGCCGTCCAGCCCCGCATCCTTAAGGGTATTGCGGATGGCCTCCATGCGCAGCCCGTGCTGGTCGGTCACATGGTCGAAGCGGATCATCTCCGCCTTGTCGTGCTGGTATTCCCGGTACAGCGACTGCTCTCCGTCCTCGTAGACCGCCAGCTTGGTCGAGGTGGAGCCGGGGTTGATGACGAATATCCTCATACCTCGCTCCGATGGGCGAGCAGGCTCGCCAGGGCCAGGGAATGGAACTTGGACTCGTCGGAATCCCCCCGCGAAGGCACCACCACCGGGGCGCGGCTGCCCACCACCACGGCGGCCATGGTGCAGCCGGTCAGCACGGTCAGCCCCTTGTACAGAATGTTGCCCGCCTCGATATTCGGGGCGAGCAGGATGTCCGCGCATCCGGCCACGGGGCTCTCGAAATGTTTGCTGCACGCGGCCTGGCGGGAGACCGCCAGATCCAGGGACAGGGGGCCGAGGACCTCGGCGTCGCCGAACTCGCCCTGGCGCGCCATCTTGGTCAGTATGTCTCCGTCCAGGGTGGCGGGCATGGCCGGATAGTTTATCTTTTCCGTGGCCGCCAGCACGGCGACCTTGGGCCGGGGGATGCCCAGCTTCCGAGCCACGTCCAGGGCGTTCTTGAGGATGGCCACCTTGCGTTGCAGGTTGGGCGCGATATTCACGGCCGGGTCGGTGATGAGCATCAGCCTTCCGTCGATGGGCGACTCGAACGCGGCCACGTGGCTCAGGATGCGGCCCTCCAGCGGGACGCCCGTCTCCTTGTTCAGCACACCCTTGAGCAGCACGGCGGTGGAGACCAGCCCCTTCATGATAAAATGCGCTTCGCCGCGCCGAAACAGCTGTACGGCCTCGTGCACGGCCTGGGCGTCGTCCGGCATGTGGATGGATGCGAACTGCGAAATGTCGAGGCCGCGCTCGTCTGCGATGCGCCGGGTCTCCTCCATGTCGCCGATGAGAATGGGCTCGGCCACGCCGCGCTCGTAGGCCTCCACCCCGGCGCGCAAGACGTGCCCTTCGGCGGAGCGGGCGATGGCTACCCGGGGCAGCGGCCCGCCGCGTGTGTGCTCCAGGACGTTGCGGACCAGCCCGTTAAGGCTGGTTACGGCTTCATACTCGATCATGGGCTACTCGTCGCCGCGCTTGAGTGCGATCATCCCGGACCGGCACATGGACTTGATGCCGTAAGGCTTGACCATCTGAATCAGGCCGTCAATGCGCTCCTGGTCACCGGAAAGCTCCACGGTGATGGTCTCCTGGCCCATGCCCACGACGTTGGCCCGGAAGACCTCGAAAATCTGCATGAGCTGCCCGGTGCTCTGCGGGCTCATGGCGATCTTAATCATGACCAGCTCGCGATCCACGAAATCCTTCCGGGAAAGATCGTCGATCCCGATGATGCCGTCGAGATTGCGCAGACACAGCTCGGCAGCGTCGATGGCCTCGTCGTCCCCCTCCAGCCGCAGCACGATGCGGGATACCCCGGGATTTTCGGTCTCTCCGGCGGCCAGCGACAGGATGTTTGCGCCGGACTTGCCGAACGCCGCGGCCAACTCGGCCAACACGCCCGGCTTGTTCTCGGCCAGGGCGGACATGGTGCGCTTCAAGGCGATACTCCTTGGTTGTTGTTCGTTGCGGTTGACCGCAGGCTACCCCAGGGCAGCGAAAAAGGAAAGTCGGGCAAATGCGGCTACTTGATGATCATCACCGAGTTCCTGGCCCGGTCCGCGACCTCGTGGGAGACGCTGAACGCCTTGGCGAACCACGGCTTTTCGGACTCTCCGAGGACGATGAGCGAGAAATCGTATCCTATCTCCATGATGACCTCGGCCGGGTCGCCCACCTCCACCAGTTCCTCATGGGGCTCCATGCCCTCGGCGCGAAAGGCTTCGGCGGCCTCGCGCACGGCCTTCTCGGCCGCTTCCCGGTCCGCTTCGTCCCCGGCCACGGACAGGAGGGTGACCGGGCAGTCGCATGCCTTGCTGTACCGGATGGCCTTGGGCAGCATGGCCCGTGAGGTGTCGGTATCCTCCACGCAGACCATATGGCCGTGTCCGGGCTCCAGTCGCCTGGCCACGATGACTGAGCACCCGATGTGGGCCGCAATCTTCAACGCCCGCTGTCGGGGTGCCAGATACCGCCTGAGCCCTTCCCTCGGGGCGGGGGAACCGCCCACGATGATGAAATCCGCCTTGAAACGATCAGCCTCGTCCACCACGGCGCTGGTCACGTCATGCGCGGTGCGCAGCCGCAGGGAGATGCTCCCCCCGCAAGGGTTCTCGCATTCGCGGATGAACTCGCCCGCAGGATCGCCCGAAATATCTCTGTGGACCCAGCCCTCGGTCTTTTCCTTGTCGATGTCGCCCATCTCGGCCAGGATGTCCCGCGCCCTCTTGAGGTGGGCCATGCCGGGCAGTTCCAATCCCCAGTCCAAAACGTTCTCCCTGGCCACGCGCACTTCCATGCCGCCGGACTTGAGACCCGAATCCAGGGGACGGACATAGAGCAGCGCGATGTCCGGGCAACTCGCCTCGGCCATGCGGTGGACGAACTTGAGACCCGTGAAGGCCTCGGGCCCTCCTCCTATGCAAACCAATATCCGCAACCTTTGGTCGTCCTGCGTCATGGGGACAACTCCTTACATGCCCACCAGGGGCCAGTACAGTTTCGAAGCCAGAATGAGGACGGCAAAAGACATGATCGCCATGCGCCATCCGACACGCATGAAATCGGGGGGAAGAAGATAGCCCGACGAATAGACGATGGTGGAGGCCGGGGTGCCGATGACCGTGAAATAGGCAAAGGCGCTGGAAACGGCGGTAACCATCCCCACGGCCAGTGGATTCGTCCCGGACTCAACGGCCATGGAGAGAACGATGGGCCCGAGCACGGCCACGGCCGCGCCATTGCTCATGGTGTTGGTGATGAAGGTGGTCAGGAACATGACCGAGGCGAGCAGCCCCAGACCGCTGCCCAGCCCCACCGGGGCCAGGGTGTCCATGAACAGCCCTGCGGCCCAGGCCGCCGCGCCCGTGTCTCGCATCTGCACTCCCAGCGAGATAGCCGCCGCATACAGCCAGACCACGCCCCAGTTGACGCCGGAGTTGAGGTCCTGCCAGCGGACCAGCCCGGCCACCAGGAACAGGACCGCGCCCAGGATGGCGATGGTGCCCATGCCCACCTTGGACGAAAATCCGACCCAGCCCACCAGGATGCCCAGGAAAAGCGCAATGGCCACATAGTGCCTGCCCTGAAGCGCGCCCTCCTCGCCCACCTGCTCCCTGAGCTTCGCCACCGCCACGCTCATGTCCCGGACGTCCACCCCGCAGGTGCGACGGAGGATGAAGTGCATGAGCGGCAGCTGTATCAGGAAGACCGGGTAGGCGTAGATCATCCAGCGGAGATAACTGACGCGGTAGCGGTCCGTGGCCGGATCGGTCCCTGAATAGAAAAAGTCCCGCAGGTAATCGATCATGATCGCGTTGCGCGCCCCGCCGGAAGGTGTGCCGATACCGGCCATGGCGCAGGCGTAGGAGATGGAGAACAGGAACAGGATGGCCAGGGCTCTGCGCTGCCTCTCGTCATCGGTGGCCAATTGCAGCAGGGAAAGGGCCACGGGCAGCATCATGGCCGCCACGGTGTGCTCGCCGATGAACGAGGCCAGAATACCGGAGAAAATGGAAATACCAAACGCGATGTTATACGTATTCGATCCCGTAATACTGACGATGACCAAGGCAAGGCGCTTGTCGAGCTTCTGCTTGACCAGGGCCACGGCGAGCATGAGCGAGCCCATGATGAAGAGCACGGAGTCCTTCATCAGCGACTTGGCCACCAGGCTGGAGTCCATGCCGAGCAGGAAGACCTGACCGAGGATGATCAGCAGGGCCACTGCGGGCAGGGGGATGGGCTCGGTGACGAACAGCAGGGTCGCGCCCACGGTCATGACCAGCACCTTCCACCCTTCGGGCGTGACGCCTTCGGGCACGGGGCCGAGCAGCATGGCCGCCTGGATGACCAGGGTGATGAAGAACCACCGTTTTTCGCGCAGGTAATGGATCACGAACCGAGTGTATACCGCTTTGCCCTTCACGCCAAGGGGGCGCAACGGAAAAACGATCCGCCTCCCGGCTTAGAGGTCGACCAGCTCCACGTCGCCCTCGCCGATGGGCCTGCCCAGGAAGCGGGTGCCGGTCCGGGCGAAGCGTGCGGCGTCGTCCGTTGTCAGGTAGCGAGCGGACCCGCAGGCCCCGTCCTTGCGCCCCAGGCCGAGGCGGGCAAGTTCGGCGTACACGGTCTCGGCCGTGGTTGCGGCGGAGTCCACGATGGTCGTGGACGGGTCCACCACGTTGCGTATTGCCGGGGCCAGAAGCGGGAAGTGCGTGCAGCCCAGGACCAACGTATCCGGGATCACAGGGTGCTCCGTGCCGGATGCGGGGCGGAACACCGGGTCCAGATAGCGGGCGGCCACCCCTTCGGGAATAGCTCCCTCGGTCCAGCCCTCTTCGGCCAGCGCCACGAACAGCGGACAGGGGTGGCCCACGATGCGCGCCTCCGGCTCGATCAGATGGATGGCCCGCTGGTAGGCTCCCCCGGCGATGGTGGACTCGGTAGCGATGACCGCCACCGCCTTGTTGCGAGTGGCGGCGCAGGCAGCCCGTGCGCCGGGCTCCACCACGCCGATGACCGGAATGCCGGGATAGGCCTGCCGGAGCGGGGCGATGGCCACGGCAGAGGCCGTGTTGCAGGCCACCACGAGGAGCTTGACCCGCCGCCGCACCAGCTCGGCCGAGCACTGCACGGCGTAGCGGGAGACAGTCTGGGCCGATTTGGTGCCGTAGGGCAGCCTGGCCGTGTCGCCGAGATAAAGGAAGTCCTCGCAGGGCAACCGCTCCGCAAGGGCCTTGAGTACGGTCAGTCCGCCCACGCCGGAATCGAAGATGCCGATGGGCAGGGACGCTGGATTCTCCATGGTTCTGGCTCCTTATGCGGGGCCGGTGGTCCCGCGCTAGGCAAGACCAACACATTTTCATGAAAAAGTCTAAACTTTGGATCGTCCCGGTAAACGGAGGCTATTCCACAACGTCTGCCTCTTCGGGCGGCGAGGCGTGCCCCATCATCTCCTGTGCCCAGATGCGCGCCCGGGCGTAAATGGCGTCCACCTGATCCACGTCCAGTCCGTGCCGTTCAATGATCCGCACGGTCTCCTCCCACTGCCCCCGCTCGTAGCAGGCGGCCAGATGAAGATAATCATGAGCATCGCTCTCGCTGGTCAGTCCCCGTTTCACCTCGTCGTCAAGGGGGAGCGTCTCCAGGATGTCCACCATCTTCATGCCAAGCATGCTGTCGAGGAGAGAAAACAGGCCGACGATGAACAGGACGTCCGTGTTGCAGGGCTTGTCCGAAGAGAGGGAACAGAAGGATTCCAGAAACCGGGCGCGATGCACGGCCATGAAGGCGAGCTCTCCGCCCTTGGGGGTGGTGTTCATGTCCGCCAGAACCACTGTGCGCAGCCACTGCTTGGCCTGGAGCATGCCCATCATGTCGATGGCCCGCTTGAGCGAGGTAACCTTGCTGCGCAGCCCGAACCCCACGGAGTTGATGTAGCGGAACAGACGGTAGCTCAGGCTCGGATCAGACTGGAGGATTTCGGCCAGCCGAGCCGGTTCCAGCCCCTCTGAAGACAGCTCCGAAAGCAGCTGCAGCTTGGTGGTCTCATTGGCCGAGAGCTTGCGACCGGGCAGGATTTCCGGCTTGCTGAAGAAAAATCCCTGAAACAGGGTGAAGCCCAAGTCCTTGAGGAAACGGAAGGTGGCTTCGTCCTCCACCTTCTCGCCAAGAAGCTCGACCCCGGAGACCGGTACGGCCTCTACGGCCTCTGCGACTCTGTCCGGGTCGGAGCCAAGCTCCAGCAGATCGATCTTGACGATGTCCGCCAGGTCGATGAAAGGCTTGAGCTGTGGCTGACCGAAATAGTCGTCCACGGCGATGGTGTAGCCCGCCTCCTTCAGCCGCCGCACGGCGGCCAGGGTCTTCTTGCTGGGGCGCACGTTTTCCAGAATCTCGATGACGCAGGTTTCCCTGGGCAGGGCGAACCCCACGTCCTCCAGCAACATCTGCTCAGGAAAGTTGATGAGAATGCGCGCGCTCTCGTCCACTCCCTCCAGGGCCATGATCAGACCGTCTGCGATGACCGAGGACGTGGCCTCGGACTCGTCGACCACGACGGCCATATTCTCCCTGCCGGAACGAAACAGCAGCTCGTATCCCCAGAGGGTCTCATCCGGGCGAAACACGGGCTGCCGGGCCACGAACACCTTTTCGTATGATTTCTTGGACTGGTCGGACATGGTCCCATCATACCGGATACGGGACCGGACACAATGAGTTTTTCCGGGAAGACGAAACCGGGAAAAGAAACCTAAAGGAGGTCCAGGGAAACACCGTCCAGGCGGAGCTGTTCCCTGAAGCAGTCCAGGTCCTCGCCGCATTCCGACAGAATGCGGTCCAGGCGCTTGAGATTGTCCTGAATGGCTCGGGCGTAGAGATCTTCGCCGGCTTGCCAGCGGCTGCGGAAATGGGCTGCCATGAACCGACGGGCGCGGCCCAGGTCCCTCTCCAGGCGCGGCCTGGCCACCTCCTGATAGAAGACGCGCGTCCTGACCAGCAGATCGTGGGCCGAGGCGTAGCCCGGGATGCCCGCCTCCCGGAACTCCTCGAACAGGCGGGGCAGCTTTTCCAGATAGTAGCGGTCCGCCATCTGGGCCAGCAAGTCCGCGCTGCCCACGAATTCCCCCATCCTGCGCATGTCGTCCGTCCGGAACTCGATCAGCCCGGGCGGCATGTTCAGGATGGTGCAGCGGATGCAATCCGCCACGTCGTCGAGGTCTTCGGGGGCAAGCTTCCCCTCAAGATTCTCCCGCATGAAGCGGATTGAGCGCGCCTCGTGCCCCACAGTGTGCACGGCACCTGTGCCAGAGTCGTCGCCCTCGGCCTGAATCAGCCCCACATCGTGGAACAGGGCTGCCAGCACGCACTTGACGGCGGCAGCGCGGGGAAAGGTCTCCCCCTCGGCCAGAGCCCCGTCCACAAGCCGGACAGCAGCCAGGAAAACGGCGCAGGTGTGTTCGAAGTCGTGATACGCGGTGTTGCACGCCCGGTAACCAGGATACTCTCCGGCAAAAAGGCGTTCCACGTCGCGAAATGCCTGCCTGACCACACTGAAATCCCTTTCGGGCCAAGCCCGGGCCAGCAGAAATTCCACCTCGCGAAGGACGCCCTCCCCGTCCGCCGGATCGATGAAGTCGTAAAGCGTCTTAGCGGTGGCCATGGTCACACGGTCCACTTTTCCTGGTATTTGTCCCTGATGGCCTTGATGACGTCGAAAATCTCAAAACAGATCTCGACCAGTTCGGGGTCGAAGTGCGTGCCGGACTCCTCCTCCAGTATGCGGAGGCACTTGGCGTCGTCGTATGGCTCCTTGTACGCGCGCGGGGAAGACAGCGCATCGAAGACGTCGGCCACGGCACAGATACGGGCGGCCAGCGGAATGGCCTCGCCGTTGATGGGCTCACCTGCGCCCAGCTTCGGCTCCGGAGCCCAAATGTCCGGCGTAACGATGCCCGGATAGCCGGGCTCGGCCCAGCGCTCATGATGGCGGAGAGCGATCTCCATGGACATGCGGTCCAGTTCGTTGGTCTGGTTTCGGAAGAGCCGAGCCCCGAACAGGGTATGCAGCTTGATGATCTCAAATTCCTCGGTGGTCAGCTTGGCCGGTTTCTTGAGGATGGCGTCCGGGATGCCGACTTTGCCCACGTCGTGGAGCATGGCCGCCAGGCGCAGGCTGTCCTGCTCCCGCTTGATCTCCTTGGGCGGAATCTTCCGGCGTGCGGCCCAGGCACCGTAGATCTCGGCGCTGAATGCGCCGACACGCTGGACGTGAGGGCCGGTTTCCGTGGGATCGCGCAGCTCGGCCATCTGCATCATGCGCAGGATCAATTCACGGTTCATGATCCCGCGCTCGATGGCCACGGCGGCGTTGTTGCAGAACAGGGGAATATACGTCGCGGCCTCACAGGAGAAAGGCACCACTCGGCCGGACTCGGTCTTGGCGTTGATCAGCTGCATGACCCCCACCAACCGGCTTTCCTGGGCGATAAGCGGGACCGTCAGCATGGAGGTGGTCCGGTATCCCGACTTCTCGTCAAAGGCCTTGTTCAGGGAGTACGGCAGGGTCGGGTCCAGCTCGTAGGCGTCGTCGATGACCAGGCTCTTGCGCGTCTTGGCCGCGTAGCCGACTATGGAATCTTCACTGATGGGGATGGAAAAGTTCTGGTAAAGCGCTGCGTTGGCGCTTCCCTCTGCAAAGAGAGTCTCATTCTGAACATAGCTGAAAATAAGGCTATCGCCTTCCACGAGAAAAATGGAGCCGGCATCCGCATTGGCGAACTTCCGGGACTCCATGAGAATCTTGTCAAGGATCGTGTCCACGTCCCTGAGCTGGTTCACCTCGTCCGTGGTCCTGAGGATGGTCAGGACGGCGGCATCATGGCCGAGTAAATGGGCATCATCCATGGTATCTCCCTCTGATCTTGACCCATATCGCCCAAACCAGATGGAATTGCAAGAATCTTTCCGCAAGATGAACGCCGCGCCCGCATCGGGAGCTACTTGGCCTCCCCTCCGATGATCAGGTTGGGCAGCTCGTCCGTGTCGTCGTGCTTGACCGGAAAGTGGCGGGTAATCAGGTCGCCGCAACGCACCACGCCCCGGCACAGGGCCTCGCCCGGCCTGCCTTCCTTGATACCCTTGGTGATGTCGGCCACCACCTCGTCCCAGGCCGTGGGATTGACCTTGTCGTTGATCCCCTTGTCCGCGAGAATGCGCACGGTGCGTTCATAGACCGAGACGTAGATGATGATCCCGGTCCGGTCGCGGGTCCGGTGCAGCCCGTTGACGTAAAACGCCGTGAGCGCGGCCTCGTCCACCTCGTCGCGCATCTCCCGCTTGGAGATGAACGGCATCTTGAGCTCCGGGATGGCGTTAAGCAGCTGGGAAAAGAGCACATAGGCCGCCAGGAACAGGGCGAGAAAAACCCACATGTCCTCACGCCCCAGGAGCATGGCCACGCACACGGCGGTGAGCACGCCGAGCAGCAGCCCGCCCAGGTGCGAGGCCCGGGGATAGTCGTAGCTGGAGGACGCGATGACCGGGACGATTTCGCCCGAGGTCCGTTTTTCCACGTCCATGACGCATTGGACGAGTTTTTCCTGCTCGTCCTGGGAAAGAAATGTCTGTGCGAGTGTCTTCATTATGATGCCTTGCTATGGTTACCAGCCGCCGGAGGCCCCGCCTCCGCCGAAACCGCCACCGCCAAATCCGCCGCCGAACCCTCCGCCCCCGAAGCCGATTCCACCGGAACCGGTCGGGCCGGACCCGGGGTAGCGGTTACCCCGGAGGGAATCCGGTGGGACTTTGAAAATAAATTTCCCGATAAGATAGTACACCAACCGAGGGGAGGACATGAGGATCAGCACCGGGAAAAACAGGATGCCGAGCACTATGGAAAGCCAGCTTTCGCCTTTATCCTCCGGCGCACGAGTCGCCTCATACCGCCCCAGCACCGTGTCCACGATGCCGTCCACTCCGGCCATGACGCCCCCGTCGAAGTCGCCTTTCCTGAAGCGCGGGGACATCTCCTGGTCAATGATCCGCCCGGCTCTGATATCGGTCAGCGTGTCCTCCAGGCCGTAGCCGACCTCGATACGGATCTTCCGGTCCGCCTTGCTGATCAAAAGCAGCGCACCGTTGTCCTTTCCCTTTTGGCCGATGCCCCAGGCCTCGGCCACCTTCAGGGAAAATCCTTCCAGGTCTTCGCCTTCCAAGGACGGAATGGTCAGCACCGCCACCTGGGTGGAATCGGTCCGGTCCAGGTCGGCCAGCTTCTGCTCGACGGTCTGTTCCGTGTACGAGGACATGATACCGGCCAGATCGGTGACATAGCCGTCCGAAGCAGGCACCTCCAACCCCCAGGCGCAGGCGGTCCAGCCAAGCAGGACCGCGAGCAGGAGAGGAAGGACCCGTCCCGGCATCACCAGTCGCCCGAGGCGCCGCCGCCGCCGAAACCGCCACCGCCAAATCCGCCGAAACCACCGCCGTCGCCAAATCCACCGCCGCCGAAGCCGCCGCCTCCGCCCCGGTGGCCTCCGCCGAGCAGGGAGAGCCAGAAGAGCGTCGAGGCCGCCGACCCCATGGCGGAGGATCTGCCATGCTGTCCGTCCAGGCCGTCCCATCCGCTCATGCGGGCGGCGCGCCTGCGCCTGCCGAAGATTTCGGTCAGGGCCACGAAGAGGATCATGGGAATGATGATCAGCGGCAACGCGCCGCGCCCGGAGCGCCGCGACGTTTTGACGGGTGCGGCCTTGAACTCGCCGCGCACCGCGCCGGAAATGGCGCCCACGCCGTCGAGGAAGCCGCTGTCATAATCCCCTGCCTTGAAGCGGGGAGCGATGACGTTGGTGATGATCTGCCCGGAGAGCACGTCGGTGAGCACTCCCTCCAGGCCGTAGCCCACCTCGATACGAAGTTTTCGATCCGCCTTGCTGACCAGCAGCAGCACGCCGTTGTCCTCGTTCTTCTGGCCGATCTTCCAGGCGTCGGTCACGCGGATGGAGAAGTCGTTGATGTCCTCTCCCTCAAGAGATGGAACGGTCAGCACCGCGATCTGGGTGGAATCGGTCCGGTCCAGATCGGCCAGCCGCGCCTCCAGGGTCTGCCGGACCTTGGGCGAGATCATGCCCGCCAGATCATTGACGTATCCCTTGTACTCGGGGACGTCGAGGGCTTTCGCGCCGGAGGCGAACACGAGCACGAGCAGCGCCGCCGGGACGAAAAGGATTACTTTGCGCACGAAAGGCTCCCGTTAGGAGTTGTTGCCGAAGTTGACCTTGGGCGCGGTCTTGGCCCCGGGATCGGCCTGATAGAACTCCTTGCGGTCCAGCTTGAGCATGAGCGAGTTGGTCAGGGAGTTGGGGAAGGAGCGGATGGAGCTGTTGAAGACCTTGACCGCGTCGTTGTAGCGCTGACGGGCCACGTTAATCCGGTTCTCCGTGCCCTCGAGCTGATGCTGGAGGCCCAGGAAGTTCTGGTTGGCCTTGATCTCGGGGTAGCGTTCCACCACGACCATCAGCCGGGACAGGGCCGAGGAGAGCCCGCCCTGCGCGGCCTGGAACTGCTGCAGCGCGGCCTTGTCGCCGAGCATGTCCGGCGTGATCCGGGTCTGGGTGGCCTTGGCCCGCGCCTCGACCACTGCCTGGAGGGTGTCCTTTTCATGGGAGGCGGCGGCCTTGACCGTTTCCACCAGGTTGGGGATCAGGTCGGCGCGACGCTGCAACGCGGCTTCCAGGTTGCCCCAGGCCGCGAAGACATTCTCCTCCTGCTGCTGCATGGAGTTGTAGCCACAGCCGGTCAGGGACAGGGTCATGAACAGGGCGACGAGCGCCAGGGTGATGCGTTTGATCATCGGATGGTCCATAGGGTTTGGGTGTTGAGACGTTACCGAAAGATGCGACCCACCCTGAAAAAGTCAAGGCGGGCCAGCGCGCTTTCCGTCAATATCACTTCTTTTTCCGTTTTGCGGGACGCTTGAGCCGCTTGCCCGCGGCCAGGAGCTTGCGCAGCTCGGCCGCTGCGGCCACCGGGTCGCTCTCATGAAGCAGGAAACGCTCCTTGGCGGTCTGAAAATGCCACCCCGCCGGTCGCGTGAGCAGCTTGGCGCCGCGCGATTCGAGGTAGCCGAGAGCTTCGGTCTCGGCGGCCACATCCTCCATTTCCGCAAGGATTTCCTTGCGCTTCTGGATGTCCCGCATGCGGTGGGCAATCTCGTACGCGGAGCGAAGGACGTCGTCCGGCTGGATGTCCGTTACCTTCTTGCGTCCGGAGAAATGTCGTTGCAGTTCGTTGAGGTCGGTTTTCAGTTCCTTGATTTCAAACAGGGCCGCTTCGGTTGCTTCGTCAATTTTGTCATTGAGTTGCTTGTAGATGGCGCGGAGCTTGTGTGCGGACATAGGCCTTGCGTTCTGTTTGCTGTTATATGAATTAACACAAGGCTAGCCCATTTACGCAACCCATTGCAACCATCAATCCGTAATTATCCCGCTTTGATCCGGCCCCGCCCATCGGTCAACTCCGCCACTCTGGCGGCGAAGTCCGCCTCGTGCTCTGCGGGCATGACCAGAACGAACCCGGCCTCATCCGTGAACCGCTCCTCGGCCACTTCGGCCTCGAACTCCGGGAGCATCCGCTTGAACAGGGTCACCGACTGGTACGGCACGGTGGCGAGCAGACGCACGGTCTCGACCTTTTCCTTTTGCGGCAATCCCTCCAGGGCGAGATTGACCAGGGAGGTGTAGGCCCGCACCAGTCCGCCCGTGCCGAGCTTGGTTCCGCCAAAGTAGCGCGTCACCACCACGGCGATCTCGCCCACGCCGCCGTGCAGCAGGGTGTTGAGCATGGGTTTTCCCGCCGTACCATGGGGCTCGCCGTCGTCGCTCATGCCCACCTGCGCCGTGTCGCCCGGCGGACCGGCGGCATAGGCCCAACAGTTGTGGGTGGCGTCAGGAAATTCGGCCTTTATCTCCGTGATGAAGGCCTTGGCGCTCTCGCTGTCAGGCGCATGGCTCGCTGTGACGATGAAGCGGCTGCGCTTGATGGAGTCCTCGGTGCGGTAGGTTTCAGCGGGGATGGGATAACGGATGGCCATGGGCCGGGTGTAGCCCGCCCCGTTCCGGCAGGTCAAGAAAGCGGGTCAGCCCCTTCTTCGGCCAGCCGCTCCAGGTCCTCCCGGAACATGTCGGCCAACTCGGCCAGGGGGCCGTGATCCGGCAGCCTTCCTAGCAGCTCCTCGAAGCGGCCCGAGGACAACAGGTGGCGAAAGCTGTAGCGGAAGTGCAGATCGTAGAGCCAGCAACACAGGAACAGAATGAAGTCGTTGGACCAGCGGATATCGGCAAAAGGGATGAGTTGCCGGTTCCGCGCCCTCTCCAGCACCGCGGGCGAAACCTCGGCATCATGCCAGACAACCCCGGCCTTGAGCGCCTTGCCGTGGGGTGCCGCCGGGTTCAGGTACTTGAGATTGTTGCGGATGGCGTCCAGCTTGTCCGCATTGCGTACCACGTGAAGCCCCAGGCGGGTGTCCGGGTCCAATCCCTCGGGCACCACGGCCCGATTGTGATAGCGCACGAGGTCCAGCACCCTGCGCCGGTCGACCTCGTCCAGTGGAGCGAGCACACCCTGGCTCTCCAGAATTTCGGCCCCGGCCTCGGCATGATTGAACCCGGCCCTGTCGTCATAGGTCCCCTGGTCCACCAGTTGCGGAAATCTGCCCACGTCATGCAGCAGGGTGGCCACTTCCACCACATGGGAAAATGTCGCTCCCGGCTTGATTTCCTTGAGGATCGCCCGCGCATGGGCGAGGACACGCCGGGTGTGGCGCACCTTGCGCTCGACCATGAAGGCGTCCTCTCCGGCCAAAGCCAGATAGCGGTCCACATGGCCGTGAAACCACTGTTCGTATGGATGCAAAGGGGATTGTGTCATGACGGGAGGCAACATACGCCAGGACGCACCGAAGGGAAAGGCCGGGAATCAAGCCTTGCGCCCGGCCTTCTCCACGAGCGCCTTGAGGATCAGGCCGTAAAAACCGCCCTCCCGGCCGACGTAGCGCCACCCCAATTGCGAGCGGCACCCCGAGCAGGCCACCACCTGCCAGGCGAATCCCGGAAACCAGGTGAACTCGTCCGTGGGCGGTCCCACGGGCTCCACGTTCTTGGCCGAGGCAAAACACCCGAGCTCGAAGACCACCCCATAGGGGTTGAAAAAGACGTGACGATGCTGGCCGCTCACCTCCATCGCCAGCTCGCGACGGGTAATCACTGATTGGCATGCCCTGCAGACCAACGTCCTGTCGCCAAACCCTTCATGGGGTTCCGGCGTCAACTCGGGCTCCTCCGGTCCGGGCGCGTCCCTTTCCGGCCCGTCCTTGCAAACCAGGGGAAAAACAACGCCGAATGAATGATGATACAACATGCGACACTCCTCTTTCCAGCATACCCCATTCGGTACGAAAGAGGAAGACGCTTCCACATCGCAGGGGCTCGCCATCCCGGTCATGGAGAAGGAAAAGCCACTCCCGTCTTGACCACAGTCCTTGCCGACGCCTACCTTCCGGCATGGGCAACAACACCGATCCCGGCTATCTGCGGTTGTGCGACGGCTGCTGCGACAACTCCGGCACTGCCAAGGAGATGATCAAGACCGGCGGCTGCACCTGCGACATCTGCGGCTGGGCCTGCAAATGCTGCGGCGACGACGGCAAGCAGTTCGTCAACAAGGTGGCCGTGCGCACCATCCCCGCCGAGGGCTGGGACTACCTCCAGTGGAAGAACCGCCGCTCCCTCGTCCCGCTGGATTGGCAAGCCCTGTTCCGCCTCGGCAGGAAGGATTGCCCAGACGATGAGTAGTTCCCCCTAATCCTTTGATGATATCGATATAATCAATTCAATTCAATTGGATAGATACATAGGATAGCCAGCTATTCATTAACGAAACACTAATAAATAGCCAGCTATGCGCTGACGGCGGAGTGAATAAGGGTAGCGGCGATGGTCCACATGGTCAGGCAGACCACGCCATCCAGGATGCGCCAGGTGGAGCGACGTTGAAACACCGGAGCCAGGGCCTGGCCGCCAAGGCTGAGCAGGACAAACCAGGCGGTGGAGGCGCAGAAAGCGCCCAGGCCGAAAAGGTAGCGGCCCGGATCGCCGAAGCGGCCCGAGACCGACCCCATCAAAACGACCGTATCCAGATAGACATGCGGATTCAGCAGTGTCACCGCCAAAGTGAGCGCCAGGGTATGACGCAAGGTCTTGCCCGCGTCCTCGCCCTCGCCCAGCACGCCGCCGCGCCAGGCCGATAGAAACGAGCCCAGCCCGTACCACGTCAGGAACGCAGCCCCGCCCCAGGCCGCCATCTTACCCAGGAGCGGGTTGGACGCGACCATGGTGCCCACGCCCGTCACGCCCAACGAGATCAGCACGCCGTCGCACAGGATGCACAGCGCGGCCACGGCGAGATGATGGTTGCGTCGCACGCCCTGGGTCAGTACAAAGGCGTTCTGCGCCCCTATGGCCACGATGAGCCCGCCGCCCATGCCGAACCCTTGGAGAAATGGTGTCATATGGTTGTCTCCGGCGGCCAGGGGAAGGGGAGGAAAAACCCTTGGACTCGCCCCGTCCTGGGGCTCGGGTCTTCGACCCGTTGCGCTGCGCCGCAACGCCCAAATCCGCAGTCCTGCGGATTTGTGAAAAAGGTTGTCCCTCTCCCCTTCCCCCGGACCCCCATCCCCTCCTTTTCCTAAACTTTTTGGTGCCGCTTTGCGGGGAGGGTAATCGCGTTGAAGGTTGTTTTCCGTTGGTGAGGTAAGGGGTAGCCGGAGAACCGTCCAGATGTAAAACTCATTGTTTTCATGTTGGATTAATTTTGCTAATGATCGGGCATGCTCGATTACAAGTTGGTGGAGGCCTTCGGGGCCGTAGTGCGGGAAGGCGGATTCGAGAAGGCTGCCAAGGTGTTGCATCTGACCCAGTCCGCCGTGTCGCAGCGGGTCAAGCTGCTGGAGGAACAGGCCGGGTGCGTGCTGCTCGTCCGATCCTCCCCGCCCTCGCCCACCCCGGCGGGCAGGGAGATGCTCAAGCACTACCGGAAGGTGAGACTGCTGGAGGCGGACCTCGGCCTTGGTACGGAACAGGACGGCAGCGGGTACGTAACCCTGCCCGTGGGCATTAATGCCGACTCCCTGGCCACCTGGTTCTTCCCGGCGGTGAACGACTACCTCGATGCCAACCCCGTATTGCTCGACCTGGCCGTGGACGACCAGGCCCAGACCCACCAGCTCCTCCGAGACGGCGAAGTCCTCGGCTGTATCAGCGACCGGAGCGAGCCCTTCCAGGGCTGTCGCGTGGACTACCTGGGCGATCAGACTTACAGATTGTATTGCACACCGGACTACAGGGCAAAATGGCACCCCCGCGGCGTGGCGCCGGAAGGTATGGAAGCCGCGCCAATCCTCATTTTCAACCGCAAAGACCTGATGCACGGCGACCTCATCGCCGAAGCCCTTGGAAGCGCGCCGACTGCATACAACGCCTTTTACCTGCCCTCCTCAGAGAAGTTCGCGCCGACCATCGCCTCCGGCCGGGTCTGCGGCATGCTCCCGGACCAGCAGGCCGCAGAGTACCTTGATCGGGGCGAACTCATCGACCTTTTGCCCGGCCACGTCTACACGGTGCGGCTACACTGGCACTGCTGGAATCTCGAATCCGCACAGCTCTCCCGCTTCACCCAAGCCCTCGTGAGCGGAGCGCGCCGCGAACTCGCCCCGCCCGCCTAGCCGTTGCCCGCGCCACGGCTTTGTTGTATCTGTCCGAAAAAGAATACGCCTCAAGGAGCCTGACATGAAACGGATCGTCCTCGCCCTCACCCTCTTTTCCCTCATCTTCACCCTCGGCTGCCAGAAAGCCTACTACTCGGCCATGGAAAAGGTCGGGTACGACAAGCGCGAAATCCTGTCCGACCGCGTCGAGAACGCCCGCGAATCCCAGCAGGACGCCAAGGAACAGTTCGCCAACGCCCTTGAACGCTACAAGTCCGTGGTCAACTTCGACGGCGGTGAGCTCGAAGAAAAATACGAGATCCTCAACAGCGAGTACGAGACCAGCGAGGCCATGGCCGAAGACGTCCGCGACCGCATCGAATCCGTCGAGGACGTGGCTGAAGCCCTGTTCGAGGAATGGGCCGACGAGATCACCCAGTACACCTCCTCCAAGCTGCGCCGCGCCAGCCAGCAGAAACTTTCTGCCACCAAGTCGCGCTACAACAAACTCATTCGCGCCATGAAAAAGGCCAGCGCCAAGATGGACCCCGTGCTGCACGCCTTCAAAGATCAAGTGCTCTACCTCAAGCACAACCTCAACGCCAAGGCCATCGCCTCCCTCGAAGGCGAACTCACCACCATCCAGTCCAATGTCGGCACCCTGATCAAGGAAATGGAAAAATCCATCGCCGAAGCCGACGCCTTTATCAAGACGTTGGAATAAGCCTCCGGCGGCTGGGGGGAAGGGGAAGAGGGGCACCCTTTGGAAAAGGCTTCCCCTCTTCCCCTTCCCCCCAGACCCCCCATCCCCATCTCCCCTCCTAAACTTTTTGGCGCGCCTTCGGCGGGGGGAGGGAGTTTAAAAAAAGGCTCTCGCGTGCCGCTATGTGTTAACGGCCAAAACGAATAGGGCTCTCCTATTCTCCAACAATCAACATCAGCTTCTCCTCTCCCGATTTTTTTTAACAAATCGGCAACAAGCCGCTTTCGACAATACCCAAATACAACCCTAGCGGTTCGGGCCGGAAAAAGTGACGGTCCTGGGCCGGTCCGAAGGCGGGTTTACCTCTCACTTTTCCCGGCCCGAACCGCCACCCGGCACGGCGGTGTCGAGCGAACAGTCCGTCCCCGCAAAAGCGGCACGAACTCGGCTTCCTCACGAATTCGAGCGAAGCGAGCAATGGGATTCCAAAGGCCCTCGGCCTTTGGCAGGTCTAGGACAGCGGCCTGGTCTCTCCGAAGGAGACCGCCGGCAGGCTCCCCGAAGGGACCGCCGGTAGGCCCTGCGGAGCAGCCCCGGTTGCCCGCCAAAGGGTCCCCCCTTCCCCAACTCAGTCTTTGCGGGTCAGCAGATGCCAGAGCACCCAGAGTCCTTGGCGGTAGTCGTCTATGTCCTCGGCTCCGGTAAGAGAGAGGCGCGCGGCGGCAGGCGCGGCAGTGTCGCCGACCACGAACTTTTCCGCGCCAAACACATTGATGCCCCTGGCGCGGGCGGCGGCCTCGAAGGCTGCGCCGGTCCAGGGCGCGGGCAGCTCCAGCCAGCAAAAGAAGCCGGTGGGCTTGCCACGGAAGCGCAGCCCGTCGAGCACGTCACAGGCGATCATGTAGCGGCGGGCGGCTTCGGCGCGCTTGGCTTCAAGAATCTGTTCGGCGGTGCCGTCGGTGATCCACATGGCGGCGAGCTCGACGTTGAGTGGCGGGGCCATCCAGATGGTGTTGAGCACGGCCTGGGCCAGGGGCTTGCGCAGGGCGGGCGGCGCGACCAGAAAAGCCACGCGCAGTCCTGCGGCCAGGGACTTGGAGAGCCCGGCCACGAACACGGCGCGGTGCCGGGCGCGGTCGGACACGGGCGTGGTCCGACCGGGGTGGGTCAGGTCGTAGGCGTCGTCCTCGATGATGATCAGGTCGTGAACTTCGGCCAGCCGCGCGATCTCGTCACGCCGGGGTTCGCTCATGGTGGCGGTGGTGGGGTTGTGCACGCCGGGCATGAGATAGACGGCCTTGATGTCGTTGCGGCGGCAGGCGGCATCCAGGGCCTCGGGCATCATGCCCTGCCCGTCCATGGTGATGGGCGCCAGCCTGATGCCGAGCATGGAGGCAAGGGATTTGAGGCCGGGATACGTCAGGGAGTCCACGGCCAGCCGGTCGCCGGGGCGGAGCAGCCCGGCCAGGCAGCAGGTCAGGGCGTGCTGTGCTCCGGCGCAGACAATGATCTCCTCGGGGCCGCACTCCAGACCGTAGAGCCGCGCCCAGAGCGCACCCGCCTGGCGGTGGTCCGGCAGGCCGCGAGGGTCGGTGTAGCGCAGGAATGTAGTGGGATCCTTTCGCCGGGCAATACGCCGGAAGCCCTCGGCCACGTCAGGGTCCAGGTACGACAGGGGCGCGATGAGCCCCATTTCGATCATGCCGGGCGCGCCGGGCTCGAAGGAAACCATGGCCGAAGACGTGACCGCGTCCGACGCCACGAAGGTCCCCCGGCCAACGGTACCGGACAGCAGGCCGCGCTTCTCGGCCTCGCGGTAGCCGCGCGTCACCGTGGACACGTTCACGCCCAAGGCGTCGGCCATGTCGCGATGGGTCGGCAGCCGTTCTCCGGGCGTGAGCGTTCCGGCCTGAATATCCCGTTCGATGGAATCCGCCAGGGCCTTGTACAGGGGCCCGTTCTCCCTTGCCACGTGCGGTGTGTACATTGTCATGCGGACAATGCTTTCATTGACACCATACAATGTCAACCATACAAGGCAGCATGAACAACCGTCCCCAAGGAGAATAACGGTATGGAAACGTATGCAGCTTTTGTCCTCTTCGTCATTGTCATGACCGGCACACCCGGCATGGGCAATCTTTCCATGATGGCCATAGGCCAGACAACGGGATTTCGTTCATCCCTGTCTTTTCTGGCGGGCACCACTGCGGGCGCGGTTCTTCTCAACACCATGGTCGCCCTCGGTCTGGGCGGATTGTTCACAGCCAATCCCCAGGCCGCCTGGTTCATGAAGATCGGCGGAATGGCCTATATTCTCTATCTGGGCTGGAAGATCATCAGGATGCAGCTTGCCGCGCCGGGAATGGAAAAACCTCTCTCGTTCCGGGATGGCCTGTTTCTCCATCCGACCAACCCGAAAAGCTGGACCATGGCCGTGGTCGGATTCAGTCAGTTCGCCAACCCGGAAGCGCCATTGCCGCCCCAGGTGGTGGTCTTCGTCCTGACCTTCATGTTTTTCCAGGTCTCGTTCCACTCCCTGTGGGGGTTGATGGGCATGGGGATAATGCAGCTGCTCCGCTCTCGTTCCGTCAGGATGGGCTTCAACATCGTGCTGGTCACGGTCATGGTCGGGGCCACGGCCTACGCCATGCTCATCTGATCATCAAACCCCGGCAACAGAAGGAGCTATGCGGCTAGACCTGCGGCCCGACCATTCTCGCCGGGACCACGATGCGGTCGAACTCCTCTTCGGTGACGTACCCAAGCTCCAGGGCCGCCTCCTTGAGGGTGGAGCCGGTGCGATGGGCGTGCAGGGCGATCTCGGCGGCCTTCTCATAGCCGATGGCAGGACTCAGGGCGGTGACGAGCATAAGGGACCGCCCAAGCAGATTTGCGATCCGCTCCCGGTCGGGCTTGAGACCGTCCAGCAGGTTGGCCTTGAAGGCGACCATGGCCCCGGACAGGTTGCGGATGGACTGCATGACGTTGAAGATCATGAGCGGCTTGTAGACGTTCATCTCCAATATGCCGCCCGCGCCGCCCAGAGTGGCGGCCAGGTCGTTGCCCATGGCCTGGAGCGCGACCATGGTCAGGGCCTCGCACTGGGTGGGGTTGACCTTGCCCGGCATGATCGAGGAGCCCGGCTCGTTGGCGGGCAGGACCAGCTCGGCCAGCCCTGCGCGAGGGCCGCAGGCCAGCAGGCGGATGTCGCAGGCGATCTTGTAAAGGGAGGCGGCCAGCCCCTTGAGACAGCCCGAGAGATGCACCAGGGCGTCGTGCCCTCCCTGGGCCGCGAACCGGTTGGCGACCGGCCGGAAGTCCAGGCCAGACAGGTCCGCGATGCGGGCCACGGCGTCCTCGGCAAAACCGGGGTGGGTATTGATGCCTGTGCCCACGGCGGTACCGCCCAGGGGCAGGGCCAGCACGCCTTCGAAGGCGGTTTCCAGACGGACCAGATGGTCCTCAAGCATGGCCGCATAGCCGGAAAACTCCTGCCCCAGCGTCAGCGGCGTGGCGTCCTGAAGGTGGGTACGCCCTATCTTGACGATGTCGTCCCAGGCTTCGGCATGGTCGGACAGGGACCCGGCCATGGCGCGCACCGCCGGGATGAGCGCGCGGGATATCGCAAGGGCCGCAGCCATATGCATGGCCGTGGGAAAATTGTCGTTGGTGGACTGGGAACGGTTCACGTGATCATTGGGGTGAACCGGCTCCTTGGAGCCCAGCGGCCTGCCCGCAAGCTGGGAGCAGCGATTGGCCACGACCTCGTTGACGTTCATGTTGAACTGGGTGCCGGACCCGGAAATCCAGACCGGCAAGGGAAACATGGCGTCATGGTCGCCCGAGAGGATTTCACCGCAGGCGGTGACAATGAGATCCCGCGCCTCGGTATTCAGCCGCCCTGCCCCGTGATTGGCCAGGGCGCACCCCATCTTGAGCAGCGCATAGGCTTCGATCATCTCCGGCGGCATAGGGTCGACGCCGATGGGAAAGAGCTGTAGCGCCCGCTGGGTCTGCGCTCCCCAAAGCTTGTCCGCCGGCACCTCCACCGGCCCCAGGGAATCCGTTTCCGTCCTGAATTCGCTCACAGGTCCCACTCCATAGTATGGTTTTCCAGTCTAGAACTGTGGGCCAACGTGTCGGCAATGTCAAATGGACGGGACAGCAATAAATGCGAATCGATCTACTTGGCGTTGAGGATTTCACCCCGGTCCAGGTTGTCCCGCGCCATGATCAGCCGGGAGACGCGCTGGAAGCGGTCGTTGACCTTGCGGAAGAGGCGCAGATTGGCTTGAAAGGGCTCACCCATGAGCCGGATGCGCCGATCGAACTCCACACAGGCGCGCTCATACAACTCGATGTCCGCCTGGTTGTGTTCCCGTATCAACTCCACTTCCTCGGTCGTGGCAGCATAACGCGCCCGCCCCTTGCGCACGTTCTGCCGCTCGTAGAAGCACCGCTCCAGACCGAGAATGCGGCTGAGTTGCAGCAGGGACTCGTCGAACCGCTCCAGGATGCCGAAAAAGCAGAAGCGGTTCCTGAGGTGATGCCAGGCCACCTCCAGTCCCTTTTCGATGGACGGATGCCCCACTCCGGAGAGAGAGTTCACCATGGCGTTGCGTCCGCGCCAACGCAACTCCGGGCTCTCGCCCGCCACATACTCACTCAGCGACACGTTGTTTTCGTTAAGGAACCGGTAGACATGGCTCTTGGGCCAACTCTTCAGGAAATGATATTCGGAGATCACCCTTTCCACCGGATCGCGGAGGAAGGTGAAGACCTCGAAGGGGATGGGGCCGTCCAGGATATCCGCAAAATCCGTGACGAACACATGGCCTCGCACCAACCGGTAGCGGGCCAGTTCCTCGTAAGTGGTCTCCCGCAGCCGAATTCGCTGCTCGTCGGTATAGAGGTCGAAAATATCGGAGGAGGCGAAGTTGTCGTTGAGCACCGCGTTGAGCGTGGTCCCGGCTGTCTTGGGAATATGAAGGAAAAACAGATGGTTCATCCCAGCCTCCTAGCGGACGAATCCGGAGAGCGGGTCTCGGCCCACGGCCAGGGGAGCAACTCCCTTGGGCGGCGCGGCCACATGCAGCGCGTCCATATCCGCAAACAGCCTGAGGCCATTGGCCAGCAGGGCCAACTGGTGGCCGGGCCTATCCGCGTGCAGCGGGAGCATGGACAGGAAGAGCAGCACGCACACGGCCTGGGAGGATGCGCCCTCCAGGGTATAGCCGCCAAAGGTCCGCTCCTTGAACAGAGCCTCCACCCGGTCCAGCCGCTCGCTGCCGGGCAGGGTCAGACTCAGGGCGTGCCCGCCGTGATCACGGCAGGCGAACCGGTCCGCCTTGATGAAATCGTACCGCCCCACCACCGAGTGGTGCAGCTTGGCCACATCGTAGCGCAGATCGCCGTGCACGCAGAAGCGCCCGTCGGCGGTCAGTCCGCGCGGGTCGAGCGCCTTGATGATCCCGTGGCGGAAGTCGTAGAGGATATTGGCGAAATGAAAGTCCCCGTGCATGACGCCCAGGTCCTTGTCCGTGACTGGAGGGATGGCCGAGGCCGCCAGTTCGGCCATGCGCGAGAGGCCGGGTACCGGCCTGCCGTTGATCCGCCATTCGCGGTCCAGGTCCACGCCGTTCTCCCGGGAGAAGCGCTCCAGCCGCTCCAGGGTCTTGTCCAGATACAGGCCGTCCGTGGCCGCGGCGTCCCCTGCTCCTGGTTTGGCCGCCCTGGCCTGGGTCAAAAACTCGTCGCAGGAGGCGAAAATGTTCTCCCACAGGAACGGGGGCAGGTCGCCGAAAACGAAGAGTTCGCTCAACGATGAAAGATACAGGTATTCCAACTGGTAGAACGCACCTTCCCCCTTGGCGCTTTCCAGCATGGCGGGCAGGTAGAGACGCAGGGCGGGCGGCACCGCGCCGAACCACCCGGCCTCGGCCTCGATCTTGGCCGGGTTGCGCCCGCTCTTGGTCACGGTGCGCGAGGTGATCATCAGGCTGTTGAAGGCCCGCTCGGTGGTGAGCATGGCCTTGGACCGGTAATAGGTCTGCAAGTGCCCGAAGTCGAACCACTTCCCGGTTTCCAGGGGGTGGAGTCGGTGGCTGGCGGCGTAGCGATTCAGGGCGTCGATGAAGTTGCCCCGGCTGCCGGACAGGGCGCGCAGCAGGGCATAGGGCGAGGAAAAGGAAAAATAGCCGCTCAGGACCTCGCGGTTGAAGCCGCCGTTGGGCAGTCCCTCGATGAACCGGATGCCTCCGGCGTCCTCCCGGAACTCGGCCCAGGAGTAGTAGGCGTCGGTCATCCCTTTGGAAAAGACATCATCCTCACCAAAAGGGATGTCCAGAATCAGGGTGTCGCCGTGCAGGATACGGAACGGGCCGTCCAGAGGCAGCAGTTGGGAGAGACAGTATTGCAGTGATTCGGCCAGGGAAACGGTGGGCTGCACCCGGAGCACGCGCACCCCGAGGCGATCCAGAAAGGCCTGGTCGTGCTCGGGCAGCGCGTAGTCCTCGGGCAGGGAGAGGACGATCTCCTCGCCGGATTCCTTGAGCAGTTCGATCTGCACGGCAAAGAGCCGCCGGTTGCCCACGGGCAGGAATGCGGTGGGCAGACGTCCCAGTTCGGCGGCTATTTCATGGCCCACGTAGGCCCCGGACGTGATCAGGATCATGCGTCTGCTCCTTTGCTCAGGGGGCGGCGACAAAAGGCCTCGTATTCCTCGGGCGTGCCGCTGAACTGCACGGCGTCCCGGTCAACAACGCGGTAACGGATGTCCCGCTTGCGGGCGATCAGCTCGTTGTAAAGCGGGGCCACATAAAGCTCTCCGCCCTGGAACCGGTCCCCGGACAAGGCGGCCTGCACGGCGACGGCCTCGCGGAAGTCCCCGGCCCTGGCGAAATGATACAGCCCGTTTGAGCAGAGGTCGGAGATGCGTACCTTCTCGGTGGTCCGCCTGACCCGCCCGTCGTTGCGCTGGCTGGGGTCCACAAAGGACCAGTGCGCCCCTTCGCCGCGAAAAACCTCAAGATAGCCGTCGCAACGATCCGCCCACTCGGGATGAACAAAACCTGGCCGTACGCTGTCGATATTGAAAATGGTTAACGGGACGTCGTCGTCCACCCCGGCCAGGTCGATGCCCATGAGCACCGTCTCGGCCTGGCCCCGGGTGAGATCCTCCAGGGCCACGACGCGCGTGTCGGCCACGCCCATATCCCGGCACTCCTCTTCCACGAACGCCCTCGTTCCGACCACGTCCCGCAGGACGAAGAGAAACGGCGTATCCCCGAAATAACGGGAGAAACTCTCCACGGCATGGCGGAACAGCGACTTGCCGTGCGCCTCAAGCATGTACTTGGGGAGCACGTAGCCCGCCTTGGCGAAGCGGGAGGAAAGTCCGGCCATGGGGATGACGATCACGAGCCCTCCTGCGCGGTCTTCTCCGCGTCCAGGAGCGCGTCGAGCTCGGCACGGCTTTTTGTAAGAAATTCCGACGGCCTGATGGCCCGGTCATCAATGTAGAACCCCTCGGTTCCGCACCACGGCTTGCCCACGTGGATCTCGTCGTAGGGGATGTCGTGGCGTTCCAGCCAGTCCAGGATGATGGGCAGGGTCTTGGCTGTTATCCGTCCCACGCTGCACTGGTGCGTGCGCATGTTCCGGCTGGTAAAGAGAATGATTTCAAATCCATCGGCATGATAGCGCCGCAGCCGCTCGATGACATCGGCGCGGGGCGTGGCCTCTGGATAGGGAGCGCCGTCCTGCATGGTCAGGGTGCCGTCTATATCGAAAACCAATCGTTTCATTATGTTGCTCGCAACCGTCTTGAAAAACACCAATGAGTGTGGTCAAATTGACGCCACGCCTGAAGAAAGCAAATACCGTGCCCCTGAACGAGGAGAATCCGCGTGCGCGAAAACTGGGTTGTCATCTGCGGCGCCGCCCGCAACCGGGAGCGGCTGGAGGAGACCGTGCTCCACCACCACCGGTTGCGCAAGGCCGGAACCATCAACGGCGTCGTCCTCTCGACATGGTATGGAGAAATAGATCAACATCAGGGGCTTAGAGACCTTCTGGAAACGCTGGGCATCGGCACGGTGGAGACCGCCGACCCGGGCATGGACCGCTCGGGCAACCTGGCCAGGCAGACCAAGCAGCTCCGACTCGGCCTGGAACTCTGCCCCGAGGACGCCTTCGTGCTCAAGACGCGCACGGACAAGAATCTCACCACGGACCTGGACACGGCAATATTTTCCACGGACCTGACACCGGACGCCGAGTCCTATCCGGGCTTCCCGCCCCTGTTCGAGCACCGCATCGCGGTGAACGAGGCTCACATCCTCTCTCCATTCTTCATCACGGATTTTGAATTCTACGGCCACCGGCGCGACCTGACGCGGCTGCTGGACCTGAACGCCAACCTCTGGTTCCGGCACAACGGATGGCGGGAGCACTGGATTCCGGAAATTCGTCTCTTCGGTCTGCCCTTCTGCGCGGACTTCCCGGTGTTCCGGGCCTATTTCCGCCGAGCCGTGGACCCGGTCCGGATCAACCTGCCCGACGTCCCGGTCTACCGTCACGAAAGCCTGTCGCCCGAGGCCTCGGCCGTGTCGGCCAAGATCGTCAGACTTGTAACGTCGGACAAGTTCGCGTCCTCGATGCTCATGACCTGGTGGGCCATTCTGGACCGCTACTTTCGCATCGGACTGACGCAGAGCGCGGGCTCGGAAACCGCGTGCGCAGCGGACAGAGAGCGGCTGGCGGGTGTGCCTCTGGAGGAACTTCTCGCCCCGGCAACCTCGCCCGGCCACGGACTGCCCAACAACACGCGCGGACCGGACAACTACTTCATCAGGGCACGCAACCACGCCTTTCTGGACGCCTTCCGCCAGGGCGAGTTGGCCGACACCGCCGACTACAGGCGGCTGCGGGCCGTGTACGAAACGGTTTCGGACAACGCCTTCCACGCCGAGTTCCGGGACAGCCTCGGCGAGCCCCACCCCGGGGCCGCGCGCTTCTTCCAGAAGCTCACCGGCATCATAGGAGAACAGCCCTACTACGCCATCATCCGCAAGCCCGGCCAGCAATACGAGGGAATCTGATCCGCCCTACCCGCGCGGACCGCACAGATAGTCGGCGATGCGCCGGGACGACTCACCGTCCCGGTCCAAAAACGCCTTGGCGCACAGGGTGCGGCGCGCTTCGCCGAACCCGTCGTCACCGTAGGCGGCGGTCTTGAGCGCGGCGTGGAACGCGTCCTGATCCCGGCACTTGGGGCCGGGCGTCATTTCGTCATACGGAAACTGGAACTCACGGTTGTACGTGACGTATTCTTCATAGTCCGGGCAGTAGAAGACCACAGGCCGGTCCAGTAGCAGGTAATCCATGTAGATGGAGGAATAGTCCGTGACCATGACGTCCACCAAAGGCATGAACGGGTACGCGTCGCGGGTGTTTTCATAGAAGGAGAGACATGGCAGGGAAGAGGCGGCCTGGACGTTGGAGAGCCGGTGAGCCTTGATGACCATGTGCAGCCCTTCGCGGTCCAGGAAGTCGTGCAGCCGCTTGAAGTCCAGCCCGCCCAAAGGCGTGCCGGTCTGGTCCCGGAAGGTGGGCGCATAGAGAATGATCTTGCGCTCCCGGCGGCAGGCCCCCACCCGGGAAAAGGCGTCCATGTCGCAGTTGAGCATGGTCTCCCTGGTCGGCTTCTGCAGCAGCGCGTCGTTGCGCGGATAGCCCAGAACGGGAAAATTCCCGGCCCTGAACGAGGGCTCGAAGACCTCATCGGCATAGAACGGCGAGGTGGTGATCACATCGTCGTAGCCGGAGTAGAGGTACTCGAGATCCAGCTTGTTGTATTTCTCCGCGATCTCGGTGTCCTTCTCCAGCAGGCCGATCTTCTTGAAACCCACGCCGTGCCAGAGCTGGACGATACGCGCGCCCTCGGTCAGCGGACGGTAGATGCCGAACTTGTAGTCAAAGGAGTCCACGACCACGGTTCCGGCCTCCACCAGGGTCTCGGCGGCCTGCAGGTCCGGGAACAGGACCACGGGCAGCTTGTGGTGACGCAGCTCCCGCCAGGTCTCGCGGTTGCAGGTGAAGTAACAGGAGCGCACGTCCGGCCGGTGCAGGGCGAAGTACAGAAAAAGATGCTTGGTGTTGCCCGTAAACGAGCCGTTGGACTCGCCCATGAACACGTACAGGTTCGGGTCCTTGGGCGTGACCTCGGCCATGGCCTCGAATTTGGCGACGAGCTCCTCGGTGACGCTCATGGTGTTCTCCTCTTCGGCCTTTGCTGATTTATTTTGACCGCAATCATTTAATCGTGCGGGCTAAAATCAGGAGTTGATGCCGCCTTTTGGCGGCTATTTTCGGGTGATTTCGCCTCCGGCGGGCAAGGGGTTGAGCCCCTTGCATCCCCGTTTTGCGCCTATGGCGCGAGACTATGCTTTTTTATGACCATAGGATTCAGCTCTATGTATTTTAAGAGCCGTCCGTTTCGCGGCGGACGTCCACGACCATGCCGGAGAAATCGGCCAGCAGGGTATCGATGGTGGCCTTGGCCACGGCCTCTGCCGAGAGCAGGGTGTGCTCCGGCTCCACGCCGAAATTCTCCCGCCGCATGGGTGTGTTGGTCCGCTCCGGGTTGATCGCGTTGATGCGCACCCCGTCCGCGTGTAGCTCCTCGGCCAGCCCCTGGGTCAGGTTGACCACGGCGGCCTTGGTCGAGGAATAGACCGTGTACAGGGCGCGGCCACGGGTGTAGGAGCTGGAGGTGAACAACGCCACACCTCCCTGGGATTCCTTGAGATAATCCAGCCCAGCTTTGACCACGTTGATGGCCCCGGTGTAGTTGATGCCGATCTCCAGGTTGACGTCCTCGATGTCACGCGAGAGCAGCGTGCCCGAGCGCAGGATGGCTGCGGTGTTGACCACGGCGTCGATGCGTCCGGTCTCTGCATACACCTGCTCCATGACCTCCCGAACCGAGGCGTAGTCTCGGACGTCCACACCGCTTGAGCGGGAAAAGCCGCGCATGACGCCGCCCTGCTCCGCGCCAAGACGCATGATCTCCGCGCCGATGCCCCGGCTGGCGCCGAACACCGCCACCACCTTGCCCTCCAGGGTTCTCCCGGTGCGCAAAGGCTCGATGTCCACGGTCTTCAACTGGAAAATCTTGTCCGCCAGGTAGAGGTCCTCGGGATAGGTGATCTTGATGTTCCGCTCCTCGCCCTCCACCACGTGTACTTCGCCCAGGCCGTAGCGCAGGATCAGGCCGCAGTCGTCGGTGACTTCCACGCCCTCGTCCGCCATGGCCCGTTCGTGGGCCTCGCGCAGAACCGAAGCGCGGAACCCCTGTGGCGTTTGACCACGGCGCAGCCTGGCCCGGTTGGGGATGGCCGCGATGGCGTCCGCCTCGTCAACCTCGATGATGGTGTCCACCGCAGGCACGGCCACATCCACCGAGGCGTGGGTCTCCAGGGCCCGGTAGCAGTCGGAGATGATCCGGTGGCTGAGGAAGGGCCTGACCGCGTCGTGCAGCAGGACCAGGGCGTCGTCCTCTTCCACGGCGAAAATGCCCGAGGCCGAACTCTCCCGGCGGGACGCGCCGCCGTTGAGCACCTTGGTCACCTTGGCGTAATGGTTGCGCAGGAGGATCTCCTCCAGGAACGAGCGGTAGTCCCGGTCCGTGACGATGAAGATCTCATCAACCTCGGGGTGGCCGTCCACCATGTCCAGGGTGTGCTCGATGATGGTCCGCCCCGCCAGCTTCAGAAACTGCTTGGGGGTGGGGAAGTTCATCCGGTTCCCGGACCCCGCAGCAAGCAGGATGCAGTAACGCTTGGGTCTGCTCATACCGTTTCCCTCTTGATTTCCGGCCCGGCTACGCGGCGCAGGTCATACACATTGCCGCCGGGCGCGTAATCCATAATGTATTCAAATTCCTTCATGATGCCGGGGGAGGCAAAAACCGCCTGCTGTCCGGCCAGCCAGCCCAGCACGTCGTTCACGGCCAGGGTCTCGGCCTCGGGGAACGGCGGGCACGGCGGCGTGGAGATGGTGAACAGCTCCCAGCGGCCACCACCGACAATGCGTCCGAGCATCATTTTGAGCGGCTCGACCTCATGGGGCAGGCAGAGCAGCGGCACGGCACGGCCACGCCCGGCCTGGGTCACGGCCTGGATCAGCAACCGAGCATCGTTCAGGGCCTCGCGCCACTTGGACGCCACCCTTGCGGCCACGCCCACCCGGTCCACATCCCCCTTGAGCATGGGATTGCGCATGCGACCCACGGCCTTGGTCAGGGTGTGGTTTTCCAGCACCTCACGGGGGACCCCGCCGCCAACATAGGCGGTCTCGGCCCCGCGCACCTCCTCCAGCAGGCGGAGCAGGTGCATGCGCGTACGGGTGATGTCCACGTCCTCGCGCACGGCCAGGACGCGGTCCACGGCGGCCAGGAACACGGCGCGGTCCACCTGCGGCAGCCCGAGAATCGTCTCGGGCGGTCCATGGGGGAACCAGCGGCGCGACAGCAGCGTGGCGTCCGTGGTCGAATAGAAGCGCGTGCCCGTGTTTTGGCCGATGGCCTCGGCGAACTGGTCCACCTCCTGGGCCGTGGCAATGAAATAGTCCCATCCCTGGGCAAGGGAGCCGTCCCGGCGTTGAAAAAGATAGGTGTTGCGGTGTGAAAAGACCGGCAACGGCCCGCTCGTCCGCCCCTCGTACGGATGACCGGCCAGGGCCAGCGGCGCGGAGAGGTCGGCCCCGGCGATGAAGCAGTGCGGGGCGTGCAGAGCCTCGGCGAGCCCCAGGCAGGCGGTGATGGTGGAGACGTAGGACTCCCGCAGCCGGGCCGGGTTGGGCAGCAGCTCCAGGTTGAAGCTGTCCATCATGACCACGCCCCGGAACTTGCGGGCATAGGGATAGAACGGACAGATGGAGAGCGGGACCAGCAGGGTCTCCGGCATGTCAGGCAGATTCTCGTAGAAGTTGCGCTGCACCTGATAGGTGTCGAGCTGGATAACCACGTCCGGGATCACGCCTGCATGGAGGCAGTCGTTCACGGTCCGACCCACGCAGGCCACCAGACAGTGGTCGCGCATGGCCTCCAGGCGGGGCAGCACCTCGTGCATGGACGGACCGGGCAGGACCACCAGCAGCGGCAGGCCGATCTTCTCACGGGCCAGCTTGTCCGTGAGCGGGGAGCTCAGCAGCCAGGGATAGTTCCTGAGCTGGTTGATCTCCCGGATGACGTCGGGCAGCGACTCCTCGCGCACGCCCGCCACGTCGGCGGTGGATAGGGAGCGCTGTGGGAAATAGACATACTTGTAGTGCAGATGGATGAGGAGCCTCTGGATGTCGAAAACCGCACAGGCGTCCTCCGGCTCCAGGGACTCGGGCACCACGAAAAAGATGCCGTCCACCAGCAGCTCGGGCCTGAGACGGTCGGCAAATCCCCTGATTCCGTCCCCGGCAGGATTTTCCACCCGCCAGACCCGGTCCTCGGGAATGGCCGCGTCAATCCGGACACGACCAAAGGCGACCACCAGCTGTCCATGCCAATGATCTTCAGGTATTTCGCCGACAAATGTCGGATTGAGTCGATAGCGGACCACGCTGCTCCCACGGTCAAAAAGTTAACGCTCGCCGCAGGAATTGCAAATTTGGTGCTAAAATCATTCAGTGAACGAAACAAAAATGCATTCCGTCAGTGAGAGAACGCAACCAAAGGTCCGATCAAACCGACGGCGCTCCCCGCTTCGGCAACAAAATGCCGGAACGGGGAGCGCCGAAATGGAGCGTGCAGGTCGGCGGAAGACTACCTGGCCGGTTGGGGCTCGGGTACCGCTTCCGGCTCCTCGGCGGGGCCGAACAGCTTCGGGGTGAAGCGCACGTACCAGGCCGCGGACTGAACCTGGATGATGTAGGCCATGGCGATGACCAGGGCCGCGTCCGAGCCCTCTGCGCCAAAGGCGTTGATGGCGATGGCCAGGGCGATGGATAGATTGCGCATGACCGAGCCGTAGACCAGGGCGATGGCGTCGCCGCGCGGCAGCAGCGCCTTGCCCACCACGGTGGAGAGAATGAAGTTCAGGGCATAGATCAGGGCCAGGGGCGCGAGGATGGACAGGAGCATCTCGGGAGCGGCGGCGATGGTCCGCGCCTTCAGGGCCATGGCCACGAAGACGATGCCGAGCACGCCAACGGTGGAGAGCGGTGGGAAGTTGGGGCCGATCTCCCGCTGGAACCGGGGCTGGCCGTACTTTTTCACCAGGTAGCGCTGGGTGGCGTAGCCCAGGACCATGGGCAGGAAAACGATGAACACGATCTGCTTGAAGACCGCGAGCAGGCTCATTTCGATAGCCGTGCCCATGAGCGCCTGCACGTAGAACGGCGTGGCCAGGGACCCGGCCACCAGGCCGATGACGGTCATCTTCACGGCAGCGGACATGTTGCCCTTGGCAAAGCCGGTCCAGGAGATGGTCATGCCCGAGGTGGGCACCAGCCCGGCCAGGAGCAGCCCCAGCGCCATGTAGGGGTTGTCATGAAAGAAGATCCTGCCCGCCGCAAAGGCGAGAAAGGGGACCACCCCGAAATTGATGCACTGGGTCAGGACCTGGGCCTTGATGTCGCCGCCCTCGAAGACCTTGCGGACCTTGAGGGTGACCATCATCGGGTAGACCATGAGAAAGGTGAAGGGCACGATCAGGGCCTTGAGCTGGGACGCATCCATGAGCATGCCGCAGGCAAAGCCCGCGAGCATCATGACCGGGATGGCCAGAATGAGATGAGCGGACAATTTCTTCAACAAGGTCAACATATTCTAATTCCTCCTTCGTATCAGTCCTGACCGGCGTCGCCCATTTCAGTGGCCCGGCACTCAGGGTCGGAGCAGCACGGGGCTTCGCCGTCGCGGTAGACCATGGTCCCGTTCTGGACCGGTTCCACGATGAACCGCTCGGAACAGCGGTCGCAATCGACATAGAACGGGCTGTAGTCCTGCGGGGCGGGCAGGGACCGGACAGCGGCGCAATACGGACAGTTGACGGTAATAACGGACATGGGAGCCTCCTTGGTTTGTGGCTCCAATTTAGGCCTGGCGGCCTGATCGCGCATTGATCACGATCAAGGGAGGATGTTTTTTCGCAATATGCTCCGGCGGAGAGCCGAATTACTTCTTTCTGATTCGTAACAAGGTGCCAGCTCGAATTGCCGGACTTACGGCAATAGCCGCCCACGGCAAGTCACCTCCCGCCCCGGCAACAACCGATCATCGAGCTCGGGGCTTAGAGCCGCTTGCACACGGCTGAAGCCCAGCCCGAAGCGCGCCTGCCCGCAGGCTTTCGCTTTTCGGGCAGCAGAAGCCGTGTTAGCGGCTCTTGACCACGAGATCGCGCTGCAGCACCAACAGAGCGACTTTTGCTTACTTTTGGGCGCTCTGGTCCAAAAGTAAGTCGGCCCGGAAGGGCCGAAACCCTTCCTACATCCATCGCCGCTACAGGCGGCCTCCGTTTCTCTTTCTCTTTTTTGATCACCAGCTAGGCATGCTGCCTCACTCCGGCAGAGAGCCGGGTTTGGGGCTATGCCCCAAAAGCCCTCCATGCCCTGCCGGGCGGGCCTACTTTCTTTGGCGGCGCCCAAAGGAAGTAGCAAAGAAAGGTCGCTGTGTATGTTCTCCCCGCCCCGGTGCTCTCGGGCGAGAATCTCATCCAACCCGGTCGGCTCCGGACTTCGTTGAGTGGGACGATCTGCCCCCCTTAGCATTCGGAGGCCGTCCCGCTCCGTGCGGGTCCAGGGACAAGAGCCGCCGCCCGGTTTGGTGAGCTTCTAGGCCCGTGAGCAAGGGGCTGACTGCGGACCTCCGAAGGGGAAGTCAACATGCCGAATTGCTTGTTTTTATTCGCCGACAGGTGCTAACTCGATTTGTCGAGCAAAGACAGTTGCCACACACTGCAAGCTACCAGTCACCCCGGGCAGCGACCGGTCATCGAGCTCGGGGCTTAGAGCCGCTTGCACACGGCTGAAGTGCAGCCCGAAGCGCGCCTGCCCGGCAGGCTTTCGCTTTTCGGGCAGCGGAAGCCGTGTTAGCGGCTCTTGGCCACGAGATCGCGCTGCAGTACCAACAGAGCGACTTTTGCTTACTTTTGGGCGCTCTGGTCCAAAAGTAAGTCGGCCCGGAGGGACGAAATCCTCAAAGCAATCATCGCCGCCTGAAAGGCGGCTTCCTTTTCCTCTTCCTCTTATATCACCGTTGACTGGACGCCGACGACTCCGCAACAGCCTCGGACCGGGAAAAAACCCGCCGGAACCAAAGCAGGAAATCGTCCAGGATCATATACAGTGACGGCACCAGGATCAGGGTGATCAGCGTGGCGAACAGGATACCGAATCCCAGGGACAAAGCCATGGGGATCAGGAACCGCGCCTGCCGCGAGGTCTCCAGAATCATGGGCGCCAGGCCGCTGAAGGTGGTCAGGGTGGTCAGCAGGATGGGCCGGAACCGCGCCGTACCCGCCTCCAGGACCGCGTCATGGGCGCAGTGCCCGAGCTTGCGGCGGCTGTTGGCGAACTCGATGAAGACCAGGGAGTCGTTTACCACCACACCGGACAGGGCCACGATGCCGAGCAGACTCATCAGGGAGATGGAGTAGCCCATCAGGATGTGCCCGAACACGGCCCCCACCGCGCCGAAGGGGATGCAGACCATGATGATCAGCGGCTGAACATAGCTCTGGAACGGAATGGCCAGCAGAGCGTAGATGCAGAGCATGGCCAGAAGCAGTCCTGTCATCAGGCTGGTCACGCTTTCACTCATGTCCGCCTGCTTGCCCTGCATGGTGCAGCTCAGGCCCGGATACTGGGCCTTGAGGCCGGGCAGGACGTCCTTCATGACCGCATTCATGACCTGGGAGGCCTGGTCGCGCGGGGTGACGTCGGCGGTGACCGAGAGGACCCGTCGTCCGTCGCGCCGTTTGATGACCGTGTAGGCACGGCCCTGCTTGATGTCCACCACCTCCCTCAGCGGGACTTCCGTGCCCGAGGGGGTCATGACCATCAGCTCCTCCAGATCGTATTCCGAGACGCGCTCGTTTTCGGGGCGGCGCACCACCACTTTGATCTCGTTGCGGCCGCGCTGCTGGCGCAGGACCTCGGTGCCGTAGTAGGCGGCGCGGACCTGGCGTGCCACGTCCTCGGCGGTGAGCCCGAGGCTCGTCCCGGCCGGGGTGATGGTGAAGTCGAGCTGGCGCTTACCGGGCGAGAAACCATCGTCCACGTCCTTGACGCGCGGGTACTGCTCCAGGGCGTCGGCCAGTGCGGACGCCGCGCTCTCCAGGGTGGTCACGTCGGAATGGCTCAGTTCGAACTCCAGGGCCTCGCCCGCGCCGGGGCCGCCCTTGTCGGCCGCAAAACTGATGGTCTCCAGACCGGGGATGGTCCCGGCCTCCTTGCGCCACCGGGCCACGAACTCGTCCGTTGAGATGGGACGCTGGTCCGCCGGGGTGAGATATACCCGTATCTTGACCACGTGGGTGCCGGAGACGTCACGCCCCTCGCCGCCGATCTTGGCGTTGATGCCCTCGACCAACCTATCGCCGCCGTTGGCGTCGCGGACCCGCTCGGCGGCCGCTTCCAGCCGCGTGAGAACGGTTTTGGAGCGTTCCACGGCGGACCCGTACGGCAACTCGGCCTCCACATAGGCATAGTCCGACTCGACCTTGGGCATGAGCGTGAAGCCGAGACGACCCGACATGACGAAAGCGCCGGTCAGAGCCAGCAGCCCGATGCCCAGAGCCACCACCGCGTAGCGCCACTGCATGCTCCAATCCAGGAAGGGGCGGTAGCCGTTGCGAATGAAGTGCAGCAACTTGTTCGCCACCCGCTCCTGATAGCGCGTGATCCAGAGCATGATCCGGCTGCGGTGCCCTTCCTTCAGGTGGGCCAGGTGGGCGGGCAGGACGAACAGGGACTCGACCAGGGAGATGGAGAAAACGGAGATGACAACCACTGGGATGGACCAGAATATCTTGCCCATGACACCGGGTACGAACATGAGCGGCAGGAAGGCCACGATGTTGGTCAGCACGCTGAAGACCACGGGCATGGCGATGCTCTGCGCGCCCTTGATGGCGGCCTGGAGCGGAGGCATGCCCTGCTGGCGCATGGTGAACACGTTCTCGCCGACCACGATGGCGTCGTCCACGACGATACCCAGAGAGATCAGGAAGGCGAACATGGTGATCATGTTGATGGACACGCCCACGGCGGTGAGAATCAGGAAGCTGCCCAAAAAGGAAATGGGGATGCCCATGGCCACCCAGAAGGCGAGCCGGGGCTCCAGGAACAGGGCCAGGAAGACAAAGACCAGGACCAACCCCATGTAGCCGTTGGTCAGCAACAGGTCCATGCGCTGGGAGAAAACCTCGGACATGTCGTTGAGCACCTCGACGTGCACGCTGTCCGGCAGACGCTGCTCAAAGGTCTCCAACTGCCTGTGCACGGCGTCGGACACGGTGATGGGCGTCTGGGTGCCTACACGGTAGACCTGAAGGCGCACGGCGGGCATGCCGTCATAGGTGGTAACGATGTCGTCGTCCTCGAACCCGTCGATGACCGTGGCGATGTCCTCCAGCAGCACCTGGGTGCCGTCGCTACCAGTAACGATGGGCGTGCGGGCGAAGTCCTGGCCGTAGTCGCGACGTTCCTTCATGCGCACGAGAATTTCCCCGGAGTCGGCCTTGATACCGCCGCCGGGCAGGTCAACCGAGGCCTCGCCCAGCCGGTCCGCCACTTCCTGGAGAGTCAGCCCGTGGGCTCGCAGCTTGGCTTGGGGAACTTCGATGGAAATCTGGAGGTCGCTGACCTCGGCCAGCTCCACCTGGGTGATGCCCGTGTCGGCGAGCAGTTCCTCGCGCAACTGCTCGGCCACCTCGCGCAGGGTAACCTGGGGCTGGTCGCCGTAGACCATGACCGAGAGCACCTCGCGAGTGTGGGACACCTCGGAGATGACCGGGTCCTCGGCTTCCTCGGGGAAGGAGGAGATCCTGTCCACCTCGGTCTTGATGTCCTGGGCGAGCTTCTGCAGGTTGGCCCCCTCCAGGGCCTCCACCTGCACGCTGCCGCTGCCTTCTGCGGAAGAGGAAGTGACCTCCTTCACGCCATCAAGGCCCTGGACGGCCTGCTCTACGGCCAGAATCACGCCCTGCTCCACCTCCTCGGGGCTGGCCCCGGGGTAGGAGACGGAGATGGAGACCGTGTCCAGAGAGAACTCGGGAAAGACCTCCTGCTTGATCTGGAAGCCGAAGATCAACCCGCCGACCAGCAAGACGATCATGACCAGGTTGGCGGCGACCGAGTTGCCTGCCATCCAGGCGATGGGACCCTTGGGGGCCTTGTTTTCCGGGCTAGCCATTGCCGCCCTCCTCCGCCTTCACGCCAATGGCGTCAGGCGTGCCGGATTCGGCCTCCGCCTCGGTCGCGCCGCGCAGGGCCATACCCTGGATGGGCGCGGAAAGGTTGGAGGTAACCACCCTCTCGCCCTGGGCCAACCCCTGGTCGAAGACCACGGCTTCATTGTCGCGCCAGACCGGGTTCAAGGTGCGGATGTCCAGGGTCCCCTTGTCCGACAGGACCCAGACCGTATTGTTCTCACGGAAGGCGGTGCGCGGGATGGCGTACACGCCGTCCAGGGTACCGCCGTCGATCTGCACGGACACGTAACTGCCAAGCAGAAGCGGCTTGACGTCGGCGTTCCCGGCCAGATTCAGGGGGTCCTTGACCGAAATCAGCAGGCGGGCCATGCGGCCTTCGCTTTCAAGGGAGGGCAGCAGGCGAATCACCCTGCCCTCGCGCTCGGAGCGGTTCGCTCCGCTACCGGTCAGGATGCGGGCCAACGCCCCTTCGGACGCGCCGACCGGGATATTGATCCAGCCAAGCCGGTCCGTGGGGACCGAGACCTCGATCCAGAATTCATCCGTGCCCACCAGGGTGGCCAGGGCCTCCTGCTCGGAGACAGTGGCCCCGATGTCGGTGCTCTTGGCCTCGACCATGGCCGCGAACGGAGCCGTGATCCGGGTCCGTTCCAGGTCAAGCTTAGCCTGCCTGAGCTTGGCCCTGGCAGCCTTGAGCGCGGCCTTGGCTTTTTCCAAGTGCGGTTTTCTCAGGGCCAGTTCTTCGTCCGCCTTGGTTCCCTTGGCCGTGCCCTTGAGCAGGTCCCACTCCCTTGCGGAGACATTCTGGTAGCCCTGCTCGACCTTGAGGTCGTACTCGGCGCTGGCCACCTCGGACTGCACCTCGCTCAGGGCAAGGGCGTAGTCCTCGGGGTCGAGAGTCAGGATTTCCTCGCCGGTCTTGAAGAAGCCGCCGGGTACGAACATGGCGCTGACGGTCTTGACCTCGCCGGACACCCGGGCCTCAAGGGATATCTCGCGGGCCGCCACAACGGTACCCATGGCCGGGACCCACACGCGGCGGCTGGCCGGGGACACGTTCGCCGTCTCCACCGTGGGACGAATGGCGACGGGCGCCTTTTTCCGCGCCTTGGGCGCGGTGGCGACCATGGCGTAGGCGGCAACGGCGGCCAGAAGGATGATCGCAGCCGGGACGATCGTCTTCAGGCTGAACAGGGACCAGGTCTTGCTGTCGGTCTTGTGCATAAATTTATCCTTGGTTCCCGGTGGAAGTTTCCCGGGGTTTCGTTTCGATCGCCGGAGGCTGGAGCCCGTCGGTCCAGTCGCCGCCCAGAGCGCGGTGCAGGGCCACGCGGTACAGAAGCAGGTTGGTTTGCTCGTCAGCCATGGTCAGTTCCAGGTCCTGAACGGAGAGCAATGCGCTGAGCACGGGCAGGTAGTCGTCCAGCCCCTGCGTATAACGGGAAACGGCTTCGCTCAGGGAGGTCCTTGCGGCATCGTGCTGTGTGCCCAGGGCGGTGATGTATTTCTTCTGCCACTTCTCCTGGACCAGGGCGTCCTCCACTTCCTTGAAGGCCGTGTAGACGGTGTTCCTGTAGTCGGCAATGCGCTCGTCCACCACGCCCCGGGCTTTCTCCACCTCGGCCTTGCGGTAGCCGCCGTCGAAGATGGGGCCCACGATGGAAGCGGCCAGGCCCAGGGCCCAGTTGTTGAAAAGGGTGGCCAGCTGGGTGCCGGAATACTCCGCCGTGCCCGCCAGGTTCAGGGAGGGCAGCCGGTCGGCCCTGGCCGCTGCCACGGACCAGTCGGCCGAAGAGAGCCGGAGTCCGGCGGCCCGGACATCAGGCCTGTGGGCCAGAAGATCGGCAGGCAGGCCCAGTCCCGGCAGGGACGAAAGCTCGGGCAGGTCGGCGTCGGACACGGTCACGCTCCCGGCGGGCTTGCCCATGAGCAGGGCCAGCTCGTGCAGGAGCGTCTGTTCGTTGGACTCCACCGGCGGCAGCTTGGCCTGGACTCCGGCCAGGTTCTGGCGCTGCTGGTAGACGTCCAGAGCCGTGGAGATGGAGTTGCGGAAGCGCAGCTCGATGAGCTCCAGATAGGTCTGGTTGGCCTTGATCTGCTCGGCCAGGATGCGCTTCTTACGGCGCTCGGCCTGGATCTCCAGCCAGCGGGAAACCACCTCCGAAGCCACGGTCATGGCCGTGGTCCGGACGTCCTCGCGGGTGGCCATGAACTCGTAGTCGTCCGAGGCCGAGGCGGCCCGGATGCGGCCCCAGAGGTCCACTTCATACCCTGCACTCAGGCCGACGGCGTGCTCCTCGGCGGTGGTGTTCCGCTTGGGCCCGCCGTTGTCGTGGGTGCTGGTGTGCGAGTAGTCGCCGGTGGCGTCCAGGGTCGGATACTTGTCCGCGGCGGACTGGGTGGCGGTGGCCCCTGCCTGGCGCAGGCGGGCCCAGGCCACAAGAATGTCGGTGTTGGCGGCCAGCGCCTCCTCGACCAGGCCGTTCAGCTCCTCGTTGCCGAAGGCTTCCCACCACCTGCCCGTGTCGGGCTCCTGTTCCGAATACAGGGAAAAGGCTTGCGGAAGCGGTGCCACAGGTTCCTGGCGCGGCGAAGGCTTGAACGGCGAGCAGGCAGAGACCAGCAACAGCAGGCAGAGCAGCGGCGAGGCGGCCTTGAAATGACTATGCGTAATATTGAATTTCACGTGCAATCTCCCAGAGTGATGATTCACTACTACGGGAGAAAGATGGTAGGAGTGTGTAGTTGATGATAAAAAGTGTTAAAGGATGTAAAAAACCAGCCCGCCGCCTTTCCCTTTTGCAGGAAGTGGGGGTACGGGAGATTCATGGAAATGCAAGGACCTGTCCTGATTATCGACGACGATGCCAAGCTGCGCGAACTGCTCCTGGAATATCTGGAGGAGTACGGCTACACAGTCCACACCCTGCCTTCGGGCATGGAGGCGGCCCGGACCGTGCGCGAGATATCGCCCGCCGTGGTGGTCCTGGACGTAATGATGCCGGGCAAGGACGGGCTGGAGGTCCTGCGCGAGCTGCGCGGGGAATTCGCCGTGCCCGTGATCATGCTCACGGCCAAGGGCGAGGACACGGACCGTATCGTGGGCCTGGAGCTCGGGGCCGACGACTACATGGCCAAGCCGTTCAACCCCCGCGAACTGCTGGCACGGATCAAGGCCGTGCTCCGGCGCTTCGAGGCGGGCGGCTCGACCGAAGGCAATGGCGGGGTCAAGACCATCCAGGCCGGCGGCCTGACGCTCAACCTCTCTCGGCAGACCCTGCGCGCTGGCGCAGACGAGTTGGAGATGGCGGCCACGGAGTTCCGGCTGCTCAAGGTGCTGATGACCCATGCGGGCCGGGCCCTGACCCGCGACGCACTCATGGACAAGGTCTGGGACCGGGACTTCTCGGCCTATGACCGCAGCATCGACGTACACATCTCCAAGCTGCGCTCCCTGCTCAAGCCGTACCCGGAGCACGCCAAACGCATCAAGACCGTCTGGGGCACGGGCTACATGTTCGTGGACGAGCCATGAAAATAAGCCAACTCTACTTCAAGATTCTGGCGGCCTTCGTGGTCGTCCAGGTCCTGGCCGTGCTGGCCATCGTCCTGCTGGTCCGCATCGGCAAGATTCAGCCGCCGCCCACCCGGCACGCCGAAGAACGCACCGACGAGCTTCGGGAGATTCTCCGGGAGGAGTTGGCCGGAAGACGGCAACTCGGCCCGGCCCTGGAACGGCGGCTGGACGACGTCCTCGGCATCTATGTGCGAGCCTTCGAGGGATACGCCTGGGTGACAGACGACCACGGCCGAACCGTGGCCAAATCCTTTCCCGGCAATCCGCCGCTCAGCGGAACCGAAGAGATCAAGTTTTCCAGGGATACCCCTGCGGGGGGCAAACTCTACCTGCTTGAGCGGGGCCCCAACGCCGAGGAAAAGAACATGTACGGCGTGACCCTGGTCCCGTTCCACGGCGCCGTCCTGACCGTCCACGTGCTCCACCAGTGGGGGAAACACCGCGAGGAGGTCTGGTTCTTCAAGGGGCTGTTGCTCATGGGCACGCTTTCGGCGCTGATGCTCATCCCCATTTCCCGACGCATTTCACGGCCCATCAACCAGCTCACGGACTCCGCCGAACACCTCGCCAGGGGCGATTTCTCCCCCCGCGTGGACACCAACCGCCAGGACGAGGTGGGCAGGCTGGCCCGGACCTTCAACCACATGGCGGAGAATCTGGAAAAGATGATCCGGGGCGGACGCGAGCTGACAGCTAACCTCTCCCATGAGCTGCGCAGCCCCCTGGCCCGCATCCGCATCTCCCAGCAGATCATCCGCGACCGGCTGGATTCGGGACGAACGGACGGCGTGGCAAAACACGTGGCCAAGATGGAGGCCGAGATCGACCATATGGACGGGCTCATCGACAAGATCCTCCGCCTCTCCAAGTTTGATCTCCAGGACCCCGGCCCGCGCGAGGACGCCATCGACCTGAACGATTTCATCGAAGAAGCCGTGCAACGCCAGCAGCCGCTCATGGAGCGCAAGGCCATGACCGTCAGGCGCGTGGCATCCTCCCTGCCCGCATATCGCTGTCGCGCCGAGGATATCCGCATGGTCCTGGACAATGTGCTCGCCAACGCCGTCAAGTACGGCCCGGAAAACGGAGAAATCACGGTGGAGAGCCTGGCCGGGGAAGAAGCCCTGACCGTGGCGGTCTCCAACCCCTATCCCCCGCTCACGGCCCAGGAACTGGAGGCGCTCTTCACCCCGTTCAAGCGGTTGGGCTACGATGACGTGGAAGGCAACGGACTTGGGCTCGCCTTTGCCCGGCGTATCGTGGAGGACCACGGTGGCACCATGTCCGCCTCCTCGACGAACGGCACATTCCGTATGACCCTGCTGCTGCCCCTGGACTGATCCAGAAGTTAGAAATCACGACGCGCCGTCTTCCACCGCTTCGGAAACGTCGGCCGGGACGGTCTTCTTGAACCGGATGGAGATCAGCGTGCCCATGTCATCTCCGGTACGCAGGGCGATGTCAGCCCCGTGCGTCTTGGCCACCAGCGCGGCAAAATAGGTCCCCAGGCCGGTGCCGTTCTCCTTGCCCCTGGTAACGTACTTGTCGAAGAAGCGGCGGCGAATTTCGGCAGGCACGGCCACGGGATTGGTCACATGAACTCGCCCGTCCCCGACGCTCTCGAAGGAGACGGTCACCAAGTCGCCGGGCCGCGAGGCCTCGATGGCGTTCTGCATCAGGTTGCGAAGCATGGTCCGCAGCAGTGCGGCCTCGCCGGTAACCGGGAAGAACTCGTCGCCCACAACCTCCCTGCCGTCGAGATCGATCCCCAGCTCCACCCCCCCTTTTTCCAGCAGGGGGGCGAACTCCTCCTCCAGCCCGCAGACGATCTCAATGAGGTCCACGCGGGAGGTGCTCAGGGTGTAGATGCCCTTTTCCATCTTGAAGATGTCGAGCTGATTGCTGATCATGTCCAACATCCGGTAACCCGCCGCGCGGATGCGCCGGATATTCTTCTGCTGACCGGGGGTCAGGCCGCCCTCGTTGAGCAGGATCTCCGGGTAGCCGATAACCAGGCTCAACCCGGACTTGAGGTCGTGCCGGTTGATGCGCTCCACTTCCTCCCGGATCATCTCGGCCTTGGCGCGCTTCTTGATTTCGGAGAGCAGAAGGCGGTTGTTACGCAACAACTCCAGCTGGTTGCGCCGCAGCTCCAGAGTCCGCTCGTCCACGGTCGCCTCCAGGATCTCCTTGTGCCGGTTGAGCTGGTCGTCGCGAAGCTCAACCCTGCGGAGCATGGCGTTGAATTCGGACACCAGTACGCCGATCTCGTCGTCGCCCTCATAGTCCACGCGACGGGAATAGTCCTTTTTCCCGGATATCTCGCGGACCACGGAGGTAAGTTCGGCCAGAGGATCCCCCAGTTTGCGCCTGAAGCGCCAGGCCATCCGGTAGCTGAAGAAGAATATGACAGGGAAGAGCACGGTGCCCACCAGGAGGTAATCCTTGAGTATCTTCCACTGCTCTTCGAGGGAGATTGCGAGGACCAGCACGCTGCCCTTGGCCCCAGCGGGGACCGGAGAGGCGATGACCATGTCCGAGAAGCCCGAACTGACCGTGAGCGAAGAGACGTCCACCCGTGCCGGAGAGACTCCGTACGCGGCAAAAGGCGTTGCGGACGTCCCCACATAAACAGCGGCCCCGGCCACGTCGCGGACCAGGGAAAGGGTCGCCAGGCTCTCGGCTGCGGCCGCCGGGTCATCGAAATCCACGGAAGCGGCCAGGGAGGCGGCCAGCAGCTCGGCCTGAGCACTCGCCCGCTCCGCCGCGGCCTGGCGGAACCCGTAGACCGTGGGGCCCAGGTTCAGCAGGAACCCCAAGATGAGCGCCAGCAGCGTGGTGCCGAGGATGGCGGCGGCGATCTTCCGCCCCAGAGGGGTGAGCCCGACATCACTCATCGTCATTCTCCCGATATATCTGTGCTATCCGCAACAACTTGGAACTGATGTACAATCCGGCCCGCTCAGCAGCCACGGGGTTGACCTGCAGGCGGATCTTGCCGCCCACCATGCGGAAGTTGACGATGACGCCCAGTCGAAGATTCTGTGCACTCTGCCCGATGGTCAGCACCGGCCTCCCGGCCTCCCGCTGGAGGATGGCGGCGGCCTCCCGTTCCGGAGCGTTGTTGACCACGAGGACGTGGAACTTCTCGGCGGGCCACTGCACCAGCTCGAAATGATCCGGTCCGGCGGCGGAGTCGAAATACGGCCTGAGGCTCCGGGCGTCCGTGGCGGCGACGATGAACGGCTCGCCCGGCGCGGGACCAGTCGCGCCCGGCCAGGCCACGTACTTGACCAGCCGCTGCACGAACAGGGCCTGCAACTGCTCGCTGCTGGCGGTCAGCCGCCTGCCTCCGGCATGGGCCGGAGCCGGGAAGAGGAGAGTCATCCCCAGGAGGAGCGTGGCGCACAGGGTCCGAATTCCGCGCATCAGAAGTCCCAGGTTATGCGCAGATCCACGCTCGGTCCCACCTGGAGGCTGGAGTATTGTTCCGTGGCCTCGCCGAGGTTCCGTCCGATGAGTTCGAGCATGAGGGTTTCGGAGGCCCGCCAGGATGTATGGGCTTCCAGGGAGAAGTAGCCGGGGAGGTTGCGATCGGTGGGGCCATCCATGTAGCCGACCAGGAAATCGAACCCCACGTCCTTCATGGGCGTGGTCATGGTCTGGAGCTTCAGCTCGTAGCCGAGCCCTTCCTCGGGCATGGATTCGCCACCGGGGGGTTCATCCATGCCGTAGATGTTCTGGTAAATGGTGCTGGCCGAGGGACGCAGGGTAAGCCAGTCCGCAGCCTTCCACTCCAACTGCGCCTCCACCCCGTAGGCCGTGCCCTTGAGCACGTTGCCCAGGGTGGCGGTATGAGTGGCGTGGTTGAATACGAGCATGGCCAGCTCGTCGTAGTCGTTGACATACAGGGAGAGGTCCCAGCGCAGGTCGGGCGCGATCCGCTGCCGGTAGCCCGCCTCGTAAGAGAGCAGTTTTTCCGTGGTCAGGGAGTCTGGCGGATTCACCGTGTACGCCACCCCATGGTCGTCGATGACGTAGCTGCCGCTCCGCTGCCAGCGGGTATCGGCGCGGACGGCGCGGGACACGGCCAGCCAGAACTCCTTGTCCCCCCGGGTGTGCAGTAGCCGGGCCGTGGGTTGTATTTCGATCGGAGTCTGCCCGAAGTAATCGAACTTGGTGCCGAGGGTGAGGTAGAGGCTGTCTTCGCTCAGGGTGATCCGGTCCATGGCGAAGCCGTTGGCCGTGAAGGTGTACCGGTTGTCCTGACCGATGCTGGTGTGGTCTCCGCTCTCGATATTGTCCCAGTAGTAGCGGCTGCCCATGCCCCAGGTGAAACGGTGCGCGCCCATCTGTTCGGCCGCGTACTGGACCTCGGCGTCCAGGGTGTTGGTGCCGCCGGTGAGGTCGTCCACCGAGGTCTCGTTGCGGGTGAAGGAGGTCCGGAAATTGATGCCGGAATCCAGCCCCAGGGCTCTGTTCCAGACGAACTGGGCGTAACCGTTAACTCTGTCCCGGGTGTGCGAGTCGTAGACGTGCATGTTGGCGGAAGCGCCGTCCTCGATGCTGGAAACCGAAAGATCGCCCTGGAGGGAAAGCGCATCGGTAAAGGCATTTTCCCAATCGGTGCGAAACCCGAACCGCTTCTTCTTCCAGTCGCTGGAGCTGCGGGCATCCTGTTTCTCGGCGATCCAGTTGCCGGACTGGTAGCCCAATTCGGTGTAGGCCCGGTAGTTTCCGTTGTCTCCCAGGGCTCCTCCGTAGCGGAGGGTCTCGGACACGCCCGAAGTTCCGGCCAGGGTCACGCTCTGCCCGCCCTGGGTCTCGGCCGCAGTCTTGGTGATGACGTTGATTACCCCGGTGAACGAGTCCGCGCCCCACAGGTGGGTCCAGGTGCCTTTGACCACCTCGATCCGCTTGACCATGCTCAGGGGCACGATGTCGCCCCAGTCCACTCCCGCCGTGGTCGGGGAAGTGATGGGCCTGCCGTCCAGGAGCACGAGATGCTTGTTGCTGAGCAGACCGTTGAAGCCGCGAATGCCCACGGCCCAGCGGTCCAGGTCCATCTGGGCCACATGTACGCCGGGCACGAGCTTGAGCACCTCGGCCAGGGAGGTGGCCCCGGATCGGAAGATGTCCTCCTCGTCGAGCACGACGATGGCCCCCGCCACCTGGGACAGGGGTTCGGCACGGCGCGTGGCCGTGACCACTTCCACCTCCATCAGCTCCTCGAGATCCAGGGAGGCGAGCTCGCCACTGTCATCGCCAAGGGCCGCGACGGGATAAAGGCCGAACAGAAGGGCGTAGCAGAGCCACAATGCCAGGGCCGCCCCTCCGCTCCGCATCACGCCTCTCCCGGCTGGGGCGCGGCGAGCAGGTATCCCTTGCCGCGAATGGTCTTGATGCTGACGTGATCGCCGAGCTTTTTGCGCAGGTTGCTCATGTGCACGTTGAGAACGTAGTCGTCGAAATCCTCTCCCCGCCCCAGGGCCTTCTCCATGAGCGAGCCACGTTCGACCACGCTGCCCATATTCATGGCCAGCTGTTCCACCAGGTCGAACTCGGTGGAGGTCAGGTGCACGGGGGAGTCGTCCAGGGCCAGGGTCCGGGCATTGCGATTCAGGGTGACGCCACCGAACTCGATGGTCTTCTTGAGCACCGGACCGGACCGCCCGTCCTCTCCTTCCGGGACCGCCGAATAACGGCGTAACACGGCGCGGATTCGCGCCAGCAGCTCGCGCAGGGCAAAGGGCTTGGCTATGTAGTCGTCCGCGCCCATTTCCAGGCCGACCACGCGGTCGATCTCGTCTCCCCTGCCGGTGAGCATGACCACAGGCACCTGGGAGTGGGTTCGCAGTGAAGAGAGGATGTTGAATCCGCTCATGTCCGGCAACATGACGTCCAGAAGAACGAGCCCGTATTCCTTGTCCTTGAGTTTGCCCAGTCCTTCCTTTCCGCTGAAGGCCACCTCCCAGGTGAAGCCTTCTCCGGCCAGGTAACTGGTGACCATTTCCGCCAGTTCCGGGTCGTCGTCGACGAGCAAGATGTCATTCATTACATACTCCTTTAGTATCAAAATAAGTATTTAGATTGGGCAGAGGAATCATTTTTTTGTTAAATTTTATAAATTACATAAAGAAACATTAAGACAGACTGTACTTTTCTAATCAGCCACTGCACTACCGAGCAGGGAATTTTTTTCCCACATGAACGGTCTGCGCATTTTCCTCCGTATACATGTGCAAATTGAATCCGACTCATGGTGAATCGGGTTCTGCATGGATGCACAAGCTTTCAAGGAGGAAAGTATGTCTCTGGTAGTTAACAACAACACTATGGCTAATTCGGCAGCCCGCCACCTCAACGACGCCTACAACGCGTTGAGCACCTCAACCGAACGACTCTCTTCGGGACTTCGCATCAACTCCGCTGCGGACGATGCGGCAGGACTCGCGGTCCGCGAATTGATGCGTTCCGACATCTCGACCCTCGACCAGGGAGTCAGGAATGCCAACGACGGCATCTCCATGATCCAGACTGCGGACGGCGCCCTCTCCGTCATTGACGAGAAGCTCATCCGCATGAAGGAACTGGCCGAGCAGGCCGCCACCGGCACCTACACGGATGACCAGCGGCTGATCATTGACTCGGAGTACCAGGCCATGGCCTCGGAAATCACCCGAATCGCCAACGCCACGGACTTCAACGGCATCTACCTGCTCAACGGCAACCTGTCCGGCACCGGCCTGACCGTGCATTTCGGCACCGGCAACGACTCCGCCGAGGACAAGTACGCCGTGACTATCGACACGTGTACGGCCTCCTCGCTGGGAGTGGGCATTGGCAGCGGCACCGGTGCCGGCGCCACCGTCTCCACCCAGGCCCTGGCCCAGGCCTCCCTCGAGGCCCTGGACGCGGCCATCGTCTCCAAGGACAAGATCCGCGCCAATCTGGGAGCCATGCAGAACAGGCTCTCGGCAACCATTTCCAACCTGGAAATCCAGGCGGAAAACCTCCAGGCGGCGGAATCCCGCATCTCGGATGTGGATGTGGCCACTGAAATGACGGAGTACACCAAGCAGCAGATCATCACTCAGTCTGCTGTGGCCATGCTCTCTCAGGCCAACTCTCTGCCGCAGATGGCGCTGTCCCTGATCGGCTAGCCATCACCTTCTCCAAGACGGACCGGCCCGGGATGACCTCCGGGCCGGTCCTCTCCTTTAGTAATCGCCGCAACCCGGCGGATGGTTGCACTTTTTTTCGCCCAAAAGGCAAAAAATGCCTCCCCGTACTGCGACTGCATCACTGCCCTGAAACAATGCTTCTGAACGGGAAATTGTATTAAGATTTATTTATTTCAGCTTCAGAATCGTAGTGAGAGCAAACATAAAACTGATGAATTCAGGATAAATGAATATTTCAAGTTAATAATACTTTCCATTTAATTAATGCATCGCGGCATTGCAGTTGCTGAATTGCCTGTCAGGAGGTCCGCAATGAGCAACATACTCGCAGAAATGGAACGATCCAGAGAAGAAGTATCGTATACCACTCTCTTCAAGGAACACTCAAAGTTGATATACAAGCTTATCCACAACTTTGTGAAAGCGAAGAATATCAACCTTCAAAATTCAGAAGTAGACGATATTTTCCAGGAAGTGGCGCTCAAAATATTCAAGAATGACTATATTTCCAAATACAACAGTGAAAAGAGCTCGTTCATTACCTGGTTGAACATCATCTGCAGAACGACCGCCATCGATTACTACAGAAAGAAGCTGCGCTGGATGGAAGCAATCCTTTCGGAGAGACATCCGGCCAGGACCTTCCAGACCGTGGACGCCGTGCTTTTCAGCCTGCCTGCGGGCGTGCTCACCGGACGCCAGACCGAAGTCATCACCCTGCTCTTCAAGGAAGGACTGGAAACCGGCGAAGTCGCACAGCGGCTCGGCATCACCAACCGCACGGTCCGCAGTCTCAAGTTCCAGGCCCTGGAACGGCTTCGCGACCACTATGGCGCTTCCGCCCCCATTCATGCGCCCCGAACTGCGGAGACGCAGAGGAGGAAGGTCTCATGAGCACCGTCACCACCAGCTATTACGACTCCCTGACCTCCTCCAGCACCACCAGCACCGTGGAATACACCACCACGGACGAGCTGACCTCGCTCACTTCCGAGGACTTCCTCACCCTGCTGGTCACGGAACTGGAATACCAGGACCCCACCGAGCCCATGGACAACACCGAGATGGTCAACCAGCTCACCCAGTATTCCCAGCTCGATGAGCTGACCTCCCTGAACGACAAGATGGACACCCTGACCGACGCGCTGACCGCCATGAGTTCGGTCTCCGGCCTGGGCTACATCGGCAAGGAAGTCGAGGCCGAGGGCTACACCGTGGTCAAGGACGGCGACGACGTCTCGGACCTCTACTTCGAGCTGGAGGACGACGCCGCAGAGCTGACCATCAACATCTACGACTCCAGCGGCTCCATCGTGAACACCCTGACATACAGCGATGTGGAGTCCGGCACCTCCACCTTCACCTGGGACGGCACCGACTACGACGGCGAGGAATGCGACGACGGCACCTACACCCTGGTGTTCAGCGCCACGGACAGCGACGGCGAGGACCTCGACGTGTCCACCACCACGACCGGCACCGTGACGGGCGTGAGCACCACCGACGACGGCGTGGTTCTGGTCCTGGACGACGGGCGAACCGTCAACCTGACGGACGTAACCTACGCGACCGGCTCCTAGGACCGGCGGGAACGAGAAATCAAGGAGATTCGACATGAGTATCACCGGCTCCATGTATACCGGCATTTCCGGCCTCCAGGCCCAGAGCGAAGCCACTTCGGTGGTCAGTAACAACCTGGCAAACTCCACCACCACGGCCTACAAGAGCTCCTCGGTCCAGTTCGAGGACGTCTTCTACTCCACCATTTACGCGGGCGGCAGTTCGGACCAGATCGGCAACGGCGTGACCGTGGCCTCGGTCAACACCGACTACTCCCAGGGGTCCTACGAATCCACCAACTCGGACACGGACGTGGCCATCAACGGCGACGGTTTCTACATCGTGGTCGACCCCGACACCAACACCACCTACTACACCCGCGCGGGCAACTTCTCCTTCGACACCGAGGGCTACCTGGTGGACGCGCACGGCAACCGGGTCCAGGGCTGGGCCATGGAGGACGGCTCCATCTCCGGGTCCCTGGTGGACATCCAGCTCGACGAGTCCCAGTCTCCGCCCAGCGCCACTACCGAGGTTCAGTTCGCCCTGAACCTGGACTCCACTGAGACGGACAACGCCACCTCCTCCACCGACCCGTACACCGCTCTCTTCAACTACTACGACGGAACCCAGGACCCGCCCATCGGCGACTCCCTCTACGCCTACTCCACGACCATCACCATCTATGACGAAAACGGCTCGTCCCATGACCTGACCGTCTACTTCGACAAGGTGGAGACCTCGGATGACGGCTCCATCGTCTGGGAATACCTCGTCACCTGCGACGCGGACGAGGACGAGCGAGTCTTCTCCGGCACCGACCTGGACACCACCAGCGCGGCGGGCCTGCTCATGGCCGGAACCATCACCTTCGACACTTCGGGCCAGCTCATCTCCACCACGGCCTTCACCCTGAGCGACACGCCTTCGAGCACCGACCCCCTGGACATGGACAACTGGGAACTGGCCGAGTTCGACGACGAGGGCAGCCCCGTGCTGGAGGCCAACTTCACCGGCGCGGACGAAAACCAGGAGATCGGCTTCAACATCGGCCTGACCAACACGGACTTCGCCTCGGGCTCGGGATGGGACACCTCGGGCGGCATCACCACCCTCTCGGCCATCGGCACCGCCGACCCGGACGACCTGCCGACCTTCAACAACGCGGTCCTGGGTACCAGCGCCACCACCAGCTACAGCGACAGCTCGGCCACCTACTCCCTGCTTCAGGACGGCTACGCGCCCGGCACCCTCATAGACGTCTCCATCGACGAGAACGGCGTGCTCTCGGGCAACTACACCAACGGCCAGTCCGAGGAACTCTACTCCTTCGCCCTGGCCGACTTCACCAACCTCCAGGGGCTCTATTCCGAGGGCAGCAACCTCTACTCCGCCACCACCGACTCCGGCCAGGCGCGAATCGGTACGGCGGGCTCCGCCGGATTCGGCACCATCACGGCCAACGCCCTGGAGCAGTCCAACGTGGACACGGCCACGGAGCTGACCAACCTGATCATCCTCCAGGCCGCGTATCAGGCCAACTCGAAGATCATCACCACGGCGGACACCCTGCTTTCCACCGCCATCAGCATGAAGCGCTAAACCAGGACGCTTCAGGAGGCCCGCCATGCTCAACAACCTCTACAACATCGCCACCACGGCCCTGCAGAACGCCCAGGTGTCGGTGGACAATGCGTCCAACAACATCGCCAACGCGGACACCGAGGGATACCAGCGGACCACCGTCGTCTACGAGACCAGCGAGTCCATCACCATCTACGGACTCACCGTGGGCACGGGCGCGGACGTGGCGGCCATCCAGTCCGAAAAGGACGACTTCGTGGAGGCGCAGTACCTGGAGGCCTCGGCCGATGCGGCGCGGGAGACCGCGGCCCTGGAATACCTCTCCCAGCTCGACACCCTGCTGGATCAGGAAGAGGACAGCGGCCTCAACTACATCCTGGGCGAGTTCCTGGACGGCTGGAACGAACTGACCACCGACCCGGACTCCTCGTCCGCGCGGGAAGCCCTTCTGGGCGAGGCCGAGACCCTGGTCTACGCCCTCAACTCCACGGCCGAGGAGCTGGAAACCATGGCCGACACCATCGACTCCGAGATCAAGAGCCAGATCAGCGACGCCAACCAGCTCATCGAAGACATCGCCGCAGCCAACGCGGCCATCACCGCCAACCCGGACGACACCCAGGCCATCTCCGACCGCGACCAGATGATCCGCGACCTGGACGAGATCATCGGCGTGGAGGTCATCGAGCAGTCCAGCGGCGCGGTAACCATCCTGACTGAGGAGGGATACACCTTGGTAGACGGAACCAGCACCCACAGCCTTGTCTACGGCACCGCCCAGGTCACCTCGACCCTGATTCGCGATTCGGACTACGAGGGCACCCTGGAATATTCCGGCTCCTCCAGCGAGGAGATCCTCATCGAATTCGTCTCTTCCGGCGCGGACGGTACGGCCCAGTTCAAGGTCTCGACCGACGGCGGCAACACCTGGCAGACGGACGAAAACGGCGACACCCTACTCTATACCGCGGGCGACGAAGACTCTTCCGTGACCATCGAAGGCGTGGAGATCTGGTTCGACGGCACCGGCGACCACGCCGAGGGCGACCGCTACACCGTCATCGCCAAGAGCGGCCTGTACTGGGAAAACGGAGACGGCAACCTCCAGAACATCACCCCCATGACCGACGACAGCGGCAGCGACGTATCCGGGCGGACCTCGAGCGGCTCCCTGGCCGGACTGTTCATCGCCAGGGACGACACTGTGATCCCCACCCTGGACGACCTGGACGACCTGGCCGAGGCGCTCATCTGGGAAGTCAACGAGGCCCACTCCGAAGGGGTCGGACTGGAAGGGCAGACTTCCCTGACCGCCAGCTTCTCCGTGGACGACGCAAGCGACGTGCTGAGCAACTCGGGACTCGCCTACGCCGACCGGATCGAGGCCGGGGACATCGCGCTCTACACCTATGACAGCGACGGCGAGGTCTCCACTTCGGCCATCATCTCAGTCGACCCGGCCACTTCCACCCTGGACAGCGTGGCCGCGGACATCAACACGGCTTTCGGCGGGGAGTTGACGGCCACGGTCACCGACGGACAGCTCACGCTTTCCTCGGCTTCGGACATGACCTTCGAGATCGGCGAGGACACGTCCAACCTGCTGGCCGCCCTGGGTATCAACACCTTTTTCACCGGCAGCGACGCCGCATCCATCGCCCTCGACGCTACCGTGGCAACGGACACCTCCCACATCAACGCCGGGACCGTGAACAGCGACGGCAGCGTGAGCAGCGGCAGCAACACCGTGGCCGAAACCATCGCCACCCTGGCCGACGAGACGGTCACCGTGGGCGACACCGAGACCTCCCTCACCGAGGCCCTGTCGGCACTGGTCACCGAGGTGGGGTCGGCGGCGGCCTCCACCGAGCTGAAGCAGACCTACGCGCAGACCTCGGCGGACTACTATTACGACCAGCAGGCCTCGGCCAGCGAAGTGAACATCGACGAGGAGCTCATCGCGCTGACCAAGTACCAGCAGGCCTATCAGGCGGCCGCCGAGATCATCACCGTGACCCGCGAAATGATGGATACCATCCTGGACATCGTCTAGGCGGCAAGGAGCGACCATGCGCATCAGCACATCTCAAATATTCTCGCAGTCACTGACCCAGTTGAACTCCTCGCTCAACGACGTGGCCAAGCTGAACGAGATCAACAGTTCGCAGAAGCGAATCAACCGCCCCTCGGACGATCCGGCGGGCATGGGGCAGGTGGTGGAGTTGCGAGCCTACGATCAAACCCTGAGCGGCTACGTGGACAACTGCGGCGTGGCCTCGGACTACCTCTCCACCGCGGACGAGGTCCTCAACGATGCCAGTGAAATCATCGCGGCGGCCATGGAACTGGCCGAACAGGGCGCAAGCGAGACCTACACCGAGACGCAGCTTCAGGCCATGGCCCTGGAGATGGAGAGCTACCTGGAGAGCCTGTTCGCCATCGCCAACACCCAGACCGGGTCCGATTACCTCTTCGCCGGGGACGACATTGGAGACAACGCCTATGAGTTCGGCCTGGGCGTCACCCTGCCGGGCGAGACGCTGTCCAACGCCTCCTTCGTGGAACTGAGCGGCGAAGTGGACTCCACGGTCACGGTCCAGTTCACGAGCGACGGGACCATCGGCACCGATGCCATCGACTACCAATATTCCACGGACAACGGCGAGACCTGGACCACGGCCACCCTGGCCGCCGGCGATACGGTCCTCGACCTGGGGGACGCCCAGGTGGAGATGGCCACGGGCACCGTGGTCTCCGCTGCCGACGGCGAGGGAGAGGGAGAATTCTACCTGCGCCAGGCAGTGGTCTACACCGGGAGCGACACGGCCATGTCCGTGTCCATCTCGGAAAACACCAGCGTGGACATGACCACGGTGGGCAGCACCATCTTCGGCGGCTTGGACGACACGGGCACGCCCTACGACGGGGCCAACCTCTTCGAGACCATCAGCGACTGCATCGTCTGCCTGGAGACCGGCGACTACGACGGCGTTGCCGATTGCCTGGAGGTGCTGGGCGACGCCCACGAGGTAGTGGAGACCGGGGCGGCCAACCTCGGTGCCAGGGAGACCAAGGTCTCCTACACCGAGCAGTCCCTTTCCCTGGTCCAGAGCCTGACCGCCAACAGCATCAGCCGCGAGGAGGATGCGGACGCGACCCAGATCATCGTCGAACTGGAACAGGCCAACTACGTCTATGAAGCGGTGCTCAACTCGTCTGCGGACATCATGAAAATGAGCCTGCTCAACTACATCTAGGAGGTTGTCATGGGATATGTTTCCTCGGTTTCCAGCAGCGTCAGTTCCTACGAACCGGTGACCACCTCCGGCGAGATATCCTTTTCCGGGCTGGGTAATGGCACGGACTTCTCCGAGATCATCGACGCCACCATCGATGCCGAGAGCTTCCAGTTGGAGGCGTACGAGGCGCAGCAGGAGGAGAACGAATACATAATCGACATTCTGGAGGAACTGGAGGAGGCCATCGACGACTTCAACGAGACCCTGGACGACATCGACGAGCCGGACGAGTTCTACTCCCTGCTCGGCGAGTGCAGCAGCGACGAAGTCGAGGTGGACGTGGACGGCGAGGCCGAGGAAGGCACGCACACCATCGTAGTCAACCAACTCGCCCTCAACGACGTCTGGGTGAGCAACGACCAGGGGTATGACTCCGAGGACACCGTCATCGCGTCCGAGGCCACCACCCTGGAGGTCGAATTCCAGGGCGAAACCATCTCCATTGATGTGGCCGCTGGCACGACCCTGAACGGCCTGGTGACCACCATCAACGGCAGCGTTGACGCCCGCGACAAGTTCGAGGCGGACCTGATGTACGACGGCAGCAGCTACTATTTCGTGCTGAACAGCACGGACGCCGGGGCGGACAACGTCATCACGGTCACGGACACCGGTTCCCTGACCGGCATGTCCGTGGACGGGTTCGTCAACACCCAGACCGGCCAGAACGCCCAGATCAAGGTGGACGGCTTCCCGGTGGACGAGGACGCCTGGATCGAGCGCGACACCAACTCCATAGACGACGTGGTGGACGGCATCACCTTCGAGCTCAAGGAGACGACGGACAGCGACGGGGTCATCGTCACCGTGGAGTACGACACGGACGAGATGTTCGACACCATCACCGAATTCGTGGAGGGACTGAACCAGATCATCCTGGATCTTCAGCTCATCACCGGCCGGGTGACCGAGGAGGAGGACTCCGACGAGGAGACCTACACCCTCAACAGCTACGCCCTGGACATCATGTACAGCGAGATCAAGTCGATCATCTCGTCCGGGGCGCTGGGCTTCCAGTATTACGACGAGGATGAGGGCGGCGACTATTACAGCTCCCTGTCCCAGATAGGCTTCTACACGGATACGGATGAGGATTCGGATACTTACGGCCAGCTATTGCTGGACGAGGACGAACTGGAGGAGGCCCTGGACACCGACCCGGAGGCCGTGGCCCAGCTCTTTGCGGCCCGGGCCGAAGGCGAATCAGACAGCTCGGATTTCCAGGTCATCTCGGTCATCGACACGGTCACGCCCGCCGGAGACCACACCGTGGAATACACCGTTGAAGGCGGCGAGATCACCTCGGCCACCATCGACGGCGAAGAGGCCTCCGTGGACGGCTGGACCATCCTCGGCACCGGCTCCAGCGCCAAGGGGTTGTACCTGTCCATAGCCAACCAGGCGGACGGCGACTATTCAGGCACGGCGCGGGTCAAGCAGGGCAAGATCGGTGAACTCTCGGACGCCCTGGACAACTACACAAACGAGGAAAGCGGCACCCTGGCCATTCTGATCGAGAACTACGAGGACAGCGTCGACAGCCTGGACAACCAGATCTACAACGAGGAAAAACGGCTGGATTCCCTGGAGACGTCCCTGCAACGGAAATACTCCGCGCTGGACTCCCTGCTCAGCACCTACGAAACCCAGGCCGACACCTTGAGCAGCCTGCTCTCGTCATCATCATAGGGAACAGCGTCGGTACGCTCAGGAATCGCCCTGCTTACGTTTCCGGCGCTCGTGTCCGGGGGCTGGCTTTCCCGCTTTTTTTTCCATGAGCCGCTTCAGGGTCTCGGGCGGGATCTCTACTGGCAGAATGGTCATTTGCTGAAGGCCTGTCTTATTGAAGATCCGCGCCCGCAGGAGCAGGACGCGTATTCTCTTTATCGTGGCGAAATCAGGGGAGGTTACAAGAAATTTACCTGCCGGGTCGGCCAACAGCCTATTCCTGCGTCTGAGCCAGCTCCACGCCGAGCTCCGGGCAGCGATCCACAAAGCCGGTGAGGATGAAATCCCCGCTCTCGCGGCTCATCCTGGAGCTGCACAGGTAACGCAGGGTGAGACGGAATCCGCCGGTGACCACGCCCAGATAAACACGGGGCGTGGTCTTGCGGAAGAAAACGCCCTTCGTCTCGAAGAACCGCTTCACCCGCTCCAGGTCCACGCCCTCCCGGGCATAGTATTCCCCCACGGTGGCCAAGAGGGCGTCCCTTGCCGCCTCGCGGTCGCTTTCGCGGGTGATGGTCACGCCGATCTCGTTCCAGACATACCCGGCACCGCGCGTTGCGTTGATCACGGGCAGGGTCAGGGCCAGGGAGTTGGGCACCTTGATCAGCCTGCCGGTGCTGTGCCCTGCGAAATCGTTGTTGCCCACCTCCAGCAGGGTGAAATAGAACAGCCCCTTGTCGATGACATCACCCGCGCAGTCGCCCACCTGTACGCGGTCGCCGATGGCGAAGAGCTCGCGCCAGAGGATGACGAACGAGCCGAGGAAATTCAGGATCAATTCCTTGGAAACGATGGTCAGGGCCGCCGCCACCACGCTCAGAACGGTCACGATGGGGCCGAGTCCGTCCATCCAGATAAAGACCAGACACAGGGCAAAGACGGACAGCCCGGCGTATTTGATGACGAAGCCGGATTCGGCAGGCTTGCCGCCACGCCTGCGGGTCATTGCGCCCGCAAGCCTGGCCAGCAGGAAAAGCACGAGGGCCAGGCCAAGGCTGTACGCGGTCTTGAGGACGTAGGGATTGTTGAACAGTTCTTTCACGCTCTTCTCCGATTGGACAACTCGCCGGAAGTGATAACACCGGTCCCCGGTCCGAGGCAACCGACGCGGCCGGCCCCTGCCGGGCCGAAGCTTCCACCAAAAGACAAACCCCGGTCGCATGGGCCGGGGTTTTCACTGTTGCGGCGTGGGGCGGTCACGCCGTCTGTTCGCTGTCCACCGCGATCTTCCTGGTCTCGCCCCCGACCGCCCTGGTCCTCGGCATGGTCACGCAGAGCACGCCCTTGGTCAGCTTGGCGCGGATGTTTTCCCTGTCCGCGTCTTCGGGGATGTTGAAGACGCGGCGGAACGAACCATAGGAGCGCTCCACCCGGTAGTAGCCCTTTTCCTCGGTCTTCTCGTCGTGCCGCTTCTCCGCGGACAGGATCAGCACGTCGTCCTTGAGCTCGATGGACAGGTCCTTCTCTTCCACGCCGGGGAGATCGGCCTCGATGACGTACTCCTTCTCGGTCCCGTAGACGTCGACCTTGGGCTTGATGGCCACCTTGCCGAACCCGGCCTCGCCCGCGCCGAACAGACCTCCTTCCGCAGGCAGTCCGAAGCCCGTAAACATGGACTCGACCATGCGGTCGAATTCGTCGTGGAAACGGTCAAGCGGCGACACGGCTCCGGTACCGCCGCGCCCCGGCTTCCTGACAGGCAGGGAGTGTTCCTGCTCCCGCTCTTTCCTGAACCAATTCCAGGGGTTCAGCTTTGAAACAGTCATGACATCCTCCTCTGAAGGTTAAGGTTGTCTCCTATTCAATGGATACGTCCGTTTCCAGTGGAGTCAAGGATGCGAATCGGGAAATAACACCCCCTCTTCCAGTACCAGCCCAGGGAGCTGCCCCAAAAGAAAGCCCCCGGCATGCGCGAACATGCAGGGGGCTGATATCGTTGAATCAACGGGACTGCTCCCACATTCGAAAGGCCGTTATCCCTTGCCCTTGGTCTGCGTCCTGCCCGGCTTGGCGTTCTTTTCCGCGAAGTCGATGATGCGGGCCGCCATGTTCTTGCCGGTCACGGTCTCGATGCCCTCCAGCCCGGGAGAGGAGTTGACCTCCATGACCACCGGGCCGTGGTTGGTACGCAGCAGGTCCACGCCGCAGACGTTCAGGCCCATGATCTTTGCCGCCCGCATGGCCGTGGAGCGCTCCTCGGGGGTGATCCGGATGGCAGAGGCCGAGCCGCCCCGATGCAGGTTGGAGCGGAACTCGCCGGGCAGGGCCTTGCGCTGCATTGCGGCCACCACCTTACCGCCGATGACCAGGCAGCGGATGTCGCAGCCGTTGGCCTCGCGGATGTACTCCTGGACCAGGATGTTGGCCTTGACGCCCTGGAAGGCCTCGATGACGCTTTTGGCGGCCTGATTGTTCTCGGCCAGGACCACGCCGATGCCCTGGGTGCCCTCCAGCAGCTTGACCACCAGCGGCGCGCCTCCGACCATCTCGATGAGGTCGTCGGTGAACTTGGTGGAGTTGGCGAAACCGGTGACCGGAAGGCCGATGCCCTTGCGTGAGAGCAGCTGCATGCTGCGCAGCTTGTCGCGCGAGCGGGTGATGGCCACGGACTCGTTGAGGCAGTATACGCCCATCATCTCGAACTGGCGGACCACGGCGGTGCCGTAAAAGGTGATGGACGCGCCGATGCGCGGAATGACCGCGTCGATGTCGGAGAGGTCCTCGCCCTTGTAATGGATGGTCGGGTTGTGCGAGGCGATGTTCATGTAGCAGCGCAGCGGATTGATGACGCGCATGTCGTGACCGGCGGCACGGCCGGCCTCTACCAGGGCGTTGGTCGAATACAGGGATCGCTTGCGCGACAGGATGGCAATTTTCATGAGTCTTCCAAATCAGGGTAACAGGTTTCAATTTCAATTTTTCCGGCCTGGTAGGAGAGGTGCGGATCGACGACCAGCCTCCCGCGCATGGCCGAGCGGCCCAACAGCATCCGGAATTTCATCTCGTCCCGGCTGGTCAGGGTCAGCTCGATGGGCCATCTTCGGCCCGCCACTTCGAGGGTGGTGCCGACAACGTACCGTTCCTGGCTCCTGCCGCCGGAGTTCTTCACCTTCCGCTTGTCCAGCAACGGGGCTTCGCAGGGGATGGAGATGTCGTCCCGCCCCTGGAGTGGATGGATGCAGAAGCGGACGAACCGCTGCCCATCACGTGTAAACGTCGTCACGTCAAAGGCGTGGATGGCCGAGGTGGCCGCACCGGTGTCGATCTTGGCCTTGATGGCAGGCACAAAAAAATCGGGCAGCGAGATCCACTCCCGCCACCCGATGGTCATCTTTGGGTATCTTGGAGTTTTCTTAGCCATTGGCTTCCTGATAAACGGCGCCGATGGGTCCGGGAGGCAGGTCCGCTTCCTTGCACGCCGATTTGTAGCGCAGGGCCGTTACTGAAGTGTACGGCGCCTCCGCGCAGAGATACGCCCGCAGCTTCCGCTTGTCGTTGTCTTCCATGTAGGCCATCAGCGGCTGTTCCACCTCGGGCACCCGCGCCAGGGCCGGGATGATCATCCGATCCCACTCCTCATGGTGGGTCTCGATGTCGTCCGGCCGAATGGTTCCCCGGCAGCAGGGGCAGTTGCAGGACACGGGAATGTCCTCCTCCACGTTGAACAGCCCATAGTCGTCGCAGATCTCCTCGCCGCACGCGATGTCGCGGATGGCAATCTCGAAGCCGTAACCGGTGCTGATGGTGTTGCAGTCGCAGCGGTGGTTGACGTATTTGGCGTTGTCCCAGCTGAGGATGCGAACGCCGCGCTCGTCGGTGTAGGCGTACTTCTCGGCCTGTGCCCGGAGCGGTTCGTCCAGGGCGTGAAACGCCTCGTCGGTCAACTCGATCTCCAGCCTGTCCTTGACGTAGACGATGGTGCCGCACGGGATGTCGGCGGTGGCGAAGACACCGCGGCCCATGGCCGGATCGATGAATCGCACTTCCGTATCAGGATGTATCATTCTCTTTAACTCGTGATGGCCTGGGCGGCTTTGACCGTTCAGGGCTGACAGTTTCGGCGCAACTACCAGTTGTCGTCGTCCATGTAATCCAATTCGTCTTCCACTTTGTATGACCGAACCTGAAAGCGAAGCTCATTGGGGTATTCCCGGATCACGCCCTCGGCGGTCACCCACCTGTCGATAAGATCGTAGAGCTTCTTGCCGTTCTTGTCCGGCTCGACAACAAATTCCTCTTCCCCATCCACCAGGAGCACGACACCGGATACCGATTCGTTGTCCCAGTCCAGGGGCAGGACCTGCCCGTACAAGGTTTCTTCATACACATCCAAAGCCATGCCGCCCCCTTTACTGGTACTGCGAAATTTCTTCGGCCTCCACGCCAAAGCGGTAAACCACGCCCCCATCATTGGGGATGAACTGCTTGCAAAAGCGGTGTTCCTGGACGAAATCGTTGGCCTCGTAGAAGAGGCGGGCGTTCTCGTAGGCCCGGTCCATCCCCGTTTCAAGGAAAATTCCCTTACCGCCGTTAGCGGCTATCTGGCGCTTCATCTCGAGCACAAGGGCGGTGCCGATGCCCAGCCGCTGGAACTCTCCGTCCACGGCGATGCCGTACATCTCGTAGTCGCCGGTCCAGTGGGCGATGGGACCGAAGCAGATGAAGCCGACCGTGCGCGCACCATCCTCCTCGCCCGTCACGGCCTGCAAAAAAGTGTGGGCCTCCCTGCCGTCGCCGTAGGCGCTGTCCCAGGCCATGTCCTCGGCGGCCATCAGGGCGTCCGAGGAGAACAGGCCGCTGTTGCCCGCCATTTCCAGAATGGCTTCCACATCGTCGGGCGTCAGGCCGGACACGATCCTGATCTCGCGCACCTCGCGCGAATCAACCGCTTCACTGATCAAATTGTCCATGGTGTAACTCCGTGTTGTTTTCATCCCGGCCATGGACGGCCCGCATCCGGCGGGACCGCCTCAGCGCCCTACGCCCCGCCGAGAGGGGTAAAACTCTCGACGATGATCGATTCGCCCATGTCCGAGCGGAGCACGGAGCCGGTGAAGACAGCCTCGGTCTGCGAAAGGGAAAGCAGGACCGGAAACCGATCCAGGTTCTCCACCCGCACCTCGCGCTCGCCCTCGCAGGCGATATGCACCTCGGTGACACGAAACTGGTCGTCCCACTGCTCGGGGACGACCACGCCACGGATGGTTTCTCTGCGCCTGCACGATATGTTCGAAGCCTGGGTCATTCGGTTCCTCGACTGATCTTTGCCAGCCCCCAAAGCATCGACCATGCCAACCGCATAACAGACTGAAATACAGGGATTTATTTTAGAAACCCAAAGAATGAAACAGGAACTAAAAGTTCCGTAAACAAAAAGGATGGGGCTGGAAACGCTGCTTTCCGGGGAAACAGAAGGAGTGAGAGTGCGACCTGTCGAAATAAACTAGCTATATTTTCAACAAGTTAAATAAGAATAAGAATTTTAAGATCGCATTGGGCTCTATTTCGGAATTTTTATTTCTTATTCTTGTAAGGTTTCTTGTCCAGCCCGTGGCGGTTCATGAGCTTGTTCAACTGGCGGGTGGTTATCCCGGCGTGCTCGGCGGCGTCCTTGATCACGCCCCCGCACAGCTCCAGGACGCTGGCCAGGTACTGCTTTTCGAAGGTGTCCACCGTAATGCGGCGCGCCTCCTTCAAAGGCAGGTTGGTCCGCACCGGCGCGGTGACCATCTCTCCCTGACCGCCCAGGAGGTCGGGAGGGAAACTGTCCGGAGTCAGCACGTCGCCCGGCTCCAGGATGCAGGCGCGCTCGATGACGTTCTCCAGCTCGCGCACGTTGCCCGGCCAATGGTACTCCATGAGCCGGTCCAGCACCTGGGGGTGGATGCTCTTCACCTCGGTATTGAGCAGCCCATTGAACTGCTTGATGAACCCTTCGGAAAGGCGGGGGATGTCCTCGGCGCGTTCCCGCAGGGGAGGAATGCGGATGGGGAAGACGTTCAGGCGGTAGTAGAGGTCCCGGCGGAAACGCCCTTCCTCCACCAACTGGCCCATGTCCTCGTTGGTGGCGGCGATGATCCGCACGTCCACCGCCAGGTCGCTCTCTCCGCCCACGCGCTGGATGACCCGCTCCTGGATGACGTTGAGCAGCTTGACCTGTACCGACTGGCTGACCGTGCCGATCTCGTCGAGAAAGATGGTGCCGCCGTGGGCCAGCTCGAACTTGCCCAGCTTGCGCCGCACCGCGCCGGTAAATGAGCCCTTTTCATGGCCGAAGAGCTCGCTCTCCACCAGCGTATCCGGAATGGCCCCGCAATGGACGCTGATGAACGGCATATCCCTGCGGTTGCTGTGGGCGTGCAGCAGCTTGGCGATGAGACTCTTGCCGGTGCCGGTCTCCCCTGTCAGCAGCACGGTGGTACGGGTCCCGGCCACCTGACGGAGCTTGACGAACACGTCGCGCATGGCCTTGCTGCGCGTGTCCACGTAGTCGAGGGACTCCTCGTTCCAGAACTGGTCGCGCAGGTAGTCGAGTTCGGATTGGAGGACGTCGGTCCGGCGGACCTTGTCCATGACGAGGCCGAACTCCTCCCTGCCCACGGGACGGGTGAGGTAGTCGAAGGCCCCCGCCTTGACCGCGTCCACGGCCTCCTTGGTCTGGCCGTCGTCGGCCATGACCACGATGGCGGCGGACGGATAGTGCTGCCAGAGGTCCTCCAAAGCCGAAGAAATGGAGCCGTCGCCGTTCAGCAGGGTTTCGACATCGACGAACAGCGTGTCCACCTCGCGGTCGCCCTCCGGGGCCGTCTCATCAAGACCGCCTCCGGCCCCGACGACCTTCCCCTTTCCGAACAGCTCCTCGACATCCTCCGAGCGGCCTCCGTCGCGGGTTATGACCAGCATTTTCCTCATGGGCGGAACTCTCCTTGATCCACCCGATATCACTTGTCTATCCATTTGTATATCCCATGCCAGGGCTGACGAAGTGACCCATGCAACAAGCCATAATAACAAATAAAATTGCCTCGCTAAACGAGAAGAGAAAGGCCCGGCCGACCGCCCCGGCTCCGTCCGGCCTGATGCGTAAAGCGACTTGAGCGCACCTGGAAGGCCGAACGCAGTCGGCAAGGCTTGGGACGAGGGCTCGTTGATATGATTTTTGCCGCGCTCGCGGCTCGTGGAATACCGGCGATGGCTGCCGAAAAAAATTCAAAGGCGAAAGCGGAAAAGACGCAAGGCCGAAGCGTGTCAGGATACGCGGCGCGTTGGACTTTTCGCAGCGACGCCGCAATCGAGCCCCAGCCAACAGCTTAAAGCCGCGCCAAAGGGCGCGGCTCGGAGCGAATGCCCCTCAATAAGGCTGGACAGTGGAAGGAGATCAGGCGCTCAGGCTCAATCCGGCGGAGGCCTGTTCACCCATACCGCTGAACAGGGTCCCCTGCATCTGGGCGTACCGTTCCGCGCCCAAGGCCTGGTCGCCGGTACCGGAGCCGATCATGTCCGCGAGTTGCTGGAACTCCTCGCTGTCGCCGCTTTGTCGGATGCCGCTGAACATGCCGGATTCCATCTGGGCCTTCATGTCCTCCATCTTGGATTTCATGTCGGCTTCCAGCTCATCCTGGGAAACGAAGCCGTCCTCGTTGGTATCGAGGGCGTCAAAAGCTTCCGCGCTGTCAGTGCCATCCGGGCTTTCGGCCACGGAGAACTCGGCCTGACTGAGCAGGCCGTCGTCATCCGAGTCGAGGGAGTCGACGAAGTTGGACGCCATCTCGGACTCGTCGGGCTTCTGCATCCCGCTCATGCCTTGCATGCCCATCATACCGGCCATGGATCCCATGGAACCGATTTCCATTGGACACCTCCTAGGGTTCGCCCCCGCGCTCTCCGCGTCCGGCAACAGCCGACAGAGCGGTCTCCCTTTCCCCAAAGGCGGACATGCGGAGCGCGCGCAAGGCTCTCCACAAGACAATCGCGTCCAGCGGAAGGCGGGTTACCCAAGACAGGCTTAAGATTTCTTGAAAAAGCTTAACGGGAGGCCAGCAAGGCCCGTTACTCTTCCACGCAGACCGGCTCAGGGTTGGCGAAGCGGCTGTCGCTGCGCTTGGTCGTGGCGTTGCCGGACTTGCCCTCGAACCAGCCCACGCGCTCGGCGGGCCAGACGTCAAAGTCCGGCACGTACGGCTTGATGTCGATGACCGGCGTCCCGTCGAGCACGTCCACGTTGTCGAGCAGCAGGACTCCGTTCTCCACCTCGAGCAGCTTCATGACGGAGAGCCCCAGTGAATTCGGCCGCTTGGGCGAGCGAGTGGCGAAAATTCCGTGGGGGTTCGTGTCCAGGAACGGAGTGACGGTCAGCTCCTGCCCGCAGATTTCATGCAGGTGGTAGAGGACGATGAGGTAGGAAAAGCCGTCGATGTCCTTCAGCCCTTCGCGAAACTCGGGCAGCACCGTCAGGGTACCGTGCACGCCCTTGGCGCCCGAAGGCTGGACGGGCATGCCCGTGACATTTTTGTGCGGAGTATGGAGATAGCCGATGGGCTTGTAGGTGATATTCATGAAACCCTCCCGGGGTTGGTTATGGTTGGGCTTCTAAAAGCACAAACCGTACCAATAAAATTATCTCATAGTTTCAGCATGTTGTATTTTTAGCCTACAAAAACGACCTTTCTTTCGTACAAAAATGTATATGCACACATACGAAAGTGTTCATATGTGTAAGCGTAGATGAAAACAAAGTCCACAGGAAGGCGCAACGCTTTCCGTGTTCGACGCAACGCTGCCGAAAAAATGAGGTCGGCCCCGGACAGGCCTATCCTTCCCGTTCTGTTCCCTGAGGAAGGCTGACGACGACGGAAAACACGCCCCTGTGCCATGACAACGCCATCTCGCCGCCGTGATTATCCACGACCCTCTTGGCGATGGCGAGGCCGAGGCCCGACCCCGGGACGGACTCCGAGGCCGCACCGCGCTGGAACGGCTCTGTCAGGCGCGCCGGGTCCACGGCGGGCTTTTCCGCCTCGTTGGAGACCGTCAGGACCGCCTGATCCTTGTCTCTGTTCAAGGCGACGTCGATGTGGCCGCCCCGAGGCGTGAACTTCAGGGCGTTGCCCAGGAGGTTGTCCACGAGGCAGGCGAGATCCTCCTTCACGCCGACGCCCGGAAGGCTCCGGGGAACTTCGGCGCGTAGGTCGACGTCATTGGCCTTGAAGGAGGCCTGGTGCCGCCGCAGCGCTTCCCCGAGGAGCTCCGCCAGACAGACCGGCGCGGGCGTATTGTCGTTCAGTTCAAGGCGGGAGAGGCGAAGAATCCTGTCTATGAGCGCATCCATGCCCTCCACTTCCTCGCGTATGGAATCGAGAAGCGCGAGCGGCCGGCCCGACACCTGCTCCTCCAGAACCTGTCTGGCCACGTCTATCCGGGTCAGCGGACTGCGCAGCTCGTGCGAGACGTGCGCGGTCATCTCACGCCCGACGTGAACCAGGCTCTGGATGGACTCCGCCATCTCGTTGAAATCCCTGGCCACATCCCCGACCTCGTCTCCGGAGGCAACGTCGGTCCGGTGCGCCAGGTCGCCCGAGGCAAACCGTCGCATGTCCCGCCTCAGCCTACCGAGGGGCCGGGTGACGATGCGCGCCAGCGGAATGGCCAGCAGACCGAGCGTCATGGTCAGGACCAGCAGGATGCCCATGTACTTCGAATGGGTCAGAAAGGAGACGATCCCCCGGGCGTCTCCATGGGGCGCGTCATCGGACATGATCAGCAGGTACGGAACCCCGTCCTGGTTGAAATGGATGGCGTCGGGCGAGGTTTCCGCCCCGGCTGCGTCCGCCTTTACGATCCGGACATTGCTCTTGAAGAGCCTGGAGGCGACCTTCTCCAGGTTGGCGAGCGGGACCTCCCGCGTCAGGTCGTTCCGGAGGCCTATCTTCAACAACTCGATAGCGGCCTTGCGTTCGTCCTCCCGCCGGAATTCATCCGCCTGATGGGAGAGGGCCAGGATCCACATGACCCCGCCGATGACCAGGGCGAGGAACACCCCCTCGGTCACGACGATTTTCCAATAGAGCCGCTTCATGCCGACTTCCCCACAAACTTGTAGCCCGTGCCCCAGACCGTCTTGATCCGGTCTTCGTGTCCGGCATGGTTCCGCAGCAGCGCCCGCAACCGGCTGACGTGCACATCCACGGTCCTATCGGACACGATGGTTTCCACGCCCCACCCCATGTCGAGCAGCGTGTCCCTCGACAGCGGAACGTCGGGATGGCGCATGAGCGACGACAGGACGTTGAATTCCGCAGTGCCCAGGTCATACTCCGATGACTCGACGCGCATGACCTGCCGGGAGAGATCCAGCAGGACTCCGCCCGCTTCCAAGACGTCCTGCCTGGCGGATTTTGGCTCATACCGACGCAGCGCGGCCCGGATGCGGGCCAGGAGCTCCCGCAGGTTGAACGGCTTGGGCAGGTAGTCGTCCGCTCCCATCTCAAGCCCCACGACCCGGTCGGACGGATCACCCTTTGCCGTGAGCATGATCACGGGCACCTTCGACACCCGGCGGATATCCGAAAGCACCTCGAAGCCGTCCCTGCCCGGCATCATGACGTCCAGGATCACGACCGCAGGACGCAATCGACCGACCTGCTCCGCCACATCGGTCCCGTCGGCCAACTCCCTGACTCCGTAGTCGTATCCTGCCAGGTAGTCGCCGATCATCTTTCGCAGCTTGGCGTCGTCGTCGATAATCAGAATAAGATCCCTCATGTGCACCTCTCAAGCGGTCCATACCGATTTTCCGAAACGGACGTTAGCCTTTTCCGGCCCGTTCACACTTTTTCACACTTTACAACGTTATCCCGGAATCGCTCCGGCGCTCCCGTAGTACATGCCCTCCATACAGCCACACCAACAAATCAATGGAGAAGCACCATGACACAACTTAAAAAGAACCGCGCCTTTGTTTCCACGGCCACGGCCTTCACCTTCATCCCGATGATGATCACGAGCCTCCTGCTGCTCTTTCACGTCAGGTTCCCTGGCGTTATGGACATTCACAAGTGGGTTGGCCTCGCCTTCGTCCTGTTGTGCTTTCTGCACATCCCCATCAACTGGTCGGTGCTGCGCAAACACCTGGCAGGCAAGGCCGCGCTGCCCGCCCTCTGCCTCACCGCCCTCCTGACGGCCGGCATGCTGCTCGTGGGACTCACCGGCGACGGCGGCAAGCAGCACTACGCGAAACACAACGGCTATGCGCGCATGAATACGCGATACTAGGCAGCTCTCCGGCTGGCTCAAGCGTCTTGCAGGGCCAGCTCCAACCCGCTACTCTCCCTCCCGCAAATCCAAAGCCCGGACTTCATCCCGGACAGGAAAAGACATGCCCTGGACCAACACGGTTCCGGGGCTTTTTTTCGCCGGATTCAGGCCGCTCTCAAAATCCCGTCAAGAGGAAATGTTATGCCATTTTCGCCCGTTTTCATCCCTCTGACGCCCGTTTTCATCCGGGCCTGAAAACCGGGTGTAGGGTTTTCCCGATTCCCGGGGATGGTCCCGGGGAACGAAACAAGGGAGACTCTCATGAGCTCAACATACTCATTTCAACTCAGGCATGACCGGAACGGATGCATCGTGGAGAAAACCGAAACCGTCGGCGGCAAGACCGTCCGGTGGACCTACGCCTACGACAAACAGGGACGGCTGTTCGAGGCGCATCTGGACAACCGGCTCATCTGCCAGTGCCACTACGACCGGGACGGCAGGCGGCAGCAGGACTATTTCCCCAAGACGCACGGCAGCCAGGTGCGCAACTACCGCTACCGCCTGGACAACCGGCTGCAACAGGCCGGGAACAACGGCTACACCCACGACGAGCAGGGGTTCCGCTCCCTCTGGAACCACGAGGGCAGCTACACCCTGTACGAATACGCCCCGGACTACCGGCTGCTCAAGGCCACCCAGGAGGACGAGGACGTCGTCTTCGAGTTCGCCCATGATGAGAACGGGCAACGCGAGGCGAAGTACCGCAACGGCGAGCTGGTCGAAGCCTACCGATGGCTCGACTTCCTGCGCCTGGCCGGGTTTCACGACGGCGAGGCCGCCTACCGCTTCCTCTATCGCACAGGCGAGCGCACGCCCTACGCCATGGAGCGCGAGGACGGCGCCACGGCCACCCTGCACTACGACCAGGTCGGCTCCCTGCGAGTGGTTGCCGACCAGTCCGGCAATGTGATAAAGGAAGTCCTGTACGACCCCTTCGGCGGCATCATCGAGGACTCGAACCCGGCCCTGCGAATCCCCATCGGCTTTGCCGGAGGCCTGCACGACCGGGACCTCGGCTTCGTCCGCTTCGGCTGGAGAGATTACGACACCTTCACCAGCCGCTGGACCGCCCCGGATCCCATGGGCGACGCGGGCGGCGACCCGGATTGGTATGGGTATTGCCTGGATGATCCGGTGAATGGCGCGGACCCGCTGGGGTTGTTCGTATTCGGCAAACGCCCCTTGGGCTTCCTGCCCGACAGTTGGCATTGGATCGGAACCGACGGATCGACCGCCGACAAGGGCAACTATGAACTGAAGCACGAGCACGGATTCTATGAAGATGGGACAGGCGACAATATCGGTTTGGGGAATGATAAAATGTTAAAAAATGAAGAGATCAGCAAGTATAAACTCGAAGAAACGCACTTTGATGATACTCTTATGCGCGAAGCACAAAGCAGTTTAGATCCCGGCGATTATAAATTATTTAAAATGGGCGGCCAGTCAAACAATTGCCAAGACTACGCAGATAAATTGCGTGAGCGGTACCGATTCCTACGCACTGCAAAGAAATATTAAAAAGATGCGGGGTGGCTCCTCCACCCCGCTTATCAGGATTTTTCATGAGAGCTTTTTTAACACTAATTCTTTGTGCCACACTTGCTAGCGTATATTTTTACAATACCAACTGGTTTCAATCCACGTTTCTCTACAATCGTTTTTATCAACCGATTTATGATGCTCCATTTGACGCAACGAAAAGAGGTGAAAAAGTTTCCATTCCACTCAAGTATACCTACCAGACATGTTATGATTTAGCCCTGACAGTACCAGACAAAAATGTCTTTCATCACAGCATGGTCGGACCCGGCCGATTGGCATACCGCTTTGTTTCCGGGGGAAAACTTCTCGGCAACGGGTTATCATTTCCACCGGACAGGCATCAATTAGGACTTCGCCGCAACACCTCTTTAATCCCTGTTATGCTTTTTGATCTTCCCTTTCCGGGGCAAAGCAGCGAACTTGTTTTGGAGCTTGAGGTTGTTGAACCCTTCGAGTTCCTAGCGCCCTACAAAGACAACATCAAATGCAGAATCACTCCTGATTATGACCCAAAGGTTAACCGATGCATAGGTGAAGCCCTGCGGATTAACCAGTAGGATGAACAGTATCGATAAGATCTATTAAGACATGCAAACTCCATCGGCTTTGCCGGAGGCCTGCACGACCGGGACCTCGGCTTCGTCCGCTTCGGCTGGAGAGATTACGACACTTTCACCAGCCGCTGGACCGCCCCGGATCCCATGGGCGACGCGGGCGGCGACCCGGATTGGTATGGGTATTGCCTGGATGATCCGGTGAATGGCGCGGACCTGCTGGGGTTGTTTGCATGGGTGCCTGTTGCCGGTGCGGCCATTGGTGGAGCGTCCAATGCCTATGACAATTGGGATGATTGGAACAGCGGAGCGATGTCGACAGGCGACTATGCCAAATCCATTGGACTGGGCGCGGCAACTGGAGCAGCAAGTACTTTGGGAGGAGGCTTGGTCTCGACGCTACTGCTGGGCGCAGGTTCTGCGGCTGTAAATGAAGCAGGCAACCAAGTGATAAAAACAGGAGCAGTTAATGATCTCAAGAAGGTTGCTGCGGCAGGAGCAAGCGGTGGTATTGATGCAGGAATCGGCAAACTTGGGAGTAAAGCAGGAAAGAGTTTTGGACGAATCACTCCTCCCAGAACAATCCCTCCAGAACCTCTAAAGGATGCGAGTTCATTAGGAGGGGTAGTAGGCTCTGCAACGGGTACGGAAATTACTGATAGCTTGCTTCAGCAAGCACTTATGAAGAGAAAAGAAAAATGAGCATCGGCCAAATCTTCTACCTGACTGCTTGGATTGTTTGCTTTGTTGGAGGCGCATGCTATCTTCGAGAATGGTATATAAATCGAAACATTGACTTGCACCCTTTCTCTTGGAAAAGATGGTTCAACAGTGACAGTGGATTAAATCCAAAAGAGAAACTCATAAACGGCATCCTTGGTCTGCTTATAAGCGCTGTCGCCGCATTCATTTTCCTGTCGTCACTCAAATAGATCGAAGCCCGAAGTGATACACCTTCGGGCTTTATCCTTCATAGCGTAACGGCGACACCTTCACCAGCCGCTGGACCGCCCCGGACCCCATGGGCGACGCGGGCGGCGACACGGATTGGTATGGGTATTGCCTGGATGATCCGGTGAATGGCGCGGACCCGCTGGGGTTGTTCATTTTCGGCAAACGCCCCTTGGGCTTCCTGCCCGACAGATGGCATTGGATCGGAACCAACGGATCGACCGCCGACAAGGGCAACTATGAACTGAAGCACGAGCACGGATTCTATGAAGATGGGACAGGCGACAATATCGGTTTGGGGAATCATGGCCTAATGAAAGATGAGGACATCACCAACTATAAACTTGATGACACGCACTTTGACGATGAACGTATGCGGCAGGCCCAGAAGAGTCTTGAGCCAGGCACATACAAAGCATGCAAAATGGGAAGCAAGTCGAACAACTGCCAAGATTATGCTGATAGGTTACGCGAGCGATATCGCTTTCTGCGAACAGCGGAAAAAAATTAATCTAGTAATAACGCCCGAAGGGGCATGTGCCCCTTCGGCTAAAAGGCTGCATCATGAAATACCTAAAAATCACCGCGGTACTACTTATAGTTGTCGGCATATACTTCTTTAAATCAGATTGGTTTCAAGCATCCTTTTTTCCTGAATCTTACTACAAAAATACTTGCTTTGTCCCATTTGATGTTACCAAAGAAGGCAACACCATCACTATCCCTTTAAAATACACACACAGCACATGCTATAGCCTAGCCATTTCTGTCACAGACAAGGATATATTCCATGACAATATTGTAGGTCCTGGTACTTTGAAATATCATTTCATTTCCAAAGGACAAATCATAGCAACAGGCAATACATATATGCCAAACAGACGACATCTGCGGCTCATCAATGGAGTTACATCAATAAATATACTCGTCTTCAATCTTCCCTACCGTGGGGCCGGAAAAGATCTTAAATTACAACTTACAGTTCATGAACCATTCAATTTTTTAAGTGCCTACAAAGAAAAAACATTTTGCGAGATTAGCCCTGACTACAACCCCAAAGTAGGCAAGTGCTACAATGACACGTTGATGATCTCAAATTAGCTGGTAATACTTTTGCCCCTCATGCTCCTCTATACCCTCGACTTCATCCTCTTAGTCCAGCGACATTACGACACCTTCACCAGCCGCTGGACCGCCCCGGATCCCATGGGCGACGCGGGCGGCGACCCGGATTGGTATGGGTATTGTCTGGATGATCCGGTGAATGGCGCGGACCCGCTGGGGTTGTTTGACATCACTACGGGGGATGTCGTTTCTACTGGGGTAACTGTCGGGATTGAAGGCCTCAAGCAGGCGGGTAAACTTTCTTCGAGAGTCGCCACAGGATTGGGACTTTTGACAGCTCCAATCGGTGACCTGATCTCTCCCGCGGAAGCCAACAAGGGAGGAGACTTCCTGCTTTGGAAAAAAGAGGCGGCAGCCAAAGGGTGGCTTGACGTATTAGATACAGAAGAGGCAATCCGCGAAAGGGAACGTTACGGGAAAGCATCATATGAAGAATAAGACTCTCTACAAACTTGAAAAGGAATATACACTAGGCAACATTGCCAAAAACACTCTGTTCTATCTTGTGATAGGCATAGCGCTCAGCCTGATTGTCTATGCTTTCACCAATAACACAGAGGTTGGCGCATTCTTTTTCGTAGTCTACCTCGCTTGCCTGCTTGCGAGCACTCTTCGGCAGTTACTGACTTTTTATCAAGTCAAACGGAGATTGCGACAGAAAGACTAAGAGAAATATATATAATCATGCCCGGAGCTTTCTGCTCCGGGCTTTCAACTTATCCGGGACAGGCGCCCGGACAGGTGTCCTCCCTCCTATGCAAGGCAACTATGCAACACGAAACGACATACCCGGTTTTCATATTCAAAGGGCAGAACCTCAGTGTCTTTTTAACACCCAAAGACCTAGCCGATTATGCTGCAAAAAAGGATCGGACATGACTGATTTGTCTAATGCCTCAATGCCACCTTCACCAGCCGCTGGACCGCCCCGGACCCCATGGGCGACGCGGGCGGCGACCCGGATTGGTATGGGTAACGGATAACGAACCGAAGCCGACTCCGAAGCCTGGAAGCGCAAAAAAACGGCCTGTCACGCGAGAGCGCGACAGGCCGGATCGTTTGTTCGTCTTCCGCCGGGTTAGCCGAGGATTTCCTTGAGGTCTTCGTCGGGGGTGGAGATGGGGGCGATATTGTAGTTGTCCACCAGGAAGTTCAGCACGTTGGGGGTGATGAACGCCGGGAGGGAGGGGCCAAGCTTGATGTTCTTGATGCCCAGGGCCAGCAGGGAGAGGAGAATGGCCACGGCCTTCTGCTCGTACCAGGACAGGACCAGGGAGAGCGGCAGCTCGTTGACGCCGCAGTCGAAGGCGTCGGCCAGGGCCAGGGCGATCTGCACGGCGGAGTAGGCGTCGTTGCACTGCCCGATGTCGAGCAGGCGCGGGATGCCGCCGATATCGCCGAGTTTCTTGTCGAAGAAGCGGAACTTGCCGCAGGCGAGGGTCAGGACCACGGTGTCGGCCGGGGTCTTCTCCACGAACTCGGTGTAGTAGTTGCGGCCGGGCTTGGCGCCGTCGCAGCCGCCCACCAGGAAGAAGTGGCGGATGTCGCCGGACTTGACCGCGTCGATGACCGTGCCGGCCACGGACATGACCGCGTTGCGGGCGAAGCCGACCATGACGGTGCTCTTGTCGGTGTCGGCGGGGAAGCCGCCCATGGCCAGGGCCTTTTCGATGACCGGGGTGAAGTCGTCGTTGGAGACGTGCACCGCGCCGGGCCAGCCGACCAGGCCGGTGGTGAAGATGGCGTCCATGTAGGTCGTGGGCTTCTGGATGCAGTTGGTGGTCATCAGGATGGCGCCGGGGAACTCGGCGAATTCCTTCTGCTGGTTCTGCCAGGCCGTGCCGTAGTGGCCCGCCAGGTGTGGGTACTTCTTCAGTTCCGGGTAGGCGTGGCAGGGCAGCATCTCGCCGTGGGTGTAAATGTTGATGCCCTTGCCCTCGGTCTGCTTGAGCAGGGTCTCCAGGTCCTTGAGGTCATGGCCGGAGACGAGGATGGCCTTGCCCTTGGTGGCGCCGAGCTTGACCTCGGTGGGTTCCGGGTGGCCGTAGGCGGAGGTGTTGGCGTCGTCGAGCAGCTCCATGGCGCGGATGTTCTGGCGACCGCATTCGAGGGCGGCTTCCACACACTGCTCCAGGGTCAGGTCCGTGGACAGGGTGGCGGCCATGAGCTCCTGGATCTTGGCGTAGAGGTCGTTGTCCTCCTTGCCGAGGATGGCGGCGTGATCGGCGTAGGCGGCCACGCCCTTGAGGCCGTAGGTCAGGGTCTGCTTGAGGGACTTGAGGTCCTCGTTGAGCTCGGGGTCCTTCTCGATGCCGTATTCCTTGCCCTGGGCGATCATGCCCGCCTTGTCGGCGGCCGGAACCAGCGCGGCGGGACCGGTGAACTCGACGCCGGAGACCTTGGCCTTGAGGGCGTCGCGCTTGGCAACGCAGTCGTTGATCAGGGCCACGAAGCGGTCGTCGTCGAAGTTGACGTTGGTCAGGGTCGAGAAGATGGCCTTCACGGTAAACAGGTTGGCGGCGGGGTCCTCAACGCCCTGCTCGCGGGCGGCCACGGCCACCTGGGAAAGGCCCTTGGAAAGATAGAGCAGCAAATCCTGAAGAGCGGCGGTCTCGTCTTTTTTGCCGCACACGCCGACTTTGGTGCAACCGCCCTTGGCGGTCTGTTCGCATTGGTAACAAAACATGGTTTCACTCCTTGTGTTTTTGACGGAATCAGGCTCGTTGAGTCCTGGTTTAGGAGATTCCCGAGGCCAATAGTATGACTTTGGTCAAAAACGGGGAGAAAAAGCATTATTTTTAAAAAAAACGGCTTCTCCTCCGAGACAGCCTCAAGGGAATCGCCGAAAGCGACGATAGGGAGAGCATCGCCAACAACCCGAACCAGCCAGGAAGAGACATGTTCACCTCCCAGTTCGTCAAATCGTCCGAATTCGCCTCGTTCAAGCCCACGGGCCACGATGATGTGGTCCTGGTGCTGCCCTACATCGACCACGAACTCGCCGTGAAGGTGGAGGAGATCCTCCGGCTCCGGGCCCACCATCCCGGACTGCTGGTTCTGGTGGACGACGACGAGCGCATGGGCTTCATCCGGGTGGCGAATTTCGTGTACAGCCGGACCGAGTCGCCCTTCTTCGGCTACCTGGCCCAGGACGCATACCCCGGCATGTACTGGCTGGAGCAGGGCATGAACGCCATGAAACAAAGCCGTGGCGGGCTGATGGCCTTCAACGAGGGGCGGTTCTTCGGCACCGTGGCCGCCTTCGGCCTGGCGCGTCGCGCCTGGCTGGCCTCCCTGTACAGAAACATGCTGTTCTACCCCGGCTACCATTCCCAGTACGGAGACACCGAGCTGTCGGCCATCGCCTTTGCCCAGGACCGGTTCGTCTTCAATCCCAACGCCCTGCTCATCGAGGTGGACTACGAGAAGCACAACCGGGTGAACAATGCCGAGGACGACCAGCTGTACAAGGCCCGGCTGGCCTCCCGCTTCGGCGGCCTGGCTCCCGCCAGCAACTAGGGAGCCCTCCGCAACACCTTAACGGGATTGCCCTTTATTTAAACGCGCGCTTTTGGTACGGGTGTTCAATCATCAACCCTACCAGGCGGTGCCATGAACCGGTATCAGGACCTCGGCGCAAACGGACGTTTCTGGGCAGCAGTCTTTCTGCTGGTCATTTTCGTTGCCGCCGCCTGTTCCCCGGCGCACGGAGCGCAGGACCACAAGCAGATCCTGCTGCTCAACTCCTACCACCAGGACTTCATCTGGAACGAATCCATTTCGCGCGGCCTGTTCGAGGTCCTGCGTCCCAAGGAAATGGGCATCAACCTCCATGTGGAAAACATGGACACCAAGCGCGTCACCTTCGACAAGCACTACGCCGAACAGCTCCGGGATGTGTACGCCCACAAGTACAGGGACGTGAAGCTGGACCTGATCATGCTTGCGGACAACAACGCCTTCGACTTCATGCGCAGCTATCACGAGGAGCTCTTCCCCGGGGTCCCCGTGGTCTTCTGCGGCATCAACTTCTACCGCCCGGAGATGATCCGCGACCACCCGCTTTTCACCGGCGTGGCCGAGAACGTTGACGCCAAGGGAACCCTGTGGTGGGCGCTGAAGATACACCCCGACACCAAACAGGTTTACGTCATCAACGACCACTCTCCCACAGGCAAGGCCATCACCAGGACCATCAAGGAGCAGTTGCAGGATTTTGCCCCGGGCGTAAGCATCCGCTATTCCGCCAATATCCCGCTGCCCGACCTGTACCGCGAGGTCAAGGGGCTCCCCGAGGACTCCCTGGTCCTGTTCGGCGTCTATCACCGGGACAATCTCGGCCATTTCCACGACGTCGGCGAGGTGGTCAACGCCGTGTCCAAGGCGACTGCCGTGCCGGTCTACGGGCTTGTGGACATCGACCTGGGCCACGGCATCGTGGGGGGCATGCTCTCTTCCGGACACTTCCAGGGGCAGGCCATGGCCCAGATCGCCCTGCACGTCCTGGCCGGGAACAAGCCCAAGGATATCCCGGTGATAACCGAGGGACTGTCACGGCCCATGTTCGACTACCGGGAACTCAAGCGGCACAATATCGACCTGTCGGCGCTGCCGGAAGAGTCGGAAATCATCAACCGCCCGCCGTCCATATACAATCAGGATATGAAATACATATGGATGGGTGTGGCCTTCACCGTCATCCAGATGGTCATCATCCTGGTGCTCATGGCCAACAGGGCCAGGCGCAGGCAGGCGGAAAAGGAACTCCGCAGCGCCCATCAGCTTCTGGAAGAACGGGTCCGCGACCGGACCAGCGAGCTCAAGGAGTCGGAAGAGGCCATGCGCACCATCTTCGACGCCTCGCACGACGCCATCTTCATCCACGGCGTGGGCGGCAATATCCTGGACGCCAACGAGCGCATGCTGGGCATGTACGGCCTGACCCGCAAGGAGCTGTCCGAAATATCCATCGCCAAGGACCTCTCCAGCCGGAACAACGCGGTATACCGCCTCTCCTCCCTGTGGCGGTCCGTGGTCAACGGTGAGCCGCAATATTTCGAATGGAAAGCCAGACGACCGCACGACGGCAGTGAATTCGACGCCGAGATCTATCTCAACCGCATCGTCTACCGGGGCCAGGAGGCAATCCTGGCCAACGTGCGCGACATCACGGTGCGCAAGGAATCGGAAAACCGCATCCGCCAATCCCTCTCCAAGTTCGAGGCCATCCTGGAGAACTCCCTCATGGGCATCGCCATGTCCCGAGGCCGCCGCTTCTCGACCATCAACCGCCGGGGCGCGGAAATCTTCGGCTACTCTCCCGGCGAGCTCATCGGCAACAAGCTGAGCATGATCCTCAGCACGGAAGTGGAGGAGGAGGCCTTTGTACGCCATGCCCGCGACACCCTCTCCAAGCGGGGCGAATTCAACACGGAACAGGCCTTCCGCAACAAGCAGGGAGACAAGATCTGGTGCCGGATGTACGGCAAGGCCGTGGACCCCGGCAGCCTGGGCAAGGGCGTGATCTGGGCCTGGGACGACATCACGGACCACAGGCGCAACCAAGAGGACCTGGTCCGCACCCGCGAGGATGCCGAGGCGGCCAACAGGGCCAAATCCGAATTCCTGGCAGCCATGAGTCATGAGATTCGCACCCCCATGAACGCCATCGTGGGCATGACCGACATCCTGCTCCAGACCGACCTGAACAGCGACCAGCGCGACTATCTGCGGACCGTCATGGACTCGGCCCAGCATCTGCTCTCGATCATCAACGACATCCTCGACCTGTCCAAGATCGAAGCCCGCAAGCTGGTTCTGGACAGGACGGATTTCGACCTGCCCTTCCACGTGCGGACGACCATCAAGGGGCTGGAGGTCCAGGGACGGCAAAAGGACCTGGACATGGTCCTGGAGATCGACAAAGGCCTGCACACCTGCGTCAAGGGCGACCCGCTCTCCCTCAGGCAGGTGCTCATGAACCTGGTGGGCAACGCCATCAAGTTCACCCACAGGGGAACCATCGCCATCAGGGTCAAGCCCGCCCCGGACGCCCCTTCCCGCGATCCCGAGGACCCGAGGACCATCGGTATCCTCTTCGAGGTGGAGGACACGGGCATCGGCATCCCCGAAGAGTTCATGGACTCCATTTTCCAATCCTTTTCCCAGACCACGCGGGCCTTTGGCGGCACCGGCCTGGGGCTGGCCATCTGCAAGCAGCTCATCGCGCTCATGGGCGGCGACATCAACGTCACGTCCAAGGTGGGCCGGGGGTCGGTCTTTTCCTTCGTCGTCCGGTTCGAACCGGGCTTCTCCTGCCCGCTTCCGGTTGCACCGCGGGCCGCCGTACCCGAGGCGCCCACGCGGCCCATCCACCTCCTGGTGGCCGAGGACAACGACGTGAACGTGATGGTCACCACCCTGCGGCTGGAGGAGATGGGCTATTCCTACTCCGTGGCCGCCAACGGCCTTGAGGTCCTTGATCTGCTCAAGCGGGAACGGTTCGACCTGGTGCTCATGGATATTGAAATGCCTGTTCTGGACGGCATCTCCACCACCAAGGCGATCCGCCTGGCCAACCCCGGCCATCCCATCCCGAACCCGTCCATACCGATCGTCGGCGTGACCGCCCACGCCCTCAAGGAGTTCCGGGAAAAATCCATTGACGCGGGGATGAACGACTACGTCTCCAAGCCGGTGGATTTCAATGAGCTTGCCCTGATCATCAACCGCCTGGTGGGAGCCACGCCGGAGCACGCAGCCCCTGTCCAGCCGGCAGTCCCAAGATCCGCCCCCGCCGGTTCCATCCGCCCCGAACCGCCGCCGGAAGGCGAAGAGCTGCCGGTCTGGTCCCCGGACAAGGCCATGCAGGACCTGGGCGCGGATGAGTCGCTGTTCGCGGATTTCACGGCCACGGCACGGACGGAACTGGCCCTGATCATGACGGAAATAGGTCAGGCTCTCGACGCAGGGGACCCGATGTCCGCCGCCAAACTCGCCCGCACCGCCAAGTCCATATGCTCGGCCGTGGGAGCCCACGCCGCGGCTCTCACCGCCGCCGATCTGGAATCGGCCTGCAGGGAGAAGAAAGGAACTGAAATTTACCGTACCAGATTGGGCGAGGAGGTGGAGGAGTTGCTGATCATGATGCGCTCACTCTGATTTCGTTATAGATTTCTCCAGTGCTCTTCCCTGATTTCACGGTTTACGCTATATATACCGCAAATGTTTCTTTGCGGATCACGCCGCCAAGGAGGGAGTATGGTTCGAACCGACATCTCGGAATTGAGAAAATTCGTGGCTCCGGAATTCGTCTTCGGTGCCGGAGCGGCTACGCTTACCGGCCAGTTCGCAGCCAACCTGTCCGTAAAGAAATGCCTGGTGGTTTCCTGCCCCGACCTGGCACGGATCGGCACTCCGGGCGACGCCATGGACTCCCTGGCGCGGGCCGGGGTGGACAGCGTCCTGTATACCCATGTGACGCCCAATCCGCGCGACATAGAGGTCATGGAAGGCGCCGACGTGTACCGGCGGGAGGGATGTGACGCCATTGTGGCCGTAGGCGGCGGCAGTTCCATGGACTGCGCCAAGGCCATCGGCATCGTCTGCACGAACAACCAGCACGTGCTCGACTTCGAAGGCGTGGACAAGGTCCGCTATCCCGCGCCGCCCCTGATCTGCATACCCACCACTGCGGGAACCGGCGCGGATGTTTCCCAGTTCTGCATCATCAACGCCACCGAGCGGAAGGTGAAGATCGCCATCGTATCCAAGACCATGGTCCCGGACGTGGCGCTCATCGATCCCCTGCTGACCATGACCATGGACCGTGACCTGACGGCCCACACCGGCCTCGACGCTCTGACCCACGCCACCGAGGCCTTCGTCTCCAACGCCAGCTCCGCGTTCACAGACCTCAACGCCCTGGAGGCCGTGCGTCTGGTGCACGCCCACCTGCTCACGGCCATCAACGAGCCGGACAACCTGGACGCCCGCGTCGGCATGATGCTCGCCTCCACTTATGCAGGACTCGCCTTTTCCAACGCCATCCTGGGCGCAGTGCACGCCATGGCCCATAGCCTCGGCGGCCTGCTCGACCTGCCCCATGGCCTGTGCAACGCCATTCTGCTGGACCACGTGGTGGACTACAATTTCGACGCGGCACCGGAAAAATACCGGCAACTCGGCAACGCCCTGGGCGGGAGCATCCCCGCTTCCGCCTCCCTGGAAGAGATCAAATCCGGAACACTGGAGGCCTTCCGGCAGCTGAAGCGCGCTGCGGGCGTCCGGGACAACCTGCATGAGCTCGGAGTGACTTCGGCCGACCTTTCCAAACTGGCTGACTGCGCCCTGGCGGACGCCTGCATGCTGACCAATCCGAAACAGCCCACCAAGGACGAGGTGATGGGTATTTATGAAAAAGCGTGCTGAACCGCCTACAGACGTCCTGGCCCGTGAACGCGAAAAGCTCATCGGGCTGGGCGAGCGATCCATAAGCAAGAGCTATTATCCTGAACTCAAGAGTCGCCTGGACGAGCTTGAACACTTTCGCTCGCTGCTTGACCGGGTGTCGGACGCCATTATCGTCGTCGACACGGCTACCGGGACCATTCTCGACGCCTCCGGCTCCACTGAGAACATGCTGGGGTGTCGGCCCAAATCCCTTCAGGGCACCCCGTTCAGGGAACTGCTGCCCGAGCACATCGCCCGGTACTCCACCAACCTGTTCAACTCCCGCAGCAACAACCTGAGCCTGGAGACCGAATTCCTGTGTCCCCACTGCCGGCGGGACGAACCGGTCCCGGTGGAGATGTCCCTCCGCATCGTCGACCAGCAGGGCAAAAGCCACGCCGTGATCGTGGCTCGCGATATTTCCGAGCGGAAGCGGAGCGAGGAGGCACTTCGCAAAAGCCATGACGAACTGGAGATTCGCGTCCGGGAACGCACGCGCGAGCTGGCCAGGGCCAACCGGGCCAAGACCGAGTTCCTGTCCGTGGTCTCCCATGAACTGCGCACCCCGCTGACCTCGGTTCTCGGCTTCGCCAAGATCATCCGCAAGAAGCTCCTTGAGGCCATCTATCCTGCGGTGAACCAGGAAAGCGACCCCAAGCTGCCCAAGGAGATGGAGCGGATCAGCAAGAACCTCGACATCATCGTCAGCGAGGGGGAACGGCTCACGGCGCTGATCAACGATGTCCTCGACCTGGCAAAGATGGAGGCCAACAAGGTCGAGTACCGCATGGAGGCCATCAGCCCCAACGATTTCATTCAGCGCTCGCTGGAGGCCTCGGACGCCCTGTTCATGGATACGGACCTGACCCTGATAACGGACATCCAGCCGAACCTGCCCGACGTCATGGCCGACCCGGACCGGCTGATACAGGTCATGGTCAACCTTCTGTCCAACGCCGTGAAGTTCACCGAACACGGCACCGTCTCGGTCCGCGCCCGGCAGGTGGGCGAGCACATCCGCATTTCCGTCACCGACACCGGCACGGGCATCCCGGACGAGATGCGCACCACCATCTTCGATAAGTTCACCCAGGCGCAGGACAGCCTGACCGACCGTCCCCGGGGCACAGGGCTGGGACTGTCCATCTCCCGGAACATCATCGAAGGCCACCAGGGCCATATCTGGGTTGAATCCACACCCGGCGAAGGCAGCAAGTTCGTCTTCACCCTGCCCACATTATAGCGGGCATCCCGACTTACTCTCCCTTTCTTCCGGCCAGCAGCACGTCCGCCAGCTCACGCACCGCGCCATGACCTCCTGCGGCCTCGGTCACGTAGTCGGCCAGAGCCAGGATGGACGGATGGGCGTCGGCAGGGGCGACTTTGAACCCGCACAGGCCCATGGCGTCCGCGTCGTTCACGTCGTTGCCCATGTACAGGACTTCGGCCAGGGAAACGCCATACTCGGAGGCAAGGCCGATGATGGCGGACCCCTTGTCGGACACTGACCCGGCCGCGGGTATACCGATCTTGGCCGCCCGCGATTTGACCACGGGGTTCGTCTCGGTGGAGAGGATACACTGGGAAATGCCGAGCTTCCGGATCATGCCCACGCCGAGGCCGTCGGAGCGGTTGGCGGAGACCGACTCCACGCCGTCCTCACGCACATGGACCAGGTTGTCGGTCATGACGCCGTCGAAATCGTAAACCACCAGCTTGACCGCGTCCGCTCCCGGCAGCCCCCGCTGGGAGAGCATGATCAGTTCGCCGTCCGGGCCCACATAGAGGGGCGTGCCGTCCAGGAGATTCTCTCCGCGCCCGCCGCCGTGCTCCACGATGGCGTCCACGGCGGCATCCACGTCCGGCACCTCCACTGTGTGCACGATGCACCCCCCGGTGGGACCGTCAGGCACCTCCAGAAGGCGCAGGGATTGCCCGTAGGGGCCGATAAGCAACGTTTCCCAGGTCAGGGTGAAGCCGAGGCTCCGTTCGTAGAACTGAGCGGATTTTTCGATGTCCCGGACCAGCAGGGTCACGGTGGGATGCACGGCCATGGAAACTCCTTGGTTGACGGATGGTGGCCCACGATAGCCTGCCCGGCGGAGTGGCGCAACCGAGGGGCAGCGGAAGCTCGCGCACTCGCCCAACAACAAGGCAGGAGCCTTCATTGCCGGCTCCCGCCTTCATTTTGAAATACATCGCCAACCCCATAAAATCGAATCAGCGGTTGAAGCCGCCTCTCGGCGGCGACAGTCTGGTGATTTCGCCTCCGGCGGGCAAGGGGGTGAGCCCCTTGCATCCCCTTTTTCGCACCGTTGGTGCGGGATAAGTGTGCAACCGGCTTTTTTCGTCCTTCAGAACTTTACTGCTGCCGTCTTTCTTCTCTGAAACGGTTACATCCCGCCGTCGCTTTGGCTCAGACCGCGCTTCTTGGCCCGCTTCAAGGCCTTGCGCTCCTTGCGCCGCGTCAACAGGTCCCATTCTATGGGCATGATGAACAGGGTCAGAGCCGTGGCCACGCACAGGCCGGTGACGAAGGTGGTCGCCATGGTGCCCCAGACCAGCGAATAGTAGGGAATGCCCATGGCCATGGGCAGCAGTCCCAGCGTGGTGGTCAGGGTGGTCAGCAGGATGGGCCGCAGCCGGATGCGGACCGCCTCGCGGATGGCGTCCCGCCGCTTGTATCCGGCACTGTAGAGGCGGTTGATGAAGTCGAGCAGCACCAGGGAGTCGTTGACCACGACCCCGGCCACACCCACGGTAGCCACAAAGCTGTTCACCGTAAACAGGGAACGGGTCAGGAAGGTGCCGAAGATGACCCCGATGAGGGCAAAGGCCACCGCCGAGAGGATGACCACCGGCTGGACATAGGACTGAAACTGGCAGGCCAGGATGGTGTACATGATCAGCAGCGCGATGCAGAACGCGTACATGAGCGAGGTGAACGACCGCCCCGTGGACTCGAATTCCCCGGAGAAGTTCAGGGTCGCACCCGGATACTTGGCCTGGATGGTCTTGTAGTAGGCGCTCACGTCGTGCACCACGGTCGGTGCGGTGATGGGCGCGCCGGGACGGATGTTGGCGGTCAGGGTGACGGCCCGCTGTCCCTGAAAACGGTTGAGCTGACCAGGCTCGCGGTAGGTAGACACCTCGACCAGATCGCCCACGCGGACCGGCCCCTCGTTGTCTTCCAGCACCGGGATGTCCAGGGCGTCCTCGGGCTCCCGCAGGAAATGCTTGTCGATCTTCATGCGCAGGTCCACGTCTTCGTCCGCGGCCCGGAACTCTCCCACCAGACGGCCGTCAAGCAGCCCTCCGGCCAGGGAAACGACCTGGGCCGGAGTCAGCCCGTATTCCGAAACGAGATCGGGCAGCGGGCTGAACCGGAACACGCGGTTGTCCATGCCCGTGTCGCTGCCGAAGTCGATAAGGAGGGGCGCGATGTCCTTGTTCTGCTGTATCCAGGAGTAGATGTCGTTCTTGAGGCCACGCACAGCCTCCTGGTCCGGGCCGAGTACACGGATATTCACGTCCTTGCCCGCGGGAGGACCACCCTTCTCCGCCCAGACGCGCAGGGACCAGCCGCCCTCGGTCAAGGGCTTGAGCCGCTCGCGCACGGTGTCCAGCAACAACTGTGGGTCGTTTTCCGGGTTGTCGATGAAATGCTGGTCCTCCCGCGCCGGAATCTCCACGGTGACGATGGCCCGGTTGGTTCCGAACACGGTCTCGTAGTCGTCGTTGATGTCCATGCCGGCCAGGGCGGAGCAGGACTTGGTCGTGCCCGGACCGAAGCCCAGAATCAGCTTGGAGATCGCCTTGATCTTGTCGGAGGAGGTGTAGACGTCCGTGCCCACGGGCCCTTCCGCCGAGACGTAGAAGAGGTTGTATTCGTCAGGGAAGAACTTGATGCGCAGCAGGGGCATGACGCCGGTGACCGAGACGCCGAAGATGGCCAGGGCCGCAACAAAGGCCACCACGATGGTCAGCAGGGATTTCCACTTGTGCCGCAGGAAGACCTGCAGCACCGCGTCGGTGACCCGCCTGAGAAAGATCACGAACGCAGGATCGGATACGTGTTTGGTGCCTGCCTTTGCCTCGGATTCGAGCTTTTCCGCGCCGGGCCAGTCCAAGAAGTGCGACGGCAGGATGAGCAGGCATTCGATGAGCGAAGCGAGGATGGCGAAAGAGACGGCCTTGGGCACCTGGGCGAAGAATTCCCCGGTGGACCCGGACATGATCAGCATGGGCAGGAAGGCGGCCACGGTGGTTGAAGTGGCAGCCATGACGGGCAGAAAGACCTCGCTGGTGCCCTGGATCACCGCCTCGCGGAGCGGTCTGCCTTCCTGCACATGGCGATAGACGTTCTCCACCACCACGATGGCGTCGTCAACGATGATGCCCGAAACCAAAACAAAGGAGAACAGTGTGATCTCGTTCAGGGAGCTGTTGGTCAACCACATGATGATCATGGTCACCAAAAAGGAGAACGGCACGCCCACGGTGGTCAGCATGGCGTTCCGGAAGCCCATTACCAGCCAGATGCAGCCGCAGACCAGGAAAATACCGACCAGCAGGTTGGAGCCCAGGGTGTTGATGTTCTCGTTGATGTAGACCCGCTGGTCCTGGGTCAGGACCGCTTTGACGCCCTCCTTGTCGAGCAGCGGCTTGAACGAGGCCACGACCTTCTCCACCTCGGCCCCGATGTCCAGGGCGTTCCCCTCGGGCGTCTTGATGATCTTGACCGAAACCGAGTCCACGCCGTTCACGGATGATACCACGAACGGGTCGCGGTAGCCCATGCCCGCGTGGCTGAGTACGTTGCCCACCGTGACGAAGGAGCCGTCCAGGTCGCGCCGGATCACTGTGGAGGCGATTTCGTCCCGGGATCGGAACTTCTCGTCGACCACAATGACGTATTCACCGGAATCACTGAGAAAATCGCCAGCCGGGACCGAAACGTTGGCCCCTTGCAGGGTCTCGGCCACCTGGTTGAAGGTCACGCCCAGGCGCATCATCTTGCGCGGGTCCAGTGCGACGTGAAATTCCCGCTCGAATTCGCCTTTGATCTGGACCTCTTTTACTCCCGCGATCCGCTGGAGCGGGATCTTCATCTCCTCGGCCATGAGCGTGAGCGCGCGGTTGGAGCGCTCGCCCACCAGGTTCACGGAGATGGCAGGGAGCCACTCGGCCATGGAAATGACCGTGAATGAGGGGGGATCCATATCTTCGGGCAGGTCATTCTGGATAGACAACACCCTGAAGCGCAATTCGTCATACAGCTTGTCGTAATCGGTATCGTCCAGGAACTTGACCAATACGGAGGAGCGTTGGCGGAATGAACGGGAGCGGATGAACTCCACGTTCTCCAGATCTTCCAGGGCGTCCTCGATCTTGCGCGTGACCAGGGTCTCGACCTCGTCCGGGCTGGCGCCGGGCAGGAAGCCGCTGATGATCACCTTGCCCATGCGCACGTCAGGATAGCGCTCCACGGACAGATCGAAAACGCAAAAGACCCCGACGACCATGAGCAGGACGAACATGAGGTTGACGAAAACTTTCTGCTTCAGCGTCAACGCGACGAGATTTTGTATCATGAAACTGCCTCCGCCCCTCTTGTCACCGTGCCGGGCGACCGGGTCCCGCCGCCAGCCTGGTCCGGCTCAAAGCGGACCGCTGCCAAACGCCATGCTCATCTGTTGAAAGCCCGGCCCGTAGGGCGGGCAAAGCCTTTACGGCTTGACCATAAACCTGTCGCCCGCGTGGACTTCCGGCGAGGAAACACGCCGCAGGTTGTTCCTGCCGCTGCCCAACAGCATGACGCGGACCCGCTCGCCTTCGGGCGTCATGAGAAAGTACTCTTCATACGCCTTGACCAACGCGGTCGCGGGGACCAGCACCGCACCGCCAGGATCAGGCAGCTCCAGGACAAGCTCGGTGCGCAGGCCGCCCCGGAATTCGAAGTCGCCCTGGCTTATCTGGAGATCGACATTGATTTTACGGCTCTGCGGGTCGAAGCCCGGGGAAACGCGCTCAATTCTCGCCTGGACCGGGATGTTCAGATCGGTCAACCGCAGGGTAATGTTCTCTCCCTGCTCCTTGAGCGCGCGAAACTCGGCCCCGGTCAGGGCATAGGGTACCAGGAGCGCCTCGTAGTTGCCCAACTCGGCCACCTTTTCCCCCTTGGTCACCCACTCGCCGGGTTCGATGTACCGGGTGACGACCTTCCATCCCGCAGGCCCGATCAGGGAAAACCGCTTCATCCGCTCCATGAGCACGCGCTCCTCGATCTGCTTGCCGCGCAGTTGCTGGAGCGCACCCTGATGCGCCCGGACGTTGGAGTCCAGCGTGGACTGGGCCGCGTTCTTGGATTTGACCAGCTGCTTGTAGCGGTTCATCTCCTTGCGGTAGTATTCGAAATCGGATTTGAGCCGTTCCTGCTCCGCCCGGTTCTCCCGCAGATCGAGGCGGATGAAGGTGGTGTCCAGCTGGGCGAACAGCCCGTCCTGGCCCAGGGTGTCGCCCACGTCGGCCATGACCTTTTCCACGCGTCCCGACTCCTCGGCCACCAGTGTCATGGAGCTCCGGGCACGGGTGAATCCGGTGAGCGTGGCGCGGCGGGCGGCGGCCTCGGCCTCGAAGGTCTCCTGCGACTGAGCCCGGACCGATGCCGGGAGCAGCCAGACGGACAGGACCAGCGCCAGGGTCAACAGACTGACATGTTTCATGATGCGTCGCCTCTTTCAGCGGTTGTATCCTCCGCTCGCGCCGAACGGAGGGTAAATTCCAGAATACGGTCGATCAGTTCTTCATGGTTTCCGGCTTGCGCCATGACCCCGAAGCGGCCGGTGTTGATCAGGTTGGCCAGCCCGTGCACCCCGGACCAGAAGGCGAAGGCCGCGGCCTCCGGGTCGACGTCGCCGAAACGTCCGGTGTCCAGGCAATCCTGCACGGACTCGCGGAACAGCCGGTAGGAAAGCAGCGAGTTCACGGCCAGATCCCCGTCCAACTCCACCTCGGCGCAGTCGGTGGAGAACATGAGGTGATAATAATCCGGCTCGCGCCGGGCGAATTCAAGGTAGCCCCGCCCGCTCTGCCGCAGCCGTTCAAGCGGGTCCGAGTGGGAGCCACTCCGTTCCCGCTGTCCGGCCACGAAACGCCGGAACCCTTCATCGCGCAGGACCGAGAGTATCTCGCGTTTGCTGCGGAAATACCGGTAGATCGCCGCCGGACTATACTCAATGGCCGTGGCGATCCGCCGCATGGACACGTTTTCGAACCCTTCCTTGACGAAGAGCCGCTTGGCCGCGTCCAGAATGCGCCGCCGCATGGTCTCGCGATCCTGCCGGAGCTTCCGTTCCCGGTTCATGCTCAAGCCGTTATCAATAAGTTTCCGCGTTGTAAACGCCGTTCACAGGCTGTTGCAACACTGTCATATCGGATGGCCACGGACCTGACTTGACCCGTGGCCTGATTTTTTGAGCGAGAAAGAAGAGGGCTAGGCGCGAATACAGTCGAAGATCAGGTCGATCTGGGGCTCGATGAAGTCCCAAACGTCCTTGGCCACGATTTTTTCCCTGCGCATGCCGATGGTGACCACACCGGTCAGGTAGATGGAGGTCAGTGCGCGCACCACCAGTTGCGCATCAGTGTTCTTTTCAAACCGACCCTCGCGTATCCCGCGCTCCAGCAGCGAGGCCAGCTCGATGGAGACATGCCAGATTACCTGGTCCAGCCTTTCCGACCAGGGCGATTTGCCCTGAATGGCTTCAGACAAGAACAATTTGGTGCGATTGGGTTTCGCTTCGATAAAGGACAGTCGAGTTCTGAAAATGAATTTGACCGCGTCCCGAGGGCTCGCATCGGGCATATTGGCCAGGTACTCGTCGGTCAGTCGCTCAATTTCATAGGACTGGGCGTCCAGGGCCAGTTCCTCCTTACTCCCGAATTCCGACTTGATGTCTTCGATGCTGACACCTGCGGCCTCGGCAATATGCGAGTACTCGGTGCCTTCAACACCCCGCTCATCGAAGCAATCCGCCGCCGCCTTAATCACTCTGGTACGCATGTCCGCCGACATTGTGTTGTTTCCCATGCCTCCCCCCTTTGGTCGACATCATGTGGCCGGGAGATGCAATCCCACCGACCCTGGACTTCAAGACATGCCACGAAATATGGATTTTGTCACAGGGCTTAGACTTGAAAATAACTCCGCAGGATGACGCATCCAGTGTAGGGGCCAGCCTCTGCAAATGACGGCCTCCGCACAATTGAATAGCCAGCTATAAATACAAATATAGCCAACTATTTAATTTGATTCAAGCTGAAATAACAGGTTTTTCCATCTAGTGCCGAAGTACTTCGAGAATCTCGATTCGCGCGGCCTGCCATGCCGGATATGCACCGGCGGCCACGCCGAGCAGGCAGGACCCGGCCAGGGTCAGCAGAAGTCCGGCCGGTTGGATGACCAGAGGCAGGTCGGCCAAATTGCAGCCCACCGTGACCAGAACCACGGTGACCAGGACGCCCAGCCCGCCCCCTACGCCGGCCATCAGAGCGGACTCGAAGAGGAACTGGCGCACGATGTCGCGCCGCCTTCCGCCCACGGCGCGACGCACGCCGATCTCCACCCGGCGTGAACGCACCACCAGAATCATGATGGAAAGTATGCCCATACCGCCCACTGCAAAGGAGATCACCGAGGTGATGCCGCCCAGGGTGCCCATGAGATCCAGGGCCTGCTGCTGAAGCTTCATGGCGTCCTTGGCTGACATGGTCGAAAAATCATCATCTTCCCCGGGACCTATGGCATGACGCTCCCGGAGAACCGCTGATGCCGCCGCCCCGACCTCATCAGGGTCCGCTTCCTTGGCCAGGCGGAGAAAAACGCCGCTTAGCCAGTTCTGGTTGGCTGCCCTGCGAAGGAAGGTCGTTACCGGCAAAAAGACATATTCGTCCTGATCCTCGCCGGAAATATCCCGCCCTTTGACCTCCATGACTCCGATGACTCGGAACCCGGCACGGTACAGATGAACCATCTTGCCCATGGCCCCTTCCGGCGAATCGAAAAGCCGTGTGGCCACCTTCTGACCGAGAACGCAGACTCTCGATCTGTTCTCCACGTCGGACTGATCGAAGAACCGCCCCAGCGAAGGCCGGAAATTCCGTATCTCCTGATAACTCGGCCAGGTGGCGAGCAACTTGGCGGTCACTCCCCGTCCGTTGGCGCGCAACGGCATGTCCGTGGCCACGAAGGGCGCGCCTTCCAGCACCGACGGAACCCCGTTGATGACTGCCACCGCATCGCCAAGGAGAAAATTTCTGTTGCTGGCGGACACGCGCACCGATCCGCCTCGACTGAAACGAATTTGCCCTGCCATCACGGCGAAAAGGTTGGGACCGAGTTTTTCAGTCTCGATCTCTGACTGGCGAACCATTATCTCGGAAACATGCTGTACCCCGGTAAAGGCCAGGGCCCCGAGAAACACGCCAACCATGGCCAAGATGGCACGCCATTTGTGCGCCTTGAGCGAAGAAATCGCGATCCGTAGATTGAGAGGGAGAAACATGGCTGGCCCACCACCGCGTCAAAGACAGACAGGTCCATCGGGAGCCGGGTACACCTCCCGGTTCCAGGCCGTATTTCCGTTGAAAATATGCTGCCATAGCCGCTCGAAGGCGTGACCGGTATTACACTCGTCCGCCGGGTCTGCCTCCAAAAGTCCGAGGGCGTAGGCATAGAACGCCTTTGGCCGTGAACGGATGCGTTCTCCGGTCACGGCAAAGATCCCTGCCGGAGCTCGAACCACCAACTGTCTTGGAAACGACGCGTCAAAGAGCCTCTCGAAAACTTCGGCCAGAGGGATGTCTTTGCCCCATCCGGCCCAACGCCCCTCGTTCTCAGGCTTGCGCAGGTCATGCGGGCGTCCCAGACCGTCGCATTTGAGCTTGAACCAGGCAAAACCCTTGAATGGCACCCTGCGGTCTGCAACGTCCGCAATCATGTTCCGCAGCATTTCCACGCTCCCCTGATGCCGATCATCCAAATGATCAAACGGATTTCCCTGCAAAAAGACATTGACGTCGGCAAGCCGCTCGTAGTTGCGCACTATATGCGTAAGGTAGGTATGGCTTTCTCTGCCGATATTCTCCAATTCAATGGCATTTTCAGCAGGCTTGCCGCCTTTGTCGTACACTACGTAATCATAGCCGAGCGCCGCAGCCCAAGTGATGTTTTCCCTGTATCTTGCAATGATCACTTCCACCTGATCAGGCATCTGAATCGGCCTCCGCGCGTTGCATAAACTGCAATAATCCACAGTGTGACAGGACGGCCATGCCTTGGCATCCGTCGAGTACCCACGCCCCCTGAATCACGACCGACGGAGATACGTCCCTGCCGTTACTCGATGGAAAGCAATCCGCAATAATCCGCATAATAGACTTCGGAGGCGTCGCAGCCCCCAGTATGCATTCTTGCTGAAGTTCGGGCCCAGAGCAGAAATTATCAGAGTAACAGCTTGTATTACTGATCAATTCACTCCATACCTTTTGCATGACTACGTCTTATTCTTCCACAATTAAACAGCTTGGATTATGCTTACTCATGTCGCTCGTAAGACAACTCAACTACAGCGTCTGCAATGAAACCTGCAACTCTGCTCTCATGATAATTGCTCAGCCCGGGGGAAACCCCGGAACGACAGAGCCAGATGACGTTTAGTCACTGCAATTTTGCAAAACGCTCCCAAGTCACCCTGAAAACAGCCTCAATCCTAGACGCTTTACACGGACCGGGCAACCGCTTCAGGCACCCAACCCGCCTTTGCACTGTCCCACCTATCGTTTATCGCACGCCACATTTCTTGAAAGCCAAAGCCTTGTGTACTAGGGCGAGATCTTGCCAAATAGGCTCTACCTGCTGTGATAATACTCCGATCTTTTCATATTGCGCCAAGTATTGATCATCATTTTTATATGAAATAACAATGAGTTCAGTCCATCTTTGCACTGTTCTTATCAGATTATCGCAGACGACGCTTCCGCCCGAGTTATACCTCTTTCAAGGTTGCTTCGGGTATTCCTCCGAGAAGCCAACCGCTTCCCATCCCGCCAGTCTCAACTCGCTGGGCCAATCCCCCTGTAGCAGGGCATGATACTCCCGGCTCCATTGGGACGAAATCACCGGAGGATTGCAATAGGAAGGTATAGGTGGATCACCGACGGCGTTCAACCCCGGCCTCACGCGGATTTCAGCGAGTCCGTCGCGCTCAACCGTTTCCATTTCCTCCAGCAATTCCACCACCCGCTGTGGGACCGGATCGGGCATCTCCTTCAGGTTCACAAATCCGGTAGTCCATTTCACGTTGCCAGCCTCTCTGTCGAAAAACCTGCAGACGTTCTGAAAGCGTGCCGGGAAGCCCGTCCTGTCCAGCCTGGCGATCTCGGCGCATTCGACCGGCTTTCGCACCCATGGAATGGCATACCGTTCCGCCAGCGTGGCAGCCATTCGAGTAAGAGACGGCCAACCGTGCAGATGCTTATGGCTCGTCAAATGGGTCGGCCGCACCCCAAGATCAAGGACACGCTCAATTTGTGCAGACCACTCCATCTCAACATGGACATGGTCAACCTTGCCCATGGCATAGCGTTTAAACAGGATATCCGGCTTGATCAGAAACGCCCCGTTCTCATCACAAAGGGTCGCAACATGCTGCCAATGGCTCACAGGTCTGCCGCGTAAAATATCAAGGTGAACACCCATGGAAGGGGTTGGCAGCTTCACTGCCTGTTCCAGATATTCGCCGTTAGCGAGCAGTGACACCGCAGTAATGTTCCGTGTTCCCAATAACCTTTCCACCGCGCGATTGACTGCGGGATGCAAACCAAAATCTTCCGCATTCAGGACTACTTTCATGCTCGACTTCTACCTTCCACAGAGTTCACGGTAAAGTCCTCCAACAACATATTGACAGCTATCTATTGCATACATAGTATGCAATTTATTATTTTAACCACCACTTAATTCACTAATATCATGACTGAATTAAATTCAAATACGTTTTTTCAGGAGCTGTCACGGTTACAGCGACTCTACACGAGGTCTCTAACCATCAGACTCGGCCAGTTGAAGGTGCAGCCAGGCTACCTTGCCGTCCTTTTCAGACTTTGGGAAAAGGACGGCATCACCCAGAAGGAGCTTGTACGTGGTTTGGACATTGAGCAGGCCACCCTCTCCAATACTCTTAACCGAATGGAACGTGACGGACTCGTTACCCGGACCAGGGACAAACTGGACCGCCGCAACTTGCATATCCGTCTGACGGAAGATGCCCACCGTCTGCAATCGCCAGTCAGGACTGCCCTTGATGACCTCGGCAACACGGTCAATGAAGGACTGAGCGTCACCGACCTTCGATACCTCCGCCGGATCATGCAGCAAATGACCACCAAGCTCCAGTCGGATCAGGAAGAACCATTAATGATACTGCTCGATGAGGTCGTCGAATAATGACAGAAGCCTGAAGGGCCTGAAAACATCACATTCCGATTCAACGTGGTACTGCCGCCGGAGTTGCCTTCGGGGCCAAACACCTATAGATATCCCCGGCGAGGAGACGTCATGAAAAAATACGAGAATATCACCATCGGCGGAGAAGTTGTCCGCAAACACCGCCGTGACATCCGCAAGGACGAAATCATTTTCTCCCATATTCCCGACAAGAAATGCGCCGTATTTGAATCCAGTGCAGGGGCAGCCATCCTTTCCAGGCAGCTACGGGATCAGGGCCATGACGTGACCATCTCCAATTATTATTTACAGAATTTCAAGGACATCAAGGAAATTCACGCAGACTTGAACCAGCCGCTCGAACTGCCGGACAGCAGTTTTGACGTGGTCATCTGCCGTGAAGTGATCGAACACGTTGAATCCGTGCCCCACGTGTTGCGGGAATTCAACCGCATACTCAAACCCGGTGGTACCCTGGTGCTGACGTTCCCCAACCGTCTCCAGATCCGGTCACGCTTTCTCCACCTCTTTTCCGGGTTCTACCGTGGGATGAAGTCTCCCATTAACCTTGATGTTCCTTTTGGCGAGGCCCACATCAACCTCATCGGCTACCCGGAGATGGATTACTTCCTCCGCAAGACCGGCTATGAGGTCAAGACCGTGGAATCATCCTACTTCCAGAAGAGCGACCGCCTATTCTCTCTGATTCGTCCTCTCATCCGGTTTACAACCCGTCATTATCTGCTCAAATACAAAAAGAACGCGCAGGAGCACGAGAAAACCAAACCGGAAAATATCGCCTATAACACCTTCATCGCGGAAACTCTTCTCAGCGACGCCCTTTTCTTTGGCAAGGACGTCATTGTTACAGCACACAAGCAGAATTAGTCAGAGGCAGGACTTCTGATCGCCTGCCGTCACGTTCATAGAGTTTCAACCACAACTGACAGCAATCATCCCTAGTGGATTTTTTCCGTCATTATCCTACCTTGTTAACCTCGGTTTGCCAGCCTTATAAAGTAACCCGCCACAATATACCTGTTTATGGCTTCCACTTAAGAGGAGTTGTGGTTTATTTCCTTAACCAGCTGCATTTACACGGCAAATCAATTTCATCGACTATTTTCATCCAGACAAAACTTTGATTTTTTCTAGACATAACCCTTTAAAAACATTGCCTCTCAGCAAAAAAAAGTGACTTTTTCCCATTAAGTTTCAGGCTGAATTTTGCTATGTAGCACTTCAACGTTCAACAACGGTTTGTAATGCTTTTCTTTCCGTTGGACTGTAGAAAAAGTCTAGACTTTGTAGGACAACGTTGTACTTTGTTGACAAACTTTGACTCCCTATGTCAAAGAATGAACATTGTAAGTCAGACTATGACATCATGAATAAGAAAGATATTACATCGCCCCCAGTGCTGTATACCGTGCGGGAAGTCGCCGAGCTTCTTCGCGTTCATCAACGGACGGCATATCGGTTGATTACGGGCGGTAGTATCAAGGCGATAAAGATCGGCAGCCAATGGCGAGTCCCTGAGAGCGCGCTGTTGGAATTCATCAATTCAGGTTGGCAGGAGCCCGAACCGGAGGACCAATCCAAGCCGGGCCCAACGCAATATAAACTTCCCTTGGAATAGGAGAGTGAGCATGTCCCAGAGCAGCAAGGGTGGCAACAAAGGTTCCGACCTTGTCCAGAGCGTCAATTTACCCAATGATTTCGGTGAGGATATGACTGTCGAAGGTCAGCTCATCGGTGAAGAAATGTATTTTGACGACAACTCCGGAATGCTGACCATGGAGAAGCTGTACCGTGAAGCGGACGGCAAGCTCGCTTATGGCATTATTTCCGCCATTGGCCACGCCCGCGAGCGGAGAGCCTACCGCGTCGAAGAACGCGAGGACAGCTGCATCGCTTCCAACGGCGTGCTTTCCCTCGAATTTTCCTATGATGAACTTTTCGAGTTGCTGGCTGTGGCGCTTGAGTCCAACAAGGAAGGCGTCAGCCGTCAGGTTTCCGAGCAGGTTCGTCGCAAACTGGCTGCCAACGAATAGCCACTTTTCATCAGCAAAGAAAAAGGGGACCTGGTCAGGTCCCCTTTTTTTATGCTCAAGTTCCAAGAAATATTGAGGCACCCGAGCCCCTGCCTAGCAGTTCAACTCGTGTCACTCATGCCCTCTTTCCTAGTAAAGGATGCGCCTACGTCAGGAAATAGCTCTCCTGGCCAGTAGATTCCATTACCGTGCACCAGTAGTCGGAGTGCGGATTGAGAGAACGACGCTTGAGGGCCACCAGATCCAAGGGAAGATGAACCATGCTGGACTTGAGATGGGTCACGACCATACCTGTCTTACCTGCCATGGCGGCGTGTACGGCCTGCTGGCCAAGGAAAGTGCAATAGACCCTGTCAGCGGCATTGGCCGCCACGGAACGAATTATGTAGCTGGGATCAATGAACTTGAGAGTGCATTCTTTGCCCCGTTTTTCGAAATATTCTCTGATGCGCTGCATGAGCAGGCCGCAGATGTCGCCCAATTCAGGATTTCCGGATTCATCCCGTTTGATTTTTTCGCACATCAGGTCCTGACCGGCTCCTTCAGCGCAGACGATAACGGCGTGCTTCCGAGAGTCCAACCTTCGCTCAAGGGCGGCCAGGAAACCGTTCTCCCCTTCAAGGGAGAACTTCACTTCGGGCACGAGGAGGAAATTGACCTCCTGCAAGGCAAGGGTCGCCTGAGCCGCGATAAAGCCGGCCTCCCTGCCCATTAGCTTGACCAGGCCGACGCCCATGTCCACGCCCGTAGCCTCGACGTGGGCACACTGAATAGCCTCGGTGGCCTTCCCTACCGCCGTGTCAAAACCAAAGGATCGGGTGATAAAGTTGATGTCGTTATCGATGGTCTTGGGGATCCCGATGACGGATATCTTGCGCTTGCGGCGGAAAGTTTCATCCATGATTGCCTTGGCGGCCCGCATGGAGCCGTCGCCGCCGATAACGAACAGGACGTTAATATTGAGCCGCTCCAGGGAATCGACGATCTCGGCCGGGTCCTGCAATTCCCGGGAGGTTCCGAGAATGGTGCCGCCGAAATGGTGGATATTGGTCACCCGTTCGGGAGTCAACTCCATGACGTCGTAGCCATACTTCGGGATAAAACCTCGAAATCCATTACGAATTCCAAGAACAGTGCGGATGTTGTAGTTGAAATGCGCCTCCAGGACCAGAGCCCTGATGACATCGTTGATGCCCGGACAGATACCGCCGCAGGTGACGATGGCACACTTGGTCTTTGAGGGGTCGAAGTAGATTTTCTTTCGCGGCCCTGCCTTTTCGAAGTGCATGGTCACAGTATCGTTTTCCAGCTCGGCCAGCTCTTCGGGCGTCATGATCAGACTCTGCGGCTGGCTTTCATCCACATACTTGGTGTGGCCAAGGGGGGTGGTCGTCTTGGCCGGGCCAAGGGTCGGAATCTCGGTATTGTATTTCAATACAGCTTCTTTCGACATGGTTTCCTCCAGGGCGATCCGGTTGATCGGCGTACTCCCTATGCAGCATCATCGGCCAGAACGGCGCGCGTGTCGAGCATGACCGGGCTTCTTCACCAGTTGGTAACCTGAGGTTCCGGGAGTTCGTCTACGGTCTCCGCCATTTCTTCAAGCGAGGTTGTGGCCGCGCCCACCTGGCCCACCACTATGCCGGCTGCGTAATTTGCCAGGGTGCAGGCTGTCAGGAGGCCAATCCCGGCTGACAGCGCCAAGGCCACGGTGGCAATGACCGTATCGCCTGCACCTGTCACGTCATAGACCTTGCGGGCAAAGGTGGGGATGTGCCGAATGGAGTCCACTCCCTCGAACAGGGCCATGCCGTCTCCGCCCATGGTGATCAGCAGGTTGTTGCAGCACAGACGCTCGAACAGGGCTCGTCCTGCCCGGATGACGGTATCCTGCCCCGTCACCGGGAACCCGGCACCCTCCCCGGCTTCCTTGGTGTTGGGAGTGAGCAAGTCCACCCCGGTGTAGAGGTCGTAATTCACGGTCTTGGGGTCGACCAGGACCAGCGGACGGCGTTCGCAGGTCTCTATCAGGCACATGAACCGATCCATGAACTCCCGGGAAATGAACCCCTTGCCGTAGTCGGACAGAATGATCACCGGATAGTCATTGATCACGCTGCTCAGATAGTTGAACAATTCGTCGAACTCGGCCTGTTGCAGGGGTACTGCCAACTCCTGGTCTACCCTGACCACCTGCTGGTTGCTGGCGATGATACGGGTTTTTTTGGTGGTTGGGCGGGCAGGGTCGCGAATGAGCTTCGTAGCGATTTCTGCCTCCCGGCAAAGCCGATCCAGGGTATTGCCGTCCTCATCCGTACCCACGGTGGAAACAAGCATCGCATGACCGCCCAGGGAGACAATATTGCGGGCGACGTTACCTGCGCCACCGAGCAGGGAAGACTCCCGCTCCACGCGGACCACGGGAACAGGCGCCTCCGGTGAAATGCGCTCAACACCGCCGATCATGTAATGATCCAGCATCAGATCGCCAATGATCATGACCTTGTTGCCTTTGAGCGCGGCTATGGCGGAATGGATTTGTTCTAGAGTCATAAAGAAGCTGCCGATGATTCCTATTTTTGTGTTGGTTGAAAGATTCCGGGTTGCCAAGTGCATCTATTTTGCCACGACAAGATGATCATCGCAATCCGATCACGGATGAAGTCTGCCCCCACTGATTAAGTCAGGGGTTCAAATCATCTCGGAACCCAATTTTTCCACAATAGACCGCAATGAATCTTCATCTGAATAACTCATCGTAATCTTGCCTTTTTCCTGGCTGCCTGAAATTTTAACCTTAATATTCAGCAAGTCACCCAGCCGTGTCTGTAGCTCTTTGAGTTTTGGATCAATGGGCTTGGTCACGGATGTTCCGCTCCTGGAGTTGCTCACAGGTTCACCAACCTCTTCCGCACCAGGGAGTCTGCCGTTCTGCTTCCAGAACACGGCTTGCGCTTCAGCCTGCCGGACGGTCAAACCGTTATCAGCAATCCGGCGGTGCAACTCGTCCTGAATGGCGTTGTCGGCAACCGACATGATGGCGCGACCGTGCCCCGCCGTCAACGCACCCTGCTGGATATCCGTTTGGATGGACTCGGGGAGATTCAAAAGTCGCAACGAGTTGGCCACTGCGGACCGGCTTTTGCCCACCTGCCTGGCCAGTTCCTCCTGACTGAGGCCGAACTGGCGCTGTAACTGCTGATACCCCAGAGCTTCCTCCACCGCATTGAGATCCTCGCGCTGGAGATTCTCGATGAGCGCGATGGCCAGACTCTCCTGGTCGGTCATGTCCCGGACCAGCGTGGGAATCTCCTCAAGACCGGCCATCTTGGAAGCGCGCATACGACGCTCACCTGCGACCAGCTCGTAGCGCCCTTCTTCCAAGGGCCGGACAAGCACCGGTTGGAGTACGCCACGCGCCTTGATGGAAGAACTGAGGTCCTCAAGGGCTTCCCTGGAAAACTCCCGTCGCGGCTGGTGGGGGTTGGGCGTGATGGACGCGATGGGAATCATCCGGACTTCCGACGATTCAACCGTAATCTCGGCATCTTCCCTAACCCCACCCAACAGGGCGTCGAGCCCACGGCCAAGCCCTCTGTTACCCGAACTCATATGCTCTCCTCTTGCTTGATCTCTGCGCGCTTGCCCATTGGCACGGAAGCGCCTATAACGCCCCGAAAGCACATCATGAACCAACGGAGCCGACATGTCTGACCACATCAATGAACTCTATGATAAAAACGGGAACCTTATCGGCGCCCTGCTGACTGCCGAGGCCTGGGCTCATGTCCGCGAGGACGTGCTCAAGGCACTTGGCCTGGCCGAAAAACCGGAGCCCGAACCCATGGCCGAGCCGATCTCTGACTGGCAGACGCTCCAAGAGTACTGGGACTTTGACTACCCTGTCGATAAGGACGTTGCCTGCGAGCATTGCGGTAACGCTACTGAGGACTGGGAAGCCGACAATCCACGCCGTTTTTTCCTGACGTCCGCCAACTTGGCCGGCTTGGTCGCATTCAAATGCGTCAAATGTCAATCAAGGATAATCAAACGGCATTTCAAGGACGAAATCCTGACCGAGTGCTCTCCTTACCAGGATGAAAAGGACGACACCAAGGAAGCGCGGTACTGATCATCTCCCCTTTGGGCCTAGCAAACACCCCGGTTCTCCGGGGTGTTTTCGTTTGTGAAAGAACTTGATCAGGCCGGCGCCGTGGAGCTCCTCTCCACTTCCTGCGCCAGTGCCAGGTAGGCCTCAGCCCCTTTTGACTTGATATCGTAATTGATCACGGGCTTGCCGAAGCTTGGCGCCTCGGAAAGACGGACGTTCCGCGGTATGATCGTATCGAAAAGATGCTGAGGAAAGGCCTTGCGCACCTCATGCTTGACCTGCCAGGACAGCCGGTTCCTCCCATCATACATGGTCAGAACCACGCCGAGAATCTTCAACTCGGTGTTAAGTCTCTTGCGCACCTTTTCGTATGTCATGAGCAACTGCGCTATACCTTCCAAAGCGTAATACTCACACTGAAGCGGGACCAGCATCTCCGTTGCTGCGCAAAGGGCATTGACCGTAAGCAACCCAAGGGACGGAGGACAATCGATGATGATGAAATCATACTCCTCATCAATCCCCATCACCAATTCCCGCAGGTAATGTTCGCGTCCGATCTCCCCTACCAATTCGATTTCAGCACCTACCAGATCCTGCGTTCCCGGCAGGATATGGAGGAACGGCACGTCGGTTTCGTAAATGGCTTTGTGCACCTTCTTGGGGTCGAACAGCACGGTGTAGATGTTTTCGCGTCTGTCTCCCGGGTAGAACCCGAGCCCGCTCGAGGCGTTCCCCTGTGGATCGCAGTCCACCAATAAAACCTTTTTTTCCATCACCGCCAAAGACGCCGCCAGATTCACGGACGTGGTCGTCTTGCCGACACCGCCCTTCTGATTAGCTACAACGATTCTTCTCGCCACACGATCCTCGCTTGACCACGGTGTTGTGGATTCAGTGCAATGTTTCACGTGAAACATGTCACTTCTGTCATGATTGTTTCACGTGAAACAGATCAGTCAGTGCTCAACGTGTTCGTAGGACGAAATGAAAATGAAGGCAAGTTGATCAGGATAAAATCACACAAAAAAGAGCGCGACCCTGATTGGATCGCGCTCTTTGATATCGATTAGATAGCTTCGGCGAAGACTGGAAAGTAGAACTAAGCGTTGTAATACTCTCGGTACCACTCGATGAATTTCCGAATCCCGAATTCAATGCTGGTGTCGGGCTTGAATCCAACATCCTGCATCAAATCGCTGACATCTGCCTCGGTGGCAGGAACATCGCCCGGCTGCATGGGCATATAGTTGTAGATGGCCTTTTTGCCGACAACCTCTTCGATGACCTCTATGTAACGCGACAACTCCACAACCTGGTTATTACCAATGTTATAGACACGGTAGGGGTTGGAGCTGGTGCAAGGATCGGGATTATCACCATCCCAATCGGGATTGGCAGTTGCAATGTTTTTGGTCACACGGACTACGCCTTCGACGATGTCATCAATATAGGTGAAGTCGCGGCGCATTTTGCCGTAGTTGAAAACATTGATGGGTTTTTCCTCAAGAATGTTTTTGGTGAACAAGAAAAGCGCCATGTCTGGCCTGCCCCAAGGACCATATACGGTAAAGAAACGAAGACCAGTTGTGGGCAGATCATAGAGGTTGGAATAAGAGTGCGCCATCATCTCGTTGGACTTCTTGGTGGCAGCGTACAGGCTCATGGGGTGATCAACCCCTTCATGAGGCGACAACGGCATCTTGGTGTTCATGCCATAGACAGAACTGCTGGAAGCGTAAACAAGGTGCTCTACTTCATTGTGACGGCACCCCTCAAGAACATTGGCGAAGCCCACCAGGTTGGTGTTCACGTAGGCCATGGGATTTTCGATGGAGTACCTGACGCCGGCCTGCGCTGCCAGGTTGATCACATGGGTGAACTTTTCGGTCTTGAAAAGATCACTCATGGAGCGTTCATCCTGAAGGCTGATGTTTACGTGACGAAATAGCTCGCTTTGAGAAAGTATGTCGAGTCGAGCTTTCTTGAGGTTGACGTCATAGTATGGATCAAGATTGTCCAGACCCACCACTTCATGGCCCTCGTTGGTGAGGCGTAAGGAAAGATGAAAGCCGATGAATCCGGCAGCTCCGGTAACAAGAAGTTTCATGCTATGGGCATCCCTGTTGTAAAAAAGGTGTTTTGCTCTCCCTGTACCTTCTATGAAAAATAGGGGCGGCACAGGTGACACAGGTTTAAGGGCATCTCATACGCTATCCAGGTGCCGTTAGGCAAGTGACATGGGACAGGAAGGTCAGAATTTGACCATTTGGAGACACAACACCGGTAAAGCGTTGGCGTTCTATGGCTCCTGAAAATCGGGCCGCTGAGACATTTTATTAAAAATCCAGCCCGGGTTATCCCGCAAAGGCGTAAAATGCGTCAACGCGCAATTATGAACGAATTGCAGGCATACAAGGGAAATGCAGACAACAAAGAGCTAAAGTGGAAGAGGCTGGAGAGTAACACGGTACTCCGCCGATCAAAAATTATCACAGACGGACAGCCTTGAGTCCTTCGGTGGCAAGATGCTGTTCATGCGGAAGCATGGAAATGAGTCGGGCGAGGGGAGGCACGACAAGTATGGTGACATGCTCCAGCAGATGCGTATTGTTCCCTGCCACCCCTTCGGGATGAATAACCCTGAGTGCTTCATCACCGAAACAAACAATGTACGGTGTCCGCCAAATCTCCCACCCTTTCCAGAACATGGCACGGTCGGGTTGCAGACTGCCCTGCCGTAATGCTGACATGGGCCAAAACGCTGCAGTGCCCGGAGGCCACTTCAGATGTGTGTTGAGCGTCGACTTGAGCACGGCGCTTCTGCGCGGGTCAGGTTGACCGCCAAGATCGAGTCCCAGTTCCATGTACGTGCAGATGACCTTGGGTGAACTGGCTTTGACCTTGGACAGGAACGTAGACCATGGTTCGGGAAAAGTTGCGGTACGGGGAAAAGGTTGAGTTGACGCTGGTGCGTTTGGTGGTGCTGCACGGCTTGTATCAATCTCGCGGGCTGGTGCTGCCTCTCTTTGAGGCCGCGGTGAGGCTGCAAGGGAAGCTGGCCCTTGGGACTGGACCGCAGCTGGAGCGGCTACCTCCACCGGATGCCCCGCCCTGTCAGGCGAAAAGACATATTTAAGCCCGGCGTCCACCCAGGGACGATACCGAGTTGCCGTATTTAATCGAGAAGAAGGTGATCCCATAAACGCCATGCTACTTCGGTCTTTGGCAGTTTAGGCCACGACTCCTGGCGGCCTGCCTTGTCCAGTATATACATCTGATTCGTGGCAGTGCCAAAGCCGCTGCCTTCTCTCGAAACATCGTTTGCAGCAATGAGGTCGAGATTCTTGCTCTTGAGCTTGCGGGACGCCTCGGATTTGATGTTCCGCGTTTCAGCGGCAAAACCGATGAGACGCTGGTATCCCTGCTTGGAAACGCCCAATCCCTTGAGGATGTCCGGGTTGGGGACAAAATCGACGTGCAGGCCGTCGCCCTGCTCCTTCTTGAACTTGTCCGGGCCATAGAGAACCGGACGGAAGTCGGCCACAGCAGCGGTGGCGCAAGCCACATCCATGGAGGGCCAGAGATCCTGGCATGCCGCATTCATCTGCTGGGCGGTCTGGACCTGCACCACGGACATCCCGGAAGGAAAACTCAAGGCTGTGGGTCCGGCCACCACGGTGACCTCGGCTCCGCGAAGATAGGCGGCCATGGCCATGCACGCGCCCATGGTTCCTGATGAAGGATTGGACCAGAAGCGGACCGCATCCCATGGCTCCCTGGTAGGTCCAAGGGTGACCATTACCCGCTTGCCGTTCAAATCTTGAGGCGAAAGCGCTTTGAGACCGGCAAGAAAAATCTCTTCAACAGGAGCAAGTCGGCCAGTTCCGGTGTCGCCGCAGGCAACCTTTCCCGTCTCGGGAACCACCCCGATAAACCCGAGTTTTTCGAGCATGTCCCAATTGCGCCTGGTGACGGGGTTTGCCCACATGCGCGGGTTCATGGCCGGTGCCACAACCTTGGGTCCGGCAAAGGCCAAAGCCTGACAGGAGAGCATGTCGTCCGCCAGCCCGTTAGCAAGTTTAGCTATGGTGTTGGCCGAAGCCGGAGCAATGACCATGACCTCGCAGGTCTGGCCGGGCTCCAGATGCCCGAAGGCGCTCTCCCGTTCGGTTGCGGCGTCAAACATGCCCGTATAGACCGGCGAAGCGCCCAGTCCCTCGAAGGACAAGGGCGTGACGAACCTCGCGGCCGCATCTGTCACGGTGGCGGAGACCATGCAATCCGCGTCCAAAAAGGCACGGACAAGGTCCAACGCACGGTAAGCGGCTATGGAACCACACACGCCCAGGTGGACGCGCTTCCCCATGAATCCGGCAAAGCCGTAGTGCGCCTGCATAGGCTACTGAACCTTGGCCGGGGTGGCGGAATCCTTGACTTCCACGGCAAAAATGGTGGTCTTGGCCGTGGCGAAACTGTCATCGATCTGGATGACGCAGCTCTTGTTGAACTTCTCGAAGGTGAGGACATGAATGGCGCTGGCCTTGTTGTTGGAAATAAGGGTCCAGTTGTCCTTGGCCATGTTATTGAGGAAATACTGAACAAGTTCCATGACTTCCACGCGGCCCTTGAACCGCATAATGGCAGCCCGGAATTTGGCGTTGTCGAGCTTGTAGGAGTCGTCGGCGTCGTAGTCGATCTCCTTGGGGATCATTATGTCATCGAAATCGAGATAGTAATCGGGCTCGGAATAGTTGGCCTGACGTGCGGGCTCTGTAGTTGAAGAGCTGGAGCTGTTCATGGCGTTGCAGCCGAAACAAAGGGAAAGCAGGACCATGACGACGAGAATTTTGATGAAAGAACGCATACTATCCTCCTGTTACGTTCCCTGAAGTGCTTACGAAATGAGTTCCCGGAACGGGAAGTCCGCAATGGATCAAGACGCGGCATCCTTGAGCCGGTCGATCTTTTCCTGAAGGTATTTTTCCATATCGCGGCGGTCTTTACGCAGACGCACCAGTTCGGATTCCAATATTTGCAGCTTTGCCTTGATATCGGACGTGTCGAAAGTCAGCTTGAGCGCCATCTCCTCGATCTCCGAGTCGCGCTTTTCCAACGCCTTGGTCTGTTCAAGAATCTCTTCGGGAATGATATCCTGTCCCACCGGAAGTTCCTTCATTTTCTTCTGGCTGCGGGCCAGGAGCACAAAGGCGGTCTTCAGCTTCTGGATATCATCCTGCTGGCGCTCGATAACGCTCTTCTGGTCGGCGATAACCTCCATGCAGGAGGCCACCTTGCCGATAACTCCATTGAAGGTCTCGGCAAGTTTGGCAAAACCGTCGGACGAGGTGGCCGGAGCTCCGCCGCCCTGCTCAACGTCTATGGTTCGGGGAAATTCAGCCCGCAGTGCATCCTCGATCTCGGCGGTAACACGGCCCTCACCATACAGCCGGGAAATCCGCTCGAAAACGACAACGGACTCTTCGGGATACTTGGTGATCCGGCCCAGCTTGCGCCCACCGAGAAAATCCTTGAACAGGGACGCATAGCGGCGTGCCGTGGGGGCGGGAATGCGGGTAAGTTTGGCTATCTCAGCCACGGAAAGCCAATTCATGCATTATGCAATACCACGAATGGGGCCAATATCAAGTCCAAAGCATAAGCTGCACAAGAGAAAAGTTATCCACCCGGGATCATTGAACAAGAAAAAAGTATCGCCCGTGCCGCGAAGGTAGTGTAAAAGGGGTGCTCCCAAACAGGGCGTTATTATTATGGATATACCCGCAGATTTTCATCTCTCCAGCTACGACTACCCGCTGCCCGAGGACCGGATTGCGCAGGAACCCGCCGATAAACGCGACGGGTCCAAGCTGCTTGTTCTCGACAGGGCCAGCCGGACCATGGAGCCGGTCAGCTTCACCGATCTCCCGGATTACCTGCCGGAAAACGCGCTGCTGGTGGCCAACAACTCTCGCGTCATCCCGGCGCGACTCTTCGGACACAAGCCAACGGGCGGACAGGTGGAGTTCCTTCTCTTAACTCCCCTGCCGCTGCTCAAGGCGGAACCGGGACCGGATGGCTGGCAGAAAACCATGGCCGAAGGTCTGCTCAGGGCGTCCAAGACGCCCAAGGCCGACACCGTGGTCACCTTCTCGGATGATCTTCGCCTGGTCCCGAAACAACCCGGCGAGTTCGGCAGGTGGCAATTGGAACTCCAATGGCGCGGCGACCTGAAGGACCTGTTCGAAAGCCTGGGACATCTGCCCCTGCCGCCCTACATCAAACGCCCGGACACCGCCGAAGACAGGGAACGCTACCAGACCACCCACTCGGACACGAACAAGACCGGGTCCGTGGCCGCGCCAACGGCCGGGTTGCACTTCACTCCTGCAATGCGGAAGAAGCTCCTCGAACGCGGCTTCCAATGGGCGGAAGTCACCCTGTATGTAGGCTACGGCACCTTCAGCCCAGTCCGCTGCCCGGACATTCGCGACCACCGGATGCACGCCGAATACATCGAGGTCCCCGAGGCCACTGCAGAAGCGATAAAACGAGCCAAGGCAGAGGGACGGCCGGTCATAGCCATCGGAACCACCAGCGCCCGAACCCTGGAAGGGATGTACCGTGAAGCTGGAGAAATAAAAGAATTTCAAGGAGAAACGGATATTTTTATCTACCCGGGATACCGCTTCTCCGTCATCGACGGCATTTTGACCAACTTCCATTTGCCAGAATCCTCGCTGATCATTATGATCTCTGCTCTAGCCGGCAGGTCCACCATCCTTTCGGCATATGCCAAAGCCCTGGAAAACGGGTTTCGCTTCTTCAGCTACGGAGATGCGATGCTGATAAAATAGTCGCGGTCACCTTCTTATATCTCAAACAACACTGGAGTGTAGAATGTCCCGAATCGAAGTCCAGGAAGATCGTTGCAAGGGATGCCTCCTTTGCACCACGGTTTGTCCTGTGGACATCATTGTCCAGTCGGATCGGTTCAACGTCAGCGGCTACAAGGTCGCCGAAGTCCCGGAAGCCGATGCGGACAAGTGCACAGGATGCGCCTCATGCGCCATGATCTGTCCGGATGTGGCCATCAAGGTATACAGAACCCCGAAAAAGAAAGGGGGCGAATAATATGACCAAACAGCCCGAACGCATCTTCGTCAAAGGCAACGAGGCCATCGCCCGCGGCGCGCTGGCGGCCAAGTGCAAATGTTTCTTCGGCTACCCCATCACGCCCCAGAACGACATCCCCGAATTCATGTCCTCGGCCATAATCAAGGCGGGCGGCGACTTCGTCCAGGCCGAATCCGAGGTGGCTGCGGCCAACATGCTGCTCGGCGCCGGAGCAGCCGGCGTGCGCGCCATGACCTCCTCCTCTTCCCCGGGCATGTCCCTGAAGCAGGAAGCCATCTCCTACATGGCCGGCTCCGAAATTCCGGCGGTCATCGTCAACATGAACCGGGGCGGCCCGGGCCTGGGCGACATCGGCCCGGCGCAGGGCGACTATTTCCAGTCCACCCGCGGCGGCGGACACGGCGACTACCGCCACTTCACTTTCGGCCCCGGCACCGTCCAGGAGGCCTACGACCTGACCATCCGCGCCTTTGACATCGCCTTCGAGCACCGCACCCCGGTCCTCATCCTCGGTGACGCCATTCTGGGCCAGATGAAGGAACCCATCACTCCCTGGGAACCTGAAAACATCGACGAAGAAGGCGGACGCGACTGGGCCATCATGGGCAAGACCGCCGACCGTGAAAAACGGCTCGTCAAATCCCTCTTCCTCCTGGAAGGCGAACTGGCCGGACAGAACAAGCACCTCCAGGCCAAGTATGACGCCTGGACGGATCTGGCCGAGGCCGAGCAGTTCGAAACCGAGGACGCGGATCTGATCATCTGCGCCTACGGTTCCATCGGGCGCATCGCCAAGACCGCCGTGCGCAAGTTCCGCAAGGAAGGCAAGAAGGTCGGCCTGTTCCGGCCCATTACCCTCTATCCCTTCCCCGCCGCCGAACTCAAGGCGCTGGCCGAGCAGGGAAAACGCTTCCTGACCATCGAACACAACCTGGGACAGATGCTCGAAGACGTCCGACTCTCCATCCGAACCGTGGCCGACTCGGACTTCTACCCCATCTACCCCGGCAACCTGCCCACACCGGACGAGCTCGAGGAGCCGATCCTCAACTGTTTGGAGGGGAAATAAATGTCTGAAATGAACGAAAAACTCGTATTCGACAGGCCCGACTCCATCATCGACCGGGCCACCCACTACTGCCCCGGCTGCCACCACGGCATCGCCCACCGGCTCGTGGGTGAACTCATCGACGAGCTGGGCATCCAGGACAAGACCCTGGCGGTCGCTTCCATCGGTTGCTCCGTGTTCCTCTACAACTACATCGACGTGGACGCAGTGGAAGCGCCCCACGGCCGCGCTCCCGCAGTGGCCACAGGCGTCAAGCGCTCCCGGCCCGACAACTTCGTCTTCACCTACCAGGGGGACGGCGACCTCGCCTCCATCGGCATGGCCGAGATCATGCACGCCGCCAACCGCGGTGAAAAAATCTGCGTCATCTTCGTCAACAACACCGTCTACGGCATGACCGGCGGCCAGATGGCGCCCACTACCCTGATCGGGCAGCGAACCACCACCACGCCTGCCGGACGCTGCGTCACCCACGAAGGCGCGCCCATCCGCATGACCGAAATCATCGCCTCCCTGGGCGGTACCGCCTTTGCCGCACGCGGCTCCCTCGACAGCGTCAAGAATATCCGCAAGGCAAAGAAGTATATGAAGAAAGCCTTCGAATTCCAGCTGAACAACACCGGCTTCGGGTTCGTGGAACTCCTGGCCGGCTGCCCCACCAACTGGAAAATGACGCCGCTGCAGGCCAACGAACGCCTCCAGAATGAAATGATCCCGTACTTCCCCCTCGGCGTGTACAAGGATGTGTCCGAGGAAGGAGGTGTCTGCTAATGCGCTACATGGACACCATCATCGCCGGATTCGGCGGCCAGGGCGTCATGCTCATCGGCAACCTGCTCGCCTATGCGGGCATGAAGGACGGCCTTAACGTCACCTATATTCCGGTCTACGGGCCCGAAATGCGCGGCGGCACCGCCAACTGCACCGTGGTCCTGTCCGAAGAAGACATCGGGTCGCCCATCATCCACCGGCCGCAGTCGCTCATCGCCATGAACCGACCTTCCCTGGACAAGTTCCAGCCCCGGATCGTCGACAACGGCGTGCACATCGTCAACTCCTCGCTCATCGACATGGAGCTGGCCGATAAAGAGCGCCTGAAATGCTACGCCGTGCCCTGCAACGAAATCGCCGATAAGCTCGGCAACACCCGCATGGCCAACATGGTCGCCATCGGAGCCTTCGTCCAGGCCACCGGCATCATCCCGCTCCAGGCCGTTATCGACTCCCTCGAGAACGTCATCTCCGAGCGCTACCACAAACTCATTCCCGCCAATACCCAGGCCATCCAGGCCGGCGCAGAAGTCGTCGGCTAGATCGCTGATCTGGCAATAACAAACCGCCCAGCCAGGCTCACGCCAGGCTGGGCGGTTTTTTTTGCCTCCGGCGGCCGGGGGGAAGGGGAAGAGGGGCACCCTTTAGAAAAGGGCTTCCCCTTCCCCCCGGACCCCCCATCCCTATCTCCCCTCCTAAACTTTATGTAGCTCGCTTCGCTCGAGGGCGAGGGAGTTTAATGAGCCCCCTGCAAGGACTCCATCAAACACTTGATCTGTAAGAGGGCTAAGTTCAAGGGTATACCGACTATGCGCCCGTAGCTTCCTAATGGCCTTTTCTTATCGGCCATGAATAGCGCTGAACCAAGTGGTTCAGTGCTGGTTATCCGTGACATCTTTCGAATTGCCGTATCGATACCAGTTCTTAAGCCAAAAAGCGCAGCCATATATTTCGTTCAGCTGACTTAGGCTCCCTAATTGTCATCACCAACGCTGGTCTCGACAACCCTGTATTTGACGCCAAGATCATCACAGACCCTTGCGATGGCCCGAAGCCCCCTATCAACCTGTGCCTTCTCATCGCCCGTACTATGCCCTATCATCTGAAGTCGGCTTGATCGGGCGCTCAAAGGTACAATCGCAACCTCCATCCACCACGTGTCATTGGAGTCTTTGACTTGTACGAAACGGTCGCCCTCATCCATTTTTGAAATGATAAATTCCTGTTGAGTCTCTTGATCAATACCTTGTTGGGCACGCGCTTTGACTGCCGCAAAAACCTCATCCGCACTTCGGGGGATTTCCACTGTACCCGAGACATAATCATCGGAGGAGACCAATGCGATGATGAGAAGGGCCGGGCAGCCCTGCAAGACCGGCAACAAGACAAGCATCATGCAGACGACAAGTTTTTTCCAACCAAGCTTGTGGGGTAACATCTGATCCTCCAAGGACATAGAGTGTTGAAATTTGAATTTACGGCCTGGACGCTATTACAAAAACCAAAGGCTGGTATAGATAACTATACCAGTCTGCTTATCCATTTTTTCATAGTGGATGTAAAGTCCCCATGAACCAGTTCCATCATAAGGAAAAGACTTCTGGCCCAAACTCCCCCTGGAGAAGTGGTCACGGTTTTTCACTCCACTCCACGAAGATTGTTGGGATGCACAAATTCACGGGCTATGTGATTTTCGAGCCGACTGAAGGACCGCCGAAGCCGTTTCAAAGTCAGTCACACAATCTATCCGAAACAACCGCACAAAGAGCACGAAAAAGGCCTGCCGAGGTTGCTCGGCAGGCCTTGCTATAATCAGTGATTCCGGCTGTTAGAAGCTGGGAATATCGTCGACTTTTTCAGTGAGCAGGAAGTCGCCTTTTTCGATCCACTCCTTGAGCGTATCGGCGACTTCGAGGGACATGATGTGGCTGGTAAGCGGCACGGTGGGAGTTTCCTTGCCGTTGATGGTCACGTTGCCGGACTTGAGTTCCTCGAAGGTAACCCGGGCGAGCTCGCGGGGGATGCCGTTGGGATAGTCGTAACCGTAGTCCTTGACGGGCATGGTGATGTCGGAATCGGCCACGCCGGTGAACCAGGCCATCTCCTCGTTGAGCATGGGGATGGGGATGCCGACGCCCACGGCCAGGGACACGCCGTAACCGACGATGGACTGGGCGCGCACGTAGCGGGCGTTCATCTGCTTGAAGTCGCCTTTGAGCATGAGCGTGCCGGAGGGGTTCTCGGGCAGTCCGCGTTCGTTGCGTTTAGGCTTCTGGACGTGTTGGGTACCTTCGCCGATGACATACCCGATGCCGCCGCCCAGGAAGATGCGGGTGCCCATGCCGATGGTCTTGAAGTAGGGATCGTTAAACAGCGGCGAGAGCTGCCCTGCGGTGGCGTAGTTGCAGTTGGAGCAGTTGGACTTGAGCGGTCCCATGTAGGTGTAGACGGTACCGCTGGTGAGATTCACGGCCGCATTGTAGTTCTGGTAGCAGTTGCGCGGGTTGAGCATGATCGCATTGGGCAGGTCGGCAAGGGTGACGTCCTTGTCGAGCTCGCGGCGCGGATAGCAGTCGGTACCGTAGGCCTCGGCGCGCAGGTGCACGGCCTTGCCCCGGAGCAAATCTTCCATAACGTGCCCACCACCGTACGCAAACCGTCCGGGATGAACCTTGTTAAGGGGATCGTCCTCGGAAGGCTCTGTGCACCCCATATACGCGTCTACGGCGGCAACGCCACAGTGGCAGGGGACGTTGTTGAGCCACATCCTGGAAACCTTCATGACGGGCGGCTGCTGTCCGATGTTGAAGAGCAGGCCGCTGGAGCACATGGGCGAGAAGGTGCCGGTGGTGACCACGTCCACTTCCTGTGCCGCGCGGACCTTGCCTTCCTTCTTGACGATCTCGACCATCTCGTCGGCGTTGACCACCACGGCCTTGCCTTTGCGGATTCGGTCGTTGATCTCCTTGATCGTCTTATTGACCTGATGTTGCGCCATTATATCGCCTCCGATTGGATTTGTGTCAGTATCAAACGGACAAGATCAATAGCAGATTTTTTCCCGGCTGTCGTCAAGGGAAAGAAGCGCCATCTTGCACGGACGAGAAACGCCCCACGCATTCGGCAAGTGACAGGCGGACTTGGCTCACGGGGAAAAACGGCCGAAAATTAGTCTGCTGAAACAGTCCCCGAGAGCTTGGCTTTAGGTATCTTTTAATGTATATGTACCGAGTATTTTCGTGAATTTCTTTAGACACATGTTTTAACATATTTTAGCTATTTTTATTAAGTAGTTACAGAGTCACCTTCCAGGCCACGGAATAGACGTGAAACAGGCACTTCGCAAACATCTCCTCCAGACCAACTCCAATAGCGATCTGAAACGGTGGTTCGACCCCCTTCATTTCGAATACGAACCCGAGGGCAAACGGGTCGTTGTCGGTTTTCCGCACGCTTTTTTCGCCAAATGGTTTGAAAGCGAAGTCCAGGACCGATTCGAGGCGCAGCTCAACCTGTTCCTCGGCAACGGCTATCTTGTCAGCTACCGGGACAACGGCGCTGTGGACCGCCCGGCCGGTGCACCTCCCGAGGTTGTCAAACGCATCGACTTCCCCTTCGGCCAGGAGTTTACCTTCGAATCCTTCCTCATCAACAAGAAGAACTACTTTCCCGTGGCCTCGGCCAAAGAGGTGGCCAAGCAGTCCGGCTCGCTGTTCAATCCGTTCATCATCTGCGGTCCCGGCGGCTCGGGCAAGACGCACATCCTCAAGTCGGTGGGCAACGAGATTTCGAAAAACAGCGACTATTCGAAAATCTTCATGGGCACCATGGACGAGTTGAACTCCCTGTACACCATCCAGTTCAAGGGCGACCCGTTCCGGGCCAGAAACCACCTGTTCGAGTACGATTTTCTGTTCCTCGACGACTTCCACAAGATCCGGGAGTATCCCCATTTCCAGCAGGAACTGATCAATATCTTCAACCACTTCTACGACAACAAGAAGCAAATGGTGCTGGCCTGCCGGGACAAGGTGACCAGTTACGACTTCCTGGACGACGGCCTGCAGTCGCGCCTGGGATGGGGGTTGATAGTCACCCTGAAGAAGCCGGATCTGGAGATCCGGGTCGGATACATCCAGCGTCAGTGCAAGGTGAGAAGGCTGACCCTGACCAAGGAACAGGTTCTGACCCTGGCCCAGCGGTTCACGGATTTCCGCTATCTCCAGGGCATCCTGCTCAAGCTGTTCGCCTTCAAGGAGCTGGTCAAGAAGGAGCTCACGGAAAAGGACTTCCAGCACATCCTCTCCAACACCGAGGAGAAGGCCACGGACGACCTGACGCCCAAAAAGATCATGGGCGTGGTCAGCGAGCATTTCAACATCCGCGTGGGCGACCTGACCGGTACCAAGCGTCACCAGCACATCGCCCTTGCGCGGCAGGTGGCCATGTTCCTGTGCCGTCAGATGCTCAACACTTCCTATCCGTCCCTGGGCCGCGCCTTTGGCGGAAAGGACCACTCGACCGTCCTGTACTCGGTAAAAAAAATCAAACAAATGCAGGAAGATGACAACGAACTGAAACAACTGTTGAAAACGTTGAAGACAAAATGTCGCATGACGTGATCCATGCACGAAATGCGGTGATCTCGGTTCCAAGAGTTCCAAATCAGGGACAATCCATGTGCGCAAAAAAGCCATGGAAAAAAAGGGGTTGGCTGAATTTGGAACAAAGGAACCGAGGTAATAAATCTCAATAAAGGAGTTTTAATTTATGTTTCTGAAAGTGAACAGAGATGAAATCATCGAAGGCCTCCAGAAGTCGGCGAACATCATCCCGGCCAAAACCGGAGCGGCCTTTCTCCGCACCATCTGGCTCCAGTGCGAAAATGGGAGCCTCAACGTCATGTCCACCGACTCCAACCTCGAGTTCAAGGGATCCTATCCCGCGACCATCGAAGGAGAGGGGCTGGCCGGCGTTCAGGGTCGCGCCTTCTACGACCTGGTCAAGCAGCTCAGGGGCGATCAGGGCGAGCTGACCATCCGCACGGACGACGAGTCCGCCAACGTGCTGGTGGAGCAGCGGGCCAGGAAGTATAAGTTCCCGGTCAACGATCCCGACTGGTTCCAGAAGTTTTCCAGCTTTCCCGAGAACGGCACCGTGTTCTGGTCCGGCGACTTTCTGCACGAAATCATCGACAAGATCGCCTTCTGCATCTCCGATGAGGACTCCATGGAGGCCATCGCCTGCCTGTACCTGGTGCCGCGCGATGTCATGGGCGTGAAGAAGGTCGAGGTCTGCGGCCTGAACGGCCACCAGTTCGCCATGTTCAACTTCGTCAACGACGATATTTACGCCATGCTCCCGGAAGAAGGCGTGCTCATCCAGAAGAAGTACCTCACCGAGCTCAAGAAGTGGCTCACCGCCGATGAGATCGAGCTGGCCATTTCCGACAAGCGCCTCTTCTTCCGCACCGGTGACCAGCGGGAGACCTTTACCCTGCCGCTCTCTTATTACCAGTACCCCAACTACCAGAACTTCCTGTCGAAACTGAATGATCCGGACGTCTCCACCCTGGAGGTCAACCGGATGGAGATGGTCGACGCCCTCTCCCGCGTCGCGCTGTTCAATACGGACTCCAACCGCTGCGCGTACTTCAAATTCGACGGGAGCGAAGTTTTGGTCTCGGCCCAAGGCCAGGAGACGGGAACGGCTCAGGAATCGCTGGATGCCACCTTCAGCGGCGAAATGAAGCGTATTGCGTTCCCTACCCGGAACCTGATCGAGATACTCAACCACTTCAATTCCGACACCGTCAAATTCACCCTCACCGGCACCGAGGCGCCCTGCGGCGTGTCCGGAGCCGACGACAAGGACTACCAGGTTATCGTCATGCCAATGATGATCCAGGAAGAGACTTACTACACCGAGGAAAATGCGTAGATGAGCGAACAGAACAATAACTACGACGCTGCGTCAATTACCGTACTCGAAGGGCTCGAAGCCGTTCGAAAACGGCCGGCCATGTATATCGGTTCCACCGATATCCGCGGCCTGCACCATCTGGTCTATGAAGTTATCGACAACTCCATCGATGAGGCCATGGCCGGGTACTGCGACAAGATCAAGGTCACCCTGCACATGGATAACTCATGCACGGTCTCGGACAACGGCCGCGGCATTCCGGTGGACATCCACCCCAAGGAGAAGGTCCCGGCCGTTCAACTGGCCATGACCACCCTGCACGCGGGCGGCAAGTTCGACTCCGATACCTACAAGGTTTCGGGCGGCCTGCACGGCGTGGGCGTGTCCTGCGTCAACGCCCTGTCCGAGTTCATGGAGACCACGGTCAAGCGCGACGGCACCACCTACCGCATGAAGTTCGAGCGCGGCAAGGTCGTGTCCCAGCTGGAGGAAATCGGCCCGGCCAGTTCCACCGGCACCAGCCAGCGCTTCCGCCCGGACGAGGAAATCTTCGAGGTCAACCAGTTTGATTACGACGTGCTCCGGAAGCGGTTCAGGGAGCTGGCCTACCTCAACTCCGGCCTGGAGATCGAGTTCAAGGACGAGCGCAACCCGGACGCCGAGCCCGAGACCTTCAAGTTCGAGGGTGGCATCAGGCAGTACGTCAAGGACATCAACGCCAACCTGAACACCATCGGCGAGATCGTGTACGGCGAGGGCGAGTCCGAAGACATGATGGTCGAGTTCGCCCTTCAGTACACCTCCTCCTACAAGGAGAACACGTACACCTTCGCGAACAATATCCGTACGATAGAAGGCGGCACTCACCTTGCCGGATACAAGACGGCCCTGACCCGCGCCATCAACAACTACGTCCAGAACGCGGACCTGCCCAAGAAGCTGGTCAAGAAGCTGACCGGCGACGACGTGCGCGAGGGCCTGACCTCGGTCATCTCGGTCAAGCTGGGCGATCCCCAGTTCGAAGGCCAGACCAAGACCAAGCTCGGCAACTCCGAAGCCACCGGACTGGTTTCCGCTATCATTTACGAAAAGTTGAACATCTTCTTCGAGGAGAACCCCAAGGAAGCGCGGTTCATCATCGAGAAGGTCGTCGACGCTGCCCGGGCGCGTGAAGCGGCTCGCAAGGCGCGGGACCTGGTCCGGCGCAAGGGCGCGCTGTCCGACAACTCCCTGCCCGGCAAGCTGGCTGACTGCCAGTCCAAGAACCCCGAGGATTCTGAAATCTTCATCGTTGAGGGTGACTCGGCAGGCGGCTCGGCCAAGCAGGGTCGCGACCCCAAGCACCAGGCCATCCTGCCGCTCAGGGGTAAAATCCTGAACGTGGAAAAGACCCGTATGGACAAGATGCTGGGCAATAAGGAAATCCGTGCCATGATCACGGCCCTGGGCATCGGCATCGGCCATGACGAAGACGAGAAGGACTACGACAAACTGCGCTACCACAAGGTCGTCATCATGACCGACGCCGACGTGGACGGATCGCACATCCGCACGCTTTTGCTCACCTTCTTCTTCCGCCAGTACGAGGAGCTGATCAACCGGGGCAACCTGTACATCGCCCAGCCGCCCCTGTACCGCGCCCACAAGGGCAAGTTCGAGAAGTTCATCAAGGACGACACCGAGCTTGACGATTTCCTCATGGAGAAAGTCGGCACCGACGTGCGCATCAAGGCCGAGTCCGGCAAACTCTTCGTTGAAGATGATCTGATGAAGATCATGGACAAGGTCCGGTTCCTGCGGGCCAAGTTCAACGAGGCCGAGACCGTGGGCATCGAAGTCGGGCTATATCAGGCACTCCTGAATTATCCCGAGCGCATCTCCTTCACCCACTTCGAGGAGCATGATCCCGAGCAGTTCAAGGCCGATTTTGCGGCTCTGGGTTTCACGGTGATCATCGACCGCGAGCACGACGACGAGGTGGACAAGGATCGAACCTATGTAACCTTTGAGAATTCCAACGGGCACCGCACGCGGCTGGCCATGGAGTTCTTCTACTCCAAGCTCTACAAGCTGGGCTACGCGACGTATGCCGAGATCAAGGAGGCCTGCGGCGGCTTCGACTTCTCCCTGCTGCTCAAGGATGGCGAGAAGCCTGTCTCCGGGCTGTTCTCGCTTTACGACTCGGTCATGGAGGAGGCCCAGCGAGGCTGGCAGATCCAGCGCTACAAGGGTCTGGGCGAAATGAACCCGGAACAGCTCTGGGAGACCACCATGCACCCGGAAAAGCGGACCATGCTCCAGGTTCATATCGAAGACGCGGCCGCGGCCAACGACATCTTCATGGACCTCATGGGCGACAACGTCGAACCGCGCCGGGAATTCATCGAAAAGAACGCCCTGGCCGTCCAGGAGCTGGATATCTAAGTTTTGGAATGAAGACTGGGGGAAACCTATTGAGAGAGGTTTTCCCCAGACCCTCTTCCATAACTTTTTGGTGCCACGCCACAAGGTCATACGGCGGAAAGCGAGAATTCCGCAGAGCGGCGTGGAGGTAGGTTAAGAAAGTATGGCTGATTTATTCATCATACTGAAAAGATAGATAAATTTGAAATCTAGCACAGTTTCGCCGCCAAGTCGTATCAGAGGGTTCCAAGGGGGCTCCCAAGCGGCGTGACAAAAAGTTTAGGAGAGTCCAGAGAACCCTTTTCAAAGGGGGCACTGGTCCCGCCGAAGGCGACCGCCGGTAGGCCCGCCGGAGGCAACTCCTAGGAGGCATAATGAACGATACGATCACTATCGAAAGCGAACTGAAGAAGAGTTACCTGGAGTACTCGCTTTCAGTCATCATCGGACGCGCCATTCCGGACGTCCGGGACGGTTTGAAACCGGTCCACCGGCGTATTCTGTACGCCATGCACGACCTGGGCAACTACCACAACCGGGCCTACAAGAAGTCCGCGCGCGTGGTCGGTGACGTCATCGGTAAATACCACCCGCACGGCGACTCGGCAGTTTACGACGCCCTCGTCCGCATGGCCCAGGACTTTTCCATGCGCGACATGCTCGTGGATGGCCAGGGTAACTTCGGCTCCATCGACGGCGACGCCGCGGCGGCAATGCGTTACACCGAAGTGCGCATGGCCAGGCTCTGCTCCGAGTTCCTCGGGGACATCGAGAAGCAGACCGTGGACTTCCGTCCCAACTACGACAACACCCTGCAGGAGCCCTCGGTGCTGCCCACCAAGGTGCCCAACCTGCTGCTCAACGGCACCACGGGTATCGCGGTCGGCATGGCCACCAATATTCCGCCCCACAACCTGGGCGAGCTCATCGACGGCTGCGTGCATCTGCTGGATAACCCTGGCTGCACCGTGGCCGACATGATGCTGCACGTTCAGGGACCGGACTTCCCCACCGGAGGAATGGTCTTCGGCGGCCAGGGATTGAAAGACGCTTACGAGACCGGGCGCGGGTCCATCAAGATCCGCGGCGTGGTCGAGGTCGAGGAGGCCAGGAAGGGCAGGAAGGAGTGCATCGTCATCAGGGAAATTCCCTATGCGCTCAACAAGTCCACCCTGGTGGAGAAGATTGCTGCCCTGGTCCACGAGAAGAAGATCGAGGGTGTGTCCGATCTGCGCGACGAGTCCGACCGCAAGGGCATCCGCATCGTCCTCGACCTGAAGCGCGGGGCCATCGCGGACATCATCATCAACTCGCTCTACAAGTTCACGCCGCTGGAAACCAGCTTCGGCATCAACATGATGGCCGTTGTCGGCAAGCGGCCCATGCTCATGAACCTGAAAGAGGTTCTGAGCCACTTCCTGGATCATCGCCGGGAAGTCATCATCCGCCGGACCAAGTTCGATCTCGACAAGTGCGAGCGCCGCGTCCACATCTTGGAAGGCTTGCGCATCGCCCTGGACAACATCGACGAAGTGGTCAAGCTCATTCGCGCTTCCAAGACGCCCGACGAGGCCAAGGAAGGGTTGATGAGCCGCTTCGAGCTGTCGGAGATCCAGGCCAAAGCCATTCTGGACATGCGACTCCAGAAGCTGACCGGCCTGGAGCACGACAAGCTCCTGGAAGAGTTGGCCGAATTGATGAAGAAGATCGAATACTTCAAGTCCATTCTGGAGAACGAGGACGTGCTCAAGTCCGTCATCCGCGATGAACTCGGCGAGATCAAGGAAAACTACGCCACTCCGCGCAAGTCCGAGCTGCTCATGGCCGATCCGGACTCCATCGACATCGAGGATCTCATTCCCGACGAGGAGACCGTCATCACCCTGTCCCAGCGTGGCTACATCAAGCGCACCCCGCTCTCCAACTACACGGCCCAGCGCCGGGGCGGAAAGGGGATCTCCGGCGTGCAGACTGGCGACGGCGACTTCATCCACACCTTCATGCTGACCACCAACCATCAGCACCTTGTCCTGTTCACGAACCTGGGCAAGATGTTCAAGATCAAGGTCCATCAGGTGCCGGAAGGCTCGCGTTACGCCAAGGGCGGCCACGTCAATAACCTGCTGCCCCTGGAGAAGGACGAGCACATCGCCACCGCCCTCTCCCTGCGCGAGTTCGAGGACGACCGCTTCTTCCTGTTCGTGACCCGCAAGGGCATGATCAAGCGCTCCTCCATCGGCCTGTACGGCAACTGCCGTTCCACCGGCATCCGCGCGGTGAACCTGCGCGATGGCGACGAGCTGATGATGGTCCGCGAGATCGAACCGGACGTGGATTGCATCCTGGCCACCCGCGAGGGTTCGGCCATCCGCTTCAACATCAATGACGCCCGCCCGCTGGGCAGGGCCACCGCCGGCGTCAAGGGTGTTGCCCTGCGCGGCAGCGACGAGGTCGTGGCCTGCGTGGTCACCGGCGATCCCGAGCGCGACCAGCTGCTCACGGTTTCCGAGGGCGGCTTCGGCAAGCGGACCTCCATCGACCAGTACCGGGTCCAGTCGCGCGGCGGTAAGGGCATCCTGAACATGCGCCTGACCAACAAGACCGGCCAAGTGGTCGGCGCGCGCATGGTCAACGAGAGCGACGACGTGATCCTGCTCACCACACAGAACAAGGTCATCCGCATGTCCGTGGGCGAGATCAGCCAGACCCGTGGCAGAGCCACCCAGGGTGTGCGCCTGGTCCGCATGGACGAAGGCAACTACGTGGCCGGGTTCGATCTGGTCATGGATGACGAGGATGAACTGAAGGACAAGTAACGTCCCAGGCGGTGAAAGAAACGCGTAAAAGACTTTGAATGCGGGCCGGAAACGGCCCGCATTCCGCCGGAGAAAATGGGGAGCCGGTGTGTTTTTTCGCCTTTTTTTCCTGGTTAACGCGTAGAAAACGCAATGGTCTCCCATGGGAGACCGGGCAAATCGGGAAACGCATTCATGAAGCGAATATTGCTGGCCATTGTCATCCTTGCCGCGCTTTTCGCCGCGACCGGCTGCGACCGGGGCGGCGGACCGGGCCGGGAAGACATCGAGCACGCCCGCGAGGCCTACTCCAAGGGACTCTACCTGGAGGCGGAAAAGAACTATGAGCGCTACCTGCAGGACGAGCCGCAGGGCAGGTTCCGCACCGAGGCGTGGAATCGGCTGAGCGAGATCGCCATCAGCGTCAAAGGCGACCTGGATCGCGCCGTGGTGCTGCTGGAGGCCATGTATCTGGAGTTGGGCACCGACCCGGAGGCCGCCTGGCGAATCATGTTTCAACTCGGCGATATCTATGCGCAATTAGGAAACAGAAGTAAGGCGCTGGAGTCATTCGAAAAGTGCATGGTGTACGCGGTGGAGTCGCCGGAGCACACCTATGTTACGCAGTTGCGCATGGCCAAGCTGTACCGGAACATGGGCAATTACGACATGGTGGCCGTGACGCTGGAGAATTGCGCCGATTCCGCCAAGGACGACGATGCCAAGGCGCGCTGTCTCTATGAACTTGCCCAGAGCTACAGCTTCATCTCCAACTGGAATCAGTCGCGCCGCGCCCTGGAGACCCTGTTGTCCCTGGATGGCGTCAAGGAGCAGACCCGCGTCCTGGCCGTCTTTCTGCTGGCCGACATCTACGAGAACGAACGGGATTACAACAAGGCCCGGGAGCTTCTGCAATCCATCGTGAAGACCTACCCCAACCCCAAGGTCGTCGAGACCAGACTGGCCAATCTCCCATACATCGAGCCCCAAAAGGAAATCCCCCAGCCGCCGCAGAACTGATTTCCCCGAATATCTTCCGGTTCGCATGCGAAAAGACCCGGTTCATTCACGGTAGCCGTTGCATTATTATGTATGAGCGGGTATTGATGCTATTGGTGTGAAAAAGCCAATAGCGTCAAAATCGGAGTACGCGGCGCATGACGAATGGAATTCGCCAGTTTTTTCTTGTGGTTTCTCTGCTGCTGAGCCTGTGCGCGGTGGCGGGAACGGCTCACTGTCAGCCGGAAAAGCGGGTCCTGCTGCTTAATTCGTACAATCAGGATCTTGCCTGGACCGCGAGCATCACTCGCGGAGCCATGGAAGCGCTCGCCGAGCGGGAAGGTGAGGTAAAGGTGTTCGTGGAGTACATGGACACCAAGAACCACTACTCCCCGCAATATCTCGCCCTGCTGGAAGAGCAGTATCGTTTTAAATACCGGAATGTCCGTTTCGATGCGATCATCGCGTCCGATGACAACGCGGCTAATTTCGTGTTGCGCCACCATCATGACCTGTTCCTGGATGCCCCCATGGTCTTTTGCGGGGTCAATGATTTCGACCTGCCCAAGAGGCCCGATTTCACCAACGCCACGGGCGTGCTCGAATTTACCGACATCGCCTCCACCATTCGTGCCGCCTTGAGCCTGCAACCCGGCCTGAAACGGCTTTACGTGGTGTGCGACGACACCACGTCGGGAAAGATAGGCCGAGGTCACGTGGAACGGACTCTGCCCGACTTCAGGGACCGGCTCGACGTTACCTGGCTGGACGACAAGTCCCTGGCCGAGCTCAGGGGCGACCTGGCCAAGCTGCCTCCGGATTCTGCCGTGCTGCTCGTTATGTACAACAGGGATCGGCTGGGGAATTGGTTCACCTATGCCGAGGTCGCCCGCGTACTGAGCCAAGCGAGCACTGCACCGATTTACGGTATGTGGGATTTCTTCCTGGACAAGGGCATCCTCGGGGGCATGATCACCTCCGGAGCGAAGCAGGGGGAACTGGCGGCACGCAAAGCGTTGCGGATACTGGACGGGACCCGGGCCGCAGACATTCCGGTGGTCCTGGAAAAAGCCAACGGCTACGTGTTTGATTACGCCGTGCTGCAGCGCTTCGGGCTGGACCCGGACAGGGTTCCCGAGGGCGGCATCATGATCAACGTGCCCGAGTCGCTGATAACGAAATACACCTTTGAATTCTGGACCGCCATTCTGTTCATCACCCTGCTCTCCATGGCCGTTGTCATTCTGCTGCTCAACAATCGCGCCCGGCGCGTAGCCGAGCAGGAACTCGAGGAGCTCAGCCATTACCAGGAAGCGCTGATCGAAGACAGGACCAACGAACTGGTGCAGCGCTCCCGCGAGCTTGAGGTAGCCAACTACGAGCTGCGCAAGCTCGACGACCTCAAGACGTCAGTGCTGAATACCGTCTCCCACGACCTGCGGACCCCGCTGACGTCGGTTCTCGGTTTCTGCAAGATCATCGGACGGGATTTCAAAAAATACTTCGTTCCTGCCTGCCGCAAAAACGAAACCCTGAAGGCCAGGGGAAGGCGCATCATCTCCAACCTCGCCATCGTGGAAAACGAGGGGGAACGACTGACAAGAATGATCAATGATTTCCTGGATCTCTCCAAGATAGAATCTGGCAGGATGGTCTGGAACGACGGCACGCTCGATCCGGCCTCATTCATAGATCAGGCCCGGCCCGTATTGGAGGGATATTTCAGCGACACCGACGTTACCCTGAACATTGACGTCGAAGGGACGCTGCCAGCCATCAATGCAGATCCGGACCGGTTGCACCAGGTCCTCAACAACCTGATCAGCAACGCGGCCAAATTCACGGAAAAGGGCTCGGTGACCCTCACTGCCAAGGCCGGAGAGGAAGGGGTCGATTTCATTGTCTCGGATACCGGCGTGGGCATTCCGCAGGACAAGCTGGAGAGCATTTTCGACAAGTTCTACCAGGTGGCCCGGTCCAAATCCGACACCCGGGCGGCCCGCGGCAGCGGCATGGGGCTGGCCATCTCCAAGCGTATCGCCGAGCACTACGGCGGCTCCATCACCGCGAGCAGCGTCCTGGGCAGCGGCTCGACCTTCACCTTCACCATTCCGGTCACACATTAGAGAGTGACGCCGCAAGACACTTCTCTTTCTTATCCAGCTCTCCGCAAAAGCTGCATTACAATCTGAAATAATGCATAAAAATAAACTTATGCTCCCTGGGAAAAAACAAAGCGGCGCCGGAGAGGGACGCCGCTTTTGTGGTTGGCGCGCGGAAGGTCGGGGAGAGAGCCGCGCACCGGTAAGAGAAAGAAAAAGTTAGGTCAGTTGTCCAAATCCCACACCGAGGAGAATGGAGACGCCCAGCCAGAGACAGGTCTTGCAGGCCTCGTTGAGGCGGCTGCCGCTTTGGGTCGTCAAGTCCTCCGCCTGAACCAGGTACAGCCAGTTGAACGGCCTTTTCCTTCTGTTCATCCTTGCCTCCTTGTTTATGATAGGAAATGGCGGGAAACTCATACTGTGCTACATATAGGGCGGTGAAAGGTCCAATAGCAAAGTATGAAGGCAGTCATAACGAATTACGATTGCTCCCCAACGGGAATGAAACTAGAATGCCTTCCATGGAACTCTATCAGCTCAGAACATTCGTCGCCGTGGCCGAGGAGGGAAACTTCACCAAGGCGGGAAAACGCGTGCACGCCACCCAGCCCGCCGTGTCTTCGCACATCAAGAGCCTGGAAGAAGAACTGGGCGTACTCCTCTTCGACCGCACCCCGCGCGGCGTGGAGTTGACCGCCGCCGGCAGCGAACTGATCGGCGACGCCATCGAGGTGCTTGATGCCGCGGAAAAGCTCCAGGTGCGGGCCGTAACTCTCCAGGGCGAGGTCTCCGGAAAGCTCGCCATAGGCCTCTGCACCGACCCGCAATACCTCAACGTCTCTGGCCTGCTTGAACACATCGGCGAGCGGTTCCCCAAGCTGAACCTCAAGCTGGTGCAGTCGCCCTCCGGCGTCATCCTGAATGAACTCAGGGCCAAGAATCTGGATGCCGGGTTCATTTTTTCAGGCAATCCCTACCGGGACGTCACCGCCCTGCGCCTGGCCGAGCCGGGGTATGTGATAATGGGTGCGGCCCGCTGGCAGCAAAAGCTTGAGCGCGCCACGCCGGATGAGCTCGCGGAATTCACCTGGGTCATGCCTACCACCCATTGCCCTTTCCGCGAACTACAGCTCAATATTTTCAAGGAGTTCTCCATATCCCCGGCACAGACCATCGGGGCCGACTCGGAACAGGTCATCCGCCAGTTGGTGGTTGATGGCAAGGCGCTCTCCCTGGTGCGCGAGGACGAGGCGCCGGAACTCGTCGCCTCTGGCCGGGCCGTGGTCTGCCCTTCCCTGGGGCGCCATCCCGTGGAACTGAATTTCGTCTACCGCACCGCCCAGGCCGAAGACCCGGCCCTGCGCGCGCTGACCGACGTGGTCCGCCAACTTTGGTCCCTGTGAGGACAGCATGGAACTCTATCAGCTTAAGACGTTCGTGGCCGTGGCCGAGGAAGGCAACCTTACGCGCGCCGCCGAGCGCGTGTTCGCCAGCCAACCCGCCGTGTCGGCGCACATCAAGGCCCTGGAAGAAGAACTCGGCCTGCCGCTCTTCGTGCGTACCCCGCGTGGCATGCAGCTGACCGACATCGGCAAGGGACTCAAGCTCAAAGCAGACTCCATCCTTCTGGCCGCCGCCGACATGCTCGACCAGGCCAACCGGTTCCGCAAGGACCTCACCGGCGACCTGAGCGTGGCCCTGAATACGGATTCCGAGTTCCTGCGCATCTCCGCCCTGGTGACCACTCTGGCCGAAACCCACCCCGGGCTCATGCTCAAGTTCCACCTCTCCTCCTCCCACCGCATCCTCAAGGATCTGCGCGACCGGCGCATCGATGCGGGGTTCTCCTTCTTCGAAAATCACTACGCCGAGGTCGAAGTGCTCAAGCTCAAGACCATGCCCGTGCGCATCGTGGCCCCGGCCGCCTGGGCCGCTCGCGTGGAAGGCAAATCCGTGGACCAGCTCGCCGAACTGCCATGGATCAAGCCCCATGACGACTGCCCCTTCATGCAGGTCATGAACGGCGTCTTCGAAGACTCCGGCATCATCATGGATCAGTGCATCGGTGCCGACTCCGAAGACATCATCCGTGAACTCGTGGCGGCCGGAAAAGGACTCTCCCTGATCAAGGAGCACGACGCCCTCAACATGGTTCGCGCAGGCACCGCCGTTATCTGTGAAACCGGCCCGGAGCTCTCCCTCAATATCAACTTCTGCTACGCCAAGACCCGCCGCAACGATCCGCTCATCCAGGCCCTGCTCGACGCCGTGGCCGCCGTCTGGCAGGACGGCGACGCAGTAGAGGCGGAATAGCCTGTTTTGCGTTTTAAGGGGCTTCTGCGCCCCTGTCGGGGGCTACCGGTGGTCGCCTCGCCGGCGGGGCGTCTCCGACGGCTTAAGGAACCCTTTGAGAAGGGTTCCTTAAGAATCCTCCTAAACTTTTTGTGTTCGCTTCGCTCAGATTTGTGCGGAAGCCGAGTTCGTGCCGCTTTTGCGGGGACGGACTGGTCGCTCGACCCCGCCGTGCCGGGTGGCGGCTTGCGCCGGGGAAAGCGGGTGGGAGACCCGCCTTCGTACCGGACAAGGTCCGCCGCTTCCCCCGGCGCAAACCGCGAGGGTGGATTTTTGGAATTGTCGAGAGCGTTACGCCGTCGATTTGTTCGAAATAGAGAGAAGAAAGATCATATGATTAGTGAGTTAAGAGGACAAATGAGATTCGATGGATTTTGCCCTTAATTCGAACAGAACATTCGGGAAGGGACTTTTCGAGTTCCCCCGCCCTCGAGCGAAGCGAGCTGTAAAAAGTTTAGGAAGGAGAAGGGGGTGGGGGGTCCGGGAAAGGAAAAGAAAGCCCTTTTACACAAATCCGCAGGACGGCGGATTTGGGCGTTGCAGCGAAGCGCAACGGGTCGAAGACCCGAGCCCCAGGACGGGGCGAGTCCAAGGGTTCCCTCTTCCCCTTCCCCCCGGCCGCCGGAGGCGCGTTAATCCAGCTTGAGGTCCAGGAGTACTATTTCGGAGTAGGCGAGGTCGACGTTTCTAGGTCTGACCCGGCCGGTTTTGTAGAAGCGCGGCGATTTGATTTGTTCCACTTCGGCTCCGGGGCCGTCATTTTCCACGAAGCGGCGGTCGGCGGCGAGCACGCAGTTGCCTTCGGGCAGCAGGGCTTCGGCGATGTCGCGGACGCGGTCAGTGAACAAGCCGGGGTTGGAGCGATAGAGCACGTCGTAATAGAGCCGCCCTTCGTCCTTTTTGGCTAGGGAGAGCAGCATGAGGCACTGTGTGCACCGGGTGGAGGCGAGCACGGGCGTGACGTTGAGCCCCTTGTGGTCTTCGAGCACGGTCAGCTCGTCCGGGTTGGCGTAGCGGGCGATGGTTTCCGGGTCGTGGATCAGTTCGAGGTTGTCGAAGAGGTGGCCGTCCTTGCGCCAAAGCAGCCGCTCGGTGTCGAGCACATCCATGCCGAGAGTCTTGAAATACTCCACGCGCTTGGGCGAGAGAGAGCAGACCACGTAGGTGGTTTCCGGTTGGGAGGTGGCCATTTCGAGCATCTTCCGGCCCAGGCCTTGGCCCCGGTATTCCTTGCGCAGGTACCAGGAGGAAAAATTCACGAACCGCTCCTGGCGGGTGCCCACGGTGCGGTGGGAGCAGACGTGGCCATGAAAGCCCACGATCTCCTGTCCATTTTTGGTTTTATCCACGGCCACGATGCCCATGTCCGGGTTGTCCACGCACCACGTAGGCTCGAAAAGTTTCTGCCACCGCTCAACGGGGAAGTCCGGGTTCATGTACGTATGCAGCAGCGAGCACACCCCATCGATATCACCGGGGCGAACCCGGCGTAGCGTAACGGTCATCGGATTACGTCCTCAATCAGGTTCAGTTAGCGGGCCATATCTGGACAGGGGACACCCAGGCGGCGGCGGGGTGTTCCCTGATTGCGGAGAGCGTCGTCTCCAGAAAATCCCAGGCCGCCTCGTCCATCTCCAGGTGGTGGGACAGGACGCAGGTGGGCTCCGAGGGATCGGCTTCGCCCGTGCGTTTGTCCCGGAGATGGCCGATCAGCCCGGCCAGGCATTTGTCGCTTCCGGCAAAGCGAGCGCCGTGCGCCTTGTCCTTCCAGTTCAGAAGGTCGCAATGGGCATCGGCCCGGCGCAGTCCTTCGGGCACTTCGGGACGGTCCTTCTTGTAGCTGGCCGAAACGCCCCTGAAGCCCATGACCGGAAGATACGCTAGCAGTTCCGGGTCGATGCGATTCCACGGCGGCACGATCACGGGCACGAAGCGGTCCTTGAACAGCTGGTTCAGCTTGTGTGTTCCCTGGCTCAGTTCCTCGCGGATGACGGAGACGGGGCGATGCATGCCCAGCTCCCAGGCGCCGCCGCCCTTGGGCGCGTGGTTCTTGTGGGCGTAGCCGTGCTGCAGGACCCAGATGTGATGGGCCTGGGACACGGCCTTGCGCAGGGGTTCGCCGGCCCGAGCCGGGATCACGGCCAGACCGCAGGGGGTCTCGTGGCGATCGCTCAGGGCGAAGAGCCGGTCCAGAGCAACGTGGGGCTCGGCGGCGTCGTCGTCGCGCCACCAGAATTCGGCGGTCAGGCCTTCTTTTTCCCAGGCGTCCAGCTCGTCCAGAAGTATGCGTAACGGTTCTCGGGTCATTGGAAAAAGGTTGTAGCAGAGGAACCCCTGAAAGGGAAACCCCTGTTCTGGCGTTTTGGCGCGATCCATGGCAGGAATGGCGCACAAGGAGCGCACACATGGCTACGCACGTAAACAGCCTGATCTGGAACATGACGCGGAAGTGCAATTTCCGTTGCGAATACTGCTACTTCCCCCACGACAACTCCCCGGTGACCGAGACCCTGCCCGTGGACAGGATCACGGACTTCCTGGACGCCACGGGCCGCACCTGGAAGGTGCGTTTGACCGGGGGCGAGCCGTTCATCTATCCGGGCATCGTGGACATCTGCGTGGCACTTACCCGAAACCATATCGTAGGCATCGACACCAACCTGTCCGCGTCTTCTAAAATACGGGAGTTCGCCGAGCGTATCGACCCGGCGCGGGTGCAGAATTTCTACGCCGCCCTGCATATCGAGGAGCGGGAGCGGGTCAAGGGAGTCGAGGCCTTCATCAAAAACGCCCGGCTGCTTATGGACTCGGGCTTCAAGGTCATCGTCAACTACGTGGTTCATCCGACGCTTATCGGTCGCTTCCCGGCGGACCGCGAGTTCTATGCCGCGCACGGCGTGAACATCACCCCGCGCCCGTTCAAGGGCGAATACGAGGGGAGGCGCTATCCCGAGGCCTACGGTGAGCAGGCCAAGGACATCTTCGGCGACCACCCGGAACAGGGAAAGAAGGTCGCCTTCAATTTCCAGGGAGTGCCCTGCTCGGCGGGCCACACCCTGTTGCGCATGGAGCCTGACGGGACCGTGCTCCGCTGCCCCGGCGACAAGACCGTGCTGGGCAATATCCTGGACGAGGTCGCCCTGACCGGCGGCCCGACTCCGTGCACCAAGGGTCGCTGTCCTTGCCGGGGGTTGGACCACGTCATTCTGACCGAAAGCCAGGCCGACCTGGTGGAGGGCGTGCAGTTCGGCGTGGTCGGCGACAACCGCGCTTCGGCGGACGCCTTCGGACGTGCGCTGGCCGGCGCTCCTGCCCATCCCTGCGCCGAAAACAACCTCGGCGTGCTGGCGTGGCGAAACGGCGACCGCGAGGGGGCCGTGCGTCATTTTCAGACAGCCCTGGAAGGCCGCCCGGAGCGCGCGCTCTACGCGGACAATCTCGAACAGGCAAAGGCGGGTGCGGACTTCGACCCGCAGATCTGCCTGGACATCAATTTCCCTTGTGCTTAAGCGGTGTTCCGAGGGCACGCAGGGTGGTTCTTGAACAGAGCATTCTCACTTTTCTGGACATAAGGGACACAACCCGGTAGTGTTGGGAAGTTGCCGGGAGACAGCGTTTGCCACCCGGCCCTTTTTTTGCGGACTGACGAGTATATGGAACCGAAATCCTACAACATCCTGATGTACTCCCACGACACCTACGGTCTGGGACACATCCGCCGGACCATGGCCATCGCCCGCAACCTGGTGCGGCCGGGAGTGAACATCCTCATCGTTACCGGCTCGCCCATCGCGGGGCGTTACTCCATGCCCAGCGGCGTGGACTTCGTGCGCATGCCCGGCATGATCAAGAAGACGAACACCATTTACGTCCCGCACTCCATCAAGGTCGATCCCAAGATCGCCATCGCAATCCGCAAGAACATCATCGCCAGCACGGCCAGGGCCTTCAAGCCGGACCTGTTCATCGTGGATAAAGTGCCTTCGGGCCTGAAGAACGAGGTTCTGCCCACCCTGAAGTGGATCAGGAAGAAGCTCCCCTGCACGCGGGTGGTGCTGGGGCTCAGGGATATTCTCGATGACGCCGAGTCCACGCGCGCCGACTGGAAGAAAAAGAAATTTCCCGAAATCCTGCGCGACTTCTATTCCGAAATATGGGTCTATGGAGAGCGCGGATTCTACGATCCCATCAAGGAATACGATTTCCCGGACGACATCGCGGCAAAGACGGTCTTCACCGGCTACATCCCGCGCCGGGTCCCCACGCAACGCAAGGGCGTCCGCCGCCACAAGCGCGTGGTGGTCACCATCGGCGGCGGTGGAGACGGCTACACCGTTCTGGACAACTACCTGAAGATGCTGGAGTCCAACGGCACAGTGGATTTCAAGACCCTGATGGTCACCGGTCCCTTTCTCGACCCGGACCGCCTGGACGAGCTGGCCGATCGGGCCCGGGCTCTCAAGGTCCAGATCAAGCCTTTTGTCCGCAACCTGGAAAAGCGCATGGCCGCTGCCGACCTGGTCGTGACCATGGGCGGCTACAACACCCTGTGCGAGATTCTTTCCCTGCGCAAACCGGCCCTGGTCATTCCGCGCGACAACCCCCGCCAGGAGCAGTTGCTCCGGGCCACGGTCTTCAAGGAGCGCGGCCTGTGCGACTTCATCAAGTGGGGGGACGTCACCCCGGAGCTGCTCCGGGAAAAGGTGACCGGCCTGCTGAACGACCCCGGCCTCTGCTGCACCAGTCTTGACAATTTCTGTATGACCGGCCTCGACGTCATGAGCGAGCGCCTGGCCCATTTCCGAGAGAACTGCCGTGATTGATTCCGCCCCCAAGGGGCGTACCCTGGGCATGGTGCTCAAGGGGTACCCCCGTATTTCCGAGACATTTATTTCCAACGAAATCAGGTTGCTGGAAGAGATGGGTTTCAACATCCACATCTATTCCATGCGCGCCCCGCGCGAGTCCTTTTCCCATGACTCGATCAAGGCGATCAAGGCCAAGGTGACCTACCTGCCCTCGTCCATGATCTGGGGGCTGCCCGCTCTGTTGTGGCACAACCTGCGACTGTTCTGCCGCATGCCGCGCCGGTACATGGAGTGCGTGAAGCTGATGAAATCCCGCTTCAAGCTCGCGCCCAAGAAGCACACCTGGCTCAAGCACCTGCTCCAGGGCGGCTACATCGTCCAGAAGTCGGTGCACGACGACGGCGTGGACCTCGGGCACCTGCACGGCCACTTCGCGCATACGCCTACCACGGTGACCATGTACGCGGCACTGCTGGCGGACGTGCCGTTCTCGTTCACGGCCCACGCCAAGGACATCTACACCCAGGACCCGCGCCGTTTTCAGGACAAGATCGACCTGGCCCGGTTTGTGGTCACCTGCACCCGCTACAACGAACGGTATCTCTCCGAGGTGTCGCCGGGCGGCAAGCCCATCCACTGCGTCTACCACGGCATCAATCTCGATCTTTTTTCGCCCAACGGCAGGCCGACCTCGGCCAAGCAGCCCTACCACATCCTGACCGTAGCCCGGTTTGTGGAGAAAAAGGGCATCGACACGGTGCTGCGCGCACTGGCCAAGCTGCGGGCCGAGGGGCTGGAGTTCCGCTATACCCTGGTGGGCGAGGGCAAGGCCAAGTTCAACCGCAAGGTCCGCAAGCTCATCGACGAGCTGGGCCTTGCCGACGTGACCACCCTGCCGGGCACCATCACCCACGACGAGGTCATCAAGCTGCTGGGCGAGGCGGACTGCTTCACCCTGGGCTGCCGCGAGGCCAGCGACGGCGACCGCGACGGCATCCCCAACGTGGTGGCCGAAGCCATGGCCACCGGCGTGCCGGTGGCCGCCACCGACGTGTCCGGCGTGCCGGAGCTGGTGGACCACGAAGAGACCGGCATGCTCTGCCCGTCGGACGACCCGGACGCGCTGGCCGCCATCCTCAAGCGGATTCTCACCGACCAGTCGCTTCGCGCCGAGATCATCCCCGCCGCCCGCGACAAGGTGCACGAGGTCTTCAACAACAAGAAGCTCATCCGCGATCTGGGCGAAATCTACCGCTCACACGGCGTGCCCTGCGGAAAGTAAAGACTCTTTCGATCAATCTGAGAGGGTTGGCGCATGCCGGGCCTGAATATCCCCGGCAGGACGGCACGGCCCTGCCGGAGGCATCCTCTGCGGGCTTTACACGCCCATGATGTTGTAGCCCGAATCCACGAACAACACTTCCCCGGTGGTGCCGGAGGAGAGGTCCGAGGCGAGATAGAGCGCGGACTTGCCCACGTCGTCGATGGTGATGTTGCGGTGCAGGGGGGCCTTCTCCTCGATGCGGCCGAGGATGGTGGAGAACCCGGAGATGCCCTTGGCGGCCATGGTCTTGACCGGCCCGGCTGACAGGGCGTTGATGCGCACCCCGCGCTCGCCGAGATCCACGGAGAGGTAGCGCACACAGGCCTCCAGGGCGGCCTTGGCCACGCCCATGGCGTTGTAGTTGGCCACGACCCTGCCCGCGCCGTAGTAGGAGAGGGTGAGCACGGAGCTGCCGGGATTGAGGAGCTGCTCGTAGGCGCGGCACAGGGCCACCAGGGAATAGGACGACACGTCCAGGGCCACGGCATACCCCTGGCGGCTGGTGTCGATGAAACGGCCCTTGAGGTCTTCCCTGTTGGCGTAGGCGATGGAGTGGACAAGGATGTCCACATCGCCCCAGGCTTCCTTGACGATTTCGGCCCCGGACCGGATTTCCTCGTCGCTGGTCACGTCGCACTTGAAGAGCAGTTCGCCGCCCAGCTCCTCGCTGATGGGTTCAAGCCTGCGGCGGATGGGGTCGGCCGCGTAGCTGAAGGCCAAGCGAGCCCCGTGTTCCTTGAACTGGCGGGCGATGCCGTAGGCGATGGAGCGGTCGTTGACCACGCCGAAAATGAGCGCTTTTTTGCCTTCGAGAAGCATGTATCCTCCTTGGATTTCACCCAGCATAGAGATGGCGGGCCGTTGTGGCAAATAATTATGACCGTGGCGGCAGGGACAATGCGAGGAAAGCCGGGGTCATCGGTCCGGGCTCGTTCGGGTGCGGCTTCGCGGTCAGGGGCAGCGTGGTATGACCCGGCCATCTGCGAAAAAAACGCGGGCTCCCGAAACCGGGAGCCCGCGTTTTGTTTTTATGGAATGTCATGTCAGAACCGCTCGAGATCATCGTCATCTCGACTAGGCAAGGCGCGCGTTGCGCGTTGCGCGAAGCGTTCTGCGCCCGAGTGGTCAAGCTTGAAGAAGCTGATGGTCTGTTGCAGGTGGCTTCCCTCGCTGGCCAGGCTTTCCGCAGTGGACGCCAGCTCCTCCGAAGACGAGGCATTCTGCTGGGTTACCTGATCCAGCTGCTGGATGGCGGCGTTGATCTGCTCCACGCCCGTGTTCTGCTCGTTGCTGGCCGTGGCGATTTCCCGGATCATGCGAGCGGTCTCCTGAATGTCGGGAACCAGCTGGCTGAGCTTTTCCCCGGCCTCTTCGGCCACCTTTACCGTGGATATGGAGAGTTCGCTGATCTCGGCCGCTGCCACGCCGCTTCGCTCGGCAAGCTTGCGCACCTCTGCGGCGACCACGGCGAATCCCTTTCCGTGCTCGCCGGCGCGGGCGGCCTCGATTGCGGCATTGAGCGCCAGCAGATTGGTCTGGCGGGCGATCTCCTCGATGACGGAGATCTTTTCCGCGATGTCGGTCATCGCCCCCATGGCCGAAGACACGGCCTTGCCGGATTCTTCGGCGCGGACGGCGGCGCGATCGGCCAGGGCTTCGGTCTGCCCGGCGTTATCCGCGTTGGCCTGGATGTTGGAAGCCATCTCTTCCATGGAGGAGGAGACCTCCTCGATGCTGGCGGCCTGCTCCGAGGCGCCCTGGGCCAGGGCCTGGGACGAAGCGGCCAGTTGCTCGCTGCCCGAGGCCACACTTTCGGTGGAGTCGCTCACCGTGCCGATGACGTCGTTGAGGCGTGCGGTCATCTGTCCGAGGGAGTCGGCCAGAACGCCCACCTCGTCCTTCTGGTCCACGTCGATGGTGCGCGTCAGGTCACCGTCGGCGAGGTTCCGTGCCAGGCCGATGCCCTTGTGAATGGGCTTGGTGATGGCGCTGGCGATGAACCACAGGACCACGAAAAGGAGGACGAGAATGACCACGGCCATGACGGCCGACAGGTACGCGAAGGAGTGCCCCTGCTCCAGCACCTTGTCCCAGGGGATGACCACGGCCAGGCTCCACGGCGTTGTGGTGCGGCCGATCTTCACGGGGCGGAAGGTGATGTAGACGTGCTCGCCGTCCGGGGTGTAGGTTTCATAGGAGATTTCCTGACCGCTCTTGATGGCCGACAGGGTTTGCGATTCATTCTCCTTGTCGGCGATATCGGCGTACGGTTTGCCGATGACGTCCTCCTTGGGATAGGCCACCACGGTGCCCTTGTTGGTCACCAGGAAGGCATATCCGGTCTCGAAGGGCTTGATGCCCCCCACGAGCGTCTGCAGGTCGTTGAGGTAGAAGTCCACACCGACGACGCCGATGTTTCTTCCGTTTTTCTTGACGGGGTAACCCGTGGAGGAGAGCCAGAACTTCTTGCCGTTGGCTTCCCAGGGATAGGGCTCCGTAAGGGTCTCCACATCGCCCGACATGGGAACTTCGAACCACGCCTGGCCTTCCAGGTTGGCGTCGCCCGCGTAGCTGGACGCGATGCTGTTGCCGTCGCGGTAGTACCAGTTGCGATAGGCGCCCTTGTACTTGGCCCGGTATGTCTCCTCGTCATCGCCGAATGCGCCGGGCGGGAAGGCACACCATGCACCAGCCAGCCCCTCATGGCGTTTGAGCGTCTCGACGAGGATGCCGTCCAGCAGGTCCCGGTCGGGGATCTTGGCGTAATTGGTGCCCTGCTCAAAGACCGCAGCCAGGGTGCGCGTGACGGTCATGGCCCGCCCCATGGTGTTCTCCAGCTCGGCGCTGAAGCCGTAGGCGGCCGAGTGAGCGGTTTCCTTGGCCTGTCCCAGAGCCATGTCCTGGGCCTTGAGAGTCATGATCAGGCTGCTGGCGATCATCACGGCCAGGACGACCAGGAAGGTCGGGATGAGTATTTTGAATTTAAGCTGCCAATCCTTATAGCGGATCATATCCACTCCTTGGCTATGAGGGGTTGTTTAGGGGAGCCTAACAATTAACCCAATAATAAACATACCCCAAGGGCATGCAATGATAATCATGACCCCCATGTGTCGGCAGGGTTACAATTCAATCGGAATACGTTGAAGTGGCTGGCAATTGGCTGCGTAAGAGCTAGGGGAGAGCCAGCCGCGCGGTGAAGGGCTCGTCCCGGAAATAGGCTCGCAGGAGCTCCCGCCGGAACTCCTCCGGCAGGTCTTCCTTGCGGATGGTCACGCCCTGCTCAAGGACCAGATGAAGGACCAGGAAGGAGAGGAAGGTTCTTCCCGGATGCGGGGTGATGCCTTTGAAGCGCAGGTAGAACAGGGTGAGCATATCCCAGCTGCCGGGGTGGCCGCCGTATTCGGGAGGCGGCGTGTGCGACGTCAGGGGAGGCAGCCCCTTGTCCTTCTGGAATCGATTGAGGAACTTGAGGAAAAAGTCGGTGACGCCGTGCATCCGGGCCATGGTCGGTCCGTCGGACCAGAACATGATGTCCGAAAACTTGCCGCCCGCGTCCGGGTGGGGCATGAGCGGGGCCAGGGGCTGGCTTTCGTCCTCCAAAAGCGTCATCAGCGGCTCGACCAGGCGCGGTTCGCCCGGATTGTAGAGCCAGCTCTGGAACATGACCCCCGGCTTGTCGAAGAACGGCGTCAGGTCCAGCGGGGTGCAGATGAGCAGGTCGCTGCGCAGGCGGATGACCAGATCGTATTCGAAATCGTGCTCGCGCCCGTATTCCATCCTGATTTCGTCGCACCGGACGATTTTCCAGAACATGGAGAGGATCTGGAAGTAGCCGTAGGGCTGGTCGTCGCCCCACACCTCCATGCGCCGGAGCAGGTCGCCGTACACTTCCTGCGCAGCCGCTTCGGAAAAGGGCTTTTCCTTCCGTTTCATGAGGGGGCCGTAGAGTTCGGACACTCGTTTGCCGTACGCGTCCGGCTGCTGGTAGTCCTTGGAGCCGTGGCTGACTTTCTCGTTGGTGACGAGGAACAGGTCGAACTCGCAGTCCGGGTTGGCCTCGATGAGATTGCGGCGCAGGGAGTCCACGGTCTGCCGGTAGCAACGCATCCCGCCGGACATGCACAGCGCTATTCTCCGCATCGCCACCCTCGGTTCGTCACTGGATGAGTTTGAAGATGTCCACCCCGTGCTCGTCGGGGTTGATTACGTCGGTGATGCGCAGGTCCGGGTCTTCGGCCAGGTTGACGTCCCGCTTGAGCTCCGGGCGCATGCGCTCGTCGTAGCAGATGCGCACCACCGGGTTGAGCGGGTGTTCCGGGGAGTGGTCGGTGACCACGCCGTGCTCTCCCGTGGAGAGACGCACGAAGCTGCCCACAGGGTACACGCCCAGGCTCTTGATGAACTGCTCCACGATGTCCGGGTAGAAATCCGTGACCCGCCATTTATACATCATGGCCAGGACCTTTCCGGGGGGGAGGGGGTCCTTGTAGACCCGTTTGCTGGTCAGGGCGTCGTACACGTCCACCACGGCCAGGAGCCGGGCGATCTCGCTGATCTGCTCGCCCTTGAGCCCGCGCGGGTAGCCGCTTCCGTCGTGCTTCTCATGGTGCTCCATGGCGCCCCGGATGATCTCCTCCGGGATGTCGGGCTGTTCCTTGAGCAGCTTGTAGCCGTGAACGGGATGGGTGCGCATGACGTCCATCTCCTTGTCCGTGAGCGCGCCCGGCTTGTTCAGGATGTGTGGGGGAATGATCGCCTTGCCCACGTCGTGGAACATGCCGGCCATGCCGACCATCTCCAGCTTCTCACGTGAATAGCCGAGCCGCTTGCCGAGGATCACGGCCAGGACCGAGACATTGATGCAGTGAGTGTAGGTGTATTCGTCAAAGGCCTTGAGCTTGCTGATGGCTGCCGTGGCCGAGTCGTTGCGGAAGACGGAATCGATGAGGTCGTTGACCAGGGGGGTGGCGTCCTGAAAGTCGAATGGTTTGCCTTCCCGGACGTTGTCCATGAAGGATTTGGCGTAGTTCACGGCTTCGCCGTAGAGTTTGTCCGCCCGCTCAAGCTCTTCTTGGATAGTGGCTGGAGCCGTGGGACCGGGCTCCTCAGCCAGGACGGGATCGTCCTTGAGGGCTTCCCGGATCTCCTCCTCGGTCATGGCCTTTTCATAAATTTTCCCCATGCACCCCCACTACATCAAGGAGTCAATAGAAGACAATAGAAATATTCAGCACTGTTAGAGGCCCTCCAGGCGGCTAGAGCCTGCCTGCTTCCTCCAGCAGCGTCATGAGTTGTCCCACGTCCGGAGCCAGAAAATCGGGTTCGAGCTCGGCGAATCCCTCCGGCCCGATCCTGCCGCTGGTCACGGCGGCGGCCAGTGCGCCTCCGTTTTTGGCCGTTATCACGTCCATGGGGTGGTCGCCCACCATGAGCGAGTTGGCCGGGTCCGCGCCCAGCCTGTCCAGGGCCTGGAAGAGATGGGCCGGGTCGGGCTTGACGCGCACGGCGTCCTCTCTCGGCACAAAGGCCCGGATGAATTTCTCTATGTCGGGAAATACGGTCTTCACCGCCGGGGTGATGTTGCGGGTAATTACTCCGGCCGCCACGCCGCGCTCCCGCAGCAGTTCCAGGGCGGGCCGGGTGAACTCGAACAGCCTGCCTTCCCGGGCCGCGTCCAGCTCCATGGCCGTGATCACCAGTTGGCCCCGCGAGCGGAACTCCTTGCCCTCGTCCTCGTCCCACTCCATGGCCTGCTGCACCAGCTCCTCGAGCCACTCCAGGGCCGGGGTGGTGCCGGGCACGGGGCGCTCGCCCAGAAAGACCTCGCCCAGGGCCGCGATCCTGGTTTTCATCAGGTCGAAGTCCAGGGGCACGTCGGCCAGGGTTCCGTCGAAGTCGAATATGATGGCGTCCAGTTTCTTCAAGCGCGTCTCCATTGTCTGCCTGTGGTCGGCGCAGTGTAGCAGAAGCGTGGCGGGCCGCAATCCGATTCTTGCCGCCCCTCCCGGCGCGGCGGTTCCCCTTGCGCCTTTCCTCTCCAGGCCCTTTGGTGTAGAACGCCGGGAGCAACTTCAACAGCCCGGCAGGTCATGAAAATCGCCTTTTGCACCCCGTTCAAGCCCATTGATCACGCCTCCGTCTCCGGAGACGTGACCATCGCCCGTGATCTGGCGGCAGCCCTGGCCGGGTTCGGACACGAGGTCCTGCCGCTTCCCTATTTTCCGGCCAAGGAGATCTATCGCAAACCGACCACCTGGCCCGGTGCCTGGCGTGCCTTAAACCGCATGGCCGACGCGGCGCGCGGCGCTGACTGCTGGCTGACCTACGGCAGCTACTACAAGGTGCCGGACGTGTTCGGCCCCACAATCACGCGTCGACTGGCCATGCCCTACGTCATCTTTCAGGCGTCCTATGCCGAAAACCGGGGCCGCAGGCTCGCCACCTGGCCGGGCTACGCCCTGAACAAGCGGGCCATGCTTGCTTCGGACCACATCGTCTGCAACCGGGTAAACGACATGCGCGGCTGCGCCAAGCTGCTGCCCGAAGACCGCTACACTTACGTCCGTCCCGGCCTGCCCGAAGGGTTGTTCGCCAGGGACGAGGCGGCCCGGGAGCGGCTACGCCGGGAATGGAGTGCTGACGGCGTCCCGGTGATCGTGACGGCGGCCATCATGCGCCACGGGGTCAAGGCCGAGGGGCTCAGGTGGGTGGTGGAGACCTGCGCCGAGCTGGCGGCCCGGGGCCGGGATTTCCGGCTCGTGGTTGCCGGGGGCGGCCCGCGCCGGGACGAGATCGAGGCCCTGGCCCGCGAGCGGCTGGGCGAAAGAGTGACTTTTCTCGGCCTGGTGGACAGGACCGAGCTCGCCGGGCTGTTCAGCGCGGGCGACCTGTTCGCCTTTCCCGGCCTTGAGGAAAGCGTGGGCATGGTCTATCTGGAGGCCCAGCGGTGCGGCCTGCCCGTGGTGGCCACCGACGACGAGGGCGCGCCCCACGTGATCCGCCATGAGGTTTCCGGCCTGATAACGCCCGTGGACAGGCGCGCCTTCACCGAAGCCGTGGACCGGCTGCTCACGGATTCCGCCCTGCTGGAGCGGCTCGGCGCGCAGGCGGCACCCTACGTGCGGGACAACCACACCTCGGCCACGGCCTACGCCCCGCTCAACGAGATCATCACGCGCCTGGTGCGCGAAAGGAAGCAATCGTGACCACTTTCTTCTGCCTGCGGCACGGGCTTACGGACTGGAACCGCGACAAGCGCATCCAGGGCACCACGAACACGGACCTCTCGGACGAGGGGCGAACCATGGCCGACTCCTGGGCCGACTCTCTCGCGGATAACCGGTTCGATCGCATCCTGACCTCGGCGCTGGCCCGGGCCGAACAGACCGCCGCCATCCTCAACGGGAAGCTCGGCGGGCTGCCGATTTCCGCCGACGCGCGGCTCGGCGAACAGGACTGGGGCGAGTGGACCGGCCTGACCAAAGCGGAGTTGAAGCAGCTTCGCGCCAAGGTGGATAAACAGGAAAAGCGCGGCTTCGACTTCCGTCCTCCGGGTGGCGAGAGTCGCGAGGAGGTGCTCCAACGGGCCTGCGACGCCCTGCTGGAGTTCGCCGAGGCCCATCCCGATGACCGCGTACTGGTGGTCACCCACAACGGCGTGCTCAAGTGTCTGATGTACGCCCTGTCCGGCCTGGAGTATCTGCCCGGCGAGAAATCCCCCATACGCCCCTACCGGGTGCATCGGATCGAATGTTTCGAGAACGAGCTCGCCCTGGGCGAGATCAACATGGAGCTGTAAATGCGCATTGTCTTCTATTGCCAGCACGTCCTGGGCGTGGGCCACGTCTTCCGCAGCCTGGAGATCATCAAGGGTCTCAAGGATCATGAGGTGATCATGGTCACGGGCGGGGCAGAGGTGGAGTTCGACAAGCCTGCGCACATGACCCACATCCAGCTGCCCGGGTTGATGATGACCCCGGATTTCAAGTCGTTCATTCCGCTGGAGGAGGGCGTCACCGACGTGGAGGACGTGCTCTCCCGGCGGTTGAAGCAATTCAAGGAGATCATGCGAGAGTACCGGCCCGACGTTTTTCTGGTGGAGCTTTTCCCCTTTGGCCGCAAGAAGTTTCGTTTCGAGCTGCTGCCCATCCTGGAGGGCGTGAATTTCTCCACCTGGGGCCCGTGCAAGGCAGTCTGCTCGGTGCGGGACATCCTGGTGGAGAAGGCCGACATGCAGCGTCAGGTGCAGCGGGTCCACGCCATGCTCAACCCCAATTTTCAGGCCGTGCTGGTCCACTCCGACCCCAAGCTGGTCCGGCTGGAGGAGACCTTTCCGGGTGTGGACGGCATCGTGCCCGAGGTCCACTACACCGGCTACGTGGCCCGCAAGCCCGAGCCCGGCGCGGGCGCGGCCCTGCGGGAGGAGCTCGGCCTGGGCGACGTCCCGCTGGTGGTCCAGTCGGTGGGCGGCGGCCACATCGGCGGAAGCCTGCTCAAGTCCACCCTGTCCGCCTCGGTGCTGCTGGCCGAGACCCATCCGCATAAGCTCATCGTCTTTACCGGCCCCTACGCCACGGACGAGGCCTTCGCCGAATACCAGGCCATGGCCGAAGGGCATGACTGGATCACCGTGAAGCGGTTCACCAAGCGGTTCCCGGATTACCTGGACGCCGCCGACCTGTCCGTGTCCCTGGGCGGATACAACACGACCATGAACCTGCTTGCCGCCGGCACCTACGGGCTCATGTACCCCTTCCTCCAAAATCGCGAGCAGCGCATGCGCACCACGCGGTTGGAGGAACGCGGCATCGTGAAGATGTTGCTGGACGAGGACCTGGCCCCGGAGACCATGGCCTCGCACATGGCCGCCGGGTTGGAGCGTACGCCCACCCCGCATGGGTTGAACCTCAATGGAGGGGAGAACTCCGCGAGGATATTGGAGGAGTTGGTTTCCCGGTAGGGGGAAGACGGGAAACAAAAAAGGCCGCCCAATTGAGGGCGGCCTTTTTTGTTTGATGGAAAAGGGGAGAAGAGGAAGAGAGAGAAGGAAGCCGCCTTTCTAGGCGGCGATTGATGTAGGAAGGGTTTCGGCCCTTTTGGGCCGACTTACTTTTGGGCTGGCGCGTCCAAAAGTAAGCAAAAGACGCGCTTTTTGTGCTGCAGCGCGATCTCGTGGCCAAGAGCCGCTAACACGGCTTTCGCTGCCCGAAAAGCGAAAGCCTGTGGGCAGGCGCGCTTCGGGCTGCACTACAGCCGTGTGCAAGCGGCTCTAAGCCCCGAACTCGATGACCGGTCGTTGCCCGAGTGATTGGGAACTTGCCGAATGAGGTAATTGGCCTTTGTCCGCCATGTTAAGCCAGCACCAAGCTGCTTAATTAAGACAACTTTTCCCATCAAGTCGAGCTGGCACTTCTGTACAAATCAGAAAGAAGCAATTCGGCGCGTTGACTTCCCTTCGGGGGGCCGCCGTGAGCTCCTTGCTCACGGGCCTAGAAGCTCACCAACCCGGGCGGCGGCTCTTTGGTCTCGATACGCACGGCGTGGGACGGCCTCCAAATGATAAGGCTGGCAGAGCGTTTCACTCAACGAAGTCTGAAGCCGACCGGGTTGGATGAGATTCTTGCCAGCGAGCATCAGGGCGGAGATGGCGCTACAGCGACCTTTCTTTGCTACTTTCTTTGGGCGCCGCCAAAGAAAGTAGGCCCGCCCGGCAGGGCATGGAGGGTATTTGGGGCATAGCCCCAAATCCGGCTCTCCACGCGCTGCAAGCGCGATTCCCGGAGGGGGAGGAGCGGAACGCTCCAACAACGGCTCTTCCGCGCCACAGGCGCGGACCTGGAAGCGAGGGGCCGCAGGCCCCGCCGCTGACTCTCAGGCCGCGCCGCAGGCGCCCCCTTACCGCTCCAGAACGACGTCGGTAACCTTCTGGCAAGGCCCCTCATCCGGGATGAAGGCGTTCTCCCCGATGGAAACGATGGGCCGCATGCCGATGAGCGAATTGAGCAGATACGCGTGCCGGTACTGCCCGAGATCACCGAGCGGGACGGTGGCGGGGACCACGTCGAGGACTTCCCCGGCCAGGGCCAGGGCGGTGGACGGCAGCTTGTAGGGCGAGTCCATCTCGAAGTATTCACCCTGTCTTTTCAAGAGGATGGCACCGGTGGAACTTTCGAGCAGGTTGTCATTGAGGTCGAGCAGCACGGCGTCGTCAAACCCAATGGCCTGGGCCTGCCGCCGGGCGAGGTGGAAAAACATGTAGCTGGTGGTCTTGTAGGCGTTGAGCGCGGAGACGTGGCGGTCCGAGCAGACACACAGGCGGTAGGCCTTGTGGGGCGCCGGCTCGAAGGGGGCGGCCATGACCACGGGGCGCGCCTCCGGTTCGCGCATGGGGTAGACGATGTTTACCCGGGCAAAGCTCTCGGACAGCCCGTTTTCGGCCAGCACCCGGAGGATGGCAGCCTCGAAGTCGATGCTCCGGTGCGGCACGGCATGGTCGCGCAGAGCATGGAACAGCCGGTCCAGGTGGCGGTCCAGATGGCAGAGAACGGAGCCGTTGTAACAGATGGTCTCGAAGAAACCCGCGCCATAGCGGAAGCCTGGCGCGGCGGGATCAATGGGGAAAGCGCCTTCCCTGAGTTTCCCGGCGTAGTAATAGATCATGCGCCTCCCAGGGCGAAGAATTTTTCCAGTTTTGCGATGGTTTCCCGATACTCTTTTGCCGGGTCAGAGTCCACCACGATACCGCTCCCCCCGTAGACCGCGAACCCGCCCGAGGCCGCGTCCCAGGTGGCGGTGCGGATGGCGATGGACGAATCCATGTTCCGCTCGTCGCGGATGACCACCGCCGAGCCGCAGTAGACGCCGCGCGAGTGGGGCTCCAGCGCCTCGATGATCTCCATGGAACTGTGCTTGGGACAGCCGGTGACGGACCCGCCGGGAAAGGCGTCCAGGAAGAGGTCGAGGCAGTCGCGATCCTGGCGCAGGGTGCCGCGTACGTTCGCGTACATCTGCAACAGGTTGTCCACCTGGAATACGGACTTGTGGTTTTCCACTCGCACCGAGCCGTAGTCGCAATTGGTGGAGATGTCGTTGCGGATCAGGTCCACGATCATGGACAGCTCGGCGCTCTCTTTGGCGGACCCGGTCAGCCGCTCTTCCTGGCCGGGTTCGTATTCTCCCGCGTCGGGTTCCACCTTGAGCGTGCCCTTGATGGGTTGGGAGAGCACCTCTCCGTCAGCCACGCGCAGAAAACGCTCGGGTGAGGTGGAGAGCACCCGGTGCGGACCGGACTCCAGCCAGGCGTAAAACGGCGCGGGGTGATCCCGGCGCAGGGCCATGAACAGGGCCAGGGGGTCGAGGTCCGGCCAATGCCTCGAAAATTTCGCGGACAGGTTGAGCTGGTAGGTGTGGCCAGAGCGGATGCGCTCCAGGGCCTCGCTCACTCCGGCCTCGTACCCCGCCCGGTCCAGCGACGCGGTAAAGTCGCCCTTGGGCAGCGTCACCGGCGGCGTCGATTCTTCTCCGACCTCCAGCAGCAGCCCGATGCGCCTGACCAGAGCCGGGTCCTCCGTATGGACCACGGCTCCTGCTTCGGGATCGAACTCGGCCACGGCTCGGAATTTCTTCAGGTGGCCGAGGGGGAAGTCCAGCGGCTTGGCGGACGCGACACCGCGCAGCAGCATGCCGTAGGTGTAGCTGACAAACCCCAGGCTCAGGCCGGGGGAGCCGAAGCAGAACCGCTTTATCTCCTCCGGCGTGGTGGACGGGGTGAACCGCAGCTCGGCCACGGGCTCCACGCCGATGACCGACTCGGTCTGGGCCGGATACCCCGGCGAGGACAGGATGAAGTCCGCGCCTCCACTCCGCGCCAGCCGTCCGGCCAGGGCGTCGAACCCGGCGCGGCTACAGGGAAAGGTATGCGCATGCGTCGGCAAGGAACGCTCCTCCGTCATCGGTCAGAAAGGACTCCGGGTGGAACTGGAATCCGAGCACCCGCCGTTGTTGTGAACCGAGGGCCATGACCACGCCCGCCACGTTGCGCGCCAACACGTCCAGGTCGTCCCCCACCCGCGTGGCGCAGAGGGAATGATAGCGCGCCACACAAGCCTCGCGCCCCTGCCAGACAATGGTGTCGGTTTGTCCGTGCACGCAGCCGGGAAGGCGGCCCGTTTCTCCGCCGAAGTGTTCGTTGAGGATCTGCATGCCGAGGCACACGCCCAGCACCGGCACGCCGCTTTCGAACACCCTGCCGTAGCCCGGATACTCTTCCGGCGCGCCCGGTCCCGGCGAAATAACGATCAGATCCGCAGTGGACAGGTCCAGCTCGGCGAGCCGCGCATATGGCTCCACCGAGATCACCGCGCCGGTGATGGACGTGGCCAGCAGGTGCTCCAGGTTGCGCGTGAAGCTGTCGTTGTTGTCGATGAGCAGGACGTGCATGGTTGTTGGTGTTTGTTGGAGTTCTTGTGTTCTCCCGAGAGAGTGGGCCGGGACTTCGCGAGATCCACCGCTCGAAATCGCGCAGGGCCGCGCTTTTCATACAGGGCCGGAAGGGCGTTGTACAGCATCTGCCCGGCCGGTTTCCCGGCCCGACAGCGCATGAGTTGATTTTTACTGCCGTTTGGGGCGAAAGTATGGGCCGGGTCCTGAGGGGGGTCTTCGTTCAATGTGAACGGAGGCGTTCCTATCGGTGTGGCCCGCAAAGCCGGAGCCTGCATGCGCGCACTCAAAATCAAAGTCTTTCTGCTCTTCATCGCCTATGTCGTGTTCATGTCCCTGAACATGGGCATGTACTGGTGGAACATCGCCGCCTTCCGCGAGCGGCTGACGATCATTGACGAATTCCACGACGTGTTGTCGGACATCCTGGAAACGCGCCGGTATGAAAAGAACTTCATGTTCTACCCTGAGCCGGGCAGCCTCAAGGAGGCCCAGGTCTATCTTGACCGGGCCGAAAAAACGGCCAACCTGCTCCAGCCCAAGATCGTCGAGATCGTGGGCAACGAGGCCTACGGCTCCCTGCGGGCCAACATCAGGGAATACCGTACGCTGCTCAACTCCCTGGCGCACGGCGACAAGACCGTGGCCACCGCCACCCGGCGGAAAGGGACCTGGCTGGTGGAGTTTGCCCAGGACCTGCTCCGGCAGAAGAAGCTTCGCATCCACACCGCCCTGAACCGCATCCTGTTTCTGCCCCTGGCGGTCATGGCGTTGCTGCTGGCTCTGGGCACCATCGTCTACATCTGGCAGGCCAGGAAGGTCCTGGACCGGCTGAAGTACGTCCAGCGGGCTGCCGAGGGCGTGGCCAAGGGCGACTACGCCGCCGTGCAGCAGATCAGCAGCGAAGACCCCATCTCCCTGCTGATGCGCTCTGCCTTCCGGAATATGGCCGGCGAACTGGACACGCGCCAGGAACAGCTCATCGAGGCCCGCAAGCTGGTGTCCATCGGCACCCTGACCTCGGGCATCGCCCATGAGCTGAACAACCCCCTGAACAATGTCTCCCTGACGGCAGACACCCTTCTGGAGGAGCTGGACGACCTGCCCAAGGAAGAGATCCGGGAGCTGCTGACCGACATCATCAACGAGACGGGCCGCGCCAGCGGGGTTGTCCGCAACCTGCTCGACTTCTCCCGCGAGGAGCAGCGCAGCCTGTCCCGGCTGGACATTGCCACGGTCATCAGCCAGACACTCAAGCTGGTGGGCAATCAACTGGCCCTGAACCATGTCGGCGTGGAGGTGGACATCCCGGACGGACTGCCCGCCATCAGGGGCGATCTTCACTATCTCCAGCAGGTTTTCATCAATCTGTTCCTCAATGCCGACCAGGCCATGAAGCAGGGCGGGACCCTGCGCATCTCGGCCCGCGAGGACGGGGGTATGCTCCGGGTGGACGTGGCCGACAACGGCTGCGGCATGGACCGGGAGACCCTGAGCCGCATCTTCGATCCCTTCTTCACCACCAAGCCCGTGGGGCAGGGCACCGGCCTGGGGCTCTCCATCATCTACGGCATCATCAAGAAGCACGGCGGGTCCATCGACGCCGACAGCGAGCCGGGCGAGGGCGCCACGTTCACCGTCCGCCTGCCGCTGCTGGCGGAAGGGGAGGAGGCCTGATGCAAACCAATCGCGCGGCGGTCATAGACGACGAGGTCCAGGCCAGGCGGCTTGTGGCCCGGGCAGTGGAAAAACTCGGCTTCGAGGTGGAGACCTTCTCGTCGGGGCACAATTTCCTGGCGCGCATGGCCGAGGACCCGTTCCAGCTCGTCTTCATCGATCTCAAGCTGCCCGACATGGACGGCCTGGACATCCTGGAGGCGGTCAAGACCGGGTTCGACAATGTCGAGGCCGTGATCATCACCGGAAACGCCAGCATTCCCTCGGCTGTGGAGGCCACGGCCAAGGGGGCATCCAACTACGTGGTCAAGCCCTTCCGTCTGCAGGAGATCAAGACCATTGTCCGCGAGGCCCAGGAGAAGATCGCGCTGCGCTCGGAAAACCGCCGCCTGCGGGAGGCCCTGGAAAAGGCCCCGCGCAAGGATTTCCTGGGTTCCAGCCCGGCCATGCTCGAGGTCTTCGCCATGATCCGCAAGGTGGCCGGGGTCAACTGCAACGTGCTGCTCCAGGCCGATACCGGCACCGGAAAGGAGCGGGCGGCCAAGGCCATCCACGATCTCAGCCCCCGCAAGGACAAGACCTTCGTGTCGTTCAACTGCGGCGGGTTCACCGAGGAGCTCATCTCCAGCGAGCTCTTCGGGCACGAGAAGGGTGCCTTTACCGGGGCCACGGCCACCAAGATCGGCCTGCTGGAATCCGCCAACGGCGGCACGGTCTTCCTGGACGAGATCGGCGAGATGCCGCTGAACATGCAGGTCAAGCTGCTGCACGTGATCCAGGAGCGGCGCATCATGCGCGTGGGCGGCACCCAGCCCATCGACCTGGACATCCGCATCATCGCCGCCACCAACCGGGACCTGGAGGAGGCCATGCTTGCTGGCGAGTTCCGCGAGGACCTGTTCTACCGCCTGAACGTGGTCAGAATTTACCTGCCGCCCCTGGCCGAGCGAAAGGAAGACATCCCGCTGCTGGCCAACCACTTCCTGGAGATCTTCAACACCCGCTTCGGCAAGGGCGTCCGCTCCATCTCGCCCGAGGCCATGGACATCCTGGTCCAGTACAACTACCCGGGTAACGTGCGCGAGCTGGAGAACATCGTGCAGCGCGCCGTGGCCCTGACCGACGGGGAAACCGTGGGTATCCGCGAGCTTCCCCAGGACCTGCTCAACCTCTCCTTCAGCAGCCTCGGCACCCCTGGTCTGCTCCCCCTGGAAGAGGTGGAGCGGCGGCACATCCAGCGCGTCCTGGAGGCCACCGGCTACAACAAGGGGCTGAGCAGCAGCATCCTGGGCATCCCCCGGACCACCCTGTGGCGCAGGATCAAGAAATTCGGACTGAAGGCGGACGAGGACTAGCGCCCGGCGAACGCCCCCTCGGCCCGCGTCATTTCTCGGTCCATCACCCCTTTCTCTTCCCCTCCTTCAAAAAAAATTATGCCTGCCCGGCGCGTGCCCGACAACGGCCCGCGCCGGGCTGTTCATTTTGAAACACGATTTTCAGCTTTTGGTCCGTCGGGCCGATTCGGAAAAAGCGTTTTTTCCATAATGAAACACGCAAACGGCTTATACCGAATACACTACTTCCAGTGTATTTTAGCACTTATTTCAATAAAACAGATAGTTATGAAAGTATTACTGTCTGGGCACCGGCCTTCGTGCCGACACGAGCGAATCAGTCGATAGCTGTTCATTATGGAACACGATTTCGAGTGAATTGAGCGGATCACCCCACCATAGAAAGACAGACATTCAATAGTTCTGGTTAGTTAGCCGCTTTTCCCCCTTCGGACGGGTTGGCACCGGCTTTGCTCTTATGGCGGCAACGAGAGGAAGCATGAAGAACGTATTGATTGTCGTGGAAAAATCCGAGTCCAGCCTGTGGCTGGCCTACTACGCCATGGGCCTGACCCACCGCATCGACGCGCGGGTCTCCATTCTGATGGTCGTCGACGAGGAGTACTCCGACCTGTGCGGGGACTCCGGCCAGTGGATCGGCTCACCGGAAAAGCGGCTCGAATCCGTCCTTGCCGAGGATCACTCCGATTCGGCGCACATCAATTACTACGTCACGCGAGGCAGGATGGAGGAGGAAGTCCCTAAATTCATACGGGAAAACGCCATCTCCAAGATGTTCATCGGCCACCCGGAGGGCCGTCGACCCGACGCCTACGCCAAATTGATGAAGGTCATCGACGCGGTGAACACCACCACCCACTGCGAGGTGGAGGTGGTCCAGAAGGTTTCCGCTCACAGCAAAAGGAAATGAAAAGGCGCCTGGTCCTGCGAAGCGATGCGGGGGGGCGCGGATAACGGCAAGAGGAACGGTTCGGCACCGGAAGGACGGGGACGGACGGCCGGAAAGGGACCGTTGGAGTGCAATTCAAACCGTAGAGGAGTTCCTTAATGTTTCATATGTATCTTCCCATCGCCGGGAACAGCGTGAACGTGTTCCTCGTGTTCGCCTTGGGAGGGTTTGTCGGCCTGCTTTCCGGCATTTTCGGTGTCGGTGGAGGATTTCTGATGACCCCGCTGCTGATCATGTTCGGCATACCGCCGACCGTGGCCGCCGCTTCCGACTCGAACCAGATCGTCGGGGCGTCCACCTCGGGCTGCCTGGCCCACTACAGGCTGGGTAACGTGGACTTCAAGATGGGCTTCCTGCTCCTCATCGGCGGCGTGCTCGGCGGCTTTGGCGGCGTCCAGGTGATCAAGGTCCTCAGGGCCATGGGCAACGCCGACTTCCTGATCAACATCACCTACGTGCTGATGCTCGGCGGCGTGGGTTCCTACATGTTCATCGAGAGCCTGCAGAGCATGCGCAAGAAGGCCCCGGAGGCCGACACCCAGGCTCCCCCCAAGAAGAAATCCCGCTACACCAGCATGCTGGAGAGCCTCCCCTTCCAGATGGAGTTCACCAAGTCCGGCGTACGCCTGTCCGTGCTCATGCCCCTGGTGCTGGGCGTCCTGGTGGGCGTCCTGGCGGCCATCATGGGCGTCGGCGGCGGCTTCATCATGGTCCCGATCATGGTCTACCTGCTGCGCATGCCCATGCACGTGGTCGTCGGCACCAGCCTCTTCCAGATCCTGTTCACCTGCATCAACGTGACCATCCTGCAGTCGTACACCAACCACACCGTGGACTTCGTGCTGGCCGTCCTGCTGCTGCTCGGCTCCACCCTCGGAGCCCAGTTCGGCACCCGGATCAGCCGCAAGCTCAAGGGCGAGCAACTCAAGATCCTGCTGGCCACCCTGGTGCTCGCCGTCATGGTCAAGATGCTGCTCAACCTGCTGCTCACGCCCGACGTGCTGCTCGCTTACGCCGGAGGTCACTAGTCATGAGAAAATTCACCGCAACCTGCGTGGCCTTCGTGGCCATCCTGCTGCTGTCCTGCCCGGCCTTTGCCGGCGCGCAGACCTCCCTGACCATCAGGCCCAACCTGGTGGGCATCGGGACCAGCTTCAACGGCGCGCAATTGGCCATCAACGGCCAGGTCCCCGAAGGGACGAGCGCGGTCATCCGGCTGCTGGGCGAGCCCCAGAACCGCCACTTCAAGCAGAAGGGCAAGGCCCTGGGCGTCCTGTGGATGAATCTCAACTCCATCGAGATCACCAACGTTCCCGACGTGTTTCTCGTGGGCACCGACGGCACTCCGGGCATCAACTGGGAGCACTCGGACCTCGGGTTCCTGTCCGTCAAGGGCGAGACAGACGACCTTATCTTCGACGAATTCATCAAGCTCATGGAGCAGGATGGCTTCTACGAGATCGAGGATGGCGTAGTCGCCTACCAGGACGCGGAAAACGGCATGCGGCCCTTCGCCGCCTCGCTGTCCATCCCGTCCGCCATGCACCAGGGCGTGTATGAGGTGGAGGTCCTGGCCGTCAGGGACGGCAAGATCGTGGGCCGGGCCTCGCAGGAGCTGCACACCAAGCTCACCGGCGTGCCCGCCATGCTGTCCAAGTTCGCTTTCGATCATTCCCTGGTGTACGGTATAGCCGCCGTCATCATCGCCATCCTGGCGGGTCTGATCATGAGCATGCTCTTCAAGGAACGCGGAGGCGTTCACTAACGCGAGAGTCGCCGATGCTGAGGTTGTTCGAACATATCAAAAACAGGCTGAAGGGGCGGCGGAGGGAACGGCGTTCCCTCTCCGCCGTCTTCGGCCAGTTCCAGCATGTGCTGGAGTTGAACAATCGCGTGCTGACGACCATCGCGTCCATGCACAACAAGCTCGGCGGCAGCTACATCTTCGACCTGCAATATCTCCGCAGCTCCAGGCAGTACATGGTGAACACGGTCCGTGAGCTGATCGACGCCTTCGACGCCCTGGCCCCGGGCCGGTATCCCGAACTCTACGTCAGCTTCCGGAGCATCCGCGACAAGCTGGACGGCGAGCTGGAGCGGCGGCCCGTCCTGCCGGACATCATGGCGATCCCCTTCGAGGAGATCGGGGCCAAGGACATGGACGCGGTGGGGGCCAAGAGCACCCGGCTGGGCATCATCGCCGAGACCGGCACGGCCCAGGTCCCCCATGGGTTCGCCGTGACCACGGCGGCCTACCGTTTGTTCATGGAGCGCAACGAGATCCTCGACGTGATCAAGGACAGCGAGGAGGCCTGGAACTCGGGCGAGTTGTCCGCGGCGGAAGCCTCGGGCAGAATCCGTTCGCACATCCTCGCCGGGACCATCCCGTCCCGGTTGCGCAAGGCCCTGAACCGGGAGCTCGACGCCCTGCGGCGCAAGCTCGGGGACGGGGAGATCCGCCTGGCGGTCCGCAGCAGCGCCTGGGGCGAGGACGGCAACCTGTCCTTTGCCGGTCAGTACGATAGCTTCCTCCACGTCACCCCCGAGGACCTGCACGACGCCTACAGGAAGGTGCTCGCCAGCACCTATTCTCCCTCTGCCATGGAGTACCGGCGTGAGTACGACTTCAAGCCGGACGAGGTCTTCATGGCGGTTTCGGTGCAGCAGATGGTCGAGGCCAGGACCAGCGGCGTGGCCTACAGCCTCTCTCCCGTCGATCCCGGCCGCAACAGCACCGACATCGCGGGAACCTGGGGGCTCGGCGCTCCCGTGGTCTCCGGCGAGGTCGAAGTGGACCGGTTCGTGGTTTCCAGGGACGCCGGGCACGCCATCCTGTCCAATTCCGTCGCGGACAAGGCCCTGGCCATGCAGGGCAAGCCGGGCGGTTCCGTGACCATGGAGCCCGTGCCCGAGGATCTGCGCAAGGTCCCCTGCCTGTCGCCGGAGGAAGTGCGCCTGCTGGCGGACACGGCGGTTCGCCTTGAGCGGTATTTCAGGAAGCCCCAGGACATCGAATTCGCCTTTGATTCGGAGGGGAGCCTGACCGTGCTCCAGACGCGCCCCCTGCGCATCGGGAGAAAGGAAGACGGCGAGACCCCGGACCTGAGCCAGAGCCTGAAGCGCTACCCGGTGCTGCTCAGCGGCGAGGGCGAGGTGGCCCAGCAGGGCGTCGGCTCCGGGCCCGTGTTCGTGGCCTGGGAGGGGCGCGACCTGGAGACGTTCCCTGACGGGGCCGTGCTTGTGGCCCATCTCTCGTCGCCCCAGTACGCCGCGATCCTGCACCGCGCCTCGGGCGTGATCACCGACATCGGCTCCCCCCTGGGGCACATGGCCACCATCGCGCGGGAATACCGCGTCCCGACCCTGCTCAACGCGAGCCGGGCCACCATGGTCCTGGAAGAGGGCGACGTGGTCACCGTGGATGCGGAGCAGAAGACCGTGTACCGGGGCGAGGTCAGGGAGCTGCGGCTCCACGACTACATGCGCGAGCGCATGGAGGAGACCTACGAATATCGCCTGCTGCGGCGGATGCTCAAGCTCATCGAGCCGCTGAACCTTTTCGATCCCGAGGCGAGCAATTTCACCCCGCAGGGATGCCGGACCCTGCACGACATCGCCCGGTTCATCCACGAAAAGTCCGTGGACATCCTGGCGAACATCCCCAACGCCTCCGCGTCCGGGGAGGCGTGCCCGGGCGGCAGGCTGGTGCTGCCGGTGCCCCTGGACCTGGTAGTGCTGGACATCGGCGGCGGCCTTGCCCCGGAGTGCACCGGCGGCCTGGACGGCCTGAAGTTGCGCCGGACCATCCAGCCGGATCAGGTCAAGTCCGGGACCCTGCACGCCTTCATCGACGGGGTGACCCTGGAGGGAGTGTGGCAGTCCACGCCCGTGCCCGTTGATTTTTCCAGCTTCATGTCCAGCATGACCCGGACCTTCTCGGCCGAGGCGGCCGGGGCCAAAAACATTGGGCAGAATCTCGCCGTCATCTCGGAGCACTACCTGCACCTGAGCCTCAAGCTTGGATACCACTTCACCATGATCGACTGTTACGAGAGCGAGGACGGCACCCGGAACAGCATCCAGTTCCGCTTTGCCGGTGGCGTCACCGGCGTCACCCGGCGCTCGCGGCGGGCGCGGTTCCTGTCGGAGGTGCTCAAGACCTTCGACTTCTCCGTGACGGTCAAGGAAGACCTGGTCGTGGCCCGCGCAAAGGGCTGGATGGCGCGCGACCTCAAGCGGCTCATGCGTATCTTGGGCATTCTAGTGGCCTATACCAGGCAGTTGGACGTCTCCATGGTCAACGATGCCCGCATTTACGAGCATTGCGAGGAATTCGAACGCATCGTCAATGAGGCGGTGTTAAATTAGCTACTGGAGGATTGCGACATGATCAGTTCATACAAGACAAGCATTCTCATCCTGGACGACGAACCCATCGTCAGCAAGCGGCTTCAGCCGGCCCTTGAGAAAATGGGCTATGAAATCGAGAGTTTTTACAAGAGTGCCGAGGCCATGGAGCGGATCCGGGAGCGGAGCTTCGACATCGTCGTCACCGACCTGAAGATGGAGGGGATCGACGGGATGCAGTTCCTCGCGGAGGTCAAACGGCTCTCCCCGTCCACCGAGGTCATCGTCATCACCGGATTCGCCACCATGGACACCGCCAAGGAGTCCATGCGCAAGGGCGTGTTCGACTTCCTGGCCAAGCCCTTCAAGCTGGGCGAGATCCAGGAAGTCATCAGGAAGGCGGAGGAGCACATCCGCTGTGGCTCGTAACAAAGGAAACCAAACAAGCGAGGTGCGTCCATGGACATGATGAAAGCCCTTGTCCCCGTGGAGATGACGTTGGCGTCCAATGTCGCCCTGAGATACCTGTGTCAGAAGGCCGGCCTGCTCGGCATTGGCGTTCAGCCCATTCACGTCGAGGAGCCGGATCACAAGCCGCATTCCTCGGAAACCGGCTGGATCCGCAAGTCCTGGGAATCGGGGCTGCGCCAGGCCGGCATGGAAGAGGTCCAGCGGGTTCTCAAGAGCGAGAAGCTGGACTGCTTTGTCCTGCCCAACCCGATCGTCCGCGTGGGATCGCGGGAGGACAGGATTCTCGAGGAGCTGCGCATGGGGGGGCACGACCTCTTCGTCGAGGGCGAGGTGGTCAACTTCAACACCGGGGAGTTCCGCAAGCGGCTCCGTTCCAAGCTCTATCGCCAGATGCCCTGCCCGGCCCTGATCGTGCGCAACATGATCCAGTCCGACCGCGTGGCCCTCATGCTCGACGAAAAGACCGACGTCGAATACCTGGTCGCCCAGTTCTGCAAGTTTTTCACGGACACCGGGACTGATTTCGACCTGTGCGCCTATGCCATGGACGACCTGCACCGGGACCCGCACCCGGACGAGCTCCTGGCCGAAGCCGGACGCATCCTGGAAAAGCGGGGCTATGCACCGGCCATGGCGTATACCCTGCTGTGCGGCCCGGACTCCGCCTCGCAGGCCCTGCACGATTACGGCCTGCTCGTCGCTCACATGGACCGGAAGTCCAACCGCAAGTCGCCCCTGACCGAGGTCCTGGGCCTTGTGTCCAGCCCGATCCTTTTATGCTGGTAACCGCACCAAGGGAGAATCGTTATGAAGCTGCTTGTCGCCGTCGATGAGAACGCCTACAGCCGGTATGCGGTGCACCAGGCCGCCAGGCTGGCCGCCAACACCTGGCCCGACATGGTCATGCTGGCCATTGAAAAGAACCGCACCTACGTGGACGAGGACGACCTCAACCCGGAAGAGGCCCACCCCAAAATCCGACTGCTGCACCGCTGTCGCACGGACTTTCTCGAGGCGCTCGGACCGGATGTGGACCTCTACGGCCGGGAGGAAGACCTGACCCTCGCCCACAAGCCGGGCAAGGTGCTCGAAGAGAACGCCTCGGGCCGCAAGTCCTTCCTCCTGCACCTGCGCCACGGCGATCCGGTCAAGGCCATCACCGCCGAGGCCCGGGCCGAGAAAAGCGACCTGGTCATCGTCGGCTGCGGCCATCATGACGCCGCATGGGGCAGGGGATCGGACGTTCCCGGCAAGGTCGCCGACGCGGTCGAATGCTCGGTGTACATCATCCGCGAGAACATGACCCCGTCCAGGGTGGTCTGCTGCCTGGACCACGCCCATGTGTCGCAGGAATCCCTGGAACTCATCAACCAGTGGGTGACGCTCTATGGCGCAGAGCTGGAGGTGGCCGGCGTCCTGAAGCACGGGGACCTGAGGGAAAATGTGGAGGCCAAGATGACCGAGGTGCTGGATTATTATCTGGATCGGGGCATCCAGGCCCGCGTCCGGGTCGTGGACGAGAGTTCCCTTGAGGCCTTTATCGAGGCGGGCGGGGAGAACGATCTCATGGCCCTGTGGCTGCACCACCAGTCGCCCCTGAAGCGGCTTTTCTCCACCAGCAAGGTCGCCTCGCTGGTGAACCACGCCTCCTCGTCCATGCTCATCCTGCGCTAGGCCGTCGCCTTCACACGGCTTTGGCATCGCCGGACCTGGGCAGGTAATAAAACATCGCGAGAGACTTCCCCATGGGATGTCTCTCGCGATGTTTTTGATGTCGATGGAATCGCGGGGGCGTCTCCCCTCGCGTCCGGCCTACAGGCTGGCGGCGGCCTTTTCCACGGAGGCCTTGAAGCCGTCGCGGGCGGCCTGGATCTTGGCGGCCAGCTCCCTGTCGTGCAGGGCGAGGATCTGGGCGGCCATCCAGGCGGCGTTCTTGGCGCCGACCTTGTCCAGGGCCAGGGTGCCCACCGGGAAGCCCGGAGGCATCTGCACGGTGGCGAGCAGGGCGTCCATGCCGCCCAGCGGAGAGGCGGTCAGAGGCACGCCGAGCACCGGCTTGGTGGTCTTGGCGGCCACGGCTCCGGCCAGGTGGGCGGCGAGTCCTGCGGCGCAGATGAAGACCTGGCAGCCGTCGGCCTCGTACTCCGCGACCAGCTTGGCGGTCCGTTCCGGGGTGCGGTGGGCCGAGGACACGGTGAAGACGTGGTCCACGCCGAGTTCGGACAGCAGGTCGGAACAGGGGCGCATCTTCTCCTCGTCCGAGAGGGAGCCCATGAAGATCACTACTTTCGGCATTGTCTTTGTTTCTCCTATTTCAGGCGCTTGAGGCCCTTGTCCGCGATGTCGCGGCGGTAGTAGCTCTGGTCGAAATGTACTTTGTCCACGGCCTGGTAGGCCTTCTCGCGGGCGGCGGCCAAGTCGTCGCCAAGAGCGGTTACGCAGAGCACGCGACCGCCGGAGGTGACGATTTTGCCGTCCTTGAGCTGGGTCCCGGCCTGAAAGACCTTGACCCCTTCCATGGCGTCGGCCTGATCGAGCCCGGTGATTTCCATGCCCTTGGGGTAGGAGCCGGGGTAACCCTCGGCGGCCATGACCACGCCGCAGGCGGTCTGCGGGGTGGATACCACGTCCACCTGGTCCAGCTTGCCGTCGATGCAGGCAAACATGATTTCCAGCAGATCGGTCTCCAGGCGCATGAGCAGGGGCTGGCACTCGGGATCGCCGAAGCGGACGTTGTATTCGAGCACGGACGGGCCGTTCTCGGTGTACATGAGTCCGGCGTAGAGCACGCCCTTGAAGGGTTCACCCTTGGCGGCGAGATATTTGAGAATGGGAGCGATGCAGAGCTCTGCGGTCTCGGCGTATTTTTCCTTGGGCAGGATCGGGGCCGGGGAATAGGCGCCCATGCCGCCGGTGTTGGGGCCGGTGTCGCCCTCGTAGATGGCCTTGTGGTCCTGGCTGGAGGGCAGCAGGGCGTAGTGCAGCCCGTCGCAGAATGCCAGGAACGAGGCCTCCTCGCCCTTGAGGGCCTCTTCGATGACCACGCGGTCGCCTGCCGAGCCGAAGGCCTTCTTGACCATCATCTCTTCCACTGCCTCGATGGCCTCTTCTTCGGTGGAGGCGACGACGACGCCCTTGCCCGCGGCCAGGCCGTCGGCCTTGACCACGATGGGCGCGCCCTTCTCCTTGATGAAGGCCACGGCGGGATCGAATTCGTCAAAGACGCGGAACGGCGCGGTGGGCACGCCCGCATCGGCCATGACGTTTTTGGAGAAGGCCTTGGAGCCCTCCAGGTTGGCGGCGTAGGCGCTCGGCCCGAAGCAGGGAATGCCTTCCTGCCGCAGGGCGTTCTCCAGGCCCAGAACCAGAGGCATTTCAGGCCCGGCCACGACCAGGTCCACTTCCTCTTCCCTGGCCAGTCTGACCAGCGCCGGAATGTCGTCGTCCTTGACCGGCACGTTCTCGCCCACCTGGGCCGTGCCGCCGTTGCCGGGGGCGCACAGGATGCGCTCCACCTTGGGGTTCTGGGACAGTTTCCAGCACAACGCGTGCTCGCGGCCGCCGCTGCCAACAACTAATATCTTCATGAGGGGCCCCCTTGTCATTTTTCGGATGCTCATCCGTTTAAGGAAAAATGGCCTATTTGGCAAGGTTGAACTGGCCGGACAGCCCGGAGGTGCGGCTTGTCATCCGGTCTGGCGTGGGTGGCTCCGAGGGTGGGAAAAGGGTGGTGTTCAGGGAGCCCGTCAGATGCGTTCGGCCATGGCCAGGCGGATGCCCAGGCCGATGAACAGGGTTCCGGCGGCCCTTTTGATCCAGGCGGTGAAGCGTCCGCCGCCGTTGAACAGGGCCGCGGCCCGGGCCGCGAACCACGCGTAGCCGAAGTTCACCATGGTGCCGTTGACCGTGAAGATGACGCCAAGGGTTAGGAAAGCCAGGGGTTTGGCCGGTGAGTCAGGGGAGACGAACTGGGGCAGGAAGGCCATGAAGAAGAGCGCCACCTTGGGATTGAGGGCGTTGGTCAGGAAGCCCTGGATGAAAAGACGGCGCAGGGAGACCTTGTGGTATTGTATCGGATTCGCTTCGCCATTCTCTCCGCCGGACCGCCACACGCTCAGGCCGATCCAGATGAGATAGCCCGCACCCGCGAGCTTGACCACGGTGAACGCGGTGGCCGAGGTGGCCAGGATGGCGGACAGGCCGAGGGCGGCGGCAAAGACGTGCACGAAGCATCCGGTGCCCACCCCCAGGGCCGCGACCATTCCCTTGCGCCAGCCGAAGGCGGCCCCTCTACTGACGATGAAGGCGACGTCCTGGCCCGGGGTGATGTTGAGGAGCAGGCCGGAAATGATGAACAGGGCAAGGTCGTGAATGCCGAACATGGGAGGTCTCCTTTGACGGGTGGGATTCTCGGCGAACGCCCGTTCGCTTTAACCCGCCCCCGCACGCCCTGTCCATAGGCCGAGGAGCAAGGGGCGGCCGATTATAACGACATTGACTTGTACCCCGCTTTCCGCAACTATTTGTTCTGATAAAAATAGCATTGGGTCATTTGCAATAAAAGCAAACAATGAGGGGTGGTTATGGCTTTGATAGGAGAAGGGTTACATTCGTTTTTTGCGGCTCCGGAGAGGATGGTGCCGGAAGAGGTCAAAGCCGTTTCCCTTGAGTTGAAAAAGGAATTTCTCATTCAGTGGCTCGACGCCGTGCCCACCAGCGTCTTCGTTGTCAACAAGTACCGCCAGATCGTCCATTGCAACCAGGCGTTTCGCAATCTGTCCCTCAAGCCGGAAGCGGAAGGCGTTATCGGTCTGCGTCCGGGCGAGGCCCTGAATTGCGTGAATTCCACCCTGAATGAGGCTGGCTGCGGCTGTTCACGCGAGTGCGCCACCTGCGGCGCGGCCCAGGCCATCGTCAAGTCCCTGGGCGGCGAGAAGGACTGCCAGAACTGTCGCCTGACCCGGCTGGTGGAAGGGGTAGAGACACCCCTGGACCTCCAGGTATTCGCCACGCCCATCGAATTTCGGGGCCAGGAGTTCGCCTTCCTCTTCGCCCTGGACATCAGCCACGAGTTGCGGCTCAAGTATCTCAACAACCTCTTCCACCACGGGCTGATAAACACCGTGGGGGGCATCGCCACCGTTACCGAGTTTCTCGAGGACGATCCCGGCGACATGTCCCTCTATCCGATGCTGGCAGATGCATCCCGGCGCATCCTGAGGGACGTGGTCTACCATCGGGATCTTGAGCAGGCGGAGCAGGGCACCCTGGCGGTGAGCAAGGAGCCGGTCAATGCCGGGGAGTTCTTCTCCAAGCTGATAGAGGAGGAGTGCCGGGTCCGCAACACCGAGCCCGCTGTCGTTGATCTGGATATCTGCTGCGACCTCCTCGTGACCGACAAGCGGCTCCTGCGCCATGTGGTTCGCGACATGCTCGTCAACGCTCTTGAGGCGCGCGAGTCCTGCGGCGAGCAGATCCAGCTGGATTGTCTCGCCAACCCGGGCGGCGGCGTCATCATTTCCATGACCAATTGCGGCGATATTCCCGGCGACATCCGGACACAGGTCTTCAAGCGGTACGTGTCCACCAAGTCCCGTGACCGGGGGCTGGGGGCCTATGTCATGAAGCTGCTCACCGAACGGTATCTCGGCGGTGCGGTGGGCTTCTCCACGGGCGACGGCACTACCACCTTCACCGTGACCCTGCCCTGATCCGGCTAGCCATTTATCTGAGCAATCGCGGTTTTTCACACACTCACGGCACGCAATATACCGATATTGCGTGCCATATTTTTTTCTGAGTAATTTTTATGAGCATATGCTCATTTCTCTTGACCTTGCCATATATGAGCGTATCGTCAGATTACGAATTGTTCATGCATCAGGTGGTTCCATGGGAAGAAGGAAAATAAGGCGGATGTTGCAACAGGAGCCCGGGGCGACGTTTTACAAGCCCCAGGGGATACCCATGAGGCTTTTGACGGACGTGACCCTGACCCACGAGGGGTTGGAGGCGCTCCGTCTGGCCGACGGCGAGGGGCTCTCCCAGGAGGAGGGCGCGCGTCTGATGGGCGTCTCACGGCCGACCTTCGGCCGGATCCTCGGCCAGGCGCGGAAGACCGTCGCCATGGCCCTGGCCAACGGCTGGGCCATTCGCGTTGACGGCGGACATTACACCGTTGTCCGGGACACAGGTCAGTGCCCCAAGCGCGGGTCCGGGGAGTAACCGGTTACGTATCGCAACAGCATGGAGGCGATTATGCCTGGAATGAACGGACAAGGATCGAGAGGACCCGGTGGCGGCCGCCGCTCGGGTGGCCGGGGAATGGGTTTCAATCAGAATCAGGACCAAATGCCTGACGGCGTGTGCCGCAGGCAGGGTGGCCAGGGACGAGGTCTCGGGCTGGGCAACGGACGCTGCCTTGCGGCTCCGGGCCAAGGTGGCCAGGGTCGCGGCATGGGTGGCCGAGGCATGGGCCAGGGCCGGGGACGCGGCATGGGCGGCCAAGGCCGTGGCATGGGTCAGGGCCAGGGACGTGGAATGGGCGGACAGGGCATGGGCCAGGGCCGTCAAACCGCAATGAACGCCGGGGCAGCTCCGGCGAACACACAAGGAAATACAATGAGCGCAGTGAAGAAAGTCGCAGTGACCAGCGAGGGGCCCACCCTGGAAAGCCGGGTGGACGCCCGTTTCGGCCGGGCGGGCGGTTTTGCCGTGGTGGATCTGGAGACCATGGAAGTGGAATATGTCGATAACGGCGGCTCCCAGAGCATGGCTCAGGGCGCGGGCATCCAGGCCGCGGAAAACGTGGCCAACGCGGGCGCTCAGGTGTTGCTGTCCGGCTATGTCGGTCCCAAGGCGTTTGCCGCCCTCCAGGCGGCGGGTATCGGCGTGGGCCAGGACGTGGACGGCCTGACCGTGGGCGAGGCCGTGGAAAAATACAAGCGTGGCGAGGTGCCCATGGCGGCCTCCGCCAACGCGCAGGCCGGGGGCAATAAGTGATCTTCGCCATCGCCAGCGGCAAGGGGGGCACGGGCAAGACTACCGTCTCGGCCTCCCTCGCCACTCTGTGGGAAAACGACGTGACCGCCGTGGACCTGGATGTGGAGGAACCCAACCTCCACCTCTTCCTCAATCCGGAGATCACGGGTACGGAAAAGGGCTACGTCACCGTGCCCGAGGCGGATGAGGAGCGGTGCGTCAAGTGCGGCGCCTGCCGGGACATCTGCCAGTTCAAGGCGATCACTCTCATGGCCGGGACCCTGCTCGTCTTTCCCGAGATGTGCCACGGGTGCGGCGGCTGCATGGCCGTGTGCCCGGAAAAGGCGCTCATCCCGGGCCGCCGCGAGCTGGGCGAGATCGTCCGGGGCCGGTCCGGGAATATGGAGTTCCTCATGGGTAGGCTGCGCATCGGCGAGGCCATGGCCCCGCCGCTCATGCGCCAGGTCAAGGAGCGCATGGGCTTCATCGCCACGGGCGACGTGATCATCGACGCGCCTCCTGGCGTGAGCTGCCCGGCCATGAACGCGGTCATGGACGCCGACGCCGTCGTGCTGGTCACCGAACCAACACCCTTCGGGTTCCACGACTTCAAGCTCGCCTGGGAGGCGTTCTCTCCTCTGGGTATCCCCATGGGAGCGGTCATCAACCGGGCCGGGCTTGGCGACTCCACGGTCCAGAATTTCTGCAAGGAGAAGGGCATCCCCATCTGGGCGGAAATCCCCTACGACCGCGCTATTGCCGAGGCGTATTCCCAGGGCCGGGTCATTGCGGACGCCGTGCCCGGACTGCGCGACACCTTCCTTAAGCTGAAGGAGCACATGGTGGCGGCGGCTGAGGAAAACGACATGCTGGGGGTGTTCCGTGCGTGAGATAGTCATCATCAGCGGCAAGGGCGGCGCGGGCAAGACCACCATTGCGGGGGCCTTCGCCCATCTGGCCGAAAACGCCATCCTCTGCGACCTGGATGTGGACGCCCCGGATCTGCACCTGCTCCTCGACCCCGACAAGCGGGAGGAGAGCGAGTTCTGGTCGGGCCATGAGGCGGTAATCCGCGCCGAGGACTGCGTGCATTGCGCCACCTGCCTGAACATGTGCCAGTTCGACGCCATTGAGTTCTCCATCGAGGGATACTCGGTCAAGCCCTTCCGGTGCGAGGGGTGCAAGGTATGCGTGGAGCTCTGCCCGGCCGGAGCCATCGATTTCCCGGAGCGCAAGTGCGGCCACTGGTTCGTGTCCGACACCCGGTTCGGGACCATGGTCCACGCGCAGCTCTTTCCCGGCGAGGAGAACTCGGGCCGTCTGGTCACCCTGCTCAAGCAGCAGGCCAGGCAACGGGCCGAAGCCGGCGGGCTGGATCTCGTCCTGAGCGACGGCACGCCCGGCATCGGCTGCCCGGTGATCGCCTCCCTGGCCGGGACCGACCTGGCCGTGGTGGTCACCGAGCCCACCCCGTCCGGCATCCACGACCTGGAGCGCGTGGCCGAACTCTGCGAAGGGTTCCGTACCAAGGTGGCCGTGCTCGTCAACAAGTGGGACATCAATCCGGCCATGACCGAGAAGATCGAGGCGTACTGCCGGGACAAGGGCTACACGCTCCTGTGTCGCTTCCCCCACAACCGGGCCGCGGTGGATTCCATGCTCGAACGCAAGGTGCTCACCGAATATGACCCGGGCGGGCTTGGAACTCTGCTCAAGCAGGCCTGGAAAGATACCCTTGCCCTGCTGGAAAAGTAGCGGGACAGTCTTTACAATCACATGGCTGAACATATATTCAGACAAAAAAACAACCCCAAGGAGAACAACCATGAATACCATCGTAGCTATCCCGTCCACCGGTCCCGAGGGACTGGAGTCGGGCGTTGATGCCCATTTCGGCCATTGCGCCATGTACACTTTGGTCGAAGTGGCCGAAGGCGAGGTCAAAGGCGTGCAGTCCGTGCCCAGTTGCGCCCACGAGCAGGGCGGCTGCCTTGCCCCGGTCAACTACCTGGCCGACAAGAACGTCTCCGTGCTCATCTCCGGCGGCATGGGCTTCCGCCCGCTGATGGGCTTCAACCAGGCCGGCATCAAGGTCTTTCACGGCAGCGGCGCGCCCACCGTGGGCCAGGCCGTCAACGCGTTCATCATGAACAGCCTGCCCGAGTTCACCCCGGACCAGACCTGTGGCGGCGGCCACCAGGTCGGTTAATCCGCCATGGCAACCGGAGCGAACACACCTGCGGCCTGCCTGCTGGTTACCCAGCGGGAGGACGCCTTCCGCGACTTCCTGGACGGACTCACCGAGTCCGGCGAGTTGAAGGCGGACGCCGTCTCCACGGGCGCGCAGGCCCTGAAAACGGTGGCCGGGAGCCCTGTGGGCCTCGTGGTCATCGACGAGGAGCTGCCCGATTTCGAGGCGCTCCCCCTAGTAGTGGAACTCATCAAGGCCAATGCCTTGGTCAACACCGCCGTGGTCTCCTCACTGCCTTCCGAGGAATTCCACGACAAGAGCGAAGGATACGGCGTCCTTCGCGCCCTGCCCCTCGATCCCGCCAAGGAGGACGGCAGGGAACTGGCCACCCAGGTGGTCCGCATCATGGGCCTGTAATTCGGGTCTTCGAAAGCTGAAAAAGGCGCGGTCCGCAGGGGCCGCGCCTTTATCTGTTTGATTCCGGGCCAGGAATGAAATGGGATTCTACCCCTGCCGGTCCAGGCTGCGGTAGCTGATGGCCTCGGCCAGGTGGCCGGTGTCGATGGCGTCGGCGTTGTCCAGGTCGGCGATGGTCCGGGCGATGCGCAGCACGCGGGTGTAGGCGCGGGCAGAAAGGCCCAAGGATTGGACGGCCCGCCGCATGAACGCGTGCCCGTCGTCGCCCACCTGGCAGAAGGTCTCCAGGGAGCGGCCCTCCAGGTCGGCGTTGGTCAGGATGGGCAGGTCCGCATAGCGTTCCCGCTGCACGGTCCGGGCCGCACCGATACGTTTTCGCATGGACGCGGAGTCCACGTCGCTGCCGGTCCGGCTGAGGTCCTCGTAAGGTACGGCGGGCACCTCCACCTGGAGGTCGATGCGGTCCAGCAGCGGGCCGGAGATGCGGGAGCGGTAGCGCTGCACCGCGATGGGCGTGCACTCGCAGGGGTGGGTTTCGTCCGTCAGGTAACCGCACGGGCAGGGGTTCATGGCGGCCACGAGCATGACGTCCGCCGGATAGCGCAGGGAGACCAGGGAGCGGGAAATGGAGACCTCGCCGTCCTCCAGGGGCTGGCGGAGCACTTCGAGCACGGATTTCTTGAACTCCGGCATCTCGTCCAGAAAGAGCACGCCCCGGTGGGCCAGGGAGACTTCTCCTGGTTGGGGATAGCGGCCGCCGCCGATGAGCCCAACGTCCGAGATGGTGTGATGCGGGGTGCGGAAGGGCCGGGTAACCAGCAGGGCGCGGTCCGGCGGCAGCAGCCCGGCCACGGAGTAGATTTTAGTCACCTCCAGGGCTTCCTCGAAGCGCAGGGGGGGCAACACCGTTGGGATGCGTTTGGCGAGCATGGTCTTGCCCGAGCCGGGAGGGCCGATGAACAGCAGGTTGTGTCCGCCCGCCGCGGCGATCTCGATGGCCCGTTTGGCATGCTCCTGACCCTTGACCTCGGAGAAATCGAGCAGGAAGTCCCTGCGCTCCTCCCAAAGGGTGTCGATGTCCACGCAGGCCGGTTTCACGGCCTCCTCGCCCAGCAGCATGCGCACGGCCTGGCCCAGGTCCCGCGCGCCGACCACCGGGATGTCGTTGACCACCGCGCCTTCGCGTCCGTTGGCCTCTGGGACGATGATGCCCCTGCCGCCTTCCTGCCGGGCGGCCAGGGCCAATGGCAGGACGCCCGGGATGGGCTTGAGCTCGCCGGTCAGGGAGAGCTCCCCGGCCATGAACCAGCCCTCGGCCTGCGCCTTGTCCAGCACGCCCATGCCGCAGAGGATGCCCACGGCCAGGGGCAGATCATAGGCGCTGCCCGCCTTGCGGACGTCCGCAGGGGCGAGGTTTACGGTGATTCGCGCGGGCGGGACCTTGAACCCGCAGTTTTTCAGGGCAGAGAAGACGCGCTCCTTGGATTCCCTTACCGCGCCCTCGGCCAGGCCGACCATGGTGAAACACGGCATGCCGGAGCGGGAGAAATCAACTTCGAGTTCGACCTTGAAGGCGTCGATGCCCATCAAGGCGGCGCAGGAGACTTTGGCGATCATGGATATTTTGCTCGTATAGTCACAAATTGATATTTTAGATTATATAAGCACAAGGAAAAACACAAGCATCGCCAATATGAAAAAATAATATGTAGGACACAGCGGTGCACTATACTGGGAACGTAATGCGTACCGTTATTGTTTTTGCCGCAGTGTTTTTTTTATGTGCAAGCCAGGCATTGGCCGGGGAGGTCCATGTCATCGGCATGCATTGCCAGGTCCGCGCGGAATGTAAAGCCATTGAGTTGGAGAATCTTCTGGAGGACGCCTATGGCCGGATCGGCGTGGCCGTGGAGTTCGTGTACCTTCCCGGACTGAGGGATCTGGACAAGACCAACCACGGCGAGCTTGACGGGAGCGGCCTCAGGAACCCCATAGTTGTCGAGAAATATCCCAACATCATAAAGGTGCCCGTGCCTCTCTTTACAACAAGTTTGGTCGCGGTCACAATCAAGGGTAATAAAAAAATCCATGATCTGGAGGACCTGAACGGACTATTGACCGGAGTGCTGCGGGGCGATCTGATCGCCATTTCCATTGCCTCCGGGAGCAACGCGCATCTGCACCGGATCGATTATCTAACTACCGGCCTAAAGATGCTTATCGAAGGCCGTCTGGACGTCTTGTTTGCTGCAAAGACGATGCTGCTTATCAACATGGAACAATTTCCCGACACGAATTTTGTCGTGTCCAAAGATCTTTATGAGATACAGGTGTATCACGTGGTCAACAAGAAGCACGCCCACCTGGTTCCGTTGCTGGAGCGGTCCTTCAGGGAAATGATTGCCGAGGGTTTAATGGAGAAATATCTGGGGCGGGCAAAGCCAAGGCTACCGAAAGAACCATGAGCCTGTGCGCCTGGGCGATGTCAAGGTGTCGCTGCCCATGGCGCAACCCGCCATCCCAACATAAACGGCCATCAATAAGGGCCACTTCCCATTATGGGGAGTGGCCCTACTTTTTGGGGGTATAGACACACCGCCATGGTGAAATACGGCATGTCATGTCGCTACGAGGCTGACGGAGCCCCTTTATGCGGATCGTTTGCGCCAGACGGCCAGACCGCCCAGGCCCACGGCCAGCAGAAGCATGGTGGAGGGTTCCGGGACAGCCGGGTTGCCGGTGGGTTCGTTGTTCCAGCCGATCTGTATGTTTGCCATGCCAAGGGAACTGCCCATCCCGCCTATCGCCACACGGTCAAAGGTTTCGTCCGTGTTGATGTAACCCCAGAAGAGCGTATCGTCGCCGACTAGTTGATCTGCCGGCAGATGGGGAAGATCAAAATAGTAATTCGCCCCTGTCAGGGTGTTGATATACCCCACGCTAAGCCTCGATGTGTCGGCGGCAATGCTTTGCAAAAAAAAGCCAACGGCGTTTATCGGGGTGTTGAAATCATGCACCCATTCAGTCGAGACGATGGAGTGCTCCGCAGAGATTCCGGTGGGCGAACCATTATACATGAATTCGATATGAGAGAATGGTCCGTAGGTGCCATAGGCCACTGCAGGCAGGTAGGATTGGAATTCTGCTTCGGCCTGTGCGGCCAGGGGATACGCCGGCTGCTGCAGCTGATCACCGTAAAAGGTGTACATGGCGGCCTGGGCAGAGGTGCCAAGCATCAAAAGTATTGCAACCGCAATGCACGATTTGAATACAGCACGAATCATGATCTCCTCCTTATGGTTTGTTCACAAAAAGCAAATAGTATGCCTCAAGAAACACGGTAAGAACCATACTTGGTTAGGAGGTAATGTACGAAACGCGAACATTAAGATTTGTAAAGACGCCCGACAAGAATGTAAAAAATCAATTGCATGCATAGACGAATGCCGCATCTAAGGCGTCGTGGGTGCAGCTCCGGTCCCATATCAAGGAAGCCCCAGCGTGGTTGGCTCCGGGGCATCCCGTGGCGAAGACTGTGCGGCTGTGTGGGAAACGTCCACCTCGAGCCGGTCCTGAAGACGCCCGAGGTGATAACGCCGGGATTTTCTCATGCCGTTATTCGGTATAGGCCGCACGAGTTTCAATTAACCATTTTATAATAGGTTTGTTCCATAAAAATGGTATATTACGTCGATGCGAATTCTTGCATGGACGATATTCCTTCTCCAATTGCTCCTCTCTCCGGCTTCAGCGGGACAGGAGTGCATCGTGGGCATGCCCGAACTCAAGGGGCCGCAGGAGCCCTTGCCTGAATGCGAAGCCCTGATAGAAGAGGCGTACCGGCGGGCGGGGATGGCTGTACGTTTCATCTACATTCCCATGTTGCGCGATTTCGCCGAGACCTCGGCGCAGGTACTTGATGCCAGCGCCGGGCGTACGGATGTCGCGGCCCAGGGCAACGACAATATCGTCCTGTCGGCGACGCCGCTCCTCAAAACATCACTCGTCGCCTACACCGTTCGATCCCGTCCCGGGATAAAGACATGGAGAGACCTGCGGCAGGGAAAGGTCGGCTATCTGAGAGGCGACATGACCACAAGGAACCTGGCCAGGGAAAACAAACTCCGCACAACCGCCTTCGCTTCGCTGGAACAGGGATTCGGCGCGCTCCGCGCCGGCCACCTGGCAGCCTTCGTGACGCACACGACATTTCTGGAGCTGGCGGAATCCCCGCATCTGACAAGAGAATTTAACGCGTCCCCTCCCTTGTATACAGGCTATTTTTACCATGCTCTGAATAAGGAGAATGGAGGAATGGCAGTGAGACTGTCCCGCATTTTCGACGAGATGCTGAAAGACGGGACCAGCGAGAAGCTGCTTGGCAGATATGCCTTCCTGTTGCCCGAATCCGAATGGGGAGCGGAGAAAGCGCAGGACGCGACGCCCGGGGACACCGCGCATAAGGACCTGGCACCGATGGCGAGTCACCGGTAGGGGCCGCTGTCTTTCCGTTCGGTGAACGCGTTTGGCAGCGTGTCCAAGGCAGGCAGCCGAAGGCGTAAGAGAGTGTACGCGCCCCTGCTCCCCGGACTGGATTCTCCGTCCATTACCTGTTAGGGCTGGCCCAGAAACAAGACCATTTCGGAGGACCCGCATGCGGACCGTTTTTTCCCTGCTCCTGATCCTGCTCCTCCTTGCCGCCTGCGCGGGCAAGGAAGACGTCCCGGCAGACCCTGCTGCCGAAAACGCCACGGCTGAATCCGGCGAGGCTGCTCCGGACAGCGCCGCCGATGCCAACGCCATCGTTGAGAATATCACCATAGGGCCGGTGGGCGATCTGCAATTGGCAGACGGCAACGCCATGGAGATCACCAAGCTGAACAAGATAGGCAAGTACTACATCTATATCTCCGGCAAGCTCAACGGGCGCTCCTCCACGGTCGTCAGCCTTACCCGGCTGGACGATCTCCAGCATTGGAAGAAGATCATCTTCCAGGATCAGCACACCTTCACCATCGTGAACAGCGAGGACAGGGAGCTCCACTTCAGCGACTCCCGCGTCTACCTTGGCTCGGACAGCGCCGACACCTACAGCTTCATCACCACCCCGGCGGGCTCCTTCCAGGAGGAACCGGCCACGGTCAAGAAGAAGGACGTCAAGGTCATCAACATCTACCAGCCCACGGAGAAGGACTAACGCCATGGCGCGAAACAGCATCCTGCCCCTGCTCCTGATTCTCTCATTGCTGGCGCTCCCCGGCTGCGGTGCGGTCATCGTCGGCGGGGCTGCCGCCGCAGGCACCTACGCCTACGTCAACGGCAAGAGCGTCGGCACCTTCCACAGCGACGTGCCCTCGGGCATCTCCGCGACCAAGGCCGCGTTCAAGGACATGAGCATCCCGGTCCTCAAGGAGAAACGCGACGGAGGTGACGGGGAAATCCAGGGCAAGGTCACCAACGAGCGGGTGACCGTCTACCTGGAACAGGTGGGAGAAAATCTTCTCTCCGTCTCGGTCCGGGTGGGGCTGTGGGGCAATGAAAAGTCCTCCAGGCGCATCCTCCACGAAATCGGCAGGCGGCTGTAAACCTGCCGCGAAAAGGAGTCCGGCCCGGCCAACGGACAAATCCGAACCGGGTGTCTCCGGTTGACTTCCAGACCTTTTCTAGATAATAATCCGATAAGCTTCGTTGCCCTTTTTGCCCTTGTTTCACAAGGGTGACGATGGGTGACGATACGCGGATTCTTTTCCACGAAAAGGAGGTCTGTGTGATCCGGCTCGGCCCTGTCTCCCTACCGGAAAAAGTGATCGTTCGACTCGGCAAACACGCAACTCTCACCGCCATCACGGCACGGCCACGGGCCCTCTCCAGCATCTGGAACGCCCGGCTCCGGTCCCGCCCCCGCCAACTCCGGTTGGCCACCCGGCGGGAGGTCCGCAAACCCCTCCGCATGAGCAGTCATCATGGAAGATACCTATACCCATAAAGACCTGGCGAACCTCTGTTCGGTCTCCGAAACCACCATCAAGAGCTACCGGCGCAAGTTCCCCGGCTTCATCCACGTTCTGACCAGGGGCAAGCCCATCCGTTTCAAGAAGGAAGCCGGCGATGTCTGTCTGGCCATTCGCGACTGCTTCGAGAAGGGCATGTCCGTGGCCGAGACCGCCAAGTTCCTCAAGGAACGCTTCAAGGAGGAGGCCGCTCCCGCCGGACGCACGAAACCCGCCCCCACCCCATCGGGCCAGGGTGGTGTCTCCGCGGAGTACCTGGAGCAGTTCTTCCAGACCGCTGGAAAGATGATGCACGGCATGGCCTCCCTGGCCACGGCCCAGGCCAAGTCCGCCCAGCGGCTGGAGCGGCTGGAGGCGGCCGTGGACGCGCTGGTGGAGGCCGAGACCCGCAACATGGAACTTTTCAACGAACTCCTCGCCCGGCAGGCGGAGGAACCGGTCATGCCCGCACCCCGGGCAGCCGCTCCGGACGAGCCCGCCGCCCGGAAGCCGGAACCGGAGCCGGAGCAGCCGGCCGAACCTCGCCCGGAGCACCAGCCCGCACAGCCTGAACGGGTCCGCGCGCGCAAGATAGTCAATGTCAGAGACCCGGAAGGCGGCGTCACCTCCTACGCCCTGGAAAAGGAGACCGCCGAACCGGAGCAGGGTGTGTTGGAGCTTCAGGAGGACCAGATCATCCCGGACGGCCCGCCCGCGACCCTGCTCAACGCACCCATCGTTATCCGCAACGACCAGAACGAATTCCTCGGCGTGCCTGGCAGGCTGCCCCTGTCCGGCTTCATAGAAGTGCTGGCAAAAGAGACCGAGGGGGGCTCCTCAGAAGCGGACTGGCGGCAACACAACAGGCACTGGGTCCACACCATGGCCGTGCCCGGCGGCGATTCGCACGAGCTCTTCTTCCTGCCCACCACCACCCCGCGCGGCAACCACGTGGCGCTGCTGGACAGGCTGGACGTGAACGGCAGGCTCACCTCGCCCCATTTTCTTCAGGAGTTCTTTCGTCAGGTGAAAGACAAGATTCAGGACTGATCCGGCTCGTCGCCTTCTTCTCCCGGCCGTCCGTGCCGTTCCGCTTCGAGCAGGGCGCGCTTTCGTTCCAGGCCCCAGCGGTACCCGGCCAGGCTGCCGTCCTTGCGCACCACCCGGTGGCAGGGCACGGCCACGGCCAGGGGGTTGCGGGCGCAGGCCGAGGCCACGGCGCGGACCGAGCCCGGCTCGCCCAGGGATTCCGCCACCTGGCTATAGGTGCGGGTCTCGCCCGCCGGAATGTCCCGCAGGGCGCGCCAGACCCGCTGCTGGAACGCGGTGCCCCGAATATCCAGGGGCAGCGACAGGCCCTTGCCCGGCGTTCGGATGAGGGAGACGATCTCCCGCACCTGTTCGTCCAGTTGCGGTTCGCATTCCTTGACGACGGCTCCGGGAAAGCGGGCCCGGAGTGATGCCGCCAGTTCCTCGGGGGTATCACCCAACTCGATGGCGCAGACGCCTTTTCCCGTGAACGCGGCCAGGACCAGCCCGAGTTGGCTTTCGGTCACCACGTAGCGGATGGAGAGGCCTTTGCCGCCCTTGCGGTAACGGGCGGGACGCATGCCGAGCACACCTTCCGCGCGCTCGTAGAACCGGCTGGCCGAACTGTAGCCTGCGTCGAACAGGGCGCGGGTCACCGGCGTGCCCGAGGCCAGGGCTTCCCGCACTCCGGCGTCGCGCAGGGCCTGCACGTATTCCTTGGGGCCGATGCCCACCAGTTTGCTGAACAACCGTCCGAAGCGGGATGAACTCATATCCGTGTCCCGCGCCAACTCCGCCACTCCAGGCGGACGCTCGCCTCGTTCCACGGCCCGCTCCAGGGTGCGGCAGGCGGCCATGATCCGTTTCAAGGGGATATGGGCATGGGCCGGGTCGTCGGGACGGCACCGCTTGCAGGCCCGGAACCCGGCGGCTTCAGCGGCCTCGGCGGTATCGAAAAACACGGCATTCTCCCGGCGGGGCAGACGCGAGGCGCACCCCGGCACGCAATATACGCCTGTGGTCCGGACCCCATAGTAAAATTCGTGGGCGGCGTCCCTGTCCCGCTCCTTCACCGCCTTCCAGCGGACTTCGTCATCGTCGTATGGAGCCATGCGCCCTCCGATTTGCCTGACGGCCCGATCGCAGCGCGGCCATCCGTTTACCCTGATCGCTCATGTCTTTTCCTACCCCGGAAGGCCATCCGGAAACCATCCGCTTTTCGCCGGGTAATTTTTGAAATCCAATCCTGTGGATCGAAATCGGCAACTTGGCCACTGCGCGAATCGAAGCTCAGTCTACCTTGAAGCAGCCCACGAAAAAAGCCCCTGGCGCAGGGGCCAGGGGCTTTCGCTTTCTTCGAATCTATTCCGCCGTGGTCGGATCGATGATCGTCTTGACTTCTGCTACGGAGTTGGCCGGGAAGCCGCCTTTTTCCGCATGGGCCAGGACGGACGCCTCGTCGGGAGCGATGTAGACGCAGTAGATCTTGTCGTCGGTCACATAGCTGTGCACCCACTGGACCTGGGGGCCGAGCTCGCTGAGGACGCTGCAGGATTTCTGGGAGATTCCATTCAGATCTTCGGGCGTGAGTTTGCCGGCTCCAGGGATTTCGCGTTCGATAACGTATTTGGGCATGTCAGGACTCCTTGATTAATAGGTGCATAAACCTTGTTCCGAGGTGCGGGCACGATCGCCAACTCCGCGGAACTTCCCTCAAAGGCTACGAAGGATCAGGCTTGTGCGTACCTGCTTTTTCCCTTTCCGGCAATGCGCAAAACGGAATTTCGCCCTTGCCCGGCCGGGGTCGGGCGGACCGCCAGATACGGCCATGCACGCAAATCATGTGTTATTTTAGCTGGTTTTTGCTGTCGGAAAGTCGCGCGGCACTCAAAAGCTCAGGAGGGGATGGGGATGGGGGGAGCGGAAAAAAGATGATGGAAATAGCCCTGCCCGCATTTTCGTAGGATACCGGGCTAGGGCATCGCGGCAAAGCGCAACGATATGAAGGCCTGAGCCCCAGGGCAGGACGAATCCGAGGGAGTCATCTCCCTCTTCTCCTCTGCAACTGGCGGCGTTCAGTCTACCTGAGCGTGGCCTTGCCAGCGTATCCCGCGTTCAAGCCGGGCGAGCGGGGTGCGTCCGCAAGCCGCAGGGAGAGCGTGTCCTTGCGCCGGGCTTCGAGAAAAGCCAGGCGGCGGAGCTCAAGCCGTTCCGCCTGAACGGCGCGGCGGCCCAGAAGCTGCTCAATGCGCTTGTGGCGGGCCTCGGCGGAAAGTGCGGGCAGAGTCTGCGGCGTTTCGGCTGAGGCGGTCATGACCGGAGCGTCAGCAGTGTCGGCCTGCTGCACACCGGGCGTGAAGTCGGGCAACAGAAAGGCCTTGCCCGTGAGCACGGCATCGACTTTCTTTTCGATAACCTCGCCGGGGTCCTGGTCGTTGACCGCATATTCATAGGAAAACTCGCCGACGGTATACGCGGTAGACGCATACTGGAGCGGCGCGAGACCGGCCATGCCGCCGACGCTCAACAACGGTCCGACGACCGCGCAGCCGGGCAACAGGGCCAATAGCAGCATGAACATGCTAATGTGTGCCGCCTTCCTCAAAGCGACGATCGCGTATCCTTTCATGGTCTACCCCCACAGGTATGCGTTGACCATCCTCATCCCACTGAGCGGATAGCGTTGAGAAACTCTAAACTATCTCTAGACACATGACAAGTTTTTTAAGAATCTTGGGGAGTTGTGTTTCCATTTATTAGTTACACCATTTTATCCAATCATCTCGGCATGTTCTGCTATTTTTCGATTAGAACTAATGCCCTAGTATACTGAAATTTCGTGATATCGCCAAGACTCTGAGGCACAAATACTTCTCCTCCGGCCCAGCCCTTCCTTTACCTAAACGGCAGAACACGATAATTGACGGTGCGTATGAGCAGCACTAAATCCGCAACCTGGGCCCGGGGCGGGCTGACCGCCGTGCCCCTTGCCGTGGCCTACGGGGCGGTCCCGCTGGGGACAGCCATCATGCGCGGATTGTTGGGCGACTTTGCAGACCTGCCAATCTACATCCCATGGCTGCTCCTGGCAGGACTCGGGACTCTGGCCGCCCTGCGGGGCAAAGGCGGGAGCACTCCGTTCGGCGTCAAGTTTCTCTTCCAGGGCATGCTCTTTCTGCTGCTTTGCACGGGCCTCATGGTCTACGCCGCCGACATCACCGCCGCGCTCTCGCCTCTTCTGCCCTACCTGCACGAGTCGGCCCCGGCGGTCATCCTGCTTTTCTGTCTGCTCTGGGCCGGAACCTTCGGCCTCCCGGACAGGGCGGACTTCCAGCGCTTCGGTGCCTTGCTTTCCCTGGTCTGCATCATCGATTTCGCAGTGGAAGTCTTCGCCTACCAGACCGTGCCCACGGTGCGCTGGATCGGCAATGCGGATGTCCTTTCCGGACTTCTTGTCGTGGCGCTGTGCGCTTCCCTCAAGCCAGGCGGCAACCAGGGGGGCTGTCATGAGCCGGACCAGGGAAAAGCAGCCTGGCGGGCCATGATCCTGATCGCTCTCCTGACCTGCCTCTCGCGCACCGGCCTGTTCGCGGCGGCCTGGGCCGTGCTCTGCTTCGGGCGGGGCAAGGCGCGCTACCGGCTGCTCTACGCCCTGACCTGCGCCGTCCTGATTTTCGTGAGCTTTCTGCTCCCCCCCACTGCCTCGGACGCCATTCGCTATGCGGACTACTGGCTCTGGGTGGAGTCCCTCCGGCTGTTCTCGGAGAATTCCGCCCTGCTACTGACGGGCCTGCCCGTGACAGATCCTCTGCCGCTGGCTTTCCCGCCGGGCATGAGCGCCATCTGGCAGGCGGCCACGGGCCAGTCGCCCCTGTTCGGAGCCTATCTGCCGCAGGTGCCCTCTTTCTGGCTCAGGCTGACCCTCGGCTGGGGCATGCTCGCACCGGTCGGGCTGCTCACCGTCGTGTTCATTCTCCTGTTTCGCCGCCTGACCCGCATGGGCGCGGGGCTGGTGGCCGGGCTCTTCGCCCAGGGAATGACCACGCCGCTGCTCTATGATCCGGCCACGGCTGCAGCCATAACTTTCGGCTTCCTGCTGGCTCTGTCCGTGCCGCGCGAAAGATCAGCCGCCGCCCCGGAAGCCGTCGCACCGGCTCCCCCGGTCGAAGCGGGCTCCACCGACGAGTGGAACCTGCGCCCCCTCTAACCCAGACGAGTTTTTCATGTCTCTTTTCAACACGACCGCCCCCATACTGGTCACCTGTCCCAAGGCCATGCCCGAATATCTGGAAGCGGAACTCCGCGCCCTTGGCTTCGCCAAAACCCATGCCCTGGATGCCGGGGTCATGGTGCCCGGCACCCTGACCGACTGCATGCGCCTGAACCTCTGGGTCCGCACCGGTCACCGGGTGCTGTACGAGCTCAAGCGATTCGACGCGCGCGGCCCGGACGAACTCTACGCGGTGGTGAACAAGCTGCCGTGGGAACAGTACATGGACAAGGACGGCTATTTCCGGGTGGACGCCAGCATCCGCGACACCGAGGTCAACGACTCCCGCTTCGCCGCGCTGCGGGTCAAGGACGCCGTGGCAGACCGGTTCCAGCAGCGGTTCGGCTCCAGGCCGGACTCCGGTCCGGAAACCAAGGGGGTCTGCCTCTTTCTGCACTGGCGCGGACGGGAAGCCACCCTCTATCTGGACACTACCGGCGACCCCCTGCCGCGCCGGGGCTACCGCAAGCGCCCGCACAAGGCCCCCATGCAGGAGACCCTTGCCGCAGCCTGCGTACTCGCCTCGGGCTGGCCGGAGCTGGCCCGCAAGGGCGGCCATTTCATCGCGCCCATGTGCGGGGCCGGAACCCTGGCCATAGAAGCCGCGCTCATGGCCATGAACGGCGCGCCCGGTCTGCTGCGTGATAATTTTGCCTTCATGCACCTCAAGGGATACGACCCGGCGGCCTGGGACGAGATGATCGACCGGGCCGAGGACAGCGAGACCCCGGACTTCGCCGGGCGGATCATCGCCACGGACTACGACCCTGAAGCCGTCGAGGCGGCCAGGGACAATGCGCGCATCGCCGGAGTGGGTGACTTCATCGAGTTCGCGGTCTGCGATTTCGCCGACACCGAGGTTCCCGAAGGGCCGGGCATTGTCATGCTCAACCCGGAGTATGGTGAGCGGCTGGGCGAGGAAAAGGCACTGGAGCCGGTCTACCGGCGCATCGGCGACTTCTTCAAGCAGTCCTGCGGCGGCAAGGCCGGCTTCATCTTCACCGGCAACTCCCGGCTGGCCAAGTGCGTGGGGCTGCGCACCCGGCGGCGGCGCATCTTCTTCAACGCCAAGATCGAATGCCGTCTGCTCGAATACGAGCTCTACGCCGGGACGCGCAAGGTCAAAGAAGATTAGGCTCCACAAAGCCTGCCGGGCCGGTCTGTATCCTTGCCTTCTTCGTTTGCAGCGTCCTGGATCAGAGGCTGTTGCCGCCCTGCGGCGGCGAGTCTCGGGTGATTTCGCCTCCCGCGGGCAAGGGGGGCCCCTTGCATCCCCATTCTCGCTCCTTTGGCGCGAAGTGGGTGATTTCTTCTTTTTTAAGGTAATAGAAAAGGCGCTTTGCTTCGAAGGTCGGGCGGGTGGACTTAGGCTGTGCGGGGCAAGTGGTTAAGTGCTCCACACCTTGGTCACGTGGTCGATGACCGCCTGCATGACCGGGTCCTGGTCGTGCCGTCTGAGGCAAACGAAATGAAGGTCGATGGCCAGGGCGTCGAAGGGCATGGCGTGGACCTTGCCGAAGCGGTTGGCCATGTCCAGTTCGTTTTGGCGCATGAAGGAGATGCCTTTGCCCGCGGCCACCAGCACGCGGATGACTTCGTCTCCGTCCACTTCAAGAAAGTTCCTGGGTTTGAATCCCAGGGAATCGAAAAACGGCGTGGTCAGCTGCTGCACCGGGTTATCGCCCGGGTCGAGAATCCACGGCAATTCGGCCAGGGCCTGCATGCCATGCTCCATGCGGTCCCGCCAGACGTCCGGCACGGCCACGTAGAACCGGGTGGTCTCCAGGAGTACGGCGTGAATGTCCTTGTGCCGGGGCGGCCCGAAGATGAAGCCGCAATCCAGCCGCCCGCGCCGGATGGCCTCCTGCACCGAGCTGGACGCCGACTGCTGGATCTGTAGCGTGATCTTGGGGTGCTGCTCGCTCAGGGAGTTGAGCAGGGGGACGATGCGCAGATACTCGGCATCCGTGTTCAGCCCCAGGGAGAGATCACCCACCAGCTCGCCGCCCATGTTGCGCGCTTCCAGCTTCAAATCACGCACCGCCTTGAGTACCCCCTGGGCCCTGATAAACAGCCGCTCACCCGCTTCGGTGAGCTGCATCCCCTTAGGCGTACGAATAAACAGGCGGGTTTCCAGCTCTTCCTCCAGCCCTTTCACATGGGCCGACACCGTAGGTTGGCTTGCGTGCAGCCGTTCCGCCGCCCGGGTCAGATGGCCTTCCTCGGCGACAACGACGAAAGTGTTAATTTGATAGAGTTCCATAATATCCTTTTATCACTGTAGTTATCGCTTCTTGATCGGCCCATCCGATGAAGAACTGTAACACCATCGGAAAAGCTGAACAAGTGCATCACAACAAACAATTGGATTGCGGCCCACACCTTCCGTAATTGGTGAGTCATGGAAAACCGCCGCACGGCGTAACCCGTTTGCACCAAAGGACAAGGAGACGATCATGAGCATGGAATGCGATACCCGACTTTCGATGATGGCCCTGCAAGACCGCACCAATCACACCCCGGCCCCCCGCCGTAACCATCTTTCCAGGCGTGCGCGCAATACCGCCGCTTCCGCTGCCGCCATGGCGGCCTTTGCACTCACTCTGTTCACCCGCACCGCCTGATCTTTTCCGGGAGCATAGCTCCCCTAGCCAAGCGGGTTTGAGCCGCTCCTACCCGGGAACGTCATCCTTTCCTTCCGGGTAGGGGCGGCTCTTTATTTTCCACTTTGCCAACCCAACCGGGGTCCAGCACCTCTATTGAATACCATTAGGCCATTTCCGGCACTCCCCCTTTACTTTTTCTCCTCACCATCTAATATATGCCAGACCTGCAACGGCCACCTGCAAAACGCATAGATGGCAGTCTGCGAGCCTCTTAATAGGAATCATTATTATTTGCTTGCTATGTGTTGAAGATTTCGGTACAACCGCTTTCAACAAATCAAAAAACCCTTATCCGAGGAGATAGACATGAGCAAAACCATTGAAAATCTGAAAGCCGCTTTCGCTGGTGAGTCCCAGGCCAACCGTAAATATCTTGCCTTCGCCGACAAGGCCGAAAAAGAGGGCAAGCCCGGCGTGGCCAAGCTGTTCCGCGCCGCTGCCGCCGCCGAGACCATCCATGCCCACGCCCACCTGCGGCTCATGAAGGGAATCGGTTCCACCGAGGAGAACCTCAAGGCCGCCATCTCCGGCGAGACCTACGAATTCGAAAAGATGTATCCGGAGATGATGGACGACGCCAAGGAAGAAGGCGAAAACGCAGTGCTGCGTTACTTCGGCTTTGCCAACGAGGCCGAAAAAGTTCACGCCGCCCTCTACACCGAGGCTCTCGAAGCCGATGGCGACACCTTCGCCGATGCTGAATTTTACATCTGTAGCGTATGCGGTCATACCCAGAACGGCGCACCCACCGATAAGTGCCCCATCTGCAACGCCCCCGCCACCTCCTACGCCAAAGTCGACTAATTGAACTTGGCCCACGGTAAACCCCCCAGCCCGGCTCCCGCCAGGCTGGGTGGTTTTTTTGCCTCCGGCGGCCGAGGGAAAGGGGAACCCCCATCCCCTTCTCCCCTCCTAAACTTTTTATAGTTCGCTTCGCTCAAGGGCGGAGGAACTTGAAAAGGCCCTTCCCGAATGTTTCATTCGAGTTAAGGGCAAAATCTACCGAGTCTCATTTTTTTCTTAACTCACTAATCACACTATATTTCTTCTCTCCTTCCAAACCAAATATCGACAGCCTGCTCCCGGCAATTCCCAAAATTAGCCCCCGGCGCAAACCACCACCCGGCACGGCGGGCGCGAGCGACCAGTCCGTCCCCGCAAAAGCGGCACGAACTTGGCTTCCGCACGTACTCGAGCGAAGCGAGCTATGGGATTCCAAAGGCCCTCGGCCTTTGACGGGTCCAGGGCAGCGCCCTGGTCTCTCCGAAGGAGACCGCCGGTAAGGCTCCCCAAAGGGATCGCCGGAGGCCTCCCTACGTGTCGTGTCGCAATCGCACGAAAAAAGGCCACCGATGAGTACCGGCGGCCTTTCCAATGCTTGTTATGAAAGTCTTAAATCAATCCGAGGGGTTCGAGGTAGACCTCGCCCTTGAAGGTCAATTCGGCGGCGCCTTGCAGGAAGACGTTGTCGTCTTCGAGAAAGACGGTCAGCACTTCGCCGCCGGTGGTGGTGAGGTCGGCCCGGCCTTCGGTCAGGCCGAGGGCGTTGGCCAGCAGCTGGGTGGCGGCGGCACCGGTGCCGCAGGCGTAGGTCTCGGCTTCCACGCCGCGCTCGTAGGTGCGCAGGAGCATGGTGTTCTCGTCCTTGACCTGGGCAAAGTTGACGTTGGTCCCGGCGGGCGCGAACTGTTCGTGGTAGCGGATCTTGGGGCCGAGATCCATGATGTCCACGGCTTCGACGTCGTCCACGAAGACCACGGTATGCGGCACGCCGGTGTCGGCGAAGTGCACGGTCAGCGGCTCGCCGTCCAGGTCGATGCGGATGTTGGTCTCCTTGCCCAGTGGCGGGGTGAGCTGGACCTTGACCCGTCCGGCGTCCGGGCCGTCCACCAGGACTTCCGCCCGGATGGGGCCGGCGTCGGTGCCGAAGGTGTGGGTTGCCGGGGCCAGGCCGATGGCGTGGGCCAGCTTGCCAGCGCAGCGGGAGGCGTTGCCGCACATCTCGGCGCGGGAGCCGTCGGAGTTGTAAAAGTGCCAGCGGTAGTCCAGGCCGGGCTCGTCAGTCTCCTCCAGGAAGAAGACGCCGTCCGCGTAGACGCCGAAGGCGCGGGCGCAGAGTTTCTGGGCCCACAGGTCCATGACGCCGGGGTCGACCTTGGCCTCGCGGTTGTCGATGACCACGAAGTCGTTGCCGCAGCCCTGCATCTTGTAGAACGGAACGGAAGTGCCGAATATCGTCATTGATTTCTCCATGTCTGCACGGTTATGCGCCGGACCCGCTATCGTCCAATTCTTTCTGGATATGGATGCGTCCGGCCTGGCGAATCGTCGATGGAAAGCGGCCTGTTGTCAAGGCCGGAGGGGGTCTTCGGCACGGCGTACCCTGCGGGCTCCGGGCCGGATGACGGCCAGGATCATGACGCCTTCGGTCGTGAGCACCTGCCAGGGCGACTGGAGCAGGACGATAAGGACGCACAGAGCGAGGAGCCCTGCGGTGGCTCGGGGCAGGGGGGCGGTGAACAGGCGCGCAGCGGCCAGTGTTCCGAGGAGGGCGTTGGACAGGAAGAATCCGTCGGCGATGGCCACCAGCCCGGCCAGGTCGAGGACGCCGAAGCCGACGAGCGCGAACTGGACGAGGTGCGAGGCAGTGTACAGGGCGACGGCCGTCCACGGGACGCCGTGTCGGTTGCGCCTGTCCAGAAAGGCGGGCAGCCATCCCTCCTGCGCCATGTGAGCGGTCAGGCGGGAGACTGCGCCGACCACCGTCAGGTAGGTGGTGACGCACAGGGCGGCGGTCATACCGGCCATGACCCAGGGCGAGGCCTGGCCGAAGAGAGGGTGCAGCAGGGCGGCCACACCGTGCCCGGCCTCCGGGGGAAACTCGCCGTATTGCAGGGCGGCGGCCACGGCCAGGGAGACCAGCCCGACAACCAGCCCGGCGATGACTGCGGCGCGCGGGATGGTCCGGCTCGGCTCGGCCACCTCGTCCCCGTAGTTGCCCACCACTTCCCAGCCGACCACGGCCCAGAAGAGCAGGAGCAGGGTGTAGCCCATGGCCGGGGCGTCCATGGGGGGCAGAGGCTCGGGCGGGACGGAGTGAAAGGCGAGGACCAGGCCGGAGCCGGTCAGGAGCAGGAGGGTGGCCGAGGAGGCCAGGACCAGGGTGAAACGGCTCATGTTCCGCAAGCCGCTTGCGAGGAGCAGGGCGCAGCCCGCCTGCATGGCGGCGGCCAGCGTTGCCCGACCGGCGTCCGTGGCAGGTGTGATCGCCGGGGGCAGGTATTCGACAACGGTAAGGATCACCGCTGCCGGGCCGAAGAGCACCGCCCCTGATAGGAAATAGGCGGCCAACCGCTTGGCCACGGGACCAAAGGCCCGCTTTACCGCGCTGGCCGCGCCCCCTTCGCCCGGGAACAGGGTTCCCACCCTGGCGAAGACATAGGCGAAGGCCACGCCGAAGGCCGCTGTCAGCCCCCAGCCTGCGATGGCCCATTGCCCCGCCGTATCCAGCGCCAGGGGCGGCAGGATGACGATGCCCGAGCCGAGCACGGCGCCGATCATCATGCAGCACAATGGAAGCGTTCTGATTTTCCGTTGGTCCATTTTGCCCTCCGGTTCTTGATTTTCCCCATGTATCGTGGAAAGAGGCCAAAAGAACAAATAGGGATATCAAGGGAGAGCCATCGGAATATCTGAACGTGAGAGAGAAGGAGGGAGTGATGGACATCCGCAGGCTGCAATGTTTCCTGGCCGTGGCCTTTGAGGGCAACCTGACCCGTGCCGCCGAGAGCCTGTTCCTAAGCCAGTCCGCCCTGAGCGGGCAGATCAAGCTGCTCGAGGACGAGCTGGAGTATCCGCTGTTCGAGCGCCACGCGCGCGGCATGACCCTGACCGCCAAGGGCGAGACCCTGCTGCCCTATGCCCGCAGCGCCATCCAGGCCATGGAGGACTTCCGGGCCAAGGGGGACAGGCTGCGCAACGCCCGGGTTACGGGCCTGACCGTGGGGCTGAATACCGACCCCGTGTTTCTGCGCATGGCCGAACTGGCCCGGCAGATGCGCTCCAGATTGCAGGGCGCACAGCTTTCCTTCATCGTTTCCCAGAGCCGGTTTACGGCTGAATCCCTGCGTTCCGGCGAAATGGACGTGGGGTTCCGTTTCGGCATGTGGGGAGAGGAGGGCATTCATGACGAATTCGTGGCCCCTGTTCCCCTGGCCATCGCCATTCCTTCAGCCATGGCCCCGGAGGTGAAGCCCGGAGACTGGCGTGGGCTGGCGGCCCTGCCCTGGGTATACACCTTCCGTGGTTGCCCCTTCCACACGGCCCTGCGCGAGCGCATGTCCACCTTCGGCGTGGAGCCGTGCACGGTGGGGCACTCGGTGGACGAGAACATCATGCGCGAGCTGGTGGCCGAGGGCGAGGGCGTGGCCATCCTGCGCGAAGACGAGGGCAGACGGCTCGAGGCCGTGGGCAAGGCCGTGCTCTGGCCCGAGCGTTTGCAGGTCCCGTTGTGTCTATCCTACCCGGCGGGCAGCGGCTACGATTCGCCCCTGCGCGAGTTTCGCGACGTGGTCCGGTCAGTCTGGTGCGGTGTCGAGGACGCCGTGGCTTAACGGGAGAGAGTCCGTTGTCCCGTGGGATGCTGTGGTGGAGTTCTCTCGGGGAGGTGTCCTGAAGGTCAGGACGTGAGCCAGTCCGTGGCGCTCTCCATGTCGGAGAAGACGCGGAGATTGATGGAGCGGTTCTGCATGATCGTCTCCCAGGTGCGGTTGATGGCGAGGTTGGCCGGAGCCGAGACCAGGGCGATGCGGAAACCGGCCATGCCCATTTCTGCCAGGGTCTCGCTTTCGCTCACCTCGTAGGCGTCCAGGGCATCTTCCTCATCCACCATGCCTCGTTCATCCAGCAGGATAAGCTTGGTGCCGCGCTGCTGCGCTAAGTCGAAGATGAAGTCGCCATAGGCCTGGGCCTCCTCGCGGGAGACCATGGTCCCGGTGGTGGTGATCCGAATGTAGCCGTCTCGGAATGTTGTTTTCGTCTGTATCGTCACTTGAATTCCCAAACTTGATTGTCGTTGTCGGTCGTAACAAACAATCCTTCACCGTCAAGTTATCGGGAACCCCGTTCACCGGTCAAGCCCTCAATCCATCACCTTGCAACCTTTTGCCTTTCTCCCCGCTTTCATGCTAAGACTATACGGACCATGATAGTCAAATCGACCATAGCGTCCTGCTGGCTGGCTCCGCCTGAACGGCTGGAAGCGGCGTGCGCCGGAATGGAGGCGGCCCTGGACTCGGCCCGCAAGGGGACCAAGGCCTTTTTCCGCGCGGACGACGTGGCCGTGCCCGGCGACAACTGCCGGAGGATGCTGGAACTCTTCTCCCGTTACCAACTGCCGCTGCATCTGGCCGTGACCCCCGCCTGGCTGACCAGGCCGCGTTGGGAGACGCTCAAGTCCTGGGCCGGGGACGACCGGCTGTGGTGCTGGCACCAGCACGGCTGGCGGCACGTCAATCACCAGAAATACGGCAAGAAGAGCGAGTTCGGCTCGGACCGCACCCGGCACGAGAAGCGAATGGATATTTCCCGTGGCCGGGACCGCCTCCGGGATATCATGGGCGACGACTTCTGCGAGGTGTTCACCCCGCCGTGGAACCGATTCGACGAGGTTACCGCCGAGGTGCTCCTGGAGCTCGGGTTCCGCAATGTCTCGCGCTCCCAGGGGGAAGGGCGTAAGGTCAAGCTCTCCCGGCGCATGCACGACACCCCGGTGAATGTGGACCTGCACACGCGCGGGGAGGCCGACCCCGGCCAGGGGCTGGACGGGTTGCTGGAGGACATCGCCGAGGCCGTGCGCTACGGCAGGCTGGGGGTCATGCTCCATCACCAGCGAATGAACGAGGCGGCGTTCACCTTCCTCGAGCGCTGCCTGGCCGCCGTGGCCGCCAATCCCGCCATTGAGCCTCACGGGCCCGACGAGACCAAGGTCTCCATTGATCAGGCCATTTTCGCGTATTCTACATCCTTTTGAACTTGTCAGTGATGGCCCCTTGCCCTAGAGTAGGGAGACGTGGAAAATCAGTTCCTTAATGAAACGAGGTGACGCCATGAGCGCCAACGGCGCGCCGTCCGCAACCGGTGTGGGCGGGTCGCGAAAGTCCATTGACAGGCTCATCACGCTGCCCTTCTCCAAATCCCTGGAGATCAGCTTCAAGAGCCTTCGGGTCCGGTTTTTCCGGTCGATGATCACCGTGTCCAGCCTGGTGCTGGCGGTGTCGTTCCTTTCGTTCGTGCTGGTCAACCTCGACGTGGCCGCCGGGCTGCTCCGCGAGCACGGGCAGGAAGCGGCCCGCATCCTCTCCAAGGCAGGCTACGACGTGGACCTGGCCAGGGGCGCGGTGGCCATGTCGGCCAAGGAGCGGTGGATCGTCATGCTCTCACTGCTTGTGTGCACCGTTGGCATCGTCAACGCCCAGCTCATGTCCGTGACCGAACGTTTCGCCGAGATCGGGGTCATGAAGTGCCTCGGGGCTCTGGACTCGATGATCCTCAAACTTTTTTTGCTGGAGGCGGCCATGCAGGGGCTGCTCGGCGCAGCCATCGGCGCGCTGGCCGGGTGCCTGTTCTCCCTGCTGGCCGGAACCGTCAGCTTCGGCCTGGGCGCATTGTCCGGCCTTTCACTTGCGGACGCCGCCATTTCCGTGGGGCTGGCCACCCTGGCCGGCTGTTTCCTGAGCCTGGTGGGGGTGCTGTATCCGGCGCTGCTTGCCGCGCGTATGGAGCCTATCAAGGCCATCAGGGCGGAACACTAGGGAGCAGGGCGGGTGCGCCGCACCCGCGACACCAAGACGCGACCGCGCGGGCCTGCGGTCGAGGGAAGATTGTATGAGCGACGAGAAACGGACCATAGTCCGCGTGGTGGGCGTGAAAAAGACCTTTGTCATGGGCAAGCAGAAGCTGGACGCCCTCAAGGGCGTGGATCTGGAGATCTACGCCGGGGAGTACATCTCCATCATGGGGCCCTCGGGCTCGGGCAAATCCACCCTGTTCAACATGATCGGCGGCCTGGACAAGCCCACGGACGGCAAGGTCTTCATCGACGAGGTGGACATCTCCCAGCTCGACGCCTACGAGCTGGCCTGGCTCCGGAACCGCAAGATCGGCTACATCTTCCAGACTTTCAACCTGATCCCGGTCATGACCGCCCTGGAGAACGTGACCCTGCCCATGACCTTCGCCGGCATGAACGCGGACGACGCCCAGGACAAGGGCATCGAACTGCTCAAGCTGGTGGGGCTGGGCGAACGCTTCCAGCACAAGCCCCTGGAGCTCTCCGGCGGTCAGCAGCAGCGCGTGGCCGTGGCCCGCTCCCTGGCCAACGATCCGGCCATCATCCTGGCGGACGAGCCCACCGGCAACCTGGACCTGACCACCGGCGAGGAGATCATCGAGCTGCTCCAGATGCTCTCCAGCGAGCGCGGAGTGACTGTCATCTCTGCCACCCACGACTACAAGATGCTCAACGTTTCCGACCGTGTGGTCTGGGTCCGCGACGGTATGGTCGACCGGGTGGAGAAGCGCGAGGAGCTGGATATTTCCATCGGCGGCATCGGCGAGAAGCTCGCGGGCCGCTCCGCAAACGGCAAGACCGGCGGGAACGGGGCGTAGCGCATGGTTCGGCGCGGGCTGCATTTCCTCCTTTTCCTGGCCGTCCTGCTGGCGGCCTCTCCCGCCGGAGCGGACGGGGCCGATCTGTTGCGTCGTCTGTCCACTCTGGGCGACCGCTCTCCCGGCAGCCGGGGCGCATACCGCGCTGCGGAGATGGTCGAGGCCGAGTTCCGCTCGCTCTTTCCCCGGGCGACCATCGGGCGGCAGTCCTTCCACGTGCCGGTGATCGAGCATCAGGGAGCGTCCCTGACCCTTGCGGACGAGGGCCGTTCCGTGGAGCTCAAGCAGCTCCGCTCCAACGCCCTGTCGCCCGGCGCGGTGGCTCCTCCGGGCATCGACGGCCCGGTGCTCTATGTGGGCGAAGGCCGCATCAGTGATTTCAACGGGCTGGATGTGGAAGGGGCCGTTGTGCTCATGGACATGGACTCGGGCAAGAATTGGAACAACGCGGCCATGCTCGGCGCGCGCGCCCTGATCTTTCTAGGCCGGGGCGGAGACGGCGGGGCCGCTCCCAGGCGGCTCTTCGAGTCCAAGCTGGAGCTCACTCCGGTGGATTTCCCGACTTTCTGGCTCTCCCGCGAGCGGGCCAAGACCCTGTTCGGCACCGCGTTCCTGACCCAGGGGCCCCAGGATCTGGGCATGGCCCGGCTCACCTCGAGTTCGGCCTGGCGCAATGTTCGCGGGGACAACGTCTACTGCATGATCGAGGGTGGTGACCCGGAGTTGGCCGGGCAGACCGTGATCATCGAGGCGCCCTATGACTCCACCGCCCTGGTGGCGGGCGAATCCCCGGGCGCGGGTGAGGCACTGTCTCTGGCCGCTCTCATGGACACCGCAGCCTGGTTCCGGACCCATCCGCCCAAGCGGTCGGTACTCCTGCTGGCCTCGGCAGGCAAGGGCGTCGCCCAGGCGGGCATGCGCGAATTCACCTGGGCCCTGGTGACCAAGGGCAAGGCGCTGAAGAAGCGCAAGGGCGAGCTGGAGCGGCGGGTGCTGGAGGCCGGGCGGGTGCTCGAAATCCTGCGGCCCATGCACGGGCTGGACCAGTCCCTGCTCACCCCGGACCGCATCGATCTGGTCAAGCGGGCCTTCAGGGCCGTGGTCCGGGATACCGAGGACGAGCTGACCAACGAATTGATGCGGCTACGGCTCATGGGTCACGGCCCCATGCGAGAGCCGGGAGCCATGGGCATGGAGCCCGGCAGCATGGGCATGGGACGCGGCAGGCACGGAGGCAGGGGGCGGCATCAGGCCATGGGCATGGCCGAGACCGAGCGCCAGGCGCGCATCCGGCAGCTGGCGGACCGGCGCATCACCCTGAAGCGGCTCAACTGGGTCAACTCAACGGTTTCCGATTTTCCCCTGCCGGAAAAAGAGCGGACGATCCTTTCCGGCTTCGTGGACCGGGTCATCCGCTACCAGACAGCCATTCTCGAGGACGCCTCCGGCCAGCTCGGAGACGTCTCGTCCGCCCGGGCCGTGCGCGACGCCATTGGGGAGCGGTCCATCGCGGCCCATGTCTCCCTTCATCTTTCCAGCCACGGCGACGGGGTGGGCGGCTTCGACAAGGGGTGGCTCGTCAACCTCAAGCCGGACGTCAACCGCACCGCCTTTTTCCGGCCCGTGGACACGCTCTTCAAGGGCGCGGTCCAGCAATTCGGCAAGGAGAACCCAGAGGCGGCCTCCCTGTTCCAGGATACGCTTCGGCCCGGCAAACGCGCCTGGCAGTCCTACCTGCCCGACCGCCCGGAGCTGGGCGGCGAGCCCATGGCCCTGGCCGGGTTCCCGGGGCTGACCCTGGCTACAGTGCATGACGTACGGCAGGCCTGGGGAACGCCCTATGACCGGCCCGGCAGGATCGATTTCGGCTACGCCGCGCGTCAGGCCGCGCTGGTCAAGGCGCTCCTGGCCGCCCTGGTGGAGCAGCCCCTGGACAACGCGGGCAAGCGCGGCAAGAACCAGTTCGTCACCGTGGAGGGGCGGGCCAATCTCCTGCGCAAGGGCGAGATTTTCCCGGACCGCCCGGGCACCGGCCTGGTCGTACTCGCCTTCCAGTGGCGCACCCGCAACTACGGCATGGTGGACACCGCGGGCGAGTTCCGCATTCCGGGCCTGGCCAACAGGAAGGTCAGCTACCACAAGGCCGTGGTCGAGGCCTTCAAGTTCAACGAGGAGACCGGCCTGGCCGACTGGGCCATCGACAAGCCCAAGACCGGCAAGGCCGCCTACCGGATCAAGCTCAAGCGCGCGGTCCAGGCCACGGACCTGATCCTGTTCGCCTGCACCCAGACCACGGTGTTCGACATGTTCGAGCCGCGCTCCTTCAAATATCTCTACCGCCCGGTGCTCATCGACGGCCGCACCGAGGCTCCGCCGGTCAGCTACTGGTACAGCCGTCTGGATACCCGCAGCTCCACATTGGGCACGCTCTTTCTGGAGCCTGACACGCCGGTCAAGCTGACATTGTCCGACACCGTGCTCGAGAAGAAGGTTCTGCTGCTCAACGCAGACCGGAAGCATCCGCAGGGGCTGGGATACCTGGCCAAGGCGTGGCCCACCGTGCCTCTGACCGAGTACCGCGCCGCGCGCGACATGTGGGCGCTGCTCGGGCCGCGCATCGACAGCCTGGAGTCCAAGGGCATCGTCAACGAACGCATCCGCACCCTGCGGCGGCTGGGCGACGAGGACCTGGCTCGTGCCGAAAAGTATCGGGAGAGCCGGACGTGGGACAAGTTCGTCGAGGCGGCGCGCTCCTCCCTGGCCAAGGCCAGCCGGGTGTACAACGACGTGGACAAGACCCAGAAGGACGTGCTCGTGGGCGTGCTCTTCTACGTGGCCCTGTTCGTGCCGTTCGCCTACTGCATGGAGCGCCTCTTCTTCTCCTTCGTGGATATCAAGAAGCGCATCATGGCCTTTGGCGGCTTCCTGGCGGCCATCATCGGGGTGGTCTACCTGGTCCATCCGGCCTTCCAGCTCACCTATTCGCCGCTGGTGGTCATCCTCGCCTTCTTCATTTTGGCCCTGTCGCTGCTGGTCTCGCTGATCATCTTCTTCCGCTTCGAGCGTGAGATGGTCGAGCTGCAAAAGCGCAGCGCGCACATCAAGCTGACCGGGATCAGCCCGGCGGCCGCCTTCGGCGCGGCCTTCGTCCTCGGCGTGGGCAACCTCAAGCGGCGGCCCGTGCGCACCTTCCTGACCTTCGTCACCCTGGTCATCCTGACCTTCACCATCATGAACTTCACCACGGTGAAGTCCGTGCGTCAGAAGGGATGGGCCCGATTCAGCGACCAGGCCACCTACTCCGGACGGCTGCTCAAGTATTTCAACTGGCAGGACGTGCCGGTGGAGGCCCTCTCGGTGGTGGAAAACGCCTACTCGGGCAAGGGCGTGGTCGCGCCTCGCGCCTGGTACGACACGGGCTTCACCTCGGACAAGTCCCGCGCGCCGCTCATTCCGGTGACCCTGAACGGCAGGCAGAGCCAGGCGCGCGGTCTGGTCGGGCTCTCCTGGCGCGAACCCGAGGTCTCGGGCCTGGACCGCATCCTGGTCAAGGGCCGCTGGTTCAGCGAAGGCGAGCGGGAGGCCATGCTGCTTTCCGAGCGCATGGCCGAGCAGCTCGGTGCCGATCCCGACGATCCGGCCCGGAACACTGTCGATCTGTGGGGATTGAAGATCAAGGTGGTGGGCGTGTTCGCCGACGACGGGCTGAGGAACAACCCGGACCTGGACGGCGAGCCCGTGACCCCCATCGTCTTTCCCAACCAGGCCGCCACGCAGCTCTCCGAGGTGGAGGCCGAGGCCCTGGAAGACGGCGAGGACGTTGCCGCCGCAGAGTCCCGCTACCAGCATATCCCGGGCTACGAGACCATCTTCGTCCCGGCGGAGGTCCTGCTCTCCCTGTCCACGGGCAAGCTCAAGGGTATCGCGGTCAAGCCCGCGCCCGGCAGCGCCGAGGCCACGGGCGACCTGGGCGACCGCTTCGGCATGCTCCTGTTCAAGGGCGTGGCCGACGGGCCGGACAAGGGCACCTCCCTCTATTTCGCAACCGACGCGGTGAGCTACTCGGGCATGGCCAACATCCTGATTCCGCTGGGCATCTCCATCCTCATCGTGCTCAACACCATGATCGGCTCGGTCTACGAGCGCAAACCCGAGATCGCGGTCTACACCTCGGTGGGCCTGGCCCCGCCGCACGTGGCCTTCCTGTTCATTGCCGAGGCCCTGGCCTTCGCGGTCATCTCCGTGGTGGTGGGCTACCTGCTGGCCCAGGGGTCGTCGGCCTTCCTGGCCGGGACACCGTTGTGGGAGGGCATGACCGCCAACTATTCGTCCACTGCGGGCGTGGCAGCCATGGTGCTGGTCATCGCCGTGGTCCTTATCTCGGCCCTGTACCCGGCCAAGGTGGCGGCGCAGATCGCCATCCCGGACGTGAACAAGTCCTGGACCATGCCCAAGCCGGAGGGCGATACCCTGACCGTGATCCTGCCGTTCCTGATCAAGCTGAACGAAATGGCCAGTGCGGGCGGCTTCCTGCGCCGCTACTACCTCGCGCACTATGACGTGTCCCACGGTTCGTTCTGCACGGATGACATGCGCTGCAACTTCCTGGATCTGGAGGAGAACACGCTGCCAGGCGGAACGCCGTCCGTCCTGGAGCTGCCGGATGAGGCGTGCTTCACCATGGATCTGCGCGTCTGGCTGGCCCCGTTCGACTTCGGCGTGCGCCAGAAGGTCCAGCTCGTGTTCTGTCCCTCGGACCTGTATCAGGGATTCCGCCAGATCAAGGTGGTCCTGCAGCGCGAGGCGGGCGAGCTCAAGGCGTGGGAATCCCTGAATAAGACTTTCCTCAACGACCTGCGCAAGCAGCTCCTGGCCTGGCGTTCCCTGGATGACGAGGCCGTGGGCAAGTACGCCCTGGACCTGAGCGACCACATGGAAGACGCCGACAAGGAGGATGAGGCATGAACGGACGGCTGAGAATGCGGGCGCTGGTGACCGGCCTGGTGCTGGGGCTCCTCCTGGGCGTGTTCACGCCCTACAACAACACCGTCCTGCACAACACGCCCCTGGGCGGGGGACATTTTCCTCTGGCCCCATTCTTCATTGTGGCCTGGCTCTTCGTCATAGACGCCATGGCCTCGCGCCTGACCCGCCGTCCGCCGTTCTTTTCCGGGGTGGAGCTTATGGTCATCTGGCTGATGACGGTCCTGTTCACGGCCATCGGCTACGCCGGTTTGAGCGAGACCTTTTTCATCAACATCACCGCGCCCGAGCGGTTCGCCAAGGATGCCTACCGCTGGACCGAGGTCCTGACCCCGCTCCTGCCCGAGTCCTGGTTCCCCCATTCGGCCCAGGCGGTGAACACCTTCTTCGAGGGCCTCAAGGGCGGACGCGACATGTCCTTCACCGCCGTTCTCGGGCACATCCCCTGGGACGTCTGGCTGCCCGTGCTCTCAGTCTGGGCCTGCTTCATCCTGGGCGCGTTCTTCGTCATGATCTGCCTGATGTCCCTGTTCGGCCGCCAGTGGGTGGTCAATGAGCGGGTGCATTTCCCGCTGCTGCGCGTGCCCATGCTCATGGGCGAGGCCCTGGACCAGAAGCTGTTCCTGTCCTGGTGGACCGACCGCTACCTGCTCATGGGGCTGACCTTTGCCGGGGCGCTGCATCTGCTCAACGGACTTCATTTCTATTACCCGTCCGTGCCCGAGATGCCGACCCTGGTCCTTGCCGGAAGCTATTTCCCCAAGTTCGGGCTGTTCTCCGGGTTCTACAAGCTCAAGCTCTATTTCATTCCCGCCTTTGTTGGCTTCGCCTTCCTGACCACGCGGCAGATATCCTTTTCCATGTGGGTCTTCTACATCCTGTCCGGCCTGCTCTTCGGCCTGCTCTACGTGCTCGGCTGGCAGCTCCCCGAGGCCGCCCTGGGCACCACGCTCGGACCGGACCTGGCACGGCCCGAGGGTGCGCAGACCATAGGTTCCTACCTGGTCTTCTTCCTCTTCCTGGTCTGGCTGGCCCGCCATCATCTCAAGGAAACGATCACCTGCATGCTGCGCCCGGCGTGCCATTCCGAGGTGGTCGAGCACAAAGGCAAGTTCGACATCACGCCCAGGGAGTGGGACCCGCCGGTCTGGCCGCTGTGGGGGCTGTGCCTGGGCATGCTCGGGCTGGCGGCCTGGTGCTGGTTCTTCGGCCTGCCCCTTGCGGCGGCCCTGCTGCTGCCGTTCATGTTTCTGGTGGTCATGCTGGTCACCAGCCGGTTGGTCTGCCAGGGCGGGCTGCCGTACTTCACGCTTACCGCGGCTCCGTCCGACGCGCTCATGGGCTGCTTTGGCACGGGCTTTTTCGGAGCGGCAGGCATGGCCGCCACCGCCGTCATGCAGAAGGTCCTGTTCCTGGACGTGCGCGAGGCCGTTGCTCCGACCCTGTTCCACGGCGCGAAAATCCGGCAGGAGGCCAAACGGCGCAACCTGGTGCTGGCAGCCATCGGCGTCTCGCTGGTGCTGGCCCTGGCAACGGCCTTCGTGACCATGCTCTTCCTCGGCTACAAGTACGGCCTGCGTGAGCTGGGCCTGGACTGGGCCACCCGGACCGTGCTGGCCAACTACGAGAATGCGCAGCGGCTGGTGGACCAGCCCGTGGGCCCAAACCCGTGGATGATCACCTACGCGGGCGCGGGCGCGGCGGTCATGGCGCTGCTCATCTTCTGCTACTACAAATTTCCCTGGTGGCCGCTGCATCCGCTCGGCTACCTGGCCGCCTATTCGGGCGGGATGAAGATTCTCTGGTTCCCGTTTTTCCTGGGCTGGCTGTGCAACCATTTGGTGCTGCACTACGGCGGCACCAGCCTGTACAACCGGGTCCGTTACCTGTTTGTCGGCCTGGTCCTGGGGGATTTTCTCATGGGCGGGGCCTATGCAGTCATAGGCCTGTTCACGGGGCAGAGTTACAACGTGTTTCCTTTGTAGAGGGCGAGCAGCCTCAAGAGGGAAGAGAATGAGGAAGCCGCCTTCTTGGCGGCAACTGACAGCAAAAGACGCTCTGGGTTTTTGCCCCTGACCGCTTTTGCGGAGTGATGCGAAGAGATGAATTGTAATTAACCATACCGGACCTGCCATACCTGCCCCGCGAAGCGCGCCAAGAAGTTTAGGAGGGGAGATGGGAGGGGGGCCGGGGGGAAAACGGATGTACGACGATAAGGAACTGCAAGAGTATCGCGACCTGATGAAGCCGCCCGAGCATTTCGAGGAGGGCTTTGACTGGAAGACGATCGTGGGGGCGGTGTTCATCGGTTTCCTGATGATGCCGGGCTCCATGTACCTGCAACTGGTCATCGGGCAGGGCATCGGCCCGGCTGCCCGGTGGGTGACGATCATCCTTTTTGCCGAGATCGCCAAGCGGTCCTATACCCATCTGAAACAACAGGAAATATTCCTGCTCTACTATATGGCAGGAGCGGCCCTGGCCTCACCGTTCCAGGGATTGTTGTGGAACCAGTACATTGTCCAGTCCGACGCGGCGCGCATGCTCGGGCTGACCGAATTCATCCCGCAATGGGTGGCCCCAGCCCTGGGCTCGGGTTCGTATCTGGAGCGGACGTTCCTGCACCGGGACTGGCTGGTGCCGATCCTGCTGCTTGTGGGCGCGCAACTGGTGCAGCGCATCGACCATTTCGGGTTGGGCTATTCGCTCTACCGGATCACATCGGACGTGGAGAAGCTGCCGTTCCCCATGGCCCCGGTGGGCGCGCTCGGCACCATGGCCCTGGCCGAGTCCACCGAGGACCGCAAGACCGGCTGGAAGTGGCGGGTTTTCTCCATCGGCGGGGTCATCGGGCTGGCCTTCGGATTTTTCTACGTGCTGCTACCGGCCCTGTCCGGGCTGCTGTTCACCGAGCCCATACGGCTCATTCCCATTCCATGGATCGAACTGACCCAGCACACCGAGGACGTGCTCCCTGCGGTCGCTACCGGCATCCAGTTCGATCTGGGGCTGGTCTTCATCGGCATGGTCCTGCCTTTCTGGGCGGTCATTGGCGGACTGCTCGGGCTGATCGTGACCATCGTGGCCAACCCGATCCTGTACGCCCACGGCATCCTGCACCGCTGGCATCCCGGCATGGCCACGGTCGAGACTGTTTTTGCCAATAACTTCGACTTTTACATGAGCTTCGGCATCGGCCTGGGTCTGGCCATCGGTGCGGTGGGCGTCTACTACGTGTTCAAGTCCTTCCACAAGAAGGAGGGCGGACTGGATTTCTCGGCGCTGTTCAACCCACCGGCCGGGCGGGGCGACATCAATTTCTGGGTTTCCATCGGCATCTACGTCTTTTCGACGCTGTGCTATATTGCCTTCTGCGTCTGGCTGGTGCCGTCGTTCCCGTGGATTTTCTTCGTGATCTACGGGTTCGTGTATACCCCGGTGATCTCGTACATCACCGCACGCATGGAGGGCGTGGCCGGCCAGTTCGTGTCCCTGCCCATGGTCCGGGAGTTCTCGTTCATCGCCGGGGCCAAGTTTTTTGGCTACCAGGGGCTGGAAATCTGGTACGCGCCCATCCCCATCCACAACTACGGCGAGGCCACGGTTCAGTTCCGGCAGATCGAGCTGACAGGCACCAGCCTGCGCGGCATCATCAAGGCCGAGATCCTCGTCTTCCCCATCGTCATGGTCTCGTCGCTGTTCTTCTCCCAGTTCCTGTGGCAGCTCGCGCCCATCCCTTCGCCAGAGTATCCCTTCGCCCAGGAGCTGTGGCATCTCCAGGCCCTGAACACGCTGCTCATGCAGACCTCGACACTCGAAGGCAATTCCCTGTTCTTCCAGGCGTTGTCCGGTCCGGTGGTGCTGTCCGGCCTGGGGCTCGGGCTGGTCCTGTATTCGGTGCTCAACGTGCTCGGCCTGCCGGTCCTGCTGGTCTACGGCGTGGTGCGCGGCCTCGGGCAGTCCACACCCCACGGCATGCTGCTGGAGGTGATCGGTGCGCTGCTCGGGCGGTTCTACTTCCTGAAGAAGTACGGCACCCAGTGGCGGCACTATGCCCCGGTCCTGCTCGCGGGCTTCTCCTGCGGCATGGGCTTGACCGGCATGTTCGCCATGGGCTGCACGCTGATTCTGAAGTCTCTGGGAAGATTGGCGTATTAATTAGAAATCAGGTTTGGGTGTCGCTTCGCGACGGCGTCGGGTGATTTTGTCTCCGACGGCTCAAGGCCGAGGGCCTTGAGAATCCCATTGCTCGCTTCGCTCGAATCCGTGCGGGGTCTTAGGCCGTGCCGCTTTTGCGGGGACGGACTGCTCGCCCGCGCCCGCCGTGCCGGGTGGCGGTTTGCGCCAGGGAAAGCGGATGGGAGACCCTTCTTCGTACCGGACAAGGTCCGCCGCTTCCCCCGGCGCAAACCGCGAGGGGTGAATTTAGAGGCTGTCGATAGTCTCCTATTGGTGATTCACTGGGGAAAAATGCGAAGAAAAAGAGGAAGGATGCAAATCGATTGGGGGGAATTATATTCGACGGGTTTTCACCATTGACAGAAATTGAACGGATGCGAGGGGCCATTTCGACCCGGCACAGATTCGCCGAAGGCGCGCCAAAAAGTTTAGGAGGGAGAAGGGGATGGGGGGTTCGGGGGGAAGGGGAAGAGGGAAGCCCTTTACAAAGGGTTCCCTCTTCCCCTTCCCCCCGGCCGCCGGAGGCAAAAGAAAGGCCCTCCTTGCGGAGGGCCTCGGTCGATGGCGTCGACACAATGCCGGTTAGAGAATCGGCAAATACTTGTCCAGCTCGAACTCGGTGACCTGGGTCCGGTACTCGTCCCATTCCGCGATCTTGTTCTCCACCAGGGCGGAGTGGAGGTGCTCGCCGAGCACGTCCTTCATGAATTTGGAGCGGCTCAGGTTCATGGCCGCCTCATACAGGGAGCCGGGCAGGGCCTTGATCCTGTTGCGCTTGAGCTGGCGGTCGTTCATGGAGAAGATGTCCTCTTCGACCGGGTCGGCCAGGACGTAGTTCTCCTCCATGCCCTTGAGGCCTGCTGCGAGCTGAACGGCGAAGCAGAGGTACGGGTTGGCCGCCGGGTCCGGGCAGCGCAGTTCCATGCGGGTGGCCGCTTCCTTGCCGGGCTTGTACATGGGCACGCGGACCAGGGCGGAGCGGTTACGGCGGGCCCAGGCAATATAGACCGGGGCCTCGTAGCCGGGCACCAGACGCTTGTAGGAGTTGACCCACTGGTTGGTGACGGCCACGAACTCGGGCGCGTGCTTGAGGATGCCCGCGATGTAGGACTTGCCTTCGGCGGAAAGATGGTACTCGTCGGAGGCGTCGTAGAAGACGTTCCGGCCGTTCTTGAACAGTGACTGGTGCACGTGCATGCCGGAGCCGTTTTCACCGAAGATGGGCTTGGGCATGAAGGTGCCGTAGCAGCCGTGCTTGCGGGCGGTCTCCTTGACCACCACGCGGTAGGTCATGGCCGTGTCGGCCATTTTCATGCCTTCCTGGTAGCGCAGGTCGATCTCGTGCTGGGACGGGGCGACCTCGTGGTGGGAGTACTCCACCTGGATGCCCATGGCGTCCAGGGCGAAGATGATGTCGCGGCGGATGTTGTTGCCCAGGTCCAGGGGCGGGGCGTCGAAGTAGCCGCCCGCGTCGAGGATTTCGGTGTCCTGGTCATCGGCGAAGAGGAAGAACTCCAGTTCGGGGCCAACGTAGAAGGTGTAGCCCTTCTCGGCGGCCTGGCCCATGATCTTCTTCAGCACGTAGCGGGAGTCGGCTTCGAAGGGGGAGCCGTCGGGGTTGACCACGTCGCAGAACATGCGGGCCACGGGCTTTTCGGCGGGCCGCCAGGAGCAGATCTGGAAGGTGGTCGGGTCGGGCATGGCCACCATGTCGGACTCGTCGATACGGCAGAAGCCGAGGATGGAGGAGCCGTCGAAGCCCATGCCCTCTTCAAAGGAGGCTTCCAGCTCGTTGGGCGTGATCTGGAAGGATTTCAGGGTCCCCAGGATGTCCACGAACCAGTACTGGATGAAGCTGACGTCGTAGTCCTTGACCGCCTTCATCACGTCATCGGCGTTCTTGCAGTTGAAAACAGGGATGCTCATATGACTCCTCCATAAAAAGTTTGTTGTGTGGCGAAGGGTTACGGCATGCTGCCCGACAAGTCCATACCCTTGTCGAAGACACGGGCAATATACACGACTCTTGTCGGATGGCACAGGAAAAAAGCGGGAAAAAAGGGCAAAGACGCCCCGGATGCGGCAACGGGCGGGGAAGACGGACAAGACTTGCGTATTCTTCAGATAACACGATATTGTCATCCTTGAAAATTACCCGGTTCGGGTAAGACTCCTCACCACCTCGATCCCTGTTCGGAAATTGTTGATGAGGCTCTGAAATCCAATAGTACACTAGGACTTCAGACAAGCTTTGTCACAATATCATGTGATATATCTGAAAATAGTAATTCGTCGCATGCAGTAGATGGTGCAATGGGATATAGTGAATGTAATGCAGAAGAGAATTGGAATTTCAATTATTCCTAATGATTTTAAAACGGGGAAAGCCTTCAGGGATAGGAATATTATCGCAGGGTGTAATAAATAAACACCGAAGCTAGTGTCTGCAATCGAAGAAAGCAGTTTTGAAGGGCGGAGATGTCCACCTACTTTCGCAAAAGCATAAAAGATGAAACTGGAAATTATCAGGCTTAGTGGACCTCCCGCAATAATTACAAAATTATCTTTATGTATATTTAGTTTCACTGCAACAGTATAATTTAGTATGGCACCAATCAAAGATAATAATAAAACAATGATGATAGCTACTTTACTATTGAAATTTATCGTATCATATTTTTTTGAAATAATATAGCCAACAAGCATTAACCCAACAAACGTCATGGATGAAATATACCAGTTGAATTTGATATTTTTTACAACTTGAAGAATCAAGGTTGACTGTAAAAGTATCGAAAATATGACGATAATAGCGATTAGTACGTAGTAGTCTCTGCTTGTTGCTTTCTTCCCAATTATGATCATATTTACAAATGGGACGAACAACATCGCTAGAGAAAATACGTAAAGATACCAGAGGTGGTAAAATCCACCCTTATTTATAATTAAAAAAAAGATATCTTTCAGCCTGAACAGTTCCCTACCATTTAAGAAATTGATCCCAAGATGATAAAAGGCTGTCCAGAAAACCAGTGGAAAAAGTAATCGTAACGCTCTTTTTTTGTAAAAATCCAAGGTATCGTATTCTTTTCCAAGCAACAGGCTACCGGAAATCATGAGAAACAATGGAACACCAAAGCGGCTGAACGAATTGATGAAGTCCGCAATCCACCAAGTTGCGGCCCCGACTTCTGTGTGCTTAAAGACAGGAGCCGAGACATGAATTCCAATGACAGACAAAATGGCGAAAACCCTTACTGCGTCAATCCAAAATAATCTCATATTCATATTCTCTTCGCGCATAGCTGCTGACAAATACTATCGTGGTAATCATATGCCACGAATTCATTATATGAACAACCTATACAGCCATTGTGAAATACCGGCTTGCAATCGCAAGGCTGCCTCAACGCGATGCGCAACGTACGGGCACAATTGGAATCGATTCAAGGAGTGAGTCGACGGCGCTTAGATAAAGGCTCTCCACAGAAACGGTATATAGTAAGGTAGGCTTGGGGGAAGGGCTTCCCCCTCCCCCGGATTGTCAAGCAGGTTACTTGACTACCAGCACCGGCAGTTCGGTGGTGTGCAGGACCTTGTGGGTGGCCGAGCCGAGGATCAGCCCTTCGAGGTCGGACTTGCCCTTGGAGCCCATGACGATGAGGTCGCACTTTTCCACCCGGGCCACGTTGGCGACGACCTCGCCCACGTTGCCGCCGACGATCAGGTCAATATGATCCACCTTGGCGTCTTCCAGCCTTGCCTGGTAGTGCTCTATGACCGCCTCGGCCCCGTCGGTAAGGAGCTTGAGCAGTTCGTCCGCGTTGGGTTGGCCCAGGCCGGTGGGCACGGCCTTGCGCACGTGGAGCAGAACCACGGAGGCGTTATTGTCCTGGGCGAGTTCGATGGCCATTCCGGCTGCGGCGTCGGAGTGGGGAGAGCCGTCGACGGGGAGGAGAATCTTCGAGACATTCATGGGCACCTCCTGGGTGAAACGGTTGCGGCGTGGCGGCGAATCCGCCAGTCTGGGTCAGTCTTCCGGCGTTTCGCTGCCCATGAACTCCTGCATGGTGGCGTGGCCGGACTGGCTGACGCCTTCCCGCTTGAAAACGGAGAGGACGGTCAGCCAGAGGATTTTCAAATCCAGCATACCCGATTGATGGTCTACATACCAGACGTCGAGTTCAAATTTTTCTTCCCAGGAGATGGCGTTGCGCCCGTTGACCTGGGCCCAGCCCGTGATGCCGGGCCTGACCTCGTGGCGGCGCGCCTGGCGGGGGGAGTAGCGGCCGAGGTACTGCATGAGCAGCGGGCGCGGCCCCACCAGGGACATTTCGCCCTTGAGCACGTTCCACAGCTCGGGCAGTTCGTCCAGGGAGGTGGAGCGCAGGAACCGCCCGAACGGGGTCAGCCGTTCGCCATCGGGCAGGGGGGCTCCGTCCGGCCCCACGGCGTCGCGCATGGTGCGGAACTTGACGAGTTCGAAGGGGACGCCGTTCAGGCCGGGCCTCGTCTGGCGGAAGAATACCGGGCTGCCGAGCTTGCGCCGGACCAGCAGGGCCACGAGCAGGAGCACCGGCCAGAGCAGGAGCAGGGCCAGCAAGGCCAGCGCGATATCCAGGAGTCGCTTCATATGAGCTCCATGAAGCGGAGCAGGTCGTCGTTGACCTTCTCCACGTCGAATCGTTCCTCGGCAAGCCTGCGGCTGGCCGCGCCCATGGACGCCACCCGTGCCGGGTCGGTCAGGCATTTGCCCATGGCCTCGGTCAGGGCGTCGGCGTCGCGGACCGGCACGAGAAATCCGTTCTCCCCTTCGACCACCGTCTCGCGGCAGCCGGGCGCGTCCGTGGTGATCACGGCCCGGCCCATGGACATGGCTTCCAGCACCGAGCGCGGAGTGCCCTCCCGGTAGTAGCTGGGCAGCACGTAGATTCCGGCTCCGGCCAGGAGCGGACGGACGTCGTCCACTCCGTCCAGGACCTCCAGGGCGCCTTCCTTGCGCCAGCGGGCGATCTCCTTCGGGGTGATGGCGTCGCCGCCCTGCTCCAGGGGACCGGCCACGCGGAAGATCGCCTCGGGGTGTTTCGCCTTGAGCCTTTGGGCCGCCTCGGCGAACAGGGCCACGCCCTTGGAGCGCACCAGCCGGGTCAGGCAGAGAAAGACCGGTTTTTCCGGCAGCGGTGCCTGCGCGTAGTGGGCCAGGTCCACGCCGGAGCCTCCCACCACAGTGGTCCGGGCGTGCTCCGGGATGACGCCCAGCCTGCGGAAGAAGGCCTCGTCGTCCGGGTTCTGGAAGATGACGCCGTCGCAGGAGCGGAGCCCGGCGCGGTAGAGTCCCTTGGCCACGTTGAACAGAATGCGCCGCCTGAGCCCCTTGTCCTCGGTAAAGGCGTAGCCCAGTCCGGTGATCAGGGCATAGATCCGTTTTTTGTGCCCGACCCAGGCCATCCGCGCGGCCATGGAGCCGTAGACAACGGGCTTGAAGGTGTAGGAAAGGACCAGGTCCGGGTCGATGCGGTGCATGACCTGCTTGAGGTGGAGCAGGGAACCGATGTCCGCCACCGGGTTCAGGCCGCGCCTTTCAAGCGGGATCATGGAGTACTCCACGCCCATGGCCTCGAGCTGGGGCCCCACATCCGGTGTGTGCAGGGGGGCCAGCGCATGAACCTCATGGCCCAGGGCCACCAGTCGCTTCAGGAGCGGGCCTCGGAAATTGATGAGCGACGGGGCGTACCCGCCGATAACGGCTATTTTCATGGATATGCTTGCGGGTTGTAGGTGATGTTCACCCCTTCTAGCAAAAGGGTTCCGCTTTGAAAACCGCGTCGAAACAGGGCGTTTGACCGCATTTATAATATGTAACCCCTTTACACGGTCGCATTGTCCCCGTAATGTCAGATACTGAGAGGAAAAGTAATGACAGTATCCGAAGCGGACAAGGGACGGCGGCGGTGTATCCGCACGATCCTGACTCTGGGCGCGGGCATTCTTGCCGGTGCGGGCATCCCCAGGCGGAGTGTTGCCTCGCGCGCGCGTTCGACCGTGGTCGTGGTCAGGACGGAGGACAGGGCCGAGGGCATTCGTCAGGCCGTGGCGTGGTTCGACCTCTCCGGATTCTTCGGTGCCGATGTGGCCATCAAGGCCAATTACAACAGCGCGGATCCCTTCCCTGCTTCCACCCATCCCGAGACCCTGGAGACCCTGATCCTGTCCCTCAAGGGCGCGGGCTGCTACCCCCTCACTCTGGCCGAACGCAGCGGCATGGGCGACACCCGCCATGTGCTCAAGGCCATGGGCGCGGCGGAACTCTGCACCAAATACGATGTGAAAAAGGTCATCCTCGATGAGCTGGGCGGCGGAGACTACGTCTACCGTCAGCCCCGGCACTCCCACTGGCAGCGGGGCTTCCTTGTGGCCCGTCCCTTCGTGGAGGCCGCAAAGGTGGTTCAGACCTGCTGCCTCAAGACCCACCAGTACGGCGGGCACTTTACCCTTTCCCTCAAGAATATGGTCGGGGCGGTGGCCAAGAGCGACCCGGACGACGGCTACAACTACATGACCGAACTGCACTCGTCCGAGCGGCAGCGGTCCATGATCGCCGAGATCGGCCAGGCGGTGCGCAGCGACCTCATCGTCATGGATGCCATGAAGGCCTTTGTCTCCGGCGGGCCTCACGCGGGCAAGGAGGTCTCCCCGGGCCTGATCATCGCCGGGAACGACCCTGTGGCCGTGGACGCCGTGGGCGTGGCCGTCCTGCGTCTGTACGGGACTACCCCGGAGGTGGAGCAGGGGCGCGTCTTCGACCAGGAGCAGATCAGGCGCGCGGCCGAGATAGGTCTGGGAGCAACCGGGCCGAGCGCCATCGAGTTGGTGGGCGTGGGCAAGGGTGCGGACGAACTCGTGGCGCGGATTCGGGAGAAGCTGGCCTAGCGGGAATCTTCGAGAAGCCCGCCCGGAGACTCCGGGCGGCGTGTATCAATCCATAAGGAAATCAAGGAAGCGGGCGGAAGGCGGCCCGCACGGGCAGGCCGAGGAAAAACCCTCCCCGGCCCCGGCGCGCATTGCTCCGGGGCCGGAAGGGATTAGGGATCAGTTCAGGCCGCAGAGGTACTCGTGGATGTCGGCTGCGGCGCGCTTGCCAGCGCCCATGGCGCTGATGACGGTCGCCGCGCCGGTGACCACGTCACCGCCCGCCCAGACGCCGGGCTTGGTGGTCAGGCCGCTCTCGTCGCTGGCCTCCACGGTGCCCCGCTTGTTGCGCTTCAGGTCGTCGGCGTTGGAGAAGACCAGCGGGTTCGGGTTGGTGCCCAAGGCGAAGATGACCTGGTCCACTTCGAGTTCGAAATCCGAGCCCTCGATGGCGACCGGCCTGCGGCGGCCCGAGGCATCGGGTTCGCCCAGCTCCATGCGCACGCACTGCAGCGCGCGCACCGCCCCGCTCTCGTCACCCAGTATAGCCACGGGGTTGGTCAGGAAGTCGAAGATGACCCCCTCTTCTGCGGCGTGGTGGACTTCCTCGCGCCTGGCGGGAACTTCGTCGGCGGAGCGGCGGTAGACCACGTGCACCTCGCCCGCGTCGCCGTCCTCTCCGGCCCGGATGGCCTGGAGGCGGCGCACGCAGCGCACGGCGTCCATGGCCACGTTGCCCGCGCCGATGACCGCGACGTTGCGGCCCACCTTGACCGGGGTGTCGTAGGCCGGGAAGCGGTAGCCCTTCATCAGGTTGACGCGGGTGAGCAGTTCGTTGGCGGACATGACCCCGTTGAGGTTCACGCCCGGAATGTTCAGGAAGACCGGCAGTCCAGCGCCCGTACCCAGGAACACGGCGTCGAACTCTTCAAGGAGCTCGTCGATGGTCAGGGTGTTGCCGATGACGTGGTCGCGCCGGATCTTGATGTCCAGTGCTTCGGCAGCGCTCTTGATCTCGTTGCCGATGACGTCCTTGGGCAGCCGGAATTCCGGGATGCCGTAGGCCAGCACGCCGCCGGGCAGGTGCAGGGCCTCGAAAATGGTCACGTCATGTCCCAGCCTCCCTAGGTCCACGGCGCAGGCAAGGCCTGCCGGGCCCGAACCGACCACGGCCACCTTGCGTCCGGTGGACGCGGCGCGGGTCATGGCCAGGGTCTTGTGGGACAGCTCGTAGTCGCCCACGAACCGCTCCAGGCGGCCGATGGCCACGGGCTTGCCCTTGATGCCCAGGATGCAGCCGGATTCGCACTGTACCTCCTGGGGGCAGACACGCCCACAGATGGCGGGCAGGTTGTTCTTGCCCTTGAGAATGGACACGGCCTCGGCCATGTCGCCGTCGCGCACTGCCGCGATGAACTGGGGAATATCCACCTGCACAGGGCACTGCTGCGAGCACTTGGGGTCCTTGCACTGGAGGCAGCGCTCGGCTTCCTCCTGGGCCATCTCCGGGGTGTACCCGGTGGCGACCTCTTCGAAATTCAAGACCCGCGCCTCCGGCTCCTGCACCGGCATTGGCTTGCGGGGAATGGCCATCCGTTCCTTCTTGGTCAAAGCGGACACTTAGCGCACCCCCTCTTCCACCGCCTTGTCCAGGCGGCACTTGTGATCCTTGCCGTGCAGGTGCTGCACAGCGGTCTGCTCCTCGTTGTGATAGTAGGTCATGCGCGAGAGCAGGCTGTCCCAGTCCACGTCGTGGCCCTCGAATTCGGGGCCGTCCACGCAGACGAACTTGGCCCGGCCGTCGGCCATGAGCACCCGGCAGCCGCCGCACATGCCGGTGCCGTCGACCATGATGGTGTTCAGGCTGACCGTGGTCGGCACCTCGAAGGGCTTGGTGGTGTAGGAGACGAACTTCATCATGATGGCCGGACCGATGGCCCAGACCCTGGCGAAGCCGCCCGGATCGGCCTCCAGCAATTCCCGGATCGGCTCGGTAACCAGGCACTTGCGGCCCGCGGAGCCGTCGTCCGTGGTGACGATCAGTTGATCGGAGACCTCGGCCATGCGGTCTTCCCAGAGCAGCAGCTCCTTGTTGCGTGCGCCGATGACCGAAATGACCTCGTTGCCCGCTTCCTTGAGCGCTCTGGCGATGGGGAAGACCGGGGCGATGCCCACGCCGCCGCCAACGCAGATAACCTTGCCGTAATTCTTGATTTCCGTGGCGTGGCCCAACGGACCGGCGATGGTCATGAAGCTGTCGCCCACTTCCAGGCGGCCCATTTCGATGGTGGACTTGCCGATCTCCTGAAAAATGATCGTGATGGTGCCGGCCTCGCGGTCGAAATCCGCGATGGTCAGGGGGACCCGCTCGCCCTTCTCGTGGCTGATCACGATGACGAACTGGCCGGGCTTGGCGCTGCGGGCGATGTGAGGCGCTTCGACGATCACCATCTTGGTGACGTCGCTGATGTTTTCCTTCCGTAAGATCCTGTACAAAATGGTACCTCTTGAACAATGACTTAGAAGTTGCGGCAACGGGATCCGCCACGGGACCCGGCGTTGCCGGCCGTTATCGAAACAGCGTTTGGACCGTGACCGAGCGGGGAAAAAGGGAGCGGACGGGCGCCGCCCATGGATCGTCTTCATTTCCCGGTGTCCGTCGCCGCTCTCGCCAAGGCGGAAGGGCGAAGACCACCGCTCTCACCGTACTAGTCGTCATCACTGAAAATTCTTCACATTTTCCATTCCGGCAAACCGGCCGGGACAGGAAAGGGCACCGGTCCGGGACACGGTTCGGACCGAAGAAACTCCGCCGTCGGGGAGGGGCGGGGCTGGTTGTGCAACGGGCTTGATACCGTTTTTCGGCCATATCTTCAATGCATCAAAACGCGCTCTTTCCGCGAAGAGCCTGGAGAACGACGTTCTGCGTTTAAAAAAAGATTTGATTCCAAATAGTTAAATTGAATTTGTGACAAATGAAGAAAAGCGGTTTCAAGGGCGGGGTATGGATATGCCGACAGCGTCTTGAAGTTGGGAGGACGCTGAGCGCGTGACTCCTGAAAAACTCAAGGACAAAGGGTGGTTCCCCTAGCCTCGGGCCTACGGTTTTCCGCAGCGAAACGCAGGCTGCCGGCAGAAGGCAGCCTGTCGTCAGCATCACGATAAAGGCCGGATAAAAAGAATTTCATTCGGCCAACCGCCCGACGTGGCCGCCGGGCGGAAGGGGGGCGGCATTGATCAGGGCTTGATCGCTTCGATGTCCACGGCTACGTCCACCATGTTGCCGATCATGAACCCGCCACCGTCCAGGGGAGCGTTCCAGTCGATTCCGTAGTCCCGGCGGTCAAGCTGGAAACGGGCCGTGCCGCCTCGCCGGAGGTGCTTCCAGGGGTCGAGCCTCTCGTCGTCCAGGCCGGTCAGGGTCAGGGTAACCTCCCTGGAGACGCCCTTGATGGTCATGGTGCCTGTGACCTGATAATCCCCCTCCATGGGAACCACCGAGCTGCTCTTGAACGTCATGAGCGGGTGGGTGTCGGCCTGGAAGAAATCGCCGCTCTTGAGGTGGGTGTCCCGGGCGGTGACGCCGGTGGAAATGCTTTGCACGTTGACGATCACCTCAAGGGCGGTGGGCGTGCCGTCTTCGAAGACGACCGTGCCCGAGACGTCCGGGAACATGCCTCGCACCTGGGATATCATCATGTGCCGGATGGAAAAATGGGCGGCGGAATGGTCCGGGTCCACCTTCCAGGTTTCGGCCGAAGCGGGAGCGGCCAGGGACAAAACCAGAAGCGCGGTCAGCAGGAGCGCCCGGAAACGGCGCGGCAGGGTAAGGGTAGTAGTCATAAGCAACCTCCTTGGGGGATTCAAACCGGCGCGGACTCGCCGCGTCAACGTTGGATCTTACCTGAAATTTCCCGGTCCGCAACATAAATCCAGCCCGCGGGTGCAGGCCTGTGGTTATCGGATGCAACAGGGTGAAAGCCGGGCCGGTCAAGCTCCGCAGCAGCCCCGCAGCGAGGAAGATGAGGTCCCTGGCGGCACGCGTCGTCTTGCCCGGCACGCTTCCCGGCGGCCCTATCCTCAGGTTGCGAATTGCGCTCGACTGGGCTAGGCTGCGCGTTCCCCGACACACTCCACCCAGGCCTTAGTATCCGAACCATGCATTTGAAATATAGCTACCTCATCCTTTTGTTGGCGCTCTTGATCCTGGCCGCCCCCCATGCGGCAGGGGCCGCCTCCGGCACTGATTTTCTCTCCCGTATGGCCGAAGAGTCCGAAATCAAGGCCATCGCCGTGGTTGCCGGAGTCCGCCAGGTCAGCGCCAATTCCGACGGCACCTTTCTCCAGGTGACCTTCAAACGGGTGTACGCCCTCTCTCCCTATACACCGAAGCTGTTCGTCGGCGGGTGCAAGAGGATGGATTCCGGCTGGCAGCGGCGTTCGCCGGACATGATCTACTTCAAGCCGAAACGTGGCCAGAAGGTCTTCGTGACCGTGACCACCGACGGCGGCGCCATCACCAGCTATACTCCGCTCAACCGGCAGCTCGACACCGTGATCCGCGAGGAGCCTTACCGCATCATCTACTCCGAAGGCCGGGCCAAGGTCGCTCCCTCCGACGAATAGTGTTCGTGCACGTTCCGGCTCTCGGCGCGGAATCAGCATATTCCATATGGGGCGCTTAGCGGTTTCGGGAGCGCAGTTTTGTTTACGAGGCAGCGCGTATGCAGTCTCCCGCGTCCCGTTGCAATCGCGTCCCGGCTCGAAGGGGCATTCCGATCAGGCCGCATGAAAAACGGTACCGTTGACGAGAAGGCGTGAAACGGTCACTATGGGTGAAGTGGAGCACAATCATAGCCACTCATGGTCAGGCACGACGGAACACACTCTGAACACCTCTGAACACGCCCGGAAACACCAGACGTATGAAACAGACTCTCATCCTCTTCCTCGCTGCGCTGCTCGCTCTGGTCCTTTTCAACACGGCTTCCGCCCAAAGTCTGGAGAACACGGTTTTTCTGACGGAAGACCTGCGCCCCTTCAACTTCAAGGCCGACGGCCAGGCCCAGGGAGTGGCGGTCGACGCCCTGCTCGCCGCCCTCAAGGTGGTCGGGGTCAATAAATCAACCTCGGACATCACCTTTTATCCGTGGTCCCGCGCCTACTATCTGGCCAAGGACAGGGCCAACACCTGCCTTTTCTCCACCTGCCGCCTGCCGCAGCGCGAGTCCCTTTTCAAGTGGGCCGGCCCGATCATGGAGTTCAGCATGGTGGTCATAACCCGCAAGGGGGGAAGGCCGGTCAGGAGCCTGGACGACCTCAAGCACAGGACGGTCGGCGTGCTGCGCGACGGGGCCGGGCACCAGATGCTGCAAACCCTGGAGAAGCAGCCTATTACGGTGGAGCTTTCCACCAACGCCGTCAATCTGATGAAGCGGCTCGCCTACGGAAGGACCACTGCGGTGCTCACCGGGGAACAGGGTGCCTATCTCGCCATCGAGCAGGCGAAGCTGAACAGAGGGGATTTCGAGACCGACCTCGTGGTCTCCAAAAGCCAAATTTATTATGCCTTCAATCCAGCCACGCAGGACGCCGTGGTGCAGCGCCTCCAGCGCGGTATCGACGCCATCCGGGCCGACGGCACCTTGGAGCGGATTATCCGGCGCTACCTGAAATAGCTTCTCAGCGCCAAACCCTTTCGACCTGTTTTCATTCTCTTGTTGTCACTTGAGGGGGTTGTTCAAAATCAGGGTGACGCCGTCCTGGATACGGAGTCGGCGGAGCGTCCGGGCTATTTGCTGATCCACAGCGCCGAATTCTCAAGCTGCCTGAGCAGGTTCACCGTCACCGAGCTGGGAAAGAGCCCCCTGGCCTTGTGGTCGCTGGACTCGCCGTGCTTGCCCACGCCCACGGCGGAATAGTTGCCTTCCCTGACTTCCGTGAGGATCGCCTTGACCGGGCTTTTGCCCATGGCGGTCTTCATCTCGATGCGCTCCTCTTCCACGCCGTTGTTTTTCAGGATGGCGAGCGCCTCATCGAACAGTCTCGCCGCATGATCCGCGCCATACCCCTTCTCGGCCACGTGGAACAGGGTGAACGTATGTCGGAGTTCATCCGCGAGCATGTAGGCGGCGTGGTCCACCATGCGCTTGGACGGCTCGGAACCGTCCAGGGCGAGGAGCACGTCGTGGCGCGGGGCTTCCAGGGAGTCGGGCGGGCGCTTGCATATCCACAGGGGGAAGTCGATGTCGCTGAGCAGCATCTCGTGAGACACGGAGTTCTCGAAGATTTCCTCGAACCAGGTGAAGGTCCGCCTGCCGAGCAGCAGGGCGTCGTACATGCCGTTGTGGGCCTCCTCGATCAGCTCGGGCACGGTCCCCCGCCTGGAGTGGGCGACCTTGGTCCGGACGTTCTCACCCGTGCATCCCGCCACTTCCTTGATCCAGCGCTCGGCATCGCCCAGCGCTCCCTGCCCGCTGCCTTCGGTGAAATGCATGGTCTCGTCGAACCCGGCAGTACGCGGTGCGACGTCGCTCTGGGACATGCCCCAGGAGGGCTTGTACGGGGTGACGTAAAACAGTGTGAGCTTCAAGTCGCAGAACGTGCTGAAGACTTCCCGCAGAAAGCGGAGGTTGTAGGAAGCGGAGCGGTCTTCACTGATGGCGAGCAACAGTTCCTTTTGCATGGGATGACTCCTTGGCTTTTTACCAGCCTATCCGAACCGGGAGTGAATGCCAATGGCGCGGCGTGACTTGTTCTTTGGGTCCGCTGCTGATACATCTCGTGAATATATGAGAAACGCTCCATTCACACGCCTCCCGGCCGGGCTCCTGCTCCTGGTCTGGCTGGCCGTCATCCTCTCCGCCGGAACGGCATGGGCGCAGACCCTGTCCCTCAGGGCGCCCGCCATTGCCGACGAGAACGGCTCCCTCACCGTGCGCTTCGGCGTCTCGGTGGTGGAGTTGCCCGTGCTCAAGGGCGAACTGGAGGACGGCGCAGAGCTGGCGCTCAAGTGCATGGTCAAGCTGTTCAAGGTCCGCGAGTACTGGCTGGACGGGTCCGTTGCCTCCGGCAGCTTCGAAAGCGTCATCCGGTTCGACCGCCTGGCACAGGAGTTCGTCATGACCGTGCCCGGACGCACGGTCCCGCTGCGGAACGGAAACCTGCCCGCCCTCCTGTCCGAGGGATGGGGGACCATTCGTACCGTGCTCGGGCCGTGGAGCATGCTTGAGCACGGACAGAACTATTCCCTGCGCCTGATCACCACCATGAACGAGGTGGACGCGCCCGAAGGACTGGAGCGGTTCCTCTACTTCTGGTCCTGGGACGCGGGCTCGGACAACACCTTTCACCTGAATTTCACCTTCTAGGACCCGGCCATGTCACCCGATCCCATCCGCATCTCTTCCACCACCCGCAGGGAAAAGCGGCGGCGCAAGTGGGAATACATCCTGGCCCTGGTCTTTCTCGTGCTCCTGGTCGGCCTGACCTGGGCCGAGCTCAAGTACCTGAGCGGGGACTACTACCTTATCCTCAACCTGCTCATCCTCAACGTGGTCCTGCTGCTGGCCATGCTCTTCTACGTGGCGCGCAACGCGGTCCGGCTCATGCTGGAGCGCCGTCGCCGCGTGCTCGGCTCCAAGCTCAGGACAAGGCTGGTCCTGGCCTTCATCTCCCTTTCGCTCATCCCCACGGCTCTTATCTACCTGGTGTCGGTCAAGTTCGTGCAGACCTCGGTGGATTACTGGTTCAAGGGCCAGGTGGAGGAGTCCATGGAGCAGGCCCTGGAGCTGGGGCGCGCTTTCTACGGCTCGGCCCAGGATCGCCTGGAGCGGCGCGGTACGGTCATGATCGGGGAGATCGTCAAGTCACAGTATGCCTGGGGCGGCAAGGGCATGGACCGCTACCTGAACAAGAAATTCGACGAGTACGACCTCAGCCTGGTGGGCGTCATCAACCCCGAGGGCAACGAGCAGAACACCCACGCCTCTCCCCAGTGGAGCCAGGCCTGGCCCGAAATCAAGCAGAAGATCGACTGGCAGTCCCTCAAGGCGGACCCCCGCCCCTGGACAACCATCATCCCCAAGCCCGGCAGCGACCTGGTTCTGGGCGTCACCCCGGTGGACGAGGGCAGGACCGGTTATCTGGTCATCGGCGAGACCGTGGGCCAGGGGCTCCTGCACCGCCTCGACCAGATCGTGCGCGGCCTGGACGAATACAAGAAGCTCAAGGATCGCAAGTACCCTTGGAAGATGAACCTTTACCTCACCCTGGGGGTCATGGCCCTGCTCATCATCCTCGGGGCCATCTGGTTCGGCTTCCGCCTGGCCAAGGAGCTCTCGGCCCCAGTGCAGGCCTTGGCCGTGGGCACCGAGCGCATCGGGCGGGGTGACCTCTCCGTGCGTCTTGAGGACCGTTCCGACGACGAACTCGGCTTCCTGGTCCAGTCCTTCAACCGCATGGCCGAGGACCTGGAGCAGTCACAGCAGTCGGTGCAGCAGGCCAACCTGCGTCTGGCCCAGCAGAACCAGGAGTTGGAGCGGCGCGGCCAGTACATCGAGGCCGTGCTCAACAACATCACTTCGGGCGTCATCTCCATGGACGCCGAGGGCCGAATCGGCACGGTCAACACCGCGGCCGAGGACATTCTGGGCGTACCCGGCGGCCTGCTCATCGGCAGGAAGCCCACCGAGCTGCTCTCGGGCGAGTTCTCGGACATGATGCGGGAGGCGCTCTCCCAGGTCTCCAACACCCCCGGCGCCCTGTGGCAGCGGCAGATCGACCTGCCGGTCCAGGGCAAGAACATCCGCATGCTCATCAACGTGGTCTCCCTCCAGAACGTGGGCGGCCGCGACGCGGGCCACGTGGCCGTGTTCGAGGACATCACCGAGCTGGAAAAGATTCAGCGGCTGGCCGCCTGGCGCGAAGTTGCCCGGCGCATCGCCCACGAGATCAAGAACCCGCTCACGCCCATCAAGCTTTCGGCCCAGCGCCTCCAGCGCCGCTACGGCACCGAGATCGGGGAGCCGGTCTTCGAGGACTGCACCAGCCTCATCGTCAACCAGGTGGAGCGGCTGCAGAACATGGTCACGGAGTTTTCCGCCTACGCCAAGCTGCCCGAGGTCCAGCCGAGGCCGGACAGCCTGCCGCCCGTGCTCGAAGAGGTCCTGGCCATGTTCGAGAACACCCACCGCAAGATCGGCTGGTCCCTAGAGTTTCTCACCCCGGTGGGCGAGTTCCCCTTTGACCGCGAGGCCATCCGCAAGGTGCTCATCAACCTGTTCACCAACGCGGCCGAGGCCCTTAAGGATACCACCAAGGCGCAGGTGGCCGTCACCGTGGCCCACGACACCGGCGCGGGGCTCGTCTCCATCGCCGTGGCCGACAACGGCCCGGGACTGCCCAAGGACTCCTCGCGCATGTTCGAGCCCTATTACACCCAGAAGAAGGGCGGCACCGGCCTGGGCCTGACCATCGTCCGTTCCATCGTGGCCGACCACCGAGGTCAGGTCCGCGCCATGTCCAACTCCCCGGCCGGAACGGTCTTCCTGATCGAACTCCCGGACGCCTAGGGAGCCGTCGTGACAGGCTGTCCGCGCGGGCCGTCTACGCTGTGGCTCTCCGCGCCACAGGCGGGCTCTTCCCATTTCCCCTTTCTTCCCCGGACCTTGCGTCCGGCTCCGATTCCCGGTAGAGAGAGAGCAGGCTAGAGCACTCCATTCCGAACCAAACAAGGCGGCGAGCCGAACCATGCCCAAGCTCAAGACACTGCTCGTTCATTCGGACCCGGCGGTCCGCAGCGCGTTGCGCGACGCGCTTGAGGACGTGCCGTTCCTGCAGATTCTGGGTGAGGCCGTGACCGCGTTCGAGGCCTTGGAGCTGCTCGAAGCCATCCCCTACGGCGTGTTCTTCGTGGGCACCGACCTGCCGGGCGACGCCTCGGGCATCGAGATGGCCCAGATGCTGGCCGGGCGAAAGAACAAGCCCGCGCTGGTCTTCATCTCGGATTCCGAGGCCAGGGCGTACGCGGCCTTCGAACTGGGGGCCACCGACTACCTGCTCTGGCCGCCCGCGCCCGGGCGCATGGCCCGGACCATCGACCGGCTGCAGACCTTCAAGCAGCGTTACCGCGAGGTGCCTCCTCCGGCGGCATACGGAGCGGACGTGGAGCCTCCGGACGACAACGCGGACGAGCTCACCGTGAAGCTGCCTCTGCCCGAAGAGGAGCAGGACACCTTCCTGGCCGCGCTCAAGGCGGCCTGGGACCAGACCGCCGGACGCCGGCAGGAAATCGAAAAACTGGCCGTGACTCAGGACGGGCGGACCATCCTCATTCCCTACGATCAGATCATCTTCGTGGAGGCGTTCGAGGACTATTCCTACGTGCACACGGCCAACCAGAAGTTTCTTTCGTCCCACCGCCTCAAGAATCTGGAAGACAGGCTGGGACCGCACCGGTTTTTCCGGGTGCATCGCAAATACCTGGTGAACCTGGACATGGTCACTGAGATCGCGTCCATGCCCGGCTCGAATTTCATGCTCAGGACCGCGGGCCGTACCCGCATCGAGCTTCCCATCAGCCGCCGCCGCATAGCGGAGCTGAAAAAGGTCATCGGACTGTGACCGTTTATCTTGCGTGGGCAACCGCTGACCGAATAGGGCGGGTGTTGCCGTGTAATGTTGGTATGAAGGAGTCTCGCCGAACCGGTTTGGACGGCCGGTCCGTCAAGGGCGAGGAGGATAGCACATGGAAGGCGCAATAGATAATTTGCTGCAGGAAGAACGGGTCTTCCGCCCGCTCCCGCAGTTGGTCATCGAGGCCAACGTCAATCCCCAGGAGCTGGAGGCGGCCCGCCGTTTCTCGGCAATGGATCCCCTGGGGTACTGGGAGGAGGCGGCTGACGAGCTGGACTGGTTCAAGAAATGGGACCAGGTCTTTGACGACAGCAACGCTCCCTTTTGCCGCTGGTTCTCGGGCGCGCGGTGCAATATCGTGTACAACGCCCTGGACCGGCACATCGAAACGGCCAACAAGAACAAGCTGGCGCTCATCTGGGAGGGCGAGCCCGGCGACACGCGCAAGTACACCTATTTCGAACTCTACCGCGAGGTGAACAGGTTCGCCAACGCCCTGCGCACCCTGGGCGTCCGCAAGGGCGACCGCATCGTCATCTACATGCCGCCCCTGCCCGAGACCGTCATCTCCATGCTCGCTGCGGCCAAGATCGGGGCCATCCACTCCGTGGTCTTCGCCGGGTTCTCGGCCAAGGCGCTCCGGCAGCGCATCAACGACGCCCAGGCCAAGCTGCTGATCACGGCGGACGGCTTCTACCGCAACGGGCGCATCATCAGCCTCAAGGAGACCGCCGACGAGGCGCTCATCGGGGCCTGCGCCGACTGCGTGGAGTCCATGGTCGTGGTCCGGCGCTGCAACATCGGCGTGGACATGGTCGACGGCCGCGACTTCCAGTACGAGGACCTCATCCGCCAGGAGCGCAACGAGGCTCCCACCGAGGTCATGGAGGCGGACGACCCGCTGTTCCTGCTCTACACCTCCGGCACCACGGGCAGGCCCAAGGGCATCGTCCACTCCCACGCGGGCTACATGGTCGGCGTAAACCGCACCCTGACCACGGTCTTCGACATCAAGCCCACCGATATTTTCTGGTGCACCGCGGACGCGGGCTGGGTCACCGGCCACTCCGCCGTGGTTTACGGCCCGCTCATGGCCGGGACCACCTCGGTCATGTACGAAGGGCACCCCAACTATCCCCAGGCCGACCGCCTCTGGGCCATCGTGGCCAAGTACGGGGTGACCATCTTCTACACCGCGCCGACCATGATCCGCATGCTCATGCGTTTCGGCACCCAGTACCCCAAGACCCACGACCTCAGCAGCCTGCGCCTGCTCGGCTCGGTGGGCGAGTCCATCTCCCCGGAGGCCTGGACCTGGCTGTACAAGTACATCGGGCGCAGCGAATGCCCCGTGCTCGACACCTGGTGGCAGACCGAAACCGGCATGTTCATGATCGCGCCCATGCCCATCTCCCTGCTCAAGCCAGGCTCGGTGACCAAGCCGCTGCCCGGCGTGGAGGCCGACGTGGTGGACAAGGACGGCAACCCCGTGCCCCCGGGCAAGGGCGGCCTGCTGGTCATCACCAAGCCGTGGCCGGCCATGATGACCGGGCTGTGGAACGACGACGAACTTTACAAAGAGTACTGGGAGAAGATTCCCGGCGTGTATTACGCGGGCGACGTGGCCCGCAAGGACGAGGACGGCTACATCTGGATTCAGGGCCGTGCCGACGACGTGATCAACATCGCCGGGCACCGCATCGGCTCCGCCGAACTGGAGGCCGCCTTCGGCGTGCACCGCGCGGTGAGCGAGTGCGCGGTCATCGGCGTGCCCGACAAGATCAAGGGCGAGGCGGCCAAGGCCTTTGTCCTGCTCAACCACGGGTTCGAGCCCGACGACGACCTGATCAAGGACCTCAAGAAGACCATCCGCAACGAACTCGGCCCGGTGGCCGTGATCAAGTCCATCGAGTTCCGCGACAAGCTGCCCAAGACCCGCTCCGGAAAGATCATGCGCCGCGTGCTCAAGGCCGAGGAGCTGGGGCACGAGATCGGGGATTTGACCGGCCTGGCCAATGATGATTGAGGGTTGGCCCCTTCGGGGATGAAGAGATAAAGGAAGGCCGCCCTTTGGGGGCGGCTTTTTTTGTGGGAATCGCGCTTGCAGCGCGCGAGAGCCGGGTTTGGGGCTGCGCCCCAAAAGCCCTCCATGCCCTCCCGGCGGGGTCCATTTCTTTTGCTGCGCCAAAAGAAATAGACGAAAGAAAAGGCGCTTGGAGGGGTATCCCCGCCCCCGGTGCTCCCGGGTGAGAATCTCATCCAACCCGGTCGGCTCCGGACTTCGTTGAGTGGAACGCTCTGCCAGCTTTACCATTCGGAGGCCGTCCGACTCCGTGCGGGTTCCGGGACAAGAGCCGCCGCCCGGCTTGGTGAGCTTCTAGGCCCGTGAGCAAGGGGCTGACTGCGGACCTCCGAAGAGGAAGTCGAAGCGCCGAATTGCTTTTTTCTGATTCGTACTGAGGTGCTAGCTCGGTTTGATGAGAAAAGTTGATTTAATTAAGCAGGTTGGTGCTAGCTTGACATGGCGGACAAAGGCCTGTTGCCTCATTCGGTAAGCTACCAATTACCCCGGCAGCGACCGGTCATCGAGCTCGGGGCTTAGAGCCGCTTTTACACGGCGAAAGCGCAGCCCGAAGCGCGCCTGCCCGCAGGCTTTCGCATTTCGGGCAGCGGAAGCCGTGTTAGCGGCTCTTGGCCCTGAGATCGCGCTGCAGCACCACCAAAGGCGTCTTTTGCTTACTTTTGGACGCCTTGGCCCAAAAGTAAGTCGCCCCGAAAGGGGCGAAACCCTTCCCCCATCAATCGACGCCGAAAGGCGGCTTCCTTATTCTCTTTTCCTCTCCCCCAGCGCCGCAGGCCCCACAAAATAAAAAGGCCGCCCTCAAAAAGGCGGCCTTCCTTTTTCCTTTCAACAAGCAACCATCACAAAAACTGCCCTGTTGCCGAATCGGGATTGGCAATAATCTCCTCGGGCGTTCCCGAGGCCACAATCTCCCCGCCATGCTCGCCGCCGCCGGGGCCAAGATCAATGACATGGTCCGAGGCCATGATCACGTCCGTATTATGCTCGATGACGATGACCGTGGCACCCTTGTCCACCAGGGCGTGGAGAACCTTGATGAGCTTGCCCACCTCGTGCATGTGCAGGCCGGTGGTAGGCTCGTCCAGAATGTAGAGCGCGCCGGGCAGGTTGCGCTTGCCCAGTTCGCGGGATATCTTGATCCGCTGGGCCTCGCCGCCGGACAGAGTGGTGGCTGCCTGGCCGAGCTTGATATAGTCGAGCCCAACCTGGGAGAGCACGTCCAGGCGGCGCATGAGCGGCGGGTGGTTGGCGAAGAACTCGCGCGCTTGGCGCACGGTCATGTCCAGCACGTCGGCGATGTTCTTGCCCTTGTACTCCACCTCCAGGGTCTGGGCGTTGTAGCGCTTGCCCTTGCAGGTCTCGCAGGTGACGTAGACGTCGGGCAGGAAGTGCATCTCAACCCTGATCTGGCCGTCACCCTTGCACGCCTCGCAGCGGCCGCCCTTGACGTTGAAGGAGAAGCGGCCCGGCTTGTAACCACGCGTACGCGCCTCCTTGGACCCGGTGAAGATCTTGCGGATTTCGTCGAAGATCTTGGTGTAGGTGGCCGGGTTGGAGCGCGGGGTGCGGCCGATAGGCGTCTGGTCGATGGAGATGACCTTCTCGATCTGGTCCAGTCCTTCGATGCCACCGATCTTGCCGGGATTGTTTGCCTTGTTGCCCTGATGAAGCTGGATGTGCTTGTAGAGCGAGTCCATGACCAGGGAGGACTTGCCCGAGCCGGACACGCCGGTGACGCAGGTCATGACCCCCAGCGGGATGTCCACGTCCAGGTCCTTGAGGTTGTTGGTCTCCACCTTGCGCAGGGTGATCTTGCCCTTGCCCTTGCGCCGGGTCTCGGGCGGTTCGATGAACATGTCGCCACGCAGATACTTGCCGGTCAGGGAGTCGGCCTTGAGCAGCTCGGTGACCGGGCCCTGAAACACGATCTCGCCGCCGAGCCAGCCCGAGGAAGGGCCGATCTCGATGACGTGGTCCGCTTCCCGGATGGTGGGCTCGTCGTGCTCGACCACGAGCACGGTGTTGCCGCGCGTCTGGAGCGAGCGCAGGGTGTCGATGAGCCGCTGGTTGTCGCGGGGGTGCAGGCCGATGGAGGGTTCGTCCAGGACGTAGGTCACGCCCACCAGGCCGCTGCCGAGCTGGGAGGCGAGTCGGATGCGCTGGGCCTCGCCACCGGACAGGGTGGCCATGTTCCGGCCCAGAGAGAGATACTCCAGTCCCACGTTGACCATGAACCCGAGCTTGTGGGTCAGCTCCTTGAGCAGCGGCTCTGAGATGAGCGTCTCCTGGCCGGTGAATTCCAGCGCTTCGAGCCACTCCAGGGCGCGCTGGATGGACATGGACGCGAACTCGAACATATTCTTGTCGGCTACGCGCACGGCCAGGGCCTCGGGCCTCAGCCTCGCGCCTTCGCAGTCCGGGCAGGGGCGCGACTGCTGAAAGCGGGCGGTCCAGTGGTCCCAGACCCCGGACTGCAACTGGCCGTATTCCAGGATGGGCACCACGCCCTGCCAGTTGACCCGGGGGTTGCCGTAGAAAAGATCGTCCCATGCCTCGGGCGTGTAGTCGGCGAGCGGGGTGTCCAGGGTGAAGCCGTGCAGCTTGCCCAGCGCCTTGAGCTTGGGGGCGTACTGTTCCTGCCGGTAGGCGGACTTCCACGGGATGACGCCGCCCTCGTTCAGGGAAAGGCCCTTGTTGGGGGCGATGAGGTCGGGCTCGAAATACTCCACGCTGCCGATGCCGTTGCAGGTGGGGCAGGCTCCCTGGGGCGAGTTGAAGGAGAAGAGCTGCGGGGTGAGGCGCGGCATGGAGATTTTGCAGGAGGGGCAGGTGGACAGGGTGGACATGAAGGTGTCGCCCGGCTTGTCGCCGCCGACCACGGACAGGATCATCCGCTCGTCGCCCTTGTCCAGGGCCAGCTCCACGGAGTCGGCCAGCCGCTTCTTGATGCCGTCCTTGAGCACCAGCCGGTCCACCACCAGGTCGATGGTGTGCTTCTTGTTCTTCTCCAGCTCGGGCACCTCGTCCAGGGGGTGGATCTCTCCGCCGATGCGCACGCGCACGAAGCCCTCTTTCTTGAGCTTGGCAAAGAGGTCCTTGTGGGTGCCCTTCTGGTGCTCCACCAGCGGGGCGAGGAGCATGAACTTGGTGCCGGGCTCCATGGCCAGGATGGTCTCCACGATCTGGTCCGTGGTCTGGGCCTCGATGGGCTTGCCGCACTCGGGGCAGTAGAACTTGCCCAGCCGGGCGAAGAACACGCGCAGGAAGTCGTAGACTTCGGTGACCGTGCCCACGGTGGAGCGCGGGTTGCGCGTGGCGGTCTGCTGCTCCAGTGAGATGGCGGGCGAAAGGCCCTCCACCTTGTCCACGTCCGGCTTGTCCATCTGGGGCAGGAACTGACGGGCGTAGGCGGAGAGGGATTCGACGTAGCGCCGCTGCCCTTCGGCGTAGACGATGTCAAAGGCCAGGGTGGACTTGCCCGACCCTGACGGCCCGCACACCACCACGAGCTTGTCGCGGGGGATGTCGAGTGTCAGGTCCTTGAGGTTATGGTGCCGGGCGCCTTCTATATGAATGGAATGCTTGTCTGCGGATTGAGTCATTCCGGGAGAGTAACCATTCCTGAAAGGATGGCAAGCGGCGGAAACAAAATGGCAGGCGTTCCGTTCATGGCGTGTAAAGTCTCCTCCTGCCGCGCCGATGAAGTGATCGGAAGCGCGCCGTTTACAGAGCCCCACCCGGTGCGTATATTGCCGCATGACAAAGCCAAATCCGTTGCAAAGCGGAGACGGAAAGCCACGGGTCCCGCAGCGGGACAGCCGGGTTGCCGGATGCCGGACACAGGCCGCCGCAAGGGGGTGTCCGGCCCGCCGTCGGGCCCTACATCGGGCCAAGGGAGAATAGATGGACACTGACCGAACTGCCGGGAACAACGCGCCCGGCAAGACAAACAAAAAGAAATCCGCCCTGTTCAAGGTCTCGCCGTACATGGTCATTCCTTCACGCGTGGGGGGATTCTCCCTGTACCTGAAGCAGGACGAGAGCTTCGTGCTCTATGCGGAAAAGGGCGAGCTGTTCACTGACGAGCACAAGAAGCGCCTGGGGCGTCTCGGTGTGGACCATCTCTACGTCAAGGCCGAGGACTACAGCCATTACGCCGTCTACCTGCACGACAACCTCCTTGAACTGCTGGACGACGATGCCATCCCCGTGCGTGAGCGGGCCCGGGCCTGGAACGACGCGACCGTCTCCCTGGCCAAGGAGGCCTTTGACCGCTCCATGCCGCACTCCATGGACAAGAAGCGGTTCGCCCGCATCCGCAAGCTGATCAACAGTTCTCTCAAATTTCTGGCCCGTGACGACGCCCTCAAGGAGTTGGCCCGCTTCATCTCCGAGGGCAATCAGGTCTTCAGGCACGGCATCGCCGTGATGGTGCTGACCGTCAGCGTGCTGTCCAGGATCGTGACGGAAAACAACGAGTTGCTGGTGGCCGTGGCCATCGGGTCCATGCTTCATGACATAGGCAAACTGGAGCTGCCGGAAGACCTCTTCGCACGCAGGCCGTCCACCCTGAGTCAGGGCGAGATCGAGCTGATTCGCTCACACCCGGCCCTTGGTGTTGGCGTCTGCTCGAGCGTGCCCCTGCCCCAGGAAGCACTCCAGTGCATCCTCTTTCATCACGAGCGCATGGACGGGTCAGGCTATCCTTCAGGCGGCAACGCGGACCTGCTCCCGTTCTACGTCAAGGCGCTCATCCTGTGCAACGAGTACGACAACCTGCTCAACGGAGAGGGCGAGGCGCGCAAGCGGCACACCCCGTTCGAGGCCCTGACCCGGATCAAGAGCCGGGGCGCCGCCCACGACCAGGACATGCTCAAGCTGCTCATCGAGGTGCTCTCCAAGGCGGAGCTCACCTAGGCGGTTTCGTTGCGAGACTTCTGTCACGCGAGCGTTGTTTCAACTCGCTGTGATGTCAGATAAAAATGAATTGCGGGCGCAGCCAAGGCTGCGCCCGCAATTCATTTTTATCTTCCGTCCAGCCTGGCGGCGGGACTATCCCTGCTTCTTTCGTCCCCAGACGGCATAGATCGGATCACTCTCGGGCAGTTGGCCGGAGTAGCGGTCCTCCGGGTCCTCGGGCCGGGGCCAGCCGCGCTCGGAGCGGGTGACGATCCCTTCGAACCGTTCGGTGCGGAGCAGATACTGGCTGACCAGTCCCAGACGTTCGAACTCGTGGAGTTCGGTCCAGATGCGGACGGCCTTTGGTTCGAACCAGCGATTGGAAAACGTTATCAGGGCCAGTCCGCCGGGCTTGAGAACCCTGGCCACCTGGTCGAAGACCTCGCCGGGCCGGATCAGGTATTCCACGCCGACCGTGCAGATGACCGCGTCGAAGGACTCGTCGTCAAAGGGCAGGCGCGGGCTCTCGTTCAGGTCACGGACCATGTGCTCGGTCAGGGCCGGGTTGGCCTCCAGTTCCTGCCGGTTCATGCCCAGCCCGGCCATGGAGGCGGGGCGGAAGCCCTCTGGCAGGTGGGACTCGTGTCCGGCCATGAGGTCGAGGATGCGCATGTCGTCGGAAAGCAGCTCGGCATGAAGGTGCTGCACGTTCTCCCTGGCGCGGCGGTCGAGATGCTGGACCGGGCGAGGCTTGGCGTAGAACCGGGCGTCGCAGGATTCGTCCTTGCGCTTGAACGGCTCGCCGCCCAGAAAGTCGGTGGGCGTCTCGGGGAGTCGGGCCTGCATGCCCGGTCCCTGCAGGATGATCTCCGGCCACCGCTTGAGCTTGCCGCTGCCCTGTCCGGGGCGGACACCCATGACTTCGGCCAGTATGGCGACCTCCCGCCCGGCCATGGGATGGTTCAGGTCGGCCTTGAAGGTCCCCTGGCTGAGCCCGGTCACGCGAAACGGGGTAGCCGAGTCGGGGCGGGTTCCGGGCACGCGCTCGATGAAATTCTTGGGGTAGAACCTGCCGAGCCTCGGCTTGATGATCCGGCCGTCGAGCAGGGGCGGCTGGAACCGGGCGATTGGCATGTCCAGCACCTTGCCCGGCTTGAAGGCCGGGACCTCGGACGGGTCCATCCTGAGCCGGACCGAGTCACCCACGCCCAGCCCGCGCATGTGGCTTTTTACTCCCAAGGGGAGCATATCCCTGGTGAAACTGACGTCCTCCGCCAGGTAGTGTTCCATGTGAACGGCGTGGGAGCTCTCCCACGTGAAAGTGAAGTATATTGTCGCCAGAGATTCCGGCGTAATGCGAGCCATGAGCGGCCTCCTGGGATAGGTACTGTCCTCGGGTGCGCAGGGGTTGCGGCGGATTGAGAAGATTCGGTCCGAGTATACCGCATCCGGCTTGAAAGGCAAACCAATGTTTCCCCGGAAGTGCCGATAAAGCCTGCCCTGGCGGGCTGTTGAGGCAGGGGCGGGGGACGGGTTGCGGGAAAAGTGCTGGCCCGAAGCAGGGTTCCAGCCCTGGAGGGGATGGAATCCGGCCGGTATCGCTGCCGTGGCCCTTGCCGGCAGCCGGGAGGAGCCGATGTTTGCCGTTGCGCTTTGCCCCGGCAGCGGGTAGGACCCGGCTATGGCTTCGCAGAAAAAATCTTCCCGCCGCCGCCCGCGCAAGCGTCCCTGTCCGCCGCCGCCCCTGTTCTCGGAGCGGCTCTACGTGCGGATCGACCCGGCCCGCATCGCCCTGTTCCGGTTTCTGCTCGAAGGCTATGACAACCTGGGCATATTCACCGTGACCGACAAGTTCAAGGGTATCCTCCAGCTCCGCTACTCCCCCCACCAGCGAAGGGAGATCAGGCGCTTCATCGAGGCCGCGCGCAGCGAGATGGACGTGGCCGAACTCTCCCTCTGATCAGACGACCGCCTGTTTGCCGACATACTCCCCCTGTATGATCGCACTGCACCTGTGCTGCATGCTTGACACGCCTGTGGTGTCTGGTCTATCGTCCTGTGTTCGCACGACGGGCCAGTAGCTCAGTTGGCAGAGCCACCGGCTCATAACCGGTCGGTCCCAGGTTCGAATCCTGGCTGGCCCACCAACTCTCTCCCCCCCCTGCCGGGAGGAATGATTGATAGCATACGACACAGGAACACCGTTCAACGCACTGGTCCTGAAATATCCCACTAAGGCCGAAGGCCGGGATATAGAAGAGGAATATGATGCTCCCGAGGGGGAAACCCTACGGGAGCATTCTCATTCCGGGGGTATGGTATAAGTCTATGAAAATTAAGGATATTTTGCCGATTTTCGACAAATTGGCTCCTGAGGCGAACCAGTCGGCCTGGGACAATTCCGGGGTGCAGATAGCGGGTGCTGCGGACGCGGCGAGCAAGGTCGCCGTCTGTCTGGAGCCGACCCCGGCCATGGTGGCCCGCTGCCTGGAGTGGGGAGCGCAGGCCGTGCTTACTCACCATCCGCTCTACATGAAGCCCAAGGGACTCGGCTCGCCGTCGCCCTATCTGGACGTGGTCCGGTTGGTGATCGGCAGCGGGGCCTGGCTCTATGCCGCGCATACCTCCCTGGATACCCGGCCCGGCGGGCCAGCCTTCTGGCTGGGCGAGGCGCTGGGCCTGACAGGCTCCCGACTGCTGGAGGTGGAACACGGGCGCGCGCCCATCGAGGCGTCCTTTTACGCGGACAAGCCCATCGAGCGGGAGACCGCGGCGGTCTGGGCCAATCATCCGGGTATCCACTCCGTGTCCCAGAGCAGGGCGGGCGAGGTGCGCGTGGTCTGCGACGAGGCGGCCTGGAACGAAGTGGCCGGAGGCATTGAATTTTCGCTGGGCAAACGGCCCGTCTTCTACCTGCGCTCCCTGACCGCGCCCACAGCCGAGGTCGGATTCGGCGAGGTGGGTGACCTGCCCGAGCCCTTGTCCTGGGACGCCTTTGCGGACCTGCTGGGCGGACTCATCGACAGGGATGCGTTCATGGTCTGCGGGCCGCAACCCGAGACTGTGTCCAGGGTAGCTTACTGCGGCGGGTCCGGTTCTTCCCTGGCGGACAAGGCGGCCCGCGCCGGAGCGGACGTGTTGGTGACCGGGGACATGAAGTACCACCCGGCAGTGGAGACTCCGGTCTGCGTGGCCGATGTGGGCCATTTCTCTTTGGAAGAAGAGATGATGCGCCGTTTCGCCAAGGAACTGGAAGACGAATTGGACGGCGTGGCCGTACGGTTTTTCCCCGGTGACGAGCCCATGCGCTTTGTCGTCCGGAAATGACGGAAAGTCCATTTTTAGATGTTTTCAAATAGATTAGAGAGGTTTACGAATGTACGAGAAACAAATTGAACAACTGATCATTCTCCAGCAGGTGGACGACGAGATCCTCATTCTCAGGGACGAGATCGAAAAGGCTCCCCTGGAGCTGGCCGACCTCGAGGCCCAGATGCGGGAGTTCGACGAGCGTCGGGTTCAGATCGACGAGCGCATGGAGATCCTCAAGGACCAGAAGAAGAAGCTGGGCGTGGAGATCGAAGAGGACGCCGGCAAGATCAAGAAGTCCAAGAACAAGCTGATGCTGGTGGGCAACACCAAGGAATATCACGCCATGATGCGCGAGATGGATTCCCTGGAAAAGCTCAACCGCATGCGCGAGGAAGAGCAGATCGCGGTCAAGGAGGAAGTGGTTCGGCAGCAGGACGCCACCGCGGCCCTGAACGAAGAGATGTCCGGTGTGCAGGAGCAGTACGACGCCCTCAAGACCACCCTGGACGAGCGCCTGGCCGAGGCCAACAAGAAGCTCGAATCCCTGGACCGCAAGCGCAAGAAGGCCTGCAAGGTCGTGCCGCCGCCCATCCTGGGCCGTTACGAGTTCATTCGCGAGCGCATGGAGAACCCGGTCATCGTCCCGGTCACCAGCGGCGTCTGCCACGGCTGCCACATCATGATCCCTCCGCAGGCTTACAACGACCTGCAGAAGGGCAAGCAGATCCTGAGCTGCCCCAACTGCCAGCGCCTCATCTACTGGAAGCGCGAGGACGAGGGCGAAGAGTAGAATCGGCCTTCGGCAGCGGCGCAAACCGTTGCCATCGACGAGTTCCGCATTACTTCACTACAAGAAGTAGTGCGGAAACGTCAGTCTTTGACACCATGAGGCTGGGCAGAAGGTCCCAGCCGCAAGGCAACGGGCACAAAAAACCACCAGTGAGTGGTCTAAATTGCCACGATGGCCTCTTTGACAGAGTGAGGCTTGTGAGCGTGGTGTAGCCGCAAGGAGACGAGCCCGGTTTGAGCGCAGGCGTAGCCCGGCTACGTCGAGCATCAAACCGCGCTCGGCAACGCAGCGGATGCGCCGCGATCGCAAGCCGGGGCACACAGGAAAATATTTAGGAGTTGGCCAGACTGTCGCGGCAGCATCCGCTGTCGAGGAAAGTCCGGGCTCCGTAGGGCAGGACGCTGGGTAACGCCCAGGGGGAGCGATCCCCGTCAAGTGCAACAGAGAGTAGACCGCCTCCGGGCTTCGGCCCGGCGGTAAGGGTGAAAGGGTGGGGTAAGAGCCCACCGGCTGTCGCGGCGACGCGGCAGGCCAGGTGAACTCCGTCCGGAGCAAGACCAAATAGGGTAGCGTGGTAGGCCGGCCCGGCCGAGCTATCGGGTAGGTTGCTAGAGGCGTCTGGTAACAGCCGTCCCAGATGAATGACAGTCGCCCCGCAAGGGGAACAAGACCCGGCTTACGGCCAACTCCTGTTTTTCATACGCCGGTGGCGCATAAGGCGCCATCCGCGTCGTTGAGCGGGTTGCCTTTGTCCTCGGCGTATTTGGATACGCCTGCGGGAAAGGCGAACCCGACCGCCTAGCGGCTGACACCTTCTGCGCAACCTCCCTTCGGGCTGATAGCGGGAAGGGAGGAAAAAGAAGGTTGGGCAGCTTCCCGGATTGCGGCGGTTATCGCCGGAGTCCTTGGCGTATTGGGATACGCCTGCGGGAAAGGCGAACCCGTCCGCCTGGCGGCTGACCCCTTCTGCGCAACCTTGCTTCGGGCTGGTAGCGGAGAGGGAGAAGAATGAAGAAGGCTGGGAAGCTTCCTGATTTTGACTGGAAGACGCAGGTGGCACGGCGGATTACGTTACGGCGCAGGAGACCAGCCAGTTCGGTTTGAGCGCAGCCGCCATCCAGGGTTGAAATCGAGCGGGGCAATCCCCGTTTCAGCCGGGCCGCGCAACAGGGGCGGCAGGCACAATAGAGAGAACGATACATGGACCGACCGTTGAACGATATATGGGGCATCATCCTCGCCGCCGGGTCCGGCACCCGGTTGGCCGAGGCCTCGGGCGGGGTGCGCAAGCAGTACCTGGAGTACAAGGGCGCCCCCCTCTTCTGGCATTCGGCCCGGACCTTTTCCCGCGTGGCCGGGGTCAAGGGGCTGGTCTTCGTGTTTCCGCCCGACGACGCCAAGGCCATGGAAAAAGAGGTGCGCCACTTTTTCAAGGTCGAGGACCTCGGAGTGGAGTGGCGCGTCTGCGCCGGAGGCGAGCGGCGGCAGGACTCCGTGCGCAACGGCCTCGGGGCATTGCCCCGGGCATGTGGCGGCGTGCTGGTTCATGACAGCGCCAGACCCTTTGTTTCGGCCGGGATGATCTCCCGGCTCATCGACGCCCTGAATGAGGGCGCGCGCGGCGTGATTCCGGCGGTGGAGGTAACCGACACCATCAAGCGTGTGGACGGCGACACCGTTGCCGAGACCCTGGACCGTGCGGTCCTGCGCGGCGTGCAGACGCCCCAGGCCTTTGAGACCGCGTTGCTGCTGGAGGCCCATGAACGGGCCGAGGCCGAAGGCTGGGAAGTCACGGACGACGCGAGCATGGTTGAACGGCTGGCCGAGGTACGGGCCATCGAGGGCGAACGGGGCAACGTGAAGATCACCACGCCCGAGGATCTGGCCCGTCTGGAAGAGGAGCGGGTCACGGTCCCTTGCGTGGGTTGGGGCTACGACGTCCATCGCTTCGGCGGCGAGAACGACCGCCCGCTGGTGCTCGGCGGGGTTCCCATTCCCGGTAAACAGACCATCGTGGCTCATTCGGATGGCGACGTCTTGCTTCATGCCCTGACCGACGCCGTGCTCGGCACATTCGGCGGCGGCGACATCGGCACCCACTTCCCGGACACGGACGAACAATTTTCCGGCGCGAACAGCGGCGTCTTCCTCAAGGAAGTCCTGGCCATGGCCGGGGAAGCGGGCGTGCGCGTGGTGCACGCGGACCTGACCGTCATTGCTCAGGTTCCCAGGCTGGCCCCCCATGCGGCCCAGATCGCGGCCAACGTGCGCCGGTTGCTCGGCCTGGACCCGCACCAGGTCAACTTCAAGGCGACCACCGAGGAAAAACTCGGCTTCACCGGCGAGAAAAAGGGCATCAAGGCCGTGGCCGCCGTGACCGCCTTGAGGGAACTGTAGCACCATGAGCCGCCTTTCCAAGTTTCTTCTTTCCTTTGCGATTTTCGTTGCGCTCTGCTACGGCGGACTGGTCTGGTTCGTGAACGGCGAGGTGCGCAAGGGGCTGGACGAGGCCGTGTCCGACGTGGACGGGCTTACCCTGGCCTACGACGGCCTCGACGTGGGATTGGCCGACCACACCGTGACCCTGACCAACGCGAACGCGGTGCTGCCTTCGGGGCAGCGGCTCAGGGCAGATGAGGTCGTGGTCACCGCCTATGACCGAAAGCACAGGACGCCCCACTTTGTCACCGCCAGGGCCAAAGGGTTGGTCATCCGGCCAGGCGACGCGGACCTCCCCGGGCTTTCTTTGGCCGAGCCAATCAAGGGCGACCTCTTTGTGGACTACGCCTATGACCCGAAAAGTCGGAGCCTGACCATAAAATCCCTGGCCTTCGACGCTGGGGATGCGGGAGAGGCGGCACTCTCGGGTTCGTTCACGCAGCTTGACCTTGACGCGCTCCGTGTGGAAAAACTCCTCGGGTTGAGCCTGAAGGATCTGCGCCTCACCGTCGCCAACGGGTCATTCATGGACAAGCTCTTCGAACGGGCCGCGAACCGCTTGGGAATGAGCAGGAGCGGCGCACGGCTGCAGGCCAGGAACGAACTGACGGCCATGGCCGACTATGCCGCCGGGGAAGACAACGCGGTGGCCGCCGAGGCCCTGCGTGGCCTGAGCCAGTTCGTCAGTGATCCCGGTACGCTGACCGTCACGGCGGCTCCGGTCGAGCCGGTTCCCTGCCTCTATCTGTTCATGGGCAGGGACCTCTATGAGAATCTCAGGCTGCTGCGGGTCACCGTGGTCGCCGACAAGACAACGGCAAGTAATTAATAGACAATAATTTCAAATTAGTATGATTGGAGCTTAGCGATGAGACTGTACAACACCCTTGCCCGAAAGAAACAGGAATTCACGCCCCTCAACGGCAACAAGGTCAGCATGTACGTCTGTGGGATCACCGCCTACGACTTCTGCCATATCGGCCACGCCCGCTCCAGCGTGGTCTTCGACGTGCTCTACCGTTACCTCAAATACAAGGGGTACGACGTCACCTTCATCCGCAACTTTACGGACATCGATGACAAGATCATCAAGCGCGCCAACGAGGTGGGCAGCGAGGCCGGGGCCATCGCCGAGAAGTTCATCAATGAATTCTACGTGGACATGGACCGCCTGGCCATTGAACGGCCGGACGTGGAGCCCAAGTGCACCGAGCATATTCCCGAGATGATCAAGCTCACCGAGCTGCTCATCGAAAGGGGACACGCCTACGCCGCCCCGTCCGGCGACGTCTATTTCCGGGTCCGTTCCTTTGACGGCTACGGCAAGTTGTCGGGCCGCAATATCGACGAACTGGAGTCCGGCGCGCGCATCGCTCCCGGCGAGGAAAAGGAAGACCCGCTGGACTTCACCCTTTGGAAGGCGGCCAAGCCCGGCGAGCCGTCCTGGGAATCCCCCTGGGGCCAGGGCCGTCCCGGCTGGCACCTGGAGTGCTCGGCCATGAGCGAGAAGTACGCTCCCCTGCCCCTGGACATCCACGGCGGCGGTCAGGACCTCTCTTTCCCCCACCATGAAAACGAAATCGCCCAGTCCGAGGCGGCCACGGGCAAGCCCTTCGCCAACTTCTGGGTGCACAACGGGTTCGTGCAGATCAACTCCGAAAAGATGTCCAAGTCCCTGGGCAACTTCTTCACCATCCGGGACATCCTGGACAAGTTCCTGCCCGAAACCCTGCGCTATTTCCTGTTGACCATGCACTACCGTTCGCCCCTGGACTTCTCCTTCGAGGCCCTGGAGGAAGCGGAAAAGGGCATCAAGCGCGTCTACTCCGCCCTGGGCCAGATCGGGCTGGAACTGGAAAAGACCAAGTGGAAGAAATCCCCGTTCCCCGAGGAGTTGACCGCCGAGCTGGACGAGATCGAGAAGCATTTCGACGAGGCCATGGAGGACGACATGAACACCGCCGGGGCCCTGGGGCACGTCTTTTCCGCAATGCGCCTGGCCGGGCGCGTGGCGGAGGACAAGAACCTGCGCAAGTCCGAAGGCGGCCGCGATCTCTTTGTCCGCATCCAGGAAGACATGAAGCAGTGGGGCGCCATCCTCGGCATCTTCGAGCGTGAGCCCGTCGAGTTCCTGACCGAGCTGCGCGACAACCGCGCCGCCAGGGCGGGCATCGACCCGGCCACGGTGGAGGGATTCCTTGTCGCCCGCCAGGAGGCCCGCAAGGCCAAGGACTTCCAGAAGGCCGACGATATCCGCAACGCCATGACAGCCATGGGGGTTGAGGTGAAGGATACTGCCCTCGGCGCGAGCTGGGATGTATTGTAGGGTCGGATTCAATATGAGAGTCAGCCGCCGCACCGATTGGTGCGGCGGCTTTTTTTTGTGTGATGCCGTGCGGCGCGGCTTGAAAAGATAAAGGAAGTCGCCTTTCAGGCGGCGATTGACGTAGGAAGGGTTTCGGCCCTTCCGGGCCGACTTACTTTTGGGCTGGCGCGTCCAAAAGTAAGCAAAAAACGCGCTTTTTGTGCTGCAGCGCGATCTCAGGGCCAAGAGCCGCTAACACGGCTTCCGCTGCCCGAAATGCGAAAGCCTGCGGGCAGGCGCGCTTCGGGCTGCGCTTTCGCCGTGTAAAAGCGGCTCTAAGCCCCGAGCTCGATGACCGGTCGCTGCCGGGGTGATTGGTAGCTTACCGGATGAGGCAACAGGCCTTTGTCCGCCATGTAGAGCCAGCACCAAGCTGCTTAATTAAGACAACTTTTCCCATCAGGCCGAGCAAGTACTTCTGTACGATTCAGCAAGAAGCAATCCGGCGCTTCGACTTCTTCTTCGGAGGTCCGCAGTCAGCCCCTTGCTCCCGGGCCTAGAAGCTCACCAACGCGGGCGGCGGCTCTTTGGCCGCGATACGCACGGCGTGGGACGGCCTGCGAATGGTAAAGTTGGCAGAGCGTTCCACTCAACGAAGTCCGGAGCCGACCGGGTTGGATGAGATTCTCGCCCGAGAGCACCGGGGCGGGGATGCCTCTCCAAGCGCCTTTTCTTTCGTCTATTTCTTTTGGCGCAGCAAAAGAAATGGACCCCGCCGGGAGGGCATGGAGGGCTTTTGGGAGCGTAGCTCCCAAACCCGGCTCTCGCGCGCTGCAAGCGCGATTCTGGAAGCGAGGGGCCGCAGGCCCCAACGCTGGCTCTCTGCGAAGAGATGTACCCCCTCTCCTTGCCCTGCGCCAAGCGAGAGTATACCCTCACAACCATGACCAAACTCGCCATCCTCTCGGACATCCACTCCAATTTCGAGGCGTTGCAAAGCGTTCTCGTCGACATCGACGCCCAAGGTCCGGACGAGATCTACTGCCTTGGCGACGTGGTCGGCTATGGTCCGCAGCCGCAGGAGTGTTGCGACCTGCTGCGCACGCGGGAGATGGTCATCCTCCAGGGCAACCACGAGCAGGGGCTGATCAACATTCACAACCTGACGCGCTTCAACCAGCCTGCGCGTGACGCGTTGCGGCGCACCCGCGAGATGATCAGCGAGGAAACCTACCAGTGGCTGGTCTCCCACCCCAAGAGCGCGACGGCCCACGACTGCCGGTTCGTGCACGGCACCCCGCCCGACTCGGTCAACGAGTATATATGGAATTACGAGGAGAGCATGGACGAGGTCTTCAGCCGCTACCAGGAGGGGGTATGCTTCGTGGGCCACACCCATGACCTGATGCGCTTCACCTCCAAAGACGGCCAGGCCTCGGCAAAGCTTGCCCTGCCCGAGGGAGAGACGCTCCTCGACCCCGGCCTGCGCCACCTCCTCAATGTAGGGGCGGTGGGCCAGCCCCGCGACGGTGACCCCCGCGCCAAATACGCCCTCTTCGACACGGACAGCCGCATCCTGACCCTGCGCTTCGTGTCCTACGACATCGAAAAGACCGTCAGACTCATCCGTTCCCACGGCCTGCACCGCGCCTTCGCCGACCGCCTTTGGTAACTTATACCCAGGTAGGGTATTCTCTTTTCTTTTGCTGCCATGCTGATGGCAGGTGCTTTGTTGCGAGCTAATACGCTGTATTTTCTACTTGATTAGCATCTTCTATGCCCTGCCGCGCCGACATTATATTTTTCTATTCCAGTCTTGACACCTATACCCCCTATGGGTATATGGAAGGAAAGAGGTTCCCATACCGGGTAGAGGTTATAATGGCGGAAATCGCCAAGGGCATATAAGAACACGAGCATGGATCGCTGTGTTCCCAAAATAAACCGACAATGGAGGAAACCATGTCCCGCAAACTTACCCTGATCGCTGCCAGCGCGCTGATCACTCTTTTCGCCGTCTCCATGGCCTTTGCCATGGGTGGCGGTAACGCCCGCAAGGGCAAGTTCCTGTACCGCAAGAACTGCCGATCCTGTCACAACGGCAGCGAGGCTTCCGACCTGAGCCCCGCCTCCAAGACCCAGGCCCAATGGAACGCCACCTTCGCCGACAAGGCCAAGATCAAGTGTTCGGGCGACTGGACCATTTCCGACAAGGACCTCAACGACATCTTCACCTACCTGCACGACTACGCCTCGGACTCTCCGTCCCCGGCCAAGTGCAGCTAATACGAGGTAAAGCAGGGAGCCGCCTGGTTGCGAAGGCGGTTTCCCATCGCCATTCCGGGCCGTCCGTCCGGGTGATCCGAACGGACGGCCTCCACCTGACAATCCCGACGCTGCAAGGGAGAAAGGCGGATCCATATGTCAGAATCCAATCATAAAGTTTCACGCCGCGACTTTTTCAAGGCCTCCGGCCTATTCGCGGCGGGCGCCGTGGGCGGCGCCTCGGTCCTGGGCGGCCTGCGCAAGGCCAGCGCCGCCGCGCCCGCGGTCAAGCCCTGGGACTCCAAGTTCTCGGCCTGCGACATGTGCTTCAACAAGTGCGGACTCATCGCGCGGGTTGAGGACGGCGTGGTGACCAAGCTGGACCCGAACCCTAAATTCCTCAAGTCGCGCAGTATGCTCTGCGCCAGGGGCAACGCCGGCATCCGCCAGGTCTACGACCCGGACCGCCTCAAGTACCCCCTGCTGCGCAAGGGTGAACGCGGCGAAGGCAAGTGGCAGCGCATCCCCTGGGACGAGGCCCTGGACATGGCCGCCGAGAAGATGCTCGAGGTGCGCAAGAAGTACCTGCCCTGCGGGCACCTGTTCTCCGCTGGCACCGACCTGCACTCCAAGTTCGTGGGCAGGCTGGCCGAGGTCTACGGCTCGTTCAACGTCACTTCCCACGAGTCCCTGTGCCTGGTCTCCAACAACCGCGCCTTCCTGGACACCTTCGGTGAGGTTCCCTATGCGGACGTGCTCAACTCCAAGTACGTGCTCATGAGCGGCGCCAACCGGTTCGAGGCCCTGGTCACCCCGGACTCCATGGACCTGATGACCGCCATGCGCGAGCACGGCTGCAAGCTGGTCACCCTGGACCCGCGCTACACCAAGACCGCGGCCCTGTCCGACGAGTGGTATCCCATCCGGCCCGGCACGGACATGGCCCTCATGCTCGCCCTGGCCCACGTCATCATCACGGAAAAGCTTTACGATCCCCAGTGGATCGAGGAAAAGACCTACGGCATCGAGCAGCTCGCCGAGCACGTGAAGCAGTACACCCCCGGCTTTGCCGCCGAGGAGTGCGGCATCCCGGTTGAGGCCATCTCCCGCATGGCGCGCGAGCTGGCGGCCGCAGCCCCGGCTTCCATGGTCTACCCCGGCCGCCGCAGCTCCGACTACGAGGACTCCACCCAGATCAGGCGGGCCTTTGCCATAGTCAACGGCCTGCTCGGCAACTGGGACAAGCCCGGCGGCCTGCTGGCAGCCCGCCAGGTGGGCCTCAAGGGCGTGCCCTATGACGCACCCTGGTACGACGACAACCACTACGAGCGCATCGACGAGGGCAAGGTGCCCATGATGTTCGAGCACGAGGGCTCGTTCCTGATCACCCGCGACGCCATCCTGGCCGACGATCCGTACGAGATCCGGGGCTGGCTGGTCTACAAGACCAACCCCATGGGCACCGCGCCCAACCGGAAGAAGACCATCGAGATGATGAACAAGATGGACTTCGTCACGGTGGTGGACATCGCCATGTCCGACACGGCCTGGTTTGCTGACCTGGTCCTGCCCTCCCAGTCCTATCTGGAACGGTACGATCCCTGCTCCGGTCTTCAGGGCTCCAGCGCCTGCGCCTGTGTCATCAAGCGCGACCCGGTCATCGATCCTCTGTACGAGTCCCGGTCCTGCTTCGACATCATGAAGGGGCTGGCCAACCGCATGGAGCTGGGTGAATACTTCGATTTCACCATCCCCGAATACCGGCAGAAGCAACTGGCCGGGCTGAACAGGGCCGAGGAGATTCTCGACCGTGACGGCGTCTACTACAACCCGTCCAAGGTCTACGGAATCTACGACGGCAAGGTCTACAAGACCCTGTCCAAGAAGGTCGAGCTGTACAACCAGCGCTACGAGCAGATGGGCATCGACCCGCTGCCCAAGTACACGGCCCCGGCCAAGACGCCCAAGAACCAGTTCAGGCTGATCATCGGGCGTGACGCCACGGTCACCCAGACCTCCACGGCCAACAACTCCCTGCTGAACGAGTTCCATCCGACCAACACCCTGTGGCTGAACAGGGAGAAGGCCGCCGAACTCGGCATCAACGACGGCGACCTTGTTCAGGTCTCCAGCGCCGTGGGCACCCAGGAACTCAAGGCCGAGGTCTCGGACAACATCCGTGGCGACACGGTGTACATGCTCTCCGGGTACAACACCCTGTCGACCATGCAGCACCTCTCCCACGGCAACGGCGCGTCCATCAACGAACTCCTGGAAGACGACTACGACGAGGTCACGGGCAACGCGTCCATGCACACCACGTTCGTCTCCGTAACAAGGAAGGTGGCGTAATGGCACAGCAACTGGCGATGGTCATCGATGCGGCCAAATGCATCGACTGCAAGGCCTGCGTGGCCGCCTGCAAGGTGGCCAACCATGTTCCCGAAGGACAGTGGCGCAACTGGATCAAGACCGCCGGGGAGGCTCCGGCGGCGGGCGTTCGGCCCCGGTCCAAGGCGCGCTTCCAGCCCGGCGCGTGCATGCACTGCGAGAATCCTACCTGCGTGAGCGCCTGTCCCACGGGCGCGACCTTCAAGGACGCGGAGACCGGTGCGGTCGTCATCGACGAGACCCTGTGCATCGGTTGCGGCAACTGCATCCCGGCCTGCCCCTACGGCGCGCGCTTCCGCAACGCGGAAAAGCGCAAGGCCGACAAGTGCAACTACTGTCCCGAGCGCCGCGCTCAGGGGCTGCTCCCGGCCTGCGTGGACACCTGCCCGACCAAGGCCCGCGTGTTCGGCGACATCAACGACCCGAACTCCGAGGCCGGGCTCCTGTACCGCAAGAACAAGGAGCGGCTGACCCGGGTGGCGGCCAAGACCGACACCAAGCCCAACATGTTTTACCTCGGCGATCCCGGTCCCGGCGACTGGGGTGGCGAAGCGGTCGTGCCCGCCTCCATGGTGGCCATGCAGCAGTCCGCCCCGCTGATCAAGGGCATCGTCGGCCTGTCCGGCCTGGGCGTGCTGGCCATGCTCGGCCGCCAGCTCTTTGCCGGAAGCGATGATTCCCACAAGGAGGATTCCGATGCCTAAGACCTACAAGCGGCATGACAAATCCGACATCTTCATCCACTGGTTCAACGCCGCGTGCTGGCTGCTCCTGCTCCTGACCGGCGTGGGCCTGATTCAGAACCCCGCCATCGACCCGTTCGGCTCGGGCTATCCCGAGGCCATGCGTTCCATGGTGGGCGGAGGCGGCAACCTGCTGCTCATCCACGAATACATCGGCCTGGCCTGGATCACCGGCTTCGTCCTCTACCTGCTGGTCAACTTCCGGGGCGCGGCCTTTTTCCTGGGAGAGGTCTTCGCCGTCAGTCCGGCCCGCGACATGGGCTGGATGCTCAAGAAAATGGTGCTCATGACCCTGGGGCCCAAGGCCCTCAAGGCCGTGGGCGTCGACCCGACCCTGCCCGACCAGGGCTATTACAACATGGGTCAGAAGGCCTTTGCCCAGGCCAGCGTGGTTGGCGGCATCGTCATCGCGGCCACCGGCGTGATCATGCTCCTGTCCGACCGGACCTTCGGGGCCGAGTCCACGGGGCTGATCGGCTGGGCCGTGGCCGTGCACTTCATCGCCGTGGGTCTGGTCTTCGCCGGGCTGCTGGTCCATGTCTACATGGCCGCCATCTCCCCCGAGGAACGCCCGGGCTTCAAGTCCATGTTCACCGGCGTGGTCCCCGACGGCTACGCCAAGCATCACCACAGACTGTGGTGGGAAAAGGTCAAGACCGGCGGGGAATGATCCCCCCGGAAACGATAGTGTTTATGCAAAGGGCTCTGCCCGGCGGAGAAGGGCCGCCGGGCGGGGTTTGTACCCAACCCGATCTCCCGAGGAGAGTGTCATGAAAAAGAGAGTGATGGCCGTCGCCGTGATGCTGGCTTTCGCGCTGACCGCCCTGGCCGGCACCGCCCTGGCCAACGAGGCCAAGGAATTCAAGAAGTTCCACAGCATCGTGGACTATTCGTTCGTTGCAAAGTACGCCAAGATGCCCAAGCCCAAGGGCGTGATGATCGTGGACTCGCGTCCCTACAAGCCCAAGTACGTGGAAGGGTACATCCCGACTGCGGTCTCCATTCCCACCAGCCAGTTCGACAAGATGGTGGACAAGCTGCCCGCCAACAAGGGCGACCTGCTGATCTTCTACTGCGGCGGCTTCAAGTGCCCGCTGTCCCACAAGGCCGCGTTCAAGGCCGAGGCTCTCGGTTACACCAACGTCAAGGTCTATGCCGCCGGCTTCCCCGATTTCAAAAAGAAGGCCCCGTACTACTCCATCGGCCTTGAGAGCCTGAGCGCCATGCTCGCCAACGGCGACAACTTCGTCTCCATCGACGCCCGCCCGTACAAGAAGTACCTGGGCGGCGCCATCCCCGGCGCGCTGGGCATCCCCGAGCGCGACTTTGCGGCCAAGCGCGGCATGTTGCCCGTGGACAAGGCCAACGTGACCCTGGTCTACTACTGCGGCGGCTACAAGTGCGCCCTGTCCCACAAGTCCGCGGTCAAGGCCCGCTACCTTGGCTACAAGAAGGTCGTGGTCGCCGAAGCCGGCTACCCCGGCTGGAAGGAGATGTTCGGCGGCGGTTCCGCCATGGAAGTCAAGGCCGGTGCGGCCGAAGGCGCCGTGGACACCGACTGGTTCCTGAAGACCATCAAGGAGAATCCGTCCGCGATCCTGCTCATCGACGTGCGTGACCCCGCCGAGTACGCCGCCGGTCACTTCCCGTCCGCCATCAACATGCCCGTTGACGCAGTGGAGAAGAAGGCCAAGGAAATCCCCACTGACAAGCCCATCGTCTTCTCTTGCGCTTCCGGCGCACGCGCCGGCGAGGCCTACTACCTCTACATGGACCAGGTTCCGGACGCCAAGAACGTCTTCTACCTGGAGGCCACCAACGACTTCGGCGAAGACAACAGCTATGAGGTGCATCCCAACAAGTAGTCGGGAGCCCATAACACCCATGGGCCGGGGGCCGTCACAGCGGTCCGATCCAACAAGCCCCCGGCCTCGCATCCTGTACTGAACAGGGCAAGGAGGAGATCATGCGGAAACCACGTAAGTTTGCGGCATGCCTGCTTCTTGCCCTGTGTCTTTTCGCGCTGCCGGCCTCGGCGGACGAGAATGAAATCTGGTGGAAGGACGCCGTGGATGAGGCCGCCCGGGAAGGATACTCGCTCATCGACACCCGTGATCTTGCCGAGCTGCTCGACTCGGACACCGACGCCATCATCATCGATGCCCGGGCGGACTATGAGTTCGAGGCCGGTCATGTTCCCGACGCGGAGAACCTTGAGTTCGACCTGGGCGACAAGCTCTCCCTTTCGCAGGAGAAGCGCGCGGCGTTCGAGGAACTGGTGGGGAGCGACCGCAAGCGCAAGCTGGTCATCTACTGTCGGAGTTTCCGTTGACTGCGCAGCAGTATTGCAGCGCACTGGGCAGTGCGCATGGGGTACACCAACGTGTACCGGTATCCGAGGGGGTTCCATGGCTGGAAGGCGTCTCATCCGGAGTTGGTCTCGGGCGACGAGGGCAAGCGCAAGGTCCTGGCTGTGGGCGACCTGTTCCCGGACTGCCGGGTGGCTGTGCTCAGCGGAGACAGGGACCGGGAATATCTCGGCCTGCCGTCGGGCGCCCGCTGGCTTTCCCTGGCCGACCTCAAGGCGAAGTTCGTGCTCATCCAGATGTACAACACCATGTGCAACGACTGCGTCAGCGAGACCAAGAAGCTCTCGCAGTTCGCCGAGCGGGTGGAGTCCGATCCGGTCCTGGCCGGAAAGCTCAAGTTCATCGGGCTGGGCGTCTTCGACACCAACAGGGACGTGGTCAGGTTCCGCAAGCACTACGACGTGTCCTACCCGCTCTTTTCGGACAGCCACGGACAGATCTTCGAGTGCCTGGGCCAGGCGCAACTGCCCCTGGCCTATCTGGTCCGGTCGCAGGGCGACGGGAACTGGATCATCGAGTTGGTGAAACGCGGCTACTTCGAGCCGGACGACCACTTCCTGGAAACGCTCAGGATGGCGGTGACCGACTCCAAGGCAACGCCCTGATCGGCTACTTGTCGGCTCTGGAGCTCAGCTCCTCCAACAGGGCCACGGCAAGGTCGGCGGCGTGCGTGAACACGGGATGGGGCGTGCCCTCGAGCAGCGCGTCCCGGAAGCGGGCCACCCAGGGGAGCATGGTCTCTCCGGAAAAGGCCAGGGCTTCCGCCTCCCGGGTGCCGTCCTGTTCGGCCCAGGCCGTGGACAGCAGGTGGTGGAGGTATTCCAGCTCCAGGGAGAGGTGGTCCGGGGGCTCGTTGGAGGGAAGGGCGACTTCGAGTCCGGCCTCGGCCAGCCTCGAGCGCATGGACAGGGCGGCCTCGCCCATGACGCCCGATTCGCCGGGCCGGTGGCAGGACTCATAGGGCGGGGCGACAACGCCGCCGCGTCCTGCCACGAAAAGACGGACCTGTTCGGAGAGCAGTTCGTCAATGATTCCGATGGTATTTTCAGAGGAGTCTAATGCTCCTTGCAGTTTTTCGAGCGTATCCGTAAGCTGTCCCGTCCGAATCGGGGCACGGGCCGCCAAGGCAGGCAGGCCCGTATCGCGGATCGCGGCCCAGCCAGCGCTGTCGGGGGTGCGGAACAGCGCGGCGAGCAGTTCGATGACATTGAGAAGGAAGATCTGTTCATCGACAGGGCTGATGACGGGTACGGGCACGGGAACGCCTCCTTTGTCCGTGATGATACGTACCCTGCGAGGGTACGGTATTACGGGCGGAACGGCAACGTTGTACGCCGCCCGGGAAGGGTTTTACCGGTGAGGAGAAGAGGATGAACGGTACGGCAAGCGAAATTGAACAGGAGCGGCTCAAGAAGAACGTCCTGGCGCGCATGAAGCGCATCGAAGGGCAGGTGCGCGGCATCCAGCGCATGATCGAGGACGGCAAGGAGTGCGAGGAGATTCTGGTCCAGGTCCGGGCCGTGCGCTCCGCGCTCCAGTCCGCCAACAAGCTGATTCTGAAGCGGTACATGATCCGCTGCCACCACGACGCCATGATCAACGGCACCAATCCCGAGGATTCGCTGGACAAGTTCATCAAGGTCCTGACCGGCTTCCTCGATGGCTGATACACTGAAATAGATCAAGACAAGGAACCACACATGAAAAAAGCGTTTTTGGCCCTGTGCCTCTTCGCAGCCCTGTGCCTGCCTGCGCAGGCCGAACCCAACTACAATGTCTGTTTTTTCTCCCTGGACGCCGATGGCAACGAGGCCGTGTCCAAGGGTGAGTTTCTGGTAGCCTTTTCCGACGGCGACATGACGGTCTTCGAAGCCGCCGACCAGGACAAGGACGGCTCTGTATCCCACGACGAGTGGGAGAGCTACAAGGAGAGCAAGGGGTTCGAGGACGCCCACGGGGAATAGCGCCCCGCAGACATGGCAAAGCCGCCGTTCTCTTCTCGGAGAGCGGCGGCTTTGTCGTGTCCGGTGAATTTCTAATGGGCTATTCGCCCAGCCCCATGGCTCGCAGGAAGCCGGGGTCCTCGGTCCAGCCGGAGCGGACCTTGACCCAGAGCTCGAGGTGGACCTTGCAGCCGAGCAGCTCGGCGATTTCCTTCCTGGCCTCGCTGCCGATCTTCTTCAGGTTGCTTCCCTGCTTGCCGATGATCATGCCCTTGTGGTTCTTCTGCGCCGTGTAGATCACCGCGTTGATGATGGCGGTTCCGGGCCGCGTCTGTTCGTCCCAGGCCTCGATCTCCACGGCCGTGGAATAGGGCAGCTCCTGCCGGAGGGAATAGAACAGCCGCTCGCGGATGATCTCCGCAGCCATGAACCGGACAGGCGCGGTGGAAATCTGGTCCTCCGGGAACATGGGCGGTCCCTCGGGGATGAAGTCGAGCAGGCGGGCCAGCAGTTCCTCTGTTCCCTGGCCGCGCAGAGCGGAAACCGGAATGAACTCGGCCTCTGGCCACAACGCGCCCAGCCGGGCCATGACCGGCAGCAGGGCGGGCTTGTCCTTGATCCTGTCCACCTTGTTCACCGCCACCAGCACGGGACGGCCGGTCTCGGCAACGGGCTTGACCAGCGGCTTGATCTCCTTCTCCAGCAACTGGGGCTTGGCCGCGTACAGGGCCGCGTCCAGCAGCACCACCACCGCGTCCGCACCGGACAGGGCGTTCCAGGCCGATTCCAGCAGGAAACGGTTCATCTTGCCCCGGAGCTGGTGGATGCCGGGCGTGTCCAGGAACACGATCTGGGCGTCGTCGTCCGTGTAGATGCCGCTGATGCGGTTGCGGGTTGTCTGCGGGCGGGGCGACACTATGGCCACCTTCTGTCCGAGATAGCGGTTCATGAGCGTGCTTTTGCCCGCGTTGGGCGGCCCGATCAGGGCGACGGTTCCGAATTTGTGCATTGCTGTCCTTGCTGCTTTGGCTTGCGGGCGGCTGGTGCCGCCCATGCCCCACCGCCTAGCCGCGTTTGACGGAAAAAGCAACACGGAGGGGCGGCGGAACGAAAAAATATCATGGTCCGCTGGAAGCGGAGCTTATATTGTTCATTCTCCGTATAATTTCAAGCTAGCGTTTAATAACGATATGCGTTCAACGTTGATTATCGCCGCCATCCTCCTTCTTCTTGTTCCAGCCATGGCCGGGGCACGGGGGTCGCGGGTGTTGCTTTTGAGCGCGTACCATCCGTCCTTTCCCTCCTTTCACGCCCAGGTGGACGGGCTGCGGGAGGTTCTGTCAGCCAACAACGTGGACCTCGATGTGGAGTTCATGGACTCCAAGCGGTTCTTCACCCCGGAGAACCTGGGGAATTTCACCCGTCTCCTGCAATACAAGCTCGAAAATCTTCCGCCCTACGACGTGCTGGTTGTAGCGGACGACAACGCCCTGGACTATGCCGTGGAAAACCGGGACACCCTGTTCAAGGGGCTGCCCGTGGTCTTTCTGGGCATCAACAATGCGCAGAAAGCCATGCGGCTTCACCGCACCCTCGGCATGACCGGCGTCATCGAACAGGTCTCCATGGAACAAACCGTCGAGTTGATGCGTCTGCTTCTTCCCGACACCAGAAACGTGGTCGTGCTCACTGACGCTACGCCCTCCGGGCAGGAGGACCTGAAGCGGTTCAAGGAGATAATGCGCCTGCGGGGCGACGAGCGATATTCCGTCTTCGACCTCTCCACCATGCGCTGGGAGGACGCGTCGACCATGCTTCACCGCCTGTCCTCCAGGGACGCCATTCTGCTTCTCTCCTGCTACCGCGACCAGGACGGCAAGACCGTGGATTTCGAAGAGGGGCTCGGCGTGGTTACCGGCAGCGCCAACCTGCCCGTCTTCCATCTATGGGAGCACGGCATCGGCAAGGGCATCGTCGGCGGGAAGGTCATCTCCTTCACGGAACACGGCAGGCTTGCCGGAGAACTCGTCCTCAACATCCTGGCGGGGGGAAAGCCCAAGGACCTGCCGGTCGTCACCGGAGGCAAGGCCAATGTCCTCCTTTTCGACAAGCTCGCCCTGGAGCGTTTCCATATCCCGACGAGTCTCCTGCCGCAGGGCAGCGTCCTGCTCAATTCGGATCCGACTTTCTGGGAGGCGAACCGCGTCCTTCTCATCGAGGTGGGAGTGCTCGTCCTCATGCTCGTCCTGGTGGGGGCATGCCTGTACCGGATCAACCGGGCCAAGGTGAGAGTGAACGAACAGCTCGTGGAAAACGAGAAGCAATATCGGGCCTACATGGAAAACGCGCCGGACGGTGTGCTGGTCTTCGACCCGGAAGGCGTTATTCTCCAGGCCAACGCGGCCATGTCCGAGATGGTCGGCTATGGCGAAGATCGCCTGGCCGGGGAGTCGATCTTCAATCTGCTCCCCGCCGCCGTTCATGAGCGGGCCAGGGCCGATCTCTCCTCGCTGCTGCGGACTTCGGCCCACACGGGCGGTTATGAATTGCTCCGCCAGGACGGGAAATATGCCTACGTCCGGTTCAACGGGGTGCTCCTGGACAACGGGAACATCCTGGGCTTCTGCCAGGACGTGACGGAGATCAAGCGCAAGTCGGACGCCCAGAAAGAGAGCGAAATGCTTTTCCGCAGCCTGCTGGAGCAGGCGGGCGACAGCGTCTTCGTCTGCGACATGGAGGGACATTTCCTGTTCGTCAACGACGCAGCCTGCCTGACTCTTGGCTATACTCGCACCGAACTCCTGGAGCTCAAGACGTGGGAGGTCGATCAGGCCCTGGCCGACAGCAGCAGGCGCATGGGGTTCTGGTCGCAGAACGCCGTCATCACCGAAAGCACCCACCGCAGGAAGGACGGGACCACCATTCCCACGGAGCTCAAGACCGCGCGCCTCAAGGTGGGTGGCAAGGATGTTCTGCTCGTCATCTCACGGGACATCAGCAAGCGGAGGGAAAAGGAGCGCCGGGAGCGGAGCAAACAGGTCATCAACCAGGCCCAGGCCGAGATCATCAAGTCTCTCTCCTCGCACAGTGCCACTGTCCGCTCCATCGCGAAGCAGGTCTACGACTGGGCGTTGCGGCTTACGGGCAGCCGCTACTGCTATGTGGGAATGATCGACCCGCGCTCCCATGACCTGCAGATTCTTGCGATCTCGGTAATGCAGGAGGGCCTGTGCCGGTTGGAATCGGACAACATGGCCTTTAAGCAGGAGGACGGCATTTACCCGGCCCTGTGGGGCGAGAGCCTGAATACGGGAAAGGGATTCTACAGCAATATGCCCGCCAACCACCCCATGGCCAAGGGCGTTCCCGAAGGACATGTGAAGCTCACCCGGCTTCTGTCCGTTCCCTGTGTCTATGAGGCGGGCGTCGTCGGACAGGTCGCCGTGGCCAACGCGGATCAGGACTACAATGACGAGGATCTGGAAACTCTCGAAACCCTGGCCAACCTCTTTGCCCTGGCCATCTATCAGATTCGTATGGAACGCGAACTGATCCAAGCCCGGCGACAGGGGCGTGACAAGGACTAACCGGCGTCCTCTTCAGTCCCGGAGGAGCCGAAACGTTTTTCGGCGAGGCGGACCTTCTCCACGATGCGGCGGTAGTAGTCGTCACTGGCCTCGAGGTTGACCGGCCTGCCCCGACGCTCGTTCATCTTCATGATCATCACGTTGAGCTTCTGCATCTGGCGGTAGCGCTCGCTCTCGTCCTCCATCCACTCCAGGAGGTCGATGGTCTGGATGATCTCCTTCTCCTCGGCGACCTCGGCGGGCATGTATCCGGAGTTCTTCAGCATCCGGTACGCCATGCGCAGCTCTGCCGGCAGGTTCATGGCCTCGTCGGGCGGCAGCGGCTTGCCCGCGCCTTCCAGGTTGTCGAACTTGCCCTCCTCAAGAGCCCGTCTGATGCGGTCCTCGGACACGATCTGTGAATACGACAGCATGGCCCTCTTTTCCCACAGCCCAATCGGCTTGTCAAAACAACGGGACGCGGCCTACAATCATTTTTACGGAGAAAGAACATGCCCACCAATATCGCCATGGAAATCCTGTCCGCCTGGAAGCGCAAACGGAACCAGAATCCCTCCGCAGACCAGGCCACCCTCTTCAAATACATCCTGTGGGAACGTTTCGCCGACCGCATGATCGCTGACGACGAGATGGAAGCCATGGCGCATGGCGCCACCTCCCTGGCCGATCTGGCCCTGCGCGTGCTCCAAAGGGAGAAACCGGCCATGAAGGAAGAGCCCCTTTCTTCCAGCGCCCGGACCGCCATTCGTCAGTTCTTCGTCATGAATTATCCCGAGGGGCTATAAAGGGGCATGACGCCCCGGGGCCCACGTTCCCGCTGTAAATTTTGACCGGCTCCGGGCCGGACGCACGCCGCCAACCGGCACGGTCCGCGGCGCGCGCCCTTGCGTCCCGTGCGCCTAGCGGACCACCTCGAAGCCGATCTTGTCGATGGCTTCCTTGATGTCCTCGGGGGAGATGGGCGCGTCTTCGGTGTACTTGACGTCGCCGGTGAGCAGGTCCACGGCCACGTCCTTGGCGCCGAGTTTCTCCATGGTTTCGGTCACGGACTTGACGCAGTGCTGGCAGCTCATGCCTTTGACTGTTACTTCGGGCATTGGATTCTCCTTGAAGGCTTGGGCGGGGCGTCTCCGCTTCCGCCCGTTGTTTCCATTACTTGAAAAATCGCAATCGCAGGGCGTTGGAGACCACGGTCACGGAGCTCATGGCCATGGCCGAGCCCGCGATCATCGGGTTGAGGGTCGGTCCGCCGAAGAGGTGGAGGACCCCGGCGGCCACCGGGATGCCGATGGTGTTGAAGGCGAACGCCCAAAACAGGTTCTGCTTGATGTTGCGCATGGTTGCCCGGGAGAGATTCAGACCGGTGAGCAGGGCGTGCAGGTCGTTCTGCATGAGCACCACGTCGCCGGACTCCACGGCCACGTCGATGCCGCCGCCCATGGCGATGCCGATGTCGGCCCGGGCCAGGGCGGGCGCGTCGTTGATGCCGTCGCCGACCATGGCCACCTTGCGGCCTTCGGCCTGGAGCCGGGCCACTTCCTCGGCCTTGCGCTCGGGCAGGACCCCGGCGATGACCGTGTCGATGCCCGCCTTGCCCGCCACGACGCGGGCATTGGCCTCCTTGTCGCCGGTGAGCATGACCGGGGTCAGCCCCTGCTCCTTGAGGGCGGCGACCACCTCCGGGCTCTCGTCGCGCATCTCGTCGCTGATGGCGAACAGGGCGTTGAGCTTGTTCTCGCTGGCGAAGTAGACCACCGTGGCCCCCTGGCTCTCGTAGTGGGGCACGGCCTGGGGCGAGAGGGTGTCCTCGCCGAAGCCGAGGCCGTTCTCCTCCATGAGCGCCCAGTTGCCGATGAGGATTTCGCGGTAGCCCACCTTGGCGCGGATACCCTTGCCCGGGATGGCCTCGAATTCGTCGGGCGCGGGCAGGTCGTCTCCAAGCTTTTTGGCGTGGCGAACCATGGCCTGGGAGAGCGGGTGCTCGGACTGGGATTCGGCTACGCCTGCCAGGTACACGGCCTCGGTGCGGGCCATGGTGCCCCGGACCATGGTCACGTCGGCCACCTCGGGCCTGCCGTGGGTCAGGGTGCCGGTCTTGTCGAAGACCACGGTGTCCAGGTCGCCCGCCTCCTGGAGGGCGCGGCCGGACTTGATGAGCACGCCGAGCTGCGCGCCCCGGCCTGTGCCGACCATGATGGAGACCGGCGTGGCCAGCCCCATGGCGCAGGGGCAGGCGATGACCATGACGGCCACGAAGATGCGCAGGGAGAACGGGAAGCCCGCTCCGCCGATGTACCAGGCCAGGCCCGAAATCAGGGCGATACCCATGACCGCGGGCACGAAATAGAAGCTGATGCGGTCGGCCAGGTTGGCGATGGGGGCCTTGGAGCCCTGGGCCTCCTGCACCATCCGGATGATGCGCGCCAGGGTGGTGTCCTGGCCCACGCGCTTGGCCGTGACGGTCAGGGCGCCGTGGGTGTTGAGCGTGCCGCCCGCCACGGAGTCGCCGGGCTCCTTGGTCACGGGCATGGGCTCGCCGGTGAGCATGGACTCGTCCACCGAGGAGCGGCCCTCGGCCACGGTGCCGTCCACCGGGATGCGCTCGCCGGGACGGACCAGGAGCGCGTCGCCCGGCTCCACCTCGTCCACGGCGATGGAGACCTGCTCGCCGTCCTTGAGCAGGGTGGCCGTGTCCGGGGTGAGCTGCATGAGGGCGCGGATGGCGTCCGAGGTCTTGAGCTTGGAGCGCGCCTCGAAATACTTGCCCAGGGAGATCATGGCGATGAGCACGGCGGCGGACTCGTAGTAGAGGTCCATGGCCAGCCCGGCGTGGCCGCCGATGAGCAGGGCCAGGGTGTTCCATAGGGAGTAGAGGAAGGCCGCGCCCGTGCCCATGGCCACCAGGGAGTCCATGTTCGGGCCGCCGCGCAGCAGGGCCGGGATGCCCTGGAGATAGAAATTCCTTCCCGACCAGACCACGGGAAGGGTCAGGGCGAGCTGAACCAGGGCGAAGGTGGCCGGGGCGTGGGCCGGGTCGAGCCAGGCGGGCAGCGGCATGCCCCACATGTGGCCCATGGAGAGGATGAGCAGCGGCAGGGCGAAGAGGAAGGCCGGGATGAGCTCCCGCTTCTGGGCGGCCAGTTTTTCCTCGGCCTCGCGACGGCGCTCCTCGAAGCTGCTGGACGCGGCGGACTGGACCTCGGAGGTGAAGCCCGCGTCGGCGATGGCCTGGCGGATGTCCCGGCGCGTGACCTGGGAGGGGTCGAAGGTGAAGGAGCCGGTGTTGGCGGCCAGGTTCACGGCAGCGGCGTTCACGCCCGGCAGCTTGCCGGTCACCCGCTCGATGCGGGCCGAGCAGGCCGCGCAGTGCATGCCGCCCAGGGCGAGGTTGAGCTCCTCCAGCCCTCCGGCGGAGGGTTCCGGGAAAAGGGCCTCGAAGCCGAGGTCCTTGATGCGGCTTCCGATCTCGTCCAGGGAGACCGTGTCCGGGTCATAGGTCAGGGCCATGGTTTCGGCGGCCAGGTTGACCGAGATCGAGTCCACGCCGTCCATCTTGCCCACCACCCGCTCGATGCGTCCCGAGCAGGCCGCGCAGTGCATGCCGTTGACCTGTGCCTGTACTGTTTCCATAAGGGAGCCGTCCTTCCTTGCAGGGTCAAAAGCCCATAGTGCGCACTCGAACCCGCTTTGGCAAGGGGTGGGCAAGTTTCGTCACTTGTCGGCACCTTATCTTACTCCGTTTTATTTGACAGCATATCGTGGCCACAGATAATATGTTGTCATTCAATATTTAATAATAAGTAGAACAGTGAAGCTTGCATCGATATGGAACTCATTCAAGGCCAACACGAGGCGAACCAAGGTCGTGACGGCCTTCACCCTCGCCATCCTGCTGTGGGCCATAGCCGGCTTTTTCAAGCGGAACGCGTGGTTTTTTCTTCCTATCCTCCTCTGCCTGGGCGACGACGTGGTGGGCTTTTACCGGATCGCCCCGCACTGGTGGTGGGTGGGCTTTACCTAGGCCGGGCGGCTGCCGTGAAATCGTCAATCGCCAGACGCCAAAAGAGCTCCGAACCGAAGCGTAGATACGCACATGCGAGGGGCTGCCACTCTTGAAGCAACGACGCGGGTGGCGGGGTATCGGCAATCCGCAACATTGACGGAGGCAACGTATAGGCGCAGTATTCCAGGCCATGAATGGGCTTACCTTGCATCACAATGAGGAAGGGGCGACCGAGGCGGTCATCCTCCACCACGAGGCGTACTACCGCGACCGTTGGGGATTCGACTGCCGGTTCGCGGAGCAGGTCGGGCAGGAGCTGGGCGAGTATCTGGGCCGGTTCGATCCGGCGCTGGACAGCTACTGGTGGGCGGAGATGGACGGACAGTTCGCCGGGGCCGTGTATGTGGACGGCACCCAGACCCTGGGCGAGGCGCGGCTGCGCTGGTTCATCGTGCCGGAGGGGTTTCAGGGGGCCGGGCTGGGCGCGGCGCTGCTGGCCACCGCCCTTGAGTTCTGCCGGACCAGGCGGTTTTCCACGGTGTACCTGTGGACCTTTGCCGGGCTGGACGCGGCCCGGAAGCTCTATGAGCGCAACGGTTTCGTCCTTTGCGAGGAGCGCCCGCACGAAGGCTGGGGACCGAAGGTCACGGCCCAGAAATTCGAATGGAAACCCTGATCAGACCACGCTCGCCAGCATGTTGCCGGGAGGGGGCAGGATGTCTTCGGTGCTCTTGGCGTAGGCCGCCAGTGCGGTCTTGATGCGGTGCAGGGACGGCGAGGAATCGCCGGACGAGGCGTCGGACTGCGCAGACCCCTGATAGTCGCGGTATACTGCCCCGGAGGCCCCCACCTCGGCGCGCAGGGATTCCACCTCGCGTTCGGCCCGGAAGGCCTGTGCCTGCTTCTTCTGTTCGCGTACGTCGCGGGAAAGGGAGGGGTCGAGCGTGGTGCTCTGCGATTCGTAGTCCAGCCCGAACTTGCCCAGCCGAAAGCCGAACAGCGTGGTCTTCACGCTGGCCTGGGGTTCGGTGCGCACGGACTCGCGCTGCCTGACGGCCAGCGCGTTCCTGCGGTACTGTTCAGAGGCGTGGGAAGCGACCCGCACGTCTCCCTCCTACGATATTCCGCCCGCCTTTTTTCCCATGAAAAAAGGCCGTGGCGCGTTACATCGCAGCCCGGCCGTCCCTGAAACTTTCGTTTCGCTCACTCCAGAGGGACCCGTGGTTTTCCGCTTCCCGTCCGTGGGAATTGGCAAATCCGAATCGGTCAAATGGAATGTTACTATAGAAACATTAAGACGGTTTGGCAAGAGGGAGATTCCGCCGCCCTAACAGGCCCGCCCTGTCAACCTTGTGGGAGGCGGCGCGTTGGGTATACTGGCAACACAACCAGGAGACGCAATGCTGAAAAAAGGATTCTATTGCCTGATGTTCTGTCTGTTCACCCTGGCCGGAAAGGCGTGGGGACTGGGCTATCCCGTGGTGGATACCGGCCAGGACGCCTGCTTCGACGAAAGGGGACAGGTCGCCTGTCCCGGACCTGACGAGGCGTTCCGCGGGCAGGACGCCCAATACCGAGGCAACCGGGCCAGGTACAGGGACAACCGGGACGGCACTGTTTCGGATCTGGTCACCGGCCTGATGTGGGTCAAGGCCAGGGGCGGGCGCATGTCCTGGGACAAGGCCATGGACGAGGTGCGCCGCTGCCGCGTTGGCGGGTATGACGACTGGCGCGCTCCCACCATCAAGGAGCTCTACTCGCTTATGGACTTCAACGGCTGGGTCCAGGGCAGGGAGCGCGACTCGATCCCCTACCTGGACACCCGCTATTTCGGCTTCGAGTACGGCAATCCCAGCCAGGGGCAGCGCGTCATCGACTGCCAGGACTGGTCCTCCACCGTCTACCGGGGACAGACTCTGGGCGGCAACCCCAGCGCGTTCGGTGTGAACTTCGCGGACGGCCGGATCAAGGGGTATCCCCAGTACGACCATCGCGGCCTAGGGCGCTTCATGCGCTTCGTGCGCGGCAACCCGAACTACGGGAAGAACGATTTCCTGGACAACGGCGACGGCACGGTCTCGGATCGGGCCACAGGCCTGACCTGGCAGCGGAAGGACAGTGGCGGAACCAAAAACTGGCGCCAGGCCCTGGCATACTGCGAGAATTTGGAACTCGGCGGACGCACGGACTGGCGGTTGCCGAACGCCAAGGAGCTCCAGTCCATCGTGGATTACACCCGCTCGCCTCCAGCCACCGGGTCGGCGGCAATTGATCCGATCTTTGCCGTCACCGAGCCGGAGTCCTATTTCTGGACTTCGACCACACATCTGAGCGGCCCCAGGCCGGACAGGGCCGTCTACGTGGCCTTTGGCCGGGCCATGGGCTACTTCGCCCCGCCCGGGAGCAGCGCGGCCAAGCTGTTTTTGGACGTCCACGGCGCCGGAGCCCAGCGCAGCGATCCAAAATCCGGCAACCCGGCCCGATTTCCCCAGGGCCACGGCCCACAGGGCGACGACATCCGCATCCTGAACTACGCCCGTTGCGTCACCGATGGCGGGGTGGCCATGATCGAGCCGGAGAATTTGCCGATCCCGGCGTGGAAGGGCGGCGATCCGAACATAAGCAGGCAGGGACAGGGCATGCGTCAGGGGTCGGAACAGGGCATGCGTCCGCGCGGAGGGCCGCCTGAGGAGGCGTATACGGCTTGTGAAAACAAGGAGTTGGGCGACGGCTGCACGGTGCGTACGCCCCACGGCACCCTGTCCGGCATCTGTCGGAATACACCGGACGGCACGGTCTGCGTTCCCGAGGGGCGCATGGGACCGCCGCCCATGCAGTAGTCCGGTCAGAGGCCTAGACGGCCTCTTCCTCCCCGTCGCTGCCCGTGGCTATCTTGTCCAGGCGTATCTGGATCAGCCGGATGTGCAGGCGCAGGGAGTAGATGTAGTCCATGTAGGAAAGCGGGACCGACGTCTCCATGACCTGTTTATCCAGGGCCAGGAGTTCGTCCAGCATCTCCCTGACCTCTTCGGGCGAGGTCGTGTCGTAGGCCTTGATGTCCAGCGCCTTGAGATCCTTGTACCATTTGAAGATGCGGCGGCGGATCTGCCAGCGGTATGCGGGCGGTGTGACCTTGAACAGGGGATACAGCAGGGTCAGCAGTGGAATGAGCAGGATCTTGAGCCGTTCCAGGGTCACGGCGAGCTGGAAGGGGAGATAGCGCATGAGCAGGGGCGGGCCGTTCTTGTAGAAGCTCTCGGCCTCGCTGCTGAGCGGGAAGAGCACGGCTTCCTTGTTCGGGAACTGGCCGGGCCTGGCAAAGATGTCGCCCTTGCGGTGGATCTCGTCGGCGGCCAACAGGAAGAGATATTTGAGGGCTCCGTGCAGGTCCTCCCGAACCACCAGGTTGGCCGTGGGCGCCACCAGGGAGACGTCCTTGGCGGGCACGTCCAGGGCCAGATCGATGCCGCCCCGCGGCAGGGTCAGCTTGGTCAGGTAGGGATGGGATCGCGCGTAGGTCTCGGCCCGGTCAAAGGAGAGCAGCCGCACACGGCTGTCGGGTCTTGTCAGGCTCTCGACCACGGCGGACCGGGTCCCGGCTATGGCGAACAGTGCGTCCAGCTTGCCCTTGACCAGCTCCGGAGCGGCCTCGCCAGCGCCCATGTCGATCAGGTGGGAGTTTTCCGCAGTGATCCCGTTTTCTTCCAGCAGACGGGCGACCACATGAGCGGTGCCGCTGCCCTCGGCCCCGATGGCCACCCGCTTCCTCTTCAGGCTGGTCAGGTTCTTGAGCCCGGCGCGCCGGGAATGGAAGAGCCAGATGGGCTCGTAGTAGAGGGAGCCGAGACTTTGCAGGTCCGGGTGCTCCTCGGGCGTGGTGATGCCGCCCTGCATGAAGGCCGCGTCGATGGTGCTGTTCTCCGCGCTCATTTGCGCCAGGTTGTCCATGGAGCCCTTGGTCTCGATAATCTCCAGCTCAAAGCCCTGTTTCGCGAAATAATCTGCGTATTCCCTGGCGTACTTGGCATAGGCGCCCGAGGGCCCGCCCGTGGCGATGGTCACCTTGTTCGGCGGCAGGGGTTCGACATACTGGTAGGCGACCCAGACTGCTGCGCACAGCAGCAGGGCGGCTCCTCCGTAGACGAGCAGGGTCATGGTCTGATGGGACTTGATGAGCTTGAGGATCTTCATGGCGGCCGGGCGGTTGGAGTTCAGGGATTGTGGAACCCTACCGCAACCGGACCTCCGGCGCAAGGCGAACCGTTCCCGGAGTCTGCAGGCCAGAGGCGCTGTCAGCTTTCGTAGTCCTGCCGGAACTCCTCGGGGATATCCATGTTGCCGCCCGTGCGTTCGAACCAGGCCAGGAAGGCGTCCACGCAGGTGGGGCAGAGCTGCCTGCCCCGCTCTTCCGTAATGATGTCCACAGCCACCCGGCGGGGCATGGAGTCGCGGTAGGGCCGCTCCGAGGTGATGGCCTCGTACACGTCGGCCACGGCCACCAGGCGGGCGTTGAAGGGGATGTCTTCGCCCTTGAGTCCGGCGGGGTAGCCCTTCCCGTCCCAGCGCTCATGGTGATAGAGCGTGACCTCCAGGATGTCGTGCAGGCTTTTGATGGGCCGCAGGATATCGGCCACCACGTTGGAGTGGTCCTTGACGTGTTCGTATTCGACGTCGTCGAGCCGGTCCTTCTTGAGCAGCACGTTGTCGCGTACGCCGATCTTGCCCAGGTCGTGCAGTTGGCCGATGAGCAGCAGGCGGTCCAGCTCAAAGCGGGATAGCCCGAGTTCTCCGCCGATGCCCACGGCGATGCGGGCCACGCGTTCGGAGTGGCCGCGTGTCATGGGGTCGCGCGCTTCCAGGGCCTGGACCAGGCTGGCGATGGCCGCGAGAGTCAGCTCATGCTCCATGCGCAGCCGTTCCTTCTCTTCCAGCAGCAACCGGAAGTTGGAGGAGAAGACCTCTTCGATGACAATGGAAATCTGCGCCGTGGTGAACGGCTTGACCAGGAAAGAGGCGGCGCCTTCGCGCATCAGTCGGCGCATGACCGGCTTGTCGCCCAGGGACGACATGACGATGACCGGCAACGAGCCGTATTCCTTGGACTTCTTGATGGCCCGGCACAGCTCCGCACCGTCCATTTCGGGCATCATCAGGTCCGTGATGACCAGGTCGGGCTTGAATCCGGGCAAGAGGTCCATGGCTTCGCGTCCGTTTTCCGCCGTCTGCACCACGAATCCTTCCTCCTCGAGGTCGGACTGGAGGAACAGGCGTACGCTGGAGGAGTCGTCCACCACCAGAATGCGGCTGCCGGTCAGGAAGCTGCGGGCCTGCAGGATATCCTTGATCCGCTGGATGTTTTCATCCATGTCCCCGCCCTTGGACAGGTAGGCGTCCACGCCCAGGCGGAAACCCTGCTCCACGTTCTCGTCCGAGTCCCGGGTCGAGAGGACGATGATCGGGATGTGCGAAGTCTTGAATTCGCCCTTGAGTCTGGCGCAGAGCTCAAACCCGTCCATGTTCGGCATGTCGATGTCCGTGATGACCAGGTCGAAGTCCTGCTCCACGGCGTAGCGCAGCCCTTCCTCTCCGTCCACGGCCAGGGAGACCGCGAAACCCGCCTCGCTCAGGCTCTTGTCCAGCGCGTAGCGAACCGAGCTGGAGTCGTCCACCACGAGAATTCGGGCGGGCTCTATCGGATCGGCTTGTTTTGCAGCATATCTGTTTGTCGGCACAACGGTTCTCCTCGGCACTACCATGCGGCAAAATGTCGGACCGGACAATTATATTGATTCACCAGTTATGGCGTACTACCATCCGCCCCCGTGGACAAGACAGTAGAACACTATGTCACTGCATTGCTGGAAAGCGAGCGCATGGCGCATCAGGTGGCGCACCATCGAATTCTGGATGGCGCGGACTCCCGGTATGCCGAGCCTCGTCGTCCGCTGAGCGCGCCCCTCCGTCACGCCCTTTCGCTCATGGGCATCGAGCGGCTCTACTCCCATCAGGCCGAGGCCGCCGACTACGTGCGCGCCGGACGCCACGTGGTGGCCGCCACGCCCACGGCCTCGGGCAAGACCCTGACCTATAACCTGCCGGTCATGGAGCGTTGTCTGGCCGACCCCGAGGCCAAGGCCCTCTATCTCTTTCCGCTCAAGGCCCTGGCCCAGGACCAGCTCAAGGCGTTCAACGAACTGGCCGCCCTCCTCCCGGAGGAGCGCCGCCCCACGGCCGCCATCTACGATGGGGACACCTCGCCGCATTTTCGCAAGAAGATCCGCAACTCGCCGCCCAACGTCATCCTGTCCAACCCGGAGATGGTCCACCTGTCCATGCTCCCCCACCACGCCTCCTGGGCCGAGTTCCTGTCCGGCCTGACCCACATCGTGGTGGACGAAGTGCATACCTACCGGGGCGTCATGGGCTCGCACATGGCCATGGTCTTCCGCCGTTTGCTCCGGCTGTGCGAATACTACGGCGCGCACCCCACCTTCGTCTTCTGCTCGGCCACCATCGGCAACCCCGTTGAGCTCTGCCACCTGCTTACCGGCCTGGAGGTCCACCCCATCCTCGAATCGGGCGCGGCCAGGGGCGGGCGGCACATGATTTTTCTCAACCCGGACGGCTCCCCGGCTCAGGCCGCGATACAGCTTCTTCAGGCCGCCCTGGCCCGGGATCTGCGCACCATCGTCTATTGCCAGTCGCGAAAGCTGACCGAACTCATCGCCCTGTGGGCCGCCGAAAAGAGCGGCAAGTACAAGGGGCGTATCTCCGCCTACCGCGCCGGATTCCTGCCCGAGGAGCGGCGCGAGATCGAGATGCGCATGGCCGACGGGGACCTGCTGGCGGTCATCTCCACCTCGGCCCTGGAGCTGGGCATCGACATCGGCGGCCTCGACGTCTGCATCATGGTCGGCTACCCCGGCTCGGTCATGGCCACCCACCAGCGCGGCGGTCGGGTGGGGCGTTCGACGCGCGACTCCGTGGTCGCCCTGGTAGCCCAGGAGGACGCCCTGGACCAGTATTTCATGCGCAATCCGGACGATTTCTTCTCCCGTCCGCCCGAGTCGGCCATGCTCAACCCGTACAACCCGGTGATCATGGACCGCCACCTGGTCTGCGCGTCCGCCGAGCTGACCCTGCGTCGGGCCGAGACCTTCCTGCGCGAGCCGGACATCGAAACCCGCGTGGAGGAGCTGGTGGAGCGGGGCGTGCTCTTCGAAGTGGCGGGCGACCTGCCCGGCCACGCCGCCGAGATTGTCTCCCACCGCAAACGGCCGCATCGGGAAGTGGACCTGCGCGGCGCTGGCCGCTCTCTGCACATCGAGGACAATACCCAGGGCGGCAAGGCTCCTGTCATCGGAACCATCGACGAGTTCCGCGCCTACCGCGAGACCCACCCCGGCGCGGTCTACCTGCACCGGGGCGAGACCTACGTGGTCACCGACCTGGACCTCGGAGCCAAGGCCGTCCGCTCGGTGCGCCAGCGGGTGGGCTATTACACCAAGGTGCGCGGCAGCAAGAGCACCGACATCCTGGAGGTCCTCGGACAGAAGGCGTGCTTCGGCACCCGCGTCTACTTCGGGCGGCTCAGGGTCACCGAGCAGATCACCGGCTACGAAAAGCGCAGCGTGCGCGGCGGCAAGCTGCTCGGCATCACCCCACTGGACCTCCCGCCGCTGGTCTTCGAGACAGAGGGCGTCTGGTTCGAGGTGGGGCACGAGATCCGCCGCCGCTGCGAGGACGAGTTCCTCCACTTCATGGGCGGCATCCACGCCTTCGAGCACGCCGCCATCGGCATGCTGCCCCTGCTGGTCATGACCGACCGCAACGACCTGGGCGGCATCTCCACGCCCATGCACCCGCAGGTGGATGGACCGGCGGTTTTCATCTATGATGGCATGCCGGGCGGAGCAGGGCTGACCCGCCAGGCCTTTGACAAGGCCGGAGAGCTGGTCGAAACCACGCTGCGTACCATAACGGGCTGCGAGTGCGAGCTGGGCTGCCCGTCCTGCGTGCATTCGCCCAAGTGCGGGTCCGGCAACCGGCCCATCGACAAGCGCGCCGCCCAGTTCGTGCTGGAAGCGATCCTGCACGGCGACCCCAAGGCCATCGAACCAAAGGACATCGACGTGAATCTCCCCGGCATAGATCTGAAACGGCCCGCTCCCAAACGCTACGGCGTGCTCGATATCGAGACCCGCTACTCCGCCGACGAGGTGGGCGGCTGGAACCGCGCCGACCGCATGGGCGTGTCCATTGCCTGCGTCTACGATTCGGAGGACGGCGCCATGCACGACTACGAGCAGGACCGGATGGACGACCTGGTGTCCCACCTGAAGGACTTTGACCTGGTCATCGGCTTCAACCACGTGAAATTCGACTACGCGGTCCTGGGTGGGCTCCACCCCTTCAATTTTCGCTCCCTGCCCAATCTCGACCTGCTGGTGGAGATCAACAACCGGCTGGGCTACCGGCTCAAGCTGGACAACGTGGCCCAGGCCACTCTGGACATCGGCAAGTCCGCGGACGGCCTCCAGGCCCTCAAGTGGTGGAAGGAGGGCCGCCTGGACCTGATCACCGAATACTGCCGGCAGGATGTGGCCGTCACCCGCGACGTCTATCTCTTCGGGCGCGAAAACGGGCACGTCTTCTTCACCAACAAGGCCGGGCAAAAGGTCAAGCTGCCCGTGGACTGGTAGCGTCGTGGTGAAGGGAAAATATCGGGCAACCCTCTGCCGAGCCCGCGAAGGACGCGAGAGCAACCCGTGTCCGGCGGCGGTCCGCCGGGCGGTTCGGCTTGCACTTTTTCCGTCAACGCGGCATTCGTGCGTTATTGAACACTCCGGCAACCCCAACCCAAGGATGTAATCATGCCGCTGTTTCGAATGGTTTATACCACAGTCTACTCCTTCGTTTTTCTCGCCGTCATTCCCTACCTCTGCTTCTCCTTCCCCATGCCCGAGTTGGGCGCGGAGATAAAAACCGCCGCTCGAGAGGGCGATCCCGCAGCCCAGTATCAACTGGCGCGCATGTACTTCGAAGGCGTCACTGTGGAGCGGGACGTGGACAAGGCCATGGAGTGGGCCGCCAAGGCCGCCGATCAGGGCCAGCGTGAGGCGCAGTTCACCCTCGGTCTCATGTACCTGGGGGGCAAAGGGGTGGCCCAGGACACGCAAAAGGGCATCGCCCTGGTTCGGGCTGCCGCCGAGCAGGACATGCCACGCGCCCAGGCCGTCATGGCCCTGGCCTACGCACAGGGCGAGGGCGTGGAAAAGGACACCGGCAAACTGGTCCAGTGGCTCAAGCGCGCCGCCCATAACGAGGACGCGCCCAGTCAGTACAATCTGGCCGTGCTCTATCTCGCCGGACAGTTCGTGAAACGCGACGTGCAGCAAGGCAAGGAACTGCTCATCCGGTCCGCCGACCACAATTTCCTCGAAGCCCAGGTTGCCCTGGGAGAGGTGTTCCTCTCCGGTATCGCGGGCAAGCCGGACCGCGTCCAGGCCTGCAAGTGGTTTGCCATCGCCGGGAGCCAGGGCCATCCCCGGGCCAACCAGCTCCTGATGCTGGTCACCAAGGAGATGACCAAGGACGAAATGAACGAGGCCGCCGACCAGGCCAACGCCTGGATCGGGGCACGGCGGTAGAGAGCGCCTCTGGGCTCGCTTTGCCTGCGGTTGTTTGATGCAAAAAAGGGCGGCTGACCTGTCGGTTGGCCGCCCTTTGTCGACTTTTCCCCATCTCGGGCGTGAGGGGGCCGCCTCCGGCCTGCGCCTAAACGCTGCCTGCCATGAGGGAGAAATCCCGTTCCTGGCGGACCGCCCCTGTACAAAAATGGCGGGTCAAGGTACACCGACGGCATGATGGTGCAAGTGGAGCGTCTGTCGCACAACTTCGGTTCGTACTGGGCGCTCAAGGATGTCTCCTTTTCGCTGGCCAAGGGCGAATTCCTGTTTTTGACCGGCCATTCGGGCGCTGGCAAGACCACGCTGTTGCGGCTGCTCTACGGAGCGCTGCCGGTGACGCGCGGTCGTGCCGTGGTTTCGGGCATGGAGCTGAACCGGCTGAAGCGGCGTCAGGTGCCTTTGCTGCGGCGCAAGGTCGGCGTGGTCTTTCAGGATTTCAAGATCCTGCCCAAGCGGACGGTTTTCGACAACGTGGCCATGGCCCTGGAGGTCCGGGGTATGCCCCGGACGCACCTGGAGCGCCGGGTGCGGGCCATCATCCGGGCCATGGGCCTGGAGGCCAAGTCCTACTCCCTGTGCGAGCGGCTCTCCGGCGGCGAACAGCAGCGGGTGGCCATCGCCCGGTCCATGGTCGCCAACCCGGAGCTGATCCTGGCCGATGAGCCAACCGGCAATCTGGACTTCGACCTGACCATGCATCTCATGGAAATTTTCAAGCAGTTCCACACCTACGGCACCTCGGTCATCATGGCCACGCACAGCCGCGAGGTTCTGGAATGCGTGCCCGACGCCCGCATCCTCCACCTGGAGGGTGGCCGCGTGGTCATGGATGGAGACTCCAGCTGGTACGACCCGGAAGGGCCGGGCGGAACGCTCGGCGTGGCAGGGGTGGATGACGATGAGGACGAGGATTCCGGCGAGGATGACAACCCGTTCGGGGAGGGGTGGTCGTGATCGGGCAACTCTTCCGGCTCACCTTGCGCGGCATCGCGGATTTCATGCTCCACCCCGTGGCCCAACTGCTCACGCTGGTCGCCGTGGCCATGGTCACGCTGCTCACCGGCCTGATCCTGACCGGGATTTTCAACGTGAACCTGGAGCTGGCCAAATCGCGCGGCGAGGTGGAGTTTCAGGTCTACTGGAAGACCGGCCTCAATGGTGAGGCGGTGCGCAAGGACTGGGGCGTGGTGCAGGCCATGCCGCATCTGGACGAGTTCAAGACGTACACCCCGGAGAGCGCGCTCAAGGAGCTTGCCGACACCATGGGTGAGGGCGGCGATTTTTCCTGGCTTGAGGAGAACAATCCTTTGCCGTACTCCGCCCTGGCTTCGTTCAAGGTCCCGCCCGAGGCCCAGAAGCAGGGGTGGGCCAATGCGCTGCTCACGGACCTGAGGAGCCTGCCCGGTGTGGACCAGGTCGATTACACCCCGTTCCAGGGCGATCTGGCTCAGGGCTGGACCACCATCGCCAAGGCGGTCATCTGGCCCGTGCTCGGCTTCCTTGGGCTTGTCGTTTCCCTGGTGGTGCACAACACCATCAAGCTTTCGCTCATGACCCGCATGGATGAGGTGGAAATCCTCTCCCTGGTGGGCGCACGGCCGAGCTATATCCGCTGGCCCCTGTTGACCGGCGGCTTCATCCAGGGGCTGCTCGGTTCACTGGGGGGCATCGGCCTGCTCTATGCGGTTCACGCCTTTACGGCGGACGCCCTCAACTTCCCGCCGTTCATGCTGCAAATCCATTTTCTGCCCCTGTCCCAACTGGCCATGCTGGCCGGAGGCGTAACCTTGGTCTCCATGGCCTCCAGCTGGGTTGCCGTGAAATAGCTCCACAGGGGCAACAGCCCGGAATCAAGGTCCTTCCGCATCCTGGCGAGGGAGGGGAGCCCCCGGTCCGGTGTCATCCTCCTCATTTGGCCATCCCCTTTGGGGGGGGCGGCTTTATTCCCGTCTATCCAATCGGCAACTGAAAGAGATAGCTTCACTTTTGGCGATGAGTCGACCGTCAGCCCAATGATGACGCCGATTTTTCGTGCAGAGACCCTAAAGATAGGCGTTTGCCTTCCGATAAGAAGGACATGCAAATACAGGGCAGCCATATCAACCTAGGGTTCATGCAGGACTTTGCCGCGCAGCAGCGACAGGGCAAGGCCGTTGACTCGTCCGGGGATATGCTGATCGATGCGCCGGGCAAGCGGCTCGGCCAGTTGGCCCAGGCCATCGGCATCGATCCCGCCCATGCCGGGCTCACACCGGCTGCCGAGGCCCTGGCCAAGGCTCCGGGCCAGCAGGGCAAGCTGCCCGTGGAGACCGTCACCGATGCCACCGGCCAGCGGTCAGGCGAGCTGACCCTCGGCGCGGTCTTCGCCCATGAGGTCATCCGCCGCCTTGAGGAGAACGGAACCGGCACCGAGACCGGTGCGGACGGCGAGCAGAAAGACTCCTCCGACCTGCGCCAGTCCCTGGCCGACACCATGGACTGGATTCGCGAGCGCTTCGGCGACGACGCGGCAGCCGCGGCGGCGGGGTCCATTCTCAAGGCCACCGGCTCCGGCGTTACCGAGGAATCCCTCTCCGACGGCCTTGTCTCCACCCTGAAGATTATCGACCGCAACTTCGGCTTTGCCGCGGGCGATGCGGCCATCGCCCAGTTCAACGGCTCGCTGAACAACGCCATCAACACCTACTTCGACAACGGGTCCGACGAGGTCTTCTTCGCCGGCGAAGCCCCTGTGGGCGGTGCGACCGCGACCCAGGACCTGACCACGCGCCTGTATATGCGTGCGGTGGAAGCCTCTGCCGGTGACCCCGCCGACGAGGTCAACCTTACTGAGCAGCTTCTCAACGACCTCAAGGGTGATCTGGACGAGACCGCTCAGCTGCAGGACCTGACCAGCCAGCTCGAGGCCGAGTTCTCCCCGACCTCAGCAACCTACCAGGCCGCCATGGCCGCCTATGGCGCGGCAGGCACCACCGCTGCCGAGCCGCAGTTCGCCGACCTCGCGGTCTAGTTTCCTTTGTTTCGAGCCCGTCAGGGCCGGTTTTCGATGGCTGAAAGCAGCGCATCGAGGCTTTCCTCTATGGACCGGCAGGCTGTGTCCAGGCGGATGACGTCATCCCCTTCCCATGGATCGTACTTCCTGGCGAGCACGTCCTCCCATGTCGGGAGCGCAAGGCCCTGTATGTCGGAGGAGCGAGACTCCACCCGTTCGCGGTGGCGGGTTGGGTCGGAACAGGTGATCTCCAGGTTGACCCTGTCGGAATCGGCTCGCTCGGCAACATCGTTCCACTCATCCCTCGTGAGGGCGATGGGGTTGCAGCAGTCGGCCACGACGCTGACCCCGTTCAGGAGATTGTCCTGGGCAATCCTGTAGGCGAGCCGGTATCCCTCGCCTTGAACGTCACAGCCGCAAAGGTCCCTGAGCCCCTGCTCGATGGTGTCGATCCGCAGGAAGCATGCTCCGAGGTGCCGCGAGAGGCATCGCGCCAGTGTTGTCTTCCCTGTCCCGGGGAGGCCGGAAAATACGTACAGCACGGGTCGGTCGGTCATGTCGCATCCCTTGTTGAGCTTGGTGAAGTCCTTTAGGCGGGTGACCGGGCAGCGTCACCCCGCGCCATTTCTGTAGGAGATGTGGGCGGGAATGAAAAGTCCGGCGTGCTGGAATTCCCTGGCTGGCCGCGCAGTCCCCGGGGCAGGAGATGGGGCGCCGGCCAAACGAGGTCGGAAGACGAGCCTTTCCGGCGGGGGGCAGGAAATAATCGACGCATATGTTCAGCAGGGCTATGGTCGAGGCATTTCTCTATTCGGATAGTTGCAATTGTCGATAAAACCAGCCGGCTGTGCCGGAGTCTGAGGGTAAAGGGAATGGGCGGTTCCGCGACATGGCTCAATAAAGAAAAGCTGTTGCCTACGATCATCCTGGTCGAGAGCGTGGTGCTTGTCTGCCTGATCCTGATCGCAGCCTACGGGTTGGCCATGCAGAAGGTCTCCCTGGACAGGCTGAGCGGCGCAACGCATATCCGGTACGAATCCTACCAGCTTGCCGACCAGCTTCGGCAGAGTTCCGACGACCTGACGCGGATGGTTCGGACCTATACGGCCACAGGCGACGCCCGGTTTGAGAAGTATTTCTGGGAGATTGTCGCCATCCGGGACGGCATGAAAACGCGCCCGGGAGGGTATGGCCGTATTTATTGGGACTTCGTCACGGCCGATGCGAAGCCCCCCTCCTCCGGGGCCGGGGCCAGGGTGCCGCTGGAGACGCTGATGCGCCAGGCCGGAGTCACGGATGAGGAGTTTGACCTGCTGTCCAGGGCCAAGCTCAATTCCGACGCCCTGATCCTCATGGAAATCGAAGCCATGAACGCCATGAAGGGAATCTTCAAGGATGCCGAGGGGAAGTATGCGAAAAAGGGGGACCCTGACCCAGTCAGAGCCAGGGGAATCGTCTTCGGGGCCGCCTACCATGAGGCCAAGCGTGGCATTATGCAGCCCATCAATGACTTTTACGCGGCCATCGACATGCGGACCGGAAAGGCCGTGGCCCAGGCGCAGGCTCGGGTAGACTTCTATCGGGGCCTGCTGGTGCTGGTCTATCCCTTCTCCATCGCCGTCGTCGCCCTGCTTTTTCTGACCACGAAGCTGGCGCAGAAGGTTCATGTGGGTCAACTGGAGAACTCCATCGAACAGCAGGGCAGGTATCTGGAGGAGTTGCGCGAGGCCAAGAAGCAGGCGGAGCAGGCCAGCTACGCCAAATCCATGTTCTTGGCCAACATGAGCCATGAACTGCGAACGCCGCTGAACGGCATCATGGGGATGCAGCAGCTCCTGAAGTCCACCAGGCTGGATGAGGAGCAGTCCCAATACGTATCCCTTGCCATCCAGTCGGCGCACCGGCTGACCGGACTTCTCAGCGATATCCTGGATCTGACCAAGATCGAATCCGGCAAGATGCGGGTTGTCGAAACCCCGCTGGATATTGCCAGGGTCTTCAATCTGGTCGAGCAGCTTTTCGGTCCGGCATGCGGCCAGAAGGGCATCCTGCTGAGCCGGCACATGGATGAAGGCATTCCCCCGAACCTGCTGGGCGCTTCCGTGCGCCTGCAGCAGATCCTGAACAATCTTGTGGGCAACGCCGTGAAGTTTACGGATACGGGAACGATCGCGGTGTCCGCCTCGCCGTTGAAGAACAGTCCGCCCGGACAGGTGCGGGTCCTGTTTTCCGTTTCGGACACGGGTATCGGCATTGACGAGAACCGGATCGAGGAATTGTTCGAGGAATTCACCCAGGCGGACGAAGGGTTCCGCCGCTCCTACCAGGGGGCGGGGTTGGGCCTGTCCATCGTGCGCCAACTGGTGGGGTTGCTGGGCGGCAACCTCTGCGCCATGAGCGAGCCGGGAAAGGGCACGGCCTTCCATTTCAGCCTGCCGTTCACCATAGGGGAGGCCCTCCAGCCAGAGACGGAGGAGGCGGTTGCAGTCCCCTGTGAGCCCTCCTCTTCCCACGCCATCCTGTTGGTGGAGGACGAGTCCGTGAATCGGCTGGCAATCAAGTCCATCACGGAAAGGGCGGGATACCGGGTGGTGGCCGTGGGGAACGGAAAGGAAGCTCTCGAGGAATTGGCGGACCACGATTACGACCTGGTCCTGATGGATATCCAGATGCCCGTCATGGATGGGGTGGAGGCGACCAGGGCCATCCGGGACGGCGCTACCGGTGAGGCCAACAGGAACATCCCCATCGTCGCCCTGACCGCCTACGCCATGGCCGAGGACCGGGACAAGTTCCTCAAGGCAGGGGCGGATGAATATCTCTCCAAGCCCGTTCGGGAGGAGAACCTGGTGGCAACGGTCGGCACCCTGCTCCGCAAGGCCGACAAGTGCGCTCATTAGAAGGCGACGTCATCGCCCGTCGCAGGCCGTACCGCCTGAACGCCCGAAAAAGAGGAACGCCCGCCCCGGCATTGCCGGAGCGGGCGTTGAAGTCTGTCTTGTCCCTGGGGGCTACTGAATCTTGTTCTTGGCCACGTACGTGTGGACAAAGGCCTCGGCCTCTTCCATGGAGTTGACCGAACCGGCGATCTGGGCCTTGAGCAACTGCTGGCGGATTTCGCCGATGACCGGGCCGGGATTGAGCTCGGTCATTTCCATGATCTGGTTGCCGTCGAGCATGGGTTCGATCTCGTTGTCCGGGATGTCGGCGCGCTCGGCCATCTTCAGGTTGTGGTTGTACTCGCGCCAGGAGCCGTCGCGGGCCTTGATGTCCGCTTTGACCATCTCCATGATGCGCGGATATTCGTCCAGGGAGCGCAGTCGCCGGATGCCCTTGTCCGTGAGCATGAAGTGCGGGCGCATGTGGTTCTGGACCAGATCGCAGATCAGGTCGATGTCCTGCTCCTCGAAGCGCAGTCGCTTGAGCACCTGGCGGGCGGCCTTGGCCCCGACCCGGTGGTGCTGCAGGAAGTGCCACTGCTCGTCATAATATTCGGCTGTGTAGAGTTTGCCGAGGTCGTGGAAGAGGCAGGCCACGGTGCCCTTCCAGTCGTAGGGCAGCTCCTCGGGGTAGGCCTTCATGACGTCCAGGGTGTGCTGGAGCACGGTCTCCTCGGCTCCTTCCTCGGGGTTGCGGATCTGCTTGATCCGCGACAGGGCCGCGATCTCCGGGATCAGGCCGTGCAGCAGCATGGAATCGAAAAGCAGGGCGAAGAAGCGGTACATGGACTCCGCTTCGACCTTGTGCCACTCGTCCAGAAAGTCGGCCATGGGCACGAACTCCAGGACCTGCGGCGCATTGCGTACGATGGCCGTCCAGGAGTTGGGCGCGATCTCCTTGTCGAAGTTCGCGGCGAAGCGCAGGGCCCGGTAGGCCAGGGAATAGTCCTTTTTCAGCGCCTGGTCCGGGTCGCCCTTGAAGCGGATTCTGCCTTCGGCGAAGTCAGCGAAGTCCGCATAGGTGTCCTTGGCCTTGGGGATGAACGGGCAGACCGCCGAGAGCGGAATGTCACCGCGCTGTTCCAGCCGCTTGAGCAGCCGGGGAGTCATGGTCGAGATGGCCTCGCTCAGGTGCGAGGCGTCGTCCACGTCGGCGGCGTAGAAATAATAGGTGGTGTCGCCCTCGGTCAGGAATCCGACGATACCCTTGTCGTCGGAAGCCGTCAGGCTGGGGAAATACTTCTGCAATTCCGCCAGGCCGGCGTCGGTGCAGATGTCCAGCTCCTTTTCATTGCCGGCTTCGCTCAAGGTAAGCGCCTGCAAACGGACGTTGACCACGTAGGCGTCAAAGCCGTTGCGCATGATGGTCTTGCAAAATCCTACCGCGTCTTTGAAAGGCTGACTCATGTCTCTCCTTGTGTCAGCTGGCCGCGAGCGGGGACATCGGCTTGTGCGCCGGTCTCGCCCGGTCTTCGGGACAGCGTCTATTGTGTCGATTTTTTCGCGGCCGTGGCCGCGTGAGCAACCGATTTATACAATCTTTTTGCCCTGAATGAAATGGGTTTTTACCCGCCCTTTCAGAGTGGTTCCCAGCAACGGCGTGTTCTTGCTCTTGGAGTGCAGGGTGTCCGCCGCCACCGTCCATTCCTCGTCCTCGTCGAACAGGAAGAAGTCCGCCGGGTCGCCCACCCGGAAGGTGTTCACCGGCAGGTTGAAGATGGAGCACGGTGCCATGGTCCAGGCGCGGATGAATGCGCCCCTTTCCAGCTTGCCCTCGCGTACCAGTTGCCAGGTGACGGACAGGGCCGTGTCCAGCCCGGTGATGCCGCACGGGGCAACGTCGAACTCGGTCTCCTTCTCATGGCCTGCATGGGGCGCGTGGTCCGTGGCCAGGCAGTCGATGGTTCCGTCGTTAAGGGCGTCCAGCATGGCCTGCCGGTCGTCTTCGGTCCTGAGCGGCGGGTTGACCTTGGCGTTGGTGTCATACTGCGTGGCCTCGCCCTCAAGATAGTCTTCGGTCAGCAGCAGGTAGTGCGGCGCGGTCTCGGCCGTGACCCTTACCCCCCGCGCCTTGGCGAAGCGGATCAGGTCCACGGATTTCCTGCACGAAATATGCGCCAGGTGGATGGGCAGCTCCAGGTACTCGGCCAGCAGCACATCGCGGGCAACCTGGAGCGCCTCGGCCATGTCAGGCTGGGCGGGCAGTCCGAGGCGGCTGGAAACCGCGCCCTCGTTCACGCCCGCGGCCACGCCCATGTAGGGGTCCTCGCAGTGGTCGATGACCACCCGGTCCCAGTCGGAGGCGTATTCCATGGCCCGGCGGAACAGCTCGGTAGACTTCACCGGCACGCCGTCGTTGGAGAAAGCCGCGCAGCCCGCATCGGCCAGTTCGGCCATGGGGGCCAGCTCCTCGCCCTTCAGCCCCTTGGTCAGCGCGCCGATGGGGAACAGCCTCGGGCCTCCGGGCCAATGGCGGGCGGCCTTCTCAAGCATCATCTCGGTCACCGGGGCCGTGTCGTTGACCGGCTTGGTGTTGGCCATGCACATGATGTTGGAGAATCCGCCCCAGGCCGCGGCGCGCAGTCCGGACTCGATGTCCTCCTTGTATTCGAAGCCGGGCTCGCGCAGGTGCACGTGGCAGTCCGTCATGGACGGCAGCACCGTCAGCCCGGACGCGTCCACCACCTGGGCGTCGCCTGTATCCAGCGTGTCGGCGGCGTCCCGCACTTCGGCAATGGCGCCGTCAGACACCAGAATGTCCACTTCCCTGTCGTCAAGCCGCGCCCTGCGGATGATCAAATCTATGTTCGCCATGTCTACCTCCATGGTGGCCTCCGGCGGCCGGGGGAAGGGGAGAGAGGGACCCCTTTGCAAAGGGCTTCCCTCTCTCCCCTTCCCCCGGACCCCCATCCCCTCTCTCCCTCCTAAACTCTTTGGTGCGCTTCGCGGGGAGCGGGATCGGTGGCCGGGCCAATTATTTCAAATATGCTGTCAAGTTATCTTGTTCAGTTTGTTTGGGTGTCGCACCGGAGGTGCGAAAAGGGGTTTCCAAAGGGCTCGCCCTTTGGCCGCCGGAGGCGAAGTCACCCGACCTCGCCGCGTAGCGGCATCCCTACCCTACTCTTCACCCTTGCGGGTCATGTACAGGAACAACAGGGCCATGCGTACGACCACGCCGCTGGAGACCTGGTCCAGGACGAGTGACCCTGCGCTGTCGGCCAGGTCGGACGAGATCTCCACGCCCCGGTTCATGGGGCCGGGGTGCATGATGCGTACGTCCGGGTTGGCCAGGTCGATGTGGCGCTGTCCCAGGCCGAAGGTCCGGGAATATTCGCGCAGGTCGGGCAGCAGGCCGTCCTTCTGGCGCTCCAGCTGGAGCCGCAGGCACATGACCACGTCCACGCCCTTCACGGCCTCGTTCAGGTCGGAGTAGACCGTGACCGGCCACTGCTTCACGCCGTGGGGCAGCAGGGTGCGCGGTCCGCAGAGCCGGACCTTGGCCCCGAGCTTGTTCAGCAGGATGACGTTGGACCGGGCCACGCGCGAGTGGGCGATGTCGCCGAGGATGAGCACGGTCTTGCCTGCCACGTCGCCCCACTCCTGGTGCAGGGTGAAGGAGTCCAGCAGCGCCTGGGTGGGGTGGGCGTGGCGCCCGTCGCCGGCGTTGATCACTGCGCACTCCAGCCGGTCGGCCAGAAATCGCGCCGCGCCCGAGCACCAGTGCCGGATGACGATGGCGTCCGGGGCCATGGCCTGGAGGGTCAGTGCGGTGTCCTTGAGGGTCTCGCCCTTGGTCAGGCTGGACGAACTCTTGGCCAGGGAGAAGGTGTCCGCCGAGAGCCGCTTGCCGGCCACGTCGAAGCTGGTCTTGGTGCGCGTGCTCGGTTCCGCGAAAAAGAGGATGACGCTTCGTCCCTTGAGGGTCGGCACCTTCTTGACCGGCCGCTCCTGCAACTCCTGGAACCGCCCTGCGGTTTCGAAGATCGTGGTGATCTCGGATCGGGAGAGCTGGGAGACGTCCAGTAAATCCTTGTGTTGCCATTTCATCTTTAAGTAGCCTCCAACAGACTAGAAAAGCTCGTATATTTTATCAGGAACCATGGAGAAAGCGGCGAGCTTTCCCGGCTCCAGCGTGCCCAGTTTGCGCCCTGCGCCCAGAATCCTGGCCGGGGTGCGGGTGACCATGGCGAGCAGGTCGTCGAACCCGAGCCCACCGTTGAAATTCTTTTTGAGATACACCGCCTCGTTCCACAGGTCGAGATCATCGTTGGACGCGGCCGAGTCCGTGCCCAGGCAGAGGGGAACGCCCGACGCGGCCCATTTCTCCCACGGGGCGCGGCCCACGCCGATGAATTCGTTGGAGCGCGGGCAGAGGCAGACCGTGGCCCCGGATTCCCGCACCGTTTCGATGTCCTCGTCCGTGACCCTGACGCAGTGCACGGCCAGGGTGGTCTCGTCCAGCAGGCCCAGGGCCGCCGCCTGCTCTACCGGGCGCTTCTTCGGCGGGGCGAAATCCAGCAGTCGTCCGCGCCCCTGGAGCAGGTCGAGGAATGCGCTCGGCTCCCCGGCCATGATCGCCACCTCGTCGTCGTGCTCCGCCAGATGCAGGGAAAAGGGCAGGGAACGCTGCCGGGCTTCGGCCTTGGCCGCCCGGAGCACATCCACGTGAGTGGTGTACAGGGAGTGTCCGGCCACGGAAAAGGTTCCGTGCTCGAACTCGCCCTTGGGGAGAAATGTCTTCTTCGGAACGGTCTCGCCGATGGCCTCCACGAAGACCGCAAAAGAAAGGCCGGAAGCTTCGAGCACTCCGGCCATCTTCTTGGCGAAACGGGTGGCGATGTCTCCGACCATTGCGGTGCCGGTTCGCTTGAGCTCGGTTACCGCTTCGTCCAGTGCCGTCTGGTCGAGATCGAAGATGGGTTGTTTGAGGAGGTCCTCCACCCAGGTGACGAACCCGGCCCCTCGCGGGCATTTGCCGCGCAGGTGGGCGAGTTCCAGGTGGGAATGGGCGTTGACCAGGCCGGGGGCCAGGGTGACGTCGCCCAGGTCGGTGACGGTGCCGGAAAAGGAACTCCGCAGGTCGGCGTGGCGTCCGATCTCCTGGATAATCCCCTGGTGGGCGATGATTGCGGCGTCTTCGATGACAGGCGCGCCCGGGATCATGGTCGCGGCTTTGGCCGCACGAAAAAGTTCAGGCATTCGCTGCGTTCGGCTTCCTTTGGCAGGGCAGATGTTCTGGTGACGTGTCCGCGCACGGACTGAAAGTAAGAGGTACTGCTTTTCCGATGGAAGGTCCAGTCATTTCCCTGTCGGGAAACGCGATGCCTCAGCGGCCGGAGAGGGTGAAATACGCGTCGCCGACGTAGCGGACGAGAGTCTTGTCCAGGTGTATTTCAGCATATTTTTCAACCAGATCGCCGCCGTGGCCGAAGAGCTCTCCCTGGTAGCGGCGGGGGACCTCCAGCAGGGCGGGCGGGGTGTCCAGTTCCGCGGCCTTTTCCCGGACGATCTCGAACAGGGCCAGGCTGCGCGCCGACTGCCCCAGGGCCGGGTGCCACGGTCCGGCCAGGATGTGTTCGGCCAGGGTGCCTTCGGGTGGCAGACCCAGGCGAATGACCCGGATGCCCGCCTCCCACAGGCGCGGCAGGGCGGCGGCCAGCTCTTCCCTGGCGCGGTCCACTGTCCACGGCATGAACAGCCCGTGGCCCCAGAGGGTGGCCAGCGGGGTGCCGCGAATGACCAGGCAGGGATAGAGGCGCACGGTTTCCGGCGCCAGCAGGACGGCCTGATGGACGTCATCCCGGAATACGCCGGGACGGTCTCCAGGCAGGCCGGGCAGCAGCTGGATGCCGAGGGCGAGTCCCGTCGCCTTGACCAGGGCGCAGGCGCTGCGGGCCAGGTCGCCGTCATAGCCTCGTCCGGCTTTTCTCAGGGCGTCGTCGTCAAAGGACTGGATGCCCAGCTCAACCATGTCGAGGCCCATGTCGCGGAGAGCGGAGAGCCATTCGGCTTCGACGCAGTCCGGCCTGGTGGAGCAGCGAACCCGGGTGACGAGACCCAGCTCGCGGTAGCCTCCGGCCACATTGAGGAATTTCTCCTGCCAGGCGCGGGCCAGCGCCGTGAAGGTGCCGCCGTAAAAGGCCAGTTCGTACGGGCCGCGTCCATCGGCAAGGGCGGCGTCCAGATCCTGCTCCATGTTTCGGAGTACGTCAGTGAGGTCGGCGTCTCCTTGCCCGGTTTGCTTGTCCTGGGCGCAGTACACGCAGCGGTAGGGGCAGCCTGCAAAGGGAATGAATACCGGCCAGACGCGGGAGCGGGCGGGTTCCGGTTCGGGATGGGCAAAGCGAAGTCGGCCGGTCATGGAGTGCCTCGATGGCGGGAGGTTCAGGTGCGGACTGCGAAAATCAGGACCAACACGGTTCACCCTACGCCTGAAGGCGCGCTTTGAAAAGAGGCGGGTATTACCTGGCGGGCCGGTTCATCCAGCTCCAGGCGTGGGCGATGGTCTCGCGGATGTCCGTGTAGCGTGGCGTCCAGCCAAGGGCCTGTTCGGCCAGGGTGCGGTCCGCCACCAGGCGCGGCGGGTCTCCGGGCCGTCGCTTGCCGGACAGGGTGCGGATGTCCCTGCCCGTGACCTCGCGTGCGGCCCTGATGATCTCCCGCACCGAGCAGCCGGTTCCTGTGCCGAGGTTGATGGCGGCGGACTTGTTGTCCTCCAGATAGTCCAGGGCGCGGACATGGGCGTCTGCAAGGTCGCTGACGTGGATGTAGTCCCTGATGCAGGTGTTGTCCGGGGTATCGTAGTCCTCGCCGAACACGGTCACGGACCGTTCCGGGTCGCGGGCGGCCATGAGCACCAGCGGGATGAGGTGGGTCTCGGGGTCGTGGTCCTCGCCTGTCTCGCCCTCCGGGTCGGCCCCTGCGGCGTTGAAGTAGCGCAGGGCGCAGTGCCGTGTGCCGTAGGCCCGCCCGAAGTCCTCGAGCATGCGCTCGACCATGAATTTGGACCAGCCGTAGGGGTTGATGGGCCACTGCGGGTGGTCTTCGGTCAGGACTTCGGTCTTGGGAATGCCGTAGGTGGCGCAGGAAGAGGAGAAGACCAGGGGCCTGACATCGTGATCACGCATGGCTTCCAGCAGGGTCAGGGTGGCGGCCACATTGTTCCGGTAATATTTGGCCGGGTCGTCCACGGACTCGCCCACGTAGCAGTAGGCCGCGAAATGGATGACGCCCGCAGGACTGTACTCTTCGAAGATCCGGTCGAGCAGGTCCTGGTCGCCCATGTCGCCCTTGACCAGCGGGCCCCATTTGACCGCGCTCTCATGGCCGTGGACCAGGTTGTCAAGGGTGACGGGGGTCAGGCCGCGTGCGGCCAGCGCCTTGCAGGTGTGGCTGCCGATGTATCCGGCGCCGCCGGTGACGAGGATGTTCCGGGTCATGTGTGTCTACTCGTATTGATGGTTCGTTGAGTCGGAGTTGCCGGAATGCTTCCGTCAGATGCCCGCCATCTGCCGTGCAAAGGTCTCGGTGCGGTCGTCCAGGGAGTCGAGCATGGCGCGGGCCTTGTCCAGCTGTCGGGTGAGCACCCGGGTTTCGCTTTCGGTTCGTTCGATGCGGGCGAAGCTGCGCCGGGCGGCCTCGCGGGGCACGAACTCGTTGAGCAGGATGCAGCACCACTTGATACCGAAGAGCGGGAACAGGGCCACGCCCCGGTCCCGGTTATAGCCCAGGGACTCCAGTTCGGGCACCACGGTGGACAGGAACCGGTGCTGGAGTGCGTCCGCCAGGTTCATGGCCGGGTGCAGGCAGAAGTCCGCCAGGGTCTTGGACGGGTCGTCCCAGCCGAAATACTCGTAGTCGAAGAAGGACAGGCCGCCGTCTGGCCGCTTTACGGCATTATGCAGGCCGAAGTCGGAGGGGCTGAGGATGCGCCATTCCTCAGGAATCTCCCGGTCCACGGTCATACCCGCGCTCTCAAGGCGTTCACGGCAGCGGCGGGCGTATGTGACAATGGCCGGTCGGAGCCGCTCGGCCAGGAAGTCGCTCAGTTCCCGGCACAGGGGGCACTCCTCGGTGACGCCCTCCAGCCGGGCAAGTCGGGTCTCGATGTTTTCCAGAATGCCCGTCACCGAGAAAAAGGCCTCCGAGGCCGGGGAAAATCCGGCCTCGCGTGCCTCGTCCGTGGTGGAGAGGCGGATGAGCCTGAGCAGGAACTCGGCGGCCAGGTCCATGTCCCGGCTCGTGGGTTCCGTCACCTTGGTTCCCTCCACATAGGCGAGCATGGAGACCTGCCGGTCCGTGTCCAGGGTCAGCAGGCGCGGCGCGGACTCGACCCCGGACCGCTCCAGGAAGCGCAGGGCAAGGGCCTCGGTGGCCTGGCGGTCCCGCTTGTCGGACGGGTCCACGAAGTAGCGTTTGAAGACCATGGGGTCACGGCCCGGCGGCTGCACCAGGAAGACCTGGCTGTTGCGGCCCCCACCCAGGGGCGAGGCCTCGGTGCCGGGCGGCAGATCGAAGAACGCGGTGTCCACGTAGGGTGTCCTTTTCGGCATCACGGCCTCCTGTCGGGAAAAAGGTGATCGGCGATGGCCGGCCACGGTCCGGCCAGGGTGCAGCAGTCCGTGCCCTCAGGGCGCTCCCGGTACAGGATGCGCTCCACGCCCGAGTCGAGGTCCGGGTGGCAGAGGACCTCGGGCAGGTCGTCCACGAACACATCGCACCCCAGCCCGTTGATGCGCGCCGCCTTGGCCGCGCGGGTGTCCTCGAAAAAGATCTCGCCTGGCGAGAAGCCGAAGCCTCCGGCGCAGACCGGCAGGAAGAAGCCCCTGGCCTCCATCCAGCCAAGGGCGGCGCGGCGCAGGTTGATCCCACCGGGGTCGATGGCCGCGAACTCGGTCTTGTGGCTGACCACGCACAGCTCCGCGCCCCGGTCGCGGCACAGGAGCAGGAAGTCCCCGGCCCCATCGGTCAGCCGCCCCCGGTCGATGTGGTGGCCGTAGACTGCCACCTGGAGGAGCTGCCACACTTTGTCGTCATGGTGTTCCCAGACGTGGGCGCGCACCGCCGCCTTGTCCGGCGGAGTGGACTCCGGCGCCAGCCCGCGCTCCACGGCCAGGTCGCGGAACGCGTGGCCGTAGGCCACCAGGGTGTTGTCGAAGTCCAGGCCGATGCGCATGGGTCATCCTTGGCAGTCGGCGACCATCATGTCGATCCAGTGGTGGAGCACGGCGGCGTGCCCGGACTCGGCCAGGCCGTAGGTGCCGCCGGGCAGGTAGAAGTTGAGGCCGCCCGCCTGCCTGAGCCGGTTGCCGGGCTCCATGGCGGTCAGGGTGACCACCTCGCCGCCCAGTTCCCGCGCCATGGCCGCGGCGTTGACCACGTTGGGCGAGTTGCCGGAGCTGGAGATACCCACCAGCATATCGCCGGGCTGCATGCGCCGCCTGAGCGGCTCGGCAAATACCTGGTCGTAGCCGATGTCGTTGGCCACGGCGGTGATCAGGGCCAGGTCCGAAAAAACCTCGGTGCGGATGTGCGCGTTCTTGGCCAGGTCGGCGGCCACGTGGCTGGCCATGGACGCGCTCGCCCCGTTGCCCACCAGAAAGATGGTGCCGTTCCGCCGCTTCAGCTCGCGGGAGGCGTGGCACAGGTGCTTGAAGCCGGCCTCCACGTCCATGGGGCCGCTGCCGTTGCTCACCTCCAGCCGGGCAAGGCAGTCCGCGAGACAGGTTACCATATCAGTCCAGGCCATAAGCTACCTCCGTTGGCTATGCGTCCCGCCCGGTCAGCCGGGCAAGGGACGTCCGCACATCCTGAAATACATACCCCGCCAGCTTCGGCGAGGGAAGGAGTTCCACCGGACCGGGCCGGGAGAAGGACTCCTTCAGGTCGGCCACGTGTATGGGCTCCACCTGGTTGCGGTCCGTTCCGGCGGCTTCGGCGGCCATGAGGGCGAGGTCCAGCCGGGAGATCGGCCCGGCAGCCACGTTGGCGATGCCGGACTCGTTGCGGGCCATGAGCCGGAAGGCGCAGGCCGTCACGTCGTCAAGATGGGTCGGGCAGAAGACCAGGTCCTCCGCCGCCCTCTCCACTCCACCCCTTCGCAGGGTGGTCAGCATCCCTTCCAGCAGGGCACCGGAGCCGGGCGTGGTGTCGTAGACCTTGGAGAGCCTGACGATCAGGCCCATACCCCTGCTAGCCTCCTGGAAATTCGCTTCCACCTCGGCCTTTTGCCGTCCGTATTCGTTCACCGGCGACGGGGGCGCGTCGTCCGCATAGGGCGAAGCCGTGCCGTCGAAGACCTGGTCCGACGAAAACCAGAGTGGCCTGATGCCCAGGTCCGCCAATTGCCGGGCCAGGGACAGGGTGCCCTTCACGTTGCATCGCCTGGTCTCCTGGGGGAACGCCTCGCAATGGGCCAGGCCGGGCACGGCGGCAGCGATGATGCCCCACTCGTAGCCCATGTCCTCCACGCCCAGGATGGAGAGGTCCGGGCGCTCCAGGGGCACGGAGTTGCGCGTCAGCCCCATGGCGTCGGGGAAGGCGCGCCTGGCCGTCTGGTGCATGGCCCGCCCGATATAGCCTGACGCGCCGATGACAAGGGTTTTGGGAAGTGCGGCGTACATGGCTATTTCCCGTTGAGCGGCCTGAGAAACCGGGCCGGGTTGCCGCAGTAGTACCCCGGTTCGGTGATGTCCCTGGTCACGACGCTGCCCGCGCCTATGACCACGTTGTCGCAGACCGTGACCGGCAGGAGCGTGGCGTTGGTGCCCACGGACACGTTGTTGCCGAGCACCGTTGACCGCCACAGGGACTGGTCGCCACGGGCCGGGCCGTCGTTGGTGAAGGGGTCGTTGACGAACTTGGCCCCGTGGGAGATGACGCAGTCGTCGCCGATGGTCACCAGGGAGCAGATGAAGGCGTGGGACTGGACGCGGCACCGTTTGCCTACGATCGCATCGGACTGGATCTCGACGAAGGGGCCGATGAAGGTGCCCTCGCCGATGGTGCAGCCGTAAAGATTGGCCGGGGCCATGACCGTGACGTTTTCGCCGAACACGACGTTATCCGCGATGCCTGTCTGCCTGATGTCGACCATGACGCCTCCTAGACGAATTCCATGTGTTCCGGGTCAGCGCCCAGGTACTCGTGCACGAGCAGGTTCTTGGCGTTGGCCACGCAGTGGTGGTTGCAGTGGACCGAGGGGTCGATCTTGAAAAACCGGTTCTTGTCCGAAAACCACAGCTCCCTGAACCGTTTGTCCTTCAGGGTGCCGAGCAGCCCCTCCTCCAGGTTGTAGGCCTTGTCCTGGCAGGGGTAGAGGTTCAGGTCCGCGCCGATGACCGGCAGGATCTGGCAATAGGGGCACGAGGCATAGGGCTTGCCAAATTTCTCGTCCAACTCATGGTAGGCGTCGTAGATGAGAAAGTCCTCCGCATCGAGGGCCGCCTTGGCTTCGGCCACCTGCTTCGACACGGCCTCGAAGAACGGGCGGTGATATTCGTTGTTGCGCGCGCCGTCGTTGTCCACGATGCAGGGCGAGACCTTGACCGAGTCAACCCCGGTGTCCCGGAGCCGGAAGAGCAGGTCTCGCACGTGGGCCTGGTTCTCGCTGTCCACGATGAGGGAGACGCCGAGGTAGCACGGCCCGCCGAGCCGTTTGAAGGCGGTCATGTTCTCCATGAGTTCGCTGAACGCGCCCTGCTTCACGCCCCGGTAGCGGGCGTAGCTCTCGTCGTCGTAGCCGTCCAGGGAGACGCGCAGCCAGGTGCCCTCGTGGGCGAAGAATTCGGACAGCTCGCCGGAGAGGCGCGAGCCGTTGGTCAGGGAGGCGACCTTCACGCCGCCTGCCTTGAGCGCCGTGGCCGTCTCCAGCAGGTGCGGGTAGACAAAGGGTTCGCCGCCGCCGGAAAAGGTGACCGCGCCCACGCCCATGTCGATGACGTCCTCCACTATCTCGGCCATCTTTTCACGCGGGATGGCATCCGAGGTGTCCATGTCCTGGCCGAGCTGGAGGTTCTCCGCCCGGTAGGCGCAGTAGCCGCAGTTGTGGTTGCAGCGGTTGGTGGGCTTGATGCGGATATGCAGGGGCGGCAGGATCTCGCGGTCACGCGGCAGCGAGTCGAGCTTGTCCTTGTAGTGGAAGATTTTCATCTTGGTGTAGAGCAGGCCCATGTCACTCCCCCTGTCCCAGCAGGGACTTCACCGTGGAGACGATGCCCCCCGGCCAGATGCCGTAGCGCTCCATGATCTTGTGCTGGGTGCCGTAGTGGTCCGGGAAGACGTCGGGCAGCCCGACGCGCTTGAACGGCACGCCTCCCAGGCCAGCCTCCATGAGCGTCTCGGCCACGGCCGAGCCCAGCCCGCCGAGGATGGTGTGCTCCTCCACGGTGACTAACGCCTTTCTGCCCTCTGTGGCGGCGCACAGGCCTGCCGCGTCCAGGGGTTTGACCGTGGGCATGTACAGGATGGAGGCTGCGATGCCGTCCTTTTTCAGCAGCTCCACCGCGTCCTTGCAGAAGCGCAGCCCCACGCCGGTGGTGACCAGCAGTGCCTCGCCGTCCTCGCCGTAGCGGTAGGACCTGCCGATGGCGAATTCATGGCTCGGGTCCGTGACCACGGGGTCGTAGCCCTTGGCCAGCCGGATGTAGATGGGGTGGGGCCAGTCCAGGGTGGTCTCCATGAACCGCTCCATCTCCTCGGCATCCGCCGGGCAGACGATGGTCATGTTCGGCAGGGCGCGCATGAGGGCGATGTCCTCCACGGCCAGGTGGGTGGAGCCCAGCGGGGCGTAGACCAGGCCGCCGCCGTTGCCGATGAAGCGCACGGGCAGGTCGTGCAGGCAGGCGTCCATGGCCACCTGCTCCAGGGCGCGGCGCACGATGAAGGTGGCGATGGTGTTCACGAACGGGATCTTGCCTTCCAGGGCCAGCCCGGCGGCAAGTCCCACCGTGTTCTGCTCGCAGATGCCCTCCATGATGAACCGGTCCGGGAACTCCTCCCGCATCTCCTTGAGGGTGCCGAACCCGAGGTCCGAGCCCACGAAGAAGACGCGTTCGTCCCGCCGGGCCAGTTCATGCACCATATTGAGGCATTTCTTTCTCATTCTCGCTCCGGTTATTTCGGGTTGCAGGCCAGCACCATCAGGTAGTGGCACATGGGGTCGAACCCGGTATGCAGCACTTCGTCGTTCATGCCGAAGAAAAAGACGTTGGCGAACCGCTCGGCGGCGGCCTTGTAGAGGCGTTCCGCCGTGTACATGTTGATGTGCCCCTTCTGGCTCTCCGCCGAGGCGTACTGCGAGGCCGTGTCGTTGGGCGTGCCCAGGACGCAGATGCCGTCCTTCGCCAGGTTGGCCAGGACGGTGTCGATGAACCGGCCTTCCTCCTCCGGGGCGATGTGTTCGATGACGTCCAGGCTGACCACCGCGTCGAAGCTGCCGTATGTCTTGCCCAGGAAATCGTCGGCCACGAAGGAGAGCTTGTCGCCAGCCAGGTTTTCCTTTGCCCAGGCGATGCCGTCCGCGTCGAAATCCACGCCGGTAAAGGCGGTGGCGTTCTCGGCCAGGATCAGGGAGGCCACGCCCTCGTTGCAGCCCAGCTCCAGCACGGAGCACTCCCGGTAGCGGGGCAGCATCTTGGCTGCGGCCTTGTACCGGGACAGGGTGAAGAGCAGGTGGCGGGGATTCTCCAGCACCTGGTGGCTGAAATATTTGGACAGGACCAGGCTGCGGTCCGCAAGCCCGTCCATCACTTCCATCCAGAGTTCATGCGACATGATCACTGCTCCAAGGGCGGCGTCACCAGCCAGTTTGCGGGCACGCGGCGGACCCGTTGGTAAATGGCCGCGGAAAGTTCGGGCGGCAGGCAGATGACCACGGTGCTGCCCTCGGGGGTGGCCTCGGGCGCGTATACCGGCCTGCCGGTCATGGGGTTGGTCCCCTGGCGCGAGGGATCGTCGTCCACGTAGAACCCGGCCTCGCCCAGGGCGCCGGTCAGCCACATGGCCGCGTTGCCCGTGCCGAAGATGCCGAAACGGTTCTTGCCCGCCGATTCCATGGCCCTGGCTGCCATGTCGCGGACGGCCGCGAGCCAGCCGAGGGCCGCATCGAGGCCCGGTCCGGCCGCTTTGCCCCTGTCCCACGGCCCCTTGCCGGGACGGGCGATGACGGTCAGTTCGCGCGGCACGATCTCCTCGGACAGAAAGACCGGCTTGAAGCCGCCCCTGTCCAGGACGTGCAGCAGGGACACGGCGTCGTAATGCACGGCGTGGTCCGCCACCACCAGGTCGAAGGGGTTCTCCCGCCACAGGGGGAGCTGGATGACCAGAGCCCCTTCGGAAGAGAGGCGATCTTTGATCAGGCCGAGAAATTCCACCGGTTCCGCCAGGTGTTCGAGCACGTGCATGGCCGTGATCAGGTCGAAGGTCCCGGCCACGCCAGCCAGTTCGCCGGTCAGCAGCGAGCCGCCTCCGCACACGGCCTCCACGGCCTCGCGGTGGCGGTCGTCCAGCTCCAGGCCGGAAAGCTCCCAGCCGGGGTGGGCCGCCCTGAAGGCGCGCAGCAGGTTGCCGTTGCCGCAACCCACGTCCAGGAGCGAGCCGCTGTCGGGCAGGTCCATGGATTTGCCCAGGGCGTACACGAGCTTGGCCGAGCGGGCGTCCGGCCTGCCGTCGAACACCGTCGGTTCGGTCCCTTGCGTGGACTGGCCGTACATGACGTAGGACGAGTAGATCATCTCGCACTCGGCCTGGAAGGCGTCGTCCATGACCTTCTGAATCGTGCCGCACACGGGGCAGCGGCCCAGGCTCCCGCCGGGCGGCAGGGGGCGGCTGTCCGATCCCACTCGGGGGAGGGTGCGGTATGCCTCGGCGAATTCGAGGCTGGGCGTGCGGCAGACGATGCAGGAGGACATGATCAGCCGATGGCCTCCCTCATTTTCGCGGCCTGTTCCTCGGAAATGTTGGACTTGTGGTGCCACTCCAGATTGTTTTCGGCGAACGGGAACCCTTTGCCCTTGACCGTGTGGCAGATGAGGGCCGAGGGCTTGCCGGGTTCGAAGGGAACGCTCTTCAGCACCTTTCGCAGCTCGTCCACGTCGTGGCCGTTGACCTCGCGCACCGCGAAGCCGAAGCTCCTCCACTTGTCGGCGAAGGGCTCCAGTTCGGCCACCTCGGCGGTCTCGCCGTAGGATTGGAACTTGTTGTAGTCGACCATGGCCGTGAGGTTCTCCAGGCCGTGCTTGGCCGCGCTCATGGCCGCTTCCCAGACCGAGCCCTCGTTGCACTCGCCGTCGCCCATGACGGCAAAGACACGGGCCGGGTTCCTGTCGGCCTTGAGCGCCAGGGCCATGCCCACGCCAACGGGCAGGCCGTGTCCCAGCGCACCGGTGGAGACCTCCACCCCGGGGATCTTGGAGGCGCAGGGATGGCCGCCGAGCAGGCCGCCGTCGGCGCAGAACTCGCCGAGCCGTTCCAGGGGGAAGAACCCCTTGTCGGCCAGCATGACGTACTGGGCGATGCAGCCGTGTCCCTTGGACAGGATGCAGCGGTCGCGGGCCGGGCTGTCCGGCGCCACGGGATCGAAGGAGAGGACGTCGTCGTACAGGACGCGCATGATCTCCATCAGGCTGGCCGAAGCGCCGAGGTGCCCCCGGCTGGCCGAGGCCAGTACGTCCACCAGGCGGTGGCGGAGGGTGACGGAGCGTTCGTCCAGGGGGGCGGCGAGGGCCGCGTCGTGTCGTAATCCGGGTTCTTTTTTCATACTGCCTATCCGTCGTGTTGTCAGTCGAGCAGGGATATCTCGAAGCGGGTGCCGTGATCCTTGGCCAGCTTCCAGAGCCCGAGAACAATGTCCTTGTAATACACTGAAGTGACCAGGATCAGGTCGGGCGAAATCCCGGGGAGGTCCTCGGGACGGACGACCTTGACGCCCGCGACTTCCCTGCCGTGCAGGGCGGGATTCGAGTCGCAGGCCAGGACCGTGCCGGTCTTTTCCAGTTGCGGTTTCAGGCCGGGGTAGAGGGACTGGAATCTCCCTCCGGCGCCGTAGAAGACGATGGTCTTGCCGGAAAAGTCATAGGTGTCGAGGTGGGCGCGCATCTCCCTGAGGCGTTCCATCAGGTCCACGAATTCGGCATAGCTGATTCCGTAGCGTTCGGTCAGTTTTTGAACGGAGGGCAGGAAGCGTCCCCGGTCGTGTTCAAAGGCGTCCATGTGCTCGGCACGGGTCTCGAATTCCCCGTAATAGCCCTTTGTCAGCAGGTCCAGGGCGTGGCCGGTGTCGAACAGGCCCTTCAGCTTGTCCTCGAAGCGCAGGACCACCTCCGCCGCGCAATCGTTGAGGCCGTGCAGTTCATACAGACAGGCCAGCTTGACGACGGCCTCCGGCGTGATCTCGAAGGGCCAGTGTCGTTGGTACTCCGGGTTTGCCAGGTCCCGGAAGTAGCGGACGTTGGCCCAGATGAGCTGGCCCCGGTCGCTGTCGCCGATGATGTGCTCCCTGGCCTTGCCGGGCAGGGCGCGGCGCGAGGTCCGCACCGGGTCCATGGAGAACAGGGAGAACCCCCGCTCCCGCAGGTAGGTGTCGATGTTGGCGAAGACCTCTGCACGCGGTCCTGTCCCGCCGTGGAACTGGCACTCCACCTCAAGGCCGAGGACCCGATTGTCGTTCAGGATGCGGCTGCCGCTTCGGATGACGTCGAAGTCGGCCCCGTCCGTGTCGATCTTGATGAAGTCGAGGCTGCCGGTCTCGTCCCGGAAGAAGCCGTCCAGCGACGTGCTCACTTCGGTGAACTCCGGGGCCGTGGTCGAGAAGTTGCTCGACATCCTGCCCTGGTCGGGGTTGGTGGCGAGCCTTTCCCTGCGCACCCAGTTGCTCGGCGTACCCGGGGCGGGTTCGTCTTCGCCGGTGCCGATGCAGGCGGCGTGGAAGCTGACGCCAAGCCGGGAGTCGATCCGGTCGTTCAGGTCCCGCACCTCGTTCTCCAGCAGGTCGAAGCCGAAGCCCCGCAGGTGGCCTCCGAAGTCGAACCACTTCCTGTCCAGGCCGCCGCTGACGCCCACGTCCACGACCGTGAACCGTTCGTCGCCCAGGGCTTTTTCTTCGACAATATACTTGGTGAACGAGTGCATGGCGGACCGCCTAGCGCATGTTGATGGCTTGCATCAGCTTGATGTTGAAGTACTTGATGTCCGTCATGGAGTCCGGGATCAGGCCCGCGTCAAAGGCGTCCTTGAGCTCGAGGATGGCGTCCTCGATGGTGTGCCTGGGCACGAAGCCGAGCTCGTTTTTGATCTTGTCGGAGTTGACGTGGTAGGAGCGGTTGTCGTCCGTGGGGGTGACCTTGATCTCCACGTCGGAGGCGAGGGTGGCCTTCACCTTTTCCGCGATCTCCATGACCTTGAAGTTTTCGTAGCCCACGTTGTAGATCTTGTTCTGGATCTTGTCCTCGTCCTGTTTGAGCATGAACAGGTAGAGCTCCACCATGTCCTTGATGTGCAGGTTGGGCCGCTTCTGCTGGCCGCCGAACACGGTGATCAGGCCGTTGTTGATGGCGTGGTTGGTCAGTATGTTCACGGTCAGGTCCAGGCGCAGGCGCGGGGCGTAGCCGCAGACCGTGGACGGACGGATGGTGGTGACGATGAAATTTTCGTCGGCCTGGGCGTTGAGGTACTCCTCGCACAGGGCCTTGTATTTGGAATAGTCGGTGAGCGGCTCCAGGGGCAGGTCCTCGGTGACCTGAGGCTCGTCCTTGATGCCGTAGACGCTGGACGAGGAGGCGTAGACGAAGCGGCGCACGCCGGAGTCCTTGGCGATGTCCACCAGGGGCAGGAAGGCGTCGTAGTTGATGGACTTGGCCAGCTCCGGGTCCAGCTCGTAGCTGGGGTCGTTGGAGATGCAGGCCAGGTGGATGACCGCGTCCGAACCGGGGATGGTCTTTTTCAGCAGGTCCGCGTCGCGCAGGTCGCCCTTGATCAGGGTCAGCTTCGACTTGTCCTCCACCGCGTCGAACACGTCCTCGCCGTAGAGGAAGAGGTCGAGCACGCGCACCTCGTAGCCCTCTTTCAGGAGGGCGGGAACCAGGGCGCTGCCCACGTATCCGCCGCCGCCGGTAACGAAAACCGTCTTGATCGCTTGCATGTATTTCGTCCTTGTTTGGTTTGATTACTTCATGAACGTGGTGATGGTCTTCTCCACGCTTCTTTTGTCAACGGCCTTCTGGTTGCCGATGACGGTCACGGCCTGGGAGCCCACGATGTTGCCGATGAAGCCGATCTGCTCCTCGTCCGCGCCCCGGCAGGCGGCCAGGGCGGCCACGGAGAACAGGGCGTCTCCGGCCCCCACGCGGTCAACGGACTTGGCCACGAACGCGGGGCAGGCCACGAAGGCGTTCTTGCCGCCGTGGACCAGGGTGCCCTTGTCGCCCCGGGTGACCACCACCCGTCCGGCGTCGAGGCGTTTCGCCACGTCCTCCATCATGGGGCGCAGCGGGCTGATCATGTCGCGGTAGTCCAGCCTGATTTCGTGCTCTGCCAGGCAGGCGAAGTCCGCGTGCGGGTATCGGGAAATGGTGTGGAATCCCCGGTTGCCCGCGTTGGCCTGGGTGTTCACGGCCAGGTAGGGGGCCTTGGCCGCGAGCAGCTCGACCATGGCGTCGGACACGGCACCATGGCCGAAGTCGGCGGCGATGACCAGGTCGTGGTCGCCGATGACCTCCTCCACCATGGCCAGCAGGCTGGCGTCGGGCTCCTCGGCCAGGGTGGCCTCGCCGATGTGGTAGATTTCGAGCAGCTTGTTCAGGCTGCCGCTGTCGATGAACCGCCGCTTGAGCACCGTGGGGCTGTCCGGCTGGGTCACGAACCGGGCCGTGACCTTGGGGTTCAGGGAGTCACGGATGAACTCCTCGTAACGGTCGCGGTCGCCCAGGACCGAGAAGAGGGTCACCTCCCCGGCAAAGGAGGCCACGTGGTTGGCCACGGCCAGCACGCCCCCGGCGAAGAGGTCGTTGGACTGGTGTTTGAGCGCCAGGACCGGGTCCTTGTTGGATTTTCCCAGCCCCTCGGCGTAGTGGTAGTCATCCAGGATGGTGTCGCCGATGACCAGGACCTTGAGCCCGGCCATGTCGTCTATCAGCCCCAGGATGTCGTCCTTGGAGTACCGCTTGCGGAAGAGCTGCAGGTACTCGCGGACCTCCTCGGGCTGGCCGGAGAAGAAACGGTTGATGAGGTTGGAGGAGCTGAAGACGATGTCCTCGGTGAAGAACAGCTCGGTGCCGAGCTCCTCGGCCACGCGGCGCTCCTCCTCGATCTTGCCGGTGTAGTCGGAGCCGATCTCCTTGAACTCCGAACCCTTAACGTAGAAATTCGGCTTGAGGGCATTGAGCAGCTCCACGGCGGTGGGCCACTTGTTCACGGCCACGTAGTCCACGTAGCCCAGAGAGGCCAGGGCCTCGGTGCGCAGGGACTGGTCAAAGGCCGGGCCGCCGGGCCGCTTGTCCACGAACTCGTCGGGGGAGACGGTCACCACCAGGATGTCGCCCAGCTCGCGGGCCTGGCGGAAGTGGCGGATGTGCCCGATATGCAGGAGGTCGAAGCAGCCGTGGCACAGGACCACGGTCTGACCGTGTTGCCGGTGCTGCTCCAGCCTCTCGGCCAGGGAATCGAGTTGTAAAATTTTGTCGTCTACGTTCATGTTTCCTGCCGTCGGTTGATGGCCGCGCCGCGTCGGCGGCGATTTTTTGACCGCACAGAATCAATATAATCAATATGTTGCGCGGAGGCGTTCCGCCAACACAATGGTATTGCAAGGCAAATGCCTATATTGCGCGGCCAACAATCGATCATTTAACGAACGGTCTCGGTTTTTCATACCGGGGATGGTTTTTCAAATCCAGAGCTAATTCAACCGGTCTCGGCGGTTTTCCCCGCGTCCGCATTTTCAACCCGCCCGCGCTGTGGTAGGGAGCAGGCGTGGCCGGAGGGCCGGACATCCCGGCCCGGGCTGCTTTTCCTATCGGCGCAAACGGAGAAAAGGTGTAGCTTTCATGGCAGGAAAATACGAAAAATTCGACGTCAGCAGGATCGAGGTCCTTCCCCTGGAACAGCGGGAACACGATCTCGACCTTTCGATCATTAAGGAAATGGTTCCTTCGGACACGGTCCGCGAGCCCTTTGCCGCCGTGGCCCGCAACATGGTCGAGGCAAAGGCGCGGGGCGCAGCCAACGTGTTCATGATGGGCGCCCACGCCATCCGCTCGGGCATCCAGCCCTACCTCATCGACCTGATGGAGCGGGGCTACATCTCCTGTCTGGCCCTCAACGGCGCGGGCATCATCCACGACTACGAGTTCGCGCTCATCGGGCAGACCACCGAATCCGTGGCCCGCTATATCCGTGACGGCCGGTTCGGGCTGTGGCGGGAGACCGGCGCGCTCAACGACGTGATCAACGAGGCCGCCAAGCGGGGCGAGGGGCTGGGCGAGTGCGTGGGACGGCACATCCTGGAGAGCGGCCTGCCCCACGAGGACATCAGCCTGCTGGCCGCAGGATACCGGCTGGGCGTGCCCGTGACCGTGCATATCGGCATCGGCTACGACATCATCCACCAGCACCCCAACTTCGACGGCGCGGCCTCGGGCCGGTGCAGCCACACCGATTTCCTGTACTACGCCAGGGTGCTGCAGTCCCTGCAAGGTGGCACGGTGTCGAGCTTCGGCACGGCGGTCATGGGTCCCGAGGTCTTTCTCAAGGCCCTGTCCATGGTCCGCAACGCGGCCCGCCAGCGCGGCGAGGCCGTGGACGACTTCACCACCATGGTCTGCGACCTCAAGGAACTGCCCGAGACCTACCGGACCGAGGCGTCCAAGAGCGACCCCAACTATTATTTCCGGCCCTGGAAGACCATGCTGGTGCGCACTGTGGAGGGCAAGGGCGGCAGTTGGTACGTGCGCGAGACCCACGCCAACGCCTTCCCCGAGCTGTGGACCGCCATCGGCCGGGCCGAACGCGGCGAGTAGGCGGGACTCCCTTTTCCCCATAGGCAAAGCGGCGTGCGCCAAAAGTTTGGCGCACGCCGTGCATTGCAGGCAGTCTTCCTGGTTTTGCTGCCAATTTTGCTTTATACTTCAAACCGTTGCGTTTGACTTTGGTCAGGTCGACACCTCCTCACCCCTTCCGGCAAGGCCGTGTGCCAGCGAGCGTGACGTTGGTCCAATACATGCATAGTCTTTGGCGGACTGTCGATTTTTCCCCTATTACGGGGCTTCGGCAACTAGTTTGACTTCCTCCTTGCTTCAAACTATTCACTTAGTGAATGATGCAAGAGGTGTATATCGCTTGATTCGGGTGGGCTTCGAAACGTTTCGGTCATTATTCGACATCGAGCAGGGCCTCGTTGATGTAGGCCTGGTGTTCGGATTCGGCGTCCAGCCTTCTGTCCCAAATGGAGTCCATATGCATTTTGCAGGCACGCATCCTGTACCACATCGGAAGCTGCGCGAGCATGAGGGTCTCATTGTCCCACATGCCGGGGTCGGACATGACCAGCCGGTCCAGCTCGTTGTTGAAGAAGAGCATGGCTCCGCTGCGGACGAACTTAGGCATGACGTCGCGGAATTCGTCGCTCTTGAGGCGGCCCAGGAGGTTCCGCAGGACCTGGTCCTGCTCCTGCCTGTTGCGCCTGCCTTTGGTCCCGTAGGCGTCGTCGTGCCGGCGCCGGGCGGCAAGCGGTTCGGGGATGTAGCAGAGGCCGTGGCGGAAGGCCACGGTCAGGTAGGCCAGCCAGTCGCAATGCCATCTGGTGTCGGTGAGAAAATATCCGGCGGCCTCAAGGGCGTCCCTGCGGATGAAGCTGGTGAAACTCGGAACCCACCATCCCTTGAGTCTTTCAGTGAAGTTTTCAGGGTCCAGGAAGCAGGCCTCTTCGGCGAACCCCATGCGGTAGTGTTCGAGCTTCCCGCTCGCGGTGTCGACCATGAAGTAGTCGGCGCAGCAGACTCCGGCGCCCGGATTGGCGTCGAGCATGGCCGCCGCCCGCTCAAAGGCTCCGGGCAGAATGATGTCGTCTGCGGGAAAACCCAGGATGTATTCCCCCTTGGCCTGCCGGAAGAGCTCGTTGCAGGCATCCACGGCTCCCCGGTTCTTTTCGAAGCGGATGACCCGGAGCAGGGGCTGGTTCGCGGCGTAGCGCTCAAGCACGGCAAGGCTGTCGTCGGTGGAACCGTCGTCCAGCACGATCACTTCTTTCGGGAGCACGGACTGATTGAATATGGAATCCAGGGCGATGGCAATCCGGTCGCCGTGGTTGTAGTTGGGCATGATGACGGAAAAGTCCATGGGGTCTCCTCGTTGGCCGTCCCGTGCTCCGGGAAGGCATTCGGTCGGGCCTTGAATGTTGGAAACGGCCCGGCATGATGGTTGTTTTTTTGAATTACCCCATAGTCGGGGTGTGCGCAATGTCCCCAAGTCGGTTGAGGCGGCGGGCAGAGTGGAAAAGAGGGTGGCGATGAGCGGACAGACCATGGTGATGCTGCACTACCTGCAGGGGGCGGAGGCCCATTTTCTTCAGCAGGTGGATTTCGCGGAGATGGGATACGAGCAACTGCTCGCCGAATTCCGGGGATTCAAGTCGCTCAGGTCACACGGCATGGCCCTTGAGTTCAAGCGGCTGGGCTGGAATGTGGTCGAGATTTTTGGTGATTTCCGTGAATTGCAGGCGAAGTGGGCCGTTGAGCACGATCTTCCCGTTCCCGAAGAGGGGTGGATGGACAGGATCACCATGGCCCAGCTGGACCACTACCGCCCGGAGGCGGTCTTTTGCGACGACATCTCCCGGTACCCTGCGGACTATCTGTCCCAACGGCCGGGATATGTCCGCTGTTTGGCGGCGATGCAGGGGTTTCCCATGCATTTCAAGCAGCTTGCCCACACCGATGTGGTCTTTGCCTGCACCCCGAGTATCGCCATGGTCTTTCGGGACTGCGGCATCAACGTGGAACTCGTGTACCATTCGTTCGACCCGTCGGTGGCCTCCGGCCTGCCGGAAAGGACCGAGGACCACGGATTTATCTTCACCGGCCATTCGGGCTACGGCTTCGACTGGCACCACCGCACCCGCTATGAATTGCTGAGGTGGCTGCTGGCCAGCTCCCCGCTCGAAGCGTGGCTGACCGAGCGCGACATGACCCTGTTTCCCGACATCGAGGACCCGCTCAGGGAACTTTTCCCGCACAACACCCACGGTCCGGTCTACGGCATGGACATGTACCGGCTCATGAACGCGTCCAAGGTGGTGCTGAACATCCACACCGACGCCGCCTACGGCGACACGGGCAACATGCGGACATTCGAGGCCTGCGGCGTGGGGGTGTGCATGCTGGTGGAGCATTCGCCCAACATCGCGGACCTGTACGAGCCGGACGCGGAGGTCGTGACCTACCGCACCCGGGAGGAGTGCCGGGAAAAGGCACTGTATCTTTTGGAAAACGAGGCGGTGCGGCGCGAGATCGGCCGTCGGGCCGGGGAGCGGACCCGGAGTAGCCACCTGGCCGAACACCGCACCCGGCAGATGCATGAGAGCATGCTGCGCCATCTCTAACAGTTGGAATGTGAAGATGAAGCAATATCGCGAAATAATCACCCCGCTGCACACCCGGACAAGCCGCGAGTACCTGCCTCGGATGACCGAGGACAAAGTCCGTTGCATGGCCGTGGCCAAGCGCTACGGGCAGGACTACTGGGATGGGGACAAGTGCTACGGCTACGGCGGCTATCGCTATGACGGCCGCTGGAAGAGCGTGGCCGAACGTCTCATCGAGACCTATGGCCTGAAAAGCGACGCCAGGATTCTGGATGTGGGCTGCGGCAAGGCGTACCTGCTCTACGAACTGAAGAAGCTGCTGCCCGATGCCCAGATTCGCGGGTTCGATCCTTCCCTTTACGCCCTTGAGGACGCCTTTGAGGAGATTCGCGAGGGGCTCATCGTCCACCGGGCGGAAAACCCCTACCCGTGGCCGGACGGCCATTTCGACCTCGTCCTCTCCATCAATTCGCTCCACAATCTGGAGGTCCCCGAACTGAAAAACGCCCTGGCCGAGATAGAGCGGACCGGCAGGGAAAAGTTCATCTGCGTGGAGAGTTACCGCAATGATCAGGAGCAGTTCAACCTCCAGTGCTGGGCGCTCACTTGCGAGGCCTTTTTCTCCGAACGGGCATGGAAGTGGCTGTTCAAGGAGTTTGGTTATACCGGCGATTATGAGTTCATTTATTTCGAGTGATCACAGGGTACATCGGAAAAGGTGCCGGGAAGGGAATGAGGCATGAGCGGTAACGGGTATTATTCATTGGGGCATCGGCTGCCGGACATTCTGGCGGTGCCGCTGTTCGGAGCTAGGGAGCGATACGGGAAACAGCCCGTCCCCGATGACCCTGATTGGGTGAAGTGGTCTTCCAACTATGCGGAAGCCATAGGGACGAACAAGTCCTTTACTGTAAGCGATTGGGTCTATGACGCGGTCTACAAGCGGATGACCCGGGTGGACGTGGAAGGCAAGCGGGTGCTGGAGATCGGTCCCGGAAGCATGGATTACCTGCGGCATCTCAAGGGTGTCCCTGCGGTAATGGAGTTGCTGGACGTGGATGTGGCAATGCTCAAGGAGGCCGGCAAGGCGGCCGCCAACAGAGGCATTCCGTTTCATTGCCATGAGGTTCCCAAGGAAGGCAGTCCGTCCCTGCCGTTTCCTTCGGAGAGTCTGGACATGATCATTTCCTTCTTCTCCCTGGAGCATATCCATCCGTTGGAGCCGATGGTCGCAGAGATGGCAAGAGTGCTCAAGAAAAGCGGTCTGCTGGTGGGAGCCATTCCCTGTGAAGGTGGGCTGGCCTGGGGGCTGGGGCGGTACCTGACGACGCGGCGGCACTACCGGGCCGCTACCGATATTGATTTCGACAAGGTCATCTGCTGGGAGCATCCCAATTTTGCGGAGGACATTCTTCGTGTGCTGGACGCGCACCTTGTTCCGCAAAAGAAGATCTTCTGGCCTCTTCGGTTGCCCTTGCCGGACATGAATCTCACGGTATTCCTGCACTATGAGAAATCGTTGGCAGCGGGATAGCTCTCAGTCGGATAAGTGAATGAGAGCTTGGCTTGAAATGTGCAATGAGGAAAGAGTGCAGTCCGCCTCAGAACAATTATTAAGTTAATTAATGACGCTGCCGATAGGAAGAATATGCGCGTTTATACTCACTTCAAATCAAGATATGGCCGCTGGCAGGCGTTACTGCGCCTGTTGTTCTATCCCGTTATCGGATTGGTCGTCACCCCGGTGCAGCTCGTTCGCAGCCTGTGGAATTGCCGCGAACTGGCCAATGGCAAATGGGGGGATTATGGCCCGCAGTTCAATGCCTCCTTTTCCATCAACAATCTTTGGTATTACACTGTAGCCCTTAACTTTTACCGGTTCGGACGGAACGGGAGAAGTCCCCAACTGGGCCTGGGGGATTACCCTATGTCCATGCTGTATGCCTACAGCCTGCCCTCCCTGTACGCCATGTGGCAGATGGGGTGCGTGGCGGCCCTGCTCGGCATGTTCGGATGGCTGCTGGCCCATGCCGTGTGGTTCGGAGTCGTCGGATGGAGTTGGGCGTTGCTGGTGATCGGCCTAGCGTTCATCAGTTCCTATTTTTACGTCAACACTTTTGGCCGTCAAAATTACAACGCTCTGGGGTGGATGCTCTTCCCCCTCGGCCTGTTTGCAATCCAGCAGGGGCAGTGGTGGCTGGCCGGTGCGGCCTGGCTGGCGGTCAGTTTCGGCAGTTCTCTCGCCACCATCATGGCGGGCCTGTTGTCCCTGGTCCTGGCCGTCTGGACCCGGGACCCGATGCCCCTTTACGCCATGGTCCCGGCCACGTTGAAAATCGGGATGCATTTGTGGCCGTCGTTCCAGCGTCTCGGGGTTCGAGGAGCGTTGGGGCCCATGATAAAGATCATGGGGTCTTTTCAGCAGAAGGCCCGGTACACCCGTCTCCCGAAGGGGACCTGGCTCCAGCTTGATGCGGGCGAGTTTTATTACAACACCCTGATCTATTCACAGCTGCTCTTTTTCGTCTGGCTGACAACGGGCGAGTTCTCTCCGCTCCTGTTTGGGGGCATCCTTATCTTTATCGGGAACTCCACGGTATTTCGCCTGCATGACATCCAGACCATGTACATGATGATGATGAGCCTGGGCGTCATGACGGTCATGGCCCACCCGATCCCGGAGTTGTTGATTCCGTATTGGCTGTTCATGTCTCCGCTGCCGTATTTCGTGAACATGCCCAACGAGGCCAGGACGCTTGACGTCATGCAGGTCGGCAGGCCCGTGAACATCCGCAACGAGCTGGACGCGGCTGACCGATTCTTCGATCCCGTTTCCAAGGGCCAGCGGATCATTATCGCCTATGATGATCCCCGCGGACTTTTTTCCAACATTTTCGACGGCTATCGGTTCCAGATCGAACTGTTCCTCTATGCAGGCGGCTTGAAGGGCATTCATCTGATGCCCGACTGGTTCGGAATCTACGAGTCCAACTACGAGGGGGGCGCGGAGTATTGGGGGCGCGACCTTGAGTCGGTGAGCGGCAACATCGAGCGTTGGAGCGCCGATTTCGCCCTTGTCTATCAACCCGCAGGGCAGGAACTCGACCCCCAATGGGAAGAAGCGGGCTTCAGCTGTGAAGGGGTTTTCAGGTGGGGGGACTATCCGGTGCTCAACCGCGAGTGGCTGACCATCGCTCCCACCGTGGACTGGTGGCTGCTCAGGGCTCCCGCCTCCCTGTCCGCCTAGCCAGGGAAGATACTTTGCCATGTTCAATGAGAGGTAAGAGAGAATGGAAATAATCAAGGAAATGAAAAAGTACTATGCCAACATTTGGGTGCTGGCCAATCCCATCATCTTTTACCGCATGCTCAAGGGATTCTTCAGGGCGTTGGTGCTGAGAAAGAATACCCTCAGGGTCATCGAGCTTTTTCCTACCTTTGCCTGCCAGGCCAATTGCCATTTTTGCTCGGTGGACAAGTATCAAGCCGACAAGAAGGCCGTGCTGACCATTGACGATTATGATCGGCTCGCCAGGGATGGCGCCAAGGCCGGCGCCGCCGTGGTGACCATCCTTGGCGGGGAACCGCTCATGTATCCGCACCTCGACGAGCTGGTGGCGGTGTTCACCAAGCATCATTACTACACGCATGTGGTGTCCAACGGCCTGGCCGTGACCACGGAGCGGCTGGCCGAGCTCAAGAAGAGCGGCTTGAAGTGCATCTTTTTCAGCATCGAGAGCCTGGACCCCAAGGTCAATGATCCGATCCGGGGCGAGGGGCATGTGGAGTTGACCCTGCGGAATCTCCGTTGGGCCCAGGAGATAGGGCTGGCCACCGGGTTGGGGACCGTCATGATGCCCGGTGCCATGGAGCACGCCTTGGGCGTCATTGAATACTGCGAGCAAAACGGACTGAGCGCCAGCGGGGGCCAGATTGCCCCGGTGGGCAAGGCGGAGGATTTCTCCACCCTCTCCTCTTCGGAGTTCGAGGACGTCAGGCAGTACCTGAAAAAATATCCCAAGCTCACCTTCGATTGGGTCTTTTCCTACTACCTCAAGCAGCGTTGCCCTGCCGGCAAGGAGAAGATCGGCGTCACCTGCTTCGGGGACGTCGTCGGGTGTTCCTATAATCCGGTGAGCTTCGGCAACTACTTCGAGGAACCGCTTGGGGCGATTCTGGAGAGGATGCGGAGTTTTTCGCAGTTCAAGAAAGACTTCCCCGGGTGCCTCTCTTCCGAGGACCCGGAATATATCGGCAACTACCTCGGTCCCGTCTGCGAGGCGACGAAGCATCCCGTCTCCTACAAGGACCACCCCGCGATAACCCCTGAAAACGAACCCGAAGTGTTTGGTCGGAGGTAATGCGGTGGCCGCTGGAAAGTGCATAGTTTGCCATGAAAGGCGGGAGAAGCCGCTTTTCAACGACATGCGGGACTTCGAGTACGGCATCGAGTCTGACCAGACGGGCTTTGTCCGTTGTGATTCCTGTGGCCTGATCCGCCTTGACCCCCTGCCGGAGGCCGAAGCTTTGCCGACCCTCTATCCCGCCGAGTATGCGAACATCCATGCGGAAGAGAACCGTTTGAGCAACTTCCTTCTCGAAACGTATTTCGGTCTGGTGCACCGCTATTTCAAGAAGCGCCTTCCCGGGAAGGCCCGCATTCTGGATGTGGGCTGCGCCGCCGGGCATTTCATCGGCTACCTTCAGGACCGTGAGCCTGAATGGAGCGTGGAAGGGATCGATTTGAATCGGCACGCCTGCGAGATGGCCGCTAGTCTCGGCCGGACGGTTCATCATGGTGCATTCGAGGACGCCGCGTTGCCTGAGCAACAGTACGACCTCATCATTCTCAGCCATCTGATCGAACACGTCGTCAATCCCGCCGCGCTGTTGGAAAAGGCGGGAAAACTGCTGGCGGACGGAGGCAGGCTGTATATCGAGACGCCCAATGTGAATTGTCTGGATTTTCGCATATTCGGCAAGTATTGGGGCGGGTTGCACTTCCCCCGGCACACATTTCTCTTTTCCCCGGAGACGGTCGGAACCCTCCTGGAGCGTCAGGGGTTCAGCCTTGAGGAGCAGGGAGCGACCCTGAACATGTTCGGCTGGGCTCTCAGCCTGCAGAATTACTTGGCGGATCGCTTTGACTTGCGGGTGGTCAATGGAAGAATCGCCGCATACCCCTTCATGATGCTTGGTCTGCTTCCGTTGACCCTCATCCAGAAGGTTTTCGGAAATGCCGCCGGCATGCGCATTCTCGCAAGGAAGGAGAAGCTGGCATGACCGACTCCCTGCGCATGGAACTCTGTCGGTTCAATGGTCTTCTGGAGCCGCTTCAGCCTCGTCAGACGATTCTGGGCATAAAGCCAATGACCGCGTTTGTCGCTGGTAACAATCTCTATGTAAGCGACCAGCTGTCCAACTCGATGCGGAAGTACTGCCTCGGGGGTGAGCCCCAGCTCGCCGCCACCTCCAAATTCAACGGAGATGGCGCTAACTGGTTTGCCAATTACGACGCCACTTCAGAACGAATCTGGATGATCGGCAAGGACTCTAACCGATTGATCAGTTTCGACGCCGCCCTGAATCGGGTCAACGAGATGACGGTGCCCAGCAACGCTGGTTTCTTTTTTTCACATGGCGGGGAGCACTATCTCATGTCTGGTTTTGCTGGCCCGCGGCGGCTGTATAAGGTCAAGGGTGACGCCCTGGCCGAACTGGATGCGAAGATTCCTGGCTCGCTGGGCGGGGATTTTCTGTTGGGGCACCATGTCGGGGACGAGATCTTTTTCGCTTATTTCGATTCCAGGGTGGTGTTCCGTTTTTCCGGAGGAAAATTCATTCGTATCGCCCAATTGAACGACTTGCCGGGCCGTATTTATTCGATCAGGCATCTTGCGGATTATCGGCTCTACGTGATCCTGACTTCAAAGGGAAAGCGGGCGTGCCTGCACTTCTACACCGAGAAATTCAGGCCGGTTCAGGCAGTCGTGCTGGAGAAGAGCATCGCACCCGGCACCTTGGCTTGCAACGGGAACGATGTGTACATTGGATCGTATTACACAGGCCGGATCGACAAGTACCGGCTGCCCATGCAGGCGTATGCGGAGATAGCACAATGAAGACCCTATTCCTCAAACCTCCGCTGGGAGGCGGTTCCAGGAACGCTGTCCGCGATTTTATCTACGGATGCTGGTGCAACGGACGGCGTATCGGCGGGATGCAGATCCCGCCCATCAACGAGTTGTACGTCATCACCCACGCGATGAACCACGGCATGGCCTGCGAGTTTCTGGACGCGCAGGTGGAGCCGGAGCGATACGCCGCCGTGCTCGAGAGCGGTCTGGCCGGTTTCGGAGCCGTGGCGATCATGTCCTCCACGCAGTCATTCAAGAAGGATGCGGCCTTGCTGGCCGAGTTCAAGCGGCTCAGGCCGTCCTTGAAGACCATCCTCTTCGGGTCGCACCCCACGTTCATGCCCAACTACTGTCTCTCCGAGCCCTCTGTGGACTATCTGGTCATGCGGGAGCCGGAGGAGACCATGCTTGAGCTGCTGCGCACCATAGGGGACGGCTTGGACTGCTCCGGGATTTTGGGCGTGGCGTTTCGGGATGAGTCCGGTGAAATCCGCGTCAATTTCCAAAGGCCCTTCATGGACATGGATGAGTTGCCCATCCCCGACAGGAGCCTGCTGCCCGCCGGAATCGACTACTTCAATCCCGTGGTCAAGCGCATGCCGTACACCACCATTCAGACTTCCAGGGGATGCCCCGGAAAATGCATCTTCTGCACCGCTCCCGAGTTTTACGGCAAGCGCATCAGGAACCGGTCCACGGACAACGTCCTGGCCGAGCTGCACGCCATCAAGGCGCTCGGTTTCAAAGAGGTCCTGTTCAGGGACGAGACTTTTACGGCGTACAAGAAGCGGAACCTGGAGATTTGCGCCCGGATGGTGGAGGAAGGGCTTGACCTTTCCTGGATTGCCAACGGGCGTACGGACATGGTCGACGAGGAATTGCTCCAGGCCATGAAACGGGCCGGGTGCCACATGGTCAAGTTCGGCGTGGAGACCGGCAGCGACGACATCATGCGCGCCTACAAGAAGGGCATCACCGTGGCCCAGACCCGGGAGGCCTTCCGTCTTTGTCACAAGGTCGGATTGGACACTCACGCCCATCTGGTCGTGGGGGGGCCGGGCGAGAGTCGGGAGAGCATCGAGACGACCATCAAGATGGTCAAGGAGATCGATCCCTCCACTGCGAGCTTCGGCATCCTTACGCCGTACGCCGGGACAGAGCTGTTCAACCGGGTCGCCGCTGAGCACCCGGAAATACGGGACGGATCCGACTCCAACATGGAAAACCTGCACGTCTCCGGTTTCTATTCCGAAAGCGTGTGCGGCGTGCCGGGCGAAACCCTGTCGCGCTGGGTGCTCAAGTGCTACAGGAGCTTCTACCTCCGTCCGTCATACATCTGGAAGCGGTTGCGCAGCATCGAGAGCCTGGACGAACTGGTCATGCTCGCCATTGCCGGTTCCAATATCCTGCAATTCGCGATCAAGGGGGAAAAATGACAGAATCACCAAAAGTCAGCGTCATCATCCCGGCCTACAATGAGGAGCAAAGCCTCGTCGAACTGCACCGGAGGGTTGATGCGACCTTCAAGGAAGAGGAGACTTCCTACGAACTGATTTTTGTCGATGATTGCAGTACGGACGGGACCCTGAGCGTCATCCGGGGGCTTGAGGCCGAGCATGACAACGTCGTCGTCCTGTCGCACAACAAGAATCATGGCAAATCCATGGCGCTCATGCAGGGCATGGACGCCGCCCGGGGCGAAATCTTCGTGACAATGGATGCCGATCTCCAGGAGGAGCCCGAGGAAATTCCCCTGCTGCTGGCGCGGCTCGGGGAGGGGTATGACATTGTCGGAGGATGCCGCGCCCACCGAAAGGACGGGGTGCTCAAGGGGGCGGTCTCGGCCCTGTACAATCTGCTGGTCTCCCTTCTTTTGCGGCATGTCTTCAAGGACATCAACTGCGGGTTCAAGGCCTTCACGCGGGAGGTGGCCCAGCGGTTCAACCTGCGCGGCGACATGCACAGGCTCATGCCCGCCATCGCCATGCTCCATGGCTACCGGTTCAGCGAAGTGGAGATAAGCCACCACCCCAGGCCTTACGGGAAATCCAAGTATTTCCTGTTGCGCTACAGGGGGCTTTTCGACCTGATCGCCTTCACCGTACTGAACACCACGCAGCTCAGACCTTTTCACGTCATGGCCGAGATCGGCTTTGTCCTGGTTGTCATCGCAGGGTTGTTTCTGACCATTCCGGTCCTGACCTTTTCCCTTGCGGACGAGCCTGGCGGGTTGCTGCGGTTCTTTGCGTATACGAGCGGTCTGCTGGGCGGCCTGCTGGCCTTTGTCGGAGTCCAGTGCCCGCTGGCCGGGCTGGTTCTCGAATCGGTCTCATCCCTGAGTCAGGACAAGGATTGGCGTACCCGGCTGCTGCGGCGTTCCGGGTGGAAATAGGACTTACAGGCGGAATTGACGGGTATGACATTCAGTCAGGAGCAGAAGGCATTCCACGCCGATAGCGATGCGGCGCGCTTCCATAACAGGAAAGCCAACCCGTTCATTCGTGTCCGCGAACAGCGGCTCGCACAGGCCTTGCTTCAGTCCGTCGGCCAATGCGAAAGATTGGTGGAGATCGGCTGCGGCGAAGGGAGCAACCTCGACTATTACAGGGAGGTCTTTCCTCCGGCTTTTCTGGCGGGCGTGGATTTTTCGGCCGAAAAGGTGGCTTTTGCGGCGGCGAACACCGAAGCGGAGTATTTCTGCGGCGACGCGTTGGCCCTGCCGTTGAGGGACGGTTCCTTTGACGTCGCAGTCTGCCGGGATCTGCTGCACCATGTGGACCACAACCGGCTCGGTGTGGTCAGGGAGGCGCTCAGGGTGGTCCGCCCGGGCGGTAAGGTGGTGTTCCTGGAGTCTAACGGCAGGACGCCTTTGAACCTCCTTTTCCAGTATGCGTATCCCGTTGAACGCGGGCTCCGCAACTCCACTCCCGCCACCTTGAAGGCCCTGTGCAGCGAACACGGGCAGGTCGAACTGCAATTCGTTGAGTGCAGTTTGCTCGTCCGGGCCGCCGGTTTTGTCCTGGGTTGGCCCGGGCTCGCGTTGCGCTGGCTTGCATACCCTCTATACGGGGTGTGCGCCGGAGTGGAGAAATTGTTGGAAACGGTCATGCCCCGGCGCAAGTGGGCATACATGCTTGTGGTCCTGACCAGACCGGAGCAGTGAGATGTGCGGCATTTTCGGCGTGTTTCCCCGAAGAGGGGGTGAGGTCGGTGCGGGCGTGCTCGAGCGCATGAGCTCCGCTCTGCTCTCGCGTGGCCCGGATCATGCGGGCTATCATCGCGAGCCGGGCTTCGGCATGGGCATGGACCGGCTCGCCATTCTTGATCCGGCCAAAGGCAATCAGCCGATTTACTCCGCAGACGGCAGATACTGCATTGTCTACAACGGAGAGATCTACAACCATCTGGAGCTTCGCCCGGAGTTGGAGCGCGCCGGCTACGTCTTTCGGACCGGCTGCGACACGGAGACCGTGCTCAACGCCTTTCTGCATCATGGCGAGGCCTGTCTCGGGCTGTTCAATGGCATGTTCGCCTTTGCCGTGTGGGACTCGCTGAAACGCCGCCTGTTTCTTGCCAGGGACAGCTTCGGAATCAAGCCGTTCTACTATGCGGAGACGGAAGACGCCTTCTGTTTTGCTTCCCAGCCCAAGGCGCTGCTGGGTCTGGCCGGGCCTGTTCGCCCGGGCTGGGTGGCCATAGGCCGGTATTTTCGATTGGGCTATGTCCCCAGCCCGGATTGCGCTTTTCAAGGCATGGCCAAGATTCCGGCCGGACATTTCGCGTGGGTCGAAGAGAAGACCGTGTCGCTCAAGCGGTATTTCCAACCCGAGTACGGCGGCGGACCGGCCCTCTCGGAAGGAGAACTCGTCCATACGCTGGAAGAGAAGCTCGAACAGGCCGTTAACCGGGAATTGCTCAGCGACGTCCCCATCGGGCTTTTCCTGAGCGGAGGGCTGGACTCGTCCGCAGTGGCGGCCCATGCGGCAAGGCTCTCTTCCGGCGGCATCCGCTCCTATGCGCTCAAGTTCAGCGAAGGCACCCACGACGAGTCAGCGGACGCGGCCCTGGTGGCCCGTCATCTCGGTCTGGAGCACCGGGAGATACCCATGTCCGGGGCGTTGCTCATGGACGCCTTCGAGGCCGTGGGCAAGGCGCTGGACGAGCCTTTTGCCGACTCCACGGTCCTGCCCCTGTACGTGATCTCCAAGGCTGCTGCGCGCGAGATCAAGGCCGTCCTGACCGGGTGGGGTGGCGACGAAATCTTTGCGGGATACCCGACTTACAAGGCGCACCATCTTGCCCGCTACTACCGGATGCTGCCTGGATTCATTGGCAATGGGCTCCTGCCCGCCGCAGTCAACCGGCTTCCCGTGTCGGAAAAGTACATGAGCTTCGAATTCAAGGCCAAGCGGTTCGTGCGGGGCATGGACCTGACCCCACTTGAACAGCATGCGGTCTGGATGGAATATTTCAGCCGGGACGAACTGGCCGGGCTGTTCCGGGAGGAGCCATACGGGGAAATGGCGGCGGTGGATGTCCTGATGGAGGACGCGATCCGGGCCATGCCTTCGGGCGAGACGCTGGACAACGTCCTGGCCCTGGATGCACGATTTTTCCTTGAGGGGAATGGACTGTTCCAGGCCGACAGGGTAACCATGATGGCCTCGTTGGAGGGCCGGGTCCCGCTGCTGAACACGGACCTGGTCAAGTGGGTCAACGCCATCCCGGCAGGACGGAAAATGCCGCGCGGCAAGCTCAAGCATCTGCTGAAAAAGGCGATGGAGGGACGACTGCCGGAGAGCATCCTCAACAAGCCGAAAAAGGGGTTCGGCCCGCCCACTTCGGCGTGGATCAGAGGTGAGCTGGCCGATGTCGTGGAAGCACTTTTCGAGCCGGACAAGATAGAGGCTCAGGGCGTTTTTCATGGCGGGACCATCCGGCGTCTGCTGAAGGAGCACCGTGAGTTCCGGCGCGATCACGGCAGGAAGATCTGGGCCTTGGCCGGGTTCCAGGTCTGGTACGACAACTTTGTGGCAAACGGTGCGGCGTGATGAGTGAGGCAATGCGGGAGAAGGCTGGCAGGGCGATGTCCGTGCGGGAGCGGCGACGGTTTTACGAACGGGAGCTGTTGCGCTACGCGCCCGTGTTCCTGTCCGGCCTGGACCGTTGTCCGGTATCGGCCAGCTCCGGCAGCGCGGACCGGGAGTACTGGGCCTGGGCCACCAAGGATTTTTCGAACATGGACCTGCAGCGGGGGCTGCTGGTTCCCGCCTACCTCTATGCCGTAGATTTCCCCGGCAACGAGTATCACGCCAGGCCCGCCCTGCTGCAATGGGTGGAGCGCGGCGTCCGGTTCTGGATCGCGGGGCAGGACCGCTCTGGCGCGTTCAATCACATGTATCCCTACGAAAGCAGCTGGATGGCGGCGGCGTTTACGCTGGTGGACCTGCTGGAAACCTACAAGCTGCTTCGGGAAGAGGTGCCAAAGGACCTGGGCCGGGATTGGCTGGCCGCCATGGAGCGGTGTTGCCGCTGTCTCCTGACCCGTGACGAAACCCACGGATTCATCAGCAACCACCGTTTGGCTGCGGCGGCCGGGCTCATGGGCATGGCCGGGCTGACCGGCAAGGCGCGCTACCGGGCCAGGGCCACGGAGCTGGCAAACGAAATTTCCCGTCGTCAGTCTCCGGAAGGGTGGCTGTTGGAGTACGAAGGCTTCGACCCCGGCTACCAGACCCTCGCCCTGCACTACCTTGCCCTCTACCAGGATGCCTCGGGCCTGGGCGCGGTTCCGGGCGAGGAGGCGCAAAAGGCGCTGGCTGTCTCCGCCTATTTCATCCATCCGGACAACAGCGTGGGCGGGGAGTACGGCAGCCGCAACTGCCCCCACTTCTTTCCCGGCGGGTTCGAGACATTTGCCGCAGCGAGCCCGGTGGCGGAGGCCCTGGTCTCCCATGGGGTCGCGGGGCTGGCGGATGGAAGTTCCTGCGGCCTGGCGGATGCCGACGTGCGCAACCAGGTTCCCATGGCCACGAGCTACGTCTATGCGCATCGGTACGCCGTCGCGGGCGGCGATAGGGATGCCGCAGAGCTCCCGTGGCGACGGACCTTTGAACGATTCTGGCCCGAGGCGGGGCTGTATGTCCGCTCGGACAACCGGGCCTATTGGATTTTCGGCGGCTCCAAGGGCGGAGTCGTCAAGTGCTACGCAAAGGAGGACGGCAAGCTGCTCTTCTCCAGTTGCGGCTACGAGGGGAGCACGGCTTCCGGCAAGGAACTGTCCACCCTGCGCTGGACCACGACCCCGGCCATGCGGATTCCCGGCCTGAACCCGGGAGGGGAGCGGCCTGTCTCCGATCGGACCGTTTCGCTCTCCGCGCCGTTTTACCGTTTCCACTCCAAGCGGCTGATGACCCCCTACCGAGGCTTGCTTTTCCGCCTTTTCGTTTTGTCTATCGGGCGTATCCGGCTCTGCAACGAGCTGTTTCGGAAGTATGTCATCCAACTGTTCATCACCCGCCGGGACGGGAGCGATTGCCTCCTTGATCGTTCGCTGGCCTTTGCCGGTGATGGCGAGACAGTCCTTTCCGATCAGGTCACCCTCGGGGCGGTTCCGCCGCTGGAGAGCCTGCGGGAGCACGCCTCTTTTGTCACCATGTACATGGCGTCGGCCCGGTATTTCCGTCGGCAGGAGCTTTTTCAGGCGTGGAGCAGCGAGAACCTGGCGGGAGCCTTCTCGGACGGGGCTTTGTCCCGGACCAGAACGGTGGTTTTTCCCGATGGCCAGCGGGACGGGGAGGCGTAATGGCCTGCAATGAAGTCATCGCCATCATCCCGGCACGGGGTGGGTCCAAGGGCATACCCAGGAAAAATATTCGGGAGCTTTGCGGCAAGCCGCTTGTGGCCTACTCCATAGAGACCGCCCTGGCCGCGAAGCAGATTCATCGGGTTATCGTTTCCACTGACGACGAGGAGATCGCAGAGGTCTCCAGGCGCTACGGGGCGGAGGTGCCTTTCCTGCGGCCCAGGGAAATGGCGACGAGCGTTTCCAACGTTGCCGAGGCATTCAACTACACTGTGGAGAAGCTGTACGGTTGGCTGCCTGACGATATCGGCGTGGTCGCCCTGTACCCCACCCATCCGTTCCGCACTCCGGCCATGCTTGACAAGATCGCCGGGCTCCACGAGCAGGGGTACGACAGCGTAATCACGGTGAGACACCTAGAGGCCAGGGGCAATTCCCTGCTGAGGATCGATCCGGCCGAGGGTCGGTTGCGTCCCACCCTTGCCCGGGGCGACGTCCGGCGCAGGGACGCCGGCATCCGTTGCAGCCGTCCCTACGGGCTGGCGTCCTTCTTTCAGTTCAAGCCTTCGAAACGGCAGTATCTCTACGGTATTAGGGACAGGATAAGCCTGATCGACATAGACTACGAAGAGGATTTTCTCCTTGCCGAGGAGATCGTGCAGAGAGGCCTCTTCGATTTCGGGATCGGCCAATGATAATTTTGTTGCCCCTATATGTTGCCGACTCTCCCTTCTGGGAAGGAGAAAACGGTCAAAGCCTGCTGCGTGATGCCCTGCTTCGGATCAGGGAAGAGGGGAGCGGTTTACGGTACGTGGCGGCTTCGGATTCCCCCGTTTTGCTGGACATGGCCGGGGAGTGTGGTTGGGAGAACGTCCGGGCTGCCGGGCCGGATACCGACTGCCTCCGCGTTGTGCCGGGCATGGAAGCCTCTCTGAAGGCCGTCAGGGACATGGCCCTGCCAGACGAGCCTGTCCTGGTGGGCAATTTCCGCAATCCTTTTCTCGATGCGGCCATGATCCGCCAGGCCGCGGAGTTGTATGCGGCCCATCCTGGTTTCGGCCTGCTCTCCGTTCGGGCACCGTCGGACCATCCCTGCCAGTTCAACCAATATCTCCGTTTCGAGGGTGCGGGCCTGCTGGTCCTCAGAGACGAGGCCGCCCCCGGCCTTTCGCTATCCTGCCCGTGGGAGTGGGAGTGGTTCGAGGAGGTTGCGGGCCAGACCGACTATGCCTTCGATGAAATGACCTTTGGCCTCAAGCCGGTTGAAGGCGAGTCTCTCTTTCTCAAAAAGCAGGACGCGTTACACGCCAGATGCGTCGTCGACGAGGGTAAGGGAGGCTTTGCCAACCCGGTCGCCCCGCTCCGTGAGGGCGGGATCGTTCGGGCCGATGCCATCGACGGCAGCCGGTGCCGGATTTCCTTTGCAATCGGGGCGAAGAACGATCTGCTGCTGCAGGTGATTCCCTTTTCTCCAGAGACCGTGCATTGGGAGAGTGCCTCGGAAGTGACCTCCCGATGGCCGCACCCGGTGCAGGAGGTGCCGTTTCCGGACGATTGCGCGGGCATGCTGTTTTTCCTGTTTTCCGTGGTGGAGGATGGGGGGTACGACATGGTTTCCGCGTTTGTCCCTCCAGGGGCTCCCTGGGCGGTCAAGATCGGCGGGGCTAATGGCCGGGTCAGCCTGGATACCGGCAAGGTAATCCACGGGCGACAGGCCTTTCCGCGAATTTACGCGCCGGACGAAACCCTATGCGTCCTGCCGGGAGTTCCCGGCCAGGCGTATGATCTCGCGATTTTGGAAAGGGGATATCCCCTGGAGCTGGGCCGACGTTCCTTCATAATCGAAGAGGGATTGGATTTTATCGCCTACGAAATATTGCGGAGGCAGGACGCATGATTGGCCGGATACGCGAGGCGTTGGATATGCTGCGGGGTGAAGCCTCGGACTGCGTGCCCTTTTCGGGAATGGAGAACGTGGCCCGGGCCGAGCGGCGATACGAGGAAATATCGGAAGCGTTGCAGCGGTTGGACAAGTCGCTGTTTCTGGCCCACACCATGGCCGCCATGCGTCCGTGCCCTGATGCCGTGATGGAGCACCGTTTTCAATCCATGGCCGAGGCTTCCCTCCAGTGCGCGGCAGGCCTGCGCAAAGACGCGGCCAAGAACATGGCTGCGGTTTACGTCGCTTTGGGTGAACACCACTTGCGTCGATCCGATCCGGAACAGTGTCTTACCGTCTGGCATCGCGCCCTGGCCCTGGATTCCCAGAGCCGGCTGCTCCGCGACAAGATCGCCGAGGTCCTTGATCAACTGCCATGAGTGGGACCGGGCTATGCCTGAACTTTGGCCACCAGACGCTTCAGGGTTTCGGCCACCCGCCTGACCTGCGCCTCCGATATCTCCGGGTATAGCGGTAAGGAAATGATCCGCTGCGCTGCGGCGTGGGCCACCGGGAAGTCTTCAGGCGCATGTGCCATGTGGGCGAACGCGGGCTGCTCATGCAGGGGCACCGGATAATGTATCCCGGCCATGACTCCCTCGGACTTGAGTCCTTCCAGCACACGCTCCCGTGTTTCCGCATCGTTCACTCTGATCACGTACAGGTGATAGACGTGGTTCGTGTCGGCGTCCGTTTCCGGGCAGACAATGCCATCCACGCCGGACAACAGCTCGTCATACAGGGCTGCCACGTTCTGGCGCTGTCTGGTCCACCCGGCTAGGTGGGGCAGCTTGGCCCGGAGCACCGAGGCCTGCATGCCGTCTAGCCGGGAGTTCACGCCGTACCGGTCGTGGAGATATTTGGTGTCGCGGCCATGATTGGCGAAGGAGCGGATGCGCTCCACCAGTGTTTCGTCCTCGGAGAAGACGGCTCCTCCGTCGCCGTAGGCGCCGAGGTTTTTGCCGGGGAAGAAGCTGAAGCAGGCGGCCGCGCCCCATTTGCCCGGTCCTTTGCCCTTGTACAGGGCTCCATGGGCCTGGGCCGCGTCCTCGATGACGGTCAGCCCGTGCTTGTCGGCCACGGCCATGAGCCGGTCCATGGGCGCCATGCGACCGTAGAGGTGCACCGGGATGATGGCCTTGGTCTTCAGACCGATGGCCTTCTCCACCTGGTCCACGTCAAGCAGGTAGGAGGCCGGGTCGATATCCACGAACACCGGCTTGTATCCGGCGCGGACAATGGCCTCGGCCGTGGCGATGAAGGTGTGGGTGGTGGTGATGATCTCTTCGGAGCCGTCACCGTGCCCCACGGTCTCGTACAGGGCGAGGTAGAGGGCGTCCGTGCCGTTGCCGCACAGGGCCGTGTGTCCGCCGCCGCAGAAGGAGGCGAACTCCTCGGCAAAAGGTTCGTGATCCGGGCCCTTGATAAAGCTGGCCCGCTCCGCGGTGCTCAGCATGGCCGCGTCGACCTCGTTCTTGATATTCCGGTACTGGGCCTTGAGGTCGACCAGCGGGATGATTTCAGGTTGCGTATCGTTACTCACTTGCCATCTCCAGGATTTTCACCACCCTGAGCGCGTGTTCGCCGTCGGTGTGGCAGGCGGTCCTGCCCGCGACGCAGTCCAGGAAATGGCCGATCTCTGTCTTGAGCGGCTCCTGGAAATCGATCTTGGGCATGAGAATGTCGCCGGAGCGGTGGTTGAATGAGAAGAAGTTGGTGTCGTCGAAATCCATTTCGCCGTTTTCTATCCGGTCTATCCCCTTGTCCAGAATGGTGATCTTATTGGGGGACATGTCGTCGTACACGGCCATTTTTCTGGAGCCCACCACGGTCATCTTGCGCACCTTCTCGGGGTCGAGCCAGCTCACGTGGATGTTGGCCATGACGTTGCCGGGATAGGTGATGGAGACAAAGGCCACGTCGTCAATGCCGGGCTGCTTGAAGTCCATGCCCACCCGGGTGACGCTCTCCGGCTCGGGGTCGTCCAGCAGGTACTGGATGATGCTGATGTCGTGCGGAGCCAGGTTCCACCAGGCGTCCACGTCCTGGCGGATGCGTCCCAGGTTGAGACGCTGGCTGGAAATATAGAGGATATTGCCCAGTTGCCCGGAGTCGATCAGTTCCTTCAGGTAGAGGACCGCCGCGTTGTAGAGGAAGGTATGTCCGGCCATGGCCACCAGCCCCTTTTCCCGGGCCAGCCCGTTGATGGCTTCCACTTCCTGCGCGGTGCGGGCCATGGGCTTTTCCACCAGGATGTGCTTTCCCGCTTCCAGAGCCCGTATGGCGTGTTCATAGTGGAAGGCCACCGGAGTGGCGATAACGATGGCGTCGACCTCGGGGTCGGCATAGACGGTCTCGGGGTCGGCGACGGGCGTCGTGCCGGGAAAGTTGGTGGCCACATAGTCCCGGCGGCTCTTGTTCATGTCACAGACGTACTTGACGTTGCAGTCGCCGTTGGCGTCGAGATTCCTCAGGAGGTTCGGTCCCCAGTACCCACATCCTAATTGTGCTATCTGTATCATATCGTCCAAGGCTTCCTTGTCATATCGTTGTTCTTGTCACGGCGGGGCTGGTTGCCGTTTTCGCCGTTGGCTGAAGAGAAGCAATAAAAATGCCAGATCGTTTATGGGGTGAATGTTTGCCGGTTTTTACGGTACACAGGGCCTGCTGCGCGGCATTATCCTTGCTTGCCCGCCTGTCGGGCGGAAAAAACTGCCCTTGCCTCCGGACCGGCCTGTGCCGGGAAATTGACGATGTCCGAGAGGTGTTCCCGGAGCGTTGCCCGGATTGACATGCTGGCGCTCCCGCGTGACAGTATGGTATTGGTTCGACTGATCATACAGTGACCAAACAAAATTATGTCAGCGGACGTACCTGGTCAAGTCATGCCTGGAATAGGCATGACACGCCGCGCGCCATTGGCCCCTGACCGAAACCGAGGTTCATCCATGCGCATCAACTTTCTCAACGACGGCCACCGCAATTGCGGGGGGTGCCTTCAGCTCATCAAATACGCGAACCTGCTCTGCGACATGGGGCACGAGGTCTTCCTGACCTACACCCACTCCTTCAGCTTCGACCTGATCGAGGTCAAGGCCGAACGGGTCTACTCGCCGGAGCTCCGGGGCAGCGAGGTGCCGGACTGCGACGCGGTCATCTGCAGCTCCTGGTCCATGGCCCGCAAGCTGGCCGACCTGCCGCCCTCCAAGGGCGCCAAGTTCGCCTACCTGCAGGATTTCGAGAACTGGTCCGGCACCAGCGAAGGGATCATCGGAAACTGGCGGCAGCCCGTGCACCTCATCGCCGTGGCCCGTTATCTGGTGGACGCGGCCCGCAACCACGCCTCCAAGAAGGCGGCGCGCATCCCCTACGGCATCGATTTCGATATCTTTCGCCCCGGCAACAAGCCGCCCCTGGGCGAGGGCGTGGTCATCGGCGGGCTCTACAACACCATGCCGCGCAAGCGGTTTGCGGACCTGCTGGCCGTGGTCGAGGCGGTCCGGGGAAAGGACGTGCCCGTCAAGCTGGAGATCTTCGGCGCGGCGGAACGTCCGGCCATCCTGCCCGAGGATGCGGGCTACCTGTCCTATCCCAGCCGGGAAGCCCTCAGGGAGATGATGACCCGCTGCCACGTCTGGTTGGCCATGAGCGAGCAGGAGGGGCTGCACATCCCGCCCATGGAGGCCATGGCCTGCGGCGCGGTGCCCGTGTGTACGGACATCGGCGGCATGCGCGACTACTGCCTGGACCGGGAGACTGGCTACCGGGTGGACGTGGGCGACATCGACACCGCCGCCGGGCGGATCGCAGGGCTCTATCGAGACCCGGTGCTGTGGCAGGGATTGTCCGGGGCCGCCGTGGATCACATCCGGGCCATGGGCTCGGATCGGGAGAACGCGGCGCGCATGGTCGAGCACTTCGCCGCCTGCCAGGGGCTGGCCGGGGTGGACAGGCTCTTCGATTTCACCGCCGTCAATCACAACACCCATGCCACCCTGACCGAATATCTTGCCAGTGCGGAGAAGCAGCTCGACCGGGACGAGAAGGCGTACGCCGACTCCCTGGTGCAGCCGGTCATCGATTTTTACGAGGAACAGGCGGTCAACGCCGATCACCCCAATGTGTTCAGTCGGTTTCAGGATAACTACGGTCTGGCGCTCTGCCTGCAAAACCGCATCTACGGCGAGACACGCCAGGGATTCCTGCAGCGCGCTTTCCGCTACGCTCCGGCCCGGCCCGGCGTGGTGGGCGAGCTGGCCCGCGCCAAGGGGTGCGAGCTGGTGGACTCCTACCAGAACCCGGCCCGGTTCGACGGCAAGTTGCGCATCTACCTGACCCTGGCCTGCAACCTCCACTGCGAGTACTGCGTCAACGAGAAGACGCGCAATGTGGAGCGCGGGCGCACCCCTGCTCCGCCGGAGCAGTGGATCGAGGCCCTCAACCGCGAGCAGCGGCACGTGGTCTTCACCGGTGGAGAGCCGTTCCTGTACAAGGGGCTGGAGAAGGTCCTCACCGGGCTCGATCCGTTTATCGCGGTCTCCATCTATACCAACCTGAGCTTCGACTTGCGCGAGGTGCTCGCCAAGGTAAACCGGGAGGTCCGCTTCTTCGTCAGTTGGCACGCCCACCAGAAGCCGGACCGTGAGGTCTTCCTGGCCAACATCCGGTCCATCCAGGCCAACCCGCTCTTTTCCCTGACCGTGCATGCCATCGACGCCCACGAGAACCAGCACCTGCTGGAGGCGGACCTGGCCTATTTCCGTGAAAACGGCGTGGACATCGAGCTGGACGTGGACCAGCGGGATTTCGGCGGCTGTCTCCAGGACCAGCCCCGGACCGCTCTGTGCCGCCGCAAGATCTTCCTGTTCGACCCCGAGGGTACGCGCTACCAGTGCGTCTCCCGGCTCATGCGCGCGGACCGGCCCATGGAGAACCTGTTCTCCCGTTCCCTGGCCGAGGACATCTGCGTGGACACCTGCCCGGACTACGGCCTGTGCGCGCCGTGTGACGGCCTGGGCGAAACCGTCATGGGCGTGCTCGACCATGACGCGCCGAGGTAGAAGGCATGCCCGAGACGGATTTCATCACCCTGGACAGGCTCCCCGAAAACGGGCGTGTCGTCGTCTACGGCAGCGGCGACGCGGCCATGGCCGTGCTGGAGCGGATCAGGGAGGACCGGCCCGACGTGACTGTGCCCTGCCTGCTCGATTCCTTCACCGAAGGCGAGGCGGGCGGGCTGCCCGTGGTCCGGTCGGACAATCTGGGCACCCTCGCAGGACAATACGATTTCATCCTCATCGCCTCGGCCTGGTGGCGGGACATCGCCAAGGGGCTTGAGGCGGCGGGCGAGGCCGCCTGGGGCGTGGCCTCCCAGGGTCTGTGGCACAAGTACGTCTACACCGAAGCGGACCTGGCCCGGTACAAGGGTGGCCTGGATGCGGTGGAGGGGCTGCTCGCCACGGACCGGGACAAGGCCGTCTTCCGCTTCCTGGTGGAGGCCCGGCGCGAGGGCTCCCCGTTGGTGGACATCGACGCCACCAATCCGCGCATCGTGGACTATCTCCAGGTCAAGGAGTCGCTCCTGGGTCATTTGACCGGCCAGTACCTTGATTTTGTCGTCCGCGAGCCCGTGCACACCGTGCTCCACGCCGGGGTCTTCGATGGCTCGGACTGTCTCAATTTTCTGCGAGCCTTCCCCAACCTGGAGACCATCCACGGGTTCGAGCCCCAGGGCGAGGCGCACATCAAGCCCGCGACCATGGACGCCCTCGTCCGGTCCGGCAAGGTCCGCATTCACCGCAAGGGGCTCTGGAACACTTCGGCCAGCGTACCCCTGACCGGGCAGGGGAGCTACACCACCCTCAGGCCGGACGCCTCGCCCGAACAGGTGACCGGAACGGTCGAGACCATCTCCGTTGACGAGTTTGTGGCGGAGCACAAGGTGGCTCGGGTGGATTACCTCTGTCTCGATGTGGAGGGTGCCGAAGCCCGCGCTCTGGCCGGGGCCAAAAAGACCATCGCGGCCTCGCGGCCGCAGCTGGCCGTGTGCGTCTATCACAAGAAGGAAGACCTATTCCGGCTTCCTCTACTTTTGGCCGATATGCTGGACGGGTATGTTTTTCATCTGGGCCACTATTATCACTATCTGAACGAGACCGTGCTTTACGCCATTCCCGCCGAGCTTGAGGCTTAGGATGCTAGCCGAGTGAGGCGGTGTGCCTTTGGCGATCAAGAAAAGAGAAAAGGAAGCCGCCTTTCAGGCGGCGGTTGATGAGTGAAGGGTTTCGCCCCTTCCGGGGCGACTTACTTTGCTCTGCTGTCGCTATCCGTAAGGCTCGAAGACTCGCCAACGGCTACCGCTGGGCCAGGGCGTCCAAAAGTAAGCAAAAGACGCGCTTTTTGTGCTGCAGCGCGATCTCGTGGCCAAGAGCCGCTAACACGGCTTCCGCTGCCCGAAAAGCGAAAGCCTGCCGGGCAGGCGCGCTTCGGGCTGCACTTCAGCCGTGTGCAAGCGGCTCTAAGCCCCGAGCTCGATGACCGGTCGCTGCCTGGATGAATGGTAGCTTGCCAAACGAGGTAATTCTTCTTTGCCTATCAAATCGAGCTAGTTCCCAGCTATGCGATAAAGGCAACTTGTCATCGCCCATCAAGTCGAGCTGTCCCGCTGTGATGAATCAGAAAAAAACAATTCGGCGCTTCGACTTCTTTTTCTGAGGTCCGCAGTCAGCCCCTTGCTCACGGACCTAGAAGCTCACCAACCCGGTCGGCGGCTCTTTGGCCGCGATACGCACGGAGTCGGACGGCCTCCGAATAATAAGGCTGGCAGAGCGTTTCACTCAACGAAGTCCGGAGCCGACCGGGTTGGATGAGATTCTCGCCCGAGAGCACCGGGGGCGGGGATGACGCTCACAGCGACCTTTCTTTGCTACTTTCTTTGGGCGCCGCCAAAGAAAGTAGGCCCGCCTGGCAGGGCATGGAGGGCTTTTGGGGGCGCAGCCTCCAAACCCGGCTCTCTGCTGGAGTGAGGCAGCCTGCCGTACTGGCGATTGAGAGAAAAGAAAAGGAAGCCGCCTGGCGGGCGATTAAACGTCCAGGCCCTGCTTCTTGTACTCGTTGAGCTTGTTGCGCAGGGTGCGCACGGAAATACCGAGAAGCTCGGCAGCGCGGGTACGGTTGCCGGTGGTCTCCTGGAGGCTCTGGAGGATGAGCCGTTTCTCCATTTCGTGGATGGGCATGACCGAAAGGGCCTCCGCCGGGGTGGACGGCGGCGGCGCGCCTGCGGCTGCCTGCTGGTCGGCATCCACGGCGGCTAGGTCGTCGGGCGACCACTGCTCGTCGCCCATGAGGAAATGCTTGGGCTGGATGGGGCCCTGTCCGGCCAGGAGCACGGCGCGTTCCATGAGGTTCTGCAGCTCGCGCACGTTGCCGGGCCAGTCGTAGCTCATGAGCCAGGCCTTGGCCTCGTCGGTGAAGGCGAGCTTGCCGAGGCCGTAGGTGGCCCCGAACTTGGCGGTGAAATATTCGGCCAGGAGGATGACGTCATCGCCCCGGTCCTTGAGTGCTGGCAGCTTCAGCGGGATGACGTTGAGACGGTAGAAGAGGTCCTGGCGGAATTTTCCTTCGGCAACAGTGCCTTCGATGTCCCGGTTGGTGGTGGCGAGCACGCGGACGTCGACGTTCACGGTTTCCACGCCGCCCACGCGGTCGAACTCGGATTCCTGGAGCACGCGCAGCAGCTTGGCCTGCAGGCCGAGATCCATTTCAGTGATTTCATCCAGGAGGATGGTCCCGCCGCTGGCCAACTCGAATTTGCCGAGCTTGCGGTTGATGGCCCCGGTAAACGCGCCTTTTTCATGGCCGAAGAGCTCGGATTCGAGCAGATGTTCGGGCAGGGCGGCGCAGTTGATGGCCACGAAGGGTTTGTCCGCGCGGTCCGAGTTGTAGTGCAGGTAGCGGGCGAACATTTCCTTACCGGTGCCGGATTCGCCGGAGATGAGTACCGTGGCCTTGGAGCGGGCCACCTGTCGGGCCAGGGCGAGCACGCGCAGCACGGCATCATGGCGTCCGATGATTCGGAATTTGCCGTTGGGGCCACCAGACGCGGCGGGCATGGCAGGCGCGGCTACGGTCGGAGCGGGTTCCGGCTCGGGCTCGGGTTCAGGGCTGTCTTCGGGGAGCAGTATCCGGATTTTTTCCCAGGCCAGCGGTTCCAGCCAGAAATCACGTGCTCCGAGTTCGAGATACCGCGTGGCCTCCTCGGCACTGCCCGTGGCCGCAAAGATCACAACCGGGGGGAAACCTTCAATCGTTCTGGCCTGTTCGAGCAGAGCATCGACGTCGAATCCCGGGAGGGACGGACGGCAAAACACCAGGCACGGCCTGGATTTCTTGATGAACCCGAGGGCGCCGGTGAGGTTGTCGGCCAGCCCCGCCTGAAATCCCGCTGCCTTGAGGGTGGGGAAAATGGCGGTCACCGACTGTGGTTCCGCGATGAAGAGCACGGTTTTGCCGGACATGATTCTTCCCTATTACCGGCAAGTTGAGCTATTTACAAGTAGGGAGCCCACATTCACCGGCGGTGTCCGCCTATTGCTTGACCATTTGGCTGATGAGCCCGTCCAGGGACTGGATCATCTCGTCGACCTCGGCGACCACTGCCGCGGCCTTGCGCATGGTCTCGCCCGTCTCCTGGGAGATGCGGCTCATCTCGTCGGTTGATTGGGATATTTGCTCAGCCGTGGCTGACTGCTCCTCGGAGGCGGCGGCGATGGACTGGATCTGCGAGGAGGAGTCTCCGGCATATTCCACGATCAGGCGGAGGGTTTCCCCGGCCTCGCCGGCCAAGGCGGTTGATTCGTCAACAGCCTGGGCCGCGGCATCGGTGGAGCGGACGTTGCGCGAGCAGGATTCCTGAACCGCGCCGATGGCCTTGTTGACCTCGGTGGTGGCTCCCATGGTCTTCTCCGCCAGTTTTCTGACCTCGTCGGCGACCACGGCGAAGCCCCGGCCAGCGGTTCCGGCCCGCGCTGCCTCGATGGCCGCGTTGAGCGCCAGCAGGTTGGTCTGGTCCGCGATGTCGGTGATGACGTCGATGACCGTGCCGATGGCCTCGGCCTCCCGGCCCAGGGTGACCATGTCCTCCTTCAGGATCTGAGTCTGGGCATGGAGCCGTCCGATGGCGGCGACCACTTTCCCGGTGCCTTCGCTGCCTTCCATGGCCTTGTCCATGGTCTGGCTTGCGTTCTGGGCGGCCTGGGACGCGCTGCTCGCCACTTCCAGGACCGTGGCGTTCATCTGTTCCATGGCCGTGGCCGTCTCCATGGCCCGGCCGCTCTGGATTTCCGCGCCATGGTTGGCCTGGTCGATCCGGGAGTTCAGCTCCCTGGAGGATTCTGCCAGCTTGGCCGAGATGGCGGAGGCCCGCTCGGCCAGGTCGTCCATCTGGCGCTGCATCCGGATGATGTCGGTCTGATCCATGATGATTTCAAAAGCGCCGCAGGCGGTGCCATCCTCGTCGCGGATGGGGATGCCGACGTACTTGATCTCCATGTCCGCCCCGCCGGGATGCGCGTCGGTCTCTGCGGTCACCGCCCTGAGTTCGGCCATGGCGCGAGTGCAGGCGCAGTTCGCCGTGTTGCAGTCCGCTGTCTTGAACACTTCCCGGCATTTGACCTTTCGATAATAATCCTCCGGTTTGTCGAACCCGGCGAGGTCGCTCGCAGCCTTGTTGAAGTAGATGATTTCGTAATCGTTGTTGATGGCCATCAAGGGCAGGGGCATGGCATCCATGTAGTGCAGATAGGAGCCGGTGCACTGGTTGGTGCTCTCCGCCAGATTCCTGAATTCGCCTTCCAGCCCTTCCGTGGGAACCGTGACGCGAAGATCGCCCTTGAGCACGCTGTTGCTTGTCGCCCTGATTCGGCCCGCGATGTCCTGCAGCACCCCGGTAATGCCGGTCATGGCGGAGCAGAGTTCGCCGATCTCGTCCTGCTGACGGACGTCGAGCTTCATGCCGAAGTCGCCTTTGGCGATGCCGCGGGAATAGGCTACGGCCTTGCCCAGCGGCCTGACGATGGAGATGGTGACGTAAGCCAGCAGGGGGAGGAGCGTGACCATGGCGGCCAGGAAGGCCGCAAGGCTCCAGGTTTCCGTCCGGTCCAGGGCCGCGTGGAGGTCGATGTTGGCCTGCCTGGTCTTGGCCTCGAAGGCCTCGAGGATGGCTTGCAGCTGTCCGTTGATGCGGTCTGCATCCCCCTTCACCCCGCCGTTGAATTCATCGAAGGCGGCCTGCATGCTCGCCTTTTCGGCGGCCCCTTTGGCGACGAGAGCGGGCAGCTCCTGGCGGGCCAGCGTCACCAGTTCCGTGACGGCCTTGTTGAGGGCTTCAAGCAGATTCTTTTCACGGGCGGATGCGTCCGCTATCGTAAATGATTCGACCGCTTTTCCGAGCGAGTCGGTCTCCATCTTGATGATTGCCGTATGCTTGTCGGAAAGCTTTCCCTTGTCGCGGTCCAGAAAGGCCTCCAGAAGAGTCAGCCGAAGCCTGTCCAGGGAGAGACGCATTCCCGAGATGGCCTCCTCTCCGACTTCGTCCTTGCGGTAGTGGAACACGTTGAGCAGGGTCTTGAGCTTGTTTTTCACCAGAAAGCCCAAGCGGTTGGAGCGGGTATCCAAGTCTACGAATTCGTCCTCGACGGCCTTCTTCCGGGCGGCGTTTTCTTTGATGAGCCGGGGCATGTCCTCTTTTATCTTTCGAGTCATGCGCTGCATGACCTCGGTCACGGCTACGGCCTCCTGTCTCGCTTGTCCTTCCTCGACCGCCTGCTGAAGTTGTTCGCACCTGTCCACCAGAAAAGCCGAGGCGTCTTCGATAATCGCCATGCGGTTTTCGGAAACCGCTCCTTCATCCCTGTCGACCATGGCATTCATGCCCGCGAGCATGAGCTCGGTCTGCTTGAGCTTGATGGCGCGGACCAGGTTGAATTTAGCTACCTGGCTCTCCGTGATGTTGGTGCTTTGCCGGACGGACCTGCCTCCGTAAAGCGTGACACCACCCATTATCGATAGAAAGATCACTATGCCTACCGCGAGAACGGCCATTTTAACTTTTACTGAAATTTTCATGCTACGCTCAGCCTGGTTGGGAAAAAAATTGTCGGTCATTGTCAAGAGAGACGCCGGGGGGACCAAGCCCCAGGGTGTCCTTTTTTCAAAAAAGAAGGCACAGTGTTACACAGTAGAAAGGTTATGTCTCGGTTGTCAATGATTTCTCGGTTACGGCCGCGTGCCGGTTGCCGAACGCACCCTTACAAAAAAGGAAAAGGACACCCTCCGCAATGGAGAGCATCCTGCCTTGTCGTATAACCGTATTGAAAACAGGTACGATCCGCACCTGTCTTCCTAAGCTACCTGAGACGCTCCGTCGTCGGAAGCATTGGTTCCCTTGAGGGTGACGCCGCTTCGCTCAAGGGCGGCCAGCATGCTCCGCTTCTTGAGTTCGGAGATGAGGCCGAGGTGCAGGGCGCGTTCAATGCCGTCCTCGGTCAGGGTCAGCACGGGCTTGGTCATGAAAATGCCGGACTCGACCATTTCCTTCATTGCTCCGACGCCGTACGTCCTCGGGGAAAATCGTTCCAGTCCGCCCTTGATGAACTTGGCGATACATTCGTCAACCAGGGATATGCTTTTCATCGTAAAGTCCTTGCGCTGTCTTGGCAGGTGAGAGATTGCTCTACAGATTTACTAGAAAATCTTACGAACCTCAACTCTTGACCTTGTATAACCTTTATTTTTTGACAGAATTATATTGCAACAATGTGACCGCGAAACTAAGAAAAAGCGGAAGTCCGCCACGGCGGCCTTCGCCTCCGGGGCGTGTCGATCTTGCCCTGGACCGGCCTGTCTGGTACCTCGGAGGAGCCGAGGCAAACGAGAAAATCATGATACGAACATCCATACCGGTCCTGTGCTACCACAACGTCAGCGAAGTGGACGGCCACACCCCGGAGCGCTTCGCCGAACACCTGGACGCCATACTTGAGGCCGGGTTTCGGACCATCTCCGCCCGCGATCTGCTCGCAGTGGTGCGCGGAGACCGAAAGGCGCCCCGCAAGTCCGTGGTGCTGACCTTTGACGACGGCCACCTCTCCAACTGGCTGACCTGCGTGCCCGAGCTGGAAAAGCGGGGCATGACCGGGACCTTTTTCGCGCTCACGGACTTCACCGAGTCCGGGGCTGCCCGAAACGCGGCGACCGCCCCGGCCATGCTGCCCATGCCCGAGGCCTTCAAGGCCGCGCTCACCGAGCACGACCACGCCCAGTTCTTCAACGAAGGAGAGATTCGCGCCATGCTTGGCAAGGGCATGGAGGTCTTCTCCCACGGCTGCCGCCACCAGGGAACCTTCCGCACCCTGCGGCCCTACGCCCCCATGGGCGCAAAAAAGGCCCGCTGGCCCGCCTGGGGCATCTACCCCGACTTTAATCCGGATTGGCCAACCTTCGATGCGGCCAGCGCGTACGTCTACGACGGGTTCTGGCCCGAGGTCGACAAGACGGGTGCGGTGCGGTTCAAGACGCGCACTCCGCAGGAGCGGCTGATGTTCTGTCACAAGGACTTTGCCCGGAGTTTCGAGCGGATGCGTGAGCTCAACGGGTATGCGGAACAGCTCTTTTGCTGGCCGTGGGGCCAGTTCTGCGAGGATGCCGAGACCGAATTGAAGCGAGCCGGCTATGCCGGGGCCTTCACCCTGGAGCGCTGGGTCAACGCGCGCGGCACCGACCCCTACCGCATCAACCGTATCGGCGTGGGCAAGCCCAAGAGCGGCAAGTGGGTCCAGGCCCGGCTGCGCATGTACGGCTCGGACCCGGCGGCCCGCGTCTTCTTCAAGCTCCACCGGAAGCGGCCCGAGATAAAGCGGGTCCTCTACGCCACGGACTCCACCAGACTTTCCGGCGGCAGCCGCCAGTTGATCAACAATGTCGAGGCCATGTCCGCCATGGGCATCGAGACTCACGCCGTGCTCCATCCCGAGTCTCCCCTGATCCCGGCCCTGGAGGGCAGGGACGTGGTCATCCATCCCTTTGACGGTTTCCGCAAGTATCTCTGGTCAGGCGCGTTTCTCAAGAACGTGGTCCGCGAGAACCGCATCGACGTGGTCCACTCCTTCCACAACCGGGCCTACAAGATGGGCGTCATCGCCCGGCTCATGGGCGCGCGCTTCAAGTTGTTCATCAATCGGGGCGTGATCTCCCGGCCAAATGACATATTCTTCCTCTGGACCGCACTGGCCGACGGCGTCGTCTGCAACTCGGCCCAGTGCGCCAGGGTGCTGCGCAATCACCGGGTCATGAAGAGCAGGCTGAACGTGGTCTACAACGCCTATTGCGGCCCGGACTACGGGGAGCCCAAACCGCGCAAGAAGCGGGGCACGCGCTTCATCTACGTGGGCAACGGCGCGGAGACCAAGGGCTACGATGTGTTCATTAGCGCGGCCAATCTCCTGTGCGAAGGCGACTGCCGGGACATGGAGTTCGTGGCCGTGGGGCTCAAGCAAGGCGAGGCCGAGCGGTTCGAGCATCTCTACAGCCCGGCCCTCCGGGAGCGGCTGCGCGACACCGGGGAGATTCCCCATGCCGAGGTCATCGAGGAGCTCCGGTTCGCCGACGTCGTCTGCGTGACATCGCGCAAGGAGTCCTTTCCCAATTCGCTCATCGAGGCCTTTGATCACGGCCTGCCCGGTGTGTGCACCGATGTCGGCGGCATCCCTGAGATGCTCCACGATGGGGTCAATGGCTACCTTTGCCCCAGCGAGGATGCTGCCTGCCTGGCCGAAAAGATGCGCCTGATGGCCGAAGAGCCGACCCGGCGTCAGGCCATGGGGCGGATCGGACGCGCCGTGACCCGGACCCTGCTTACGCCCGAGGCCAAGGCCCACGCCCTGATGCGTGTCTACATGGGAGAGCGGCTGAACGATCTTCTGCCAGTGGAGGACGTCGCCGCCAGGATCGTTTCGGAAGGGACCGAATGATGCAGGCGCAGGGCGGCTTTCTCACCAGCCATTGGGCTTCCCTGCCGGAAGCCCTCAAGGTCCGGCTGAGGCTGGGTTTCACCGGTAAACGCCACCTGCTGGAGGTGGCCGGTTGGTGTCTTCGCTCCGGCGATCCGGCTCTGTCTCCCCTGGCGGCGGACGCCCTGCTCACTGCTTTCGGCGAAAATCCCCTGGACGGAGAGATGGCCACGGAGCTGCTCGCCCGTGACGAGGTCCGCGCCCTGTTGCCCAAAGAGACCCTAACCGCTCTTGCGTATCTGGCCGGGGCCTGGCGCAAGCCTGCCAACACCGGCTACCTGGAACGTCTCCTGGCCCTGCGCGATTTCGGCAAGCTCAAGACCTATCTGGCGGACGCCATCGCCAAGGAGCCTGGCAACCTGTTCTGGCTCCAGCAGGCCGTGGCCTTCGGCCTCATCGACGGGGATCCGGACTGGGTCGAGGCCATGTTCGCCCGCTATGAAGGCCAGGACACCCCTGTCATGACGAATGTTCTCGCCCGGACCCTGGCATTCCGGGGCCGCTACGGCGAAGCTGCACGGCGTTTTCAGAACGCCGGAAACGCCTTTGGTCCCTCTTTTGCCGCCTCCAGTGCCGGGCTGTGCATGCTCGGAGAAGGTGATCCCGCTTCGGCCCATCTGCTCCTGCTGGAGGCCGTGGCCAACGCGCCGTGGAACGCCAGCCTCGCCTTCCGCCTGCATGATCTGCTCACCGGATGGGATCGGGAAACACGCCCTGTTGAAGGCTCCACCGCAGTGCTTCTCTACACATGGAACAACGAGGTGGAGATCGACGCCACCCTGCGTTCCCTCTTCGAGTCCGATCTGACCGGCGCGTCCGTGTTCGTTCTGGACAATGGCTCCACGGATTCCACGCCATTGGTGCTGGAGTCCTGGGGAGCGCGTTTCGAAAAGCAACTGGGAGCGAAGCGGTTTTCGGTCATCACCCTGCCGGTCAACATCGGAGCTCCCGCGGCCCGTAATTGGCTCCTGCACCACACCCCGGCCGCCGGGCATGATTTTCTCTGCTATCTGGACGATGACGTGATCCTGCCCCCGGACTGGCTGCTCAGGCTGGGCGCGGCGGTGCGCCGCTATCCCGACGCCGGGGCCTGGGGCTGCAAGGTGGTGGACCACGCCAACCCGGCCCTGATCCAGTCCGCAGACGGCCACCTGCTGGTGGAGGAGGTCGGTCCGCCCCTTGATCTTTCACGCCCGGAGCCCAACCCGTTCCGACTCTCCGACCTGCACATCCAGGGGTTGGACTCGGGGATGCTCAACGCCATGCGTCCCTGCGCCTCGGTGACTGGCTGCTGCCATCTCTTCCGCACTTCCGTTCTGCAGGATTCGGGCGACTTCGCCATTCAGCTCTCGCCTACCCAGTATGACGACATGGAGCACGACCTGCGCTTATGCGAGGCCGGTCGTTTTCCCGTCTACCAGGGGCATCTGGCCGTGCGCCACAGGAAGAGGACCGGCGCGGCGTCACGCACCTCGGCCCGCGAAGAGGGTAACGCGCTGGGGAACAAGTACAAGATGCAGACCATGCACGCCCGGGAGGATCTCCTGGAGGCCATGGCCGGAGAACAGGCCGTCATGGAAGCCGACCTGGTCGGCAAGCTCAAGACCATCGACCAGGCCTGAACGTCTCGATTCGCACCCCGGGGAAACCGTCCCTTGCCAACGTCCATCGGCGTCCTGTAGTTTAGATTAACTCTAGACTTGATGAAACCGGGCGTGCTACTCCCGGCGGAGTTAGCGCAACGAACGCAAGAGGGTGAACAATGAAATTTTTCCCGCATCGCACGGCCCTGCCGATTCTGGCCCTGGCCCTGGCCGCCCTGGTTCTGGGTGGTTGTTTTCGAAAGCACATCGTCTCCACTCCGCCGTCCACGCGGTCCACGCAGCCTGCGCCCGCAGCGGAGGCCCGACCCGCGCAGCAGCCCGAGGTCAAGGAGGAGACGCCTGAAGTGATCGAGGAGACCTTCGTGGTGGACGCTCCCGAGATCGAGGCCCCCGCTCCGCTCAAGGAAGGCGACCTGGGCGAGGAGTCGCTGCCCGCTGCAGAGGCGGCGCAACCCGCTGTGCCCTCAGAGCCTTCGACCAAGACCGTCTCTGCCGAGCCCGTCCAGACCGAGACCGCCGCTCCGGTGATAATGGAAGAAATGTACTACGTGCAGGTGGGCGCGTTTACGGAGCTGGACAACGCCAACAAGGTCCTGGCCGATCTTATCGCCCAGGGCTACAAGGGGTCCAAGCTCTCCGCGACCGGCACCGGACTCTACCGGGTGCAGGCCGGAGCCTTTGCCGACAAGGCCGAGGCAGAAGAGGCCATGGTGCGGCTCTCCGGCGATTTCCCGAAGGTCTTTGTGCTCAAGGACAAGCCTGGAGAATAGAGTAGGGGAGAAGGGGGAGCCCGCAGTCGGCGGTTTCCAGGACACGTAAAAGCAATGCCGGTGCGCACAATCGTGCGCACCGGTTTTTCTGTCTTCTTCGCTTTTCAGGCGCGCGTCACCGCACCGGAGCCGATAGGCCCCAACGGCGACACCGGCCGGTCTCGCTCTTCCCTAGGAGGGATTGAGCTCAGCGCGGAATTTGCGGGACAGTCGGAACACGACCACCTTGCGCGGGGGCAGGGTGATGGTCTGGCTGGTCTGGGGGTTGCGTCCCTTGCGTGCGCGCTTGTCGTAGGCTTCAAACTTGCCGAAGCCGCTGATCAGCAGGGCATGGTCCTTTTTGACCGCGCTCTTCATGATCTCGAGGATGACTTCCACCAGATCCTTGATTTCTGCGCGGTTCTTGTCGGTGCGCTCGTAGATGTAGTCGACGATGCCAGCTTTGGTGAGGGTGCTCATTGCTTTCCTCCAAAAAGGGTTTCCGAAAACTTATTCCAGCAGGCCCGCGATGGTTTGGGCCAGCCTGGTCATCTCTTCCGTGTCGTCATAGCCGGACTGCGGCCACAGCTCCAGGCCGTCGTCGGCGTGGCGCGGAACGAGATGAAAATGAACGTGATGCACCAGTTGTCCGGCAGCCTCGTGGTTGTTCTGGAACAGGTTGAGTCCATCTGCGCCGGTCGCTTCCATGACCGCCTTCGAAACCGAAGACAGTGCGGCCATGAGATCCTTTCCCAACTCCGCAGGAGTATCCATGAGTGTGGGGTGATGATCCTTTGGCAGGACCAGGACATGCCCGGGATGCACCGGCGCAATGTCCAGGAAGGCCAGGCAGGCTTCCGATTCAAAGACCTTGGCACAGGGAATCTCTCCGGCCACGATCTTGCAAAATATGCAGTCTGGGTCCTTCAGCACCTTAGCTCCTTTACCTCGCGAGGTCCATTTGCCAAGGGTTTTTCCCTTCGACATCCGTCCCAACGCACGAAGACTTGTCCATTACTAGCCGTATTGATAACCGGGAAATCCAGTTAAATCAAGTCGGTCAGCCCTTTTTTCTTGAATATTGCAAACATCCGGCTGTCGGCGGAGTCTAGAAATATTCTTGAAAAACGGCATGTTGGCACGTTTCGTCCTGTAAAGGACGAAGCGAATAAAACATTTATGTTTTAAAATCAGCTAGTTGCCTTGGGGGATGTATTCCGGGACCAGTTGCCTGAGGAGAGTTCTGACAGTCTCGCCGTCATGGTGTTCACTGGCTTCAAGCAATGCCTCCAGCCCCTGGTTGAGGGCCTCGGCCGTAGCGCAGTACTCGCTGCCCAGGACCAGGATCTTCTCGTGCTCGGTGCGGACGATGCCTTCGCCCTCGGTGATCAGCTCTTCGTAGAGCTTTTCGCCTTCCCGGAGGCCGGTGAACTCGATGCGCACGTCCGTGTCCGGCTCCTTGCCCGAGAGGCGGATGAGGTCCCGGGCCATGTCCGCGATCTTCACCGGCACGCCCATGTCCAGGACGAAAAGTTCGCCCCCGGTGCCCTTTTCCCCCATGCTGCCGGCCTGGAGGATGAGCTGGGACGCCTCGGCTATGGACATGAAGTAGCGGGTCACATCCGGGTGGGTGACGGTGACCGGGCCGCCCGCCTCGATCTGCTTGCGGAAGAGCGGGATGACCGAGCCGCTGGAACCGACCACGTTGCCGAAGCGCACGGCCATGAATCGGGTCCCTTGCCCATGCAGGGACTGCATGATCAGTTCGGTGACCCGCTTGGACGCGCCCATGACGTTGGTCGGTCTGACCGCCTTGTCCGTGGACACGACCACGAACCGCTCCACGCCGTGCTTCACCGCAGTCTCCATGATGGTCCGGGAGCCCAGGATGTTGTTGCGCACGGCCTGCCACGGATTGCGTTCCAGCATGGGGACGTGTTTGTAGGCCGCTGCGTGGAAGACCACGGACGGGTTGTGCTCCGCAAAGGTGCGGTCCATGAGGTCGCGGTCGGTGATGGAGCCGAGCACCGTGGTCAGGTTGGCGAACCCGAGGATGTGCTCCAGTTCCATCTGGATCTGGTAGAGATTGTATTCACCCATGTCCACGAGCACAATGTGGCCCGGGGAGAAACGGACTATTTGGCGGCAGAGCTCAGAGCCTATGGACCCGCCGCAGCCGGTGACCAGCACGGTTTGACCGGTGAGGTAGCGCCGGATGCGCTCTGCGTCTAGGGTGACCGGGGAGCGGCCCAGCAGGTCGAGGTAGTCCACGTCGCGCAGGGTCTTGATGCCCACCTTGCCATCCATGATCTCGGTCAGGGCGGGGAGGATGCGGAAGGGCAGGCCCGTGGCCTTGCACGCGTCCGCGATCCGCCGCATTTCCTCGCCCGAGGCCCGGGATACGGCGATGAATATTTCGTCCACGTTGTGTTTGTCGGCCATGGCTCCCAGCAGGGCCACCTCGCCGAGCACGGGCTTGCCGTGAATTGTCCGCCCTTTTTTGGACTTGTCGTCGTCGAGGAAGCCGACGAGCTTGTACTGCACCGGGTTGGCCGCCAGCTCGCGGCCGATGCGTTCGGCTGCGCTTCCGGCCCCCACCACCAGGATACGTTTGCGCGCCGCCCTGGAGACCACCGCCCCCTCGCTCTTGGTGTAGAAGGCACGGATGGAGAGCCTCAGCCCCGAGCACAGGATAAGGGTAAGCAGCCAGTCGATGACGAAGATGGAACGTGGCACCCCGGTAAAGGAAAAGCGGAAGACCACAAAGGAGATCAGGATCAGGTTCTGGAGGATGGTGATGCGCAGGATTTTCCAGAAGTCGTCCAGGCTGGTGTAGCGCCACATGCCCCGGTACATGCCGAAAAAGAGAAACACCACTGCTTTGAAGGCCAGGACGTATTTGAGCATCCCCTTGTACTGGAGGAAGTAGCGGACCGGGATATCGAAGTCGAAGCGGAAGGAGTAGGCCAGGAGCAGGGCGCAGGTGAAGATGACCATGTCCGCGATGAACATGACGTAAAAATTGATGTTTCGGAAATTGGGCAGGTTCAGTCTCATCGCACCATGTCCCTTACCACGGCGGACACCCGCTCCAGGTCATCCTCGCTCATGCCGGACCCGGAAGGCAGGCACAGCCCGCGATTGAACAGGTCTTCGGCCACCGCGCCGCCCGTGACGGGCACTCCCTCGAAAACCGGCTGCAGATGCATGGGCTTCCATACCGGGCGGGATTCGATGTTCTCCGCCTCCAGGGCCAGGCGCACTTCCTCCGGGGTGGCGGACGCGTTCTTGTCCAGGAGCATGACCGTCAGCCAGCGGTTGGCTCGTCCGTAGTCGGCCTCGGGCATAAATGAAATGGTAGGGATGTCCGCGAACGCCTCAACATACCATGAAAAGATTTCTCTACGCCTCTTTACGAAGGAGTCGAGCAGGGGCAACTGACCCAGGCCGATGGCCGCCACCACGTTGGACATGCGGTAATTGTAGCCGATGGTCGAGTGCTGGTAGTGCGGGGCGTCATCGCGTGCCTGCTGGGAGAGGCGGCGCGCTTCGCGGATGAACGCCTCGTCGTCCGAGGCGAGCATGCCCCCCCCGCTGGTGGTGATGATCTTGTTTCCGTTGAAGGAGTATACCGCCGCATCGCCGCCGCGCCCGGCGTGCCGCCCCTTGTAGGACGCGCCCACGGACTCGGCCGCGTCGATGAGCAGCGGGATGCCGCGAGGCTCGCAGACCGCGCGCAGGGCGTCGTAGTTCGCACACTGGCCATAGAGATCGGTGGGCACCACCGCCCCCACGCGCCTGCCGCTTGCCCGGATGGAGTCCACGGCCTCGGCCAGCAGGGCCGGGTCCATGTTCCAGGTGGCCCGGTCGCAGTCCACGAAATGGAGGTCCGCTCCCAGGAAGGTGGCCGGGCTCACTGAGCCGATAAAGGTCAGGGTTGAGGCCACGACCACATCGCCCGGTCCCACGCCGAGAAGTCGGAGTCCCAGGTGGAGGGCCGCTGTGCCGCCGGACACGGCCAGGCAATGGGCGAACCCGGTCAGCTCGGCGAACTCCCGTTCGAAACGGCTGAGCTGCGGCCCAACGGGCGCGATGAAGTTGGAGGCGAAGGCCTCCTTCACGAAGTCGAGTTCCCTGCCGCCCATGTGCGGCGGGGAGAGATAGATGCGGTCCTTGCTCAATGTCGTTCCCGGGGTGTTCGTTTCGTCAGTTCGCGGGCAGGCACGCCGACCACCACGGCCTCGGGCCTGACATTTTCTATGATGGCCGCGCCCGCGCCGGCAATGGCCCACGCGCCGATTTCGATTCCCTGTATCACGCTGGTCCCGATGCCGAGGAAGACGCCTTCGCCCACGGTTACGGTGCCGGCCAGGTTCACACCCGGCGCAACGTGCGCGTGAGGGCCGACCACGCAGTCGTGGTCCACCGTGCATCCGGTATTGAGAATGGTGTTGGCCCGGATCGTCGCGCCGGAGTTGATCACCGCCCCGGCGCAGATCATGCAGCCCGGTTCGATGGTCACCTCCCGTCCGATAACGGCGGAAGGGTGTATGGCGGAGGTCAGGGTCATCCCTTTGGCGAGGCAGTCCAAATACACGGTCCGTCGCGCGCGGTTGTCGCCGATGGCCACCACGGCTCCGTCATGGGGCGTCATCGCAGCCTGCCCGGCGTCTCCCAGAAAAGGCAGGCCGAGCAAAGGCGTGCCTTCCTCCGGGGCCAGGAACCCTATGGGGTCCATGCCGGAGGCGTCCAGAAGGATGTCGGCCACGACCTTGGCATGGCCGCCGTTGCCAAAAATCAGTATCTTCATGCTTCCCCTTTCAACAGCAGGGCAATATCGCCATGATTTCCGGTAAAGTAACCCCGCACTCCTCCCCCTACCGCGTTGTGAAAATTACTGTCAACCAGCCCGTGTGGTCATTGCGGCTCGGGCGGGCGTCTGGTCCTGCTGTCCAGACAGACTTCTCCCTACAGGAGCCTCACTTGCGGCCAGGGAGGATAACGGTTAGTTATCCCGCACACACGGTTGTCGTACACCGACATTCAAGGAGATCATCATGACCAAAATAGCAATACTCTTCCCCGGCCAGGGATCCCAGGAAAAGGGCATGGGCCGCGATGTGGCCGAAGCCAACGCCGAGGCCATGGGCCTGTGGCAACTGGCCGAGGCTGAATGCGGCCTGCCCCTGCGCGAAATTTACTGGGAGGGCGAAGCCGCCGACATGGCAGACACCCGCGCCCTGCAACCCGCCCTGACAGTGACCAATCTCTCGCTCTGGCTGGCCATCAAGGACAAGCTTGCCCCTGTGGCTGCGGCCGGGCACAGCCTGGGGGAATTTGCCGCTCTGGCCGCAGCAGGCGTCCTCTCCGCCGAGGACGCGGTCAAGGCCGTGTCTCTGCGCGGCAGGCTCATGGCCGAGGCCGGACAGGAGGGACACGGAATGGCCGCTGTGGTCAAGCTCGCCCGGGAGACCGTGGAGGCGATTGTCGAGGACGCCTCCGGGGCAACCGGCGCGGAACTGCGTATCGCCAACTACAATTCTCCGGCCCAGTTCGTCATCAGCGGCGAAAAGGCCGCCCTGGATGCCGCCGCTGCAAAGGTGAAGGAAGCCAAGGGCCGTGCCATCGCCCTGGCCGTGTCCGGCGCCTTCCATAGCCCGCTCATCCAGGAGGCGGCAGACGAGTTCGCCGAGTATCTTAAGGGTCTTGCCTGGAACGCGCCCGTCTTCCCTGTCTACCACAACGCCACTGCGCAGCCCGAGGCCGACAGCGGCAAGATCTTGGAAATCATGCAGAGCCAGATGACTTCGTCCGTGCTTTGGACCCAGACTCTGCAAGGGCTCTACGCCTCCGGCGTGCGTTCCTTCGTTGAGGTTGGCCCCAAGGGCGTGTTGTATAAGCTGCTCACCCCCAACCTCAAAGGCGAGGGCGACGACTGGACCGGGCAGGCGGTGGCCAGCCTGGAACAGGCCGAGGCCCTGTAGGAGACGACGCCATGACCGCCCGGTACGGCATTATCGGTTATCCCCTGGGGCACACCATGAGTCCGGTCCTGCACAACTGGGGCTTCGGGCAATTCGGCCTGGACGCCCGGTATGAGGCCTGGCCCCTGGAGCCTGAGGGACTCTCCGCCTTCATTGAGCGTGTCCGGACCGATGACATCCGGGGAGTGAGCGTGACCATTCCGCACAAGCGGACGGTCATGGAGTTCCTTGATCGCATCACGGACCGGGCCAAGGCCGTGGGTGCGGTGAACACCCTGTATTGGGACGGCGGCGAGCTGTGCGGCGAGAACACCGATGTCATCGGCCTTGTCGCCCCTCTCAGGAAGCTGGCTCGCCCCGCCTCGGCCCTGGTGCTGGGTGCGGGAGGCGCGGCCCGGGCCGCTGTGGCCGGGCTCCTTGAATTGGGAATCGGCGATGTGGCCGTGGCCAACAGGACCGCGTCCAAGGCCGACTCCCTGGCGCAGGACTTCAACGTCCGTGCTATCCCTTGGGAGAACAGAATGGACCATGCTCCGGGACTCATCTGCAATACCACGCCGCTCGGCATGGCGGGTGCCATGGAAGACCGGACCCCGTGGGACGCGGACCGCTTCCCCGCCGGATGCATCGCCTACGACATCGTCTACAATCCGCTGGAAACCCGTTTTCTGCGCGAGGCCAGGGAGGCCGGTTGCGCCACTGTTTCCGGTTTGGAGATGTTTCTGCATCAGGGGCTGGCCCAGTTCGCACTCTGGACCCGCCTGAATATGGATGAGGAATGCGCGCGCGTCCTGTTGCTGGATGCCCTGGCCGGAAAGCGGTCTTGAAAGAACCGTTCGAAATCCGTATCCTGCCGCCTGAAACAATCTTGAAGGTGAATATCATGAATGCATTTTTCAAACAGTGTTGCTTTCTGACCCTGCTTTGCCTGCTGGCGGCAGGATTGCTCCTGGTCCCCGCCAACAGCGAGGCCGCCGGACCCAATCCCGTGGTCATCATGGAAACTTCCATGGGTCGGATCATCGTCATGCTCTACCCCAAGGACGCACCTGTCACGGTCAAAAACTTTCTGCGCTATGTTGATGCAGGCTTTTACGACGGCACCATCTTCCACCGGGTGGTGCAGCAGGAGGTCAACAAGGATAATCCGCTTTCCTCCATAAACATCGTCCAGGGCGGCGGATTCGTTCCGCCCATGCGCATGAAGCGCCCCCTGTGGTCGCCCATCATCAACGAAAGCGCCATGGCACTGCAGAACAAGGCCGGGACCATCTCCATGGCCCGCACCTCGGACCCCAACTCGGCCACCAGCCAGTTCTTCTTCAACGTCCTGGACAATCCCGCGCTCAACTCACGGGATTCTGTTCCCCAATACGCTGAGCGTGACGAGTATTCCAGCCGGACCGGATACTGCGCCTTCGGAAAGGTCATCCGGGGCATGCAGGTTGTCGAAGAGATGCTCAAGGTCAAAACGGGCCGTAGCAGCATGTACAAGGACGTGCCGCTCAAGCCCATCTATCTGACCAAGGTCTACCGAGCGAAATAGGGCCGTCATTCAGCAAAAAAAACGGACGCCGGGAGGAATCCCGGCGTCCGTTTTTTTGGGGCTGTGGCTGCGCGAAGGACTTCCGCCTAGGCTACGCACTCCATGAACAGGCTACGCACGGATTCAAGTCCCACCACCACGTTGGCCGCGGCCATGTCCAGGACGTCCGGCGAGAGTCCGAGCCGCTCGGCCACCTTCTGGGAGGGGATGTAGTTCAGACCGTCCACGCCCAGCCCGACGCCGATCATCTTGGCCAGCACGTTGCCGATGTGGACCAGGTCGAGGACCGGGTCCACCCCGTCGTATTCGTCGGGCCGGAGGTGATGGCGGACTACGCGGGTGAGTTCTTCCGGGAGGCCCCATGATTCGAGCACGATGCCGCCGAGTTCGGCGTGGTTGATGCCGAGCACCATGTCCTCGGCCTGGTCGAAACTGAGGCCGTCTCTGAGGGCGAAATCCAGGATGGACTGGACGTTGACGTCCACATACGCGCCGAGCAGGGTCTTGCCGATGCCCGAGAGCAGGCCAGCGGTAAAGGTGTAGTCCGGGACGTCCATGGAGAGAATGGAGCCCAGCTCGCGGGCTGCCATGGCCACGGAGACCGAGTGCTGGAGGTGCATGTTCGGGGCCAGGTCGTACCCCTCGATCTTCTGCACGAAGGAGGGGGCCACGCCCGTGGAGATGACGAATTGGAGGACCTGGGTGGTGCCGAGCTTGATGATCGCCTCCCTGGCCGTGCGCACCGGGCGGCTGCCGCTGAAAAAGGAGGCGTTGACAACCTTGAGCAGGTTGGCCGTAAGGCCGGGGTCATATTCTATGACGCGCGCCAGCTCCCTGAAGTCGGCGTCGGGATTGCCGAGCAGGCCGGACGCCATGTGGGAGCAGGACGGCACTGCCACCACCTTGGAGACCTGATCGAGGATTTCATTCCGTCTGCTCATAACTCCTTCTCCTTGCCGAAAGAACGCACAACCACCCGTCCGGTATCCAGATAGAGGAACAGGGTTCGCGGGATAGTCCCGCCCACGTCCTGGGCGGAGAGGGTGACGGAGTTGCGTTCAAGCAATTTTTCCAGGGCCTCGAAGTTTCTTCGGCCCGTATTGAACAGCGTATCGTTTCGCATGTTGGCCCCGCCCGCCGCCTTGAAGATGAGGCGTTCGCGTTTTGCGCCCAGGTCGATGACCTTTCGCACCATGGTGGCCACACCCGTGTTCACGAACATGAACGGGTTTTTGCGGGCCTTTTCCCTGTTGGCGCCTGGGGATGGCAGCAGGCAGTGGACCATGGCCCCGATACGGAGCACGGGGTCGTATGCGGTAACCCCGAGACAGGACCCAAGGGAGTAAGTGACGATAACGTCGGCGGAATCGCTGGACAGCTTCATGTCCGAGATATTGACGACGAGCGGCTCCCGCTTGGCAGTGGATGCCTCGCAGCCGACGGGCTGGGGCGTTGTATGGTCCGGTTCCCTGGTCATGTTTGGCGAGGATACCCCACTGCGGCGGGGTTGTCAGTCCCCTTGTTTCGATCGGGGGCTATTCCGCTGAATCTTCGAACTGCATTCGGTAGAGCCGCTCGTACAGGGAACAGGATTCGAGCAGTTCCCGGTGCGTGCCTTTGGCTACCACCCGGCCCTGTTCCATGACCACGATGACGTCCGCGTTGAGGACGGTGGACAGGCGGTGGGCGATGACGATGGAGGTGCGCCCCTGCATGAGGTTTTCCAGGGCCTTCTGGACCACCCGCTCGGACTCGGTGTCCAGGGCCGAAGTGGCCTCATCCAAAATGAGCAGCGGCGGGTTCTTCATGATCGCCCTGGCGATGGTCAACCGCTGCTTCTGGCCGCCGGAGATTTTTACTCCGCCTTCGCCGACCACGGTGTCGTAGCCGTCGGGCATCTCCATGATGAAGTCATGGGCAAAGGCCCCTCTGGCGGCTCGCTCCACCTCGTCCCGTTCGTATTCGTCGCGGGCGTAGGCGATGTTGGCCGTGACCGTGTCGTTGAACAGGAAGGTGTCCTGGGAGACCAGCCCCAGGCCCATGCGCAGGCTGGATAGGGAATAGTCCTTCAGCTGCAGGCCGTTAAGGCGGACGAGCCCCTGCTGGGGCGAATAGAATCGGGGGATGAGGTTGACCAGGGTGGTCTTGCCCGAGCCGCTGGGGCCGACGATGGCCACGCGCTGCCCCGCCTCGATTCTCAGGGAGACGCCGTTGAGCGCGGGCTTGGGTGCGTCGGGATAGGTGAAGTGGACATCCTCGAAGGACAACTCCCTGAAATCACCGTCAAACCGTGCGCTTCCCTCGTCCTCCACCTGGATACGCGGAGAATCGAAAATGTCGAAAACCCGCTCGGCGCCTGCCAGTCCCTGCTGGATCTGGTTGTTGGACATGTTGATTTTCTTGATCGGCTCGTAGAGCTGGACCAGGCAGACCAGGAAGGCGGTCAGGTCGCCGGGAGTCATCTGGCCCCCGATGACGCGGGAGCCGCCGATCCAGAGCACCGTGGCTCCGGCTCCGGCGGATACGAAGTCCATGACCCGCGAGGAACTCTCGCTGTAGAAGATCTGACGGATGATCGCCTTGGCCAGGTTCGTGTTTTCTTTGTCGAAGCGGCGAGATTCACGCAGTTCGTTGGCAAAGGCCTTGATCACCTTGATTCCGGAGAACGATTCCTCCAGAACCACGTTGACCCCGGACAGTTCGGCCTGCATTTTTCGTCCGTACTTGCGGACTTTTTTGCCGAACCAGATGAGCGGGTACAAGGCGGCGGGCATGACCACCAGGGACCAGAAGGCGAGATGGGCGTCCAGGTAGATGACCATGCCGATGAGGCCGAGGAGGGTGAAGACCTGGCGGATGAACATGATCACGCTGGGCAGGCACTGGCGCACGGCCACCACGTCGCTGACGATGCGGCTCATGAGCATGCCGATCTCCGATTCGGCGAAAAACGGCATGGGCAGCCGGACGATTTTGTCGAAGAGGTCGCGCCGCATGTCCTTGAGCACCAGAATGCCGGTGGAGTTCATGACGTAGACCTGGCAGAACTGGAGGATGCCTTTGAGCACGATGAGGGTGACCAGCCCGGCGATGCACAGCTTGAGCATGTCCATGTCCTTGGCGATGAGCACCTTGTCGGTGACGTACTTGGTGAGCCAGGCCAGGGCCGGCGCAATAGGAGCGTAGAGCAACATGGCGATGACCGCAAAAGTCACGCGCAGCTTGTAGGGGCCGAAGTATCCGATGCTCCGTTTGAGCATGTACCGGTTGCCCATGTAGTGCAGGTCTCGCTGTCGGGCCAAAACATCTCCTTGTTCGGACGGGCGCGATTGTCGCGGCATGCGCCGCAAGCATTCTTTAAAGGGTTGGCTGGCGTTAGTAAAGGCAAAGGGGTCCGAAGGGCGAAATGCGGGTTGCCTTTCCCCATGATTTGATCGAAAATAAGAAGTATGATGACGCATCCTTTTCTGGCCGTACTGGCCGACATACACGGCAATTCCCTGGCGCTTCGCGCCGTGCTGGACGACGCCGCCCGACGCGGCGCGGACCGGCTCGTCAATCTGGGCGACACCTTTTACGGTCCGCTTGACCCGGGCGGGACATGGGACCTTCTCAAGGACCTGGACATGCCCGCCATCCTCGGCAATCAGGACCGGGTCCTGCTGGAGAACGGCCCGGAATGGGCCTCCGTGCCGACATTCCGCGCCACGATGGACGCCATCGGCGAGGCGGGGCTGGACTGGCTCCGTTCCCTGTCCCCCACCTTGGTCATGGACTCAGTCCTGCTCTGCCACGGCACCCCGGCGAACGACACGGCCTATCTACTGGAGGACGTCTCCACCGGCCTGCCTGTGCCCCGGAACTGCGAGGAGATCGGCAAGGACCTGAAGGCCGGAGCCGAAGGATGCTCCCTGGTCCTGGCCGGACACAGCCATCTCCAGGGAGAGACGGTTTGCGGCGGAGTGACCGTGGTCAATCCCGGCAGTGTGGGGCTGCCGGCCTACGACGACGACACGCCGCCCCACGCCATGGCCTCGGGCTCACCCCACGCCAGGTATGCGCTGATCTACCGGGAAGAGCAGGGGTGGAGGACCGAGTTCGTCGCCGTGCGCTACGACTGGGAGCAGGCTGCTGCCATGGCCGCCCGCAACGGCCGGGAGGACTGGGCGGGATGGCTGCGCACCGGACTGGCGTGATCCGGGGCGCTTTCCGGGGCCCGGCGCGTCCGGGCTCATTCTTTTCTGGACTTTTTTTAGATTTTTCTGGAGAATGCGGACAATTTCCAGGCTCAGAGGTACGCCCGAACGGGCGGTCATGTTACGAGGATTCCAACGCGTTGCTCCAATGGCTTTAGACATGAAAGCACTGCACCCCCATTTTTTTCGTATTTCCAGGGCGCTGCCGTTCCTGATTCTCGCCGCGTCGCTGCTGGCAGCCTCTCCTGTCCTCGCTCAGTCGGCCCGCTCCTACTTCCTTGTGGGGCACTCCGATTTCCACGCCCTGCTCAAGAACGCCAAGAAACGAAAATACCGCTCCAGCTGGGAAGCGGTGGAAAAAAACTTTTCCCGTTGCCTGAAGCAGGACCCTGACGGTCCCTTTGCTCCCAAGGCCCTCTATTACATCGGCCGGGTGCATGAGGAATTGGGAGTCCAGTCCGGGCTCAAGTCCGATTTCCGGCGCGCGGCGGACTATTTCGGCCGCGTGGTCTCGCGCTATCCGCGCCACGGCTGGGCCGATGACTGCCTCTACCGCCGGGCCGACATCTATGCCCGTCGCCTCAAGGAATACGGCAACGCCAGGCGGGACCTGGCCAAGATCATCGTCGAGTTCCCCAAATCGGACATGCACGCCAAGGCCAAGACCTATCTGCGCCGCCTGGGCAAGTACAATCAGGCCATCGCCGAGGCCAAGGGCGGCGATTCCGGCGCGACGGTCAATGCCGCTCCCGCGAAAAAGCCCAAACCCTCGCCCAAGACCAGCCCCAAGGACCCCTCCGGATTGGCCCATCTCGACATGGTTCGTTACCGGTCCAGCGACGACTATACGCGCGTTGTGCTGGAACTGGATGATCGAGTGAAGTACCGCTACCAGGTGCTTGACCCCAACCCCAAGGTCAACCGCCCCCACCGTCTCTACATCGACCTCCAGGGCTCTAGGCTGGGGAACGACGTGACCGCCTCGACCCAGGTCTCGGACGGCATCCTGCGGTCCATCCGCACAGGCCAATATACATCCGACACCACCCGCGTGGTCCTCGATTTCCTCTCCATGCGTGAGTACAAGATATTTCCCCTGGAGAACCCTTTCCGCATCGTCATCGACGTCTATTCGCCCGGCGAAGGCACGCCCGCCCCGACCGCAATGGCCGCCAAGCCCAAGAGCGAGCCAGTCCGGTCGGCCAAGGACAGCAAGTACCGTCCGCCCAAAGGTTCCAAGGCCCAGTCGGGCGACCTGCTGGAGCAACTCGGCCTCACCGTGCGCACGATCATGATCGACGCCGGACACGGCGGCAAGGACCCGGGCGCGGTGGCCAACGGCCTGCGCGAAAAGGACATCAACCTGCGCTTCGCCAAGCTGCTTGGCGGCAAGCTCAAGGCAAAGGGGTTCCATGTGCTCTATACCCGGAGCACGGACACCTTCATCCGCCTGGAGCAGCGTACGGCCATGGCCAACGTGAAGAAGGCGGACCTGTTCATTTCCGTCCACTGCAACGCCAACCGCAACCACAGCGTCAACGGCCTGGAGACCTACAGTCTCAACCTGGCCAAGTCCAAGGACGCCGTGCGCATCGCGGCGAGGGAGAACGCGGTGGACCCGCGCTCCATCTCCGACCTCCAGTTCATCCTCACCGATCTGATGGTCAGCTCCAAGATCAAGGAGAGCCGCGATCTGGCCAAGGATGTCCAGGTCAGCACCGTGAGCCGCGTGCGCAAGAAGTGGTCGCTCAAGAGCCAGGGCACCCGCGAGGCTCCGTTCTACGTGCTGATGGGCGCAAAGATGCCCTCGGTTCTGGTGGAACTTGGCTACATCACCAACAAGCGCGAGGCGAGCCGCCTCAAGTCCCAGGCCTACCTGGAGTACCTCGCCCAAGGCATCGTCGAGGGCGTCAAGGCCTACAAAGGCAAGATCGAACGCTACGCCATGAATTAGGGCGGGCTCGGGACGGGTCGGTTTTCAGGGTCTCTTCATGGCGGGAGGCCTCTCTTCGGCTGTCTTTCTGGTGGCTTATTCATGCATCTGTGCCCTGAAACCGGGAATCCCCGGTCTCGGGGGCATGAGACCGGGGATTCGCAGACTTGGAGGTTGAAGGGCGAGAGTGTGATGGGTGTTGCTCTTCTTTGATCCGAAAAATTATCAGGCGGGTTCGTAATAGCAGCGTTTGGGCGAGATGACCTGGCCGTTTTCCTTGAGGGACTTGATCGCCTTGGACACGTCCTTGCTGTCCACGCCCAGGGCCTTGGCCACATCTCCGGGACGAACCGGCTTGCCTGCGTCACGCATTGCTTCGAGTACTTTAGCTTCCATTATTTTCTCCTTCGAGTCCGTGTTGTTTTGCTGATAACAGTATTCATTCCTAAAAATGGTCAGAATGTCAAGTGAAAAATGATCGGCGCGGCGAATTCCCTGTTTGATCTTTGGCTGGACGCGGGATAGTGAGTGGTAAAAGGGGAGGAGGCCGCCCTGTCCGGGCGGAGCGCGGCATGAAGGAAAAAGACAGCACCAGGGAAGAATTGATCCGCGAGGTTGCGGAACTGCGACTGCGGCTCGCCGCCAGCGAGGGCGCGCTGGAGGAGCTCAGGTCCAGCGGGTCCGAGGAGCGGGCGGAATGCCTGGACCGGATCGAATCCATGCAGCGGGCTCGCGAGGCCCTGGGCATGGCCAACTTCATCGTGGAGCACTCCCCGGCGGTGCTTTTCCGCCGGGAGGCGAACGAGGACGCCAAGCTGGTCTATGTCTCGGAAAACGTCAGCCAGTGGGGCTACACCGCTGCGGAGTTTCTTTCGGGCGAGCTGACGTTCAGGGATATCATTATGGAGGAAGACGCCGAGCGCATGGGCGAGGAACTCTCCAGCTTCCGGGACAGCAATGCCGAGACGTACTCCCAGGAATACCGCATCCGCACCAGGGGCGGCGGCATCCGCTGGATATCGGACGCCACGTCCGTGATCTGCGGCGATGACGGCGCTCCGCTGTTCAATCAGGGTGTGCTTCTGGACATAACCCGCCGCAAGGAGGCCGAGCAGGCCCTCGCCCGGAACGAGTTCAAATTCCGCCGGACCATCGAGGGCGCAGGCCAGGGCTACCTGCTCATGGATGCCGGACTGAACATCCGCGAGGTCAACGAGGCCTATAGCCGGATGCTCGGGTATGCGCGGGAGGATCTCCTGGGCAGACGCCCCCATGACTTTGCCACCCTGGAGTACCAGCGCTTTCTGGAGGCCAACCGGGAGCGGTTCAAAATGGAGATGCATCGCCGGTTCGAAGGGTCCATGATCCACAGGAGCGGTCGAGTGGTACCCGTGCTGGTCAACGCCCACACCCTGCTCGGGGAGGACGGCGAATTTCTTGGGCACGTGGCCTTCGTCACGGACCTGACCGAGCAGAAGAAGGCCCTGGAGCTCGCGGGCGAGGTCCAGAAGAGCCTGCTGCCGGAGCGCGCTCCGAGCATCCCCGGCCTGGACGTGGCCGGGGCCTCCGTGGCCTCGGAAGTGGCCAGCGGCGACTATTTCGACTATCTGGAGGGGCTCGACCCGGAACACCCGACCCTCTCCCTGGCCGTGGGCGACATTTCGGGCCACGGCGTGGACGCGGCACTGCTGATGACCACGGCACGGGGCTTTTTGCGCATGCGCGCGGGACAGCCTGGCTCCCCGGCCCAGATCGTCACCGAGATGAACCGCCACCTTTCAGAGGACCTGGAGGGCTCGGGCCGGTTCATGACCCTGTTCTATCTCAACCTGGATCCGGAGCAGCGCGTTGCCCGCTGGGTGCGCGCCGGGCATGATCCGGCCTTGATCTACTGCCCGTACAAGGACGCCTTCACCGAACTGGGGGCTGATGTGGCCGGGCTCCCCCTGGGCGTCATCGGTACCTCCACCTATCCCGAAGCCTCGGGCGAGGTCCATCCGGGCCAGATCATCGCCATCGGCACCGACGGCATCTGGGAATCGCGTGACGCGTCCGGCCAAATGTTCGGCAAGGCGCGGTTCCGCCAGGTCCTGCGCGACAACGCCCGGGGATCGGCCAAAGACATTCTGGACGCGGTCTTTGAAGCGGTTCGGATTTTTACGGACGGGGCCAGGGCCGACGACGACATCACCCTGGTGGTGGTCAAGTACGGCTCGGGCGAAGAGGCCGTCCCTTGTCCGGAAGAGAAGGCAACGGACGGCGTCACTTCCGCGTGAACACCGCCAGCCCGTCGTAGTGCAATTCCCTGATGGTCACCGAGGCCACGTCCCCGTCCGGGGTCACGTCGAAGTCGAAATGGTACTCGGGCGAGTCCGGGTCCATCTCGGGCCAGTCCCCGGCAAAGGTGTGCATGGTCCGGTGGCGGACCCTGATGGCCACCCGCTTGTCCTTGCCAAACCGGACCATGAGCCGGTTGCGCTCCGCCGTGACCGCCATCTCTCCGTAAACCGGGCTTGAGTATGTACCCGCGTAGGCTGCCGGTGGCAGGCCCGGCAGGCTGGGCGGTGTCGCCTCCGCTTCTTCGGCCTCGGCCTTTTCCGCTGCTGCGCGTTCCTTGAGGAATCGTTCACTCCAGTCGCTCTCCACTCCGGACATCAGGTCAAAGAACTGGAGGCCAAGGGCGTCGGCGAGCTTGTGCCCGCCCAGGTTGGTCAGCACCACCAGGCCCAGGTCCAGTTCGGGCGAAAAGCCTACGAAGGAATTGATGCCCGAGGTGCCACCGTTGTGCCAGACCACCACGGTCTTCTTCAACTCGCTGCGCATCCAGCCCTGGCAGTATGCGCCGTGAAAATCCCCTGCGAAGACAGGCGTCTGCGGGGTGTGCATGTAATCGGCGGCCTTCGGGCTGAACAGCCTCGCCCCGGCGAACTCCCCGCGTCCCAACTGCACCCCAACCCACCGCGCCATGTCCCGGGCCGTAGAATTGAGCCCGCCCGCCGGTCCGTAGACGTAAGGCCATGCCGCAAGCATGGAGCCAGGCTCGATGGGGCTGGGCGTGCCATTGACCAGCACGTGCAGCGAGGCATTGTTCGTGTTCCCTGTCAGCCCCGCTTCGGTCAGGGAGGAATCGGTCATGGAAAGGGGGGACAGGATGCGCTCCCGCATCAGGGTTTCCCAGGATTTGCCGGTCAGCCGTTCCTCGACCTCGGCCCCGGCCACGAACAGGTTGTTCACGTAGGAGAACTTGTCGCGGAAGGAATAGATGGGCTTGACGTGGCGCAGTGAACGGACGATGTCCCGCCTCCCGAAACCAAGGAAACTCAGTGCGTCGCCCGCGTAGGCGGGCATGCCGCTGTGCTGTGCGAACAGGTCGTGGATACGGGATTCCCGTGTCACCCAGGGGTCGTACATCATGAAAGCCGGGTCGAGTTCGGCCACGCGATCATCCCAGTCCGCCTTGCCTTCGTCCACCAGGGTGGCCATGAGCGCTACGGTGAACGCCTTGGTGGTGGACCCCACCTGGAAGACCGTGTCCCCGGTCACGGGCAGGTCTTCGCCAAAGCGTCGGGTGCCGAACCCCTCGGCGTAGACGACCTCGCCGCCTTTGACCACGGCCAGGGCCATTCCCGGGACCTTCCAGTCCTTCATGCCCTTGACCCCATACCGTTCGAATCCGGAAAGGCGGTCCTCGAAGGCCCCGGCGGCGGCAGTGCCGGACAGAAGAATCAGGGCGAAAACAAGGGCGAAAGTGAAGCGAAGCGGGCGAGCGACCATGGGAAACCTCCAATGCATTGTTCTGCCCACGTTGCCCGTCCATCAGCGCGAAATCAATGATAATCGCGGGCGAACGGCATTGCCTGTCGCGCGCATGCCTTCTAGAGGAAATCCCACTCCTTGCGGCGGAGCCAGGCATAAGAGCGTATGCCGTGGACCATCTCGGCCAACCGCGTGGCCCCGGCGTTGACGAACAGGCTCAGGGAGCCAGGTCCGGCGATTCGCATGCCCTGGAACAGGGCCCAGCGCAGGCGGTCCGAGGCCTTCAGTTCGGGGATGATCTGGCGGTGCAGCCGTCTGGCGTAACGCGGTCCGGGGTCGACGCGGTTCGCCTGGCTCTCTGCCAGCGCCTCCCCGGCATACAACCCGGTGCACAGGGCGAAGAAGATGCCTTCGCCGAACAGGGGTTCCACGTAGCCGCCGGCGTCTCCCGCAAGCAGGGCGCGTTGGTGGAATGGGGCGCCCAGGTAATTGCCATAGGGCAGGGGGTGGCCGTGCAGGGCGGGCACTAGGTCCATGTCCACGCCAAGCCGGGTCAGGTAGGCGCGGAACAGCTCGGAAAAATTCTCTTTTTTGCGTCTGAGGCCGCAGATCCCGAGGATCACCCTGTCCCTATTGGGGAAGACCCAGCCGTAGCCCGCGTCGAGGATGCCCACGATCAGTTCGGGGTGATCCACGGGCCTGGGGAAGTCTTCCGGCGGCAGGGATATTTCCAGGGCCGGGGCCATGTTCCGGCGAAAGCGGTCCCGATCGAATCGGGGAAACGCGGACCGGACCACGGAGTTGGCGCCGTCAGCGCCCAGCACGTGGCGGGCGGAGACGGTCCGGCCTGACGCCAGGGTCACGCTCCCCTTCTCCGGATCACAGGCGGTCACGCCCTCATCTTCGAAAACCTCGGCTCCGGTTGCGCGGGCATGGCCGAGCAGCATGTCGTCAAACCGCGTCCGGTCCGTGAAGTGAAAGGGATAGGGAAGCCGACCCGAGGCCAGACCGTGCTCAAAGGTGCGGATGGAGTAGTATTCGGAGACGTGGTTAATCACCCCGGACCGGATCATTGATTCCGGGGTTTCTCCGAACACGGCTTCCAGCAGCTTGACCGATTTCCAGGTCAGCAGTCCGCCGCAAAGTTTTTTTCGCGGAAATCGGGCGCGGTCGAACAGGGCAACGGACAGGCCCTGCCGCGCCAGCACTGTTCCGGCGGTGGCTCCGGCCGGACCGGCTCCACATATGATGACGTCGTATCGATTGCCCATGGGTCAGAGAGAATTATGAAGTGTTGACCAGTCCTTTCATTTCCTTGCCTTCCTTCTTCAACTGGCGGTAGGCGTCGATATCCTTGTCCAGTTTGAGAAGTATGGCGCGGACCAGTTCGGACCGCTTGGCCCGGCGCGCCGGGGTGGTGATCCGCGCCCCGTCGCGCATGATCAGCCGGACCTCGAAGATCACCTCGGACTGTGGGGTGACTCCCTTGTAGCGGTCCTGAATCGTGGTCTCGACAGTGGCCGAGGTGACTATCTTGGCGTAGGCGTTCACGTACTTGCGCAGCCGGTCGACTTCCTTGGTGCTGAAGTCCCTCTCCGTCAGATCGCCCCGGAAATAGAGTTTGGCCGTTCCCGTGTGGTTGAACACCGAATCGCCCTGGCGCACGATATCCAGGTTGAAGAAGATGACCATGGCACCCACGGCGCAGAGGATCAGGATGATGTTCCTGGCCCACTCCTCGCTACGTTTGCGTCTTGCTGCTGCCATGGTGTCCTCTCGCGGTCGCGCCCGGCCCGTTCCCTACAGCTCCCGCTTGCAGGCCAAGGGCATGCGCCAGCCCGTGCCGAAGGAGCGCGGCGTGAGCTTGATGCCGGGAGCGGCCTGGCGGCGCTTGAATTCGGCGAACCGAACAAGACCCAGCACCTGGTCCACCACCTCGGGCGCAAAGCCCTCGGCCACGATCTGGTCGCGCGACTTGTGCCGCTCGATGTGCAGGGCCAGGATGGCGTCCAGGGTGGCGTAGTCCGGCAGGGAGTCTTCGTCCTTCTGGTCGGGGCGGAGCTCGGCGGACGGCGGCTTGGTGATGATCGCCTCCGGGATGTGCGGGGCCACGTGGTCGTTGTACCAGCGGGCCACGCCGAAGACGCCGGTCTTGTCCACATCGGAGATGACCGCGTAGCCGCCGGACATGTCGCCGTAGATGGTGCAGTAGCCCACGGCCAGCTCGCTCTTGTTGCCCGTGGTCAGCAGCAGGGCCCCGTATTTGTTGGACAGGGCCATGACCAGATTGCCCCGGATGCGCGACTGGATGTTCTCTTCGGTGGTGTCCGGCGAGTAGCCCTCGAAGGCCTCGGACAGGGTCTCGGTGAAGGCGTCCATGATCGGCTCGATGGGCAGGGTCAGGGTCTTGACCCCGAGGTTGGCCGTCAGTTCCAGGGAGTCGTCGATGGACCCCTTGCTGGAGTAGGGCGAGGGCATGAGCACGCAGATGACGTTCTCCGGGCCCAGTGCCTCGGCGGCGACCACGGCGGTGACAGCGGAGTCGATGCCGCCGGACAGGCCGATGATGCCCTTGGAAAATCCTGATTTGAGCACGTAATCGCGGGTGCCGGTGACCAGGGCGCGCCAGGTCTCGGCCTCGCGGCAGAAGTCGTCTTCGGCTACGGTTCCGCCGGTTGTGATGTCCACGGCCATGACCGCTTCCTCGAAGCCGGGGGCGCGGGCCATGAGCTGGCCGTCGGATTTGAAGCCGCAGGAGCGCCCGTCAAAAACCAGGTCGTCGTTGCCGCCGGTCTGGTTTACGTAGACCACGGGCACGCCGTACTTGCGCGCAACGGCCCCGAGCATGCGCTCACGCAGTTGCTGCTTGCCCAGGGAGAGCGGCGAGGCCGAGAGGTTGACGATGACGTCCGCGCCGTGCCGTCCGATCTCCTCCAGGGGGTCGTGGGTATAGATGCGGTTTTCCCAGAAATCCTTGTCGTTCCAGGCGTCTTCGCAGATGGTCACGCCGATGATCATGCCCTGGTAGCGGATGATGTTCGCCTCCGGGTCGCCGGGCGGCGATGGCTCGAAATAACGGGCCTCGTCAAAGACATCGTAGGTGGGCAGCAGGGTCTTGCGGACGACCTTGCGGATTTCCCCGCCTTCGCACCACAGGGCGCAGTTGTACACCGGCTTGCCCTGGCCTGATTCGTTGCGGACCACGCTGCCCAGGAGCAGGGGCGGCAGGTCCGCCAGCTCCGAGGCCAGTGCCTCGGCCTCCAGGCGGGCCTTGTCCACGAATCCTTCGTAGAGCAGCAGGTCTCGGGGCGGATACCCTGTCAGGGCCAGCTCCGAAGTGACGCAGAAGTCCGCGCCGGACGCGGCGGCCCGGCGGGCAGCCTCGGCGATCCGGGACCGGTTTCCGGCCAGATCGCCCACCACTGGATTGAGTTGCAAGACGCCTATCTTCATGCGGTTTACCTACGCCAAAGCCGGGTTTCGGGCAACAGGATATCTGCCCCGCCTGATGTCGCGGCCTTGACATCGACGACAGGGGAGGCCATTTTCGGGTACGGTCACGGCCCTGAACGCAACCCGGCAACAACGCTCCGACACCTTTATGGAAAACCCCACATTTACTGCCCTGGCCGAGTTGGGAATCCTCAGCCGGGGGGCGGATGCGCCCGGACAGGGAGACAAAGCGGACCCGGGCCCCCACGCCTACAGGGACCACACCCAGTTCTGCCGGTTCGAGAATCACAACTACCGCCGTCCCTTCCCGGACAAGTCCATCGCGGTTTTCGATTTCTTCGAGCCCGGTCTGACCGTGGCCGAAGCTCTGGCCGTCACCGGGCTGACCGTGTTCCTCGGCGCGGCGGACTCGCCCGAGCTCCGGGCCTGCCTGGATGATCCCGCCGCCCTGGTCCTGCTTTTCGAACCGGACGAGGCGGCGTTGGCGAAATTTCTCGAGGCGGTCCCGGCCACGCGCCTGGCGCGGCAGAATGCCTTCCTCTTCCTTGGCGACCCGTGTTCCTTTGCCCCGGCGCTTCAGGACCAGTTGCCCTCCGGCGTGTTCGAGCGGGGCACCCCCGCCTTTTTCCAGACCGGGCGCATCGCCGCCGAATACGAATCCTGGGCCGCCGCCGTGACGGAATACCTGGAGATTCTCCACTTCCGCCACGCGGTCTACCCGCTCACCGGCCAGTTGATGAAGCTCTCCCGCCCGATCCGGTCCATCAAGCGCAAGCTCACCTGGGACCAGCAGGTCCACGCCTACGAGAACATCCCGGACTACCTCTCGCGGCCCGGCATTCGGCAGCTCAGGAATCGTTTGAAGGGGCACGCCGCCATCCTGGTTGCCGCCGGACCGGCCCTGACCGAAAAGCTCGACTACATCCGGGCCAACCGCGACCGTGCCGTGGTCATCTGCGTGAACAACGCGCTCAAGCCCCTGGCCGAGGCGGGCATCCGGCCCCACTTCACGGTCATCAACGACACCTCGCTCAGCTCGGGCGAGGTCTTCCGGCACATTCCCGAGCAGCCCGGCACCATCCTGGTGGGGCACTGCCTCTCCGACCTGGGCCGGGACCGGTTCCGGGTCAAGTACCTCTTCGGCGAGCACCTGCCGAACATCTTTCCGCCCCGCGAGGACCTCGACCTGCACGGTTCGGTGATCACCACGGCCTTTTCTCTGGCCCGCCATCTGGGGTGCGCGCGGTGCGTCATTGCGGGCGGACAGCTCGCCTCGCCCGATCCCTGGAAGCTGGCCTACGCCAAGGGGGCGACCAATCACGCACCCGAATCGAGGCGGCGGGCGCTCATCAACCAGCACCCGCAGCTCTATCCCGTGGACACGCCTTTCGGGCAAACCCTGTACACCACGCCGAACTTCCGTGACGCCGCCCTCTGGCTGGCCGAGGAAATCCGCCTCTCCGGAATCGAGTGCGTGAACACCAGCAGGGAGAGCATCCTGTACGGGCCGGGCATCCGCTTCGAGAGCGAACCCGTTCTGCCCGAGGCCTCCTTTTCCCGCGCCCTGGCCGACCTGTTCAAGCCGGAACCCCCAAGCAGCCGCCCGGACCTCGCTCTGGAGCACGTCCGCCATGAACGGGCGAGCTGGACCGCCATTCTCCGGGCCGCTGAAGAGGTGCTTCGAGACCGGACCCCGGCGATCCTCATCAAAGGGGCGGCCATCCTCGAGCAACTGGACGGCAGTGGAGTGACCTTCCTGGTCGAGCGCCATCCCGGCTTCGACAACCGCCATTTTCATCGCCTGGTCTTCGAGGGAGGCCCTGCCGCACAGGCCGAGGGGTATCGCCAATACTTTGAACACCTGGAGCAGATGGGCCGTGAAGTGCTGGCCCTTCTGGACGAGAGCGAACAGGCCTGCCGAAGATTTCGGTGAGTTCGGGCCTTTCGGCGCTCTTGTTCCGCGCTCGCAATCTGACGTAATTGTCTGTGTTGCCTGAAAGAAGAGAATTCCAAGGCCGGGCTTGCGTCCGCAGTCCCTTTCCCCATCCGTCTGGCATGGAGCCCGTGGCGAAATCTCCCGGCGGGGGCTTCTAGAAAAACGCCTTGATGACGTCTGCTGCCTGGCGTTCGGCCACGTGGCAGATTTCCGAGAGATCCTTGGTGGAGAGATTCAAAGTATTCCAAGCCGTTTCGTTGAGGCTGGGAACCAGGGACGCGCCCGAGGCTCCTATGCCGAGCCCGTGGGTGATGAAGTCTGCCAGGTGGACCACGGAGGCCTCTTCAGGGTGGACCCCATGCTGGGGATGGTGGTGGTGGCAGATGATCTGGCCCAGGAACTCGGGCAGGTGCCAGGCCTTGAGCATTTCGCAGCCGATGTCGGCGTGGGTGCACCCCCACAGGGAGAGTTCCACGTCTTCCAGCGCGCGGCGGCCCACCTTGGCCTCGCGCAGCACCTCGGTGGACTCCTTCGGGTGATTCTTGAGCATGACCAGGCGCCCGATGTCGTGCAGCAGCCCGGCCACGAAGAATTTTTCGTCGCCTTTGAGCCCGGCCTTGTGCGCCAGGAGGCGGGCCACTGTGCCGCAGGTCACGGAGTGAATCCAGAACTCCCGCAGGGTGAAGTATTCTTCCGGGATGTCGTCGAAGGCGGCGATGACCGAGACGCCAAGGGCCAGGTTGGTGATCTGGTTGGTGCCCACGATGGTTACGGCGCGGGACAGCGTGTCGATCTTGCTGGGGAAACCGTAGAACGGCGTGTTGACGAGCTTGAGCAGCTTGGCTGCCAGGGAGACGTCCCGGCTGATGATCTCGGCCACGTAGGAGGCAGAGCTGCGCGGGTTCTCCAGGGCCTCGGATATCTGGGTGAAGATGTCCGGCAGGGAGGCCAGCTCCAGTTCCTGCTGGACCACGGCGGCGGGGTCCACGTTCAGGGCGGGGCGCTCAGGCGTTCCGAAGAAGTCGACGGTGTCGTCATGGGGGTTGGCCGTGAGCATCCAGCGGGCCTGCTCCGCGTTCAGGCCGCGGGCCTGGTGAAGCACATAGAGTTTGGCCATCTCCTGGACGGCGGGGTGCTTGAGGGGGTTGAGCACGAAACGCTGGGCGGCCATGATCTTGCAGGCCTCCAGCACTTCGGGGTCCAGCTGGTCCAGGGAGGTCGGGCCACCAGGTGTTTCTTCATCCCCCTGGATTCGGGCCTCGGCGATGCCCCAGACCCTGCAGGTCCGGATGTGCGCGTCAGTGAGCATGGTCCCGCCGGGCAGGAGCAGCCTGCCGTCCGAGGTGCTCAGGTCCTCGTCCAGGATCATGCCCGGTTCCAGGGCGTCGATGTCGATGATGGGCATTGGCGTCTCCCTATGCTGTAACTGTAGCCAGTATCAGGTTTAGTCTATAATCCCCTTGTTCACAAGGCAATACTGCTTGATTTGGCGGCGGAATGGTGAGAAACCGCTGTTTGGCCGATAAGGAGACCTCGTGACCAACACCGCTTGCAGATTGATTTTTCCCGGCCCCTGCCGAAGAGCCGCCTTTGTGGGCCGCTACAAGCGTTTCACGGTGGAGGCTACCGCTCTTGACGGCAAGGACGCCGGAGAGGCTCTCATGGCCCACACCAACAATACCGGCTCCATGCTCGGCCTGCTTCGTCCCGGCCAGGCCGCGCTGCTTTCGCCCGCCGCCAACCCGAACCGGAAGCTCAAGTACACTCTGGAGGCCCTGGAACTCGGCGGGGCGTGGGTCGGCGTGAATACGCTCACGCCCAACCGCATGCTCCATCGCGCCTGGGAGACCGGGGCCATTCCCGAGCTGGAGGGCTATGCCAATTTCAGGAAAGAGGCCAAGGTGGGGCAAAGCCGCCTGGACGCCCATCTTTCCGGTGACAGAGGCGAGCTCTGGGTGGAGTGCAAGAACGTGACGATGGTCGAGGACGACGTGGCCTGTTTCCCGGACGCGGTCACCGAGCGGGGGCAGAAACACCTGCGCGAGCTCATGGCCCTGGCAAAGACAGGGGCGCGGGTGGCGCTTTTCTTTCTGGTCCAGCGTCCTGACGGCGGTTGCTTTGGTCCGGCCGACGTGATCGACCCGGTCTATGCGGAGCTGTTTTACCAGGCCCTGGACAAGGGCGTTGAAGCCTGGCCCTACGTGGCGAACGTGGATGAGAGCGGCATTTCGCTCGGAAAGCGGCTCAAGGTGGTGCGTCCATGACAGGTCTGGTTCTCGGTGCGATTATCATCAGCTTTGCTTCGATCATGGTCACGCTGGCGGGCATGCCGCCGGACGTGGTCGGCTTTTACCGTCTGGCCGGGGGCGGGCTGGGGTTGTTCGTCCTCCTTTGGGGCACGGGCGGACTGAACCTGCTGACCCGGCGCATCTGGAAATGGTCGCTGTTCAGCGCCGTGTTCTTTGCCGCCGACTTCTTCTTCTGGCACCGCTCCATCGGCCTGGTGGGGCCCGGCCTGGCCACCATGCTGGTCAATTTTCAGGCCGTCATCCTGGCCTGCGTCTCCATCGTCTTTCTCAAGGAGCGGGTCTCGGCGTCCTTCCTGTTGGCCATGGGCCTGACCATGGCCGGTCTGTATTGCATGGTCGGGGTGTCCTGGGACTCCTTTTCTCCCGAGTTCAAGCTCGGGATCATCTTCGGCCTGCTCACGGCGCTGGCCTATGCCCTGTACCTGCTCAGCCTGAAGTTTTCGGTCAGCCAGGGTGGGGCCGACCCTCTGGCCCTGGCCTGCGCCGTGGCGCTGTGCACGGCCGTTCTGATGGGCGGGCTGGCCCTGGCCGAGGGCGAATCCTTTGCCTTCCCCGGCTTCAAGTCGCTGGCGGCGGTCGGGGTCCTGGGCCTGGGCTGCCACGCCGGGGGCTGGTACTTCATCACCCGCTCCATGCAGCGGGTGCGCACCTCCCTGGTGGGCCTCATTCTCCTGCTTCAGCCCACCCTGTCCTATGTCTGGGATACCCTCCTGTTCGACAAGGTCTCCACGCCGGTGGAGCTTGTGGGCGTGGGACTGGCGCTCATCGGCATCTACCTGGGCTCGTCCAGGCCGGGCAAAGTGTAGCAGTGCCTTGCCCAAAACTGCGGGGCCATGTAGACCAGACAACATGAGCGAAGAGAAAAAAGAATTTCCCACGGCCGTGGCCGCGCCTGAAGGCGACGTCGTTCCCCTGACCCTGACCATGGTGGGGGACCTGCTCTCCCTGTCCAGGGAAAGCCCCCGCAGGCGGATGATCCAGTGCCTGCACAAGAGCCCGGAGGCCGGGGTGCACAAGATGTTCAACGCGCTCCAGCCCGGCACCTACGTCATGCCTCACCGGCACTTTTCCCCGCCCAAGACCGAGTCCGTGCTGGTCATCTCCGGATCCCTGCTCTTCGTGGAGTTCACCGACGACGGCGAGATCCAGAACCACACCCTGGTTCAGCCCGGCACCGAAATATTCGGCGTGGACGTGGCCCCGCACGTCATTCACACCTATATCGCGCTCAAGCCCGACACCCTGATCTTCGAGGTCAAGGACGGTCCCTACGAGCACGACGCGGACAAGGACATCCCGGCCTGGGCGCCGGTTGAGGGCACGCCCGAAGCCACGACTTTCCTGCTCAACCTGCTCAAGGACCTGGCCGAACTGACCGGGGCCGCCGCCAAGGAGGCGCAGGAAGGCGCGGAGTCGGGGGAAGAGCCGGAGCAGTAGCCGCCGGTTCCGCTTGTCTGCAAAGGGGTAATACAGTACACGGGATGATCTTTTTGCAAAGGAGCATCCGTCCGTGAACAGCCGCGCCCTTCGAGCCGACATCCTGCTTTTCGTCACCGCAGCCATCTGGGGCTTCGCCTTCGTGGCCCAACGCGTGGGCATGGACCACGTGGGGCCGCTGACCTTCAACGGGGTCCGCTTCGCCCTCGGTGCCCTGGCCCTGACTCCGCTCATCCTGCGCATGGAGAAATTCCGCTCTTCGAGCCATGCAGGGGTAAGCAAGAAACGGCTCGCCGTGGGCGGAGGCTGCCTCGGCCTGGCCCTGTTCTTCGGAGCCACGCTCCAGCAGGTGGGGCTGGCCGGTCCGCAACTCGCGGCCTTCGGCTTCACCGCCACCACTGCGGGCAAGGCTGGCTTCATCACCGGACTTTACGTGGTCTTCGTGCCCCTCTTCGGCCTGCTCCTGGCACAGAAACCGGGCTGGGGCACCTGGATCGGCGCGGCCCTGGCCGTGGTCGGCATGTACCTGCTCTCGGTCACCGCGGATCTGACCATCTCGTTCGGCGACCTGCTCGTCTTCATCGGTGCATTGTTCTGGGCCGGGCACGTGCTGCTCATCGGCAAGCTCTCGCCCGGCATGGACGCGGTGGACGCCATCAAGCTCTCCACGGTGCAGTTCGCGGCCTGTGCGGTGCTCAGCCTGCTCTGCGCCGTATTCACGGAAGAAATTTCCTTCGCGGGAGTGCAGGGCGCGGCCCTGCCCATCGCCTACGGCGGGCTCATGTCCGTGGGTGTGGCCTACACCCTCCAGGTGGTGGCCCAGCGCGACGCCCAGCCCGCCCACGCCGCCATCATCCTCAGCCTGGAGTCGGTCTTCGCCGCCCTGGGCGGCTGGATGCTCCTCGGCGAGGTGCTTACGGTCCGCGCCATGATCGGCTGCGGCCTGATGCTCGCGGGCATGCTGCTGAGCCAGCTCAAGCCCTGAGCCGGGGGCTGCGGGCCGACTTTCTTGCGGCTTAAGAAATTCTTTGAAAAGGACGCTCGATAGTTGACTCCCTGACTGTTGAAATCAGGAGAGGAAGCCGCCTTTCGGCGGGATTGACGGGTGACTTCGCCTCCGGCGGCCAAAGGACAGGTCCTTTGGATTCCTGCTCTGCGCCTTTGGCGCGTTTTCTTGTAGCTTCGCTCATCAACCGTAGATAAAGCCAATGAGCTTCATCTCGAAAGATCGTGGGCAACCGCCTATTCCCCCGCTGCACCACATGGTGCGGATACCCTGGTGCTACAACTCTTGCTATACGCGCCATATCTATGATCAGTCGATTTTAAATAGTATGGTGTCCCTGTAATTGCACACACAACCCAACCGCAACCGGCTAACCGGCTGGCGACGTCAGCCTCGTTGCGGTCAACGATTTCAAGCAGTGTCGGTCTGGTAAAAGCCATGAGGTCCTCACAGGTCTGCAGGGTTTCGGTGTCTGCTGAGGCCCACTCGTAGGTGCCGTCCGCCTGGACGGTGTAGCCGTTCAGAGTGATCGTGGTGTTGCCGTCGCGCTAGCCACGCCCTCATCCACCAGCCACTGAGCGTCTCCAGGGCGTACTCGCGGAAACGGGACACGGTCTCAGGCGTCAGCTTTTCGCGGCGGAGCAGCCAGAACTTGGAGCCAAGGCGTCGCCGCTGCCGTCCTGCAAGGTCGGCAGCGTGTGGTCCAGGCACCAGCCTCGGCGGTCGGTTTCGCGGGCTGGCAATTCCTCGTCGTGGTCGGCGAGGTGGTCGGAGAAAAGGGAGATGACTACGGCGGTCTCCAGATCGGAGACCGTGGCTAGGCGGTCGTCGTCAACGCGCAGGTCGCCACCGCTGTCGAAGTTGTAAAGCTTCAACATGCGGCACCTTCTGGGAGGCGAACGAATGTGGGAAGAGAGGTTAACGCCCGTAGGGAGTGAGCATTGCAGAGAAGTAAACGAATACCGTCACGGTGGCCCAGATCGACGCTCCTGCCAGGACGAGCCGCTGGAATGTCGGGCGCAGAAGCCAGACGCATGTCACGGCACCGCCGATGCAGACTGTGGCCAGGAAGTAGAACCAATTTCCTTCCAGGGCCAGAGCGGCCATGAACATTGACGGAACCAATGCCAACGACGACCCGCCGCCTAGCGTCCAGACGAACAGAGCACCGAGCAGGACGACCGAAGCCCAGACAGCCAAGCCCATGCGGCCTACCGTATGCGAAGATTGAATACTCATTAGGTATAGCCTATAAACATACTCCGAAAAACGGGGTAGTTTGCGAATTGACGTTCTATTTTTTTGTAGGCACCTTAACTATCCTTTCTTCTTTCGTCCACGTTTCTTCTGCTTTAGCTCTCTTCCTAGCATCACTTCCAGCTTGTCTACAAACGACTCACCTCTCAACGGGCGGCCTGTCTTCTCAGTACTTGTAACCGACTCGAATTCATCCAGTCTGCCCGGTCCAGACAGATGGTGATCCAATCTGGCACCATCTCCAGCATTGGCCGTGCTTTGACCAGAATATCATCCTGCGCCAACGTGTGCGCCCTGGCACTGCTCTATAAAATTTTATTACTCGACCACAGCGGCTTCCTCCCCTGGTTTTCCTCTCTTCTACTCGCTCAGGATCGGGGTGATCCGTTCCAGGGCCCAGTCGATGTCTTCCCGGGTGATGACCAGGGGCGGGGCGAAGCGGATGATGGTCTCGTGGGTCTCCTTGCAGAGCAGCCCGGCTTCCTTGAGCTTTTCGCAGTACTGGCGCGCGCCCCCGGCGTCGTTGTGAAACTCCACGCCGATGAGCAGGCCGCGTCCGCGCACTTCCTTGATCTTGGGATTGTCGATGCGGCGCAGGCCCTCCATGAAGTATTCGCCCACGGCTGCGGCGTTTTCCACCAGCCCGTCCTCCACCAGCACCTTGAGGGCGGTGCGGGCCACGGCGCAGGCCAGGGGGTTGCCGCCGAAGGTGGAGCCGTGCTCGCCGGGCTTGAGTACGCCCAGCACCTCGGTGTTGGAGAGCACTGCCGAGACCGGGTAGAACCCGCCGGACAGGGCCTTGCCAATGAGGGTGAGGTCGGCCTCCACGCCCTCGTGCTCCTCGGCCAGCAGCTTGCCTGTGCGGCCCAGGCCTGTCTGGATTTCATCGAAGATCAGCACGATGCCCTTGTCATCGCAGATGCGGCGCACGTCGCGGAGATAGCCGTCCGGGGGAATGATCACCCCGGCCTCGCCCTGGATGGGTTCGACCAGGAAGGCCACGGTGTTGTCGGTGATCGCCCGCTCCAGGGCGTCGGCGTCACCGAATTCGATCACCTTGAAGCCGGGGGTGAAGGGCCCGAAGTGGGTCGTGGAGGTGGGGTCGGTGGAGAAGGAGATAATGGAGATGGTCCGGCCGTGGAAATTGTTGCGGCAGACGATGATCTCGGCCTTGTCTTCGGGCACGCCCTTGATCTCGTAGCCCCACTTGCGCACGGCCTTGATGGCGGTTTCCACGGCCTCGGCCCCGGAGTTCATGGGCAGGACCTTGTGCGACCTCGTCAGCTCGCACAGCTCCTTGTAGAGCGGCCCGAGCTGGTCGTTGCGAAAGGCGCGTGAGGTCAGGGTCAGCTTTTTGGCCTGCTCGACCATGGCATCCATGATCCGCTGGTTGCAGTGGCCCTGGTTCACGGCGGAATAGGCGGACAGGCAGTCCAGGTAGCGTTTGCCCTCCACATCCCAGACCCAGATGCCCTCGCCTCGCGTCAGGACCACGTCCAGCGGCTTGTAGTTGTGCGCACCGAACTCTTCTTCGATCAGTATGTATTCCTGCGGCTTCATCTCGCCTCTCCTTTTTCGGTCATGATGACGGCCTCGGCCATCTGTGGGCAGTGCCTCGTCCCGCGCATCCTTCCCGAGTGCAACTTCACGGATTTACGGGGCTGGGTAACCTGCCTGAATCTCCTACAATATCAGGTATGGGCCCGATGGCGAAATTTTGTCAAGGCCAGTCCCGAGTTCTCTGGTCGCGTCGGCAGAGGAAATGGCGCGCCGGACTTGCTCCGGCTACCGGAATATGCGAGAAAAGCGGCATTCCATTGCGTGCGCCGTCCATTTCTTGCGGGAGAATTGAAGGTTATAACGGCGCAACGATCCTATTTGTTGTACTGGCTCATTCCATGCGACCGGTTTTCGAACCGGGTTGAGGGGTGGTGTTGCATGGCGAAAAAGAGTGATCACGAGTTGGGTAAATCCGGTCCTCCCGGGACGGGGGAGGACGGGGACGTGGCGTCGGGCCTGTTCGATCATGTCCCGATGCCGTACCAGTCTCTGGATGCCGAGGGCCGGTTGCGGGACGTCAACCAGGCCTGGCTGGAGATGTTGGGGTATCCCCGGGACACGGTTGCGGGAACGCCGTTCGAGACCCTGCTTACGACCCAGTCCCTGGGGTTGTTCAGGGAGGCCTTTCCTCTGCTTCTGGCCGGGGAAGAGGTCACCGGTCTGGAATTGATTCTGATTCACCGGCTGGGCTCGAGGGTTCTTGTCAGCCTGGACATACGCGTCAGCCCCGGACCCGAAGGCGAATTCAGTCTCGCCCACTGCGTGCTGTGCGACATCACCGAGCAGCGCAGGAGCGAAAAGAGGCTGGCCGCAAGCGAACAGCGGTTCCGGGGGCTGTTCGAGACCAGCATCGACGGCATCATCTACATCGATGCCGAAGCCACCATTCTCGACGTCAATCCCGCCTTCTGCAAGATGCTCGGCATGACCCGGGATGGGCTGCTCGGCAAGAACGGTCGTGACGTCATCGTACCGGGCGGCGCGGAAGAGGTTCGGGAACTCCATAAGCGGGAACTGCGGGGAGAGCGGTTCGACGGCGATATTCGCCTCGAATTGGTGCATGCCAACGGGCACCGCATACCTGTCTCCATCCGTTTCTGGAGCGTTCCCGGCATAACCTCCTCCATCAAGGGCACCTGGGTCATGGTCAAGGACATCTCCCGGACCATCAAGGCCGAAGAGGCTCTCCTGCGGAGCGAGAGCCAGTACCGGCGGATCGTGGAGACGGCCAACGAGGGAATCATCGGCCTGGATGCCTCCCTGCGTATCGTTTTTGCCAATCAGGTCCTTGCGAATTTTCTTGATTTCGAGCGGCACGAACTGCTCGGCAGGCCCGTGCGAGACGTCCTCCCCCCGGAGGAGTCGGAGGGACTGCTGCGGCGTCTGGCCATGCGCGAGGCGGACGCGGAAACCCGTTACGAGTGTCCCTTCGTGCGCAAGGACGGAGCTCGCGTCTGGGGGCTGGTCTCGGCCTCGCGGCTGCTTTCCGAATCCGGGGAGTCCACGGGATCCTTCGCCATGATCGCGGACATCACCAAGCGCAAACAGGCGGAAGGAGCCCTGCGGCGCAGCAGCGACCTGCTCAACGAGGTGCAGCGCATCAGCCGCACCGGAGGCTGGGACGTGGACATGGTCAACGGTGAGGTCTACTGGACCAACGAGCAGTGTCGCCTGCACGGGGTCAAGCCGGGGCTCAATCCCGGCAGCGTGGACCGGATCGTCTCCACCTACGTCCACCCCGACGACCAGGAGTCGGTCCACCGACACTGGCGCGTGGTCCTCGAGGAGAAGATCCCGGACGAGGTTGAATACCGCGTTGTCAAGCGGGACGGGAGCAAGGCCGTATTTCACAAGAAGTCCATCCCCGACCTCGACGCGCAGGGCAACGTATATCGCGTCTACGGCTCCACCCGCGACGTGACCCTGGAGCGTCAGGCCGCCCTGGAGCTGGAGGAGTCGCACCGTCGCATGCTGACCATTCTGGACGGCATGGACGCCGACATCTGCGTCTCGGACGTCGACGGGTACGACATTCTCTTCATCAACAAGCACATGCGGGAAAAATTCGGGACCCCCCTGTCCGGGGAGAAGTGTTTCAGTCGGTTTCGCAGGAACCCCATACCCTGCTCGAATTGCCCCAAAACCCGGTTGCTGGATGACGACGGCGTGCCCGTGGAGACCCTTATCCGGGAGTCCTTCAACCGCGTAACCCAACGATGGACCCTCAATCACGACCGGGCCATCGAGTGGCTGGAGGGCAAGCTGGTCCACATGCACATGGCCGCCGACATCACCGCCCTCAAGGAGATGGAGGAGGAGCTCAAGCACGCCATGTGCGAGGCCGAGGCCGCCAACGTGGCCAAGAACGAGTTCCTGGCCAACATGTCCCATGAAATCCGCACGCCGCTCAACGGACTGCTCGGCATGCTCCAGATTCTTCAATTCAGCGACCTGGACGAGGAGCAGCGTGAGAGCCTGGGCACTGCGGTCAACTCCGGGCGGAACCTGCTTCAGATCCTCAACGACATCCTTGACCTTTCCAAGATCGAGTCGGGCATGATGGAGTTCGAGGAGGAGGCCATGGAGCTGGGCGAGCTCCTGGAGTCGGTGAATTCGGTCTTCCGGCACCTGGCCGGACTGCGTGGCGTGGACCTGCAATGGTGTCTCGATGATTCTCGGCCCTGCCACTTCCTGGCCGACAAGGGGCGGCTCAGGCAGATTCTTTTCAATCTGGTGGGCAATGCCATCAAATTTACCGAATCGGGCTCGGTGGTGGTTGAGGCCTATCCGCTGGAGGCGACGTTCGAAGACGGGCTGCAACGGGTCCTCTTCATCGTGACCGATACCGGAATCGGCATCCCCGAGGACAAGATCGAACGGGTTTTCGATCCCTTCACCCAGGTGGACGGGTCTTCCTCCCGCCGCTACCAGGGCACCGGCCTGGGCCTGAGCATCGTCCGTCGCCTGGTGACGCTCATGGGCGGGTCCATCTCGGTTTCCTCCATGGTGAACGAAGGTACTTCAGTGGCCTTCACCGTCCTGCTGCGCTCAAGCGACGCACCTTTACCCCGGCATCTGGAAAAGGCCGGAGCCGGAGATTTCCGGTCAGGGCTTTCCATTCTGGTGGCCGAGGACGAGTACGTCAATCGCCTTGTGGCCCGGCGGCTGTTGCACCGGCTTGGACACACGGCTACCTGCGTGGAGGACGGTGAAAAGGCGGTTGAGCTGCTGCGTTCCCACACCTTTGACTGTGTCCTTACCGATATTCAGATGCCCGGCATGGACGGCCTGGAGACTACCCGCGTCATCCGCGAGGAGCTCGGGCTGAACATTCCGGTAGTGGCGCTGACCGCCCACGCCATGAAGGGCGACCGGACACGATTCCTCGAAGCGGGCATGAACGGGTACATCGCCAAGCCTTTCGAGATGCACGATCTTGAGGACGAGCTGAGGCGCGTCCTGGAAAACGGGCGCGGCGGCGCACAGTAACAGTCGGTTCCAGGCAGAACCTATACAAGGAATAAGGGCGGTTCGCCCTGCTTGCGTTCGCGGGCCGTGCCTACGTGCGCGGCAAGGTCGCCGGCCTGCGTGAGCATGGCAGTGGCCCGGTCCGCCAGGTGCGGCGGCACGGCCAGGATCAGGCCGCCCGAGGTCTGGGCGTCGAACATGAGGTCGCGCCGGATTTCGTCAAGGCCCGGTGCGATGTCGGTCTTGGGCAGGTAGTGGTTGCGGTTGCAGATGGAGCCCGCCGGGAGCATGCCCATGGAGGCCATGTCCATGGCTCCATCGAGAAGCGGTACCGCGTCCGTGCGCAGCTCGATAGCCACGGCGCTGGCCTCGGCCAGCTCGATCAGGTGCCCGCCCAGGCCGAAGCCGGTAATGTCCGTGGCGCCCTTGAGCCCCAGCTCGCGGATGACCTCGCCGCCAGCCTTGTTCAGCCTTCCGCAGACATTGAACAGCAACTCTTCCATGGCATCCGCTTCGGGCATTTCGCCCTTGATGGCCGTGGCGATGACACCCGTGCCGATGGGTTTGGTCAGTAGCAGCACGTCGCCCGGACGTACTCCCCGGTTGGATGCGAACCCGTCCGGGTCCACCACGCCGGTGACGGCCAGGCCGTACTTGAGCTCGTCGTCCTCCACGCTGTGCCCGCCGGACGGCACTGCACCCGCCTCCTGCACCGCGTCCCGGCCTCCCCTGAGGATTTCGGTGAGCACGTGGTTGGGCAGCTTCTTGACCGGGAAACAGACGATGTTCATGGCCGACCAGGGCGTGCCGCCCATGGCGTAGACGTCGGACAGGGAATTGGCCGCGGCAATGCGGCCGAAGCGATAGGGATCGTTGACCACGGGCGTGAAGAAGTCCACCGTCTGGACCAGGGCCTTGCCGCCGGGAACGGACAATACCACAGCATCCTCGTTGTCGCCCGGTCCTCCGGCCAACACGCGGTCGTCTGCGCGGACCTCAACGCCCGAAAGTGCCTGCTCCAGGTCCCCCGGAGCGATCTTGGCGGCTCAACCGGCCGCTTTGACCATGGATACAAGCTTGAGCTTGGTCATGTCGCCTCCTGACTGGAATCCTTACCAGAGTGGGGAAACAATGCAACCGTGAGAAAAGGGCCCGCGGACGTGCGCGGGATGGAACAAGCCGGGGCTTGCGGGGATCAGGCGGTCCGTCTGGCGAACTCCGAAATCAGGATGGCCCCGGCCTGGGCCACGTTCAGGGAGTCGAACTCACGGCGGAAGGGGACGTGCAGGAAGTGGTGGCAGTGCTTGGCCACGCCAGGGCGGATGCCCTTTTCCTCATTGCCCAGGACCAGCGCCGCCGGGGTGTCCAGGTCGACCGTGTAGGCGTCCTCGGACCCGGAACCCAACTGCGCGCCGTAGACGGTGTAGCCGTAGTTGACGCAGTCCTTTACCGCGCTGGCCAGGTTGCCAGCCTTGGCAACGGGGAGCATGTTCAGGGCTCCGGCGCTGGCACGGACCGCTCCTGCTCCGAGATAGGCCCCGTGGTGCTGGCAGACCACCAGCCCGGCGCCGCCCAGGGCGTAGAGGGTGCGGCCGAGCACGCCCACGTTGCCCGTGTCCTGGACCTGGTCCAGGATGACGATGAGCGGCAGGGGAGCCTCGGCTCCGGTCTCCAGCAGGGTGTGAAGCGGAGTGTAGGACAGGGCCGCGCAGCGGGCCGCGATGCCCTGGTGGTTGCCCCGGTACATGTGGTCCAGGTCCTGTGCGGACACGGATTTGAACGGGACGTTCTTGGTGCGGCACAGTTCCAGGATCTCCTCCAGGCCCTTGTCTCGGCGTCCCTTGCGGAAGGCCACGAAATCCACCCTGGCGGGGTCGCCCTCCAGGAGCTCCCTGACCGGATTGTTGCCGACCACGTAGGTCTTGCCTTCTTTCTTGCCTTTTTCGTTGTGCTGCATTTTTCTCTCCGTATGAGGATTCGGCAAACCATTGCACAAGGTTGCGTAGGACACCGCGACTCTGTAATGGGTTTACCCTGCTATTGCAATCCCGCGCAAGGTGGGATAGCAGAATGCGATCCCTATTTAACGTTAAGATTTTTTCTAGACTTCCCAAGAAACCCCTTTTTTGATACGGGGGTGCAGGAAGCCGGAGGAAAATTTGAAAATATCGAAGTCTGTACGGTTACTGTTGTTGGTCCTGCTCGTGGCGGGATTGTCGTTTGGTTGCGCAAAGAAGCAGCCGGTCGAGCCCGCCGTTGTGGAGGCGACCCAGACGGACATCGAGGCCGAGCCCGAAGTGCCGGTGGACGCCGACCCCCTTGAGCCCGAGGTGGCGGCCCAGCCCGACGTGGAAGGCGACCTGACCGAAACCGAGCAGGCGGTGCTGAACGCCCGCTTCGGCCTGCTCTTCGACCTCGAGGCCCACGAGACCGAAGACGTCGAACAATATTTCAATTACTTCACCCACAAAGCCAGGAAGACCATGGTGCGCTGGCTGGAACGTTCCCAGCCCTATCTTCCCTACGTGCGCCGCGTCTTCACCAAATACGGCCTGCCTCAGGACCTGGTCCTGCTGCCCTTTACCGAGTCCGGCTACAACGTTCGCGCCTACTCCTGGGCCGGTGCCGGGGGCATGTGGCAGTTCATGCGCGGCACGGGCCGACTCTATGGCCTGCGGTCCGACTGGTGGATCGACGAACGCCGCGATCCTTACAAATCCACGGATGCCGCCGCCCGTCACCTGAAGGATCTCTACGACAAGTTCGGTGACTGGTATCTCGCCCTGGCCGCCTACAACGCGGGCGAAGGCAAGATTTCCCGCGCCCTGAAGCAGGCCGGATGCAACGATTTCTTTGAATTGACCGCCAAGAACCGCAAGCTCTCCCGTCGGGTCCGCCTCAAGACCGAGACCCGTCATTACGTGCCCAAGTTCATCGCCATCTCCAAGATCTTCCAGAACCTCGATGCCCTGGGCTTCGAGCCGGTTTCCTGGGAAATGGAGCAGGAATTGGTGCCTGTCGAGGTGCCTGGGGGCACCGATCTGCTGGCCCTGGCCCGCGCCGGCGGCATGAACTGGAGCGAGTTCCATCGACTCAACCCGGCCTTTCGTCGCCAGGTCAGCCCGCCGCACATGGGGGCCACGGCCTATCTGCCCGTGGACCGCGCGGACAAGATGATGGCCTACCTGGCCGATCCCGGTTCCCGGCCCTACGCCGGATACACCCGGCACCGCGTTCGCTCCGGCGACTCCTGGTGGCGCATCTCCCGCCGTTACCACGTGCCCGTGTCCGTGCTGAAAAAGGTCAACAACACCCGCACCAACACCCTGCGTCCCGGCCAGTTCGTCATGGTTCCGGGCAATGGGTCCAGCCGCAGCATAGTGGCTTCGGCCGCCCCGGCTTCGTCGTCTTCCCGTGCCGAGACCCGTGCCATCGCTGCCAAGCGCGGCAACTACATCGTCCGTTCCGGCGATACCCTGTGGTCCATCTCCCGCAAATTCGGGACCACGGTGTCCACGGTCAAGCGCGCCAACGGCCTGAATTCCAACCGGCTCAAGGCCGGGCAGAAGCTCTACATCCCCAACAACTCCAGCACCGCCACCAAGCAGGCGGTCCGGGACGCGGAAAAGGTCAAGACCCAGTTGGTCCGCTACAAGGTCCGCAGAGGCGACAACCTGATCTCCATCGCCCGCCGTTTCGGAGTCAAGGTCTCGGACCTGCGTCGTTGGAACTCCCTTAACAGCAAGGGCACCATCTACGCCGGACAACGCCTCAAGGTCTACGTGCAGTAGCCCGTTTTCAGGCAGACTGAATGCAAAGCCCCCGTGCGCCAAGCGTACGGGGGCTTTTTCAATGCAAGGGTTTTCCTCTGCTATGCTTCAAGCTCGTAGCCGAACAGTTCGAAGTCGCGCCGATAGCGCTCTCCGATCAGGGCGAGCAGCTTCGGGGTGCAGTAGTCGCGGTAGTGCCCGCGTTTGCTCTTGGTGATGTGTCCCAGATCGGACGGGATTTCGAGACGCTCGGCCACGCGGGCGAAGTCCTCATTCAGAGACTCCAGATGTCCCGCAAAATCCAGGCCCACGGTCTCTTCCACGCCCTCCAGCAGCCTGTGCTGGGACCGGACGTGGATGTCGGCGATGCCATCGGGCAGGCGGTGCACGAACTCCACGAAATTGGCGAAGTCCGCCGGGTCCCTGCCCAGCCACTCCATGGCCGGGCGGTACACGTTCCGGTTGAAGTTGTTGGCTTCGTGCCGGAAAATGGAGACCATGCGGTCGTATGGGTTGCGCACGAAGGTGAAGGAAAAGTAGTCACGGGGGCAGGCGGACAGGTCGGCCTCCTGAATGACCTCGATTGGCGTGGGCGAGGCAGCGGCCAGGGCCACCTCCAGCGTGGTGCTCGCCACCTTGGGCATGACCAGGTAGATTGCCTTCAGCCCGTGGGAGATGATGGCGTGCTTTCGTTCCGGCATGGGGATGTCTCCCACCAGGAGCTTCTCTCCCAGAGCGTGGTCAAGCCGCGTCAGCACCGGGATGAAGTCGAAGGTGGTGACGATGACGAAGTCCGCACCCAGAGCACCGGTAAGGATGTCCTCCGGTGCGTGGACCGGCAAACCCTGCCAGCGCCCTCGCTTGAAGCTGTCCACGAAGCCGAGGACCGTGACTCCGGGGTTGAGCGCCTTGAGCAGCTCCAGTGCGCGGCCGCCACGGCCTCCCGCCCCGTAGAGCAGCACAGAAGAACCGGATGGGACGGCGTCCATGGCGACGTAGGCGGGCCAGTTCATCGGTGTGTTCTCCTTGTGTCTTGGGGCGTTGCGGTTGAGAGTCCGACCTTGCCACCGGGTCGCCGTTGCGGTCAAGGGCGTCCGTTTCGACGCATGTTGGCATCAAACTTGATTATCTCTTCCGGATGGAAATAACTTCCCCCTTTGGGAGCAAGACAAGGACGAATACGTGAAGACCAGATACCTGATCATCGGGGCGGGCCCCACCGGCCTTGGCGCGGCCCACCGGCTCAAGGAACTCGGCGCGGACGACTACCTGGTGCTTGAGCGGCACGGCCACGCGGGCGGCCTGGCGGCCAGCTTCCGGGACGACGCCGGGTTCACCTGGGACATCGGCGGCCACGTGGTCTTCTCGCACTATGCGTATTTCGACGCGCTCATGGATTCCCTGCTTGGCGAGGAGCGGCTGGAGCACCAGCGCGAGTCCTGGGTCCGCTCCCACGGCTCCTGGGTGCCGTATCCCTTCCAGAACAATATCCGCTACCTGCCGCGCGAGCCCCGCTGGGAGTGCGTGGAGGGATTGTTGCCCGGCAACCGGTCCGAGGCCGCGCCGGAAAATTTCGCCCAGTGGTTCGAGCATATCTTTGGCGCGGGCATCGCCAGACATTTCATGGCCCCGTACAATTTCAAGGTGTGGGCCACACCGCCCGAGCTGATGCAGTTCAACTGGATCGGCGAGCGGGTCAGCGTCGTGGACCTGCGAAAGGTGCTCAAGAACATCATCCTGGCGCAGGACGACGTGGCCTGGGGGCCGAACAACACCTTCAAATTTCCGCTTCACGGCGGCACTGGAGAAATATTCCGGCGCATGGCCTCTCTCCAGGGCGATCGCATCCGCTACGGCCAGGAAGTGGCTTCGGTGGACGCCTTGGCCAAACGCGTGACCACCCTGGACGGTCTGGAGGTTGAGTACGACGTGCTCCTGAACACCGCGCCCCTGGACCGCTTCGTCGCTGAGTGGATGGCTTCGCCGGATTCCGCTCTGGTGGAGGCCGCGTCCGGCCTGGAGCACAACGCGGTGCACGTGGCCGGGGTCGGCCTGGACATCCGCGAGGAGCGCGAGCGCAACTCCCGCTGCTGGATGTATTTCCCGGAGAAGGACTGCCCCTTTTACCGGGTGACCAACTTTCACAACTACTCGCCCAACAACGTGGCCCGGCCAGGCGAGCAGCTTGCCTTCATGTGCGAGACCTCACACTCCGCGCACAAGCCCGAAAAGATCGACGAATTGATGGACCGTACCGTCGCGGGTCTGGTAAATACCTCCTTGCTGGACCAGAGCAGGGTGGACGACATCGTCACCCGGTGGGAGACCAACGTGGACTACGGCTATCCCGTGCCCACCCTCTCCCGGGACGCCTCCCTGCGCGCCATCCAGCCCCGGTTGGAGGAATTGGACATCTACTCGCGTGGCCGTTTCGGCGGCTGGAAGTACGAGGTGTCCAACATGGACCACTCTGTCATGCAGGGCGTGGAGTGGGCCGAACGCATGGTCACTGATACGCCCGAATCAACCTATTCCTGGGAATAACCGGCCCACGGCCGCTGCCATTTCGGCGGCGGCACGGACCCCGGCGCACGGCGCGGCCTCCAGGTCGTTGCCGGCGTCCGCGCGTCCGTTTTTCAGGGCCGAAAGCGAGGAACGACATGAAGAACATATACGAACAACGGCGAGAGAACCTCAAGCGGCTGCTCAAGGAGAAGGAGATCCCCGCACTGCTGGTCTCCCACGCGGCCAACCGCTACTACCTGAGCGGCTTCGAGCTGCACGACCCGCAGTGTAACGAATCCTCGGGCTGGCTGGTGATCACCGCTGACGGCGAGGACAAGCTGTTCACCGACCCGCGCTACTTCGACGCGGCCCGGGGCGTGTGGGGCGAGGACAACCTGCACATCTATTCGGCCAACAAGTTCGTGCTGATGGGTGAAGTGCTCAAGAGCGCGGGCGTGAAATCGCTGGGCATCGAGCCCAAGGCGCTCCACCTGTTCGACTACGACAACCTGAAGGAGCGCTTTTCCCTGGCCTCCACGGACAACCTGGTGGAATCCCTGCGCATCATCAAGGACGAGGACGAGATTCGCCGCATGGACGCGTCCATGGCCCTCAACCACCGTCTCTTCGAGTACATCGAACAGCGGCTGGAGCCGGGCATGACCGAGGAGCAGGTCTCCTGGGATGTGGAGCGGTTCTTCCGCGAGAACGGGGCAGAGGAACTGGCTTTCTCCACCATCGTGGGCGTTGGTCCCAACGCGGCCCTGCCGCACGCCATCCCCGGTTCGGACAAGGTGCTGGACAACGAGATGGTGCTCATCGACACAGGGTGCCGTCTGGAGGAGTATAATTCCGATCAGACCCGGACCTTCTGGGTGGGCGACAAGCCCTCGGATCGCTTCAAGGAGACCAAGGAGCTGGTCCTGGCTGCACAGCAGGCGGCCATCGATGTGATCCGCCCCGGCCTGTCTTGCATCGAGGCCTACAAGGCAGCCTATTCGGTCTTCGAGAAGGCGGGCGTGGAGCACCTGTTCACCCACGGCCTGGGGCATGGGGTCGGCCTGGAAACCCATGAGGCGCCGAGCCTGTCCAGGGCCTACCCCGGCGAGCTGGCGGCGGGCATGGTCGTCACCGTGGAGCCGGGCCTCTACGACGCGAGCTGGGGCGGTATCCGCTGGGAATATCAGGTCCTGGTAACCGAGGACGGCTGCCGGGTAATGTAATCCTGGTCCGTCGGGATAAATTGTTAGGGATATCAAAAGTAAGAGGGCGCCCGCCAATCGGGCGCCCTCTCAGGCTGCTGACAAAGATTCGGCTGCCGCCTCGCAAAACCATTTTGCGCCTCGCACCCGAACCTTTCTCAGAAGCCCGACGGCTTGTGTCTTGCCTTGCGGAGCATCCGGAAACCGGATGCTCCGTTTTTTCATGCAGGCTCTATTCAAACATCTTCTTTGCCGAATCCTTGGCGTCGTCGACCGCCTGGTCTATTTTCTTGCCCGCCTTTTCCGCAGTGCCCTCATCCGAGCAGCCGAAGGCCGGGAGCATCAGGGCGAGGATGCAGCCGATCACGATAAGTTTCTTCCAGGGTTTCATGAAACCTCCTTCCTGTTCTTGAGATATACGGTCCCGGAGCCGTTCCGGTCACAACGTATTACGATATAGGCAAACGATCGGGCCGTCCACTGCCTCCCTTTTCGACAAAGGGCGTCGCCGTCCTTGATGAGACCGGTGGAATGACGTATTTGGGCGGAATGACGGACAGGGCGAGAATCTCCGCGTCGAAGCGGTTCGTGCGCAACCTTGTGTGGGTGGTGATCATCTGCGGACTGTTTTTGGCGGGCCAGGCGTTGCGCTACCATTACAACAAGGCGCAGCTCAACGAGATCCTGGGCGAGACCGACAAGCTGTATGCCTCGGTCCTCGGGCCGGATATCGGCAGCTCGCCCTTTGGCCGGTTGCAGTTCGAGCAGGGCAAGCTGGCGGCCACGTACCGCATCGGGCTGGACCCGGTGGGCGTGCTCGCCGCGTTGAGCCGCCCGGCGGTTGAGAGCCTGCGCATCGAGGGCATCGCCCTGGAGGGCAAGCGGGGCCGCGTGCGCGGCTTCTTCGGCCCCAACGTCGACCGTTTCGACTCGTACATCAACGACCTGACCGATGACGAGCAGTTCCTGTTTTCCCTGGAGAAGCGGGAGGACGTGTTCGGCGGAATCATTTTCAGTCTGATCGTGGAGCCCAAGTGATGCACGGCGAACCGAAGTATTTCTGGCTTTCCTGGCCTGCGGCCTCGCAGGAGCGGCTGTTCCGGTTGGCGCTGGTCGGCACGGTGGTGGCGACTTTTGCCGTGTCCGTTGGGCTGAAGCTTTTTTCCGGTTCCCTGGAGCAGCGCATCGTTGAGGCCAGGGAACAGTACGGTCGGGTGGTGCCCATTGTGGAAGAGGTCCGCGCCCTGCGCGCCAAGCAGGGGGATCTGGTTGACAAGCCGGTGAGCGAAGCGGTCTGGGCCATCATCGACGGCCTGGGTATCGAGGAGCAACTGACCTCCTTCCGGGCAACGCAGCTGGATGAGGGCCTCGACGCCGCCCAGGTGACCTTCAAGGGGTTGCCGCTCAACCGGCTCATGGATTTTCTCCGCGATTTACGCGACCGGGCGAGCCTGCAAACGCCGGGCTGCACGTTGACCCGCAACCCGGACGACCCGCGCCTGGCGGACGCCCATTTCGTTCTGGCGAGGTAGTCCGTGGCATCCCCGTACCAGAAATCCTCTTCCCTGCCCGGCCGCATCCTGGCCCGCTTCTTCCTGGTCCTGCTCGGGTTCCTCATCGGAGCGGCCCTGTTCACGCCGTGGAACAAGATCTGGGCCTCTGCCCTGGCCTCTCTGGACGAGAGACTGCCGTCGGTGGGGCTCAAGTGGGACGCCATCGACCGCGACGGTCCCTTCGGCTTCAGGGTGCGCGGTTTGCGTATCTCCGTGGCGAACACTCCGGGCAGCCTCCGATTTCAACAGGCGTACGTCAATGTGGGCTTCTCTCCCGTGGCCCATGTCCGGCTGGACACCGGCGGGCCACAGTGTGAGCTCAATCTCTTCCAGAGCGGGGCCTTCGAGTTCGAAGGCGACGTGAACCTGACGACGCTCCTGGGCGGAGCAGACGTCAGGGGCGTGCTGCGCGTGGCCGGAAACCTCTTCCTGCCGGCGGGCGCGGTGCTGCCGAAAAACGGCTGGATCGACGTTCGCTCCCAGCAGTTGCTGCTGCCCGACGGCAAGAGCGTGGAGGACCTCGCGTTCACCGCCGAGATTCACGGCAGGGACATGACGGTCCGCGATTTCAGCATGGGCAAGCCCCTGGCGTACAAGGCTGCGGGAACTGGCGTCCTGCATCGCGGCAACCTCTTCCGCACCCGTTTCGATCTCAAGGGCGAGATGACCATCGGCCAGCGGACCTTTCCCTACGAAATGCAGGGCTCACTGGCCGACGCGGTCTGGTAGCCACTGTCTCTTGCCTGCGGCGCGGCGACGCGCTTTCTCTCACGACTCCTACGCCGTCAGTCCGGCCCGGCGCATGACCTCAACGCACATCTCCGCCCGGTTGAAGGGATAGAGGTGCACGCCCGGCGCGCCGTTTTCCAGGAGTGAGCTGATCTGCGTCGCAGCCAGGGATATGCCGTACTCGCGGACCGCTTCGTCGCCCCCCTTGGCGTGGGCGCTTTCGATACCCGACAGGATATTGCCCGGCACCGGGGCGTCGCACAGCTCCATGACCCGTTTTATCTGGCCCAGGCTGCGGATGGGCAGCACCGATGGGATGACCGGCTTGTCGCAGCCCACTGCGGCCAGCCTGTCGAGCATGTCGAAGTAGCGCCGGTTGTCGAAGAAAAGCTGGGTGACGCCGAAGGACGCCCCCTCGTCGAGCTTGAACTTGAGAAAGCCGATGTCCTCGCGGATGGAGCGCGACTCCGGGTGTCCATCCGGATAGGCGGCCACGCCCACGGCCAGGTCCGGGGCCAGCGCGGCTATGCGCGCCACCAGGTCGGAGGCGTGCATTAGCCCGCGTGGGCCGGAGTCCATGCCAGCCGGGAAGTCGCCGCGCACGGCCAGCACGTTGCGGATGCCGCAGGTCCGGATGGCGTCGAGCTGATCGGCCAGGGTCTCCTGCCTGGAGTGTACGCAGGTTATATGCGGCATGACCGTGAGTCCGTGCCCTTCCGCCAGATTTCGCGAGGTCTGCAGCGTGCCCACGGAGCCGGACCCGCCCGCCCCGCAGGTCACGGCCGCAAAGAGCGGCTTCATGGCTTTCATCTTCTCCACCGCCGCCAGAAACCCTGACTGCTCGGTCTCCCGCCGGGGCGGCAACAGTTCGACGGAAACGAAGGGCCTGTCCAGGCCACGGATCAAATCGGGAATGCGCATGTTCGCAACCTCCTTGGCTTCTGCTGTATCAATGAATCTCAATATAAAGATATATTGATGTATGACTACGGAAGGCGAGGGCGCGTGTCAAGTCAAATGGCGTAGTCTCCGGTGAGGGAAGCGTATGGTTCGCGAGTTGACGATGCGATGTGCGGGTCGGTAAAGGGGGGCCGCGCCGGGAGGGCCCGGCGCGCGTGGCACGGAACAGCTTGACCGGTGGGGCACGCTCTGTCATCAGAATGGTATGACGGTATGAAAACAGCGGGAGGTTGTTCATGAGCAGGAAAGTACGCTCCGTGCGCGTGCCCAAGGAATTGGAGACCCTGAACCTGTCCGGGCTGATCCACGAGTGCGAGAAGCACCTGCGTGATCTGGAGTCCGCCACTCTGCTCAAGCAGCAGGGCAATCAGGAGGCCTCCGAAGCGCTTATCCGCGCCCGCCAGGCCGACCTTGGCAGAAAGGTCGGCAAGCTGGTCTGGGAGGCGCGGGTCGAATACGGAAAACACAAGGGAGAATGAAGTGGAACCCAAATCCGCCAAAGATACGGAAGTGATCATGACACACTTGGTTCTGCCCCAGGATGCCAACCCTGCGGGCAACCTGCACGGCGGTGTTATCCTCAAGCATATCGACACCACCGCCGGAGTGGTGGCCAAGCGTCACTCGCGCGGCAACGTGGTCACCGCGTCCATTGATCGCATGTCGTTCAGGCAGCCCGCCTACATGGGGGAGCTGCTCATTTTCAAGGCGTCACTGAACCACGTGGGCCGCTCCTCCATGGAGATCGGCGTGCGCGTGGAGGCAGAAAACCTGCGCACCGGAGAGGTGCGCCACACCAACTCGGCCTACCTGACCTTCGTGGCCCTGAGTGACGAAGGCAAGCCCACCCCGGTGGCCCCGCTCAAACTGGACACCGACACCGCCCGGCGGCGGCATCGCGAGGCCGAGCAGCGTCGCGCCAACCGCCAGCGCGAGCGCGCCCTGGAAGAAGGGTGGGCATCGGCACAAAAGGAATAACAGGAGGTTTCCCGTGGTCGAATACACCGGCATCAACCATCTGGCCATGGTCACCGGCGACATGGACGGGACCATCCGCTTCTGGCGCGACCTCCTCGGCATGCGCCTGGTAACCGGCCTGGGGCATCCCGGCTACCGCCACTACTTCTTTGAAATCACCGGGCACGACATGATCGCCTTTTTCGAGTGGCCGGGCGTGGAGCCCCTGGACGAAAAGGACCACGGCTTTCCTGTCAAGGGCAAGGCCGCCTTCGATCATATCTCTTTCGAGGTGGCTGGCGAGGAGGATCTCTGGGAACTCAAGGACAAGCTTGAGGCCGCAGACTTCTGGTGTTCGGAGGTGGTGGACCACGGGTTCATCCATTCCATCTACACCTTCGATCCCAACAATATCCCCATCGAGTTTTCCGCTCCGGTTCCGGAGGTGGACATTCGCAGGACCCCGGTCATGGTCGATGTGGAGCCGTCCGCAGAGGCGCTCAAGGGCAGCGAACCCCAGCCCGGGGTTTGGCCCGAGGTGACGGCTCCCACGCCCGTGGAGGAGCGTGCCGTGTATGAAGGGGAAGGCGACAAGATTCGCGAGGCGGTGGAGAAGGCTTTGTTGCCGTAGGTTGGTAAGAGCCAGCGTTGGGGCCTGCCCCCTCGCTTCCGGGTTCGCGCCTGTGGCGCGGGAAGAGCCGGTGTTGGAGCGTTCCGCTCCTCCCCCTCCGGGAATCGCGCTTGCAGCGCGCGAGAGCCGGGTTTGGGGCTGCGCCCCAAAAGCCCTCCATGCCCTCCCGGCGGGGTCCATTTCTTTTGCTGCACCAAAAGAAATGGACGAAAGAAAAGGCGCTTGGAGCGTCATCCCCGCCCCGATGCTCTCGGGCAAGAATCTCATCCAACCCGGTCGGCTCCGGACTTCGTTGAGTGGGACGCTCTGCCAACTTTACTGTTCGGAGGCCGTCCGACCCCGTGCGGATTCCGGGACAAAAGCCGCCGCCCGGCTTGGTGAGCTTCTAGGCCCGTGAGCAAGGGGCTGACTGCGGACCTCCGATGAGGAAGTCGAAGCGCCGAATGGCTTCTTTTTGATTCATCACAGCGGGGTCGCTCGATTTGATGGGCGAGGATGAGTTGCCCCTATCGCATAGCTGGGTGCTAGCTCGACTTGGCGGGAGAAGATAAATAACACCATCCGGTAAGCTACCAATCAACCAGGCAACGACCGGTCATCGAGCTCGGGGCTTAGAGCCGCTTGCACACGGCTGTAGTGCAGCCCGAAGCGCGCCTGCCCGCAGGCTTTCGCATTTCGGGCAGCGGAAGCCGTGTTAGCGGCTCTTAGGCCCGTGATCGCGCTGCAGCACCAAAAAGCGCGTCTTTTGCCTTCTTTTGGACGCGCTAGCCCAAAAGAAGGTCGGCCCGAAAGGGCCGAAACCCTTTCAACATCAATCGCCGCCGACAGGCGGCTTCCTTATCTCTTCTTAATCGCAAAAAGGGCAGCCACCTCACTCCAGCAGAGAGCCGGATTTAGGCGCACATGCCAAAAAAAAGGGTCCGCCAGGCTCAAAATCCTGCGGCGTGATCTAAAAAAAAGGGGGGAATTGATGGAGCTTTCACTGGTCTCCGGCCCCGGAGACCAGCTCCGGGGCCGAAGCCCTATGAGAGAGAGTCCCGATTTGGGTAAAGTTGGCCTACATGCAAAATTTACCCATGTAAAGTGGAAATCCTGCGTTTATTTTCTTTATTTCGTGACGAAAATTTTGCTCATTGGCAAAAAAACAGCCGATACACTGGAAAAACAATGTATCGGCTGGGTGCGTCGTAGCTAAAAAGATTAATCTTCTTTGCCGTGAACCAGAGTGTACAGGGCTCCCTTCCTGTCGAGCAGCTCCTGGTACGGGCCCTGTTCAACGATTTTGCCCGCCTTCAGGACCACGACCTTGTCGTAGTAGGGGAGCATGTCCAGCCGGTGGATGACCGCCAGGACCGTGGACTTGCCCTTGAGGTTGTTGGTGATGATGTTCTGGACCCGGGCCTGGGACTTGTTGTCCAGGGCGGCGGTGGCCTCGTCCAGGATGAGCACGGGCGGATTCTTGAGGAAGGTCCGGGCCAGGGCGATTTTCTGGCGCTGGCCGCCGGACAGGCGGTCGCCCATGGAGCCCACCTCGAACTCCAGGCCGATCTCGGCCACGGGTTCCAGGGCTCCCTGCATGATCAGGGCCTGCATGATGCGGTGGTTGATCTCGTCCTCCGCGCTGGGATCGTCGGAACGGACGCGGCCGAACAGAATGTTATCCTTGATGTTGACCGCGCCGATGTATTCGTCTCCCATGAAGAAGCTGAATGCGCCGGGACGGGTCTCGTTGACCAGGTCTATGAAGTCCTGGCGGGAGTTGACCACCCGGTTGGCGAATCCCCTGTCCAGGGGAACCTGGCGGTGTATGCCGGGCGTGAATCCCAGGGCGAGCTTGAGGATCAGGTCTTTTTCTTCCGCGCTGAGGGGTTCGCCGGAATCGATCCGGTTGGCCACCTTCTGGTATTCGCCGTACTCGGCCTCGGGAATGGGCGAACCTTCGAAGGCCTCGTGGGAAGGTTCGGGGCCCAGTTCGTCGGTGACCACGCGGGCCAGGGTCTCACCCAGCACGATGAGGTGCGCCATGAGGCCGTGGCTCTGGAGGAATTCGATGAATCCGGGCTGGAGATGGAGGTGCTCCTGGTCGTAGTCCTTCTCCACGGCCGCGCCGAAGGCGATGTTCTCGGCCACGGTCATGTAGTGGCTGTAGTTGTCCATCTCGAAAAATTCGATGTGCTCGGCCACGTCCGCGTACATGCCTTCCTGACCTTCCTGGAAGTCCCGGCGCACGGCCACGATGGAGTCGCGCAGGTCGTCGTGTTTTCCGTCCTCCAGGCGGGAGCGCAGGGCAAAGGCGAGCACGTCCGTGAACAGCCCCACCTGCTGGGTGATCTTGATCAGGGTGTCCAGGTCGGGTTCCTCGGCCGGGCCGGGGCAGTGCCCGCCCTGCATGGACAGGGACTGACAGGAATAGAGCAGGTTCTCGCGCACCGTGCCGTCGAAGATGAACGGGTGCTGGGCGACCATGCCGAGGTTATAGGACATGTCCGGCTTGGCCAGTTCGCAGACCTCCCTGCCGCCGACCATGACAGAACCGCTGGTGTACTTGTAGAGCTGGGCCACGCACAGGGCCAGGGTGGACTTGCCGGAGCCGGAGAAGCCGACCAGGGCAACATGTTCGCCGCCTTTGACCTTCAGCGAGACGCGGTCCAGCAGCTTGATGTTGCCGCCGACCACGAAGGTGAGATCCCTGACCTCCACATCGTTGTCCAGGGCGTAGGGCTCGCGGCCCACCACGTCCTGAGCGAACTCGGGGGTATGGTCGAAGGCGCGCATGATCTGCTTGTAGCGCACCGAGCTGTCCTGGTAGACCTGCCAGAACTCCATCAGCTCCTTCCACGGGTCGTAGAGCTTCTCGTAGGCCGAGAGAAAGGCCACGATGGCGCCGACGTCGAAGTGGCCCTGAATGGCGTAGTAGCCGCCGATGAGAAAGAGGACGAACGGTCCCAGGCTCATGAAGAAGTTGTTCACGAACTTGATGGCGAATTTCAGCGCGTTCTGGAGGACCGTGGCCTTGTAGAGCTCTTCGAGCACCAGCCTGAAGCGGCGCGACTCCAGGGGGATGGAGGCGTTGGAGTGGACCTCGTGCACGCCGGAGACGGCCTCGCCCACCAGGCCGGAGAGCTTCTGGGTGTGCTTGATGCGGCGGCGGTTGGCGCGTCGGAAATACTTCTGGATGCGGGGCAGGATGAAGATCTCCACCGGATAGATGGTGATGGAGATCAGGCCGATGGTCGGGTTGAGGTAGATCATGTACCCGGCCATGGCCAGGAAGGTCAGGATGTTGACCGCGGGTACGGCCACGGCCTGGCCGATGAAGGTGGCCACCGGAATGAACTCGGTGATGATGTAGGAGATGACGTTGCCGGGCGAGGTGCGGCGATAAAACTGGATGGGCAGGGAGAGCAGGTGCTCGTAAAGCCGCTCCCGGACCACCTTCAGGGTCCGCTCCCCGATGTAGACCTGCATCAGGTTGATGGCCAGCTTGAGGATGCCCGCCAGGGTGACCGTGCCGATGTAGAGGGCGCAGTAGCGGTACAGGGCGGGCAGATCCTTGAGGCCGATGGCTTCGTTGATGATCCGCTTCTGCAATTCCAACGGCAGGACGCGCATGGCCACGGTGATGACGATGATCCCGACCACGGCGAGCTGGAGGTGCAGGTTCTTGTACAACACCCACGAATACAGTGATGTTTTTGTTACGCGCTTGGTTTCATTGGCGTTCGGCATGGTTGTCCCGTTGCTTGCGGTGTGGAGTTAATGCATAGTGATATAAACGGAATGAGGCCGTTTTCCAAGTTTAATGTAATTATAATGGGCGGCCAGTGGACAGCGGCAGGACGCTGTGATCAAATCCGGGCGCAGGCGCAGCTTATGAAATTTTCCATCCGTATCAAGATATTCATCGTTCTCGTGGCCTTCAGTATGGGGCCGTTGCTCCTGTCGCGCACTCTCATGAGCCGGCAGGCGGGCAAGATGGTCGATCAGGTCTCCGGCGAGACACGGGGGGAGATGCTCAACATCATCCGCGCGGAGCTGGAGCACAACGCCGACAGCCTGCTGCGCTATTTCGAGGCGCGCGGCCAAGCCATCTCACTGAGCGCGCGCATGCTGGCCAGGCAGGCGGAGCACTATCTTGTCTGGCAGTTGCCGGAAAAGTCCTCGCCTGTCTATTACGCTTCCAATTTTCACCCCGGCAATGCGGCCCCGCCTGATCTGGCCCCCTCCGACCTCTATTTGCGCCGGGGGCGGACCAGCAAGGCCTCGCCATTGTACATCAGCCTGGAGCAGCCCGCCTTCCTGCTCTCCAAGATGGGCATGATGGATATGATGGAGGAACCGACAGATGCCGGGAAGACCGAAGAGGACATCCAGCGCCTCAACGAGCTCACCCCCGTCTTCAAGGCCCTTTTCAATGAACAGCGTAAGGACTCCCAATGGTTCAACGTCGGGCTGGAGTCCGGCGTGTTTCTCACCTATCCCGGACACGGTCACTTCCCCCCGCACTTCGATCACCGGAGTCAGAAATGGTATCTCAACGCCCGCCACGCAACGGACGAGGTCGTATGGACAGCGCCGGGCATTGATCCGGCCACCCGTTTGAGCGTGAGCACGGCCAGCTACCCCATTCGCGACAAGGAAGGGCGCTTCCTTGGTGCGGCTTCGGTGGACGTCCCCATTTTCCGAATTATCGAGGAAGCCCAGCTTCGTTCCCGCTGGAGCGGCGACATCGAGGCGTACATGGTTTATCGGAAACCGGGCGACGAGGACCGGCTGCTCATCCTGGCCCAACAGGCCTACGACGATGGCCAGCGCCGCCACTGGATGGTCGGCATCGAGCCCGACTGGATGAAGACCGATGATCCTCGAGGGATCGAGCCCCTGCTTGAGGCCATGAAACAGAACAAGGGCGGCGTGGTCAATCTGCGCCACAAGGGACAAAACGCATTCTGGGCCTATGCCTCCAACGACGAGATCAGCTTCATCCTCATCGCTCCCGATTCCGTGATTACCCGTCTGCCCGATCAGGTGGGCGGCACCCTGGGGACGCTCTTCAGCCGTATCAGGAGCATTTCCTCCATTGTCTCCGGAATCATGATCGTCATCATCGGTCTCATCGCCTGGTTCGGCTCGCGGGCCGTGACCAATCCCCTGCTGCACATGGCCGACGCGGCCAAACGGCTGGCCAAGGGAGACTTTTCCGTACACATGGACCTGCACACCGGCGACGAGCGGGACGAACTCATCCACGCCTTCAACGACATGGGCCCCAAGCTTCAGGAGCGGCTGCTGCTGCGCCGCGACCTGAAACTGGCGCAGGAAGTCCAGAACCTGCTGCTGCCCCGCAAGGAGCCCGAGCTGTGCGGGTTCGACATCGCGGGCGGGATTTCATTCTGTGATCAGACCGGCGGCGATTACTACGATTTCATCGAAATGGACGATCAGGGGACCCGTTCCCTCGGCGTGGTGCTGGGCGACGTGTCCGGCCATGGCGTGCAATCCGCCCTGGTCATGGCCACCACGCGCGGGCTGTTGCGTTCCCTCTCCTCGGCCGCCATTTCGCCCAGGGAACGCATCCAGACTGTCAACACGGTTCTCAGCCGGGACATGGACGGCACGGGTCGCTTCCTGACTCTTTTCTATCTCCGCCTCAAGGCGAATTCTCCGGAAATACAATGGGTGCGGGCGGGACACGAGCCCGCTATCCGATACAACCCGGAGACCGGCGTGTTCTCCGAGTTGAGCGGTGAAGGCCTCGCCCTGGGCGTGCTCGAGGAGTTTGAGTACGAGGACTACACGGCCTTCCTCGAACCGGGGGAAGTGCTTGTCATGGCCACGGACGGAATCTGGGAGGCCCGGAACGAAGAGGGCGAGATGTTCGGCAAGAAGAGAATGCTTGCCATCGTCAAGGAGAATGCGCACAACAATGCGGAGACCATTCGCGCGGCGTTGATGGACGCCGCCGGCGCATTCCGGCCCGCCGGGCAGGAGGACGACATCGCGGTGGTCGTCATCAAGAGGGACAAGGAAGTGAACGTCGACGCCACCACATTCCGGATGACCAACAAGGAAAACTGCTTCAAGTGCTTCCAGCCGCGCGTGGAATCCTTCGGCAGATGCCACGGTCTGCCGCCCAAGGCGGTCTTTCACCTCACTCTCGTGCTGGACGAACTGATCTCCAACATCATAACCTACGGCTACGCCGACCTGGACGAACATCCCATCGAGGTCACCATCGCCAAGCAGGACGACATGCTGACCATCCGAATCGAGGACGACGCCGAGCCCTTCAACATCCTGGAGGCGCCCGAGCCGGAGCTCGACACTCCGCTGGAGGAACGCCAGCGACAGATCGGGGGCATGGGCGTCCACCTGGTCAAGAACATGGTCAGCCACATCAAGTACCAGCGAAGCAACGGCAAGAACATTCTGACAATGACAAAAGATCTGAAGACCTGCGCCCACCAGGGGTAGGTTGCAATAGGGAGGAATCATGGCTCTGAAGGAAACCAAGGAAAACGGCGTCAGCGTCCTGACCGTCGACGGCAATCTCGATGCCGAAGGCACCCAGGTGCTTGAGGAAAAAGTCCTCGCCCTGCTCGAGGGCGGCGAGACCAAACTGCTCTTCGACTTTTCAGGGCTTGATTACATCAACTCTTCCGGCCTGCGCGTCCTGGTCCTGGCCTACCAGCGCCTCAAGAAGGCCTCCGGCGCCGTGGGCATCTGCGGTATCAAGGACTACATCCAGGAAGTCTTCGAGGTCTCGGGATACGACAAGATATTTCCCCTCTACGGAGATCGGACCGCCGCGCTGGACGCCATGTAGCCGTCGGGCGTTCCCTACATCCACCTGTCGTACCACGCCTGGAACATGAGCATGGTCCACAGCCGGTACTGGTTGTCGCGCCTGCCGCTCATGTGATCCGCCAGTTGCCCGGAAACGGCCTCGGCCCGGAACAGTCCCTGTTGCCGGATGCGGGCCGGGTCCAGGAGTTCGTGCGCCCAGTCGCGGAGCGGTCCGCGCAGCCAGTGCTCCAGCGGCGCGCCGAAGCCGGTCTTGGGTCGGTCCACCAACTCGCGCGGCACGTGCCGGTACAGGATCGTGCGCAGAATGCGCTTGCCCTCCCGCCCCGCAAGCAGCATGGGCAGGGGCAGCCGCCAGGCGAACTCCACCACCCGATGGTCCAGGAACGGCGCGCGTGACTCCAGGGCCACGCCCATGGCGGCGCGGTCGACCTTGTGCAGGATGTCCCCCGGCAGGTAGGTCACGGAATCCATGAACTGCATCCACCGCGTGTAGCCGTCCGTGCGCGGCCAGGCGCCGGGCCGGTCCACCAGCGTGGCGGGCTCGGGCGTCCCGGTCAGCGCGTTTGGATCGGGCCAGGCCGAGCAGAGCCGCTTGTAGAGCGCCTCCTTCGTGGGTGCGCCCAGTGCGTCGGCCAGCTTGTGGGCCTTGAAGCCGGGGGTGCGCACCCGCAGGGATTCCGGCAGCAGGCCGTCCGCCGCTTCGAACAGGGTGTCGTATCCGCCGGGCGGGACCAGCCGCATGGTCGAGGCCGCCAGCGTGCGCAGCGGCGCGGGAACGCTTCCGATTCGGTCCCACACGGCAGGGGCCCAGAAATGACGATTGTACCCGGCGAAGGTCTCGTCCCCGCCGTCTCCGGTGAGGCAGACGGTGACGTGCTCCCGGGTGAGTCTGGCCACCAGATGGGTGGGCAACTGCGAGGCGTCGGCAAAGGGCTCGTCGTAGAGCTCGGGCAGCCCGCCGATCAGGTCGAGCACGTGTTCCGGGGTGACGAAAAGTTCGGTGTGCTCCGTGCCCAGGTGGTCGGCCACGCGTCGGGCGTCCGAGGACTCGTCGTAGGCCTTGTCCGCAAAACCGATGGTGAAGCTGCGCACCGGGCGATCCGAGGCCGCCTGCATCAGCGCCGTAACCAGTGAGGAGTCGATTCCGCCCGAGAGCAGTGCCCCCAGGGGCACATCCGAGAGCATCTGGTTTTGCACCGCCTGCGAGAGCAGGGTTTCCAGTCCGTCCGCGGCCTCCTGCTCCGAGCCGGTGAACGGATCGGCCTGGGCGCGCTCCACGCAGTCACGCAGGGACCAGTAGGGCCTGGGGTTCCATTCCTGCGGTCTGTCCGCGCGGATGGATAGCAGATGGCCGGGCATGAGCTTGTGCGCGTTCGCATAAATGGAGCGCGGTTCGGGGACGTACTGGTAGCGCAGGAACAGGGAGAGGGCCTCCATGTCCAGCCCGGCCTCGAAGTCCGGGTGCGCCCGGAGCGCCTTCAGCTCCGAGCCGAAGACCAGCCCGCTGCCCGCCCGTCCGAAATAGAGCGGCTTCTCGCCCATGCGGTCCCTGGCCAAGTGCAGGATGCGCTCCTTCCGGTCCCAGAGGGCGAAGGCGAACATGCCCGCAAACCGGGTGAGTGCCCCTTCCACGCCCCAGACCTGGAACGCGGCCAGCATGACCTCGGTGTCCGAGTCCCCGCGCCAGGGCAGGAACGGGCCGCCTTCGGCCTCAAGTTCCCGACGCAGTTCCAGAAAATTGTATATCTCGCCGTTGTGGGCCAGCACGAATCGCCCGTCTCCGCCGTGCATGGGCTGCGAGCCCGCGGGCGAGAGGTCCAGGATGGAGAGGCGGCGATGCCCCAGCCCGACACCCGCCTCGGGATCGCCGTAGGCCCCGTGGGCGTCCGGACCCCGGTGGGCGAGGGTGTCGGCCATGCGTTCGGCCAGGGCCGCAAGCCCTTGCGCGTCGCCGGTCATGCCCGGATTGATGAAGCCGCAGATTCCACACATAGCAAGGATTCCTTACCAGCCCCCCCGACCTTTGGGAAGGAGCGAATGGCCGCCATGGCGGGGACGGGCGTGGGATGCTGCGGCGTGTCCTGATTGCCCTATAAGCCGATGGCGTCCGGTCAAGGGATTGTGATAGGGTATGCCATCTTGCAACAAACGGGAGTTTCCATGTTTCGCCGCGCGTCTTTTGTCCTGCTTATTCTTTTGCTGCTTTCCCTGCCCGCCGGAGCGGCGAACCTCTTTCCGCTGGAGCCGCCGGACACGTCCAGCCCCAGGGCCACGCTGAACAGCTTTCTCACCTATACGGACAAGCTTTACGAGGCGGCCACGGCCAGCAGGGAGGATGTCTTCCTGGAGCGGGAGTACCTGCAGCGGGCCGAACGCTGCTTCGATCTCGAGCAGGTCCCCCCGACTCTGCGAAGCGAAGTTGCGGTGGAATCCGTGCTCATGCTGCGCGAGATCCTCGACCGCATTGAGCTGCCCGAGACAGCGGACGTCCCGGACAAAAACCAGGTGCGGGAAAACAAGCTCCTGCGCTGGCGTATTCCCCATACCGAAATCACCATCGAAAGAATTGCGGCCGGTCCCCGCATGGGGTCCTACCTCTTTACTGCGGCCACGGTGGACCAGCTGGAAGGATTCTACAACGAGGTCAAGGACCTGCCGTATCGCATCGACAAGGGGCCGGACTACACCGGCTTCTACGAGCAGTACATTTACTCCTCGGGCTGGATGATCCCTGACGGATTTCTGAAGCGGTTGCCCGACTGGATGATGGAGGGCGTCCATGGTCAGGCCATCTGGCAGTGGCTCGCGCTGTTTGTGGTCATGGCAGTTTGCGGCTTTTCCATCTGGCTTGTCTGGAAATGGAGCAGGATTCGTCCGGACCAGGCCAAGCCGGGCAAACTCCATACGAAGCGCATGCTCTTTCCCCTGTACGCCATGGGGATGTGCACGTTCATCAAATTCATCGCCAACGACCAGATCAACATCACCGGCGACATCCTGCGCTACCTGACCGTGGTGCTCGGAGCCGCCTTTGCTGTCTTCGCCGGAATCGCGATCATCTACGCCGGAAACATCGTCATGCGGATGATAATAAGCTCCGCCAAGATCAAGGAGGAAGCCCTGGACGCCGACGTGATCAAGCTGCTGTGCAGGCTGGTCACCTTCTGCCTGATCTTCATCCTTTTCTACCACGTGGGGAGCCACTTCGGTATTCCTGTCACCGCCATCTTCGCTTCCGCAGGCATCGCGGGCGTGGCCGTGGCCCTGGCCGCGCGGGAAACCCTGGCCAACTTCTTCGGCGGAGTGTCCATCTTCATGGACCGTCCTTTTCGCGCCGGCGACTATATCGTCCTGGACAGCGGCGAGCGGGGCGAGGTCATGGCCGTGGGCATGCGCAGCACCCGGCTGCTCACCCGTGGCGACATCATGATCTCCATCCCCAACTCGGTCATCACCAACGCCAAAGTGGTGAACCAGAGCATGCCCCACCCCTCGTTCCGGGTGGGTGTCAAGATCGGGGTGGCCTACGGCTCCGACATCGACCTGGTGGAGGCCACGCTGCTGGAGATGGCCCGGCAGAACGCGCTGGTCATCGCCGATCCCGAGCCCCGGGTGCGCTTCCGCGCCTTCGGCGACTCCGCACTCGAATTCGAGCTGCTCTGCTGGGCGGCCCGCCCCCACGACCGGGGCAGGCTCGTGCACCTGCTCTGCAAGGACATCTACAGGGCTTTCAACGAGAAGGGCATTATCATCCCCTTCCCGCAGCAGGAAATTCACATCCACAGGACGGAGGACTGAGCAGGCGGCGGCGCGACCTGGCTGTGCCGGATGGTGTGTGCTCCGGAGAACTGATCCCGGAGTACGGTTATCCCGTTGCCGAGCTTGTCCCTTTGGCAGGTAGCCCTCTGAAAAGGCTTGCGAAGTATTCGTCGAAATTGGCTGGTCGCTTCACTTTCTCAAGTGACTTTCCCCTCTCTTCGGCTGCGGCCTTCGTGTCGCCAAGAGCAGAATAAGTCTTGCCGAGCAGGGCGTGAAAGACTCCCGGATCGTCAGGCACAAGGGTGAGCGCCTTCTGTGCGGACTCACGGGCACCCTCCGGGTCTCCCGAGTCGAGAAGCAGGTTGGTCAGGTGGTAGTAGAAGCCGGGGTACAGGCTGTCGTTACGGATGGCTTCCCGAACCGCCAGGACCGCCTCGTCGATTTTGTTTTGCCGCCTGTGGACATGGCTGAGCTGCAACAGGAAGTGCGCGTTCCCCTCGTTGAGAGCGATCGCCTGCCTGAGTTCGTCTTCAAATTCTTCCAGTGTGCAGCAATCGTTGAGCAAAGCTGTCAGATGTTGATAAAAACCGATGTAGAAGTCTTTTGTGGCAATGGCTTCACGAGCCATATGCAAAGCACTTCCGGTCTCTCCCTGTTGCAAGTACAACCGGCCCAGCCGCAAGCGGATAGCAGAACTCTGCGGATTATGGGAGATGGCCTCCTTCAGTACCTCTGCTGCTTTTGTAAACTCGTTGCGCGCGGCATGCATTGTTGCCAGATGCATGTGCAGGCCAGGATGATAGTTCACCACGCCCATGGCTTCCCGAGCCAGTTCGATTGCCGTTTCGCTCTGGCCGAAGTGGTCGTGAATCCGGCTTCGGAGTAGATGAAAATGAGGATTATCTGGGTCATGCCCGATTGCCTGTTGCAGCACTTCTTCCGTCCCCTGCAAGTCAAAGATCGAAATGAGCACGTTGAAGAGGGCGGAGTAGAACTCGTGGTGATAGTCCTTCGTGGCGATGGCCGCCAAGACGGCACGGGTTGCGGATCTTGCGTCATCCAGATGCGCGTGTATCACACCGAGTTGCAGGTGGAGGCGGGAGTCGAGGGGGGCGAGGGCAATGGCTTTTGTCAGGGCGTCGGCTGCTTCGGCATGATTCCCGGCTCCGTCCAGAAGATCGCCGAGAAAGGCGAAAAAGTATGGATTGTCGCTGACAAGTGCGATTGCCTGTTCGTTCTCCCGCAAAGCCGCAGGCAGATCCCCTGAAAGCCTGTGCTGCAGGCTTTGCTCCATCAGCAGGAAGGCATCCATGTTTTCCTCGAATCGCTTTCTCGGGCGAAATCCGAGCATGGCATCCTTGGCAGGTGCGTTGACACGGTCAATGTCTATGTGTCCCCCGGCGAGGTTCTCGAAGTCGCCTTTCGGATAGTTGAAATAGACAAAGTCCGAAGCGAAGATTTCGTCCACCAGTTCAACGGCCTCCGAGTCGTAGTAACCGAAGAGGCGCTTGCTGCTGGAGTGGATTCGCCTGGAGCAATAGGGCGCCTGGCGGATGTCACAGTGGCGGGCCGCGTTGATGGCTTCAGCGACTCTGTCGACCTCTTCGAGTTTCCCGATGTAATCGTATCGGACAAGGCCTGTCTGCGCGACGAGATGGGCTGGCCTGAGGTGCCAATCGATGGTGTTCAGATCCGACTGTTTCAAGAGATGCAAAAACTCGACAAAAGACAGTTGCCGGTTTTTGGCGGAATATTTTTGTCCGAACCAGGTGGCCCTGGGGTCCGGGGAATTACGAATCTTATCCAGATATCCCGACAAGACCCGGACATAGGGATTCCTGACAACGGTAAAAACAAAGAGCTTTTCCGAGAACGCTCTCAGGTGCTCTATGTTTTTTCTGAAATCGTTCTGGATTACCGTTTTGTTCTTGTGAGTGTGGACGTCTATCGAATCAATGTCGAAACCGGCAAAGTCGGCATCGCCCTCCAGTTCAACCATCATCCTCTTCATCGAGGTGTTGCCGCATTTGGGAAGCACGATATACAGGATGTTGTGATATCGAGATAGAGCAGCCCCGGAAAGATGCAACGGAAGAATCACATTGTTCACAACAACCCTCAAGACTTGTAGGTGAATTTGCCATTCGCCATGAAAAGACAGCAACCGTGGATCATGGGAAAAGTTAACCAGGCGAAACTCTATTTATACGGCACGTCGCATTTCCGGCACAAAGGTATTTTGTCGTATCTCCGTTCCATGTAACTGATGACATATTCCTTCATTTGTTCTCCCTGCATCATTGCCGCAAAAGACTCTTGTCCGATCTTTCCGATTGGCATCCTGCAGTTCGCATCATGGCATCCGCAAACGCTCACCTTGCCGTCGTGGTGAACGCAGGGATTGAAGAGCTGCCCGCAAAGCCGGGGACGCGAGTTCGCAATCGTCTTTGTCGTAAACAGCTTCAGCTGTTCGTCATATGGCCCTGATTCGACGTTACCCGCAAAATTGTGCGGTTCGCCTGAGATGTCGTACCGTCCCTTGATCCCGAGCCGCTCATAGAGCGCAAAGCATTTAGCCTTGAAGCTCTCGAAGTCATCCTCCTGGTTCCAGGAGTACGGGTAAATCCCTTTGATCACGAGCGAAATATCCTTGCCCGAGGCCTGGATGGCGTCGGAGAGCTGCTGCATGTTTCGGGTCGTCTTTTCGAAATCGGCTCCCACGTAGATGCTCTCGTAGGACTTGGCGTCATAGCCGGCGAACGAGATCTCAACGGAGGTCAGCCCGCTGTCCACGATCGCTTCAATCTTGCTTGGGGTTAACGCCGTTCCATTGGTGCAGAGCAGCGCCCTGGGCACATGCTTGCCGACATACCGGATGATTTTCTCGAATTCAGGATGAAGCGTCGGCTCTCCCTGAGGGCCGACAAGGGTCATGTTGGCGCCGATGGCGTTTATTTCTTCAACAACCTTCTGCAGCAACTCGAAGTCCATGAAGCCGGTATTTTCCTTCCATGCCTCATGTCCGCAAAAGACGCAGCGAAGATTGCACTTCTTCGAAATCTGGACCATCGCCCCATGGGGGAGGAATCCGGTGTCCTGGTATGCCTTCAATTCGCTCAGGTCCCACTCCACCTTCCGGATGTATTCGTCCAACATGGTGGCCGCCGGGTGCGAGCTGCGCTTTTCGCACTGCTCGATCATGGCGCTCATTGCCCGCAGTTCTTCCCTGGTGGAAAACGGAAGCCTGTAGAAAGAACGGTCGATGACGAGGTAATTCGAAACGCCTCGAAGCCGCAATGTGCTGGTTATTTCAGGGTAGAAAGCGGAGGCGACCACGATCAGGTCGATGGAGTCCAGTACTGTGGATAAATCATCGACCCGGATGCACGGGAGATCGTGAAATGTGTCTGACTTATACGTATCCAGAAAGCAGCGTATTGATACGTCGGGACGGAATTCCTGCAAAATCATCATGATTTTCTGTCCGGATTCGCCCGCACCATATATTGCGACACGGCTTCCTTTCGGGATGTCACTCAGCGATCTCTTGTTCATAATTCCACCTTTCCAATCCAAATCCGTCATTGGGTACGATGTCGCTGCAACTGGAGCAACAATGCTTCTAAACTGAACTCTTTACTCTTTCGGCTGTCATGAGGCCTTGGCACAACTTCCCATCTATTAATCGGCACGGCCAGGCAAAAATTTAGATGCCTCATGGACTGAGCATGCTGAAGGCTGGAGATGCTCCTTGCCGCAAATCAGTTGTAAAGTTTAGTTTTAATAATATGTTAGATGGCTATCCTGGTTCCGTCAAGAGGTGGCGGCCAGCCAGGGCCGGGCAAGTGCAAAATTGGAACGAAGATTTTCGCCAGCCCTAAGCGGGAGCAGGGGCAGGGCAAGGGCGTGTCAGATGTTTGATGCCCTTTGGAGGGCGTCAGCCTCTGGTGGCGGCAGCCGAAGGCGGTCGGGGGATTTCAGCTCCTCCGGCTGCCGGGAAGGGTGCCGTTGAGAAAGGTGTCGATGCACACGCGGAAATGGGCCATTCGCTCTTCGCGGGTGGCCCAGCCGAATCCGCCGATGGCCTCGAAGATGACCGCGCCGGTGAACATGTCCATGAGCATGTGGGCGGTGTTGTCAGGATCGTCAATGACAAGGCGCCCTTTGGCGCACTGGCGGTCCAGCCACGCCGCAAGTTCGGTCCGAGTTCTTTCGCCGCCCCGGCTGCGGAGGATTTCACGCAGTTCCGGGTGCTGCACGGACTCGACATGGGCGGCGCGCAGGAAGGCCGCCCTGAGTTCATAGCTCGGCTGGTCCAGCCCGATCATGAAGATCCTGGCCAAGGCCTGGTCCAGCGGGAGGTCGTCGTACCCGTCGCCGAGGTCGATCATGCTCAGTCGGTGGGATTCGACCACTGCGGCGAACAGTTCGATCTTGCACGGAAAAAGCCGGTACAGGGTCTGCTTGGAGATTTGGCAATGGGCTGCGATCTGTTCCGTGGACGTGCCGTTGAACCCCCTTTCAACAAAGAGTTTTTCCGCCTCGGCAACGATCAGGGCCCGGCGCTGGTCGTCGGGCATGACCTTGGGTCGGCCCCGCTTCCCCTTGGGTTTCGGCTTGGTCATGGAATGCTCATTTAACAAAATTTCACCATTTTCGGGATTGACTCTCCGGCTTACCGTTAATAAAGGTACTGCCTGGTACCATAAATAAAGCCTTTTACAGGCGTCAAGAGGAGCCTCCATAAATGTATAATAAAGTTTCGACCCCTCCCCGTGCGGCGACCCTGCTGGCCCTGGCCTGCCTGCTGCTCACGGTCGTCCTGGCAGGATGCGACGAGAAGACGTCCGAGGCCAAGGGCGCTCCTGCCGCGCCCGTCGAGGTCGGCATAATCGCCCTGCATCCACAGGCCGTGCCGCTGAATACCGAGCTTCCGGGCCGGACCACCGCTTCGCTGGTGGCCGAAGTCCGCCCCCAGGTGGACGGCATCATTCGCGAGCGGCTCTTCCGCGAGGGTAGCGAGGTCCATGCCGGTGAAGTGCTCTACCGGGTTGCGCCTTCCACCTACCAGGCCGAGTACAGCAACGCCCTGGCTGCCCTGAAGAGGGCTCAGGCCTCCCTGCCCAGCTCCGAGAGCAAGGCCAAGCGCTACGCCGAACTGATCGGCCAGGGAGCCATCTCCAAGCAGGACTATCAGGACGCCAAGGCCGTGTTCGAAGCCGATCTGGCCGCCGTGGCCTCGGCCAAGGCCGCCCTGGAGAGCGCCAAGATCAGCCTGGACTACACCGAGATCAAGGCCCCCATCAGCGGCCGCGTGGAAATGTCCGACCTTACCCCGGGAGCCCTGGTCACGGCCAATCAGAGCGCGCCTCTGACGACCATCCGTCAGCTTGACCCCATCAACGTGGACCTGACCCAGTCGAGCACCACCATGCTCAACCTGCGCCAGGCCATCGCCTCCGGCGTGATCACTGTCGAGGGCAAGACCATGACCGTCAAGCTGAAGCTCGAAAACGGGACCGTCTACCCCTATGAGGGCACCGTCGAATTTTCCGGTGCCAAGGTGGACGAGGCCACCGGCACGTATACCCTGCGCGCCGAGTTCCCCAACCCGGACCGTCTGCTGCTGCCCGGCATGTACGTTCGGGCCATTATTCAGGATGGCGTGTTCCAGAACTGCTACCTGGTGCCGCAGCGGGCCGTGGGCCGGACCCCCAAGGGCGAGCCCGTGGGCCTGTTCGTGGACAAGGACGGCAAGGTCGAGCAGCGCATCCTCGACGTGCGCCGAAGCTACGGCAACTCCTGGCTGGTCGGTTCCGGCATCAGCGACGGCGACCGCCTCGTGGTGCAGGGTTCCCAATTTATCCGTGCAGGCCAGACCGTGACGGTCAAGGAAATGATCCTGGATGACGCCACCGGCGAGATCAGGCCCGCGCAGGCTCCGGCAACGCCTGCGGCGGAAAGCAAGGAAGGCTAGGCAGGCTCATGTCCGAATTCTTCATCCGGCGGCCCATCTTCGCCTGGGTCATCGCTATCGTCATCATGCTCGGCGGCCTGCTGGCCCTGCGGACCCTGTCCATCTCCCAGTATCCCGAGATCGCTCCGACCACCGTCCGGATCACCTGCACCTATCCCGGCGCGGACGCCAAGACCGTGGAGAACTCGGTGACCAAGGTCATCGAGCAGGGCATGACCGGCATCGACTATCTGGACTACATGACCTCCACCTCGACCTCCACGGGTCGGGCGGAGATATCCCTGACCTTCACCAACGCCGCCGACCCCGACGTGGCCCAGATGCAGGTCCAGAACAAGCTCCAGCAGGTCACCTCCCAGTTGCCGGACGTTGTCCAGAGCAACGGACTGAGCGTGACCAAGTCGTCGGCCAGTTTCCTGATGGTCCTCGGTTTCGTCTCCACGGACGACACCATGACCTCCACGGACATCGCCGACTTCGTGGACAGCTCCCTGAACGATACCCTCAAGCGCGTGGAGGGCGTGGGCGACACCCGGCTGTTCTCCTCGTCCTACGCCATGCGCATCTGGCTCAACCCGGACAAGCTCACCGAGTTTTCGCTGATGCCCAGCGATGTGGCCCGGGCCATCGAGGCCCAGAATACGCAGATTTCCGCCGGCCAGCTCGGCGGCCTGCCCGCAGTACGGGGCCAGCAGCTCAACGCGACCATCACCGCGCGCAGCCGACTGCAGACCCCCGAGCAGTTCCGGGATATCATCATCAAGAGTTCTCCCGACGGTTCGGTGGTGCGCATTCGCGACGTGGCCAGAGTTGAGCTCGACGCCGAGAGCTACACCACCAGCACCACATACAACAAACATCCCACTGCGGGGCTGGCCATCCAGTTGGCCACCGGGGCCAACGCCATCCAGACCGCCGAGGCCGTGGAAAAGACCATCGCCGAGCTCACGCCCACGTTCCCGAGCGGCGTGGAGGTCGTCTATCCCTACGACACAACGCCTTTCGTCAAGCTCTCCATCGAGGATGTGATCGAGACCCTGATCGAGGCCATCGTCCTGGTCTTCATCGTCATGCTCCTGTTCCTGCAGAACGTCCGGGCCACGTTCATCCCGACCATTGCCGTGCCCGTGGTTCTGCTCGGAACCTTCGCGGTGCTTTCGATAATGGGGTATTCCATCAATACCCTGACCATGTTCGCCATGGTCCTGGCCATCGGCCTCCTGGTCGATGATGCCATCGTCGTTGTCGAGAACGTGGAGCGCGTCATGGCCACAGAAGGGCTCGGCCCCCGCGAGGCCACGCGCAAGTCCATGAAGGAGATCTCCGGCGCACTGGTGGGCATTGCCACGGTTTTGTCCGCAGTCTTCGTGCCCATGGCCTTCTTCGGCGGCTCGGTGGGCGTCATTTACCGCCAGTTCTCGGTGACCATCGTCTCGGCCATGCTCCTGTCCGTGGTTGTTGCGCTGATTCTGACCCCGGCCCTGTGCGCCACCATGCTCAAACCCGCTCACGGCGAGAGTAAATCCCGCTTCTTCGGCTGGTTCAACCGGGCGTTCGATTTCGGCACCAACGCCTATCACGACGGAACGGCCTGGATGCTTCGCCGCACCGGGCGCTTCCTGCTGGTCTTCGTGCTCATCACCGGGGTCATGGGCTGGATGTTCTACCGACTGCCCAGTTCCTTTCTGCCCATGGAGGACCAGGGCATCCTGATCGCCATGGTCCAGCTTCCCACGGGAGCCACCCAGGAGCGGACCAAGCGGGTTCTGACCGAGGTCAGCGACCACTTTTTGAACAATGAGAAGGAGGCCGTTGAAGGCGTTCTCACCGTGGCCGGGTTCAGCTTCAGCGGCGCGGGCCAGAACGTGGGCATCGGCTTCATCCGGCTCAAGCCCTTTGAGGAACGCAAGGACCCCTCCCTGTCGGCCCAGGCAGTGGCCGGGCGGGCCATGGGCGCATTCTTCAGAAACCGTGAGGCCCGGATCTTCTGCCTTGCTCCGCCCGCCATTCATGGGATGGGCAACTCCAACGGCTTCGACTTCTACCTGCGGGACATCAACGGTGCCGGACATCAGCAGCTCATGGCCGTGCGCAACCAGTTCCTGGGCATGGCCGCCAAGAGTCCGCTACTGGCAAACACCCGGCCCAACGGGCAGGAGGATGAGCCCCAGTATCACATCGACATCGACCAGGAGAAGGCCAGTGCGTTCGGGCTCTCCTTCTCGGATATCAACACCACCCTGTCCACGGCCTGGGGCAGTGACTACGTCAACGACTTCATCGACCGAGGCCGCGTCAAGCCGGTCTACCTGCAGGGAGACAAGGGCTTCCGCATGCAGCCCGAGGACGTGAACCGCTGGTTCGTGCGTAACGACAAGGGCGGCATGGTTCCCTTCGCCTCCTTTGCCAATGGGCGCTGGACCTACGACTCCCCGCGCCTTGAGCGTTACAACGGTTCCTCCGCCCTGGAGATTCAGGGCCAGGCCGCCCAGGGGGTCAGCTCCGGCGACGCCATGGCCGAGGTCCGGCGGCTGGTCGCCCAGCTTCCGCCCGGCTATGCCATGTCCTGGACGGGCCTCTCCGCCCAGGAGGAACTCTCCGGTAACCAGGCCGCGCCGCTCTATGCCATCTCGGTGCTGGTTGTCTTCCTCTGTCTGGCCGCTCTGTATGAGAGTTGGTCCATCCCGTTCGCGGTCATCATGGCCGTGCCCATCGGCATCTTCGGCGCGCTGCTGGCGGCGAGCACCTTCGGGCAAAGCAACGACGTCTACTTCAAGGTCGGCCTGCTGACGACCATCGGCCTGACTGCCAAGAACGCCATCCTCATCGTGGAGTTCGCCGTGGCGGAGCAGGCCGCCGGCCTGGACGTCATCAAGGCCACCCTCAAGGCGGCCCGGCTGCGTCTGCGCCCGATCCTGATGACCTCGTTCGCCTTCATCCTCGGCGTTCTCCCCCTGGCCGTGGCCTCGGGAGCCGGTTCCGGCGCGCAGAACTCCGTCGGTATCGGCGTCATGGGCGGCATGCTCTCGGCCACCGTGCTGGGCGTTTTCTTCATCCCGCTGCTCTACGTGGGCCTGAGGAAGGTCTTCAAGTACAAGCCCCCGGTGGACTGGGACGAACCCGAAACCCCCGGAAGCGGGGAGGGCTCGGCCTAGGCTCCGTTCCTCATCGGTAACGGGCAGGAAACGCCGTAACCCACCTGTGCCAGTAATTAGGGCGCACCGGATTATCCGGTGCGCCCTTTTTTTTGGAGACGATATCCAAAGCGCTGTTGAAGCTGTACGCCAAGCGCTTGCGACGGCCTTTCCTCACACGAGTCGTTCGGAAAGCCGGCTGAAAAGCAGTTGTCCCATACCAATAAAATGGGCACAGCAGAGAGGGCTGATGGGATTGATATACGCAAAGAAAAAGCCCTTACGAAGGATTCTCCGTAAGGGCTTGATCTTCAATGGTGCTCAGGGACAGAATTGAACTGCCGACACGGGGATTTTCAGTCCCCTGCTCTACCGACTGAGCTACCTGAGCGCCGGTGAGAGGGAGTAATTACCGAAACGAGAGGGTGTTGGCAAGTCCTTTTTTGCCCGAATTCGGATTTTTCCTGCATTGGGGTTATTCGGAGCCGGGAGCCGGGGCGGCCATGGAGAGGATTCGGGCGGCGTATTCGGTACGCAGGGCCTCGAGATAGTCCGTGTCGATGGGGCCTTTCCAGGTGGTCAGCTCGGTGTATCGCTTGGGAATTTTCACCTGGCGGGGGTCGTAGCCCATGCGGACGCGCAGGCGCCAGCGGAGGCGTTGGACACGTTCGCCGATGGCGGAGAGGGAGCTGCCGAACCCGGTGTGGCCCACTGCGTCCAGGGCTTCGGCCAGCAAGTCTTCGGTGTAGACTCCGCGAGAGAACAGGCAGCCCACCATGCAGTTGACCACGATGCGCTTGCGGCTATCCTCGATCAGAAACTCCAGGGCCTTGTCCACGTCCTTTTCGTCGTGCTTCTGGTCCCAGGCGTAGCCGCCCGCGTCCAGGTGGGAGTGGCGGAAGCCGAGCCCTTCGGACACGAAAAAGACCTCGCCCGTGGCGTAGCCGGCCATCTCCTGGCCGAGGACGCAGGCGAAATCCTCTCCGCCGAAGCGGGCTGCGCATTTGAGGGTGCCCTGGGCCAGCTGGCGATAGAACTCGTTGGGCGGGCGGCTTATCAGCTCCACCCCGCGCATGTAGGTCTCGGCGTCGCCCCAGGCGAAGTCGAGCAGGGTTTCCCCTTTGCTGACCACGCCCTTCTCCAGAGCCTCCGTGGCCCAGGCCAGGGCCACACCAGCAGACATGCAGTCCAGCCCCTCCTTCTCGATGACATCGAGGATGCGCAGGACCTGGCTGGGGTCCGTGACCTCGAGCATGCCGCCACAGGAATAGATGGGCTCGTAGTCGTAGCCCACCTGGCGGTAGAGATACTGGTTGTTGGCCTGGAACCGCTCGCGCACGAATCCGATGTGGATGCAGCCCACCGGACACCCGGCGCAGGCCGCGTTGCGCAGCAGGACGTCGTCCGCGAACCGCTCGCCGGAGATGGCCTCTGCCGCCGGGGCGGCCGTGGCCTGAAGATTGCGCCAGGGCAGGGACTTGAGCCCGTTGAGCGGGTTGATGTTTATGGCCGTGCCCACGCCGTGGTACTTGGCCATCATCTCGGTTGTGGTCAGTTGCTCAAAGATGCGCCGGTAGAGCTTCGGATAGGCCTTGCCCTCGGGCAATGGGAAGCCCTGATCGCCCAGGATGCAGATGCCCTTGAGATTTTTCGCGCCCATCACCGTGCCGCCGCCCATGCGCCCGAAGTGGCGGAAGGTATCCACGTTGATGCAGGCGTAGGCCGAGAGGTTTTCGCCGGCCGGGCCGATGCGCAGGATGGAGCGCCTGCCCGCGCCGGGGAACATCTTGCGCAGCACTCGCCCGGTCTGGAGGGCGTCGAAGCCGCGCAGGAATTCCACGTCGCGCAGGTCCGTACCGCCAGAGCCCACGCACAGGGCGGTCAGGCGGGGTGCCCTGCCGGTCACCACCAAGGCGTCAAGGTCGGCGAACCTGAGGGACAGGGCGGATTTCCCGCCCGCGTAGCTCTCGGTATATTCATCATGGTAGGGCGAGCGAAAGGCGCAGCAGGTCTTGGACATCAGCGGGTAGTAACCGGTCAGCGGGCCGATGGCGAAGATCAGCGGCTGGTCCGGGTCGTCCCAGCTCCGGTCCATGTGGCCGTACGTCTCGAACAGGAGCGCGGCCAGTCCCGAACCGCCCAGAAATTCGGCTCTTCCCGTGTGCTCGGCGATGCGTGTGGCGCCGCTGGACAGGTCCACGACCATGACGCGGAAGAAATCCCTAATCATGGTCAGCCTCCCCGTCCTTTTCACGCGGTGAAAGATCGGCCATCTCCAGGCAGTTGTGCGGACAGAACGCCACGCACTGCCCGCAGTGAATGCAGACGTAGGGATTGTTCTCGCTGTCCAGGTAGATGGCGTCTACGGGGCACGCCTCGGCGCACAGACCGCAGCGGACACAGAGAGATTTCTTTTGCATCACGCCTCCGTCCCTGCGTTGGACGAGCGCACCCGAGGGACACGCTTCGGCGCACGGGGCCGGGTGGCAGGCCAGACAGACCTTGGCCTCGAATCCGGTGGACAGACCGCCCGCCGAGGCAATGCGGATACCCGCCCTGTTCCAGGAGAGAAAATGGTGGACCTGTCGCGAACAGGCCAACGAACACGAATGGCAGCCGATGCACCGTTCCATTCGCGCCGCTCTCAGCGCTTTCATAACTGCTGTCTCCGGCGGCCGGAAAAACGAAACGCCTCTCGTAAGAGGGTCTCCGTTCATGTCTTTCGGGCCGCCACCCCTTCCCCGGATTGCCGCAGGGGCGATGCCCGCGTGTGCCGCAGCCCGAAGGCTTGCCTGGCAGCGGGCGGGAGGGGCGTGGTTATTCTACTCGCTCCAGTATGTCGTGCTTGAGGGACCAGAGCAGATGATTTGTAACGACGTTTGCGTCGAGGCTGGGCTCGACCCGCATAAGCTTCCCCATCAGTGTCCTACTGTCAATGGGTTTGCGGGCGAGAAAAACCAGTTTTCTGGCGATCTCCGGATCAATGGTCATGGTCATGCCGGAATAGAGGGTGGGAAAATCCTTGCCGCGGTAGAAGGCGTCGCCCGTGCGTCCGGCCTTGAGTACCGTGTCCGGGCCGAGGACGCGGCTGGTGTAGTGGCCGAAAAGGCGTCCGTAGGGCATGTCCATGGGATGATCGGTTTCCCGCAGAGCGTCCGCGTCGGTGGGGTGAGCCCACAGGTCGTTCCAGAGGGCGAGGTACTGCTCGATGACCGTGGCCCAGGAGAAGCGTTTCTCCACCCGCGTCCGGGCGGCCCTGCCCATGTCGCGGCGAAGGGCCGGCGAGGCGATGAGCCTTCCCAGCGCCTCGGCCAGGGCCGGAATCTCCACGGCGGTGCGCTGGGAGAGCAGCAGGTGGTACTGGTTGTCGAAGAGCAGCGGGGCCAGTTCGTCCACGTCCGGGGTGGCGTCCGGCCCCACGGTCGGCACCAGCAGTCCGGTCTCTCCGGGGACCACGATGTCGCGGTAGCCGTCGTACTCCGAGGCCACGCAGGGCAGGCCGAAGGCCCCGGCCTCGGCCAGGGTGATGCCGAAGGTCTCCTGGGGATTGTCCGCGATGGAGACGAAGATGTCGGCGGACCGGAACAGGGCCGTCTTTTCCGCTTCCGTGGGACGCAGCGCCACGGTCAGGCCGACGCCCACGTTGGCCACATAGTCCTTGAGCGTTGGCAGGAAATCGTCGTTATCGTCGCCCCATCCCGCCAGCACCAGTTCCACCGAGGTCGGGTCCAGACCGTCCGAGACCAGTCGGTGCAGGGCGCGCACCAGGGGCAGCAGGTCCATCTTTGAATGATGGGAGATACGCCCGAAGACCAGCAGTCGCACAGGCCCACCGTCCGTCCGGTTCTCGCCGGGCGTGAGCGCGTCCGTGTCCACGCCGAGAGGGACGTGCGCCAGGGTCGGGGCCGGGGTCTCCGGGGGCAGGTCGAAGGACTCGCGCAGCCAGCAGAACAGGTTCTCCACCACCCGTCTTCCCGGGCCCGAGGAGCAGACGATGGCGTCCCTGCCCGTGGCCCCGGGCCAGAGGTGACGCAGGAATGGGGCGCCGTAGTTGGCGTAGCTCAGGGAGTGGATAGTGCCCGTGACCGGAAAGATCTCCCGGCTGTGCCGGTTGCGCAGCCGGGCCAGGGCGGGCTGTGTGGTGATGCAGTCCGAGAGGTGAAAGCAGTGGTAGTCTGTCTCCTCCAGCCGGGAGGGCAGCTCCCTCCGGTCGAAATACCGGCAGCGGGCCGTACCCGGCAATCCTGTCCCTTCCAGGTGGCGGCGCAGGGAATCGGTCTGGCCTCTGTCTGCCAGGAAGAAATGATATTCGGCGAACGGATCCCGCTCAAGCAGGGCGTGCAGAAAGCGGACATTGGCCACCCTGCGGCCCAGCACCGGGCCTGGCTCGAAAAAGGGGTCCAGGGTTCCCCAGATGCGCTTTGTTTCGGACATACCTAGGTCAACACCGCAACGGGCCGTTTTGTCAATGGGTTTGGCGGAAAACGGACGGTACATTTTGCCGGGTCGGATAGGCCGTTTAGATGAATGGTCAAAAAAAATGGTTCGTGATTCAGAGTAACTGGGAAGGATTATCGCTTGTATCGCCTCGCATCTGCAGCATTGGCCTCCATCTTGCTCATCATCCCAGTGGACACAAGGAAGTGTCATCTTTTTGACTCTCTGAGGAGCCGCAACCATGCGAAAGAAGACTATACAGCGGGGCAAACGGCCCGAACTCATGTGGGGCCTGGGATTGAGCGACGAACTCAAGCTCCAGGTGGAAACAGGCGTGGGTCCCGGATTTTACGTCCGCAACTTTCCTGCCGGGGCATTCTCCTGGCCCGATGCCGACACGGACGGTGAACAGCCTGCCATGGCCTGGATTCCGTGGTCGGTCTGGTCCGCCATGCCGGAGCATCAACGGGAAGAATGCCGCAGCCGTGAGGAGACCCAGCGTATCCTGATCCAGGACCAGGGAGAAAAAGACCTGGAAATGGAACAGGTTCTGGCCGACGGCTTCCTGACCGTGGTCCGCACGCCCCTGACCCGGCCCAAGGTTCAGGACGCGGTCTTCCGCGCCAGGGAAGTAAAGAGCATGTACTCGGACATCTACCGGATGACCGAGGAGATCCTGCTCGAGCGGGAACTGCTTGCACGCAAGACCGACCAACTCCTGTTCCTGAACAAGATCCTGGCCTCGGCTACCGAGAGCCTGGACCCGGCCGTGATCCTGCTCAACGCCAAGGAGACCCTGAGCCTGCTCCTGCCCATCAAGCAGTTGCATGCCGCTTTCTGGACCCGTCAGCAGGAGTCCGATGTGGCCGACGTGGAAATCTTTCTCAACGGGGCCATGCCCCCTGAAACCGAGTCCCTGTGGGTGGAGAGGCTTATGGCCGCCGCAACCGACATGGGCGGCGGGTCGGTCAACAGCTTCCAGGTGGTCCACGCCGAGTCCCTCAGGCGACCCGAGTATTCCCAGACCCCGGCGGACGGGCGGCTGGTGACCATGCCCCTGAGCGCCGGGCAGGACACCTTCGGCTGTCTCATGCTCCTGTGCGAGTCCTCCTATCGTCTCGGCAAGGACCAGGTGGAAACCTTCCGTTCCGCCATCACTCACCTCGGCCTGGCCCTGCGTAACGGCATGACCTTCAAGGAAGTGAAGCTGCGCGCCGACCGCGACGGCCTGACCCGCATCTACAATCGCCACTCCTTCGAGGAGCGGCTGATCTACGAGATCAAGCGTCGCCGCCGCTACAACCACGATCTTTCCCTGCTCATGGTCGACCTCGACCACTTCAAGCAGGTCAACGACACCTACGGCCACAAGGCGGGCGATATGGTCCTGCGCAAGGTGGGTGAAATCCTGACCACCACTTTCCGCACCACCGACCTGCCCGCCAGATACGGCGGCGAAGAGTTCGTCGTGCTCCTGCCTCACACCGCCGAGCGGGACGCCTGGACCCTGGCCGAGCGCGTACGCGAAGCCATCCAGACGTGCAGCTTCCATTTCGACGGCCACGACTTCACGGTCACGGCCTCCATCGGCGTGGCCAGCGTGGAGGGCGGTGCCCTGTCCAAGGATGAGGACCTGATCCTCAAGGCGGACAAGGCGCTCTATGAAGCCAAGCACAACGGCCGCAACATGGTGGTCATCTCCAAGCCCAAGGAGACCCGCGCCGCGCTGCACTAGGCGGAGATATCCTGACGGAATCACCCGGGGGCTGCGTTTTTCGCGGCCCCCGTTTTTTTCCCCGAGGCAAACCCATGTTGCCAATCTTCCGTAATTTCGGCACTGTCAGCCCATCATGTCAGTGATCATTCGAAAAAGCCTGCTGGAGCTCCTTTTTTCCGGCGCCTTCATGAAGCGGTGGAACGACAAGCTCCGCCCCATGGAGCTGGTCGAGGTCGACAAGCAGGCGCACAAGATGATCGTGGCCTGGTTGTTGTTCCTGCTCAATTCGGGCGACATGGAGGTGGCGCGGAAGCGCGCACTCGGCGAGGCCATCGTCGAGGGCGGCCTCTTCGACTACCTCTACCGGCTGGTCATCACCGACATCAAGCCGCCGGTGTTCTATCGGATCAAGGAGAACCCGGAGGATTACCGGACGCTTACCAACTGGGTCCTGAATGAGCTGCGCCCACGGATCATGCCCCTGGGGCAGGAGTTCATGGACCGCATGGGCGAGTACCTCATGCAGCCCGAGGACAAGGGGCTAGCCCGGCGCATCCTGCACGCCGCGCACCTCTACGCCAGCTACTCGGAGTTCAAGCTGCTCAAGTCCATCAACCGTATGGACCACGAGCTGACAGAGATCGAGGCCAGCTTTGTGGACCGGCTGGAGGCCATGCGCGACCTTAACGGGGTCGGCGAACTCCTGGACGAGGACAACAACGTGCTCGGACGCTTTGCCCGCATGTGCGGCAGGCTGCGTTTCCAGAAGCGGTGGTCCCAGACCCCGCGCGTGCCCGAGACCTCGGTGCTGGGGCACATGTTCATCGTGGCAGCCTATTCCTGGTTTTTCAGCACCGAAGTGGGGGCCTGCCGCGCCCGCCGCCAGAACAATTTCTTTTCCGGGCTGTTCCACGACCTGCCCGAGCTGCTCACCCGGGACATCATCTCCCCGGTCAAGGGCGCGTCGCGCGAGATTGCCGATCTGATCCACGAATATGAAATCCGGGAACTCAACCGGGTTGTCCTCGCCCCCCTCAAGGAGGGCGGCTACGCGGAGATCGCGGACCGCCTGGAATATTTTCTCGGCCTGGAGGTTGGCAGCGAGTTCAAGGCCACTTTCATGCGGGACGGCGAGGTGCTCGAGGCCTCCGAGGAGCAGCTCTGCGGCGAGGCCAACCGGGATTCCCTGGACCCCAAGGACGGACCGCTGCTCAAGGTCTGCGATTCCCTGGCCGCCTACATCGAGGCCCACACCGCCCTGAAGAACGGCATCTCGTCCGACCAGCTGCACCACGCCCTCTACCGCATCCGCATGCGCTACAACGAGACCCCGGTCATCGCGGGTGTGCAGGTCAGCGCGCTCCTTGCCGACTTTGATTGATCCCCGGTAACTCGGCAACACTATCACTCCTGCCGCTATATCCCGTACCCAACAGTAAACACCCCTTGTAAAGTCTGATTACAGGGTGTATACGGATTCCAATTTGTTCACACGAATTCGGTCTTAATCCGTGCGAGTTGCCGGATGATGGCCGAACCAGCGAGGGGAAGGGCTCATGCATATTTCGGAAGGAGTGTTGTCCGGGCCGGTGTTGCTGGCCGGGGCGGCCTTGACCGTGACCGGCACTGCCATCGGGCTGAAAAAGATCGATTATGACCGGATCATGACCGTGGCCATCCTGTCGGCGGCGTTTTTCGTGGCTTCGCTGGTGCATGTGCCCATCGGCGTGTCCAACGCGCACCTGATCCTCAACGGTCTGCTCGGGGTCATTCTGGGCTGGGCCGCGTTTCCCTCCATCCTGGTGGGGCTGGTGTTGCAGGCGGTTTTGTTCCAGTACGGCGGTCTGACCGTGCTCGGGGTCAACTGCTTCAACATGGCCGCGCCCGCCGTGCTCTGCCATTTCGTGTTCAGGCCCCTGCTGAGCCGGGGGACCGGTAGCCGTTTCGCCGCCGCCTTTGCCTGCGGATTCTGCGCCATGCTCTTCAGCGCGCTGCTCACTGCCGGCTCCTTGGCCCTGTCCGGCGACGCGTTCATAGGCGCGGCCCAGGCCCTGTTGGCCGCGCACCTGCCCATCATGGTCGTGGAAGGCGTGATCACCGGTTTCGCCTATACGTTCCTGGCCCGGGTCAAGCCGGAAACCGTGGCCGTATCCTCCAACTGACGCAAGGACTCCTCATGCAACGACTCATTCTCGCAACTTGTCTGGCCCTGGCCGCGACCCTGGTGCTGGCCGCAGCCTCCCACGCCCACAAGGTCAATATCTTTGCTTACGTTGACGGAGACACCGTGGTTTCGGACTCCGGGTACAGTCGCACCAAGCGGGTCCAGGGCGGTACCGTCGAGGTGCTGGACGCGGCCACCGGCCAGGTGCTTCTGACCGGCACGACCGACAAGGACGGCCTCTTTGCGTTCCCCATTCCGGCCAAGGCCAGGGAAGGGCACATGGACCTGCTCCTGCGGCTCAAGGCCGGAGAGGGCCACCAGACCGAGTGGACCGTGAAGTATGCCGAGTACGGCAGCGCGGACGCGGCCCCTTCCGCGATTGAAGCGGCCGAGCCGGTCGAGGCGGCCCCGGCCAAGGTGGCGGCTCCGATGTCCGGCGGGGTCGGCGTGGCCGAGGTCGAGGCCGTGGTGCGCAAGGAACTGGCTCCGGTCAAGCGCATGCTGGCCGACATGAATCAGAGCGGTCCCACTGTCTCGGACATCATGGCGGGCATCGGCTATATCTTCGGCCTGTTCGGCGTTGCCGCATATATGAAGAGCCGGAAATCCAGCTAATTCAGACCGGAATCATCCATTTTTTCTTTTTGGCCGCGTCAGTTGTCGCGGCCTTTTTTTTGTGCTAATTTCCCTCCCAAACGAATCGTTTTTCATGAATGGAAAAGGATTAGTCTATTTAAGGAGTTGTGGCAGGGCTTCCCGTCAAGACTCCCGGTGCGGCGGAGAAACGGCAGTGTCGTTTTCCTACCGTTTTACGGGGGTTCCCTGTTTTTGGGGCGGGCTGGACTGTCCGGCTTCCCGGTTCATCCGGTGGGAGCGAGATGCTCCGTGCCATGAACCTGCGTGACGGTGGAAGGCCCGGGAACGTATCCCGGAGTGGTGGTGCTGAGCCTGTCGAGGGCGGATTATGTGGCGGGTTCCGGCTCAAGAGGCGTTTTTTTCTTTGAACGATTACCATCGGAGAGGAGATGCGACTGACGACGAGAAGCCGATACGGCACCAGGATGGCCGTCGATATCGCCCAACACAGCGGTGAGGGCCTGGTTCGCATCCAGGACATCGCCGACCGCCAGGGGGTCTCGGTCAAGTACCTGGAAAAATTGATACGCAAGCTCAAGCAGGCGGGATACATCCGCAGCAAGCGCGGACCCCGGGGCGGACACGCCCTGGCCGTTCCGCCTTCCGAGATCCGCATGGGCGACATGGTCCGGGTCCTGGAGGGAGATGATTCCCTGGTGGAGTGCCGGAGCGAGAGCGACCAGTGCTCCCGCCTGGACGTCTGCCTCACCCGGCGGCTCTGGCTGGAGGCCGCCGATGCCATGTACGACCGGCTGAATACCTTCACCCTGGCAGATATGCTGGCGGATGCGGAGGAGTGCCGTACTTCGGACTCCATCCCCATGCTTATGGACTAGCTGTTTACGATACGTCCGGACGGCGCGGCTGCGCGCCGTCCGGGCCATTTTGCCCGGTCCTTTTACCGTCACTTCCTGCGTATCCCTTCAGCGGGCTGATGTTCAAACGCTTGTTTGATCCGGCGATTCCGTGTATGCTCTGTACCTGCGGCATTCCAACAAGGGAGTTTCTCATGGTTTTTGGTCTGCGCGATCCCCTCAGCGGCCTGACCCACCTCATCGGTGCGGTCCTGGCAGTTTTTGCCACGATCTTTCTCGTCCTGCGCGCGGTGAGTCCGGCCATGCCCTGGCACATCGTGACCTTCTCCATTTTCGGCGGGGCCATGATCCTGCTCTACACCGCGTCCACCCTGTACCACTGGCTGCCCGTGTCCGAGCGGGGGGTCCGCCTGCTGCGGCGCGTGGATCACTCCATGATCTTCTTCTACATCGCGGCCACCTACACGCCCATCTGCCTTATCCCCCTGCGCGGTCCGTGGGGGTGGTCCCTGTTCGGGGTCGTCTGGGGGCTGGCTCTGGCGGGCATCGGCATGAAGGTCTTCTGGCTGCACGCGCCGCGCTGGCTTTCCACCGCCGTGTACCTGGCCATGGGCTGGCTGGTGCTGGTCGGAATCTACCCCCTCTGCCTCGCCCTGTCCGTCCCTGCCCTGGTCTGGCTGGTGGCCGGAGGCGTGGTCTACTCCCTGGGCGCGGTCATCTACGCCTTCAAGTGGCCCGATCCCCTGCCCAGGCGTTTCGGCTTCCATGAGATCTTCCACCTCTTCGTCATTGGCGGCTCCGCCTGCCACTTTGTGGTCATGTACTGCTTCATCTGATCGGGCGGGCCAGGAGACGCTCCTGGCTGTTACAAAAGGAAAAGGGCGCTGTCCTCATGGACAACGCCCTTGTTTTTTGTGGGTGCGAGAGCGCTATCCGCGCTGTTTTCTGATGGCCAGGCGAATGCAGAACGCCGCGCCGCCCCAGGTTACGCCGAGTCCGAGAATCATCATGACGATGGCGGAAGTGGTCATGGGTGCCTCCTTAATCGTTTTGCGCGAAGCCGTAGGCGGCCTGCCGCTTGTTCAGAGCGAGGGAAAGGACAAAGGCCACGGGCAGCAGGGACCAGCCAAGGGTGACCAGGTCGGTGGTCGCGTAATCGCCGTAGGGCTTGCCGAGGTCCGTGACCACATTCATGACGAAGGAGTAGCCGAGCACGCCCACGGTCACGAGCTTGAGGCAGAGCTTCCACGCGTTGCCCACGGAAAAGTCCGAGGAGGCGTTCACGTGCTTTTGGATGTCTTCCAGTCCCACAATCCAGCTCATCAGGAGGATTTCGGCCAGGGCGAGGCCCAGGATGCAGAGGTTGTTGATGAAGTGGTCCACGATGTCGAGGATGAGCAACCCGCCGCCGGTGGTGAATATCACCGTGGCGAGGAAGCCGAAGCCGCAGACCAGGGTGGCGGTCCGCTTTCGGCTGATGCCGAACTTGTCGATGAACGACGAGCTGACCGCCTCCACGATGGAGATGTGGGAGCTGACCCCCGCCATGGTCAGGCAGAGGAAGAAGAGGGTCCCCACGAAGACCGGGGCCGGCATGGTGTTGATGGCCGCCGGGATGGTGATGAAGGCGAGGCCTACACCGGCTCCGGCCACGTCGGAGACGGCCTGGCCCGTGGCGTGGGCCATGTTGCCGAGCACCGAGAAGATCATGACGCCCGCCAGCAGGGAGAATCCGCAGTTGATGAACACGGTCATGGCCGCGTTGTTGTTGATGTCCGCGTCCTTGGGCAGATAGCTGGAGTAGGCGAGCATGATGGAGAATCCGATGGACAGGGAGAAGAAGATCTGACCGTAGGCGTCGGCCCAGACCGTGAAGTCGGTCAGCTTGGAGAAGTCGGGCCTGAACAGGAAGTCGAGGCCGGTCATGGCTCCGGGCAGGGTGACCACGCGGGCGATGAGCACCAGCACCAGCAGGAACAGGGTCGGGATGAGAATCTTGCAGGCGCGCTCGATGCCCTTGCGCACGCCCGAGGTGATGGCCAGCCAGGTGACGCCCCAGGCCAGGGTGCAGGCCCCGAGGATGGACCAGCGGATGCCGCCCAGCTCGAATGGAGAGCCGGTCAGGCCAAGGTAGTCGCCGAAGAAGAAGGCCTTGGGATCGGAGCCCCAGGCCTGGTTCAGCGCGAACCCGGTATAGTTGATGGTCCAGCCGATGACAGCCACGTAATAGATGGAGATGACCAGGGCCACCACCACCTGCATCCAGCCGAGAAACTCCCGGCCGGAGCCGAGACGCCGGAACACCTTGGGCGCGGAGCCCCTGTATTTGTGCCCCATGCCGAACTCGAGGATCATGAAGGGGATGCCTGCGGTGAGCAGGGCAAAGATGTAGGGAATGAGGAAGGCGCCGCCGCCGTTCTCGTAGGCCATGTAGGGAAAACGCCAGATATTTCCCAGCCCGATGGCGGAGCCGACCGCGGCCAGGACGAAGCCCGTGCGTGAGCCCCATTGTTCTCGTTGAGCCATTATGCTTCACCTGTGTGGTTTGAAAGTCCGTTCCGCCCGGCAGCGGAAATGAATACGGGCGCAATGGAAAAGATTCCGCGTCGCCCTCAGGAGAAATAAGAAAAAACGACAAAAATTGTTGATTTTTTCGAATTTTCCCCTGTTTTTCTCAAAAAAGTGAGAATCGTGTATGCAAAAAAGTGGGTTTTGTCCACCGCTCGCACCGTGAACGACAGGGGGGAAGGAACGCTTCGCCAGAAAGAGTGTTGGCAAAGTCCATTTCGGAAGGCTGTCGGGAGAGGTTCATAAGCGTGAAGCAAAAAGTTCAGACTCTCGTGTAACATAAGTACGCGAGGGCCTGAACTTTTCACAGCAACGCTGCAATCATGCCTGTTCTCAGCGGAGTGAAAGGGTGCCGTAGCCCCTTGCTGAAAAATGGCGGCGGGGCTATACAACCGACATTGTCTGAATGCCCGTAAAGATATTCATATGAAATTTGTGGAGTGACCCATGAGCAAGTTCCTGTTCGTCCTGTCCCGTGGCCCCGAAGATCCCACCCGCGCCGTGCGCTGTTTCCAGTTTGCCAAGATCGCCGCCGAAAAAGGGCACGATGTGACCGTCTTCCTGGTAGACGATGCCGTGTATTTCGCCAACCTCGGGTTGACCGAGCGGATCAAGTGTCCCACCGGCGACGAAATGCTGCCGTATCTCCAGACAATCCAGGAGAAGGGCAAAATCCTGGTCTGCAAGCCGTGCGCGGCCACCCGCATGCTCGGCGAGGACGACCTTCCCGCGGGATTCGAGATCAGCACCGGCATGGTTCTCATCGATCTGGCCGAGGAGGCCAAGGTCTTTTCTTTCTAGGATTCCGGCGGTCCGAAAAAACGGCGGCGCACCTGCTGCCGTCTTTGTTTTGCTGATAGCCCTGGTCTGCCTGGCAGGTAGGCACCGTTCCCCTGGCGGGCCGCTTTACCATGTTCATTTCACGGGGGTTGGAATAATAACGAAAAACAGCCCGGAGGAGTCTCCACCGGGCTGTTTTTCCTGGCATTTAACGGAATCAGAAGGTGATGATCGTATACCCTCTGTCCATGTAGGCGGCCATGGAGGGATGGCCGGACATATCGTCGAGCAGCGGCAGGCCCGACGCCTTGACCGCGTCGAGGGCTCCCAGCTTGGCCGAGCACGCCTTGCACACGCCGTCGATGAGTCCGGCCTCCTTGGCCTTGACGTAGAGCGCGTGCAGGGGGCAGCTCTCCTGCTCCAGTTCCTGGACCAGCTTGACCGCCGCGCCCTCGATGACGATGGTGGCCTCCTTGCCCTTTTCCCTCATGTCCAGGGCGTTGAGCAGGACATGGATGAAACACATCAATTCTCCATTGAAAACATACAGACAGAACACGGTGTACCTCTTGGAAGAGTTGGGGGTGAAGGCTCCCCGGCCGCCCGGGGAGCCTGAATAACTAGTCGTCGAAGGCCATCTGGACCTTCCATTCCTTCCAGACCTTGCCCACAAGATCGGGGCCGGGGCGGAGCACGGGCTTGCCCGGTTTCCATCCCGAGGGAGTTGCCTGGGTTCCCTTGGATTCGCGCACCAACTGGAATGCCTGGATCTGGCGCAGGGTTTCCGCCACATTGCGGCCCACCGGCGGGGTCAGGACCTCATAGGCCTGGACCACGCCGTCCGGGTCGATGAGGAAGCGGCCACGGACATCCACGCCCGCCGCGCCGTCGTACACGCCGTACAGCTTGCCGACGTTGCCGCCGCCGTCAGACAGCATGGGGAAGGGCACCGCGCCCTTGGTGATCATCTTCGAAAGCTCCTCCTCGACCCAGATCTTGTGGACGAACATGGAGTCGGTGGACATGGAGAATACCTGCACGTCGAGCTTTTCGAATTCGGCATACTTCTCTGCGACCGCAGAGATTTCGGTTGCTCAAACAAAGGTGAAATCACCTGGATAAAAGCACAGAACCACCCATTTGCCAACGTACTCGGACAATTTGACTGCGCCGAACCCGCCGTTGATGAAGCCGGGAGCGGTGAAGTCGGGGGCCTTTTGGCCGATGCGGACCCTGGGGCCCTGTTCCACGGGTCTGGGCGCGGCCTGGGAGGCCTCCGCCGGAGGGGCTTCGCTTACGACGCTCTTGGGGCGCTCGCAGGAAACACTGGTTTCTTCTGGCATGACAATCTCCTTTGGTCATGGTTGCTGATGCGCTAGTGGGAATGATTCCCAGTTCATCAGTTGACTACATGAGCAGATGAATTTTGGGAAGGGGTGGAAGAAGAATAAGGGGATGAGGGCGATGTTTTTTTAGACAGTTATAGAGTGTTTCTATTGTTGCTATAGAATAAATAATAGATAATTCCAGCTTGTGACAAAGTATACCTTAATGGTGTTATTTTTTGATTCTGCAATTCCAATGATTTTATTGAAAGCGCAATATATCATTGCACCTCAATGCAACAAAAGGCACATTATGAATATGTGGAGGTGTATATGAACCAAGAATTTTACAAAGAGTTGCTTGATTCTCTTACGGACGGTGTCTATTTCGTCAACCTTGAGAAGCAGGTTACCTTTTGGAACAAAGCGGCAGAGCGGCTCAGCGGATACACTGCCAAGGAGATCGTTGGGAAAAGCTGCGCAGATAATATCCTTCGTCATGTAGATGACGAGGGCGTTCAGCTTTGTCTTCACGGATGTCCTTTGGCTGCGACGATGGAAGATGGTGATTTGAGAGAAGCCCACGTGTATATGCACCACAAATTCGGCCATAGGGTGCCCATTTTCGTGCGCACCTCTCCCATGCGTGATGAATCGGGCAAGATAGTCGGTGCAGTGGAAGTCTTTACCGATAACAGCAAGAATCTCGATATAATCAAAGAAATGGAAAGCCTTCGGAAAGAAGTTCTCACCGACCAGCTCACAGGTATCGGGAATCGGCGATATGCAGACATCACTCTGGATAGGCTTGATTCGTCCATGCGCGATAGCGGCGTTCCCTTTGGGGTTGTGTTCGCAGACATCGACCATTTCAAGGAAATCAACGACAGGTGGGGCCATCGTGTTGGCGATCAGGTCATTGCCATGGTTGCAAAAACTCTGAAAACCGTTCTCAGACCTCTAGACGTGGCCTGTCGCTGGGGCGGCGAAGAGTTTGTAATCCTGATCCCGAACATTACCCATGACGGTCTTGTTGTCGTGACCGAGCGACTCAGGATGCTTGTTGCAGAATCCTGGGTTGATTATGAAAATGCAAGGATAGCGGTGACGGCCTCTTTCGGAGGGGCAATTTCCAAGGAAGGAGAGTTGGCCATGGCTGTGGTCGACAGGGCAGACAGGCAACTTTACCTCAGTAAGGAGGCAGGACGAGACTGTGTCCATATCGCTGGGGAAAATATTTCATCGCGATAAATCTGGCCTTTCCGATGATTTCGGCCCCTCAAAGCATGGGATGCCAAAAGATTGAAAACCTGCCCTGCTCCTGGCGTTTATCCTCTTCTCCTCGCCCGGGCTTATGCCCGGAATACCAAAAAAAAGACCCCATGCCTGTGCATGAGGTCCATTCTTTGTCTGGTCGGGGCGAAGAGATTTGAACTCCCGGCATCCTGCTCCCAAAGCAGGCGCGCTACCAGACTGCGCCACGCCCCGTCAGATTCGTGAGGATTGCCACCGGTTGCGTTGCTGCGAACCGTCCGGACCCTTGCGTATTGAGATACGCGGCGGTCCCGGCCGCTTCTTGCGCCTTGCCGGATGACAATCCTCACGAATCTGAGAGATCGGAAGGTGCCACCGGCTGCGTTGCTGCGAACCGTCCGGACCCTTGCGTATTAAGATACGCGGCGGTCCCGGTCGCTTCTTGCGCCTTGCCGGATGCCAATCCTCACGAATCTGAAAGATCGGAGGGTGCCACCGGCTGTGTTGCTGCGAACCTCTTGGGCCCTTGCGTATTGGGATACGCGGCGGTCCCGGCTGTTTCTTGCGCCTTGCCGGATGTCAATCCTCACGAATCTGAATTGATCCGGGGTGCCTCCGGTCGTCGGCGCTGGTTCGCTTTCGGCAATCGTCACGAAAGGTCCGCATACCTACTGAAAAAGGGCTCCCTTGGCAAGTGCGGGTCAGCCCATGTTCACTCCGGCGATGGGTTCGCCGCAGTGGTCGCACTTGCCGTCCGTCACCTCGATACGGCCCGCGGCGAAGCCGGTGCGGTCGATGATCTGCCTGCCGCAGCCGGGACAGTCCGTGTGCTGGCGGTCCATGCCGGGCATGTTGCCTATGTACACGTACTTGAGTCCCTTGGCCTTGCCCATGTCGAAGGCGCGGCCCAGGGAGTCTCCGCCGGTGACCGGGACGTCGCCCATCTTGTAGTTCGGGTGGAAGCGGGAGATGTGCCACGGCGTGTCCGGGCCGATCTCCTTGGCCAGGAAGTCGGTGAGCTGCTCCAGCTCCTCGGGCGAGTCGTTCCTGCCTGGGATGAGCAGGGTGGTGATCTCCAGCCACCAGCCGAGCTGATGCTTGATGTGTTTGAGGTTTTCCAGGATCGGCTTGAGCCTGGCTCCGCTGAGTTCCTCGTAGAAGGTCTCGGTGAACGCCTTCAGGTCCACGTTGATGGCGTCGATGTGCGGGGCGAGCTCGTCCAGGCACTCCCGGCTCATGAACCCGTTGGAGACCATGATGTTCTTCAGGCCGCGCTTGTGGGCCAGGATGGCGGTGTCCTGCATCAGCTCGAAAAAGATGGTTGGTTCGGAGTAGGTGTAGGAGATGGAGGACGCCTCCAGGCGGACGGCTTCGTCCACCAGCTCCTCGGGCGTGAAGTTCCGGCCTTCGATGGCCCCGCCCTCGCGCGGGGGCTGGGAGAGCGTCCAGTTCTGGCAGAAGGAGCAGCGGAAGTTGCATCCCATGGTGGCGAAGGAATAGGTGCGCGTGCCGGGCTGGAAGTGGTAGAGCGGTTTCTTTTCCACCGGGTCCAGGTTCAGGGCTGCGATCTTGCCGTAGTTGAGGGCGTACAGGGTCCCGTCCCGGTTTTCTCGCACGCCGCACCGTCCCCGCTCCCCGGGCTTGATCGCGCAGTAGTGGTTGCACAACCGGCATTGCACCGAACCTTCCTTGAGGGGTTTCCAAAGGCGCGCTTCGATCATGTCAAACCTCCTGGCTGCCGTTGGCCCGCCTCTCGCGGGCGACTGGGCCGGCTAGTCCGAACTCCAGTCCACGTTGGGGTCCACGGTGATGATCACCTTGTCGTACCAGTCCACCTCTTCCTGCTTCTTGTGCTTGGTGCGGATGGTGGTGTCCCCGTTTTCGTCCTTGCCGAAGGTGGTCCGCTTGGAGTCGCCCTCGGCGGGTTCGGTGCCGAAGACGTTGTTTTGCCGGTTCTTGGCCGTGTCCTTGTTCTTGAATTTTGCCGCCCCCGCCGGGGAGAGCGTCAAAATGACGACCGTCGCCGCAAGGACAAGCATCGTGCCGAAATAGCGCATGGTTACCTCCGTGGGGGCGTGCGCGCCCCTATTAACCTATGTATACCCTGGTGCCGGTCATGGCAATGCAATTGGCGAGCCGGGCAAGTCTCTACTTGAACTTGGGCCATCAAACACATATAGAGCTTTCAGCGCACGCCCGGCAGGTTTCCGGACAAGGGCGGGCGAAACAGTTTTTTCAGGGAGAGACAGATGAGCGAGAGCGCCAAACGTTCCCAGGCATACACCGCGGCAGGAGTGGACATCGAGGCGGGCAACCGTTTTGTCAGCCGGATCAAGGACATGGTCAAATCCACGTTCACTCCGGGCGTGGCCACCGACATCGGCGGCTTCGGCGGCCTGTTCAAGCCCGAGATCTCAGGCATGGAGGCTCCCATGCTCGTGGCCGGCGCCGACGGCGTGGGCACCAAGCTCAAGCTCGCCTTCATGTTCGACCGGCACGACACCGTGGGCATCGACCTGGTGGCCATGTCCGTCAACGACGTGCTGGTTCAGGGCGCGAAGCCCCTCTTCTTCCTCGATTATTTTGCCACGGGCAAGCTGGAATCCGGCGTGGCCGAGCAGGTCGTCTCCGGCGTCTGCGAGGGCTGCCGCCAGTCCGACTGCGCCCTGCTGGGCGGCGAGACCGCCGAGATGCCCGGCTTCTATCCCGACGGCGAGTACGACCTCTCCGGGTTCGCCGTGGGTATGGTCGACACGCCCAAACTGGTCACCGGCAAGTCCGTGTCCGAGGGCGACGTACTCATCGGCCTGGCCTCCTCGGGCGCGCATTCCAACGGCTGGTCCCTCATCCGCAAGCTCTACTCCGAATCCGGACTCAAGGCGGACGACACCTTCCCCGGCACCGACAAGACTGTGGCCGAGGTGCTCATCGAGCCCACCAAACTCTATGTGCGGCCCGTGCTGGAAGTCATGGAGAATGTGGAGATCAAGGGCATGGTCCACGTCACCGGCGGCGGCTTCTATGACAACATTCCCCGCATCCTGCCCGAGGGCGTGGCCGCGCGAATCGAGTTCGGCACCTGGCCCATGCTCCCCATCTTCGACTGGCTCCAGGCCCAGGGCGGCCTGTCCTGGCCCGAGATGCTCCAGATTTTCAACTGCGGCATCGGCTACATCCTCATTCTGGACGCCGACAGCGCGGACAAGGCCATGGACCTGCTGGACTCCATGGACGGCGTGGAGGCCTACCGCATCGGCGAGATCGTGGACGGCGCAAACGCCGGAGAGCGGTGCGAGGTTATTTTCCCCTAGCGACCGTTGTGTTCCCGGGGAACGGCCTTCGTTCTCCGGCAGCCCCCGGCGAGCATTGCATCGCCCCCTCTTGACCGGGGGGCGATGATGTTTTATCGGTTTCCTTGTCGCCCCGTTGAGACACCGATTGCAGGGGCGCGGTCCCTCCTAGTGACGCCGCGCGATCTGCATCTTTTTTTTATATTTTTTTCGACAGACTCAAGAGAGGTAACCCCATGGATCGCATCCCCATTTCCAAACAGGGACACGACAAGCTCAAGCAGGAGCTCGAGGATCTCAAGGCCCAGCGTCCTGCCATTATCCAGGCCATCAAGGAAGCCCGCGAAGAAGGTGACCTGAGTGAAAACGCCGGGTACGACGCCGCCCGCGAGCGCCAGGGCATGCTCGAAGCCCGCATTACCTACATCAACTCGCGCATGCCGCTGTTCGACGTCTTCGACCTGGACAACCTCAAGGGTGACCAGGCCACCTTTGGAGCCACCGTGGTGGTCGAGGATATCGACACCGAGGAGACCCGCAAGTTCCTGCTGCTCGGCCCGGATGACGCGGACCACAAGAAGGGCTCCATTTCCGTCCTTTCGCCCATGGGCCTGGCCCTGCTGGGCAAGGAGGAAGGCGACGAGGTCGTGGTGGACGCTCCGCGTGGCAAGATCGAGTACGAGATCGTCTCCGTCGAGTTTCTCGGCGTTGCCGGCCTGAACGGATAAGAAAATCATTGTTTCACAACCGATAGCGTGTATTCTGGCCCCATAGTAAACCTGTGGGGCCTTTGCATGCTTTTGGAACCAATCGACATCTCCGGCAGCTTCGACACCCGTGTCTCCGCGCGTGGGTATTGTGCCCGCTGCAAGCGCGAGCACACCATGGTGGTGGGCTATGCCGGTCGGTTCGCCGACAGGCTGTTGCACACCCTGACCGAGAAGGGGCGCATCGACCTGGAGGTCCCGGACGGCGAGGCCGATCCCCGCTTCTCAACCGACTATCTCTACGGCGAGGCCAGGGGGCAGATGTTCGGCGTGCTCGTGGTGCGCGGCATGGACGGCAGGCCCGGCCTGCTCAAGGCCTTCTCCGGGCAGTACAACGGTGTATGGGAGGTGGACGGCTGGGTGCCTCCCCTGGTGGACATGGATCGGTTTCATGCCGTGAACACGGGCGTGGAGCGGTTCATCAAGCGCCTCGGAAGGCAGATCGACGAGGCTCCGGCCGGTTCGCCGGAGCGGGAGGCCCTTGTCGCACGACGGCGGGCCGTATCCAGAGCTCTCATGCGCGATATCCATAATCTTTACATGATCCCCAACCTGTGCGGCGAGCTGATCTCCCTGCGGGAAGCCGTTGTCGGACAGGGCGGCATCCCCACGGGAATGGGCGACTGTTGCGGTCCCAAGCTCCTGGGCTATGCGGCCCGCCACTCCCTGACGCCGCTGGGCCTGGCCGAGTTCTACGTTGGGCGGGAGAACCGCTCCGGCACCCGGCGTCACGGCGGCATGTACGCGGCCTGTCACGAGAAATGCGCCCGCATCATGGGGTACATGCTTTGCGAGGAGTGCGGCGCGTGAACCTTCCTGACGGACTGACCGTGGTCTACGAAGACCGCCACATCGTCGTGGTGGACAAACCGAGCGGCCTGCTTTCGGTGCCGGGGAAGGGCGAAGCCAACCAGGACTGCGTCGTCAGCCGGGTCAAGGCCCTGCATCCCGAATCCATTGACCAGCCCTCGGTGCACCGGCTGGACCAGGACACCTCCGGGCTGCTGGTCCTGGCCCTGACCGAAGCCGCCCACCGCACCCTTTCCATGCAGTTCATGGACAAGCTGGTGGGCAAACGCTACATCGCCCTGCTCGACGGGGTGGTGGAGCTTGACGCGGGCGTCATCGAACTTTCCTTTCGGCTGGACCCGGACAACCGGCCCTACCAGGTCTACGACCCCGAGCGGGGCAAGTCCGGCACCACGCGCTGGCGCAAGCTGGGCGTCGAAAACGGCCGGACCCGGGTGGAGTTCATGCCGCTGACTGGCCGCACCCACCAACTCCGTCTCCACGCTTCCCATCCCAAGGGACTGGGCGTCCCCATCGTGGGCGACCGGCTCTACGGCACAGGCACCGGCCCTGGCCAGCTCAAGCTGCACGCCTGGACCCTGCGCTTCCGCCATCCCGAGACGCGCAAGCCCATGGAGTTCACCTCGCCGCCTCCGTTTTAGGGGGTGGAGCCCTCTCGACCTCCTTGGTGCGGCAGGGGTGGAATCATACGTGCCATGGCAAGAAAAGGGGGCGTCTACGGCCCCGGCCAAGACAGGGTTCATTTCTGCCTCGGCAACACAGCCAGCTGTCATTCCGAGCAAACAAAGCGGGCGATTGCCGACTCGATCGAAATCCGATGCCCCCTCCTCCGATGCAGTTGGAGCCTTTATTCACTCTCCGGGTTGGCGAAAGTGGCATTTCAGGGGACGCCACTTCGGGCTGAAATGCCGTCCGGGATGGCAAAAACAGGCAATTTTTCCTTTTTTTGTGAGCGATATTCCCATTAATGTCATTATTATATTCAATAAAATTAGTATGTTGTAAAAACATACAAAAAAGTTTTCAAATTTGTTATCGCAAACTGCAAGAATTGGGGTCTCAAACTACATTTTCGTATGATTTCCTCTTCTCCGGGAAAGGTGCAAAAGTATAGTCGACTGAGATATCTTGATTTTTATTGTTTGGCATATAACTTGGTAGGGGGGAGCGCTAGACACCTAAGGGTCAGGCGCCCTTTTTTTTATCCGGATGTGCCGGAAATCCATTTCTTATTGCCTGAAGGAGATTTTACATGAGCGGATACCAGACTCGTCAGAACGCCATCAACGCGGTGACCAACTACACCCCTACCGTGAAACCCCTGAATTTCGCCGAGACCACCCCCACGGAAGTCTTTGGTGCCAACGTCTTCAATGACGCTGTCATGAAGTCCATGCTGCCCAAGGACGTCTACAAGTCCCTGATGAAGACCAAGAAGTCCGGCGAGAAGCTGGACCCCGCCGTGGCCGGACCTGTTGCCGCCGCCATGAAGGAATGGGCCATCTCCAAGGGCGCGACTCACTACACCCACGTTTTCTACCCGCTGACCGGCCTGACCGCCGAGAAGCACGACGGCTTCCTGTCCCCCGACGGTGAGGGCGGCGCCATCGCCGAACTCGAGGCCAAGCTGCTCATCCAGGGCGAGCCGGACGCTTCCTCCTTCCCCTCCGGCGGCCTGCGCGCCACCTTCGAAGCCCGCGGCTACACCGCCTGGGACGTGACCAACCCGGCTTACATCCTGGAAAACCCCAACGGCACCTTCCTGTGCATCCCCACCGCCTTCGTTTCCTGGAAAGGTCATGCACTGGACAAGAAGACCCCGCTGCTGCGCGCCAACCAGGCCCTGAACAAGGCCGGCCAGCGCTTCTTGAAGCTGTTCGGTGACGATTCCGGCGACATGGTCGTTTCCAACGCCGGTCCCGAGCAGGAATACTTCCTGGTCGATCGCAACTTCTTCTTCGCCCGCCCCGACCTGATGGTCTGCGGCCGCACCCTGTTCGGCGCCAAGCCGGCCAAGGGCCAGGAGCTGGACGACCACTACTTCGGCGCCATCCCGCGCCGCGTGCTCGCCTTCATGATGGAAGTCGAGCGTGAGCTGTACAAGCTGGGCGTCCCGGTCAAGACCCGTCACAACGAAGTGGCCCCCGGTCAGTTCGAGATCGCTCCGGTTTACGAGCAGTCCAACCTGGCCACCGACCACAACCAGATGGTCATGACCACCCTGAAGTCCGTCGCCAAGAAATACGGCATGGCCTGCCTGCTGCACGAAAAGCCGTTCGCCGGCATCAACGGCTCGGGCAAGCACCTGAACTACTCCATCTCTTCCGCTTCCCAGGGCTCCCTGTACTCCCCCGGCGCAACTCCGGCCGAGAACATGCAGTTCCTGGCCGTCACCGCCGCGACCATCCGCGCCGTGGAGAAATTCGCTCCGCTGCTTCGCGCCGTGGTCGCCTCCGCTGGTAACGACCATCGCCTGGGCGCCAACGAGGCCCCGCCGGCCATCATCTCCATCTTCCTCGGTGAAGAGCTGGCCGAGATCTTCAACCAGATCGAACTGGGCGACCTCAAGGGCTGCGACGCCAAGGGCTGCCTGGAGCTGGGTGTCGACACCCTGCCCGCCCTGCCCATGGATTCCGGCGACCGTAACCGCACCTCTCCGTTCGCCTTCACCGGCAACCGTTTCGAGTTCCGCGCGGTCGGTTCCAACCAGTCCATCGCCGGCGCTCAGGTCGCACTGAACACCATCATCTCCGAGTCCCTGGACTTCGTCGCCGACGAGATCGAAGCCCTGACCAAGAAGGGCACCGCGCTGAACGAAGCCACCCAGAAGGTCATCCAGGAGATCATGAAGAAGCACGGCCACGTGGTCTTCAACGGCGACGGTTACGCCGACGCCTGGCAGGTCGAAGCCGCCAAGCGCGGTCTGGCCAACCTCAAGACCACTCCCGAAGCCCTGCCCATGATCACCGGCGAGGAAGTCGTCAAGGTCTTCGAGAAGTACAGCGTCCTGTCCAAGGACGAGCTGCACGCCCGCTGCGAAGTCTACCACGAGCAGTACAACCAGCACATCCAGACCGAGTCCCTGCTGGTGGTGAAGATCGCCAAGACCATCATCCTGCCCGCCGCCATCCGCTACCAGGGCGAACTGGCCGCAACCGCCGCCTCCATCAAGGCCGCCGGCATCGAGCCCCGCACCACCCTGCTCCAGCAGGTCACTGACATGCTGCGTGATCTCCAGGACAACATCGTCGCCCTGGAAGGCGTGATCGCCGACACCGACGACTCCTCCGTGGAAGCCGAAGCCGCCTACAAGACCACCAAGACCCTGCCCGCCATGCTGGCCGTCCGCGAAGTCGCCGACGCCCTGGAAGGCATCGTCGCTGATGATCTGTGGCCGCTCCCGAGCTACCAGGAGATGCTGTTCATCAAATAAGTATAGATCAGACAGCTGCACAGGGGCTCCGCGCATACCGCGCGGGGCCCTTTTTTTGTGCATTCCGAATAGTATTAGGATGGAATGGAAGAATTCCTTGCGGTTTGTGCAGGAGAGGGTATGCTGAAAAGGCTGGTGTAAGCTCGACAAGCTAGGAGTGCTGATGGATTTACAGCAGGTGCAGGCTCTCTTCGATCAGTCTCAGGACATGATGGCCATCTTTGACCGTGAGCTGTGCTATCTCGTGGCGAACCTTGAGTATTGCCGGTATTGGGACAGACCGCGCGAATCTATTCTCGGCGCCCATATGCCGGACGTGGTGGGCCAGGCCCTTTACAACGATGCCTTGCCCGCTCTGGAAAGGTGCCTCAACGGCGAGCATGTCAATTCCGAGCTCAAAATAGTCTTTCCCTCTGTGGGCGAGCGGTGCATGAACGTCACGTTTGCGCCACACCGTTACAGTGACGGGAACATCTACGGGGTGTTTCTCATAAGCCGTGATGTTACGGACCGAAATCGCCTTCAGGCCGCAGTCAAGGCCGAAAGGGATTACTTTGACGAAGTCCTTACCGCGTTGGACATCGGCATGGTTTTGCTTCGGCCGGACTTGAGCGTGGACTGGTTCAACCGCGAGCTTACGAGGATGTTCCCTGGTTCATGCGAGATCGGGAGATTGTGCGTCGACTTTTTCAGCGATTTGGATACGCCTGGCCAAGATTGCCCCTTTGAGACGGCCTTCCGTGTGGGGGAGACGAGGTCGGTGGAGGTTCAGCACAGGAGCGCTGACAAGTGGTATCGCATGACCGCCATTCCCATCCGCGACAGGGAGGGCCGCGTGGTCAAGGCGCTGGGGCACATTGAGGACATTACCCGGCGCAAGAAGAACGAGGAGGCCCTGCGGGAGAGCGAGCAGCGGTTCCGTGAGATTTTCGAAAATATCGACATCGCCGTGCAGGGCTACGACAGCGCGCTCCACGTGGTTTACTGGAATCCGGCCAGCGAAAGGCTGTACGGCTACACCAGGGATGAGGCCATGGGGCGGGGGCTGCTGGAATTGATCATCCCCGACCCCATGCACGAGCCTGTGCGCCTGGGGCACAGGGCATGGCTGGAAAAGAACGAACCCATCCCGCCTGCCGAGCTGGAGCTGCTGCATAAGGACGGCAACCCGGTTCCTGTCTACTCCTCTCACGTCATGCAGAAAACAACGTCGGGCGAAAAATGCATGTATTGTGTGGACGTCGACCTGTCCGAGATCAAACGCATTCACAATCGCCTGGTCAGGGCCAAGGAGGAGGCAGTGGCCGCCAACGAGACCAAATCCGAATTCCTGGCCAACATGAGCCATGAAATCCGTACGCCGCTGAACGGCATCCAGGGAATGTTCACCCTGCTCCAGGGCACTGAACTGGACGAGACCCAACTGGAATACGCCCAGGCAGGAAGAGATTCCGCCGTTCGGCTCAACCGGCTTCTCTCGGACATCCTGGATCTGTCGCGGGTGGAGGCCGGACGCATGCCGCTGTTGCGGGTACGCTTTGAGCTACACGACGTGATCCGGCGGGTCCTTGACTATTTCCTGCTCGCCGCCGAGGAAAAGGATGTGGCTCTTTCCCTGATTGTGGACGAGGCCGTGCCTTCCCATCTGTTTGGAGACGATGTTCGTCTCCAGCAGGTGTTGACCAATCTGGTGGGCAACGGGTTGAAGTTTACCGAAAGCGGCTTCGTCCGTGTGACGGTCTCCCTTGTCTCTCCGCCCGAGGCTGAACCGCTCCGTCTCCTGTTCGTCGTGGAGGACACGGGCATAGGCATCGAGGAGACGCAACTGGAGTCCCTGTTCGAGCCTTTCGTCCAGGGCAGCAGAGGGTACGCTCGGCAGTTTCAGGGAGCAGGGCTGGGGCTCTCCATCTGCAAACGGCTGGTGGGGCTGATGGATGGTCACATGGCCGTGGATAGCGAAGTGGGCAAGGGGACGTCCTTCAGCTTGGTCCTTCCCTTCGAACGAGACGCCGGAATGTCTTCGCCCGATCCTGACGCGGCTGCCCCGGAAGCGGGCCATCCCGTCCCGCTGCGCGTGCTGCTGGCAGAGGACGACGACGTGAACCGGTTGGTGGGCAGCCGTATGCTGGAAAAGGCCGGGTGTTCGGTGAGCGTGACAGAAGATGGCCGGGAGGCGATCAACCTCCTTCGCGCCGAACCCTTCGACGCCGTGTTCATGGACATTCAGATGCCGGGCATGAACGGCATCGAGGCCACCCGGGCCATTCGAGAGGGCGAGGCCGGGGCGGAACGGCGTGACGTGCCGGTCTACGCCATGACCGCCTACACCATGGCGGGGGACAGGGACAAGTTCCTGTCCATGGGCATGGACGGGTTCATCCCCAAACCCGTGGAGATGGAGGATCTGGTGGCGGTCTTGGATGAGGCGGTCAGGCTGAAGCGGCAGCGGGATTGATTTTTTTGAGCGGCGGAACCGGCCGCTCCCGTCACGGTCGGAGGCAAATCGCGTTCGTAGCAGGCGGGAGAGTCCGGAGCCGCTGCGGAGAGCGTGCCGGATTTGCGGCCCTCTTCACGGCTTTCGTGAACGCCTCTATTCTTCAGGACGGACGCAGGGCTTGATGTTTTCGTCCTTGTTGTTGATCAGTTCCAGAAACCCCTTGTCCACGATGTCCTCAAGCTCTATGCGCCCGGTGATCATGGGGTCGGCCCTGAGCTGGCCGCTGGTCAGCAGGGTGGAGACGCTCAGGACCGGCAGGTGATCCAACGGGCTGCGTCGGCGCTCTCCAGCAGGACCTCCAGAACGCGCATGTTGGCCAGGGCGTCGTCCAGGGGCGTGGGTGTGGGGCCACCGTCCAAGATGGCCTTGGCGAAGCGGTCGCCCTGGACCGTATATTGGTCGCAGGCCGGGAACTCGATGGTGGTCAGGTGCCGGTCTGTGCCCTTGTGCTCTTCCCGTTGGAGGATGAGACGGGTGGGCTCGTCCGGCGGGGCGTTGAAGGGGATGGGAAGCTCGATGCGGCCTTTTGCGCCCAGGATGTCCACGCGCTGGTGTCCGGCCAGTTGCGTGGAGCAGGTAAAGGTCGAGACCCGGCCCGAGAAATCCATCATGCCGGAAAAGAGCCTGTCCGTACCGAAGTCCGGGGCGCGGTCCACGAAGCCGCAGACGCGGTCCGGCTCTCCGCCGAACAGGAAGCGGGACAGGGAGATGTTGTAGCACCCGATATCCATCATCCCGCCGCCGCCCATCTCTGCCCGGTTGCGGATGTTGCCGGGGTCGGCGTTGAAGTAGGAAAAGTAGGATTGGATGGAGGCCACCGGACCTATCTCCCCAGCGTCAACCAGTCGTTTGGCTTCCTCCCATTGGGGATGGAAGCGGTACATGAACGCCTCCATGACCTGCAGTTCCGGGTGCTGCGCCGCCGCCTCCATGAGTCGGGCGATGTCCTTCGAATCCAGGCCCAGGGGCTTTTCGCAGAGCACGTGCTTTCCCGCCTCCAGAGCGCGGATGGACCAGTCCACGTGCAGGTGGTTGGGCAGGGGGATGTAGACCGCGTCTACGTCCGGGTCTGCCAGGAGCGTCTCGTAGCCACCGTACGCCTTGGGAATGCCCAGTTCGTCGGCCACGGCCCGGGCCGAGTCCTCGGTTCGGGAACTGATGGCGGTCACTTCGGTCAGGTCTCCCGCCTGCATGCCGGGGATGACCTTGGTCCGGGCGATTTTGGCCGCGCCGAGCACGCCGAAACGTATTTTTCGCATGGAGATTCCTTGGTTTTGTTGACGGTGGATGAAGACCATTATAGCCTGATTTCACCCCACCGCAAGGAGGGATTTTCATCCACGTTCAACTTCACTCAGCCAGGAGCAGTCATGACGGAATTTGCGGGCGTAACCATCAAGAAAGCAGCCAATATTTATTTTGACGGGAAGGTCACCAGCCGTGTCGTGACCTTCCCGGACGGAACGGTGAAAACGCTGGGCATCATGCTTCCCGGCGACTACGAATTCGGCACCGAGAAGCCCGAGGTCATGGAAATCCTGGCCGGTGAGCTGACCGTGCAACTGCCCGGCAGCGACGAATGGGTCGCGGTCAAGGGCGGCGAGACCTTCGAGGTCCCGGGTTCGTCCAAGTTCAAGCTTCAGGTGGCCTCGGTCACCGATTACTGCTGCTCGTACATCGACTAGGAGGTTCCCGTGACCGAAGAAGGCCAGAGAATCGAATTCGGCGATGGCGGCCCCTATCTTTTCCAGGTGCTCGACGTCGAGGTCCAGGGCATGCTTCTGGAGGAGCACGGCGTCTGCCTGCTCCAGTTCGGCCAGTTGTACCTCCCGGTGGCGCTTGACGCCGCCAAGGGCATGGCCGAGGCCCTGACCAACATGAGCCAGGCTCCCATCGGCCCTGAGAAGCTGGGCATGATCCCGGTGGAGTTCGACCTGAGCGAGACCACGGAGCTGCCCCTGCTCACCGGCACGGCCTCCGAGAGCTTCCAGCACGACGAGACCGTCTACATGGACGTGAGCTTTGGCGACACCAAGGCGCGCCTTTGTTTCTCCATCCTCACCGCTGCGGGCGTGGGCCAGACCCTGTCCCAGCTGCCCGACTGATCCTGCTTTTTCGCTCCCCCCCGGCCATGCCGGGGGTGAGCTTTTCGGGGGAACGGGAAGCCTTCGGTCAAGGCCGTGGCCGCGTCGGCACGTCCTCCGTCCGAACGCTTTCCACCGGAGACGGACACCTCCCGGGCTGCGCCCTGGAAAGGCGACCCATGCCGATCATATGCGTGGAAATGCGGGCGGTAAGTTGCGCCGGGCAAAAGCGTGGTCAGGTCCGGACCGGGGAGATCTCTCGCACTGCAGACTGTGACGAGGCACCTGTCTCCGTAATCCATGAGGTCGTCAAAAAGGAGACCTGGGGGGCGGGAGGCCTCCCGTGCTCCGAGAAACTTACACGCTGATTCCCCTCCGTGCATTCTTCCGTTGCCCGTGTGGCGCGAGCGCGCTTTATTTGGGCACAAGCCGTAAAAAATAACTGCGCATCCCCCCATTTTGTCCGATATTCTGTGAGTGGCCGAGCATTTTGTGGCCGTTTATTGACAGGAACGTGTCGATATGGTTTTCTGTTCCGCGCGCCCGCAAACGTTTGCGGCAACGTTTGCGGTAACGTTTGCACAAAAAGGCGAGCAAGTCCGGCTTGTTGGATTTCCAACAGTCGAACAGGTGTTTGAAGAGGGGGTTACGGGGATGCGCATACAGTTCGACGAGCAGCCGCACCGGCGGCTCAACCAGCTCACCGGAGAGTGGGTGTTGGTTTCGCCCCACCGCACCAAGCGGCCCTGGCAGGGCAAGGAAGAGGCTCCCGACGTCTCCACTCTGCCCGAGTACGATCCCCACTGCTATCTCTGCCCCGGCAACGAGCGGGCCGGCGGTGCCGTCAACCCGGACTACGACGAGACCTTCGTCTTCACCAACGACTTTGCGGCCCTGTTGCCCGAGACGGGCGAAGCCTCCCCCATGGAGGACGGCCTGCTTGTGGCCGAGCACGAGCCGGGCATCTGCCGGGTCATCTGCTATTCCCCCCGCCACGATCTGAACATGGCCCGCTTGGGCGCGGAGCGCGTGGCCGGGGTGGTGGACGTCTGGTGCCGCGAGTTCGCGGAGTTGGGTGCGCGGGAGAGCATCGGCTACGTTCAGATTTTCGAGAACCGGGGCGCCATCATGGGCTGCTCCAATCCGCATCCCCACGGCCAGATCTGGGCCACCGGGTCCGTGCCCATGTATCCGCGCATGGAAGACGACCGGCAGCGCGCCCATCTGGAGGAGCACGGCGGATGTCTGCTCTGCCGCTACCTGGAGCGGGAACTCTCCGGCGGTGAGCGGGTGGTCTTCGAGAACGACTCCTTCGCTGTCCTGGTCCCGTTCTGGGCGGTCTGGCCATTCGAGACCATGCTCCTGCCCAAGGCGCACATGGGTGCCATCACCGAAATGGACGCGGCCCAGCGCAACGATCTGGCAGACGCTCTTGTCCGCCTCTGCACCCGGTACGACAACCTCTTTTCCACCTCGTTCCCGTATTCCATGGGCATCCACCAGCGCCCCACGGACGGCGGGGAGCACACCCACTGGCACTGGCACATGCACTTCTATCCGCCGCTGCTCCGGTCCCGGTCCGTGAAGAAATTCATGGTCGGGTTCGAGATGATGGCCATGCCTCAGCGTGATCTGACCGCCGAGGCCGCCGCCCTGCGCCTGCGGGAACTCTCCGAGACCCATTACCTGGACGTGACCCCGTGACCGACCTGAAGGAATATCTCGCCGCCGTCCACTCCCACGGGCTGGACCGCGCCCTTGCCGAGCTGTACGGAGAGGGCGAAACCGACAGGCAGGGGCTGCGCGCGGCGTCCCTGCTGGAGCGCATGGCCGAGTGGCGGGGGACGGGCCCTGCGGTTCTGGTCAGCGCGCCCGGGCGGACCGAGCTGGGCGGCAACCACACGGACCACAACCACGGCGTGGTGCTGGCCGCCGCCGTGAGCTTCGACTGCCTTGCCGTGGCCCGCGCCTCGGAAGGGAATCGCATCCGGGTCAAGTCAGAGGGCTTTGGCGGGACCATCGAAGTGGACTGCGCCGACACCGCGCCCCGCAAGACCGAGGAGGGCACCCCGGAGGCGCTTATCCGCGGGGTTGTTCATGGTTTCGCGCAGGCCGGGCATGTGGTGGGCGGCTTCGACGCCTGCGTTTCGGGCGGTGTGCCCATGGGCGTGGGGCTGAGTTCCTCCGCCGCCTTCGAAGTCTGCATGGGGCAGGTGCTCAACCAGCTTTTCAACGAGGGCCGGGTCACCCCCCTGGAGCTGGCCCGCTTCGGGCAACAGGCCGAGAACGTGCATTTCGGCAAGCCGTGCGGGCTCATGGACCAGTTGGCCTGCGCAGCCCAAGGTGTCTTGTCCATCGACTTCGCCGATCCTGCGAGTCCGGTCACGCGTCAGGTGGATTTCGATTTCGGGGCCACGGACTACCAGCTTGCGGTGGTGGACACCGGGGGCAGCCACGCGGATCTCACCCCGGAGTATGCGGCCATCCCGGCCGAGATGGGCCGGGCCGCCAGAGTGCTCGGGCAGGAGACGGCGCGCGGTCTGACCGTGGCGCAGGTCCTGGACGCGGCACCGACCATCCGGCGCGAGGCCGGGGACAGGGCTCTGCTCCGGCTGCTCCACTTCATCGAGGAGAGCGACCGGGCCCAGGCTCAGGCCGAGGCCCTCGCGCAGGGTGACATGACTGCCTTTCTCCGCCTTGTCCTGGCCTCGGGAGACTCGTCCTGGAGGCTGCTGCAGAACTGCGTGAGCACGATCCGGCCAGAGGAGCAGCCCATCCCCCTGGCCTTGACCCTGACCGAACGGTTCCTTGGGGGCAACGGAGCGTGGCGCATCCAGGGCGGCGGCTTCGCCGGGACCATCCAGGCCTATGTGCCCCGGGACCGCTTCCCGGACTATCAGGCCTACATGGAAGCCGTGTTCGGGCTGGGCGCGGTGCTGCCCCTGCGCGTACGCAGGCCCGGTCTTGATCTGATCCTGCCGGACGGGGAGGCGTAGCCGTGGCCCAGTTCACCATCAAGGACCTCGCCCGCAAGCTCTCCATCTCGCCGTCCACGGTGTCCCGTGCCCTGCGCGACCACCCGGATATCAGCAAGGAGACCAAGCGCAGGGTCATGGAGGCCGCCGAGCGCTACGACTACCGGCCCAACCAGCTGGCCCAGTCCCTCCAGAAGCGGCGCAGCAACACCATCGGGGTTATCGTCCCGGAAATACGGCATAATTTCTTTTCCACGGTTATCTCCGGCATCGAGGAAGTGGCCTACGAGCACGGCTATACCATCATGGTCTGCCAATCCAACGAGTCCCTGGCCCGCGAGGCGATCAACACCAGAGCCCTGGTGGACAACCGCGTGGCCGGGCTGCTGATCGCCATCTCGTCCGAGACCACTGACTACGCGCACCTGGAGGCCGTGATTCGCCAGGGGGTGCCCCTGGTCCAGTTCGATCGGGTGGTGGAGGAGCTGCCTACGCCCAAGGTGGTGGTGGACGACTACAAGGCCGCCTACGAGGCTGTTTCCCATCTGGCCGAGTCCGGTTACCGGGTCATCGGACACATGGCCGGAGAGGACGGCATCGCCCTCAACGATCACCGCTACCGGGGCTACCGCGACGCACTCCGGGACCACGGCCTGGCCTACGAGGAGCGGTACCACCTGCACGGTGGCTATCGCGAGGAGGACGGGCGGCGCGGGGCCGCGCGCTACCTTGCCATGGAGAAGCTGCCCGAGGCCATCCTGGCCATCAACGACCCAGTGGCTGTTGGACTTTTTTCAGAATTCAAGAAGGCTGGCGTGCGCATCCCCGAGGACGTGGCCCTGGTGGGATTCTCGGACACACCCGCTGCCGCGCTCATCGATCCGCCGCTGACCACGGTCTTTCAGCCCGCCTTTGAAATGGGGCGTACAGCCGCGATGCTTTTGATGAAGCAATTCGATGAAGATCGTGATACGATCGATCCCGAAACCGTTATCCTTGCGACCGAGTTGCGGGTGCGCGGTTCTTCCTTGCGGAGGGAACGGTAGATGGACATCAGACGGCAAACATGGGGAGCTCTGCCCGACGGGCGCGAGGTTTCGCTGTTCACGCTGACCAACGGACGCGGCATGCGCGCCAGCATTGCGGACTACGGCGCGACCCTGGTGGAGCTGACCGCCCCGGATCGGCGGGGAGCCATGGCCGATGTTATCCTGGGGTACGACACCCTGGAGGAGTATCGCACCGATCCCAATTATTTCGGCGTTACCGTGGGCCGGGTGTCCAACCGAGTGTCAAATTCCCGCTTCGAGCTGGACGGCACGGTTCACAAGGTGACCCCCAACGAGGGGGAGAACCAGGTTCACGGCGGCCCCGGCGGTTTCCATTCCCGGCTCTGGGACGCTTCCGTGGGGAGCGGCCCGGACAGCGCCTCCCTGGTCCTGCGCTACCACAGCCCGGACGGCGAGGAGGGGTATCCCGGCGACCTGGACGCCGAGGTGACCTACACCCTGGCCGACAGAGGGCTTGTGATGGAGTTCAAGGCCGTGACCGACAAGCCCACCTTGGTCTCCCTGACCAACCACGCCTATTTCAACCTGTCCGGCAACCTCGAAGAGTCTGTCCTGGATCACGTGCTGACCCTCAACGCCTCCCGCTACCTGCCCACGGACGACGCGCTCATCCCCACAGGGGAGATCGCGGACGTGGCGGGATCGCCCATGGACTTCACCCGGCCCAAGGCCGTGGGGCTGGACGTGGACGCGCCCCATGAGGCCATCGCCATGGGCCAGGGATACGACCACTATTTCGTGCTGGACGGCGCACCGGGCGAGATGAAGACGGCGGCGCAGCTCTTTCACGGCGGCTCGGGCCGCGTGCTGGAGGTTCGCACCACCCAGCCGGGGGTGCAGTTCTATTCCGGCAACGGCCTGCCAGAACGGCTCTCCGGCAAGCTCGGAGCGCTCTACGGCCACCGGCACGGCCTCTGCCTGGAGGCCCACGGCTACGTGGATGCGCCCAACCAACCCGGGTTCCCGGCCATCACCCTGCGGCCGGGCGAGACCTATCAACATGTAACGGAATACCGCTTCTCCACCACGTGAGGCGGCGGATGATCAAGGTGATGCAATGGCAAATGTCGAGTTGAAGCAAGTCGTCAAGCGGTACGGCAGCGTGGAAGTGGTCCACGGTGTGGACCTGGAAATCCGGGACAACGAGTTCATCGTCCTGGTCGGTCCTTCCGGTTGCGGCAAGTCCACTGTCCTGCGCATGGTCGCCGGGCTGGAGGCCATCAGCGGCGGCGAGGTGCTCATCGGCGACCGCGTGGTCAACCAGGAATCGCCCAAGGACCGCAACGTGGCCATGGTCTTTCAGAATTACGCCCTGTACCCGCACATGTCCGTGCGCGAGAACATGGGCTTCTCCCTCAAGATGCGCGGCAGCGGCAAGGACGAGATCGCGGCCAAGGTCAACGAGACCGCCCGCATTCTGGAACTGGAGCCGTACCTGGAGCGCAAGCCCTCGGAACTCTCCGGCGGCCAGCGCCAGCGCGTGGCCATGGGCCGGGCCATGGTGCGCAAGCCCGACGTCTTTCTCTTCGACGAACCGCTCTCCAACCTGGACGCGCAGCTGCGCACCCAGATGCGCATGGAGCTGCGCAAGATGCACATGCGGCTGGCCACCACCACCATCTATGTCACCCACGACCAGATCGAGGCCATGACCCTGGCCGACCGCATCGTCATCCTCAAGGACGGCTACATCCAGCAGGTGGGCTCGCCCATCGAGGTCTTCGAGAAGCCCGTCAACGTATTCGTGGCCCAGTTCATCGGCAACCCGCCCATGAACATCCTCAAGGGCACCTACCGGGTTGCGGACGGCAGGCGCATCGTGCAGGTGGGCAAGTCGGCCTTCCCTGTCACCGAGGGCAAGGCCGAGTCTCTGAAGGACGGTACGCCCGTGCTCGTAGGCATCCGGCCCGACGCCATCAAGATGGGCGACCGGACCGAGAAGCTGCCGCCCGAGTGGCTGTGCAGCGGCGAGGTGGTGGTCTCGGAGATCCTGGGCGGCCAGTCCCACCTGGAGATCGTCATCGACGGTGAGAACGAACTGATCGCCGAAGTGGAAGGGCGGGTCCTCGCCCATCCCGGAGAAACTGTTCCCATCGGCTTCGAATTCGACCGCATGGTCCTGTTCGATCCTGAGACGACAAATGCGATTGTTTGATGTTGCGAGGCTGCAATCGCTTGTTTTTATGTGTAATTGATTGGTTAAGGTGTAGAGTTTCAATTCTAGGAGGTACTATGAACAAGGCCTTTGTCAAACTGTGCGTGGTGCTGGTCGCCGCCCTGCTGCTCTCCATGCCGCAGGCCGTCCAGGCCAAGGAACTGACCGGCGATCTGGAAATTTTCTCCTGGTGGGCCGGCGACGAGGGTCCTGCCCTGCAGGCCCTGATCGACATTTACAAGACGCAGAACCCCAAGGTGAACGTGATCAACGGTACGGTCACCGGCGGTTCCGGCGTCAACGCCAAAGCGGTCCTCAAGACCCGCATGCTCGGCGGTGAGCCGCCGGATTCCTTCCAGGTCCACGCCGGACAGGAACTGATCGGCACCTGGGTCAAGGCCGGACGCATGGAAGACCTGACTCCGCTGTTCCAGGAACAGGGCTGGATGGACGTCTTCCCCAAGGGGTTGATCAAGCTGATCGGCACCGACAAGGGCATCTGGTCCGTCCCGGTCAACATCCACCGCTCCAACGTCATGTGGTACATCCCGGCCAACCTGAAGAAGTGGGGCGTGGAAGCGCCCAAGACCTGGGACGAGTTCTTCGCCATCGCGCCCAAGCTGAAGGCCGCCGGGGTCACCCCCCTGGCCCTGGCCCAGAACTGGACTGCCAACCACCTCTGGGAATCCGTTGCCCTGGCCTCCCTCGGCGCGGACAACTGGGATGCCCTGTGGTCCGGCAAGCTGAAGTTCGACTCCCCCGAAGGCATCAAGGCTTGGGAACTCTTCGGCAAGGTGCTCGAGTTCACCAACTCCGACGCCTCTTCCCTGTCCTGGCAGCAGGCCACGGATATGGTCATCGACGGCCGCGCCGCCTTCAACATCATGGGTGACTGGGCCGCCGGTTACATGACCACCACCAAGAAGCTGGTACCCGGCGAGGGCTACGGCTGGGCCGCCTCCCCCGGCACCACCGGCGAGTTCATGTTCCTGGCCGACTCCTTCGGTCTGCCCGTGGGTTCCCCGCACCGCGACAACGCCATTGCCTGGCTCAAGGTGCTCGGCTCCAAGGAAGGCTCTGATGCCTTCAACCCGATCAAGGGCTCCATCTCCGCGCGTACCGACTCCGATCTGTCCAAGTACAACGCCTACCTGCAGTCCTCCGCCAACGATTTCGGCAAGGACCGCGTGGTCGGCTCCCTGGCTCACGGCGTCGCCGCCAACGAGACCTTCATGGGCGGTTTCGCCTCGGTCATGGAGATGTTCCTGAAGACCAAGAACGCTCCCGCCGCAGCCAAGGCCTGCCAGCAGTTGGCCAAGAAAGCGGGCATCTAACATAAACCAACCCGGGCTGGCCGCGCCGGACGCTTCGGCTTCCGTGCGCGGCCCGCTCAAGACAGATATGGAGGCTGTTCGACAAGTGACGGACGCCGGTCGGCACCCCCGAGACAACCAAGGGCGCATCTGCGCCGAGGTTTCCTAAGAGCCGACAACAACGCGGACGATGCTGGTGCAACAGCCGTCGAGGCAAGGAATATGCGTGAAGCATCCAAAGACAGACTGAAGGCGTTTCTGACACTGTTGCCCTCCATGATCCTGATGGCGATCTTCGTCTACGGGTTCATCGGTAACACCATCTGGACGTCCATGACCGACTGGGGCGGCTCCGGGTCCCTGGCCCTGAATCCCGAGAAGCATTTCGTCGGACTGGACAACTACGTGGAGCTGTTCACCGGCTTCCTCGGCGGCGGGTTCCGCCAGGACCTGGTCAACGCGGTCTACTATTCGATCATGCTCCTGGCCGGAGCCATCGGGCTGGGCATGTTCATCGCCATCCTGCTCGACCAGAAACCCAAGGGCGAAGACGTCCTGCGCACCATCTTCCTCTATCCCATGTCCCTGTCGTTCATCGTGTCCGGCACCATCTGGCGCTGGCTGCTCGCGCCCCAGGGCGGGGTCAACGTCCTGCCCACCTATCTGGGCATGGAGCCGCTGAACTTCGAATGGCTCTCCTCCACCGCCGCCATCCTCGAGTTCAACTGGCAGAACCTCTTTTCCATCCTGCTCTACGTGGCTTCCTTCCTGCTGATCATGACCGGGCTCTTCGTGTTCAGGAAAGACGGGAGCCGGGCCGTGAAGCGCTGGCTGGGGCCCGGCATCGTACTCGGCGCGGGAACCTGGCTCTTCGGCGGGCTGCTGCCCGAGGCGCTCTTCATGGAAGAGATGCACGGCTTCAACATGGCCACGCTGGGCATCATCATGGCCACCATCTGGCAGTACTCGGGCTACACCATGGCCCTGTACCTGGCCGGGTTCAACGGCATCTCCCAGGACCTGCGCGACGCGGCCATGCTCGACGGCGCGTCCGACGCGGGCTACTACCGACATGTGGCCATCCCCATGCTCAAGCCCATCACCATTTCCGCAGTGATCATCCTCTCGCACATCTCGCTGAAGATGTTCGACCTGATCTTCGCCATGACCGGTCCGGACAACGCCGAGACCGGCCATCCGGCACTGAACATGTACCTGACCACCTTCCGGGCCAATGATTTCGCCGTGGGCGCCGCCATTGCCATCGTGCTCTTCCTGGTGGCCGCCACCTTCATCGTGCCGTACCTCATCGGGCAGTATCGCCAGAGGAGGAGGGGATAGCCATGAAACGCACCACCACCGGTTCCATCCTGCTCTACGGCACCCTGGCCGTCCTGTCCCTGTTCTTCCTCATGCCCGCCTACATGGCGGCCGTGACCGCCCTGAAGCTGCCTGCGGAGATATCCCTGCCCTCGGCCTGGGAGCTCCCCTCGGTCTTCAACTGGTCGTCCTTCTCCCAGGCAATCCAGTTGCTCAAGCCGAACTTCATCAACTCCGTGATCCTGACCCTGTGCGCCACGGCCGGATCCACGGTGCTCGGCTCCCTGAACGGCTACGTCTTTTCCAAGTGGAAGTTCCCGGGCAGCGAGATCGTGTTTACGCTCTTCCTGTTCGGCATGTTCATCCCGTACCAGGTCATCCTCATCCCGCTCTTCCAGACCCTGCGGGCCATGAACCTCTACGGCGGGCTGCCGGGCCTGATTCTGGCCCACATCGTCTACGGGCTGCCCATCACCTCGCTGATCTTCCGCAACTTCTACGCCCAGATTCCCACTGCGCTCATCGAGTCGGCGCGGCTGGACGGCGCGGGTTTCTTTTCCATCTACCTGCGCATCGTGTTCCCGCTCTCCATCCCCGGCTTCGTGGTCACCTCGCTGTGGCAGTTCACGCAGATCTGGAACGAGTTCCTCTGGGGCATCTGTCTCACCCGCCATGCGGACAACCCCATCACCGTGGGGCTGGCGCAACTGGCGGGCGGCCAGGCCGTGAGCTGGAACCTGCCCATGGCCGGTTCGATCATGGCCGCCGTGCCCGTGCTCTGCATCTACATCTTCCTTGGCCGCTACTTCATCCGGGGTCTGCTGGCCGGTTCGGTCAAGGAGTAGCTGTGTGGGCTGCCTGGTAGAGGCGGAAAAATCAGAAGGGGAAGCCGCCCTTCAGGGCGGCGATGTCGGGTGATTTAGCCTCCGGCGGCCAAAGGGGCGAGCCCCCTTTGGAAACCCTTTCTCGCCTTTGGCGAACGTCTTTAAAAGGAAAAACTATTGGCTGACCTCAGTTCCATACATGGCAGCCAGCTTGCTTCCGCACGGCTCTGAGCGAAGCGAACACAAAAAGTTTAGGAGAGTCCGGAGAACCCTTTCCAAAGGGTTCTCTGGTCCCGCCGAAGGCGACCCCCGGTAGGGCCGCCGGAGGCCTTCCCCTCACGCCATACTCCCGCACATAAAAGCCAAAAAAAACGGCGCACGCTCCAAAAGCGTGCGCCGTTCGTCATTCTTATGGAAGCCAGCTTAGGAAGCGCGGACCTTCACCAAAAAGGCGGTGGTGGAGTAGCCTTCGAGCAGGGGCAGGCTGAGCACCTGTCCGCCGGCCTTGGTGACCACGTCGTTGCCCACGATGTCCTCCACGGGCCAGTCGCCGCCCTTGACCAGGATCTGGGGCCGGACGGCCTTGATCAGCTCCAGGGGCGTGGACTCGTGGAAGATGATGATTTGGTCCACGCAGGTGAGTCCGGCGAGCACGAAGGCGCGCTCCTCCTGGGAGTTGAGGGGGCGGTCGGCGCCCTTGCCGAGCATCCTGACGGACTCGTCGGAGTTGAGTCCGAGGATGAGTGAGTCGCCCAGGGCGCGCGCCCGGGTGAGCAGGTCCACGTGGCCGGGATGGAGCACGTCGAAGCAGCCGTTGGTGAAGACCACCCGGTGGCCGGGCATGAATTCCGCCTTCCGCTTCAGGTAGGTGCGGATGGACATGAGCTTGGAATTTTCGGGAAGGGCCATGGCGTCGTCCTATTTCTGGCAGGGCGTGCGGGTCGGCACGTTCTTGGGTTTGAGCTTGGTGGTGTCGTGGAAGAGCATCAGCTCGAACCAGTCCATGGCAAAGGAGAGGCAGACGAATTCGTCGTTGAGGATGGCGCGCTGGCGTTTCTCGTCCACGTCCACGCGTTCGAAGAGGCGCATCTTTTCGATGAACCGCTGGAACTCGTCGACCTTGTAGAGGGCGAGGGTGGCCATGTGGCTCATCTTGTCGGAGACGGGATGGCCGCCTTCCTTGATCCGGGCCAGGATGTGCATGTAGCGGTCGTTGCTGGCGGTGTATTCGTGGAATCCCTGGTCCTGCTTCCAGGACGCGCCGGTCCATTCGTCCTTTTCGAGGAAGCCCTTGCAGTGGTCCTCCTTGACGATGAAGAACTGCTCCTTGACGCCGCCCTTGCCGTCCGGGCGGGTGGCGCGGCCCAGGGGGTACATGCGGCACGCGCCGGGGCGGTCCGGGTAGATGGCACAGCCTTCTTCAGTGACAAAGGGGCAGGTGCGGGCCGCGTTGTCGGTCATGCGCAGCTTGAAGACCGGGAAATTGGTGTCCGGGGCGCGCTGTCCGATGGTGTGGACGCGCAGGAAGTCGATGGAGTCCTTGCCCGTGGCCTGGCGCATGCGCAGGATGTCGTAGGGCGTCAGGGTCATGTTCAGGTCGCTGCAGCAGGCATTGAAGCATTCGATGCCGGGATAGCATTTGAAACAGTATGTTTTGCCTTCCTCCAGCTCCGGCAGGGAGTCGAGGAAGTCCTTGGTTTGATCTTCGCTCATGGCTGTTCTCCGGGGCGTGGCCCCATTATTTCCGGCAGCGGCTCATCCCGCCATCGGGTGGCCCGTCCTAGCACGGACGGTCGATAAAGCAAAGGCTCTAGTCCCCAGGCTCCCCGGCGGCTTCCTCCTCCAGGGCCTTGGCCACGCCGTCCTCGTTGGTCATGGAGGCGTAGGCGTCCTTGAAGATGAGCTTGGTGGCCAGCTCGTCGGCCTGTTCGCCCAGCTCCATGAGGTGCTCGAGGAAGTCGATGATGGCCAGACGGCGTTCTTCTTCGCCGTGCTCGAACTCGAACTGGCAGTCTCCGCTTTCAAAATAGTGCGCCACGCGCTTGAGGTAGTCGATGTCCAGCATAGGGTCTCCGCTAGTCGTGGTGATAGGGCATGTTCTTGAGGATGGTCCCGGCCCGGTAGAGCTGCTCCAGGAGTACGAGGCGGGCCAGTTCGTGGGGCAGGGTCATGTCGCTCAGGCGAATGGCGTGCCGCGCCGCTTCCTTGACCTCGTCCGAGAGGCCGAAGGGGCCGCCGATGACGAAGACCGGCCGCTGGTTGGGGGCGTCGGTCCATTGACGGACCAATTTGGCCAGCTTGCGCGAGGTGAGCCGCTCGCCGTGCTCGTCCAGGATGATGAGCACGTCGCCCTTGCCCACCTTGGCGAGGATTCCCTCGCCCTCCTTCTTGTTGCGATCGATGTTGGGCAGCTTGCTTGGGCCGTCCTTGACCACGGCCTCGTCCAGCTTGAAGAAGCGGGACAGTTTTTTCCAGTAGAGGGCGCACCCCTCCTGGGAGAAGCGCTCTTTGAGCTTGCCTACCCAGATGAATCCGATTTTCGACATGGCTCCGTTAGATGCTCTTGAGTTCGGCGTTCAGTTCGCCGTCCGCATAGTCTATGCGCACATATCCGCCTCCGGCGAGCATGCCGGGGTTGATTATCGTGGTATCGCCCACGCGGTCCACGCCTGCGGCCTCATGGATGTGCCCGGAGATGACCAGGGCGGGCTGGACTCGCTCGATGAAGGCGCGCACGCCGGGGCTGCCCACGTGCTGGCCGTTGCCGAGCATATCCAGGGCGGTGCCGTGGGGCGGCTCGTGGATGGCGCAGACCAGATGGCCGAATCCGTCGGCCTTGGCGTAGGTCTCGTCGAGCAGGCCGGCCAGGGTCTGTTCGGAAATCTCGCCGGGCGTGCCGAAGGGGGTGGGCGTGGACAGGCCGACGCCCAGCAGGCCGAGGTTCGGGGCAAGCTCACGCACCTGAAGGTGCAGACCCATGCCGCGTTCCTCAAGGTAAGCCTGGACCGTATCGGTGTCCATGTTGCCCGGCTGGGCCAGGATGCGCGGGTTGATGGCGGCCACCGCGTCGATGACCCGGGCCGCCGCCTCCCGGCTTCCCCGGTTGGTCAGGTCGCCTGTGATGATCACGCCGTCCGCGTTCGCCAGGTCCGGGATGCTCTCCAGGACGCCGGTGGACTCGTGCACGTCGCCGAATGCTATGAAATACATATCTTTCAACTCCGAAAAATGGCTTGGTCAGGGGATTCGACAGGACCGTATCCCCCAGGGGAGGCGGAGTCAATGAAAGGCGAAGGCCACCGCCGATAACCTCGGGGTGGCCTTCTGTCGAGAATCTTGCTGCGTGCCTAGGACTCGCCGTGCGTCCAGCAGGCTCCGTTGCCGGGGGCGGCCAGCTCGGCCAGCTCGGCAAGCCGCTTGTCTACGCGATGATAAAGGGAATCCGTGGGGTATTTGCCCCGCTTGTTGCGTGTGCCGCAGCGCATTCCGGTGAGGATGGTCATGGCCTCCTCGATGGTCTTGACCGGGAAGATGTGGAAGAGGCCGTCCTTCACGGCCTGGACCACCTCGTCCTTGAGCATCAGGTTGACCACGTTGTCCTCCGGCAGGATGACGCCCTGTTTGCCGGTCAGCTTGCGGCGGCGGCAGACCTCGAAGAACCCCTCGATCTTGCGATTGACCCCGCCCACGGCCATGACCGCGCCGGTCTGCGAGACCGCGCCGGTGAAGGCCAGGGAGAGGTTGATGGGCACGTCGGACAGGGCCGAGAGCAGGGAGGCCAGCTCCGCGCCCGAGGCCGAGTCGCCTTCGATGCCTGCGTAGGACTGCTCGAAACAGAGCGAGCCGGTGAGCACGATGGGCTTGTCCTGGGCGAACAGCCGGACCAGGTAGGACTTGATGATCATCATGCCCTTGGTGTGGATGGGGCCGCCCATCTGGGCCTCGCGCTCCAGGTCGAGGATGCCGCCGTGGCCCACGCCGACGGTGCAGGAAATCTGGTGGGGCAGACCGAACTCGTAGTCGCCGAACATGGTGACGGACAGGCCGTTGGCCCGGCCCGTGCCCTGGCCCGAGGTGGAGACCTTGATCACCTGGCGGTCATAGTCCGAGAGGAATTCCTCCTCGTACAGGTTCACGCGGTAGTCCTTGGCGGACACGGCCTCTGCCAGTTCTGCCGTGCCGACCTTCTCCTTGCCAGCCATGCGCGCCATGGCCGAGGCCTCGATCATCCGTTCCCGGATGAGAGGCACGTACAGGGAGAGCCGTTTCTGGTCCTCCACCAGGCGGGAAGCGAAGTCCACCAGTCCGGCCATGGCCTCCCTGGTGAAGGGCAGGGTGTCGGCGGCCTTTGCGGTCTGGCCGATGACCGAGAGGAAGTTGCGGATGTTGGCCGCAGTGCGCGGCGCCGCGTGCTGGAGGTGCGCCTTCAGCTTGAAATATTTGGCGAAGCGGTCGTCATTGTAGAGGAGCAGTTCATAGTGCTCGTCCGTGCCGATGAGCACGACCTTGAGCTCCAGCTCGACGGGATCGGGCTGGAGGGAGCGCGCCCTGACCTGGTCCGGGTCCACCGGGTCCTCGATGCGCGACTGGCCGGAGCGCAGGGCGCGGAGCAGGCCCTCCCAGGAGTTGGGATTGGAGAGCAGGTCCTCGATGTTCAGGATCAGGAACCCGCCGTTGGCCTTGTGCAGGGCTCCGGCCTTGATCAGGGTGAAGTCCGTGTAGAGCGCGCCCATCTCGGCCTCGCGCTCGATGGAGCCGAGCAGGTTGAAGGCCGTGGGGTGGTCCTCAACGATGACCGGCGCGCCCTTTGTCTTGCCGTTGTCCACAAACAGGTTGACCTCGAAGCGGGAGAAGAAGTCCTCGCCGCCGGGCACGGCGTCTGACAGCAGCCCGGCCAGGGCGGAGTCCTTGGGCATGAACTGGTCCACGTTGTCGACCACCTCGTTGATCACGTCCTCGAAGTAGCCACGCAATGCCTCGATGTCCTTGAACTTCTCGACTACCTTGAGGTAGCAGTCGGCCATGACGTTTTTGGCGGTCTCGCGGTGCAGGTCGGTCTCGGAGTCCCGCAGGTCCATCTCGTTCTGATTGATCTGGCGCAGGATGGAGGAGACCGAGGCGAGCAGTTCCTCGCCCTTGGCCTTGAGCTTTTTGCGCTCGGCGGGCTTGAACTTGTCGAAGTCCTTGTCCGAGACCACCTCGCCGTCCACGATTGGCGAGAGGGTCAGTACGCCTTCATCGTCCAGGCTCAGGGAGAAGTCTTCCTTTTCTGCCGTGGCGTCCATCTTGGCGAAGAGGTCCTCGCGCTTGGTGTTGAATTTCTTGACGAGGCGCTCGTGCTTCTTCTGGAAGGCATCCTTTTCGAACCGGGCCGGGATTTCCTGCCGGATGGCGGTCATGGCCTTGTGCTGTGCCTGCTTGAGCTTGCGGCCACGGCCTGCGGGCATGGCGACGCAGACGGGCCGGTCGCTGTCCTCGAAGTTGTACAGGTAGACCCAGTCGCACGGGGTCTTTCCCTTGGACGCCGCGGGCCGCAGAAACGATTTGACGAAGTAGGTCCGGCCCATGTTCGGCTCGCCGGCCACGTAGACGTTATGCTCGTTGCCCGTGATGCGCAGGGCCAGGGACAGGGCCTGGATGGCTCTGGGCTGAAACCGGGGATAGACGTTGCGGTCGGGGATCTCCGTGCTGTCCGCGTACGGGATGCGCTCCGGGTCCAGAGTGGCGCGGAGCTTGGAGACGGGAAGGGCCTTGGCCTTGGGTGGGGTGGTCTGCTTCATCAAACGCTCACGAGAGTTGCTGTGTGGCGAGAGGTTCGCCGCTACAACGGAACTTACGTGGTTTCCCCATGTTTGTCAGCAAGTTGATGAGGCCCCCGCGCGGAGCTGGCGCTGCCGGGGCGGCGCACGGGAAGGGTGCGGTTTATTTTATATAATTGGGAAGATTGAGGAAAAGATTTGTCGTGTAGGTGGTCATCTTGTCCATGATCCAGGGGAATGCAAGGAGTAGGGCGAGAAAGATGGCCACGATCTTGGGGACCATGGTCAGAGTCATCTCCTGGATCTGGGTGGCGGCCTGAAGAATGGAGATGAATATGCCGACCGCCATGCCGATGCCGAGCATGGGCAGGGAGATGATCAGGGTCATCTCGATGGCCTGTCTCGCGAAGCCGACGACGAATTCCGGTGTCATGCCTCATGCTCCTTGGTTGTCGGGTTCTTCATTGCCTTGCCTCAGCCTTGGAAATTCCGCGCAGGCTCCCTGGGAATGCCTGTGCATCTCGTCACTGGAAGGTGTTGACCAGCGAGCCGATAAGCAGGTTCCAGCCGTCGATGAGGATGAACAGCAGGATCTTGAACGGCAGCGAGATCATGACCGGCGGGAGCATCATCATGCCCATGGCCAGCAGGATGGAGGCCACGACCATGTCCAGGATCAAAAACGGGATGTAGATGAGGAAGCCGATGGTGAAGCCCGTCTTCAGCTCGGAGATGGCGAAGGCGGCCACGAGCATCAGCGTGTTGACCTCTTCCTTGGTCTTGGGCCGGGGCTCCTTGGTGATGGAGTAGAATATGGAGAGGTCCTTTTCGCGCGTATGCTTGAACATGAACTCGCGCACGGGCTTCTGGGCCCGGTCCAGGGCCTCCATGAACTGGATTTCCTCGTTGAGATAGGGCTGGAGCGCGGTGTCGTTGATGGCCTTGCCCACGGGCATCATGATCACGACGGTCATGAAGATGGCCAGACCGGCCAGGATTTGGTTGGGCGGCATCTGCTGGGTGCCCATGGCCTGGCGCAGGAAGTGAAAGACGATGATGATCCGGGTGAAGGAGGTCATGGTCAGCATGATGGCCGGGGCCATGCCGAGCACGGTGAGCAGGAAGAGGATTTCCAGCAGGGTTGAGACCTCGCCGGGTTCGGCCTGCCCTGCCGCCAGCTCCATGGTTAGCTTGGGGACCGTAGGTGCCTGGGCGAGGGCGAGGGCGGGCACCAGCAGCGCCGCGCATGCCGCGCACAGGAGCAGTATCCACCAGCTGCTTTTTCGCATCACCCTTGTCCTTCTTCGTCCGTCTTGCGCTTGAGCAGTCGCGCGAACCCGGTGTCCGCCGGCGCTTCTTCGGCTGCGTCGTCGGCCTCGAACTCCCTGAGCAGTGTCACCCGCTCCTCGGTCACGCCGAGGACCATGTCCTTGTCGCGGTAGCGGACCACGGCCACGGACTGGCGATTGCCGAGCATGAGCCGGGTCAGCAGGCGGGGCGCGCCATTGCCCGAACGCACGCCCATGCCCTGGACTCCCAGCCGCCTGAGCAGCCAGTAGGCCAGGAATATCACCCCGAGCAGCAGACAGAGGTAGCCCAGAGTGACGAGGACGGAGGACCCGATGTCCACCGCCGGGAGCGGCGTGCCCGTGGCATTGTGCCCGGCCGTGGCCGCCGTCGCGTTGACCGCCACGCTATCCAAGCTGCTTTACCCGCTCGATGGGGCTGATGATATCCGTCAGCCGGATGCCGAATTTCTCGTTGATGACAACGGCCTCGCCGCGTGCCACCAGCTTGCCGTTGACGTAAATTTCCAGGGGCTCGCCCGCCAGCTTGTTCAGCTCGACCACCGAACCCTGCCCCAGCTGGAGCAGCTCGTTGATGAGCAGCTTGGTCCGGCCCAGTTCGGCGGAGACCTCAAGGGGGATGTCCAGAATGAAGTCCAGGTCGCGCTTGCCCGACTTGCTGGGCGCCTTGGCGTCGGCGCTCATGTCCGTCAGGTCGTAGTCGTGCGTCTGGGTGGAGAGGAACTCCTGTTCCTTCTCGTGCTTGACTTCATCCTGTTCGGTCTCGGCCAGGGCTGCTGCCCATTCGTCGGCCAGGGCCTCGTCGGCGGAGACCTCCGTCCCACCGGCATCGGCGGGGTCGGTCACGTTCTCGAGCCCTCCAAAAGGATCGTCGGGGTCGGTCGCGGCGGGGTCGTTGCCTTCCAGCAGGGCGTCGGCCCATTCCTGAGCGAGTTTATCTTGATCTTCGGCCATGTCACTACACCTCGTGAAAACGTTTTCCAGTGGCGACCGTCAAAAGCGGGACGGTCCGCAGGCGAATCTGCAAGATGCGTGCTACTGGATGACCATCTCGGTGATGTACACGCGCAGAACGCTGCCCTTGCCAAGGATCTGGTTCAGCCTGTCCGCCACTTCCTGCTTGAGTTGGAGCTTGGCGTCCATGGTCGAGAGCGAATCGTAGGTCTTGCTGGAGAGGAGCAGGAGCAGCGTGTCCTTGATCTTGGCCTCATACTTGCCCATGGCGGCCTGGGTTTCGGGGTCGCGGACCTCCACCTCCATGCCGAGCTTGAGGTAGCGCCGCCCCAGGGGGTCGGCCAGGTTGACCAGGAACACGGGCAGGGGCACCAGGGTCCCTTCCAGGGTCTCCAGGGGTTTCACGTCATCCTCGGCCGGAGCTTGCTCTGCGGCCTGGTCGCCGTCCTTGGGGGCCAGGAACATGGTGTAGCCGAAATAGCCGCCTGCGCCGAGCAAGGCCAGCAGAATCACGCCGATGATGATCCATTTGAGCTTGCCGCCCTTCTTCCCTTCTTCACGGAGTTCTTCGTCAGCCATGGCGAACATCCTTTTTTCTTTTCGCTTGTCGATGCATAGCCCGATTCCATCGGGTTTTCCAGACAAAGTTTAGACGGTGGCAGTGGCCCGGCGCCGGCCGGACAGGCCTCCGTCCCTTGCGGGGTTATTGGTAACCGCCTACGGGTCTTGCCGTTTTCAATAAAATCTCCACGCGCCTGTTTTTGGCCGAATCCACGGGCCGTCCCAGTTCGTCCAGAACCGGGAAATTCCCGCCGTAGGCGGACAGGGAAAGCCGCTGGTCCGGCAGCCCCGCCTTGACCAGGTAGGCGAGTACGGACAGGGCGCGGTCGCCCGAGAGCTCCAGCGGAGTCTGCGTGTTGTCCGAGACGTCCGTGTACCCGGCCACGTTGATGGGGGCCGCGGTCTGGGTCATCATGGGTACCAGCCGGTCGATGAGAAACTCGCCCCGCTCGGACAGCGCGGTGGAGCCGGGGGAGAAGAGCAGGTCGTCCGAGAAGACCAGGGCCACGCCGTCCGGCTTGGCCAGGACATCCAGGTTGCTGTCCAGCTCGCTCTTGGAGATTTCGTCGGGGAGCACGTCGTCCGGGAAGAGCAGGTCCTTGATGCGCTGCTTCTTGTTCAGGATCTCCCACGGTTTTTCCATCAGGTCCACGATGAGCCGCTCCTTGGCGTTGACCCGGCCCGAGCCGCGTTTGTCCAGGAGGCCGAGGTCCGCCGTATGCAGGGTCACTCGTGTCAGGATGGCGTTGTCCATGGACGACATGGTCAACAGCAGCACGAAAAAGGTGAGCAGCAGGGTCACCAGGTCGGAGAAGGTGACCAGCCAGAGCGCCAGAGGCGGGCAGCTTTCCTTTTTTTTCTTGCCCATTCCCTACTCCCTGTCCGGCGGGTTCCTGAAGTCGAACTCGAATCCGTTCACGTCCAGCCTGTCGTCCTTGGGACGCTCCTTGGGGGTGAGCTGCCGCAGCCGGTCGCCCGGGTCCACGCTGCGCTTGTCGAGGACGATGTCCACGCGCCGGTTTCTGGCCCGGCTCTCCGCCGTGTTCTCGGGGTAGAAGGGCCGGAACTTGCCGAAGGCCTCCACTCTCAGCTGGTCGGGCCGCATGCCCCGGTCGATGAGATAGGTATAGACTGCCAGGCTGCGGTTCAGGGAGAGCTTCCAGGAGAGGTCCGGGATTTGCTCGTCGTCGCCGGGCTGGTAGTTGATGCCCAGCTCGTCGCGCAGTTCGGAGGTGTGCCCGGCCAGCAGCAGGGGATAGCGGACCTGGGCGAGCACGGGCATGAACCGGTCGAGCAGGGCGCGGCCTTCGGGCGTCAGGGTCGCGCCGTCGGGCGCGAAGAGCATCCGGGAATTGATGGACAGGATCTGGACGAAGCGGTTGGAGCGGAAGTTGATGTCCTTGTCCACGTTCTCCCATTTGAGCTCCTTGAGAGGCTCCAGGTCGCCCTCGTCGATGGGGCCGGGCTCCACGGTGCGTCGGGTGTCCTTCTTGGAGAAGACCTCGTAGCTGGCGTCCTGGAACCCGAAGGTGCCGATGATGGAGCCGAGCGCCACCAGCTTACGCCGGGCGTCGATCTGGGACATGGAGACCAGGAGGACGAAAAAGGTCAGCATGAGCGTCATGACGTCCGAGAACGTGATCATCCACGGAGGCATCTCTTCGCAGATGAGTGGTTTCTCTTTCTTTGCCATGATGCGTCCCTCTCGGGTGGTGAAGATTAGTCGGAAGAGACCCTGTCCTTGGGCGGCAGGTAGCTGTTGAGCTTTTCTTCGATGATGCGCGGGTTCTCGCCCTTGGAGATGGACAGGATGCCTTCCATGATCATCTCGCGCAGGAGCTGCTCCTCCTTGGAGCGCGCCTTGAGCTTGCCCGCCATGGGGTTGAAGACGAGGTTGGCGAGGATGGCGCCGTAGAGGGTGGTCAGCAGTGCCACGGCCATGGCAGGGCCGATGGTCGAGGGGTCGGACATGGTCTGGAGCATCTGCACCAGGCCGATGACCGTGCCGATCATGCCCATGGCCGGAGCCAGGGTGCCGAGCACGGCGACCACGTCCGCGCCGGTGGAGTGGCGCTCGGCCAGGTAGGTGATCTCGGTCTCCAGGATTTCCTGGATGGTCTGGGGCTCCAGGCCGTCCACGGTGAGCTGGAGGCCCTTGCGCATGTACTCGTCGTCGATTTCCTTGATCAGCGGCTCCAGGGAGAGGATGCCTTCGCGGCGGGCGCGGTTGGCGTAGTCCTTGAACCGCTCGATGATCTCCACCGGTGCCTCCAGGCTGGAGAAGAAGGTGTTCTTGATGACGCCGATGACGCCGATGACGTAGCCCAGCGGGTAGTTGACCATGGCCGCGCCGATAGTGCCGCCCACGACGATGAGGAAGGAGGGCACGGAAATGAAGATGATCAGGCTGGAGCCCGACAGGATGGCCGCGACACACAGGCCGAACGAGAGCACAATGCCGATTATTGTTCCTAAATCCATACCTTCGCTTCCTTGCGTCAGTTAGGCCGGGAGGTCGCTCACCCCTTGGGCGCTCTCGCTCCGAAAATTCGCGTTCCGATTCGTACCAGCGTCGCCCCTTCCTCCACGGCCGGGACAAAGTCGCCGGTCATGCCCATGGACAGGTGGGGCAGGCTCGTTCCCAATTGTTTCTCCAGCGCTTCCTTCAACTCCCTGAGCCGGGCGAACACGGGCCGCGCCCGCTCCGGGTCGTCGAAGAACGGGGGCATGGTCATCAGCCCTTGCAGGCGCACGCCTTCCATCCCCATGACTTCCTCGGCCAGGGCGGGCAGTTCCTCCGCCGCTACCCCGGACTTCTGCACCTCTCCGGCGATGTTCACCTGGAGGAGGATGTCCTGGACGGTGTCCCGCTCCAGAGCCTTCTTGTCCAGCGCCCGGGCCAGCTTGGCCGAATCCACGCTGTGCACCAGGGCGAACTTTCCGGCCACGAACTTGGCCTTGTTGGACTGCAGCCCGCCGATGAAATGCCAGCGCAGGTCCAGGTCGGCCAGCTCTTCCTGCTTGGCCACGGCCTCCTGCACGTAGTTCTCGCCGAAATCCATCTGTCCGGCTTCGGCCAGGGCGCGGACGTCGCTGGCTGGCTTGATCTTGGACACCGCCACCAGGGTCACGTCCCCGGGCTCGCGCCCTGCCCGCCTGGCCGCCAGGGCCAGCGCTTCTCTTACCTCGGCCGCGTTGTCGGCCAACTCCTGTTTTCTGTCCTGCATAATGTCCAACAACTCCGGGCGGTAAGCCTCTCCTGCCTTATCGGCCCGTTTTTCATTTGGTTTAACGAATTATTGAAGAAATCGTATTTTTCACCTGCTCTGCCTCCGTATATCACGACACAGGGAGATGTAACTACCCGAAATTTCGCCCGAAGTGGGCAGGCTTCAAAAAGAGCAATTTTTTCGGATTATTAAGTCTAGAAGTTATCTATACGGCGGGCGGGGCCTTTGGCAAGGCGTGCGGCGAACCATTGTCGGCTGTGCCAAAGCTCTGGACAGGTGTGTGACCGTGGAGGCGAATCCCGCCTGACCCGCACCCATGTCAACACCTTATCTTGCCCCTTTTTCGCCCGTTCTCATGCCATTCTCACCCGTTTACGCCCCAGCCCGAAAGCCGGGGGTAGGGTTGCGCCGATGCCCGGACGCCGTGTCCGGGCCCGGAGAAACCCTAACTTTGGAGGACGGCATGACCGCACCATACGAGTACAGTTTGAAGCGCGACCTGAACGGTCGCATCGTGGAGAAAATCGAAACCGTGGCGGGCAGGGCCATGGTGTGGACCTATGACTACGACAAGGCGGGCCGCCTGACCGAAGCCCGGCTTGACGGACGCCAGGTCTGCCAGTGCTGGTACGACAGGGAGGGCCGCCGTATCCAGGATTGTTTCCCGCGCTCCGTCGGGCGGGACCTGCGCCGCTTTTCCTACCGGCTGGACAATCGGCTGCAATCGGCTGGGAACAACGGCTACACCCATGACGGAAACGGATTCCGCTCCATCTGGAACAACGGGGGCCGCTACACCACGTACGCATACGCGCCCGACTACAGGCTCCTCCGGGCGGAAAAGGAGGACGAGGGGACCGTGTTCGAGTTCGCCCACGATGATGAAGGCAGGCGCGTGGCCAAGTACTGCAACGGCGGCCTGACCGAGGCGTACGCCTGGCGGGATTTCATCCGCCTCGCCGGATTTCATGACGGCGAACAGGCCTTCGAGTTCGCCTATGTCGAGGACGAGCGCACCCCCTATGCCATGCGCCGCGAGGACGGCTTCATCGCCTACCTGTTCTGCGACCAGGTCGGCTCCCTCAGGGTGGTTGCCGACATGGACGGCAACGTGATAAAGGAAATCCTGTACGATCCGTTCGGCGGCATTATCGAGGACACCAACCCGGCCTTGCGCATCCCCATCGGCTTCGCCGGCGGCCTGCATGACCGCGACCTCGGGTTCGTCCGCTTCGGCTGGCGGGACTACGACCCCTTCACCAGCCGCTGGACCGCGCCCGACCCCATGGGCGACGCGGGCGGCGATGACGATTGGTACGGCTACTGCCTGGATGACCCGGTGAACACCTATGATCCACGAGGGCTGAAAGGGGAGACTGTTGATGGTGTTACGTATGACGAAAACGGAATGCCCATTGACGAGAAAGGGCTTGCCGACCCGGACATTGATCCGGTGATGGATTTGATACCCGTCCTCCCGATTGGAAAGGCAATAACCAAAGCCGGAAAGGGAACGTACCGCATCTACAAAGCAGGCAAGGAATTCAAATTCGGCAAGAATTGGCGAATAGCCCCCTTGGGAAACAGAACAGGTAAGAAGGTTGGAGAACTACCTCACTACCATCGTCGGGGAATTGATCTAAAAACAGGAAAAACCAAAGAAGGACAAGGTATTGGACGACATAGGCCATGGGAAATTAAGAAAACTGACAAGTCTTACAAAGACAGATTCTAGAGTGAGAACGGGGTGCGGCATGGCCGCACCCCGCCTGGAGTAACTATGCCCCCAGAAATAGTATTCCCAATTTTTATTTTCGGCGACGGAGACTGCATTGTTTTGTTGCGCAATGAAGATGTTGGATCAGAGCTTGAACATTATGATGTCACTGACAAAGTCTACAGTGGCTATGACTACGATGGAAGACTTCTCAAATTCACAACGGACGAAAATATGGCCGTCAGGTGCGAGGCGACAAATTCTCAAGTTCAACATGATGAGCTTATGAAACGACTGCATTCCCATCTGGCGCGTCTCAACTACTGCCCTTATGATAAGAACAATGATTCCATTACTAAAGCCATGGCAGCGGGGCTCCTCACGGAAACCAACTTTGAATATCAATCGTTTTTAGGATGGCTCAAATCGTTCATCATCGGCAGAAAGTAGCCTGAGCTAGCACAGTCCGATCGGCCTTCGGGCTGGCGGGACTCCGCCCCCTTCACCAGCCGCTGGACCGCGCCCGACCCCCTGGGCGATGCGGGCGGCGATGACGACTGGTACGGCTACTGCCTGGACGACCCGGTGAACGGGACGGACCCGCTGGGGTTGTTTGCGATGCAAGGATTGATCAACGCAGGTGGACAATTGCTACAGTATGCTCCCGCAATCAACAGGGTAGGGACTGCTGTGGCAAATGAATTCATGGATGGCAGGCCGGGGTACATTAATGCCATCACTGATGGTTGGGAATGGTACACGGACAAGGTTGACTCCAATCTTAAAGAGATGCGTAAGGATAGGCGGTCCGTGCTTGAAAGCTATCACAAAGATTCTCTCTCGTTGCCAAGCAAGGAATGATGATGGGATGTCATGCCGCATGCTGAGAGCGATCTTCCTGTATGCGGCTTGACTTAGAGTTTGATTAAAGGAAATACGGCATGTTGGCAGTAATGGGTATTGTTTTTGATTACATTATTTATATTTTGCCTATAATGATCTTGTATCTATTCGTTGTGTTTTTATCATCTTCTCCGCTGCTATCTTACTTTGTTGGTATATTTATTTCTACTCCATTTTTGATTGCAATGCTGAATCGTAGGAAGAGTGGTATCACCCATTTATTGCGGCAGATGGTCACAATGAAGTCTTTGTCCTTTTTTGTGTTGTTTTCAGTTCCAGTCATCGTGGCTTTTGCCGTCTCTGGGCTTGCCATTAGCTTTTTCAAAGAAGTCTATGTCCCTATGGCTGCATTTGTTTTAACGTTTTCCATTTCATTTAGCATGATTGCACCATCTCTTTACAGCGTGGCAACAGGCGGCACGCGAGAGATGTTGAATCTCTCGGAAGGTGCGGCTGTTTGTATTGTTTTAGCAATTGGTGTTGTTGGGAATTCTGTGGACAAGTTTGTTGTTTCTTCCAACTGGATAGAATCAATCATTATGACCCTCATTATATGCCTCTCGCACGTTCTTACTCTGTTTTTTCTGACGTCGCTGATCTCCTTGCGGCAAGTGCATAGTTGACCTGAGGTAGGCAAGCTTATCGCCCGAAGCGCTCCACCTGATATTAGCGATCGGAGGCAGTGGCTAGTATGCTTCGGCTAGCGTAATCAGATCCATCGGTGGCTGCGCCTTCGTTGCTCCGACAGGGCAGGCACGCCTTGAAAACGGCCGGCAAAATGGCAAAGGATGTTGGAAAGACTGTCGGCGACACAGCCAGAGCGCATCCTGTCCTTGCGGATAAGGTCCCACGGATAATGAATGATTTGGTGAACCCGAACATGCCGCCTGAAACAACGGAAGGGCAAATAATAAATGCAGCGAAGCACTATGGGCAACTCGGATATGAAAAGATACAAAAAGATTTATAGTTATGCGTAGAGTGAACAAGTTGTTGTTTGCTGGCGGAATCGTCAACTCTTTCGGGGGAGTGCTGGTTGCATTTGCTCCCACCGGCTGCTGGTATGGCTACTGCTGGAATCAGGAGGCATATAATGTCCCGCTCGGTATTGGAATCGCCTGTCTTGGTCTCGTCATGCTCGTCGCATCACTTCGCAAGGGACAGCGAGACTATGGAGAGATGTACATTTGTTCTCGTTGTGAGACCGCCCTGCCGTTTGCCGAGGTGCCGGATGAACAATGCCCGCATTGCCATATCCCCATGGAACCCCTCAAAGGGTTCTATACTCGGCACCCGGAGTTGAAGAAGGACTAAAGACATCGCCCCGGCCAGTCCGGGGCGGTTTCATTTGGTTTCCAAGGCAGGAAAGACTGTTACAAGTGTGTCAAAGCGACCCCTTCACCAGCCGCTGGACCGCCCCCGCCCCATGGGCGACGCGGGCGGCGATGACGACTGGTACGGCTACTGCCTGGACGATCCGGTGAACGGGACGGACCCGTTGGGGTTGTTGAAAAATGAATATGGCGACGAAATTCCCGAAGGAAGGATTATCACAGAGTACTTCCCCGGTATCGAATCTGTCTTTTCAGCGTACGGAACTAAGAGGAAGGTACAAGCCGCTTTGCGAAAAGAGAAGGCGGAATATACGGACAGCAACGATTTGGCTATGCGAGGCAATCTTGAGAAAGAAGCTGAAGGCTTTGGTTTTCTAGATGGGGTTTTCAGTGCCTATCGACACAAGACAGATAAAGGTGCAATCCAATATCACATACAAAAGGCCAAGGAACAAATCGGAAGTAAGTAGATGATGCAGGCGAGGTATGCCTGCCTCGCTTGCATTTAAAATAATTGGAGGAATGGTGAGGGATTTTGTGTTTTATATTGCAATCGCTAGCTATGCTGTTCCAGCAATATATAAAACAATCAATCTTTTGTTTTATACATCGGATATAATTCTTGCCGCACTTTCTGTGGCTAGCTGGATTTTAGTACTTGGCTGTGCGTATGGGACGAGCAAAGGGATCCGAGTCTGTAAATGGATAGTTGCAATGTATCTTTCACTGTGCGGCATTTTAATGTTGCCTTGGTTTATGTCGCCAGCGATAGCCTCTTTGACTAAACGTTTCGCTCTTGGCGCTTTAGGGCTCTGGTGGATAGCCGCATCTCTTTGGATTATAAAATACTATCAACCTGCCAAGATAGAAAGAAAATAAAGTGCCATTCTCTTGGTCGGTTTTATCTCCGTCGGCGACACAGCCAGAGCGCATCCTGTCTTTTCGGATAAGGGCTCACGTGAAATGAATGATTTGGTGAACCCGAACATGCCGCCTGAGACAACGGAAGGGCAGGCAGTGCAAGCGGGTAAGTTCATTGGGGGAAAACTATATAATGCGTACCGGGATGAACATGGGGTGCAAAACAAGCGTACCAAAAAGAAGAATTAATAAATTCCTTTTTATTTTTGGTATCATTAATATGAGTTGGGCTTTCGCTACATGGCTGATTCCCTATGCATGCTGGCATGGCTACTGTTGGGATGAGAGCGAGTACAATATCCCTCTCGGCTTCATCATGTTTGCCGTTGGTCTCGTCATGCTCGTCGCATCACTTCGCAAGGGACAGCGAGACTATGGAGAGACGTTTATCTGCCCTCGTTGCGAAGTCGCTTTGCCCTTTTCCAAAGTGCCGGATGAACAATGCCCGCATTGCCATATCCCCATGGAACCCCTCAAAGGGTTCTATGCTCGGCACCCGGAGTTGAAGAAGGACTAAAGACATCGCCCCGGCCAGTCCGGGGCGGTTTCATTTGGTTTCCAAGGCAGGAAAGACTGTTACAAGTGTGTCAAAGCGACCCCTTCACCAGCCGCTGGACCGCGCCCGACCCCATGGGCGACGCGGGTGGCGGAGTCGGCCAAGGGCATCCGCGTACAGGTTCCCCCTGAGGAAAAGGTGCAGGGGAGCGAATCAACCCGACCCGTTGCGGCTGCAACGCGCTGTGCGGTCGGATTGTCCTCTCCCCTGCGGGCTGCTTTTGGCTGACGTCCCCTAGGCGGGGGTGACTATGGAATGCACGGTGCGGACCAGTTCGGCCTCGCCCTTGGCGGCGTAGGTTTCGTACAGTGACATGATGGTCGCCTGGGAGAAGACGTAGTTGCGGAACTGCTTGAACGGCTTCTTGTCCAGGTCGCCCTCGGAGAGCTTGTAGTCGCGGACCGCCACCTTTTTCATGACCGGGACGAGCCACTGGGCCGCGGGAACGGTCAGGACCCAGTCGTGGTCGCCCAGGTGGGTGACGAACCCTTCTTGGCGGCGGGGCAGGGGCAGGGTCTTGCCGTCCTCGGCCAGCAGGCCGCGCTTGACCGGGTCGACGCCCGCGATGATGGCGGCGGCCTGAATCCAGCCCACCACCTGGGCCTCGTCGGCCTCGGTGCGCGGATGGTTGTGGGCGCACGCCTGGGCCACGATGACCTCGGCGGGCAGGCCGCGCACGATGGACTCGGCAACGCCGAGCGGGTGGTGCTCGCCGGTGCCGGCCAGCTTCATCTCGGAGCGGGACTCGCCGTCCCCACCCCACTGGAAGACCCACGGCTTGTGCAGGTCGTGCAGGAGCTGCGCCGCGATGACCACGTCGCGGTCGAGCATGTAGTCGTATACTTCACGATACCCGTCGTAGATGGAGAGGGACACGCGCGTGTTCAGGCCCGTGTGCGTGGCCAGGCCGCCGGGATAGGCGTGGTGGCTGCCGTAGCCGCTGCCCGGCGCGGCGTAGAAGGGCTGCGGGGCCTTGGCACTGTCGGCCACGGGCGGCAGGAAATCCTTTTCCGCCACGTCCTTGAGTAGCCCCTTGGCGGTCAGCTCCTTGTGGATGGCCTTCTTCTCGGCGCTGCCCATGCCCTTGGTCAGGGTCGGGGCGGGGGTGTCGAGGATCGCCTCCACTCGGGTGCGGATGGCGGGGTTGCGGATTTCGGCGGCGGTCAGGCGGATGGAGCGCCAGGAGGCCGAGACCGGCCCGGAGGCCTCGGCCATGGCTTCGGGGGTCAGTTCCAGGCACTCGCCCAGGGAACAGTTGGCCGGAGCGGCACAGGCCGCCCTGGGCAGGGCGCTTGCAGCGGCAACGGCCCCTGCGGCCATGCCCAGTTTCAGAAAATCGCGTCGATTCAGGCTTTCGGTTGTCATGGGTATCTCCTCTTGATGAATGGGGTTTTCGTGAAAGTGTACCCAATCTACGCGGTGCACGGGCCGGGTTCCCGACGATTCCGTGGCGCTCCGGAAACGAACCGTGACGAGTGTGCGAAAAAAGGTGTCGTCCATATACATATTAAAAAGAAACTTGACGGTGACGCGTTTTGAAGGGCATAGACCCCCCTCAGCCAAGGCAAAACGCGAACAGGGGTTGCCATAAGCCCCGTATGACGGCTAAGAGGCCCATATGCCCAAAGATTTGATCATTGTTGAGTCCCCCGCCAAAGTGAAGACCATCTCCAAGTTCCTGGGGAAGGACTATATCGTGGACGCCTCCGTGGGCCACGTGCGCGACCTGCCCACCCGGGATCTCGGCGTGGACGAGGAGCACGATTTCACCCCGCAGTACGAGGTGATCAAAGGCAAGGAAGAAGTGGTGAAACGCCTCAAGGCGGCGGCCAAGAAGGCCGACACCGTCTACCTCGCCCCTGACCCGGACCGCGAAGGAGAGGCCATCGCCTGGCATGTGGCCGAGCTGATCAAGCCGGTCAACGACAAGATCCGGCGCATCCAGTTCAACGAAATCACTTCCCGCGCCGTGAAGGAAGCCCTGGAACACGCCCAGGACCTCAACGAGAACCTGTTCGACTCCCAGCAGGCGCGCCGCATCCTGGACCGCCTGGTGGGCTACAAGATTTCCCCCATCCTCTGGAAGAACGTGAAGCGCGGCATCTCCGCCGGGCGCGTCCAGTCCGTGGCGCTCAAGATCCTGGTGGAGCGCGAAAAGGAACGCCGCGCCTTCAAGGCCGACGAATACTGGCCGTTCAAGGTGCTCCTGGAGGGCAAGAACCCGCCGCCCTTCTGGATGGACCTGCACAAGCTGGAGGACAAGGCGGTCAAGCCCGGCGTCAACCACGTTGGCACCCAGTCCGAGGCCGAAGCCCTGCAGGAAGCCCTGGAGAACGGCGAGTTCAAGGTGGACTCCGTGCAGGAGAAGCAGCGCAAGCGCTCGCCCCTGCCGCCGTATATCACCTCCACACTCCAGCAGGACGCCAACCGCCGCATGGGCTACTCGGCCAAGCGGACCATGTCCATTGCCCAGCGCCTTTACGAAGGTGTTGAGCTGGGAGCCCGGGGCACCACCGCGCTGATTACCTACATGCGTACCGACTCCGTGCGCGTGGCCAAGGACGCGCAGGACGCGGCCAAGGAACTCATCCTCGACCGGTTCGGCGCTGACTACTACCCGCCGAAGACCCGCAATTTCAAATCCAAGGGCGGCGCACAGGACGCGCACGAAGCCATCCGTCCGGTCGACGTGACCATCGTGCCCGAAGACGTCAAGCAGTACCTCCCCGGCGAACAGTACCGGCTCTATCGGCTCATCTGGCAGCGCTTCGTGGCCTCGCAGATGGCCGTGGCCACCTTCTGGGACACCACGGTCCTGGTCTCGGCCCCGCGGACCCTGTGGCGCGCCAAGGGCGAGCGGCTGCTCTTCCCCGGCTTTCTGGCCGCCATGGACAAGGCCGGCTCCGAGGGCGACACCGAATTGCCCAAGCTGGACGAGGGCGACGTCCTGAAGCTCAACGAGCTGAAAAAGGAACAGAAGTTCACCCAGCCGCCGCCGCGTTACTCGGAAGCCTCGCTGGTCAAGACCCTGGAGGAGCTCGGCATCGGGCGGCCGTCCACCTACGCGGCCATCATCTCCACCCTCCTGGACCGCGAGTACGCGCGTCAGGAGGAGAAGAGGTTCGTGCCCACCGAGCTCGGGTTCACGGTCTCGGACCAGCTTTCCGAACATTTTCAGGCGCTCATGGACGTGGGCTTCACCGCCCAGATGGAGAACCTGCTGGATGACGTGGCCGCGGGCAAGCAGGACTGGGTCAAGCTGCTCAAGGATTTCGGCGGCGACTTCTATCCCACCCTGGACAAGGCGCGCACCGAGATGGGGCGCTCCCAGCAGGTCACGGACATCAAGTGCGAGAACTGCGGCAAGCCCATGGCCATCAAGTTCGGCCGGACAGGCGAGTTCCTGGGTTGCACCGGCTTCCCCACCTGTCGGACCATCAAGAACTTCACCCGCGACGAGGAAGGCAACATCCAGATCGTGGAGCGGGAAAAGCCCGAGGACACCGGCGTCAAGTGCGAGAAGTGCGGACGGCCCATGGCCATCAAGCAGTCCCGCCGCGGCGAGTTCCTGGGCTGCACCGGCTACCCGGACTGCAAGAACATCGTCAATTTCGAGCGCGACGAGGACGGCAAGATCAAGGTCGTCGAGTCGGAAAAGCCCAAGGTGGTCGGCACCTGCCCCGAGTGCGGCGGCGAGCTGCTGCTCAAGAAGGCGCGCACCGGCTCCCGATTCATCGCCTGCTCCAACTACCCGGACTGCACCTATGCCGCGCCGTTCTCCACGGGCGTTCCCTGCCCGCGTGAGGGCTGTGAAGGCGAGCTGGTGGAAAAGTCCTCACGCCGGGGAAAGCTCTTCTATTCCTGCTCCACCTACCCCAAGTGCGACTACGCGGTCTGGAACTGGCCCATCAACGAGCCGTGCCCCAAGTGCGGCCATCCCATCCTGACCCGCAAGACCACCAAGGACAAGGGCGAGCACATCGCCTGTCCCAAGAAAGGCTGCGGTTATACGCGGGACATCGACGAGCCCGCAGGCCAGGAAGGGGAAAAGGAATAGCCGGTTCACCAAACGTATGTGAAAAGGGCCTGCCGCGATTTGCGGCAGGCCCTTTTTCGTCTGTCTTGTTGCTTGTGGAGTCTGAGATCAGGAGTTGAAGCCGCCTTACGGCGGCGATTTTCGGGTGATTTGATTCGCCACGTCCAAATCCGCTGTCCTGCGGATTTGTCGCCCCCGGCGGGCAAGGGGGTGAGCCCCTTGCATCCCCTCTCTCGCGCCTTCGGTGCGAATGATGCGACTAATCTTCTAGACCGCGTCCGGGCCGGATTCGCCGGTGCGGATGCGGACCACGTCGTCCACGGGCGAGATGAAGATCTTGCCGTCGCCGACCTTGCCGGTGCGGGCCGCCTTGGACACGGCCTCCACTGCCTGCGGGACGATTCCTTCCTCCACGACAGTCTCGATCTTGATCTTGGGCACGAAGTCCACCTGGTATTCGGCGCCCCGGTAGACCTCCTTGTGGCCCCCCTGGCGGCCAAAGCCTTTGACCTCGGTGACGGTCATGCCCTTGATGCCGAGGCCGGTCAGGGCCTCCTTGACGTCGTCCAGCTTGTGGTTGCGGGTGATGATTTCCAGCTTTTTCATTGCATTCTTCCTTAACTATGCCTGGTAGGCGGTTTCACTGTGTTCCGAGGTGTCCATCCCGATTTCCTCGTCGTTCTCCTCCATGCGCAGGGGCGAGAAGGCGTTGATCCCCTTGAGCAGGACCCAGGAGACGACCAGGGTGTATCCGCCCACCACGCCGATGCCGGTGAGCTGGGACAGGAAGAAGGAGGCGTTGCCGAAGAAGAGGCCGTCCGCTCCGCCGGGATTAACCGCGGTGGAGGCGAGCAGGCCCAGGGCGATGGTGCCCACCAGGCCGCCCACGCCGTGGATGCCGACCACGTCCAGGGAGTCGTCGTAGCCGAACCGGTTCTTGGCCAGCACGGCGGTGTAGCAGATCAGGCCGCCCATGAGGCCGATGAGCACGGCGGAGTTGGGGCTGACGAACCCGGCTGCCGGGGTGATGGTGGCCAGACCCGCGATGGCCCCGGAGCATGCGCCCAGGGTGGTGGGTTTGCCCACGTGGTACCATTCGACCAGGGTCCAGGTGAGCATGCCCGTCATGCCCGCTATGTGGGTTGAGACGAAGGCCGTGGCCGCGATGCCGTCAGCGGCCAGTGCCGAACCGCCATTGAAGCCGAACCAGCCGAACCAGAGCAGGCCCGTGCCGATGACGGTCATGGGCAGGTTGTGCGGAATGAACTGGCGCTTGCCGAATCCCTTGCGCGGGCCGATGACGATGCAGGCCACCAGGGCGGCCACGCCGCAGGTCAGGTGGACGACCAGGCCGCCCGCGAAGTCGAGCACGCCCATGGCCCCGAGAAACCCGCCGCCCCATATCCAGTGGCAGACCGGGTTGTATACGAGCACTGACCAGAGCACGGAAAAGCAGATGAACGGCAGAAAGCGCACCCGTTCGGCGAACGCGCCGGTGATCAGCGCGGGGGTGATCACCGCGAACATGCACTGGTAGATCATGAAGACGAGGTGCGGGATTGTGGGAGCGTAATCCGGGCTGGGCGCGGCGGTGACGCCGGATAGGGCCAGGTGGTTCAGGCCCCCGATGACGCCTGCCACGTCCGGGCCGAAGCTCAGGGAATAGCCTAGGTAAATCCATTCGAGCGTGATGAGCGAGATCATGATGATGGACTGCATGATGGTCCCGAGCACGTTCTTGCTGCGGACCATGCCCGCGTAGAACAGCGCCAGCGCGGGGGTCATCAGCAGCACGAGCGCCGCGGACACGAGGATGAAGGCGGTATCGCCGCTTTGAATCATTCCAACCCTCCAAGGAAACGAAAGTAAAAAGATTACACCAAAGGAGACCGCCCGGCGCGGCCTTTCCAATAAGCCCGTTCCCAGTTCCGGCTCGGAACAAGACTTTACAATTTTGGCATAAAAATACCCAATGTGAGCTTGTTACAAAGCAATAAGGGTGCCAGCGGGTTTGTTGGCCTTATGTCGGTATGTTCCGGAGGTGTGGGGCGTCGGCAGGCTGTAGATTAGACAGAAATGTTGCCAATTCAGAAAATGGCAATGACAAATATGTGTAATGCATTTCAGGCGGGGCGAAAAGCCGGTGCCAAGGACTCTCCCTGGCAGGGAGAGCCCCCGGCGTGGGGGAAAAATGCCGAAGGACGGGCATGGCCGTACCCGTCCTTCGGATGGGACCGGGAGAGGAGGATGGTCCCGGCAGCAGGCCGCGAGCCTATGCGGCCACGTGGCTGCCGAAGATTTCCCAGGTTCTCAGAAAGGTGGCGTCGAAGGTCCGGTTCTCCACGTGCTTCCTGGCGCGCTTGCCCATGTACTCGATGCGCTCGGGCGTATCGAGCAGGTGGACCATGGCCCGGACCAGAGCGTCGGCGTCTCCGGCGGGGAAGATCAGGCCGGTCTCGTTGGGCAGCACGTTCTCGCAGGGACCGCCCTTGTCCGTGACGATGACCGGCAGGCCCGAGGCCTGGGCCTCCAGAACCACGTTGCCGAAGGTGTCCGTGGCCGAGGGAAAGACGAAGAGGTCGGCGCTGGCATAGGCCTGGGCCAGGGATTCGCCCTTGAGCACGCCGGTGAAGGTGGCTGGCAGCCCTTTGAGGCGGCGCTGCATTTCCTTGAGGTACGGCCCGTCGCCCACCACCACGAGTTGGAGGGCGTCGCGCATCTTCGCGGCCTTGACGAAGGCCTCGGTGAGCACGTCCAGCCCCTTCTCCACCGACACGCGGCCCACGTAGAGGAGCTTGGTGCGCGATTGGATGGAGTATTTGTGATAGAAGCCGTTGCGCTTGTCCGGGTGGAAGCGGACGGTGTCCACCCCGCGCGGATAGGTGACGATCTTTTCCGGGTCGATGCCCTTGTCCGCCAGCTCGAATTTGGTGGACTCGCTGGGCGCGTAGATGACCTGCATCTGGTCGTAGAACCAGCTCATGTAGCGCCAGCAGCCGTCCTCCAGGGTCGCGTCCTCGGTGAACGCGCCCACGTACTCGGGGAAGGCCGTGTGGTAGGTGCCGTGGAAGGGGAGCTTGAGAATCCGTGAGATGGCCAGGGCGGCCAGGCCGACGGGCCCGGGCGTGGCGGCCAGAATGCAGTCGTACTCCTGCTCAAAGCAGTGGGTGAGCATCTCCAGGAACGGGGGGTAGGCCAGGGCTATTTCCGGGTACTCCGGGATGGTGAACCGCCCCACCGGGGCGAAGCTCACCGAGCCGGGCACGTCGGCCTTGGCCCCGCAGGTGATGACGGTCATGTCCTTGCCGTGACGGGCGACCATCTTTAACTGCTGGCGGATGGTCCGGGCCACGCCGTTGATCTCGTCGAAGGTGTCGGTGAAGTGGGCGATCTTGAGCCCGCGCGCCTCCCGGTTTTCCCGCTTCCTGCGGAAACGGGAGAGGCAGGTCTGGGAGAACTTGCGCTCGCTGGAGAAGAGGTCGTAGCCCACGAAATAGGGGACCAGCAGGGCGTAGAGCGACCCGGCCGAGCCGATGGAGTGAAAGACGTCGAACAGGTTGGCCCCGAGTAGGGAGTTGAGGGTCCGGTCCGCGAACTGGGAGAGCACGCTGTTGGCGGCCATGGCCACGAAGCGGGACCACTCGCGCTCCAGCTTGAGCACGTCGGTCTCCTGGCCCCGGGCGATCTTCATCAGTTCCGGGTCCTTGACGATGATGTTGCCTGCTTCCTTGAGGAGCATATGCTGAACCGAGTCGGAGGGACCGTACTGGCGGTGCAGGGTGGACTTGCCGCGCCCAAGCAGGCTGAGGAAGCGGTCCATCAGGGTGCGGTTCTCGTCCTTGCTCCCGCCGGGTTCCAGCGCGCCCTTGGCGAAGCGCAGGCAGATGTGTTCGCTGGCGGCATGCCCGATGTCGCCCATGCGCGAGCGGTAGAACTGGTAGGCGATGCCGTAGAGGTTGTGGGCCATGGTGCGGGGCGTGGCCGCGGTGCCGCCGGGCCGGGTGGTGTGCCGCCGGATGGATTCGAGCACGTTGTTCACGGTGGGCGCGCCGGGAAAGACGGTGTGCATGCGGGCGATGTTCAGGGAGCTGTGGTCGTCAGAGCCGCCCATGATGCCCTTTTCCCAGGGGCGTTCGCCGTGGGGCTCCAGTCCGTAGGTGTTGGCCAGGCGTTCCATGTCCAGTGGCGTGAGCCGGGTCAGGATGTCCCGGAGCACCTGGTTCTGGCGGGCGTCGCGGGTGCCGTTCTCCTCGAACACGTCGAAAAGCAGCAGGGCCTGCTCGAAGTGGGCCGGGGTCAGCCGGTCGTTGACCGCGAACAGGGGGTGGGCCAGGACGTGGACGATGCCCTGTTCGCGCAGGTATGGCACCAGGTCGAAGACGTTTTCCCTGTGGCGCTGGATGTCCTCATGCTGGGCCTCGGTGATGTCGTAGGCCAGGACGTGGAGCTTGCAGCGGTCCTCCGGGAAATAGGTGGTGATCTCCTCGCTGATGAAGGTGCCCGGCAGGTGGGCGATCTCCAGGGCTCCCCGGACCGTGTTGTGGTCGGTGATGGTCACCAGGTCCATGCCGCGCGATTTGGCAACGGCATAGAGTGCCGAGGGCTCGGTGAAGCTCTCGGGGCAGCCGATCTTCTGCAGTATCCACTGGGACGGCCGGGTGGAAAACCGGGAGTGGACGTGCATGTCCACCTTGAACCGTGATTCAGCCATTGTTCATCTTCCCCGAGCGCCCGTGCGGGCGGCTGCGTTTAGTGGGTCGCGCCGTCTTCCAGGGCGGACTGGCAGACCACGCACAGCCGGGCGGACGGGTTGGCCTTGAGTCTGGCCACGCCTATCTCGTCGCCGCACTCGTCGCAGATGCCGTAGTCGGTTTCGGAGAGCCGCTTGAGCGCGGTTTCCAACTCAAGCAGGCGTGCCATGCGGCGGCGCTCCATGGCCACTTTGACGCCCTGTTCGGCCAGTTGGGATGCGAAGTCGGTCTCGTCCGGGCAGTTCTCCACGATCAGGCTGTGGCCTGTTCCCAGGGTGGACAGGGAATCCAGGCCCTGCATGAGATGGTGCTTGATCTCTCGACGTTGGGTATCGGTCATGATGTGTCCTCTCGAGTTTATCTGGAAGCATGTTTCTTCGACAGATATGGTCCTATCGCCAAACATTTTTCCATGAATGTCGCTCCGGTTACGAACATCAGACAATTCCGCAATGCCGCGTGGCCCGGGATTTGCCGTGGACGAAGCCGGAAAACGGGGCTATCCTGCCGGACATGAAATGGATTTTCGTTCTCCTCGCCCTGGTGGCCGGCGCGACCATGCCGGTACAGGCGGGCATCAACCTGCGTCTGAGGGAGGCTTTGGGCGACCCGATCGTCGCGGCACTGGTCTCCTTTGCCGTGGGCACCATTGCCCTGGCCGTCTATTGTTTTGCCCTGCGCCCGGTGCCGACCCTGGCCATGGCCGCGGGCGCGCCGTGGTGGTCCTGGCTGGGCGGATTGTGCGGGGCGTTTTTCGTCTCGGTGATCATCATCCTGGCCGCCAAGCTCGGCGCGACTTCGAGCATGGTCTGGCTGCTGGCCGGGCAGTTCCTGGCCGCCCTGATCCTGGATCACTTCGGCCTGATCGCCTTTGACGTGCGCGTCATCACCTGGCAGCGCCTGGCGGGTATCTGCCTGGTCCTCGCCGGGGCCGTGCTGGTCAGCCGCTACTGAGGAGAAAAGGCTCGGCTGGCCCGGGTTCCCCCTGCGGCCCGGCCTGCGCCATACCCGCGGCGTGCGAACGTTCGTCGCGGCTGGAGTCGTTTTTTACTGAATCAATAACCTCGGCCACCCCGACCAGGCCGACCAGAGACGCGGACTCCCGCTCCTCTCCGCCCCCGCGAAGCGCGCCAAAAAATTTTGGAAAGGAGAGTGGATGGGGTCCGGGAGGCTTCCATGAATATCGTCAAAGACCTCGGCGTCATCTGCCGGATGATCAAGATAGAACACTCGGTGTTCGCCCTGCCGTTCGCCTACATGGGCGCGTTCCTGGCCGCCGGAGGGTGGCCGGGCCTGTACAACATGCTCGTGCTCACCGTGGCCATGGTCGCGGTGCGTTCCTTTGCCATGGCCTTCAATAGGTACGCGGACCTGGACATCGACCGGGAGAACCCGCGCACCCAGGACAGGCCGCTGGTTACGGGCGAGCTATCCACCTCGTTCACCCTGCTGTTCATCCTCGGCACGGGCGTGGTCTTCGTAGTCATGTGCGCGCTGATGAACCCGCTCTGCCTGGCGCTCTCGCCCCTGGCTCTGGGGCTTTCGGCCTTCTACAGCTATTGCAAGCGGTTCACCCGCTGGTGCCACTTCGTGCTCGGCGCTGTCCTGGGGCTGGCCCCGGTGGCGGGCTGGCTCTGCGTGGACCCGGTCTTCACCCTGCCTGCGGCCCTGCTTTTTTGCGGCGTGATCCTCTGGGTGGCAGGCTTCGACCTGCTCTATGCCTGCCAGGACGCGGCCTTTGACGCCAAGCACGGGCTATGGTCGGTCCCGGCGCGGCTGGGCGTGCCCGCGGCCCTGTTCGTCTCCACCCTGAGTCATGTCTTCGCCGCCGCGCTCTTTCTGCTGGCAGGCTGGGCCGCCGCGCTGGGCTGGGCGTATTTCCTGGTGGCGGTGCCAGTGGCCGTGGTGCTCATGGCCGAGCATCTGCTGGTCAAGGCGGACGACATGAGCCGGGTCAACGTGGCCTTCTTCACCATGAACGGGGTCATCGCCGTGGTCCTTTTTCTCGCCGTGCTGCTTGATCTGTCCCTTGCGGCCTGATAGCGGTGGAACAATGAGGGAAGTTTCATGGAACAGAGGATAGAGGCCGCTGCCGCCTTCCTGCTCGATTGGTTGAAGACCAACGTCCTGACCTGGGAGACCGCCGCCCAGTGGGGCTGCGTGCTGGCTTTTTATCTTCTGGGCGTCCTGGCCTGGAGAGGATTCGAAAAGCGTTTGCTCGCAGCAGTGGACAGGAGCCATGCAAACCATCTGGTGCGTTCCGTGCTGCGCGCTCTGGTGGACATCGGCAACGTGGCCGGGTTTTTTGTGGTCATGCTGGTCTGCGAGGGCGTGTTCTCGGCCCTGGGTTACAACGGGAGGTTGCTCAACGCGGCGGGCGATCTGGCCCTGGCGTGGATCGCCATCCGGCTGCTGACCTCCGTCATGCCCAACCGGGCGGTGGCCCGGGGCGTGGCCGGAACCATCTGGACCGTGGCCGCCCTGAGCGTGTTCGGACTGCTGACGCCGGTCACCGACTTCCTGCGCGGGCTCAACTTCACGGTGGGCGATGCCTCATTCAACGCCCTCGGCGTCATCAACGGTCTGGCCCTGGCCTTTCTCTTCATCCAGGTGGCCTCCCTGGTCTCGCAGTTTTTCGAGGGCCGCATCCAGCGCAACCAGGGGCTGACGCCGTCCCTGCAGGTGCTGCTGGGCAAGGCGCTGAAGACCTCCTTCTATACGGTGGCGGTGCTGGCGGCCATGTCCAGCGTGGGCATCGACCTGACCAGTCTGGCCATCTTCTCCAGCGCGCTCGGCGTCGGCATCGGTTTCGGCCTCAAGACCATCTTTTCCAACTACGTGGCGGGCATCATCCTGCTCATGGACAACTCCATCAAGCCCGGCGACACCATCGAGGTGGGCGGGGTGTTCGGCGTGGTGCGCGACATGCGCGGGCGCTACGCCTCGGTCCTGACCCGCAGCGGTAAGGAGCACCTCATCCCCAACGAGCTGCTCATCTCGGGCGAGGTGGTCAACTGGACCCACAACGACCGCAACGTGCGCATCGGCATTCCGGTGGGCATCGCCTACTGGTCGGACGTGGACACGGCCATGGTGCTGATGGAGCGGGCCACCGAAGGGGTGAGCCGCGTGCTCCGCGACCCGTCCCCGACGGTTCTCCTGTCGGGCTTCGGGGACAGCTCCGTGGATCTGGAGCTGCGCATCTGGATACGCGACGCCGAAGGCGGGGTGTCCAACGTGAAGAGCGAGATCATGCTCAAGATCTGGAAGCTGTTCCACGAGTACGACATCGAGTTCCCGTTCCCGCAGCGTGACATTCTGCTCAAGCCCGACTCCAGGCTGGCCGTGACCATCGAAAAGGGGGGCGACGATGGCTGACGCCCTGACGCTGCGGACCATGACCCGCAGCGAGGTTGATTTTGCCGTCGGCCTGGCCGCCGATGAAGGGTGGAACCCCGGCCTGTCGGACGCCGGATGCTTTCATGCGGCCGACCCGGAGGGCTTTTTCATCGCCGAACTGGACGGCCGGCCCGTGGGCGTCATCTCGGCGGTCCGCTACGGCGGCGGGTTCGGCTTTGTCGGGCTGTACATCATGGTTCCCGAGGCGCGCGGCAAGGGCTACGGCATTCGGCTGTGGCGGCACGCCATGGCGCATCTGGAGGGCTGCAACGTCGGCCTCGACGCGGTGACCGAGCAGGAGGCCACCTATCGTCGCGACGGGTTCACGTCGTATTATCGCTCGGCCCGGTACGAGGGCGTGGGCGGCGGCGAGACGCCGGAAGGAGTGACTGCGCTGGACGGGGTGGATTTCGAACGGATCGCCGCCTATGATCGGTGTTGTTTTCCGGGCGAGCGGGAAGACTTTCTGCGCGCCTGGCTCAAGGCCGAGGGGGCGCGGGGGTTCGGTGTCCTGGACGGTGACCGCCTGACCGGATTCGGTGTCATCCGTCCCTGCGTCTCGGGGTACAAGATCGGGCCGCTTTTTGCCGACGACGGCGACGTCGCGGAGCGCCTCTACAGTGCGCTGATCGCCACCATCCCCGGCGAGCCGTTCTATCTCGACGTCATCGAACCCAACGCAGCGGCGATGGAACTGGCCGGACGGCATGCATTGAAAGAGATCTTCGTCACGGTGCGCATGTACACCGGGGGCGAACCGGCCATGGAGAAAGACAGGATTTTCGGCGTCACTTCATTCGAACTGGGGTAAGCCATGCGTGTATTGACGACAATCCTTCTGATTATCGGGCTGCTCGTCCTCTGGGATCTGGGCTGGTGGCTCGGCTTCGGCGTGTCCCCGCTTCCGCCGTGGACGCTCAAGACCATGCTCAACCAGGGGAACGCGCCGACCATCATAGATGTGCGCACCCCCGGCGAATACGAGGCCTTTCACATCCCCGGCGCCTACAACGTGCCGTATCCAGCCTCCCTGGCCGACCTCGCCAAGGTCGCCCCGGACCCCACCAACCCCGTGATAGTGGTCTGCATGACCGGCCACCGCTCCCCACCCGTGGTCAGGCAGATGCTGGAGGGGGGCTACACCAACGTCTCCAACCTCACCTGGGGCATGCTCGCCTGGAAACTCTTCGGCGGCGAGACCGTGAGCGGGCGGTAGCTGCCATGGTCGAAGGGCTGAGCCACCTCACGTTGATCGTAAGCGACCTGGAGCGAATGTCGGAGTTTCTCAAAAGGATATTCGACGCCGAGGAGGTGTACGCGAGCGGTCCGGACACCCACTCCATTTCGCCCGAGCGGTTCTTTCTCATCGGAGGCATCTGGCTGGCTATCATGGAGGGCGAGCCGCTTCCGACGACGAGCTACAACCACATCGCCTTCAAGATTCCCGGCGAGCAGTTCGACGAGTATCGGGACAGGGTCCGGGAGATAGGCGTGGCCACGCGGGAGGAGCGTCCCCGCATACAGGGGGAAGGCCGTTCGCTCTATTTTCACGATTTCGACAACCACCTTTTCGAACTGCACACGGGCACGCTGGAAGAGAGGCTGGACGCCTACGCGGGCGTTGTCCGATCCTGAGCCGGGCTCCCTTATGCCTGCCATTAGCGGTTGTGATGGGCGGAAATGTTGACCCCGCCTCCGCTCCGCCTTACCTTGAGCCCATCATGAGCGAATATATCGATAACCATGACGCCGCCCGTTCCGTCGGGGTGGTGGAAAAGCGCACCTTCACCTTCGGTGGGGAAGGGGACGAGCTGGTCCTGGAGTCCGGGCGGACCCTGGGGCCCGTGACCTTGGCCTACGAGACCTGCGGCACCCTGAACGAGGATAGGTCCAACGCAATCTTGATCTGTCACGCCCTGACCGGCGACGCGCACGTGGCCGGGGTGCACTCCGAGGACGACCCCAAGCCCGGGTGGTGGGAGATCATGGTCGGGCCGGGCAAGCCCATCGACACCGACAAGTATTTCGTCATCTGCTCCAACGTCATCGGCGGGTGCATGGGCTCCACCGGGCCCGTCTCGCCCGATCCGAAGACCGGAAAGCCCTACGGCACCGGGTTCCCTGTGGTCACCATCGGCGACATGGTCCGCTGCCAGCGCCGCCTTGTCGATCATCTGGGCATCGGCACGCTCCAGGCCGTCATCGGCGGGTCCGTGGGCGGCATGCAGGTGCTGGAGTGGTCCGTGCGCTACCCCGACCGGGTCCGCGCAGCAGTGCCCCTGGCCACCACCACCAAGCACTCGGCCCAGGCCATCGCCTTCAACGAAGTGGCCCGCCAGGCCATCATGGCCGACCCCAAGTGGAACGGCGGCGACTACCACGAAACCGGGCGGCCCGAGCACGGCCTGGCCGTGGCCCGTATGGTCGGGCACATCACCTATCTCTCGGACGAGTCCATGCGCCACAAGTTCGACCGCCGCCTGCAGGACCGTCACCAGCTCTCCTTCGACTTCGAGGCCGATTTTCAGGTGGAGTCCTATCTGCGCTACCAGGGCAACAAGTTCGTGGACCGCTTCGACGCCAACTCCTTCCTCTACCTGACCAAGGCCGCCGACTATTTCAACCTGGAGAACCAGCACGGGGACGGCTCCCTGGTGGCCGCGTTCGCCCGCGCCTCCTGCCGCTACCTGGTGGTTTCCTTCACCTCGGACTGGCTCTACCCCACCTATCAGTCCCGCGACATGGTCAAGGCCATGAAAAAGAACGGCCTGGACGTCTGCTTCTGCGAGATCGAGGCCCCGTGGGGCCATGACGCCTTCCTGCTGCCCAACGAGCGGCTCAATTCGCTCATCGCCGGGTTCCTTGGCAGGGCCGGGGAAGAGGGCGGCGCGTGTCCCGCCGGATTCACCAACGGAGGTAGCTGCGATGCGCTTTGATCTTCAGGTAATCGCCTCCTGGATCGAGCCGGGCTCCAAGGTGCTCGACCTCGGCTGCCGTTCTGGTTCGCTCCTGGACCACCTGCGGCATGAGAAGTCCACCCTTGGCACCGGCATCGAGATCGATGAGGAGGCCGCCGGACAGGCCATCGCCAAGGGCCTCTCGGTCATCCACGGCGACATCTACGAGGAGATCGAGGACTACCCGGACAACGTCTTCGACTACGTAATCCTCTCCCAGACCCTGCAGCAGGTCTACGACCCGGCCACGCTCATCCGCGAGATGCTCCGCGTGGGGCGGCAGTGTATCGTCTCTTTTCCCAACTTCACGCACATCAGGAACCGTTTTCAGATGTTCTTCACCGGCCGAGCGCCCGTGTCCAAGGAGCTGCCCTACGAGTGGTACGACACGCCCAACATCCGGGTCATCCCCATCATCGACTTTCGCCGCTTCTGCCGCCAGCTCGGCGTGCCCATCGTGCGCGAGGTAGCCATCTCCACCCACCACCACGACACCAAGGGGCGGGTCATCACCTTCCTGCCCAACCTGTTCGCCACCTTCGGTATCTTCATGCTAGGCCAGCCCGAGCGTTAGGCCGTGCGGGGGAATGCCTCCGGCGGCCAGGGAACCCTTTGAAAAGGGTTCCCTGGACCCTCCCAAACTTTTTATGTTCGCTTCGCTCAGAGCCGTGCGGGCGCATGGTCCGTGCCGGGATGCTGTGTCTGGCCGTATTGTTTCCCCTTTGGGTAGCTTCGCCGAAGGCGGCTTCAAAATCTGATTTCATTTCCACTTGTCCGTCCCACGCGCAATTCTCCCCGCTGGGCGGTGGTAATTCACCGCTGTTTGGTGTAGCGTTTCGCGGTCTGAAATACCGTAACCATCTCCATCGGTTCGATGGATCGGAGCATTTGATATGAGCAAGGTTTTCGTGGCCGGAGCCTCCGGCGAGATAGGCAGGGCGTTGATGGACAGGTTGGCGGCGGACGGCGTGGAGGCCGTGGCCGGAGTCCACGGCGAGAACATGGACTTCGCCGACAGCGACTCCATGGCCGAGGCCATGGCCGGCTGCGACAAGCTGTTTCTGGACGTGCCGCTCATGGAGGGCATGAGCCGGGCAGGGCACTTGGCCGTGACGGCGGCCAAAGCGGCGGGGATTGGCTACATCGTTCAGTGCTCGCGCTACGCGGCCTCATCCGACGCCCACTGGAGGCTGGGGCGGGAGCAGGGCATGATCGACCAGTTCGTGGAGGACTCGGGCATCCCTTTCACCATCCTGCGGCCCAATACACTGATGCAGATTTTTACCACGGACCTGGCGGACATGATTCGCGCCGGTTCCCTGGAGCTGGCCGAGGATGATTCCACGGTCAGCTACATCGACGCCCGAGACGTGGCCGACTGCGCCGCGACACTGTTTGCGGTCCCCGGAGAGCACGAGAACCGCATGTACGCCCTGACCGGCCCCGAGGGCCTGAGCGGTGCGGACGTGGCCGCGGCCATCTCCGAGGGGGCGGGCGTCAAGGTCGCCTATGCGCCGGTGAGCGAAGAAGTCTATGTGGAGCGGCTGGTTGCCGAGCAGACCTCGGCCTGGACCGTGAACATGCTGGTCAGCCTGAGCCGGGTGGTCAAGCTCGGCATGGCCGGCAACGTGACCAAGGCCGTGGAGTTCCTGTCCGGGACCCCGGCGCGTTCCTTTGCGGAGTTCGTGGCCGGAAACGCCGGTTCCTGGAGCTGACCTGTGACGCCGGGCAAGGGGCAGGAGCGGTTGCTCCGGGCCATCAAGGATGTGGCCGCGGGCAACTACTCGCAGGAGATTCTCGAACTGACCGGACCGCAGTACCCGGACGACGTGCGCGAGCTGGCCGAGGCCGTATCCCTCATGATGGTCCGCATCGAGGCCAGGGAGCAGCACCTGGAGATGCTCAACGACCGGATCAAGGCCAACACCCTGAACACGGTCACCGCAGTGGCCGGGGCTCTGGGGGCGCGCGACGCCTACACCGAAGGGCACGGCGAGCGCGTGGGGGCCTATGCCGAGCGGCTGGCCGTCCGCCTGGGTCTGCCCGAGGACGAGACCGAGCACATCCGCATGGCGGGCATCCTTCACGACATCGGCAAGATCGGTTTTAGCGACCAGATTTTTTCCAGCGACGGCACCGCGTTCAATCAGGACATGCTTCTGGAGATCCGCTCCCATCCGCGCTGGGGCTACGACATCCTCTGCAACCTCGACTTCCTCGGGCCTGTCCTGGACTATGTCTACTGCCATCATGAGCGCATGGACGGGCGCGGCTATCCGCGCGGCCTGTGCGGGGACGAAATCCCGCTGGGGGGCCGCGTCCTGGCCGTGGCCGACTGCTTCGACGCCATGACCACCAACCGGCCCTACCAGCGCGGCAGGACCCCGGGCGAGGCCTTTCGCATCCTCGGCGAACTGGCGGGCAACGCCCTGGACGCCGAACTGGTGGACGCCTTTATTGACGAGATCGAGTCCGGCGGCATGGAAGAGTAGTCCGGCAAAGAAAAGTGGCCCGGCAGGGCGGCGAAGGGGCCTTGCCGCAGGCGCGGGTCCGAACCCTCCGTTTCAGTGGAAGTTTTTGTTTTGTCCCCGGCGGAAGACATGGTTTCAGGGCGGTTTCCGCCCGGACTGGAGGGCAAAATACTCATTGACTTTTGACCCCGTGGCCTTATCTACTCCTTCTGCGGGGTGTGACGCATTCTTATGAAGGCAATCCTTTCGATACTTATATTGGCGGTCGTCGCCGTACTTGCGCCGGGCGAGGCCCTGGCCTGGGGGCCGGGTGTGCATCTCGCCCTGGGCAACACCGTGCTGGCGCACCTCGGCTGCCTGCCGCCGCTCCTTGGCGGCCTGCTCTCCCATCACCGTGAGGCCTTTCTCTACGGCTGCCTGTCGGCGGACATCTTCATCGGCAAGGGCACGGAGTTCAATCCCGGTCACAGCCACAACTGGGTGACCGGCCTCAAGCTGCTCAACTCGGCGTCCGGCCCGCACGTCACCGCCTACGCCTACGGCTATCTCACCCACCTGGCCGCGGACGTGGTGGCCCACAACTACTACGTTCCCAACACCCTGTGGACCATGCCCTCGGGCGGCAAGCTCTCCCACGTCTACGTGGAGGCCCAGGCCGACAACCGGTTCCAGGCCGAGCGGGAGTCCGCCCTGGCCCTGTTCCGCAGGCCCAACCGCGACACGGACCGGACCCTGCTCACGGCCATGGACAAGGGGCGTCTTCCCTTCCTGCTCAAGAAGCAGATCGTCAAGGGCAGCCTGCGACTGGCCCGCTCCAAGGAGTGGTCCAGGTCCCTGCGCCTGGCGGACAGGCTGCTGCCGTGGCCCGCATCAGACGATCACCTGGACAAGATGTACGATCTTTCCCGGCGGGTGGTCTTCGATCTGCTGAGCGACCAAAAGCAAACCGTGGCCTACACTTTCGACCCCATCGGTTCGCGCAACCTGCGGCTGGTGCGCGAGATGCGCGCCGCTCATCCAAGGGCCAGGACCAAGGCCTCCCTGTTCGTTCCCCACGTGCATCTGACCGCGCTGCCGGAGTTGTGGACCGGGACCGGACAAGCGGTCAGCGCCATCGGATAGCGCCGCCCCTTTTTTTCCACATTCCTTTTGATTTAGTTTCACCTTCTGGTAGAATGTGAGCCGTATTCCGCAGGGTGCGGAGTGCGGGAACCTCTTTTTGCCGGAATTCATGTCAAGACGCATAACCTATCTCATCCCCCTGATCGTCGGCCTCGCGTTGGGCGCAGCCCTGTTCCTCGAGTATTCCTCAGAGCAGGAGCGGCACTCCCGGGGCCAGCGCCTGGAGGTCTTTCACAAGCTTTCGATCTTCCGCGCCAAGCTGGAAGACAGGCTCGACGCACGGCGGCGGCTGGGCGAAGCCGTCCGCTCTCTGCTTGTCGCCGCGCCCCGCTCCGGCCAGGCCGATTTCGAAGCGTTCGTCTCCGGGCTCATGGAGCGCACACCGGGAGTCAGGAGCGTGGTGGCGGCCAGGGAAAACAGTGTCACCCTGGTCTATCCCCCCGAGAGCCGGGAAAAGTGGTCCGGGCGTAACCTGCTTACGGACGTGCCCGTCCAGGTCCGCGAGCTTGTCCTGCGGGCCATGGCCCACCGCACCTCCCAGATGACCCTGCCTGCGCCCGACGCCCGGGGCGGCGAGACCCTCGTTCTCGCGGTGCCGGTGTATCTTCAGCCTCCCGGGGGCGGGAGCAGTCGATACTGGGGCGTGGTCATGGAAGAGGTGGATGTGGAGCCGCTGTTTCGGGATTCCGGGGCCGATGGGGACGGCCTGTCCCTGAACGTGGCCGTCCGCTCCCAGGATCAGGGAGGACGGGAGACCGTCTTCCGTGGTCGGGAAACTGTTTTCGACGACCTGCCCGTGTCCGTGAACGTGGCGGTCCCCGAGGGGCATTGGCAGCTCGGCGCCGTGCCGGAAGGAGGCTGGACCAGCACCCCCAACAGTGGAAACATCCTTTACGGCGGCGGTTTCCTGGTCCTGCTGGCTACAGGACTGCTGCTCGCCACCGTGCATTTTCTTCTCAAGGGAGCCAAGGAGCGGGAGCGGTATCGCCATCTGGTTCAGAACGCCAAGTCCATCATCCTGCGTATCGACACCGCCGGGACCATCACTTTCTGCAATGAATACGCCGAGCGTTTCTTTGGCTACGGCCCGGGGCAGTTGGTCGGCAACCCCCTGGTGGGGACACTGATTCCGAAGCAGTCCGAGGAAGGCAAGTCCCTGAAGCGGCATATCCACCGGCTGCTTCACGACCCCTCGGGCAACCTCTTCAACGAGATTCTCAACACGCGCAAGAACGGCGAGATGGTCTGGGTGGCCTGGGCCAACGAAGCGGTTCTGGACCGGGACGGTTGCCTGTCCGAGATCCTGTGCGTGGGAACGGACGTCACGGATCGCAGACTCATGGAGGAGGCGCTCAAGCAGTCGGAGCGCCAGTATCGTCTGCTGGCCGAGAACGTCACCGACATCATCATGGGTTTGGACGCCGGGCGCCGCTTCACCTACGTCAGCCCGTCCGACGAGACGCTTCGCGGGTTCATGCGCCACGACGTGCTCAGTCGTCCCATCACCGATTTTCTGGCGCCCCAGTCCGCCCGTGTCTTCGACGAGGCCATGGACAGGCTCGTGGAGCGCATGGGGGGCGAGGGAAAGCCCCCGTCCACCATCATGGATCTGGAATTTCAGTGCGCGGATGAGACCACTGTCTGGCTGGAGACCCGTTTCGGGCTGTTGCTCAACGAGGAGCGGGAGCTCATCGGCATGCAGGGCGTGGGCCGCGACATCTCGGATCGCAAGCGGGCCGAGGCCCTGCGCGAGGACGTGGAGCGCATGGCCCGGCACGACCTGAAGACGCCGCTTGGCGCGGTGGTCGGGCTGCCGCAGGAGGTAAAGGATCAGGGCGGGCTCAATCCCACGCAGGTGGTCATGCTGGACACGATCCAGGAAGCCGGCGACTCCATGCTTCAACTGATCAATAGGTCCCTGGAGCTCTACAAGATGGAGTCCGGGAGTTACAAGCTGCGCAAGGACATCGTGGACGTGCTCCGTGTGGTGGAGTTCGTCAAGAGCGAGCTGCGCAATCTGATCCGCGACAAGGGCATCAGCGTGGGCATCCAGGTGGAGACGGAGTTGGACGAGGACGGCTTTATGGTCCTGGCCGACGAGCCGCTGCTCAAGTCCATGCTCTCCAATCTGCTGCTCAACGCCTTCCAGGCATCGCCGCCGGGCGGGAGCGTGTCCGTCGTCCTGTGCCGCAACGGCGCGGCCCGGATATCCATCCGCAACAGCGGCGAGGTACCCATGGCCGTGCGCGAGACCTTTTTCGACCGCTACACCACGGCCAGCAACAACGGCGGCACCGGCATCGGCACCTATTCCGCCCGGCTCATCGCCCGCACCCATGGCGGGGACATCGGCCTGGATACCTCGGTGCCGGGCGAGACCACGGTCACCGTGACCCTTCCCGCCTGATCCGGGCGTCCGCCCTGTCACGCCGGAGGCCGCGAGTTCGAGTCTCGTCGGCTCCGCCAGAATGAAACAAGGACATCAATCGATTAGATTGGTGTCCTTTTTCTTTGTTCTTCTTCCGTCCACCCGGCGGATTCAGACCGTTATCAAAACATGTCAAGCGAATAATGCGGTTTTTACGGTGTATTTCATCGACCACGCCGTGCATTTAGCCGACATACGACTGCATTTTACGGACATATTGGTGTTCTACCTCTTTGGCCTCAAAAACCCGTGTTACGGTTTTCGCAACTTTGAACAGCGCATTGGGCGCAGTTCCGAAAATCACTTACAAGGAGAAATGAAAATGGCCGAAAAATGGGTTCAACACATCGGGATGACCAACTGATTTATGGGATGCCCAAGCATATGAGCAGCGTTGCTAGCAAATCTTCCCCAGTTGGCGAGGATATGAAAGGCTACTATTGGACAGTGCATCCTAAACCGAATGCGTGTGACAAATGCAAGGCAATGGCAGGATTGAAATACATCTCGGAGCCTGAAAGACCGCACCCAAACTGCAAGTGCGAGATTAAAAAGCACTACATCGGCGTCAACATTATGGGTGTTCTTGATGGGTATGGCAGCAGAGAGACGCATTCGTTCAGTACAGGACAGAAGATAGTTGTTGAGGTTAAGAATCTCGGACCCTTTTTGTCCGGCGCGCAAGTTCAAGTCGATGGTGATGTTTGGAGAGATACTGGACATATGTATCCGGGACAGTCCCGGTCATTTGAATTTACGAAATTCGGCGAAATTCCATTGCCTTGGGTTGTTATGCTCATGTACGGTGGTGCCGACAATTCGAGTGTCCAATATTTTATAAGAGGTTAAGTTGAGATTCCTAAAGGCCATTTTTTTCGTCGTCCTCCTCATTTCCACTAATGCATGGGCAGAATCTAGATTGGTGCTTTCATGTAGTGATGTGACAAATATCGAGGTGTGGCGTTTGCGTGGCGAAGTCTGGCAACCTCTCCCCACGGATGGATACCACTATGTATTGGTCATCTCCCTGACAGCTGAAGCTCAGGTACGCATGAAGCAGGTTTATGACTCGACGAAAAAAGAACTATTTTTGGTTGGCGACCAGCGACACATGGTCAAACGGATTACAATATGGGCCGGTAAAAGGCGTATATTAAGTGACTCGCCAACTTGGGATAATTTCAGTGGCCCGGGGCCAATAATAACCAAGAAGACCAAGGAAGCGGCTTTCGAAGCGGCAAGAATGATATGCCCGGACAAAGCGCCAACCATTATGCTTACCGATGGAAGCTGACTCCGGCAAAAGAAAGCCAAAAGCCCCGGTGGAATTGCCGCCGGGGCTTTTATACTAATGCGCTGCCCAGCGTCCTGGGCGCGTAGTTTCAAGAGTCTCAGTCAGTTGAAACTGAGCAGTTTGAGGTGCTTCACTTAACTCAAGCCATCATTTGCCAAAAAGCGGACCCAATATCCTGATTTCCCCGTGATTTCAACACGATGACAGTATGTAGGAAATCGGACACATAATCGGACACATAACCCCTGTCACTTATGTCGCCAATGTACGTTTTTGCAGAGTTGGAACGCTGCAATATACTTGAATAATTGATTTTAAATCTGCTCTGGCGGCTACTGTCCACGCTGGGCAGTGTGTCTGGATGAGTTAAGGATAATTGGTTTTTTTGGGGCGCTAGATGGCATCATTCTGATTTGCAATGTGATCCTCGCCGCAGGCGACAGCGGGATTCCAAAGGGTCATAGCCCTTTGGCCGCCGGAGGCGAAATCACCTGGAAAATCCGCCGAAGGCGGTTTCCACATCTGATTTCAACATCAATGAAAAGCGGCTGCCAGATGGCAGCCGCTTTTTCGATTACTCGCTCTTGTGCGAGGCCGTCAAAGCCCTGCGCAGAGATCAATCCGCCAGCTTCTTGAGCAGCCAGGCCATGTTCCGGCCAAGGCACTCCATGGTCGTCATGGCTTCGGCATCGTCCAGCACGTCGCCCTTCTGCAGGCCATGCCCCAGGTTCCAGTAGTCCGCGCCGGGTACGATCATCTGGCCGATGAGGAAGAGCGCGTTGAGGGCGTTGAACGCCTGCATGGCTCCGCCCCTGCGGTTGGCCACCACGCCCGCGCCCACCTTGCGCGCGAACATATCCCCGTTGGCCCGGGCGACCAGACCGGCCCGGTCGATGAGCGCCTTCATCTCGGCGGAGATGTTGGCGAAGTAGGTGGGCGAGCCCAGGATGATGGCGTCCGCCGAGTCCATGGCCGCAATGTAGTCGTTCATGGCGTCCTTGTTCACGGCGCAGCGGCGGTCCTTGTTCTCGAAACACTTGTAGCAGGCGATGCACCCACGAAGCGGCTTGCCGCCGATGTGGATCAGTTCGGTCTCGATGCCTTCCGCTTCAAGGACGGAAAAGACGCGTTTTATCATGTCGGCGGTGTTGCCGCCCTCGCGGGCGGAGCCATTCAATGCGACGACTTTCATGATGCTTTCTCCTAGTATATTGATCTGTTATTTGTCGGCCGGAATGCCGGAGGCCAGACGGACGCCCAGTTCATACGCCTTGCGGCAGTCGTCTTCGAAGTGAGCCGCGCGGTAGGCGGCCTTGTCCTCGCCCGGAGCGTTGGCTTCGTACTTGGCGTAGTCATCGTACTGCGTGGTGTAGTTGGCCTCAAGCAGTTCGCAGGAGCCGAAGTGCATGGCGAGGTAGTTCCGGGCCCGTTCGAACACGGCGGGGTAGCCCATGGATTCGGCCAACTCCTTATTGACGTTCATGGTGTAGATCAGGCCGGTGGGGATTTTTCGCGGGAAGTGGGACTCGGCGTAGTTCTCGTAGTTGAGGTAGGGGAACTGGAGGCGCTCCATGAAGGCGCGCATGGTCGAGGTCTCAGCCCCGTAGTACACGGGTGTGCCGAGCAGCAGGCCGTCGGCCTCGCGGACCTGTTCGAGCACTGGCTGGAGGTCGTCGCGGAGTACGCAGACGCCGGTCTCCTTCCTGTCCTTGCGCTTGCAGGCGAAGCAGCTAGAGCACCCTTTGAAGTCGAGCTTGTAGAGGTTGATCAGTTCGGTCTCGGCCCCGGCGGAGCGGGCGCCCTCCAGCGCGTTTTCGAGCATGGTCGCCGTATTCCATTTGCCCCGGCGCGGGCTGCCGTTGAATGCCAGAATCTTCATGGAGTTCTCCTTGACGCGTCGACAATTCTCGACGCTTCTTAATATGTGTTGCTGTGGACCCGGTCTTCCCGGTAGCGGCTCTCGGATTTGACCTCCTGGGCAGGGTGGCCCAGGGGAATGAAGGCCAGGGGGATCACTTCGTCGGGCAGGTTGAACCGTTCCCGGAACGCGGCAACGCGGTCTTCCATGGGGTGGATGCCGGTCCAGACCGCGCCGAGCCCCAGGGCATGCGCCGCCAGCAACAGGTTCTGGACCGCCGCGGAGCAGTCCTGCACCCAGTAGCCCGGATATTTTTCCTTGCTCTGGTCGCCGCAGACCAGGATGCCGACGGGAGCCTGCCGCACCATGGACAGGTAGGGATGGATGGAGGGCAGTGAATCCAGGATCTCCCGGTCGTCCACCACCACGAACTGCCAGGGTTGCTGATTGCCCGCGCTCGGGGCCAGCATGGCCGCTTCCAGGATTTCGCGGATCAGCTCTTCGGATACGGGGGCATCGGTGTACTTGCGGATGGACCGCCGGGTCTTGATCGCTTCTATGGCGTGCATGGCGTCGCTCCTTTGCCCTGTCGGGCGTTATTTACGATGCTCATTTTCTCTGCTATTGGTGCAAAAAGATCAAGTACGCACAATAAAGTATCGTAGTTACCAAATGGAAACCATGGGCCGCCCCGAAAATGGGAGGGCGGTGAGGGAGAAAAGAAAGAACATGGCCAAGACATGCGGGCTGAAGTGGTGCCGGGGCAAGCAATACTATTGCAGCGTGGAGCTGACGCTCCAGGTTATCGGCGGTAAGTGGAAGCCGATCATCATCTACCGGCTGGGCAGCGAGGGCACGTTGCGTTTCAGCGAGGTGAAGCGGTCCATCCCAAACATCACCCAGAAGATGCTCACCCAGCAGCTCCGGGAACTGGAGTCGGACGGCATCGTCAGCCGCGAGGTCTACCCGCAGGTGCCGCCCAAGGTTGAGTATTCCCTGACGGAATTGGGCCGGTCCGTGATGCCGGTCATCGACTCCCTGAGTCGATGGGGGAACGGATACGAAGATTGGGCAGCAGCCGAGGAGGATAGCGCAAAAGCAGTCTGATCGTATTAAGGAGATTTTTCCTTTCGCTGGAGTTTTCGTTGGAGTATAATTGTAACCTCTCTTCGGTTGCGGGCACGTCCCGTTGACGAGGGGGACCCGCCGCTAGGAGACGGCGGATTACTCCTGAACTCCAGGGGGTAGCGATGGAAAAGCTTGCTGCATTGCTGCGGGAACCAGGCCCGCCCGAGGAAATGGCGGCGGAGTTTCACCGCGCTGTTACTCTTTCCAACTGCCGCAGGCTCAAGCCGGTGGCATGGCTGGTGATCGTGGCGCTGATCCTGTTCTCTGCCATGGACTATGTTTCGTTTGGCACCAGGCTTCCTGATCTTTGGAGGACGCTGGCGTTCGTACGCATCGTGGGCCTTGCCGGAGCCGGGGCCCTGCTGCTCGCTTTGAAGGGGCTTTCCGGCCCCGCCGACCTTAGCCCGAGGCATTCCTGGGCCTGGCAATGCTTCCTGTTTTTTCTCCTGGTGTATATCGTCGTGGTGGTCTGCATCTCTTTTTCCGTCAGGCAGACCCTCGACCCCGTATATCTGCTCCTGCTCGGTCCGCCCGCCTATCTGATCCTGTCTCAGCGGCAGGTTCTCCTGCTTCAGGCGGTGGGGTTGAGCACACTGACCGGGGCCATGGTCCTGTTCGCGCCGCCCGGCGTCTCTGCCAGGTTTCATCTTCTCAACGTGGTTCTCCTCACCTGGGTCTCGCTGATCATCGGGCGTATAACCCGTGGCGGCTTCCTGCGTGAGTTCATGAACAAGCGGATCATCGAAAAGAAGCACCGCCAGCTTGAGGAGGCCAGGGCACGGGCCGAGGCCGCCAACGGGGCCAAGTCGGACTTCCTGGCCTCCATGAGTCATGAAATTCGTACCCCCATGAATTCCATCCTCGGCATGACCGAGGCGCTCCTGAGCACTCCGGTCTCCGGGGAACAGCGCGAGTATGTCGAAACCGCCAGGGAGTCCGCGCGGCATCTCCTTGGCATAATCGAAGATATCCTGGACATTTCTCGCATCGAAGCCGGGCGGCTGCGTCTGTCCAGCGAGAACTTCGACCTGCCGGAGGTCGTTCTTTCCGCAGTACGGACCGTGCGCCTCCAGGCCAGTCAAAAGGGGCTGGACATGGACTTTGAGATAATGGCGGGCACGCCCCGCTTTCTCAAGGGAGATCCGGGCAGGCTGCGGCAGGTGCTCATCAATCTTCTCGGCAACAGCGTCAAGTTCACTGACCGGGGCTCCATCCGGGTGACGGCCGGCCCGTATGGCGGAGACGGGACAGGCGGTACGTGGGTCCGCTTTTCGGTGAAGGACAGCGGCATGGGCATCCCGGAAGACAAGGCACGGACCATTTTCGAGCCCTTCATTCAGGCCGCTGGTTCCTCCTCGCGTTCCATCGGCGGTTCCGGGCTCGGGTTGTCCATCTGCAAGACTCTGGTGGAGCGCATGGACGGGGAGATATACCTTGCCAATCCGGGAGGGGGGGGCAGCGAGTTCGTCTTCACGGCCCGATTCGAGACGGGGGATGGCGCCCGCGTTTCGAAGCCGAGCTTCGCGTCATGGAGCGAGCCGCCCCCGGTGCGATCTTCCCGAGTGCTCCTGGTTGAGGATAATCCCGTCAATATCCAGGTGGAAAAGGTGCTACTGGAGCGGATCGGCATGGTGACCGAAGTGGCCGAGAATGGGGCCGAGGCCCTCAGGCTCCTGGCGGAGAAGGACTTCGACGTGGTCCTCATGGATTTGGAGATGCCTGGCATGGACGGGTACGATGTCACCCGGTGCATCCGCAGCGGTGAGGGCGGGCCCGCCCCTGTCCGTCGTTCTGACATTCCGATCGTGGCCGTCACCGCTCATGCCCTGGACGACGTCCGCAAGCGGTGCGAGCGGTCCGGCATGAACGGGTTCGTGACCAAGCCCGTTGGGCTGGGCGAGCTCGGCTCTGCCCTGCGAGAGGTCGTGGGCGGCGGAAGCGTCCCGGAAGCACCTCCAACTGTCGAGCCCGAGGAAGCCCCGGTGCTTGATCCCGCCATGGCCGCCGAGGCCCTCGGCGTTTCGTTCGACGACGTCGGTTTCCTCATCCCCAAGGCCCTGGAGGAGATACGGGTGAAGTGCCGCCTCGCTGGGCAGGGAGTCGCTTCCGGCGCCCTGCGCGAGACTGCGCTCCAGGCCCATACCCTCAAGTCCGTTGCCGGGACCATCGGGGCGGAGAGGGTCCGGCGGGCCGCCATTCGGCTGGAGAACGCGGCGCGGCGCGAGGACGCGGAACTGAGCGTCCGGAGAATGGACGAATTGAAGGCTGAGGTGGACTACATGGAGCGGGCCGCAGAGGCCCTGTAGCGCCTCCCCGCCAGCCCCGGAAGCGGGTGGATTTTCCGGGGGTTGTCCTTTTGCCTCCCCGCCGTTTGTCGTGTACACTCCGGCAACCCCAACCCAGAACGAGGTATGCATGTCCGGTGAGCAGTTCGAGTTCTTTCTGACCGAGGCCAAGGCGGGATGGCTGGAGTCGCGCATTGTCCACAACGGTTCCCACTACGACCTGAGCGTACGGTCCACCTTTTCCGAGCCCCTGAAGGATCTGTTCGCCTGCCTGTGCGACGCGCACGGCCTGGAAGCGGCTCCGGACAAGGACGCCGAGTACCGCCACCTGGCTTTCGAATGGGGCGGCGAGGGCTGGGTCTATTATTGGACTGTCGTGCCCCGGCCCGGCGGCATGCTGGACCTTGTGGTGGAATTCAAGGGCAAGCGCGAAGTGGGCGGTGCGGAGCACCCTGTCTGGCGCATCGAGACCAGCACCGGTTGGCGTGCTCTGGCAGGGCAGGTCTTTACCCAGGCCTCGGAGTTGCTCTGGATGTATGGATTTTCCGGCTACTACGACCGCTGGTCCAAGGATTTTCCCGCCGGACAGATGATGCGGCTTGGGCATCTGCTGCACGGCCAGCCCATGGACACCGACGACTTTTCCCGCGAGCTGGGCTATCTGGCGGAGACCCGCTAGATCCTGTTGACCGAATTCCTTCCGCTTCGTTCGGCCCTGATCCCAACCGGCTCCATTGTCAGGCGAACCGGACCTCCGGCATAGCCTGTGTTACGGGCTCTGCTTCAGGCGGCCTTGCCTTTAATCGAAGCAGAGAGGCTGACAGCAAAGGGCTACGTCGTTTCGGTTGCGGGCGTGCAGTTGTTCTTCCCGTTGGCCTTTGACGTATACATGGCCTTATCCGCTTTCTTGATGAGCAGTTCGATGGTGTCGGCGTCATCCGGATACACGGATGCGCCTATGCTGGCCCCGATTGTCATGGTGCCGGACTTGAGCTTGAAGGGGACGCACAGGGATTCGATGATTTTGTTTCCTGCCGACACGGCATCCTCAATGGAATTGATCTCCGTCAGGATAACGGCGAATTCGTCTCCTCCGAGACGCGCGACAGTATCGGATTTTCTGGTGGTCCCGGTCAATATTCCGCTTACCTGGATCAGGAGTTCATCTCCTGCCTCGTGGCCCAGTGAATCGTTGACGTTTTTGAAGCCGTCCAGGTCCACATAGAGCAGCCCCATTCGGCGGCCGTGCCTCTTCGCATGATCAAGCGCTCTCTCCAGGCGTTCGGCAAATAGCTTGCGGTTCGGCAATTCCGTCAGGGAGTCGTACAGCGCCATGGTGACAAGCTGGCTCTGGTAAATCCGCCGCTTGGTTATGGCCAGGGCCAGGAGCCAGGCTATCAGTGAGATGACGACGAAGAGCCCCGCTCCAAGCAGGAACAGCTTGACCCGGAGTTGGGAAATGCCCCGCAGCATGGTTTCCTGGGGTACGTGCGTCATCAGGACCCAGAAATAGTTATCCGGGGCTCGCCCGGCAATCGTTGCCTGGGGGGATTGGTGAGAGCCTTCTCGGGAGACTCGGGCCTGTCGGATCGGGAAAATCTTTTTGGCCGTGAATAGCCCCAGGTCCGTTCTCAGTTGGACCGTCTTGGCGGCCGTGATCTTGCTCCACTCCTCGGGATGACTGGAGGCGAAGTTGCTTGTTGCCCGCTCGGGGATCATGAATCCCCACTCCTTTGCAGGGTCTTCACTCAAGAGGAAGTAGCCTTCATTATTGATGAGCATGGGGTGCCCGGGACCGGTATCGAACATGGTTCGTATCGTTTCCAGGAGCTCTCCCGCAAGATAATTGACTAGTATGATACCGCGTTTTTCCCCTTTGAAGTCCAGGATGGGCGTGGCGAAACGCATCATCGGCTTCAGCGGTTGTTCAATCTGCCCCCGTTCAATGTTCAGGTCCAGGGGAGAAACAAATATTTCACCGGCCTTCAGCTTGATGGCGTCGGTGAAATAATAGCGTTTCGCCTTGCTTTGCAGTTCGGATCGAGGGACGATGCTGGTCTCCCCGGCTTTGTAGTTGACCCTGACGATCTCCATGCCTGTGGCATCCAGAAAACGGACCTGATCATACATCTTCTTGCAAAGGGCAAATTCGGAGTACTCCCGTGCTATCTTCTGCAAGAGGTGCGGGTCTCCCGTATCGAGATATTCCCTGAGTTCGTTCTGCCCCGCCAGAAATGACAGATCGCTTATTATGTCATCGAAATCATGAGCAATACTTTTGCCCTGTTGCTCAAGCGTGCCCACCTCTTCTTCCTTGAGCCGGGAGATGGTGTTGCTTAATTGCGCCTGGTAGTAGATGGCGACCATCCCCCCAAGGAGGCTGCCGAAGAGCAGAAAAAGGAAAAGAAAGAGATTGAGAGCCCTTTTAATGATTTTCTTTTCCTTGAGTTGGATTGGCGGCTCACCCATATTGACGCTCCCGAACGTTGAAAGAATCGGCGTAGAAGATCACTCAGCCTATGCGTGCGAAAACGTCATGTCTATTATATGTTGTTGGATTGTTCGGTTTTTATGTCTTGCAACACCCCTTTTCGAGCGCCTCTTACCGGGGCGGTTTCCGATCTGCGTCACGGACGCTGACTCGGTTTGATCGTCCTTATTCTCCTATGATCTTGATCAGCACGGATTTCTCCCTGCGTCCGTCGAATTCGCCGTAGAAGATGCGCTCCCAGGTGCCGAAGTCGAGTTGGCCCTCGGTGACGGCCACCACGACCTCATTTAGTATATGATGTGCGTAACCGAGTGCGCAGCGCGTAAATTTCGTTAACTTGGGTAGTCCTCCGGCACCAAAGAGTTGGCACGCAGCCGCTTGTAAAGCCCCTCTGCCCTTTTGAGTAACTCGGGATCAATGCCTTCCGTGCTCACTTCGGGCGGCGGAGTTTTCCAGATCATCGCTTCGTTCTTCATGAAGCCCTCGCGATCGTCGACATCCAGGATGTCGGCCAGCTTGGCGAGGACGTTTTCCGTGTCCTGGCACAGGGCTTCATGGGAGTGGAGGTAGACGTTGCCGCCGGCCTTGGACAGGAGCTGCCCGTAGGCCACGGTCCAGTATTCGATCCAGAAGTTCATGGTGTTGAAGTCCTTAAACTGCCGGTTGTCGAACCAGCCGTTAAAATCGATGGGGCGGATGTTGTCGCCAAAGTCGTAGTGGCCGACCCCTTCCATGTAGGTGCTGGCGAACGGGTCGTCCTTGTGGATGCCGAGGAAGTTGCGGTGCTGCTTCAGCAGGGATTGCGCCTGCACCAGAGGGTGCATGTACGGGATGATGACCTTGGCTTCAGGGAAGGTCTTGGTCAGGTAGTCGACGCGTGAGATGTTCAGGTTGTTCTTTGAGACGTAACGGCAATGCGCACCCGTGGCTTTCTGCCGCAAGGCGATGATCTTCTGCATGTGCTTGTCGAAGAATTCGTCGAAGGCGGAGTCGGACTTGGTGCCCCAGGGGAAAATCCGATCTTTGCCGTACTGCTTTTTCCAGAACGGTTTCCAGACCATCTCCTCGAGGGCCTCCGGGCTGTCCACACTGACCATCATCCCGTCGCCGTGGGCCCGTTCCCGTTTTTCGTCGCCCTTCTGGAACTTGTGGGAGAACTTGTCCCAGAGCATGGGGACGAGCAGGAAGGGCATGTCCCGGTAGCGATGGGCCGCGAACTCCTTGAGGCTGAAGCACATGTCGAGGACCAGGGTGGTGCCTCCACGGGGGAGGCCGGTGATGAAAACCGGAGATTTGTTTTCGGCCTTGGCCAGTTCGTCCTTGAACATGGAGTCTTCCATGTCGGCCAGGGAGAGTTGCGGAATGACCGCCTTGAAGGCGATATGGTGCAGGGCGCGGTCGAACAGGGAGTAGCGGATCTCGTAGTCATGATCGCTCTTGTTTTTCCGCATGACATAGAAAAGGACGACGATAAGGAGCGTGGTGCCGAGCAGGAACTCCCAGGAAAGGGTAAAGGCCACGACCTCGTCAAAGGACATGAGCCCGGCCTTGTCCAACCCCCAGACCACGGCGGCGGGCAGCAGCAGCGCCGCGGCACACCCCAGGGTCAATTGGAAGAAAAGCAGGAAAAGTTGCTTGGAGTTGGCCTGCAGCGCCTTCTCCTTGTCGTCGTCACCCAACCCGGGGTTGCGGATGATATCAACCGATTCCTTAGAGCAGGCGATGGTCCTGTTGGCCTTGTCCACCAGCCCGAACGCCTTCAGAAGAACGACGAATCCCAAGACCAGTATGGCCACCCCGACGTACAGCACGGCTAGTTCTCCTTGTTATCGCTGGCGTTGGCCTTGCGGCTGCGGACCATCCTTTTGATCGGATACCAGAGGAATCCGAAGATGGCTGCCACTACTGCGGCGACCAGAGCCAGGAAGGAACCGATGGCCGAAAGCCCGGCTCCGGGTCCGATGTATGCGTGGGCATCAAGGGGGGTGATGCAGAGTGTCAGAAACAGGATGCAGAGTTTTGTTGCAAGTTGGAGCATATGATGTTTCTACCCTTGTCCTTTAGCGTTTCATTTAGTGTGATTGAGTGGGTCACGGGATTTCGTTCATCAGGAATGAAAATGAAATAGGGTCCTTGCGTCAAGAGGGAATGTGGCGAAAAGTGACTTGTGGGAAAGCTAGTTCGCCCATTCTTTGACCTCGAAATAGTCGGCTGGATACACCCTGGCCTCGGTGATTTCGGCAACATTATCGTTGTCGTAACGGTTGATATATTCCCAGATGATTTTGCCGGATTTATCTGTTTCAAAGACGCGCCCTCCTTCAAATTCGGTAATGAACAGCCCCCCTGAAGGCGTAAGTTGATGCTTGCCCCGTACTTTCGATGCGAAGTCCACGCCAGTTTCGTGGCCGAGGATAACATGTGATTCATTTGTAATCGGATCTATCTTTATGATATTCGAGAAGAAATCGGCAGCGTCGGTGAGATAGTAGCTGTTGTTGTTGAAAACCGTAATTGTGCCGTCCGGGGCAAACTCCGGATCATGTTGGCGTTTCCAGGGGCCGATATGCCACCATTTGATGGTTTCACTCTCTGGGGAGACAACCAGAAGCATATTATATGTCCTCAGGGAAAGGAGCAGGTCTCCTGATTGGAATTTGTCAAATTTCGGAGCGAGCGAGGGAGATAATTCGACAATCTTATTCAAATGAACAATTTCTTCGTCCCACCGCATGTGTCGCTCAAGCCTGCGGCCGTTTGAAGTGAGCAGAGATTCCAGTCCGTTTTTCATAAATAACCCAGGGACAGAGATCTCCCGTAGTACCTCTCCCCCTCTGGATATTTTTATCAAGCTGTCGAGCTTATGGGGACATGGAAAGGGAAGGTTCGATTTGTCTTCCGGACTTGCGTAAATCCTGCCTGGGACCCAAAAACTGCCATCATGATTTACTTCAAGGGAGTGGTGTGTGCTCTTCCGAACCTTCCAGACAAGGTTACCCAACTTGTCGAGTTTGACAGTGCCTCCATACTCATAGTTGAAAACCACTGAGCCGTCCGGAAGGATTAAGGCGCCATGGGTATCAATGTTCCAATCCGTATTGGGAGCTGTCGGGAAAAAGTCGGGTTTGGGAAAGAAGTGACTGTAGGCGACTTTCCATTTTTTGAGGACGGTGCCATCCCTGCGAATTAGGCGAAGTTCATTGCTTTTGTCGAAAAAACCGCTGAGAAGGATCAGGTCGTTTCCGCCGACTTCGTTAATGGTTACCCCGGCCCCTGGCTTTCTGGCCTTTTGGAGGAAATGTGAGGGGGTCGTACCTGTCAACGTGGATTTCTCTGCGTAGAGCAGCTTTAAATCATTGAAGATCTTGTGGTATAGCCCGTACACAAAATTTTTTTTAATTCCGCAATAAAGGCCGATGCTTAATGTCAACAACAGGATTGTTGAGTAGAGGCTGCAATAGAACAATATTTTAGAAGGATCAGCTTTTTTCATTAGGTTCTCCTTGACCAGCTTGCAGCACTCTCTTTGTCTGCTTGCCCAAAGTCAGAGTGGGACATGACGCCAAACTTTGATTCCTCAACTCCATTATGCTGATTCTAATGGTGCTGCCGTAATTCTTATCCTTACTAGGTATTAAGATATTTATTAATTATCACATAAAAAACCAATAGCGGCAACTTCGGACGAGGTTAAGTTTTTGTGACCGCTAACGGAAGCCGCACGTGGCTAGAACGGGTATGGCCGAAGGGTATCGGGGATGAGGGAAGGGTTCGTGGCATCATGCCCTTATAATCAGTCTAAGGGTGTTGGGATAGGCCTTTTGGGGGATCTCGATAGTGGTGAACGGCGGTTAAGTCTTGCCTGTACTGTGCGGTTACCGTCGCCCGTGGAAGGCCTATTGCGGAGGCATAATCCGTTTGGCTCGCGATTTGGCCGGAGTGCCGGGGACGACCCACGCGGCGGACCTTCCCGATCCGCCGCGCAGGCCATTCCGCTCATTGTTTCGGGAGAGACCTTCTCTTACACGAATCGCCTTCGAAGTATGCCGCAGAGGTAGTCGATGATGGTCACGGAGATGATGACCATGATCATCATGGTGCAGACCTCGCGGTAGAGGTAGCCGTTGATCTTGTCGAACATGAGGAAGCCGATGCCGCCTGCGCCCACGAAGCCGAGGATGGTGGCGCTGCGCACGTTGGATTCGAAGCGTAGCAGGGTGTAGCTGACGATGAGCGGCATGATCTGGGGGATGACCGAAAAGGCCATGATCTGGGCCGGGCCCGCGCCGGACGCGGTGACTGCCTCCACCTGGCCGGGTTCGATTTGTTCGATGGCCTCGGAAAAGACCTTGCCCAGAATGCCGAAGGTGTGGATGGCCAGTGCCAGTACGCCGGCGAACGGCCCCAGGCCGATGACCGCCACGAATATCAGGGCCATGACGAATTCATTGAAGCCGCGGCAGAAATCAAGGACGCGGCGGGCTCCGAACTGGCCGAACCGGCGAATCAGGCGCTGGACCATGCCGTCGCCCTGGACCATCAGCTCCAGGGTGTTGCTCGCCGCGAACATGGCCATGGGGATGGCCGCGATGAAGGCGATCAGCGTGCCCCAGATGGCTATGGCAACGGTCTCGACCAGGGCCGTCGTGTATTCGGTGAGATGGGACCATGCGGTCTCGGGCGGGAAGTAGCCGCCGGACTTCTCATCGGCGATGCGGTCGTATTCGCTTTTCACGATGGCGTCGCGGTCCGCCTGAGACATGGCCTCCATGCGGGCATCGGCGCGTTTCTTCGCCTCCCGCTGCATGGCCACCGGGTCCAGCTCCCTGCCCTTGGCAACATACTCCGCCTTGACGTCCTGGTAGGCCTCCTCGAAGGCGATGATGGCGGGCAGCCGTTTTGCCTGGTCCATGGCCGCCTGCTTGTCCGCGTCGTTGAGCTGCCTGCCAAAGAGATATTCGAAGGCGTTCTGGCGCTTGGCGTACAGCTTGAGCGGGTTGATGTCCGTGGAGATGTACGAGGCCGTCAGCACCGCGAGGATGATGATTAGCAGCCCCCCCAGGGCGAGCTTCTGGGAGAAGCTCTTCCTGGGGGTGACCTGTTCGAGTGTCAGATCGTGGTGCATGGTTACTTCTTCTGGGCCAACTGCTTTTTCAGACGCTTGAGGTAGCGGACGATGTCGTAGTTGGAGTCGGCGGTGTGGCGGTAGCCGCCGTTCTGCAGGGTCTGGAGGGACTCGTGATTGTCGTTGATCTTGAGCAGGGAGCCGGCGATGGCCACCTTCAGGCTCTCGGGCAGGTCCTTGCGCACGGCGATGGGCGCGCCGGGGATCAGGTCGGAGCGCTTGATGATGTTGAAGTCGGTCAGGGAGACGGCGCCCTTCTCGATCATGCGGTCGAGGTCGATGTTGTTGGTGGCGGCAACCTGGACGGAGCCGTTCTTGACGGCCAGAATGGACGCGCCGTGGGAGCCGGAGAAGCGGACTTCCTTGAAGTAGGTGTTGGGGTCGATCTTCATGTCACGGGCGAACATGACGTTGGGCACCAGGTAGCCGGAGGTGGAGTTGGGATCGGTGAAGGCGAAGCTCTTGCCCTTGGCCTGGTCCATGGCGGTGATGCCGGAATCCTTGCGGGTGATGATGATGCCGGTGTAGCCGGGCTGTCCCTGCTTGTTCAGCTCAAGGACGACGGCCTCGGCGTTGGCCTTCTCGGAGGCCTCGACGTAGCTCTTGGGACCGTAGTAGGCGAGGTCGATGTGCTTGTTGGCCATGGCAGTGATGATGCCGTTGTAGTCGGAGGCAGTGAAGACCTCGACCTTGACGCCGAGATCCTTCTCCAGCTGCTGGGCGATGGGCTTGGCGCGCTTGGCCGAGTCGGCGGCGCCTTCGGTCGGGATGAAACCGAGTTTCAGGGTCTTGGGCCAGGCGTCGGAGCCGGAGGCGTTGGCCAGGCCGGGCAGGGCAAAGGCCAGCATCAGCGCGGCCACCACGAACAGTTTCGTCAATTTGGAAGTCATGTGGATTTTCTCCTCTGTAAGGTTGATACCCTCCCGGCTTGCCGGGGTCCTCTAAGTCGTTGTGATCACAGTTATCCGCTAGGCTGCGGAAAGCTCTTGGAGAGCTTCCTCCGCCTTGTCGCCATAGATGGTGGAGACGGCCTCCTCGTTCAGGTCGCGGCAGCCGCCGTCAAAAATAAGTTCGCCCTTGGCCATGCCAAGAATGCGTTTGCCGTAGCGCTGGGCGAAGTCGATGTGGTGCAGGTTGACCAGCACCGGGATGCCGCGCTCCTCGTGGATGCGCTTGAGGGTCTGCATGACCAGCTCGGAGCTGCGCGGGTCCAGGGAGGCGATGGGTTCGTCGGCCAGGAACACCTCGGGCTCCTGGGCCAGGGCGCGAGCGATGGCCACCCGTTGCTGCTGGCCGCCGGACAGGGCATCGGCCCGGCGGAAGGCCAGGTCCTCAATGCCCACCTGCTTCAGGCAGTCGAAGGCGAACTCCCGTTCGGCCTTGGGGAATCGGCGTAGCAGGCTCATGCCGTGCCGCAGCGGAGAGGCGTTGAAGCGCAGGCGGCCCACCAGCACGTTCTCCAGCACCGAGAGCCTGCGCACCAGGTTGAACTGCTGAAAGATCATGCCAACGCGGCGGCGGACCTGCTTGAGGCGGCGTCCGTTGACCCTGGTCACGTCCTCGCCGAACAGGGCGAGCTCCCCGGAAGTGGGGCGGATCAGCCGGTTCAGGGAGCGAAGCAGGGTGGACTTGCCCGCGCCGGACAGGCCGATGACCACCACGAATTCATTGTCGCGCACGGTCAGGGAGACGTCCTTCAGCGCTTCGGTGCCGTTGGGGTACACCTTGCACAGGTTGGTGGCCCGGATGGCTTCCCTGGACCGCTGGGATTCGAGATTGATGGATTTCATGTCACGCCTCCGCGCTGGATATTCGTTTCGGGGAGTGCGTCAGGCGCACCGCCCATTTCAACTCCGAAAGATATCAGTCCAGGGAAACAACCCTATGATGGCTCTGTTACCTTCCCATGAAGAAGGGGAGCCGGGGGCATCCTTTCAGGCCGCGTTCCGGGTGATGTCCGAGGCGGCCGGACCGTTGCCCGCGCACCACGTCTCGATGACGGCGGGCACGTCCTGCACCACGCGGACCCGGAGCAGATCGCCGCGCAGGCCGGGCGCGATGGCCCCCCGGTCGTCCAGCCCCACGGCGCGGGCCGGGTTGCGGCTGACCTTGGAAACGGCCTCGGACAGGGGCAGGCCCAGCGCGCGGTGGAGCACGAAGACCCCGGAGAGCAGGCTGCCAGGCACGTAGTCCGAGGAGAGGATGTCCAGTAGGCCCGCCTCGGCCAGCTCCGCGGCGGCCACGTTGCCCGAGTGGGAGCCGCCCCGGACCACGTTGGGCGCGCCCATGACGATGGCGATACCCGCCTTGCGCGCCTCTGTGGCGGCGTGCAGGGTGGTGGGAAATTCCGAGATGGCCACCTGCTCGGCCCGGGCCATGGCCACATGCTCTCCGGTGGTGTCGTCGTGGGAGGCCAGGGGGATGTTCCGCTCCCGGCACAGGGCCACGATGGCGGCCCGGTTGGGCCCGGCGCAGTCCTCACGAATGGCCTGGAGCCTGCGGGACACGGCCTCGAACTCCTCGTCGTTCCAGGAGTGCTTGGCGAAAAACTTGCGGTACTGGGCGGGGTCGGTGAACTGGCGCTGGCCCGGCGTGTGGTCCATGAGCGAGACCAGCAGCAGGGCCTCGTCGTCCACGTGGGGGGCGAGCATCTCCAGCACCCTCGGGTCGGAGTATTCGCAACGCAGGTGCAGCCGGTGGTCGGCCTTGAGCACGCCCATGGTCCGGGCCTTGCGGATAGCCTTGACCGAGAGGTCCATGATCCGGGACCGCTTGGGCCCGTCGTGGTATTCGCCCAGGCTCACGGCGTCGAGGACCGTGGTGATGCCCGCGCCCGCCATCTGGGCGTCGTGGGCCAGGACCGAGGCCACGGGGTCGGGCCAGAACACGCCCGGCCTGGGCTCCAGTTCCTTTTCCAGGTTGTCGGTGTGCAGCTCCACGAATCCGGGCAGCAGGTAGTCTCCGTCCAGGTCCTGCGCGCCGGGGATGGCGGTGTTGCCCGAGTCCACGGCGGTGATCCGGCCGTTTTCCACCACGACCGTGCCCCGGAGAATTTCTCCGGGCAGCACGACGCGGGCGTTGGTAAGGATGCGGTTCATGTTATGCGGCCTCCTTGAAGGCGGTCATGTGAAAAAGAGTGTCGGCCACGTCGTCCCGGACTTCCTCGTCGTGGAAGATGCCGACCACGGCGGCCCCGCGCGCCTTGGCCTCATGGATGAGTCCGACCACCACCCGGCGGTTGGCCGCGTCCAGGGAGGCCGTGGGTTCGTCCAGGAGCAGGATGGGGCGCTCCACGATGAAGCCCCGGGCGATGTTGACCCGCTGCTGTTCGCCGCCGGAGAAGGTTGCGGGGGGCAGGGACCACAGGGTGTCCGGAATATTCAGACGGGCCAGGAGTTCCCCTGCTTTGCTGCGTGCGGACTCCCGGTCGCCGGTGAGGTTGAAGAGCGGTTCGGCCACCACGTCCAGGGCCGGGACCCGAGGCACCACGCGCAGGAACTGGCTGACGTAGCCCATGGTCCGTTTGCGGATGTCCAGGACGTCGCGCGGCAGGGCGGCGGCCATGTCGACCATGCCGTCGGCGTGTCGGACGAGGATGCTTCCGCCGCCTGCCTTGTAGTTTCCGTACAGGGCGCAGATCAGCGAGGACTTGCCCGCGCCGGAGGAGCCGGTCAGGGCCACGCACTCGCCCGAGCGGACCGTAAGGTCCAGGTTGTTGAAGACCGGGATGACGATGCCGCCCTGGGTGTGCAGGGTGAAGGCCTTGGACAGGCCGGTCACGTTGATCATGGTATGGGACATGGTCTGCTCCTAGCCTTGCAGGATGGATGAGACGAGCAACTGGGTGTACGGGTGCTGGGGGTCGTCCAGGACCTGGTCCGTGAGCCCGGCCTCCACCACCTCGCCCCGCTGCATGACCATGAGCCGGTGGGCCAGCAGCCGAGCCACGGCCAGGTCGTGGGTGACGATGATCACCGACAGGTTCAGCTTGGCCACCAGGGTCCTGAGCAGGTCCAGCAACCGGGCCTGGACCGAGACGTCCAGGCCGCCGGTGGGCTCGTCCATGAAGATCAGGCTGGGCGAGGTCACCAGGTTGCAGGCGATCTGCAGCCGCTGCTGCATGCCGCCGGAAAATGTCCTGGGCAGGTGGTCGATGCGGTCCCTGTCGATCTCCACCTCGTCCAGCCACTTGAGGGCAGTGGAGCGGATGTCGCCGTAGTGGCGTGCGCCCACGCTCATGAGCCGCTCGCCGATGTTGGCTCCGGCGCTGACGCCGAGGCGCAGGCCGTCGCGGGGGTTCTGGCGTACGATGCCCCACTCGGTGCGGGCCAGCTTGCGCCGCAGAGGCTCGGGGGCGTGGTGCACGTCCACCTCGCCCAGGTCGCGGGAGCGGTAGCCGACCCGGCCCGAGGTGGGGCTGAGCCGTGCCGACAGGCAGTCCAGCAGGGTGGACTTGCCGGAGCCGGACTCGCCCACGATGCCCATGACCTCGCCGGGCCAGAGGTCGAAGGATATGTCCCGGCAACCGCAGATGTCGCCGTAGTATTTGCTGACGCCGCTGACGCTGACCAGCGGCCTTGCGCTTTTGCCCATGGTGTTTCTCAGTCCTTGCTGTCCGTGAGTTCGCTGAATTCATCCCGGGTGCCCATGGGCCCCAGGTGCCCGGCCTTGCGGCGGCGGGTGCAGTAGTCGGTGTCAGAGCAGACGAACATGCGCCCGCCCCGGTCATCCAGGATGACCTCGTCCAGGTAGCTGTCCTCGGCGCCGCACAGGGCGCAGCTCTCGTCCCACTTCTCCACCTCGAAGGGATGGTCCTCGAAGTCGAGGCTCTTCACGTCGGTGTAGGGCGGCACGGCGTAGATGCGTTTCTCGCGGCCCGCGCCGAAGAGGTGCAGGGCCGGGCTCTGGTGCAGCTTGGGGTTGTCGAATTTGGGGATGGGCGAGGGGCTCATGACGTAGCGACCGTTGACCGCCACCGGATACATGTAGTTGGTGGCGATGCGCCCGTGGCGGGCGATGTCCTCGTAGAGCTGGACGTGCATGACGCCGTACTCCTCCAGGGCGTGCATGGTCCGGGTCTCGGTCTCGCGCGGCTCCATCCAGCGCAGGGGCTCCGGGATGGGCACCTGGTAGACCATGATCTGGTCTTCGGTCAGGGGCGTCTCCGGGATGCGGTGGCGGGTCTGGATGACGTCGGCCTCGTCCGTGCGCTCGGTGGTCCTCACCCCGGCCACCTTGGCGAAGAAGGTCCGGATGGACACCGCGTTGGTGGTGTCGTCCGCGCCCTGATCGATGACCTTGAACACGTCGTTAGGACCCAGGATGGAGGCCGATACCTGGATGCCGCCCGTGCCCCAGCCATAGGGCATGGGCATCTCGCGGCCTGCGAAGGGCACCTGATAGCCGGGCACGGCCACGGCCTTGAGCAGGGCGCGGCGGATCATCCGCTTGGTCTGCTCGTCCAGGTAGGCGAAGTTGTACTCGTCGCGCACGGCGGCTCCGCAGTGGGCCGGCTCTTCCTGAAAGCTCATGCGGCCTTCTCCTTTTCGTCCTGGGACTGTTCAATGACGGCGTCTCCGTTCACGGCCTTGTCGTCGGTCGGTGATTCGGCCCGTTGCCGAGCCAGGATCTGGTCGCGCATGGTGCGGACCATGACCAGGTCGGCCTGGAAATCCACGTAGTGGGGGAGCTTGAGGTGCTGGACAAAGCCCTGCGCCTCCACGTTGTCGCTGTGATAGAGCACGAACTCCTCGTCGCGGGACGGGACGTCGAGGTCCTCGCCCAGCTCCCTGGCCTGGAGGGCGCGGTCCACCAGGGCCATGGCCATGACCTTGCGCTCGCAGTATCCGAAGCCGAGGCCGTAGCCGCGCGTGAACTTGGGCAGTTCGTCCTTGTTGCCCTTGAAGCTGGTGACCATTTCGCACTCGCTCACGGTGATGTCCCCGATCTCCACCTCAAAGCCGAGTTCCTCCGGGACGACGGAAACGGCCACCTCGCCCATGCGGATTTCCCCGGCAAAGGGATGGGTGTCGCCGAAACCGCGCTGGGTGGAGTACCCCAGGGCCAGCAGGAACCCCTCGTCCCCCCGGGCCAGGTTTTGGAGCCGCACGTCGCGCTCCGCCGGAAACGCGAGGGTCTCGCGGGTGATGTCGCCCACCTCGCCGCAGTCGTCGGACTCGGGCGTCGCCGCCAGCCCCTCGCGGGTGAGGAGGTCCATGACCCGCGAGCAGGGCGCGCCGTCCTCTTTGGGCGCGTCTAAAGGCGCGTCAACGGCATCGGGCCGGGCCGGGTCGAGGAGCGAAAAATCTATGAGCCGGTGTGTGTAGTCGTAGGTCGGGCCCAGAATCTGACCGCCCGGGATGTCCTTGAAGGTGGCCGAGACCCTGCGGCGCACGATCATGGCCGCGGTGTCCACTGGCTCCGACACGGCCAGCCTGGGCAGGGTGGTGCGGAATGCCCGGAGCAGGAACACGGCCTCCACCAGGTCGCCCTGGGCCTGCTTGATGGCCAGCGCCGCCAGTTCGGGGTCGTACAGGGAGCCTTCGGTCATGACCCGGTCCACGGCCAGTCCGAGCTGTTCGCGGATCTGCGCCACTTCCAGTTCGGGGATGGCGACGTCGCCGCGCCGTTCCTCGGCCATGAGCCGGTGGCCGTTTCGAATGGCGGTCTCGCCGCCTTTTACCGCGACGTACATTTAGACCTCCACCCTGACGGATCGGGGCAGGGAGGCGATCTCCGTGTCCGTGGCCAGGATTACGTCGTACCCAAGCGGGTAGCGGGCGTGGTTCCGGCCCATCTCGGTCCAGAAATTTTCTTCAAGGCCGACCACGCCAAGGCGCATTTCGTCCTTGATGCCCGGGCCGGTCAGGCGCACGCCGCTCCCGACCTCCAGCCGGTTCACCTGGATAATGACCGTGGTCGAGCGGTCCGGGTATTCCTGGTGGCCGGGGTTGAAACGCGACAGGTCGGGCAGCCGGGTGCCGTCCAGAACCAGTGCGAACCCGGCGGACTCCTGGTCCTGAACAACTGGACAGCCGCAGTGGAAGCGCAGGTAGGTGGAGACCTCCGCGGGCGGGTTTTCTCCGAGCCACATGGGGGTGTCCAGGTCGGCCAGGGCCAGGCAGACCGAGGCCGCCGCCGGACGCAGGGGCCGGGGCGGATCGGGCCAGTTGCCGAGCACGGTGACCGTGCCGGGGCGGGCCATGGTGGCCAGCACGGCGCGGAAGATGCGCTGGCTGTCCATCACCGGGCTTTCCAGACCCGGTGAAACGGTTTCCGTTTGACCTTGCATCATCAGTCCTCCTTGTCCTGGCCTCGGGCCATGGTGAAAAAGTTCACCCTGGTGGCGGCGGTTTTGACCGCCTGCCGCTTCAGGGCCTCTTCCCGCCTCGCTTGGAGGGGCGGAATGATCCGGTCATGCAGTTCCGCGTCCGGATCGGCCTGGAACAGGGCGTCGAACAGGGCGGCCAGCTCGGCGTGCCGCCGGTTGCGTCCGGCCACGTAGCCGTGTCCCACCACCGGGGCGTCGCCCTCGAGGCGCAGGGAGCACCGGGTTATGGTCATCTCGCCCAGGTTGAAGCGGCGGCCCGCGCCGTCCGCTCTGGCCCGGATCATGGCCATGCCTGTCTCCGGAGCACGCAGCAGGGTGTAGGCTGGCCGGGAGTCCAGTCCGTTCAAGGCGTCCTCCAGGGCCGGGGCTCCGGCCCGGGCGAGGACGCCCATCCAATATTGCCGCCGTGCGATGGTGGGGTCTTTGTGCTTGTCGGGTTTCATTTTCGTGAAAAGTGGGTTGGCGCGCTGGACAGGGAGGCCGGTCCGTGGTCTCGCATCAGGATCACCTTCGGGAGGGATGCATGAGCCCTGACACGGAACGGGTCGCCCTGTGGCGGCGCATTTACGGGAAAATCAAGGACGACGTCGGTTCGGGCGCGCTCGCGCCCGGCGACAAGCTGCCGTCCGAGAACCGGCTGGCCGCCCACTGGGGTGTCAACCGGCATACGGTCCGGCGCGCCTTGGCCGCGCTGGAAGAGGAAGGGGTACTGCGCGTGGAGCAGGGGCGCGGCAGCTTCGTGCGCGAGCCGGTCATCAGCTATCCGGTCAAGCGGCGAACCCGGTTCAGCGAGAACCTGCTTGAGCAGCGTCGGGTGCCCGGCAACCTGCTTCTTCGGGCCGGACAGGCCGAGGCGGACGCGGAAGTGGCCGAGGCCCTGGGCATCGCGCAGGGCAGCGAGGTGATCCGCCTGGTCACGGCAGGCGAGGCGGACGGACGGCGCATCAGCCTGTCCATCTCCTTTTTCCCGGCCCGCCGGTTTCCCGGCTTCATCGCGGCATATCGTCAGGAGGAATCCGTGACCCGGACCCTGGCGCGGTTCGGCGTGGCGGACTATGCCCGCATGTCCTCCAAGGTCATCGCCCGCATGCCCTCCCGGGACGAGGCGCGGGAACTGCAACAGCCCCGAACCCGCCCGGTGCTGGTCACCGAGAGCGTCAACGTGGACACGGACGGCGTGCCGGTGGAGTTCGGCATCTGTCTTTTCGCCAGCGATTGGGTGCAGTTGGTGGTCGAGCCGTCGCATTGATCTTCTCTTGTCAGTTTCAGAGGTTCGGCACCGTGCCGTTCCCCTGTGCCGCAGACATAGGAGAGGGCGGCGGCGATGGCATTAGACAAGTGGGCGACTTGTGCGCAACTGGTCGTTATTTCAAGTTTTCGTAACATCGGCGTCACCTTTGTCACCCATTTGGCGACAGGTTGTCGTTTCCCGGAAGCCGGGTCGGGATATGGTCCGCCCATGCCGAATGACACCCCTCCTTCCGCTTCAGAAACCGATGCCGTGGGCTCGTGGCCCGAACCCCGGGTACACCCTTCCGCGAGACTGATGAAGAGCCGGCTGGATGCTTTCACGGAAGTGGGAGAGGGCTGCCTGCTCCTGGAGAGTTCGCTGGGCGCGTATTCCTACCTGAGCCCTGAGTGCGACGTGGCGCATGCCGAGATCGGCAGGTTTGCGTCCATCGCTTCTCAGGTTCGTATCGGGCCCACCAATCATCCCATGTGGCGGGCCTCCCAACATCATTTTACCTACCGCAGCGACCAGTACGGATTCGGTCCGGACGACGCCGGTCTTTTCGAGTGGCGGCGGAAACAGCGGACCGTGGTGGGCCACGACGTCTGGATCGGGCACGGGGCCATCCTGCTGCCCGGTGTCCATGTGGGCGACGGCGCGGTGGTGGCGGCCGGGGCCGTGGTGTCGCGGGACGTGCCTCCCTACAGCGTGGTCGGCGGGGTGCCAGCCAGGCACATCAAGGACCGCTTTCAACCCAAGGTGCGGGAGCGGCTGGTCCGCCTTGCGTGGTGGGACTGGTCCCATGAGCGGATCGGCGCGGCATTGCCGGACTTCCGGCATCTGGCCATCGAGGAATTTCTGGACAAATATGAACGCGAGACGGAGTGAGCACATGGCGGCGCGATACGGAGTATACTATGCCCCGGAAGAGGGGAGCGAACTGGAGCAGTTCGGAAGCAGGTGGCTCGGACGGAGCGCGGCTACGGGCAGGGAGATACGCCAGCCCGGCGTGCCGGGCCTGGACCGGGAGATCGTGCAGATCCTGACCCAGGCTCCACGATTGTATGGATTTCACGGCACTCTCGTCCCACCTTTCCCTCTCTGCAGGGGATGCTCTTCCGAGGATTTCCGGGACAAGGTGGCCGCGTGCGCTCGTAACCTGGCCCCCATTGATCTCGGGCCTCTGGAACTGCGTGTGCTCGGCTCTTTCCTGGCGCTGGTCCCGGCGGAGGCGGCAGGCATGGAAGGGCTTCGCGCCCTGCACGAGACCTGTCTGCTTGCGCTCCATCCCTTCCGCGAACCGCCCTCCAAAGCGGAGATGGCGCGCCGCCGGGCCAGGGGGTTGACGCCGACCCAGGACAGGCTCCTCGTCCGCTTTGGGTATCCATACGTCCTGGAGGAGTATCGCTTTCACCTGACGCTCACCGATGCGGTCCCTGATCGCGAACGGCGGGCAGCGTTGCTGGAGTATCTGGAATTCGAGACCAGGCCCTTGCGCGAGGGAGCCCATCCCGTCCGCGAACTTTGCCTGTTCCGCCAGGAGTCCCCGGGCGAGCCCTTTACCATCGTGGAGCGGTTCCCCATGGGAAAGGAGGCGGAGGGATGACCGGCGAACTGATTTACGTCATCGGCCCTTCGGGGAGCGGCAAAGATAGCGTCATGGCGGATGCCCGCGATCGGCTGGCCGGTTCAGGAGCGCTCTTTGCCCATCGCTACATCACCCGGCCCGCGTCCGCCGGGGGCGAGAACCACGTGCATCTCTCCGAGGCGGAGTTCCAGGCGCGGCTGGACAACGGCCTGTTCGCCCTGCACTGGGACAGCCATGGCTGGCGTTACGGTATCGGCTCCGAGATCGGGCTGTGGCTGTCGCGCGGGCTGCCAGTGGTGGTCAACGGCTCCAGGGCCTACCTGGGCGAGGCCGTGGGCCGCTACCCGAAGCTGCTGCCCGTGCTGGTGGAGGTGGACCCGGACATACTGCGCCAACGGCTGCTGGCCCGGGGGCGGGAAACGCCCGTGGAGATCGAGCGGCGGCTGGCGCGCGGAGAGCGCTACCCCGTGTCCCATCCCCGGCTGGAGCGGGTTGACAACAGCGGCGATCTGGCGGATGCCGGAGAGCGGCTCGCAGCCATTGTTTCCCGCAACCTTCATTCCATGAAAAAGGCAGTATGACCGACTTCTCCACAATTCCCGAGCTGGCCGCCGCCAAGGCAGTGATCTTCGACTGCGACGGCGTGCTCATCGAATCCTGGGCCTCCACCATGTATTACTTCAACCATGTGCGCCGCGCAGTGGGCCTCGGTCCCATGGACGCGGAACTGGAGGAGTACTGCTTCATCCACACCATTGACGAGTCCCTCGCCCACATGGTGCCGCCGGAACTGCTGGACAGGGCCATGGCCGCGAAGCTGCCCATGCCCTTTGACGGCATGATCCCGCTCATCGAGTTGCAGCCCGGCATCATCGGATTCCTGGAGTCCCTGCGCCGGGCCGGCAAGCTCCTGGCCGTGGATACCAACGGAGGCGAGGAGCAGTACGAAATCCTTCGCGCCAACGACCTGCTTGACCGCTTCGACCTGATCGTCACCGCAGACGACGTGGCGCGCGGCAAGCCCTCCCCGGACGGCCCCCGGCTGATCCTCGACCACTTCGCTCTGACTCCGGAAGAGGCCCTGTTCGTCGGCGATTCGATCATGGACCAGGGTGCGGCGGACGCGACGGGCATCCCGTTCTGGGCCTATCGCAACCCGGCCCTCTCTGCTCGGCGTCACATCGACGATTACGCATCACTGCTCGGCTAGCGTAGGCAGGGTCCCGTTTTTTCGGACGGCATCACCATTTCATCAATTCGGCTCAGACAGGCTGTCCCGTGAGGGGCAAGCCGAGGTCCGCTACGCCCAGTTGACGGCGGCATGTGGGGAAGCAAACACCGTCTGGACAAATTTTCCAGGTACCTATGGCTTCCCGCCGCTCTCCGCGTCGCGACTATGGTCAATCCGCCATCGGCTCTCTCCGGCGCGGGCAGGCCCGTTATTCCTTCGGGAAGCGGGCTGTCCGAAACGTAACGTAACCGTTCACGTAACTTCACTCTTCATAGCGGGGAGTGGGCCAAAAGATAGGCATGAACATACTGAACGCGCGAGTGCTGCTTCCGGGCGGCGAAATACGGCAAGCGGACCTGAGGCTGGAGGACGGTGTCATCACCGAAGTAGGGACCGCCGGTCCCCACAACGGCGGGACAGTCAACGCGGGCGGACTGCTGGCCCTGCCCGGCATCGTGGACCTGCACGGCGACGGGTTCGAGCGGCATATCATGCCTCGTCCCGGGGTCTCCTTCAGCAGGGACCTGGGTTTGCTGGACACGGATCGGACCATGACCGCCAACGGCATCACCACCGCCTTCCACGGACTGACCTATTCCTGGGAGCCGGGGCTCCGGGGGCGGGACGCGGCCCTGGAGTTCTTGCAGGACTATGCCAAGCTCAAGCCGCGCCTGGGCTGCGACACCCTATTGCACCTGCGCTTCGAGACGTACAACCTTCCGGCCCTGGACGAGGTCGCCTCCTGGCTGCGGCGGGGCATGGTCGACATGCTCGCCTTCAACGACCACGTGGACCACATGTTCGGGCATGTGGACAACCATGACAAGATGTCCGGTTATACTCACCGCACCGGCCTGGACAGGGACGAGTTCATGGAACTGCTCGGCAGGGTGCACGCCCGCCGCGAGGAGGTCTCCGCCGGGATTGAGAGGCTGGCTTCCATCGCGAGGGAGGAGGGTATCCCCATGGCCTCCCATGATGATCCGGACCCTGAGGTCAGAAGTTGGTACAACGGGCTGGGCTGCTCCATCTCGGAATTTCCCCTTGACGAGGTCACGGCCCGTGCGGCGCGAAATATGGGGGACGCCATTGTGCTCGGTGCGCCCAACGCCCTGCGCGGCAAAAGTCACATTGCCCGGCTCATGGCCCGCGACGCCATCCGCGAGGGACTGTGCGACGCGTTGACTTCCGACTATTATTATCCCTCCCAACTCCAGGCCGCCTTCGCCCTGGCGCGCGAGGGCGTCTGCGATTTTCCCTCGGCCTGGTCCCTGGTCTCCGAAGGGCCCGCCGTAGCGGCCGGGCTGGCGGACCGGGGTCGGATCGAACAGGGCAGGCGTGCGGACCTGGTCCTGGTGGACGACTCCGATCCATTCCTTCCTTTTGCAGCCATGACCATTTCCAGGGGCAAGCCGGTGTTCACGGCCAACGGTTTGGGCTGCCCGGGCTGAACCCGACCCGGCTTCTATGCTGAAGGCCAATGTTGTCCCCGTCCTTCGCAACCCGCCGAACTTGCTTCGTACGAGCGGATTGTCCGGAAAACCCAGAAAAAAATACATCCGTTTTTCCTTCGTAAAATCAACCTGCTGTGAAACCATGGTTCCCTCTTAAGCCCGATGGGAGTTCAGACCGGGAGAATCTCCTATGGACAGGAAGTGGCTGTGTGGGTATTTAGGATGTATCTTCTGCTGTCTGGTTTTATTGGACTCGAAGAAAGGTATGGAAAAACTGTTACGTACGGCTCCCGGGCTGACTGACCGGGAGTATTCAAGGGTTCGTTTTGGGCAAGATTCTGGTAATTGATGACGATCCGATGATCGGCCAACTGCTCAAGCTGATGGCGATCAAGGAGGGACACCAGTGCGAGGCGGTCTTTTCCGTCGCCGAAGGACTGGAGTTCTTGCAGCGCGAACCAGTGGACATCATTTTTCTGGACGTGCTGTTGCCTGAGGGGAACGGCATCAATTCCATTCCGCCCATTCTCAACTCCGCGCCGGAAACCGATATCGTCATGCTGACCGGGGAGTCGAGCACCCAGTACATTGAGAAGGCCTTCAAGGCCGGGGCCACGGACTACCTGATCAAGCCGGTCAATTTGGAGCGGTTTTCCAAAGTCGTGGGCAGCCTGATCAAGCTGAAACGCAAGAACAACGTACAGCGCCAGATTTCCCGGGAAGAGATCATCGGCGATAGCGCCAAGATCAAGCAGTGCATCGAAAAGGTGGCCCAGTCATCCCTGGGCGATGCCAACGTGCTCATCCAGGGGGAGACCGGAACCGGCAAGGAGCTTTTTGCCAAGGCGATCCACGCCAACAGCGGCCGCGCCAAGAACAAGTATATCATCGTCGACTGCACCAACCTTCCGGTCAACCTTGCGGAGAGCCTGCTCTTCGGCCATGATCGGGGGTCCTTTACCGGAGCCGAGAAAGCCAAGAAGGGACTCTTCGAGCTGGCGCACAACGGCACCATCTTTCTCGATGAGATCGGTGACCTCGACCTGGCCATCCAGAAGTCCCTCCTACGGGTGCTTCAGGAGAAAAAATTCCGGCCCCTGTCCACCGCCTATGAAGTGGAGAGCGATTTCCGCCTGGTGGCGGCCACCAACCGGGACCTCCAGGCCATGGTTCATCAGGGGACCTTCCGCAAGGATCTCTATTTTCGTCTGCAGGCCTTTGTCATCAGCCTGCCTCCACTCAGGGAGCGGGAGGGTGACATCGAGAGGCTGGTGGACCACTATCTGGGGATCATCTGCGAGGAAAAGGAGATGCGCCCCCTTGAAGTGGGCGAAGATTTCATGAGCGCGCTCAAGGCCTACGAGTGGCCCGGCAACGTGCGCGAATTGGTCAACGTTCTCCAGATTTCCGTGCACAAGGCCATGTTCGACGACCGGCTGACATTCTATCACCTGCCGCAGCAACTGCGGATGTCGAAGGTGGTTCAGGATGCGGAGATTCGCAGCCCGGAGCCTCACGTGACGCCCAGTGGGTACAACCTTACCCTGCCCGTGCATGATGGAGACGGCACGTTGCCCAAGCTGAAAGAGGTCAGGAAAAAGACCATTGACGCCATGGAGCAGAGCTATCTTCATCAACTGGTCATGCTCAGCGATAACTCAGCCAAGACCGCATGCAAGATGTCCGGACTTTCCAGAGCCCGCCTCTACGAACTGCTCAACAAGCACAACCTCAGCCTGCGGGGCAACTGATCCCTTGTCTTGCCGTTCGTCAATCGCGCCGGAGTATCGGATGGAGACGGCAGTTGTTTTCAGTGTCGCAGGCACTGAATTTGCAGGCAGTTTCGCATGAGTCTCGACAAGCAGTGCAGGAAATATCTTCAAGTGGTCATCAGGGAGAATCTCAGGCTGAGCGGGGTACGTCCCGATGCCGTGGAGGCTTTCCGCCGATGTCTGGATGCAGGAAATGCCGACGAAGAAGAGCGACGCGGTTCCGTACGGCGTTCCGTCACTTTGCGGGCGGTCATTTATGTTCAGAAGCGGGGGAACGAAATATTCTGTTTGCCCGCAGTGATACGTAATATTTCCGCATCAGGTGTGATGCTGGAAGTCGAGGACAAGGGCCACCTGTTCGCCCGGGCTATTGACGAAATTGAAATGTTCACTGTCAGCTTCTGTCTTTCCGGCGACGCCGAACCGATGACCATCGAATGCCAGCCCCGGCATATCGAGGTCAGTGAAATCGTGGGCATCGGCGCGGAATTCTCTTCGCTGGACGGCCGTTCGCAGCGCTATCTTATGTAGGCATTTTATCCCGCTACCGCCTGCGGGCGGGTCTCCGTTACCTGCAGGCTTCTCCGCAAATTACGACCGTATTTCTTGGGGAATTCCGGGCCACTGAGTAGGCCTGCATTGACCCGGCGAACAGTTCGTCCGAGCTCTCGGCTCCATTGCTCGAGGTGCCGCAGATGCCGAACGGCATGGTGGTTCGCTGTCCCAGGCGTATTTTTTTCAATTCCGTTGCGATTGCTTCCTTGAGCCGGCTGGCCGCCACCTTGGCGCCGTCCACATCCGTACTCGGCAGGAGGATGGAGTATTTGTCCTGTTCCAGTACCGAGAAGATGTCGCTGCTGCGAATGGTTTCGGAGACGGTGTGAATGAATAACTTTCTGATATCCTTCACATTGCGTTCCAGTTGCTTGGCCGTCTCATTGATGTCTCCGAAGGAGAAAACCATGATCGAGAGCGGGAGCTCGTGGCGGTGGCTTCTGCTGAACTCCAGCTTCAAGGCGTTGAGAAAGAAACGCTCGTTGTAGAGGTTGGTGTTCGGGTCGGACATGGAGAGCTTAGCGAGCCTGATGCCTTGAATGCGAAACGCCAGTATCGCCACAGCCAGGCAGCAGGCCGAATACAGGAGGAGCGGCAGGGTGTCTGTCCAGGCGACGTGCGCGGGGGCTACGGCGCAGAATACCCCCCATCCGACGAGGTATGCTACAGCCAAGACCGCATAGAAGATCGCAGGGTTTTGGAATCTGTCAAACATGTTTGAAATCCTTGCAAAAAACATACGACACACGCGGGGCCTTTTCCGGTTGTTAGCCGAGGTACGGGTCGTCCCGGGCTTACTCTGTACCCTTTCGCTTATCCTTATACATCCTTGCGTCCGCCAGGTCGAGCAACTCTTTGGAATCAATAGCGTCTTCCGGGAAGATGGAAAACCCTATGGAGGCCTCGACCTCGAATTCCCTGTCCTCAATGATACACGGTTCCCGAATGGCCGCACGCATTTTCTCCGCCACGCCTTCCACATCGTCCGCGCAGGCCACGTCGGGGAGGATGAAGATGAATTCATCGCCGCCGAAGCGGGCTACTGTGTCGGATTCCCGTACAGAAGTGTAAAGTCTTTTTCCGACGGTGCACAGTAAAAGGTCCCCGATGGAGTGCCCGAAGTCGTCGTTGACTCGTTTGAATCCATCCAGGTCAAGCATCATGATCGCGAATCGGCTGTTGTTTCGCTTGGCCCGCTTGATTTCCCGGTCCAGGCGTTCGTCGAAAAGGAGGCGGTTGGGCAACTGGGTGAGCTTGTCATGGTAGGCCAGTTTGCGAATGGCTTCCTCCGCATTTTGTTGTGCCGTTATGTCTTGCACGGAAAGGACGAAACCGGCTGTGTGCCCGTTGCGGTTCACCATGCGGAGGCGGCACTGAATGCATTGCATCACGCCTTTTATCCGCATCCAGTTCGTAATTATTTGTTCTCCCATCCGTTTTGCGTTGTCCAAGGCGGACGCAAAGGAGTTCCTCGAGATGGCGCAGGCCTCGATTACCTCCCATATGGGCCCTCCCAGCTTCAGGCGGTCCGGGTTTCGAACGAAATCGGTGATGGCTTCATTATAATAGATGATGTTCAGGTATTCGTCGGTGCCCACGATTCCCGTTCGCAACGAGCCGGTGAGCACGGTGTCCATGAAAACTGTCTCGTCCGGCGGGGTGTCGGCCGTACCGGCGTTCGAGACCAGGGCTCGGGTGCATTCATCCACCGAGATGGTGCCCAGGGGGTGTCCGGCGTCGTCGGTGACGACCAGAAGAGCCGCTTCTGCCGTATTGCCTCGGCGGCGTACTTCCTTGAGGGGAGTTGAGGCTGTCACCGTCACGGCAGGAGGGGCTTTTTCCGCCAGTGCCGTGTTCCAGAGGTCACAGCCGCGCTCGATGAGCTTGGATATGTCCCTGTCGGTCAGCACTCCGCTGACCTGGCCCATGCCGTCAAGAGCCAGCACCACGCGTTCCTGTTTGTCGAAGAGTGCCTTGTGGGCGGTATATACGCTCTCCGAGTCCGGTAACGCCACGTAGTCACTGCTCATAAAATCCCCTGCGCCGGGCAGCAGAGATGGGAGCAGCGCTGCGACGGCCTCGGCCCAGGTCAGCCATCCCAACTGAGCGGAGCCGTCCGTCACTACATACAAGGTCTCCGGGTCGATGGGGCGAGAGAAAAGTGCGCCGAAGACGTCTTCTTCCAGGTCGGCCATGTGAACGCCGGGGCCGTAAAGTCCGTAGGCGTTAAAGGGAGCGTTACCGAATGTCTGTCCTAGGGCGGAGGATGCGCTGACGGCGATGAATGCGCCCGAACCGTCGGGCAAGGGGATGGCCCACGCCTCCGCCTCATCCAGCATCCTCCATAGTCCTTCCAAGGTCCCGGGGCTCTCTCCGGGCATGGGACGCAAGGGAAGTTCTCCGAATTTTTTCTGCATGCCCGCCTAAAAACCGTTGCTGATTGTTTGCCGTTGTTGTGAGCCGGGACAATCGCCTGCCCAGCCCGTTCTCAAGATTTGCGTCTTGTTGTTGTCAAATCGTCACACTGCGTCTTCCTTGGCATATTTATCGCATAAATAAGACAGTTTTCCAAGTTCTTCATAAAAAGATAGCTGTAAGGAAGAACAAGGCTATTATCATGTTCACAGTGCCGAAGGGGTGGGCCGACATGTCGGAAATGAGGCGAATTTGCTTCGATATCTCGAGAGATGACGAGAAGTCGCTGGAATATCTAGCCACTGAAGAAGGAATGGATGTCCCTGAATACCTTCGATCATTGGTTTCGAGGTATCTGTTTGATCTCCAAGTCGGCGCAGGGAGTCCGGATTTTTCGGAAAAAAGGGAGTTTCCACGTAAACAAGTGTCAATACTTGGCGTCTCTTGTGTAAGATTTTCCGACAATGAAATGCGCAGCTATCCGGTCATCGTGGAGGACATCTCCGAGGGCGGCCTCCGCATATCTTTCAGGAGCGTCGACTCCGTGCTGGCGGAAAAGCTCGCCTTTGCCGATTATTTCGAAGTGGTGTTCACTGTGCCGGAAACCACCCACACTGTGTCTTTTTACTGTAAACGGATGTGGGCCAGTAGCCAAACGAGCCTGAATCTGGCAGGATGTTTTGAAGGAGCCAATGACATGTCCGTAGACTTGGTGTCGCGGATGATTATTGAGGCTGCCTGATCAAGCAACCACCGGATTTATAGTGGAGGAAGGCTCATGGCTGATAACAGGAGCCGTGAAGAACGCGCACAGGCTATCGAAAAGCGTCGGACGATTCGTATCCGGCGTTCATCTTTGACAAAAAACAAAATCGAAGACATCGACAGGCCCGCCATCAAGATATCGGAGACCCTGGACGAATATCGCCAGGCGTTCAACATCGTATACAATGAGTACGAATCGGTGGGCTACATAAAGAAGCCGCATGAGGCCAGGCTGCACTACGGTATTCACAGCCTGCTCCCCACCACCTGTGTCTTCGTATTCAAGACCTATCTCGACGTGATTTCCACCCTGACCCAGGTCGAGGACTCCGAGTTGTTCGGGCTGCCCATGGACGCCCTGTACAAAAAGGAGATCGACGAACTGCGCGCACAGGGACGCACCGTGGCGGAGATCTGCGCTTTGGCGACCCCCAAGGAGGGGCGTTGGCACAACCTGCTCATGTTCCTGGGCAAGGCCTATTTCCAGTACGCGACACAGGCCGGCATCAACGACATCCTGATCATGGTCAACCCCAAGCACGTCTCCTTCTACAAGGCGATCTTCATGTTCGAGGATTTTGCCGAAGAGCGGTACTACGAACCGGTGGGAGCTCCGGCCGTGGGCTTGCGCATCAATTACGATGGATTTTGGGACAAGCTGAAGGAGACGTTCAAGGATCAGGAGTTCGAAACGGACCTCTATTCCTTTTTCAAGCGCATTCACTGCAGTCCGCTGGATAAGTACATGACATTCAGCGGTCGCAGGAACATCCCGATGGACTACGACGCCGCGCGGTATTTTCTTCAGGAGCGTCCCGAGATTCTGCAATCCCTCAATGGGGAGCAGTACGCGTTCATCGAAGCCCTGTACCACAAGGCTCTGCATAGTGCGGAGGATATCAAGTCGCGCTATGCCGTGAAGGTGTAGTCATGGCGGACAATGATCCTTCTGCTCCATTGAAGGCCATCGCCCGGGAATGGGGTCTTAACGACATCTATGCCTATAATGAAGAGGCTTTTTCCCGTTCCATCGGTTTTCTCGACGCTGCCGACATGGATCGGCTGATTCATGCCAAAGTGGCAATCCCAGGCCTTGGAGGCGTGGGCGGCGTTCACGTAATGACGCTGGCGCGCAGCGGCGTAGGCAACTTTCACCTGGCGGACATGGATTGCTTTGAGCCCGCCAACATGAATCGGCAGTTCGGCGCCCGAGTGCAGCACTTCGGGAAATCGAAGCTCGACGTCATGGTAGGTGAGGCCTATTCGGTCAACCCTTACCTGGATGTCACCCCGTTTCCCGATGGGGTGAACGACGAGAATCTGGATCGTTTCCTCGACGGCGTGGATGTGGTTGTGGACGGCCTGGATTTCTTCGTCTTCGACATCCGGCGTAAGCTCTTCAACCGCGCTCGGGATCTGGGCATTCCGGTCATCACGGCCGGGCCGCTCGGCTACAGTTCGGCCCTGCTCGTTTTTACGCCCAACGGCATGTCTTTTGACGAATATTTCGACGTCAACGACGATACGCCCGAGACGCGGAAGTACATCAACTTCGCCATGGGGCTGGCCCCGGCTTCGACCCATGCCAAGTATCTCGATTCCTCGGTGGTGGATTTCGATCTGGGCAAGGGGCCGTCCATGAACATCGGCTGCCAGATGTGCTCCGCCTTTGCCGCCACGGAAGCCCTGCGGCTTCTGCTCGACAGGAAGGGCGTCAAGGGCGCTCCCTATTATCTGCAATACGACCCTTATGTGCGAAAATTTCGCAGAGGGAAGCTGCGCAGGGGCAACCGCTCCCGCATGCAGCGCGCCAAGGCGTGGCTGTTCGAATCGGTGCTGCTCAAACGGGCCAAGCGAGTGGGTTGCGAGCCCATGGCCGCGCCGGGAAGTCCTGCGGACGAGGCCGGTTGGGAAAGCGTACGGGAATATCTGTTGCGCGCTGCCATTCAGGCTCCGTCCGGCGACAATATCCAGCCGTGGCATTTCAAAGCCCAGGACCGGTCCATTGATTTGCTTATGGATCTGAAAGTCGATGATTCATTTTTCGATGTACAAAATGTGGCCACGGCCATATCTGCCGGTTGCTCCGTGGAGAATGCCGTCATTGCGGCCAAGGCTTGCGGCTTGGAGCCTGCAGTCTCCATGGGGCCGACACCGGACAATCCCAGCCTGGCAGCCTCCATCCTGCTGAAGCCTGTCGAGAAGGTGCGAGAGGACATGCTGGTGGATGCCATCTGGCGTCGTCACACCAACCGGAAACCATTCTCCAAGCGACAGATCCCGGATGGGATTTTCAACCGTCTGGCAACCGTTGCAGACGAGTCCGGCGGGCATCTGAGCTGGATCAATTCAGCTGAAAAGCTCAAGAAGCTGGCCAACGCCATCTTTATTGCCGACCGCATCCGCATGGAGCGGCAGGATCTGCACGAGCATTTGATCAAGATGCTTCGCTTCACGCCTGAAGAGGCGATGCGGACTCGCGATGGCTTCCCGCTGAAAAACCTTGAGGCAGGGCTTGCCGGAGAGTGGTTTCTCAGGCTGACCAAGTCCTGGAAAGTCATGCGCGTGGCCAGCATGCTCGGCATGAGCCGGGTTGGCGCGGCTGTCGCGGCCAAGGGTATTCGTTGTTCTGGTGGTGCCGGCCTTCTGGCCGTACCCGGCATGGAGACCAAGGATTTCCTTCAGGGCGGTCGGGCGCTGCAACGTGTCTGGCTCACGCTGACGCATTACAACCTGCGCATGCAGCCGATGACTGCAGTGACCCTGTTCCGGCTCCGCTGGCTGCTGGAAGGGCCTGAGGCATTCTCCGAAAAGCATCAGACCATGCTGTCCACGGTCTGGGGCGATATGGCCGAACTTTTCCCCGACGTCTGGAATCAGGGGCTGGTCATGCTTTTCCGGACCGGCTTCGGGAAGCCGATTCATTACGGGACGTACAGGCGTCAGGTAGATAGCTTTTAGCGACTCACAATCAGTAAACTATTCCAGTAAGGCCGGGCGACTCCCTCGCTCGGCCTTTTCGTTTGCTTCATGGCGGTGGCCTGATGCCGCAATCGCTCATGTTGGCTAGCGGGTTTTCCGGGTGGGCATGCGCTTTGTCGGTGTTGTTCGGAAAACCGACATGCGTAATACCAAGCTGCATTGATTTAGATAAGTATGATGCGTGGGAAAGATGGGGGCTTGGCTTTGGTCTCTTTGTTTGCTGTCAGAATAGGGGGGCAAACAGGAATTTCGCTACCACGTAGTCGAGAGTGTGGTCACTATTAGGGATTCGAGGGAGGGAAGTGGGAGGAGGCGATGCCGGAGCTGCGTGGAGATGCTAAAATCAAAATAGGTTGTTGCCCCTAAACGTATGAAGCGGGTGTGGCTTGGCCACACCCGCTTGATACCATTTTGGGGGGTAGGGTTAACTAGGCGGTGAACTTCTTGCGGAAGCCGACCAGGCCGAGCAGACCGAGACCCAGGATCAGGAAGGTAGAAGGTTCAGGGGTGGCAACCAGGGTAATGGTGGCCGAGGATTCGATGCTCGCAACCAACTGTCCGTCGATGATCGTCGCAGAGCCATTAACAAGGTTGCTGGCGAAGTCGAAGACCAGGAAGGTGTCAAGGTTCGGGTAGACGCCTTCCATGCCGAAGAGGGTGGGGTCGAAGTCGATGAGGGTTCCCAAAGGATTCGAAGTGAACTGGGCAGTCAGGTCAGTACCACCACTGTTGTTAAAGCCGCCATTGTTGTCGGTGATAGCAGCGCCAGCACCGTCGACCAGGCTCAGCTCAGCGATTTCGAAGTACTCGGAAGAAGTCGGATCGCCCCAGTACAGAGTGATGGAACCGCTGGTGTAGACGTAATCGAACGTGTAGTTGGTGCCATCAAAAGCGACGTTGGTGATGTAGCCGCTCAGACCAGTGCCTTCGTACCAGAGCATGTAGTTGGTTTCGAAGGGGTAGGTGGACTCGTTGCTCGGGATGGAGCTGGAGGTGGTGTGGATGGCCACAGTTTCCAGCAAGGAATCAACCGTGAAGCTGGCACCTTCGTACGGCTGCAGAGCGGCATTGAGGTCCTGATAAATAGTAGTATTGGTGGTCTGTGCCGTCATGTAAGTGATGTTGTCGATATCCGAAACAATCACATTGCCAACGCCATACAGGCCATCAATTTGGTCCTGCAGAGTTGTCAGGTTCAACGACCAATCATCGATAACTTCTGCTTGAGCCGCGGCGGGCACAGTAAGCAGGGCCACTGCCAGGATGAAATAAAAAGCCAACTTCTTCATTGTTTTGCCCCTTCTAGGTATTTGGTTCGAAACTGGCTAGAACATTGCAGGTAGCGTGCCAAACTGTAACGATATGATTTTATGTATTTTTTTTCTTTCTGTGCGCAAGCTGAAGCGCAATGTGTTAAGGATGTCGACATGTTTTTGGGGCTCTTTTTACAATTCCATGGCTACCAGAAGTGCCAACTCCTGGTAAGTAAGACGTATGCGGCCAGGAGCGTGTTGGTTACAGCATGGCTAAGGACGCAGTGCGAGAGGTTTTTAGCCTTCCAGTAGATATAGTTGTATGCGATTCCCGCTACGATTCCGGCGATGAAGAGTTGGTGTTCAAGCCCGAAAAGGAGGGCCGTGACTGAGAAGGAGAATAGGGTGAAGGTCCCCGGTTTAACCTCCACGAAGTTCTTGCCGGCCAAGTATCGGACTAGGAACGAACGCCAGAACAATTCTTCCATTATAGGGACTACTAGGACTGCGCCCATGACTCTGAAGCAGAGAATGAGCCAGAGCGAAAGTCCCTGGTAGTCACCTGTAGGGTCATAGGTGGTCAATTCCCCTTGGATAGCCCATGGGACATTCAGGTTAATCCAGACAATGAATACCGCTAGGCCCACTCCCACGCTCAGGGCCGTCATTTTTGCGTCTGCAAGGGGCTTCAATTTCAGATCGGTGTATGATTTCCTGAACAGGAAGAGTGCTGCTGCGGCCATGCTGATCTTAAGCGGATAGGATTCGATGAGAAATCCCTGACTCATGGCTTGGCTTCCGAAGAGTGTCGGAATTTCCAACAGTGCCACAAAGGACATATAGATAAGGAATGGAAGCGTCCGAGCCAGGATGGCGTATGTCTCTCGTCTCATGATTTACTAACCTCGTCGTTTCTGAGTCCTGTGTTGTCTTTTACGGTTGCGAATCGGGGAGGCGCTCCCGCAGTGCATAATCCTGTTCCATGCTGAGAGATATCGTTTATTCCCGACGCATGTTCGGCTGCGTATGCAGGATGTATTCCGGCATGGTATCTATTGAGATCTCAAATTACCAATCTTCAGCTTCATGGTTTGTGCTGATTCGGATTCTTCAGTCCGTCGCCTGTGAGGGCCTCAAGCCAGTTGGATTCTGAGTGGCGAGTCTGGGAAAGCAGGACATGGTTTTAATTCCTGAAATAGAGGAGAGCGCTCCGCGTCCGTCTAATTGATAGGTATACGTGATAGCAGGGTCGTGATTTCGGTTTTCTGGACGGATTGCTTTTTTCTCCCTCATTTCTCCAAGCAACCGTGTATTTGACTGGTTTTAACTAAAGAATAGAAAATTTCATAATATTTAGTCAGTGACATTCTGAGGCCTGTTGAAAAGTGTAAGGCAACCAACCTAAAGAATTAATTCATTTATTTTGAGCAGTTGTAGATTATGGTAGCGAAAGGCTATTTGCTGCTTGATTTGAAAAAATCAAAGATTCTCTTGTAATGTCATGGAAGTTTGTTGTGTCCGCTTTTGCCAGACAAAGGTGGCCGTACAAAAAGACGTCAAAACAAGAAATGCATAATATCCATTTGATATGGTTGGGTTAAAATAATCTAGCGCTGTTTGGCATGAATCTCGCTTTTAAAGTAGACCCTACGGGAGAGGATCAGTTCATATCACTAAGCCTAATGTCGTTTGGAGGCTGTTTTGAAATTTCGCGTTTGTTTTCTTCTCATTATTACCGTGTTGAGTAGTGCGCTTTATGCCTGTGGACAGGGACCTGACAAGGACCTCATGTCCGAGGGGAAAAATTATATGGCGGAGAAGAATTATCAGGGGGCTATAGTTATCTTCAAGACCGCCCTGGATAATTCTCCGGAGAATATGGAAGCCCGCTTCGCTCTGGGGAAAGCGTATCTGATGTCCGGCAAGCTGGACCAGGCGGAAAAGGCGTTTGAAAAATACGCCCGGCAGAATCCTTACGACTCAGCCCTACTTTTGGAGAATGGCAGGCTGAAGCTTTTCAGACAGGATTTTCAGGGGGCTTTCGACTACCTTTCCGAGTTTGTGAGTAAGGTTACTGACTCGGCTGAAGGATATACCTTGCTGGGACGGGCCGCTTGGGGCGTCGGCAAGTATGATGACGCCAGAAAGAGCTTTGCCAAGGCCATTGAACTGGAGCCCGCCCGAGAGGATTCCCAGCTCGCCCTTGCCCAGCTCTATGTCATCGAGGGAAACGAAGCCGAGGCTGCAAAGATCGTGGACGGCCTGATGGAAAGGGAGCCCAACAACAGGAACGGGCTGTATTTCAAGGCAAGGCTCGCACAGATGCATGGCGACACCGGTGCGTACAAGTCAATTTTCAAGCAGATAGTTAAGGCCCATCCTACAGATGCCTACGCAAAGTACACCTATGCCAAAGGAGTGCTGGAGGATGGCGATTATGCTCAAGTCAAGATACTGGTACGAGAGCTGAGTGAAGGCGCGCCCAAAGTGCCTTTCGGCAAGAAGCTGGAAGGCATGTTGCGGTATTCTCTCAAAGACTATGGAGCGGCGGTAAACGCATTCCACGAAGCCATCGCCATTCGGCCCGATGCCGAGTCGTATTTCTTTCTCGGCATGAGCTATTACGGCATGGGAGACTTGGAAACCGCGATCACCCAGTTGCGCATCGCTGCCGACAGATCCCAAAAGTTTCTGAAAGCGCGAGAGATGATCAGCCTGATTCTGCTGCAACAGAAACGCTACAATGAGTCCATCGCAGAAGCACGGAAAATCCTTGAGGTCGATTCAAACAATGTCATTGCCAGCGTGATTCGAGGTGATGCCTATTTGGCTAAGGGTGACACCGGCAAAGCCCTTGAGCAATTGAAGGAAATCACAGAAAAAGATCCTCATTTCGCTGCGGCTTTCATGAAGATGGGCGCGTTGCATTATTCTATGGGGGACATGGAGGAAAGCGAGGCGGCTCTGAAAGGTGCACTAAAGGCCGCTCCCGATAACCTCCGGCCGCGTCTGGTTCTTTCCAACTTCTATTTGCGTAACGGCAACAAAGATCTTGCCAGGACGGTTTTGGAGGAAGGTCTTTCGGGCAAGAAGGAAGATGTCGCTTTGTACGTGTACTTGGCGCGGATGGAATTGATGGAAAGGAATCCGGACAAGGCGCGTACGCTTCTTTCCAAGGCGAAGGCACTGGATGTTAAGAATCCGACTGCGTACATGATGCTGGCTTCCATGGCTTTGGCCGAAAAGAAATCAGAGGACGCTCTCATCGAGTATGATGAATTGCTCACGAATAATCCGAACTTCCTGCGCGCGCAGTTGGCCAAGGCCGTGGTCCTGGATACCTTGGGGCGGGCTGACGAGGCGGAGGCCACTTACAAGGAGGCCGTCAAGTCCGGCAATCCCAGCGCCTATCTTGCCTACGCAGGCAGCAAGCTGAAATCAAGTAATACAGAAGCGAGCCTGGCCATCCTGAATGAAGGACTCAAGGAGAATCCTAACGATGAATCGCTGATAAGGCAGAAAGCGGAAACGCTTTTCGGCCTGAAGCGGTTCGACGAAGTTTTGGCCATGAGCGACAACCTGGAAAAGTTGAATCGTAATGCCGGGCTCGGTCTGCGTGTCAGGACATTTGTGCTGATGAAGGATTTCGACAAAGCGGTTGCTACGGCGCGCGAGATATGTGATTTCGCCCCCAAATCCCCGGAAGGCTACCTTGTCCTGGCTGACGTCAACATGCGCGCCAATCATTTTGACGACTGGCGCAAGGCTCTCGAAGAGGGCGTTGGTAAGTGCGGCCCCAGTCCCGTGTTGCTCCAGGAGCTTGGCAAATACTACTCCGCCATCGGGAATTACAACAAGGCATTGACCTATCTCGATTCGGTTATCAAACAGAATGACAAGGCTTTCAAAGCGTACTCTCTGCGTGGCGACGTTTACGGTCGTCTCGGGAATCGCAGCAAGGCCGTGGAAGACTACACCAAGGCGCTGGAACTGTCTGATCGGTATGTGCCTGCATTAAATAATCTGGCCATGGTATATCTTGACGACGAAAGGACTTCGGCCGAGGCCTTGCGTCTGGCCTACAAGGCGTACCTTCAGATGCCGTGGAGCACGTCGGTTATGGATACCTTTGGCTACGCGCTGGCAGTTAACGGGAAGCAGGACGCAGCCGTGTCCATACTGGAAAAAGCCGCTTCGATCGAGGCTGACAACCCCGATATCACCTACCACTTGGGGTATGCTTACCAAAAAGCCGGAAAAAACGAGCAGGCCATCGCCAAATTGGAACAGGTGGCCAACTGCGATGGTTGCGACATGGCTGCTGACGCAAAAAAATTGCTCAAGAAAATAAAAGGCGATTAAACGCATTTTGATCAAAGGGAGACGGTCATGGTTGCAATCGCATCAATAAGGGTATTCAAGGACTTCCTATTCCTTTCCCTTGCACTTGTTTTCTGTTCGATGTTCGTGTTCAACGACGTGTCGGAGATGCTCTCGGTCTGCCAGGGGCGTTGTTTCGACCTGGCCGCTCTGGCGGGAGTAATACTTGTGTCGTCCTGCATCGTCCATCTCGCTCTGTACGTGAAGATGCGCGACAAGGCAGACGGGCACAGTAGCCTGTTCATCAGCCTCATCCTCGCTACCAACGTGGCCTTTTTGATCTACTGGCAGACCGACCTGTTCTTGCGTCTGGAAGAAATGGTCATGTTCATCCTCTGTCTTTTCGGTCTGTTCCAGTCTTTTTGGATCGTTCTCTCCCGGCATTGGCAGAAGATCCCCGGCCTTGCGCATCGCGTGGTCATTGTGGGCAACGGCGAGTTAGCCGATGAGATGCGTGGTCTTGCCCTGGCTTCAGGTGGCCGCTACCAGTTCCGCGATTATATCGAATGCGCCCCTGGCGAATTTGCCGATACGGCCGCGCAGGTGGACAATCCCAGCAACAGGATTTTGGAGCGAGCCAAGCAGGTCAAGGCGAATAAACTTGTTGTGTCCCTGAGTGAACGTCGGGGTTCTTTCCCCCTTCAGGAGGTGCTCAGTTGCAAGTTGAGCGGCATGGAGATTCTTGACGCCCCGGAGTTTTACGAGCGCGTTAACAAGAAGCTTATGTTGGAAAACATTACTCCCAGCTGGTTCATCTTTGCCAAGGGATTCAAAATTGTCGGCCTGCGTCGCATCGTCAAGCGATTGATCGACATTGCGCTTTCCCTGGTGGGTATTTTGGGGGTCTCGCCTTTTCTTCCGCTTGTGGCCTTGGCCATCAAACTCGATTCCCCTGGGCCGATCCTGTTTAAGCAGGTCCGCGTGGGCAAGGGCGACGTGCCTTTCGTTATCTACAAGTTTCGTTCCATGCGCCAGGACGCCGAAAAGGAATCCGGTGCGGTCTGGGCCAGGAAGAACGACAGTCGTATCACCACGCTGGGCGCTTTTCTCAGGAAGTCCCGCATCGACGAAATTCCTCAGTTGTTCAATGTCCTTGAAGGCAGTATGAGTCTGGTAGGTCCGCGTCCCGAACGGCCCGAGTTTGTCAAGGATTTGAAGAAAATCATTCCTTACTACTCTGAACGGCATTTTGTTAAGCCCGGTATTACCGGCTGGGCTCAGGTGCGGTACCCCTATGGCGCCTCGGTTGAAGACGCCATTGAAAAACTTCGCTACGATCTGTATTACATTAAAAACTACACGTTGCTTTTCGACTTTCGCATCATGTTCGATACCATTTCCGTGATGATGAAAAAGTTGGGGCGTTAGCCTTACGACAAAGGGCAAAGGGGAGAGTATTGTGAAAAGAGTGATCCTGGTGGTGGTATTGGCGGCATTGTTGGTGCCTGCGGTCTGCAGGGCCGACGATTATGTTATCGGTGAAGGCGATGTTCTCTCCGTTCATGTTTGGGGCGAGCCAGAGTTGAATTCACAGGTGATCGTGCGCCCGGACGGAAAGATTTCTATGCCCGGAGTGGATGACGTTACGGCTTCCGGGTTGACGATTCCGGAACTGAAGAAACTCATGGTCAAACAGATCTCCCTGCTGGTCAAGGAACCTATCGTCAATGTTTCCTTGATCCGGAGTGTCAACAGTCGGGTATATGTCGTGGGCGGAGGGGTTGATCCCCGTGTCTTTGAGATGTCCCAACGCACCACTCTGCTGCATGTGCTCGCATCGCTGGGCAGCTTGGCGACAGCGGATCTTACCAAGGCCTATGTCTATCGGGACGGTAAGAAGATAATGTCCGATTTCTCCGGAGTGTTTAGCAAAGGAGAATTTGGCAAGGATATTCAGCTTGAACCTGGGGATACGATTTATCTTCCGGTAAAGTATGATCAAAATGTATACATTATTGGTGCTGTGGCCCAGCCCAAGGCAATCCTGTTCCGGGAAGGTCTTACGGTTCTTGATGCGCTGCTGTTCGCCGGTGAGTTCAACAAATACGCCGACGAGGATGAGCTGGTCATCGTCCGGACCAACGATGGCAAGAAGGAGCGGATCACCGTCAAGACGGAGGATCTGATGAAGAAAGGCGAGTTGCAGCAGAACATCCTGCTTCAAGCTGGTGATTACGTCATAGCCAAAGAAACTTTCTTCTAGGAATCGTATAGATGCCTTCTCCTCATTCCGATGCCTTCGCCAATGAAGGCGGTTTCGATGTTATGCGCTATGTGTCCCTTGTGCTTGAGCGCAAGGGGCTACTCGTCCTGATCGCCTTACCAATTATGTTCTCTGCCATAATCACCTGCTATGTGATTCCCAAAAAATACGAAGCGGAGTCGACCGTTTTCATAGAGCAAAACGTGATTAGTGATTTGGTCAAAGGGATCGCGATTACGCCCTCCATGGAGATGAAGATCAAAGCCATCAAAGTGACGATGCTCTCCAGAAGTATGTTGCTTAACGTGATCAAGGCCTTGGATCTTGATCTAAATGCCAAGACGGACAGGATGTTGGATGGTCTTATAGCGAGTTTGCAGCAACGGATAAGGATCCGTTTGGACGAGAAGCGTGGCGTCTTCATGATTTCCTTTGCCGATGCGGACCCAGTGCTGGCGAGAAACGTAGTTAATACTTTGACTCGGCTTTATATTGAGGAAAACACCTCCACCAAGCGCAAGGAATCCTTCGAGGCCACACAATTCCTGGCGGAGCAGATTGAAGTGTTCAAAAAGCGTATTGACGCTGCCGAGAAGGAGATCGACGCCTACAAGCTCGAAGCGGGCGTGGTGCTTTCCTCCAACGAGCCCGCGTTGAGAGCGGAAATTGAGAATGCTGAACAGGAAATGGAAGGGGTACGCATTCGTGTCAACGCGTTGACCACGTCGCGCAACCTGCTCCTCAGCAACACCCCGCTTAAGCGGCAGTTGGAAGAACAGGAAAAGAGTCTAGAGACGTTGCTGGGAAGATACACTAAGAACCATCCCCGGGTCAGGCAGTTGGAAGCCGCTATTGCTGAGAATCGACGGCAGATAAGAACTGATGGGCAGCGGGAGCTGGATGCCGTGTATCGGTCGCCGGAATACCAGTCCATCAAGGTCGAGTTGGCATCCCTCGAAAATAGGCAAAAAAATCTTCAAGAAGAGATTGATAAGAACAAGGAGATAATCCAGAAGATCCCCGGCGCGCGTTCCCAACTGGCGGAGCTGGAGAGGAAGCGCAGGAACGAGACGATTATTTATGAACAGTTGGTTTCTCGCTATGGTCGTTCCGAGGTATCCAAGGAAATGGAACTACAAGACAAGGCGATGACCTTTCGTGTCCTTGATCCGGCGGTTGTGCCTTCCGCCCCCTCCAGCCCCAACCGTCCGCTTATTATCCTGTTAGGGATAGTGGCCGGCATCGGGCTAGGTGTGGGTATTATCATCTTGATCGATTTGATTAATCCTTCCATTAAAACCCTCGACGACCTCAAGGAGTTCGGCATTCCGGTGCTGGCCGTAGTGCCGAGGGTGAAGAATGAGGAATCCCTGGCTTTGCAACGCGGACACAACCGACTGATTTACTCCATCGGCTTGGCTGGCATCCTCATTTCTCTTTCGTTTTTTTTAGTGGAGACCCTCCATCTGGGACTAGTTGACAATGTTATCGCCAAGGTTTCGACGTTTTTCGTCGGGTAGTGACGGAGTAGTTGTATGAGCAGGATTGAAGAGGCATTGAAAAAGGCGACGAAGCGGCGTGGGGAGGAGGCTGTGAGCACTCGGCCAAGCGTGTCTTCGTCGCACTGCTCGGACGGGCTGGAGCGGCCTGCTGCGAAATCGCCTTCCAGCAAGAGTATCCCCCAAGAGGTGTTGGACAGGGTCAAGAATCAGCACATGCTTGTCGCCATGAACGATGTAGTATCTCCGGCGGCTGAGGAATTTAGAAAGTTGAAGCAGAATCTGGTCAGGCTGACCAAGAAAGACGGTTTTCAGAATACCATTCTGATTACCAGTGGCACCGTGGGCGAGGGGAAGAGCGTCACCGCGGTTAACCTCGCCATCAGCTTGGCCCAGGAGTTTGACCATACCGTCCTTCTGGTGGATGCGGACCTCCGTAGGCCTTCTTGTGGCAATTTGCTTTGCATGGACACTTCCTACGGATTGTCTGATTGCCTCCTGGGAGGAACGGATATCAGCACGGCGATGATAAGGACCGGAATTGGGAAGCTCTCGTTCCTGCCTGCTGGAACTCCCATGGCCAATCCTGGCGAGTTGCTGGCCTCTAAGCGCATGGACGATGTCCTTCGTGAAATTAAAGGGCGCTATTCCGACAGATATGTGATCATCGACACTCCTCCGGTTTTGCCTTTCGCTGAGGCAAGGACCCTAGCGCGACTGGCGGATATGGTCGTTCTCGTAGTCAAGGAAGGCCGCCTGTCCAAGTATGAATTGGGCGAAACCCTGGAGGCCCTGAGTGGGGCCAATGTGGCCGGAGTCGTCTACACGCATGCCTCTGAAGCGAGCACAAGCAATCGTTACAGCGGCTATGCCAAATACAAATACTACTCCGCCTCTTAGGATTACGAAAAAACATGTACGAAGATTTTTTCCAATTTAAGACTAAGCCTTTTGATCTGCTGCCAAATCCGGATTTGCTGTTCATGAGCAATTCCCATGGTAAGGCCTTGTCGTATCTTCGTTATGGCATTCAGGAGCGGGCAGGGTTCATATTGCTTAGCGGTGAGGTCGGGGCTGGCAAGACCACGTTGATCCGGGAGCTCATCAAGCGGCACCTCGATAACGTGACTCTGGCCAAGTTGTTCAACACCAAGGCTGATTCCCACCAGTTGCTGACCATGATCAACGACGATTTCGGCCTGGAGACGGAGGGCCGTTCCAAGGCCGCGCTGCTGCGGGACCTAAACGAGTTTCTTATTGACCAGTACGCTGCAGGCAAGCGGGCGGTTCTTATCATTGATGAGGCTCAAAACCTTTCAGCAGAACTGCTAGAAGAGATCAGGATGCTATCCAATCTGGAGACCGACGGCGGCAAGCTGCTTCAGATTGTTCTTGTCGGGCAACCTGAATTACGCGATACGCTCAATAGCCCTGAATTATTACAACTCCGTCAACGTATTCAGATCGGGTGCCATTTGAAGCCGTTGGGCCGGGATGAGGTGGCGGAGTATATCTATTACCGTATGGAAGCCGCCGGAAACAGGGACGCGGTGAATTTCACGCCTGATGCCTTAGATGAAATCCACGGTCTGAGCCGCGGCATACCAAGGTTAATCAATATTTTGTGCGATTATCTTCTTATAGACGCGTTTGCCAATGAGAAGCGGGATATCTTCCTTGAGGACGTAAACGAAATTGCAGAGGATCTTGATTTTGAACGGCAGTATTGGCAGTCGGAACGTTCTGAAATCGAGGATGCTGCCGGAGCTCGTGCGCGCAAGGCCAGGAAGCTCCCCAAGCGGGCTTCCAGAGTACTAAAGCTGATGAATGACCTGGAAGCACGTGTCGTGCGGTTAGAAAGTGGAACCGATATGCTGCCAAAGAGCCCCGAGATTCCGCTTGTGGTGTTGGAGCGAATGGAGGCCTTGGAGAAACAGGTGCGGGTCCTTCAGGATAGCTTGGAGAGTGTAAAGGCCATGTATTGGAATAATGCAGCACAGAAACAGATGGAAGCTATGAGTCGAGTCGAGGGTGAGAAAAGGCAGGCCGCGAAGAGAAGCTGGGCGTACAGGCTACTGTTCGGGGGTGAGTAGGGCAGATTCATACCTTTACCTCTTTGCAATACGGTTGTATAGCGGGGTAGGCTTATCTGATTCATATTCATCGTAAACTCCCGTGGTGAGGTTCGCGTGCCCGTTTTAAGATTAAGTATAGCTAGATGCGCTTATTGGGTTTTGGCGTTTTCCCTTTTGTACGGGGGAGTGGCGTGCGCGGCGGATTTTCAATTTTCTCCAAGGATTTCTGTTAGTAGTGAATATAACGACAATGTAACTCAGACAAAACAGGCGAAAAGTGATTTTCTTTGGCTTATTAAACCGGGGCTGAGTGCGACTTATGAGCATTCCAGAGTGTTCGCCAACCTGTCGTACGATTTTGAGTTTAAAAAGTATCAGGAAGGCAACAGCAGCAACGAGAAAAATCATTACCTCAACGCATTGACCAAGGTTGAGGCACTTAAAGAGCTCTTTTTCATAGAAGTATCGGACGATTATAAGAAAGTGTTCCGGGATGTCACGCGTGGGGATGTGCCCGAAGGTGACACCAACGTCAACACGACGGACCAGAATACCTTCGGAGTCAAACCTTATTTTGTGATTCCGCTTCAGGAGAGGACCAATTTGACTGCGGGAGGGGAATTTCGGGACATCTGGTATTCCAAGGAAGGTAGCGTGGACAAGCGCAACTACCGCCTGTTCAGCGATCTCACCCATGACTTAACTGAAAGATGGTCACTTACCGGGGGAGCAGGCTTTGAAATGCAGGATCCTCGCTTTGAAGAGGGAGGGTTCAAGCGCTACAACTTAGTAATTGGTACTAAGTACTCATATGCAGAAGGGTCGTACGTAGAACTAAACTGGAAGCCGACCTATACGGATTTTACCATTCAGGGAGCCTCGAACAAGCAGTACAATCCGTACAGTCTGAATCTGGTTCATGCTTTTTCCGGGACCCTGTCTGCTTCGGCTTCCACTTCCATGTATTTTTCAGAGGACCCCAGTTCGGCAGATACACTAAATACATTTACGCATAAAGTTAGCTTGTCCCAGCAATATGACAGGGGCGAGATTACGTGTTCTTTGGCTTATAATGACTATGAAAACAACGATTCTATCAGTAGGTCGACTTACTGGCGGCCGAGTCTGGGAGGAACTCACAGCCTAACAGAGCGGCTCGCGCTGCGGTACAATGCATATGTGGATATGCATAGCAATCCGGACAGCGATAAATACATTTTTTCCATGTTGGGACTTAGCTACAGCTTGTCAGCCAGCACCAGCGCCAGCCTCTCTTATCGCTTCAAGAACAGCGACAAGCAAGGGTCGGCAAACGATTATACCTCCAACACGCTTGGGCTGACGTTGAGTTGGCAATACTGAAGGCAAGCGGCTTGAGCAAAGCGTAACGGAGGTGAACGGACAATAAACTTGATACAGCGGCTGCATGGGGTCAATGCGCTTGCGAGGGAACGCGATGAAGGCAGGATTGTCTTATAAGCCTGTAATAGTGAAGTCTAAGGGACTGGCTTGGCATGCAGAGCGCGTAGAACCGGGGGTATCCGGTTACGCAGGCCGAGCGGTTGCCGCAGGCAACGGTTCGGGCGCTTTTTTTTGCTCTTCAGAGGGGCCTGCATGCTAAGTGATGTAGTCCAAATCGCCGCCATTGCTTCGGCGATCCTGTTTCCTCCGGTGGCAATCATTCGAGCGGAGCGCAAGGGCAGTGCCGTTGCCTTTCTCATCCTGTCCTGGCTTGTCGCCGCATTGGGCGTCGTCGACTACATGCTGCTCAAGGCCCCCGCCGATTTCATGCCCATAAGTCACGCTGGCTTATATTGCATGGCCCTGTTCTGTCCGGTCAGTATCCTTTTTTCTAATGTCTATTGCCGTGAGTTTTCTTTTTCCAGCCTCTCCTCTACCCAGAGGCTGCTTCTGGCCTTTTCCCTTGTCCCATTGGCTCTCGTTGCGCTTTTCCCGGTGCACAACTTTTATTATTCACCTGACTTTTATGTGGAAAAAGTCCTGTTCCTGGAGCCGGTGGCATTTTTCTTCTATTTGCAGATCATTCTCTTTTTGGCCGTATCCCTGTTCAACCTGGAAGCGACTCTGGCCAACGCACCCCACGGGGTAAAATGGAAGATCAAGTTCGCCATCGTCGGCGCGGGTACGGTCATCACCTGCCACGTTCTCTATTACAGCCAGTCCATCATTTTTCGGGCCATCGATACGGGATACCTGGCCACGAGGGCTGCAGGCGTGCTCATGGGGTTGGCCATGGTTGTCTACTCCGAGATGCGAAGAGGAAGCGAGGAACGGATAGTCATCTCCAAGAGTATGGCATATCGCTCCTTGGTGGTTCTCTTCTGCGCTTTGTTCCTGGTGGCTGTGGGACTCGTGGGCGAAGGGATCAAGCTCTTCGGCGACAAGTTCAACACCTATGCCGTCAGCATGGTCGCCTTCATAGGCGTACTTGGTTTGATCATCGTGGTCTTGTCGGAGTCCATGCGAAGGAAATTCCGGCTGGCTATACAGCGCCATTTCTACGGTGAGAAGTATGATTACAGGATCGAATGGAAGAAGTTCACGGATAAGGTGACCAATTCCCGGAGCCGCGAGGAGCTCTTCCAGAATATTCTCGTGCTCTATTGCGAGACGTTCGGCGTAGTGGGAGGTTGTATTTTTCTTCTGGGCCGGCACAGCACGGATTACGTGCCCATCAGCTTTCACGAGATGGATGAGTCCAAATTGGTCGTTCCGGCCAAGTCTCCGCTGGTCAGGAAACTCAAGAGCCAGAAGCGCCTCCTTGACCTGCGGCGGGAGACTCCCGACCTGGGTGGAGAGCTGGAGGCTTTCCTGCGTGAAGGCAACGCCAGCTTCATTGTACCCATTTACACCGCGGATTCGTTGGTGGGGTTCATCGTCCTGAGTTCAGCCATCAACAAGTCCGAGACCTACGACGAGGAAGACAGGGAGCTCATGGAGGCCGTGGCCAGGCAGGCCGCCGCCGTGCTCATGAACATGCGCCTGGGCGACGAGTTGGCCGAGGCGCGGGACATGGAGGCCTTCGGCAAGGTCGCGGCGTTCGTGCTGCATGACCTCAAGAATCAGGTCTACCCCCTGTCGCTGCTGGAGGCCAACGCTCGGGAGTACATCAACGATCCTGAATTTCAGCAGGACATGCTCGACTCCCTGGGGAATATCGTGGGCAGAATGAATACATTGATCGCCCAGTTGACCAATATCCCAAGCAAGGGATCCCTGAGTCTGAAAAAGGTGGATCTCTTGACGGTGGCCAGAGAGGCCGCCGAATTGATCCCCTCTGCCGAGATCGATTTCATCGGGAAATCCGTTTGGGTAGCCATAGATGTGGAAGAATTCAAGAAGGTCGCTCTCAATCTCTACCTCAATGCCATGGAGGCCGGAAATAACGCCCGCTTCCAGGTCCATGTGGACGACGAGGACGGTCCGGTCATGAAGGTGGTCGATTTCGGCTCGGGTATTGATGAGGAAGTGCTTGAGGGAGGACTCTTCGTGCCCTTCAAGACCACCAAGAAGAAGGGTATGGGAATCGGGCTCTACCAGAGCAAACAGATCATGGAAGCGCATGGCGGCTCGATTGTCGCCTCCAGCCCGGAGGAGGGGGGAGCGATTTTCTGCGTCACCCTGCCTCCCGTGGATGCGGAAGCGTAACCAGGACCAACGCACAGGTTGTCTCCAATGCAGAACCTATTGATAGTAGACGATAACGACGAGATTCGCAGGCAGCTCAAATGGGGGTTGTCCAAATCGAATTACGAGCTGATCTTTGCCCGCGACGGCGTGGAAGGGCTCAATATGTTCAAGCGCCACTCCCCGCCGGTGGTCACCCTCGATCTCGGCCTGCCTCCGAATGAGAACGGCATCGAGGAAGGGTTGCGCTGCCTGGGCGAGATGCTGCGCATGGACCCCACGGCCAAGATCATCGTCATCACCGGCAACGAGGAGAAGGACGCGGCCCTGCAGGCGGTCCGTCTCGGTGCCTACGACTATTATAAGAAGCCGGTCAATCTGGACGAGCTCAAGGTCATGATCGACCGGGCCATGTATCTCCAGAACATCGAGAGCGAGAACCAGGAGCTTCGTCGGCAGAGCGTCAACGAGACCGGCATCGTGGGCGAGTGCCCGGCCATGCAGGCCGTGTTCACCCAGATCGACCGCGTGGCCGCTTCGGACGTGCCGGTTCTGGTCTGCGGTGAATCCGGCACCGGCAAGGAACTGGTGGCCCGGGCCATCCACAAGAAGAGCCTGCGCGCCGAAAGCGACATGATCCCGATCAACTGCGGTGCCATCCCCGAGAACCTGCTTGAGTCCGAGTTGTTCGGCTATGAGAAGGGCGCGTTCACCGGGGCCAACAAGATGCTCAAGGGCAAGGTGGAATACGCGGACAAGGGCACCCTGTTCCTGGATGAGATCGGAGAGATGCCCATGACCCTGCAGGTCAAGCTGTTGCGCTTCCTCCAGGAGATGATGGTAACCCGGGTGGGCGGCCGCAAGGAGATTCCGGTGGACGTGCGCATTATCACCGCCACCAACATCGATATCCAGAAGGCCATGGAGGATGGCTCCTTTCGGGAGGATCTCTTCTACCGCATCGGCGTCATGACCATTAACCTGCCACCTCTGCGCGAGCGGGGCGGCGACATCGAGCTGCTGGCCAACTATTTCCTGAAATCCGTGTCCGTGGGCCAGCGCTCCACCAACAAGGGATTTTCCCAGGAGGCCCTGGACTGCATCAAGGGGTATGACTGGCCGGGCAACATCCGCGAGCTGGAGAACCGCGTCAAGCGCGCCGTGATCATGGCCACAGGTCCGGAGATCATGCCCGAGGACTTGGGCATGAAGGGCGACGAGGCCATGCGCCAAAAGCTTCAGATGGACGACATCTCCCTGAAGGAGGCCCGGCTCCTGCTCGAGCGCGACATGGTCGAGCGGGCCCTGGACAAGTTTTCGGGCAACATCGTCAAGGCCGCCGCCTCCATCGGCGTGAGCCGTCCGACGTTCTACGATCTGATGAAGAAGCACGGGCTCAAGAACGCCTGATGATCGCCAACCGGGAGACGATGTCATGACAGCCTGTTTCAAGACCTACGACGTGCGAGGCGTCGTGCCGGAGGAGCTGGACGCAAATCTGGCCGAGCGCATCGGACGCGGATTTTGCCGTGTCACCGGTGCGAGGAACGTCGTGGTCGGCCACGACATGCGGCTGACCAGTCCCGAGCTGGCAAAAGGGCTCATCGCCGGACTCAACGCGGGCGGGGCCGATACCCTGAACATCGGGCTGTGCGGGACCGAAGAGATTTATCACGCCGCGTTTTCGGGCGGCTTTGACGGCGGCGTCATGGTCACGGCCAGCCACAATCCGGCCGAGTACAACGGCATGAAGTTCGTTGGCCGCGAGGCGCGTCCCCTGGACCCGGCGACCGATTACCGTGCATTGAGGGATTTCGTCGGGAGCGGAGAAACTTTCGAGGCATCGCGTCCCGGCAAGGCGTCCGAGGGCTCCCTGCGGGAAAATTTCGTAAACGACCTCCTGGAGGGCGTGGATACGGAGAGTCTGAAGGGACTTCGTATTCTGGTCAACTCCGGAAACGGCTGCGCGGGGCCCGTTGTGGACGCCCTGGCGGAGCGGCTCCCTTGCGAGATCATCCGTTTGCACCATGAGCCCGATGGTACTTTTCCCAACGGCGTGCCCAACCCCCTCCTGTCGGAAAAGCGGCAGGAGACCTCGGAGGCGGTCGTTCGGGAGGGGTGCGATTTCGGCGTGGCCTTTGACGGAGACTTCGACCGCTGTTTCCTGTTCGATGAGAACGGGAGGTTCGTGGAGGGGTACTACATCGTCGCCATGCTCGCCGAGGCCATCCTGGCGCATCACCCCGGCGCAAAGATCATCCATGACCCCAGGCTCACCTGGAATACCATCGAGGTGGTGGAGAGGCTCGGCGGCACGCCGGTGCTGACCCGGACCGGGCACGTGTTCATCAAGCAGGCCATGCGGGAACAGGGCGCGGTGTACGGCGGTGAGATGAGCGGCCACCATTACTATGAGCGGTTCGGCTATTGCGACAGCGGCATGCTCACCTGGCTGCTGGTCTCCGAGCTGCTCGGGGCGAGCGGGGTGAGGCTTTCGGAAAAGGTGGCGGCCTATGCCGCGCGCTATCCTGTCAGCGGAGAGATCAATCGCCGGGTGTCCGATCCCGCGTCCATTCTTGATCACCTCATGCAGGAGTATGGCGAGGATGCCGGAATCATCAGCCGGGTGGACGGGCTGAGCATGGAATTTCCCGAGTGGCGCTTCAACCTGCGTTCCTCCAACACGGAGCCGGTGGTCCGGCTGAACGTGGAGGCCCGGGGCGACGCGGCGCTCATGCGAGAGAAAACCGACGGGATTCTGGCTCTGCTGGAAGATCCCCGATATTCCTGAACGAGGCGAACGATGTTGCAACCGGTCATTCTTTGTGGAGGTAAGGGCAGCCGCCTGTGGCCCATGTCCCGCACGCTGTATCCCAAGCAGTTCATCGAGGTATCCGAGGGGCGCATGCTTTTCGGCGAGGCCCTGGAGCGCGCCCGTGGCTTCGAGGACGCCGTGGGGCCGATCATCGTCTGCAACGAGGATCATCGCTTCCTGGTGGCCGAGGAGCTGCGCAGGCAATCCGTGACCGGCCAATTGGTCCTGGAGCCGGTGGGCAGAAACACCGCTCCCGCCGTGGCCGTGGCCGCCTTTCTCTGCCGTGAGGAAGACCCGGTCATGTTCGTGGCTCCGGCCGACCACGCCATCGGCCGGGACGGCAACCTTAACGACGCTGTCCGGGCTGCGTGCCTGCGGGCCGAGGAAGGGCGTTTCGTCACCTTTGGCGTGACCCCCTCGCACCCCAATACCGGGTACGGCTACATCCGCAAGGGCGCGGACGTGGCCGACGGCGTGGCCGAGGTTCGGCAGTTCGTGGAGAAGCCGGATCAGGAGACCGCCGAGCAATACGTCGCGTCGGGCGAATATTTTTGGAACAGCGGGATGTTCCTGTTCAAGGCTTCCAGCTATCTGGACGCCCTCAAGGAGCATGCTCCGGCCATGTTCGAGGCGTGCGAGAAGGCCGTGGCCGGACGCTACGACGACCTGGACTTCATCCGCCTCGACAAGGAAGCCTTTGAGCAGTGTCCGGCGGACTCCATCGACTACGCGATCATGGAGAAGGTCTCCGGCATAGAGGTCGCGCCCATCGATCAGGAATGGCTGGACCTGGGCACCTGGTCGAGCCTGCACGAAATCCACGACAAGGACGAGTCGGGCAACAGCCTGCTGGGCGACGTGGTGGCCGAGGACACCCATAACTGCTACGTGCGCTCTTCGGACCGGCTGGTGGTAACCCTCGGTCTGGAGGACACCACCGTGGTCGAGACCCCGGACGCCATCCTCGTGGCCCCGCATGACAAGCTGGACGGCATGAAGCGGGTCATCAGCCGTCTCAAGGCCGCCGGACGCGCGGAGGTTACCTCCCACAAGACGGTCTATCGGCCCTGGGGCAGCTTCGAGTCCATCGCCGTGGACGATCGCTTCCAGGTCAAGCGCATCGTGGTCAAGCCGGGCGAGGTCCTGTCTCTCCAGAAACATTTCCATCGCGCCGAGCACTGGGTGGTCGTCAAGGGGACGGCCAAGGTCGTCAACGGCGACGCCGAACTGGTGCTGAGCGAGGATGAATCGACGTATATCCCCCTTGGGCACGTGCACCGTCTCGAGAATCCGGGCAAAATTCCCCTTGAACTCATCGAGGTCCAGACCGGAAGTTATCTCGGGGAGGACGATATCGTGCGTTTTGAAGACAAATACAAGCGCTAAGCAAGGATACAACCATGTGCGGCATCGCAAGTTTTCTCAGTAACCGGCAGTGGACCCTGGACACCGATGTCCAGTGGGTGCTCGATCTGGAGCCCGTCTTCAAAGGCGTGGTCTCCGGCAATGACCTGATGGAGGCGTCCGTGCCTCTGGCCAGGCTGGCCGAGCATTTCTACGACCTCATGTCCTTCGGCCTGCACATGCGGCTGGTGGCCGATCCCGAGGTGAAGGCAGCGCTCGTTTCGGTCCGCGACTCCATCCGCAGCCTGCGCAACGCGGCTGCGGTCAAGCTGGAGCAGGGCCCGAGGACGGATGAGCTCGAGGCGTTGAGAGAACAGCTCGACGATTACCTCTGGCAGATCGACCAGGAAGTGCTCCAGAACGTGGATCGCACCCTGGCTCTGATGCCCGGCAGTGTCTGCGCCGACACCGAAGCGCGCGACCGCCATTTCCTGGCCTGGGGCATGGAGCAGGTCCTGGAGTCCATCGACAAGCTTGAGGTGCGCGGGCGCGATTCCGCGGGCGTAGCCGTGGCCTTCATCCTGCCCAAGGACTGCGACCCGGAACTGAGCCTGACCAAGGAACAGAAGGCGCAGTTCGCGGAGCGCTGCTCCATCGCCAACGCCGACACCCGGCAGGTGCTGGTGCGCAAGCTTGACGACGGCCGGACTGCCTGTCGTTTCCTGTACAAGGTGGCCCAGCTCGTTGGCCAGCTCGGCGACAACGGCGCAGCCCTGCGCAAGTTCATCCTTGAAGACGAGCTGCTTTGGGTCATGGCCGAGGGACTCGAGACCCTGAACATCATTGCCCACACCCGCTGGGCCTCCAATGGCATCATTTCCGTGCCCAACTGCCACCCTGTGGACGGCCTGGTGGAGGGCGACGTGTCCACGGGCCTGGAAAAGACCATGTTCGTGCTCAACGGCGACGTGGACAACTACCGGACCCTGGTGGAAGAGACCGTGCTCTCCAAGGGGGCGCACATTCCTGCGGCCATCTCCACGGACGCCAAGATTCTGCCCGTACTCTTCCATCTGGACGCACCGGAGGAGGGCGGCGCCGAGGAGCGGTTCCGCAGTGTGCTCAAGCGGTGCGAAGGCTCCCTGGCCGTGGTCATGCAGAACCTTTCCGATTTCGACTCCCAGTTCCTGGCCCAGAAAGGGTCGGGTCAGTCCTTCTACGTGGGCAAGACCCAGGATGGCTGGCTGGTGGCCAGCGAGGCCTACGGCATGGCCGCCCGGGCCCGTTCCTCCTACCCCATGGCCGTACACCGGCAGGGCGGCGTGTCCGTGATCCTGCGTGATACCGACCCGGTGGACGCCGTGCCCGAGGCCCGTTACCTGGATAACGGGGAAGGCGTGCCTCTCAAGGAGGAGAAAATCGAGATCTTTTCCCGGGATATCTTCCGGGGCAAATACAACCACTACATCGAGAAAGAGGTCCACGAAGCCCCGGACTCGGTGCGCAATACCCTGCACGGAAAGTATCTGCGTGAAAACGGCAGCGTGACTTTCCTGCCGGAGGGATTCGGCAACGGTCCCGCCCTGGTCGAGCGGATCACCGGCGGCGCGACGCCGCTCTCCCGCATCGTCTGCGTGGGCCAGGGCACGGCCGCCGTGGCCGCCATGGCCGTGGCCTCGCTGCTGCGGCGCGCGCTCAAGGGCAGCGACCTGTCCATCGAGTCCTACACCGGCTCCGAGCTCATCGGCTTCATCGGAGACGAGCGCATGGACGACGTGCTGCTTATCCCTGTCTCCCAGTCCGGCACCACCACCGACACCAACCGGGTGGTGGATATTTGCCGCGACCAGGGCGCGTGGGTCAACTGCATCGTCAACCGCCGCAACTCGCCCCTGGTCCAGAAGTCGGACTCCTACATCTACACCAGCAACGGGCGCGACGTGGAAATGGCCGTGGCCTCCACCAAGGCGTTCTACTCCCAGGTGGCGGCGGGCAAGCTCCTTTCCCTGTGGCTGGCCGACGTGCTCGGCACCATGGACGCGCAGGCCATCGTCGGGGACATGGATTCCCTGGAGGGGCTGCCGGAAGCCATCGACAGCGTGCTGGCGAACAAGGAGGCCATCGCCGAAGTGGCCCGGAAGTACGCCCCGGTGCATCGCTACTGGGCGCTGGTGGGCAACGGCGCCAACTGCATTGCGGCCCAGGAGGTGCGTATCAAACTCTCCGAGCTGTGCTACAAGTCCATCCCCTGCGACGTGACCGAGGACAAGAAACACATCGACCTGTCCACCGAGCCCCTGACTCTGGTCATGGCCTCGGACCTGCCTGAGTTGGTGGTCATGGACACGGTCAAGGAGACGACCATCTTCAAGGCCCACAACGGCTCGCCCATCGTTTTCTGCGCCGAGGACGAGAATCGCTTCGACGGCGTGGCCGAGGCGACCATCAAGGTACCCCGCGTGGGCGGAGGCCTGGATTTCGTGCTTGAGACCGTGGCCGGACACTGGTGGGGCATCTCCGCCGCCAAGGCCATCGACGCTCACGCCGAGCCCTTCCGCACGGCGCGGACCATGATCGGCGCCATGATCGAGGACCCGTCCAAGTGGGATCGCAACGCCATCCTGACGCAGCTCAACCTGTGCGTGGACCGCATGGCGTCAGGGGCCACCGACTCGGCTCTGCCCGCCCGGGTGGCGTCCAGTCTGGCCAACTACATGCTCTGGCTGCTCAACCAGTCCCAGGACATCTGCATGGCCGAGGCCCGGCTGGCCGACATCCTTACGGTCCTGAACAAGGCCATTGAGGAGATGACCCGGCCGATTGACACCATCCGCCACCAGGCCAAGACGGTCACGGTGGGCATCAGTCGTCCGCAGGGTTAGGCGGAAGCGATCGTAAGATAGATGCACTTCACTGGAGGACACGTGACGGTTTCCGAATGGCTGGAAAAGAATAAATGGTACGTTGCCGCGTACTTCGTGATCATGGGGCTGGTGTGCAACCGGATTATCATCGACATGGTCGCCGACTGGATGCGGGATGATAATTATTCCCACGGATTCCTTGTGCCTCTGGTTTCCGGCTATTTTCTCTGGGCGTACCGGGATCGGATTCTCAGAGCCGAGGTGGTTCCTGCCAATTGGGGGCTCCTGGTGGTCCTGTTCGGCGTGGCGCAGTTACTGCTGGGCTCACTTGCCACCGAGTATTTCTCCATGCGCTCCTCAATGGTCGTCATAACCGTGGGTGCGGTCATCTACCTTTTGGGGTGGGAGGTCTTCACGACCGTCAGACTGCCGTTGCTGTATCTTTTACTCATGGTGCCCATCCCGGCGATTATTTATGATTCCATGACAATGCCTCTCAAACTTTTTGTAGCTAAGGTATCGGTTAAGGGCTTAGTGGCATCAGGGTATCCTGTCATGCGTGAGGGCAACATCATCATTCTACCGAACATCGTGCTGGAGGTGGCAGACGCATGCAGCGGCCTACGTTCCCTTATGTCGCTCATCGCGCTTAGCGTGGCTTTTGCCTTCATGACACAGCGTCATTTTTGGAAACGCTGGGTGCTCATTCTTTCGGCTCTGCCTGTGGCGGTGGCCACAAACATCCTTAGGGTATTCGTCACAGGCATCCTGGCAAAACACTATGGTCGAGTGGCCGCCGAGGGTTTTTTTCATGAGTTTGCCGGCTTCATGGTCTTTTTCGTGGCCATGATAATCATGGCTCTGCTCGGGGCCGCCCTGAAAATCGGGGAGAAGCGCAATGAATCGTAGAGCTTTGCTTATATTATGCCTGTTGGTTGCGGCGGGGGCCTACATCCACTTGGTGAAACCCCGGCCTGTGTTGCTTGAGAAGCCCTTTTCGGAGTTTCCTCTTGCCGTTGGGGAATGGCGTATGGTTAGGGAGGACTCCTTTTCTAAGAGCGTTCTGGCTATCTTGCGGCCAACGGACTACCTTTCCCGAGATTACGAGGATGCTATGGGCAACAGGGTGACGCTGTACATAGGTTATCACGGCGGCCGTAAGGGGGATGGGGGAATTCATTCACCCAAGAACTGCCTGCCAAGCTCTGGCTGGTTCCTGGACTCGATGACGGCAGTCGATGTCCCGCTACGGGACGGAGGGGAGATTGAGGTTGTCAATTCGGTCATGAGCAAGGGCGCGACAACCGTATCGTTCTACTATTGGTTTCAGGTAAGCGGACGCGTCATCACCAATGAATACTCCCTGAAGCTGGCGGAAATATGGAATTCTTTGGTCGCCATGCGTAAAGATGCCGCTTTTGTCCGGCTATCAATGCCGGTGGAGAGCGGAAGCGAAGAAGCTTCTTTAGTTTTGAAGCGGTTTGTGGCTGATTTTTATCCGGTCATTCGGGATTATTTGCCCAAGTAGGCCGGACGGGAGCGAGATTGCCGGATGAATTCGATACCCAGATGAACATGAAAATCGCAATGCATTGTGAGAGCAATTAATGGAATGCAACAGCCAATCCCCGGTTATCAACGCGATCTCGGTCGACGTGGAGGACTTCTACCAGGTCAGCGCCTTCGAAAGGGTTATCAACCCGAAGGATTGGGATTCGTATCCGTTCAGGGTGGCTGACAACACGAGAAGAATCTTGGACCTCTTTGCCATGTATGGGGTAAAGGGCACGTTTTTTGTGTTGGGTTGGGTGGCGGAGAGAGATCCGGAGCTTGTGAGGCGCATTGTGGCAGACGGACATGAGTTGGCCTGCCACGGGTATGGGCACCAGCTGGTTTACGCCATCGGCCCTGACGCCTTTCGAGAGGATATCACGCGTTCGAAGAAGCTGCTGGAGGATACAGCAGGGGTGGGTGTCTCCGGGTATCGGGCACCGAGTTACTCCATCACAGAGAGATCCATGTGGGCTCTCGATATCTTGATAGAAGTCGGGTTTTCCTACGATTCCAGCGTGTTCCCAATCTATCATGACGTGTATGGTATTCCGAATTCACCCCGTTTCCCTTACAGGATCGATCGGGAAGCAGGCGGCTTGGATGAATTCCCGATAACGACGTACCCATTTCGCTTTATGGGGAAAAAGTTGGATTTGCCCTTTTCCGGGGGAGGATACTTTCGTCTGTTGCCGTTCCCACTTATCGACAGGGCCATGGGACGTTTGAATAATGAGGAAGGCCGTCCCGCAGTGGTGTATTTTCACCCTTGGGAGATAGATCCTGAGCAGCCTCGAGTCTGCGGAGCAGGGTTGAAGTCGCGCTTCCGGCATTATGTCAATCTTGGCAGGACCTGGGGCAAGCTGCAGAAGCTGATCCGGAAGTACCGGTTCGCTCCTCTTGAAACGGTGCTGGAAACAACGGTCTGATCCTTGAATCTACTTGGAGTGAGTTCATGAATGTTCTTGTGATAGATGAAGATTTTCCGCACCCGACCAATACTGGGAAACGGCTCAGGACTTATAATCTGCTTTCCCGGCTACAGGCGTCTCACACTATTCATTATGTGTTTCACGGCAACCAGGTTGAGCTTCCTGGATGTCCGAACATTCGCTGCCATCCTATTGACAAGGCGTTCACTCCCAAACGGGGGTTGAGATTTTACGCCGAGCTTCTAGGCAATTTGGTTTCCTCCAAACCATACATCGTTTCCCGGCATTATTCCGAACCCATGATGGGCAAGGTCAACGACATCTTGCATGAGAACGAGATCGATCTAATCCATTGCGAGTGGACGCCCTATACGGAAAATATTCGCAGCCTGCTGGGCGTCTACCCTACCATCCTTTCCACGCATAACGTCGAGTCGCAAATCTGGGGGCGCTATTTCGAGAACGAAGGCAATCTCCTTAAAAAGGCCTACATTTACCTGCAGTGGAAGAAAATGGCCGCTTACGAGAAGGATGTTGCAGGCCGTTACGACCATGTTGTTTGCGTGTCTGACAACGATGCGGAATTTTTTAGCCGCCATGCCCCCGCCGGGCGGGTTTCGGTGGTCCCCAATGGCGTTGACGAGGTCTACTTCTCGCCCCGGGGAGGGAAGCAGAAGCAAGGCAACCTTGTGTTTACCGGCTCCATGGACTGGCGTCCCAATCAGGATGCCGTATCTTATTTCGTCGAGGAGATTTTCCCCCTGATCCGCGAGAGGAATCCTGAGGCGCAATTTTATGTCGTCGGACGCTACCCCCCCGAGGGACTGAAAGCACAATGGGAACAGACGGAGGGGGTGACAGTTACCGGCATCGTCGACGATGTGCGTGGGTATATAGAGGATGCTGCCGTGTACATAGTTCCGCTTCGTATCGGCGGTGGGTCCCGCTTGAAGATCCTGGAGGCATTATCCATGGAGAAAGTGGTAGTTTCGACCCGGGTGGGAGCTGAAGGACTGGCGCTTGAGGACCACATACATTTGCTGTTGAGGGACGATCCGGCTTTGTTCGCAAGTTGCGTGACGGATATCCTCGCCTCCGGCAAGGAGTATGCCGGTATTGCCCGGGAAGGTCGGCAGCAGGTCCTCGAAACGTACACCTGGGATTCTATCTCGACCGTACTCGACGCCGCCTGGCACAAAGCCGCAAGGAGCCGGCGTGGAGCATAGAATGACGATAGTCCACCTGCGGGACTCCAATTTCGTCGGCGGCCCAGAGCGTCAGATTCTCGAGCATTTCCAGAGAATGCCGCCCGAGAGCTACGACATGGTCCTGGTCTGCTACGAAGAGGACGGCAGTCCCAACGACCTGCGCATTCAAGCCGAGAGACGCGGCTTTCGCTGTCTGACCCTTCCGACCCGTTCTCCTTTTAGTTGGCGAAACATCAAGGAAATCGTCGCAATGCTGCGCGAGGCGGATGCCGATATCTTGGTTACACATGGTCACAAGGGCAACATTTTCGGGAGGATCGCATGCTGGATGGTTTCCATTCCCACGATCGCGGTATCGCGGGGGTGGACTATGGAAAGCTTCAAGATTCGCGTTTTCGAATTTCTCGACAAGATCTTCCTGCATTTCGCGGATCATGTGGTTGCCGTTTCGGAAGGGCAGCGTCGTAAGATCCTTTCGTTCGGCGTCTCCCCCGGCAAAATATCCGTCATCCACAACAGCATTGATGTTTGTAACTGGGGTCAGGGTGATGGAGCGGACATCCGCAGCCGTTTGGGGGTGCCTGAGGGGGCAGTTCTTGTGGTCTCTGCTGGTCGCTTGAGCCCGGAAAAGGATCAGCGGACCTTGATTCTGGCGGCAGAGTGGTTGGCGGTGGAGCGGGACGACGTATATTTTGCCGTATTTGGTGAAGGCGTATTGCGCGATGAACTGGAGCGAGCCGTTCAGGAGGCAGGATTGGAAGGCCGATTCTTCTTGCCAGGGTTTTGTCAGGATATGGTGAGTGTCATGCGGGCGGTCGATATCTTTTGCCTTCCATCCCTGACCGAGGGACTCCCCAACGTTATCCTGGAAGCCTTCGCCTGTTCCAAGCCCGTGGTGGCAACACGAGTCGGCGGGACTCCCGAGTTGGTTCAGGATGGGAAAAACGGTTTGCTAGTCGAACCGGAAGACGCGGCTTCCCTTAGCAAGGCTTTAGGGCGGTTGTGCTCAGACAGTGAATTGCGCCGTAGTATGGGGGAAGTCGGCAAAAAGATGGTTGAAAGTTCGTTCACATACGCGCAACAGTCTGAAATGTATAAGAAATTATATTCAGCAATTGTCGGGGTAGAACGATGAGTGGTCCGGTAGCCCTAGTGCTTCGGGGAGGTGGCAATGCTCGGCAAATTTGTGTCTCTTGTCGGGGGCTGTTGCCGAACCCGGATGCCCCAAGAGTGAAACAAGTGGGTAAAGGTTGCTCGCAGTGAACAGTTCCTTGTTTATTTCGGTGGTGGTGCCTGTCTTCAATGAAGAACGATTCATCGCGGCCACGCTTGAACAGATTCTGGGCCAGGATTACCCGGAGGAGAGGTTTGAGGTGCTGGTGGTCGACGGCGGGTCTGAGGACGCGACGAGGGAGATTGTTTCCAGCTATTGCGAGCAGTACGGCAATGTGAGGTTGCTCGACAATCCTGGCAGGAAATCCAGTTCTGGCAGGAACATCGGTTTTAAGAACGGCGAGGGCGAGTATTTTCTAGTGATTGACGGGCATTGTCATATCCCAAATTTCAAGCTCCTTCGTAATCTCGCCGAAATAGTGGAGCGGACAGGCGCGTCTTGCCTGGGAAGGCCCCAGACCTTGGATGCTCCGGGGGGGACGCCGTTTCAGGAGGCAGTGGCTTCTGTTCGGGGATCTCGTTTGGGGCACGGAAGCGGCTCCCTTATTTACGGTGAGCATGAGGGCTTTGCCAGTCCCGTCAGTAACGGCGCCGCCTATGGGCGGGAAGTTTTTGAGACGATCGGGTATGTGGACGAGGATTTTGACGCCTGCGAGGACGTCGAATTCAACCTTCGGGTGGAGAAAGCTGGTTTCAAATCGTATACCAGCCCGAAGCTCAAGGTGAGCTATTATCCCAGAGAGACTCTGCCCGGCCTGTTTCGTCAGATGCAGCGCTACGGGGCAGGGCGGTGTCGGTTGTGGAGGAAGCATCCTGATTCGCTCTCCATGAATTCGCTGGTGCCTCCGGCCTTCGCCCTGCTGTGTATGGCGGCGCCGGTGTTCATCCTGCTGGGATTGCTGACGTCCCTTCCCATACTATTGGGAGGCCTCCTCCTGATTCCGCTCGCTGCCTACCTGGCGTTGATCTGCCGGGAATCGTATCGACTGACCGATGGAGGAACTGTGACCGGGGTGCTGACGCGCATGTCGATTTTTGCCACGGTCCATTTGGGGTTGGGGGGCGGTTTCTTGCTGGAGTTGCTGCGAGGGAAAAGGGGGAATCAGCGGGAGCGGCAAAGTGTACCCGAACGCAGGCTTTCCATCATTGACCGGTTAAACCGTTTTTCAGGAAAGCGGTTGGACAAATACCGACTGTGGCGCAACTGTAAGGAGATATTCTGGCTCAGGCAGTTGAGGATAGATGTCGTCGACCTGTCGACTTGGAGCGTGCCACGGCCCGAGGCCAAGGTCCCGCTTGAATTCACTGTTGGAGACGAGCAGGATATTGATAGAATCTGTTCGACGGAAGCGTTCGGTGCAAGGAATATGTTGGAGCGGTGGAAGCGGGGGATGCTCGATGGCAACGTGCTGTTTTTGGCCAAAACGAATAATAACGAAACCGTGAGCGTGTTGTGGGCCAATCGTCACATGAAAAAGGTGGCGGGAAGCGCATTTCGATTGAAGCCTGATGAGTATGTCTTCGAGTATGTTATGACCTTGGCTTCCTGGTACGGCAAAGGGATTCACCAAGCCCTGCATTACCATGCCCTGTCCTATTTGAAGGACCTTGGAGCGACTCGAGCTTATTTGGATTGGAACATGGCTACCATCGCAATGCAGAAGACCACTTCCAAGCTCGGCTACCTTTATACGGGAACCGACTATTACGTACTTCGCCTTTTCCTTCGTGACATGGTTTTTGGGCGCGGAAAGATGGCGCATCGTTTCAGGAGGGGGGTGATGTGATGGCAAGAAGGATTTCCGTAGTCATCGCCAGTTGGAATGGCGCTGTCGGTGGCACAGAGCAACACGTCAGCTTCCTCTTGGATAGATTGTCCCGGCAGGGATATGAAATGCAGTTCGTGGTCGTGAACCGGCCGCAGGTGGACAAAGCTTTTGCCGGTGTCAATACGTCGCCAGTTGTGCTTGAAGACTCGATTCCGCCGGGTCCGTTCAGTTTTTTGAGGCGGGTTTCAATGCTTGCAGGTCTGTTCCGGGAGTCCCCTCCGGATTTGATCCTGGCGTATTTCCCGGAAGGAGAATTGGTGGCAACGATTGCGGCAAGCCTTGCCGGAGTCAGAGGACGATTGATCGGGAATCGAAGGAATATGGGACACGACTGGACTCCCAGATCTGTCTGGCAGGCCAGGATCATATCCAGGCTTGTCCCGCGTTTTTTGTCCAACAGTGTTACTGCCAGCGCCATCGTGGGCAAAAAGGAATGGATCGATCCAGTCAAGATCTCCGTCATCCCGAACCCCATCAATCTGAGGGGGGAGAGCCCTGGAGCGGATGGCGTGGACGAAGGACTCCCCGATGCGGAACTCATCGTGGGCATTGTCGCAAGCGTCAAGCCGGTAAAAAACCATACGTTGTTTTTGGATGCGGCGGCGTTGATCCATGGCGAACTCCCCGATGTGAGGTTTGTGATAGTGGGACGGGCTCTGCCTGATCGGGAAGTCTGGCTGCGTGAGGCGATTGCACAGCGTGGGCTTAATGGCGTCGTTTATTACCTGGGAGAGTGCCAGAATCCTCTTCCGTTGATACGGGGGATGTCGATCGGGGTATTGTCCAGCCGATCAGAAGGGTTGTCCAATGCACTGGTCGAGTACGCGGCCATGGGTATCCCGGCCGTGGCCACGGATGTCGGCGGCAATGGTGAAGTGGTCGTGGACGGTGAGACAGGATTCCTCGTCCCCTCTGAAGATGCTTCCGGGATGGCGGAATCCATACGGCTTTTGCTTGAAAATGAATCCATGCGGAAGGAAATGGGGCAAGCGGCAAGGTCGAGGGCTGCGGCGCTGTTTGCGGAAGACGTTATAGTCAATCGATACCTTACCTATTTTGATGGTGCCCTTGCCAGGACATGGTTGGAAAAAGGAGAAGAGGATTGCAGTACCAAGTGGAAGTGATCGACGATTGGAGCGACTCGCCGGCTCTGCAGGGAGATTGGGACAGGCTTGCGGAAGCGAAGGGTTTCTGGTTCCCTTTTGTCTCCTACCAATGGTTCGACTGTTGGTACCCTGCGTTTTGTGTCGAAGGAAACGCCAGAATTGTTGTCATCCGGAGAGACGGCGATGTCGTGGGAATCGTGCCCGGAGTAATGGGGCGCAGACGTATTGGCCCGATCACCGTCAATGAATTTTCCTATGCCGCCAACGGCCTTACTCCCTATGTGTCGTTTCTTTTCGAGGACGATCTGTATGGGGATGCCAAACTGTTGCTGCAGATTGATGAAGCGCTTTCCGGTGAGATTGAGTTGCTGAATGTGCCCGCCATCGAAACAACCGGCCAGGATTGGCGGTTTATCAGTAGGGGGCAGGAAGGTTTCACAAATGTTTACGAGGAACACCGGTTCCCTTCGCTCTACGTGGGCATGCCGGATGGTTTCCCCGCATTCCTATCAGGCTGTTCCACTTCCTTCCGCAAATCATTCAACTGCACGAAAAGAAAAGCGAACAAACAATATGAGGTTGCAACCGAAGAGGTAAGACTAACTAATCAAAGCGCATTACATCGCCTACAGCGCTTGTCAGCCAAGACATGGCAGGAGCAAAATGGATCAGGGCTTTTCTCAGAGAAATATCGTGATTTCTTCATGAAATTGTTTGGAAAGAGCAGTACGGATTTTTCGGTTTCTTTCCTGAAATTCGGCGAGTCCGACGTGGCATTCAATTGTTTCTATATTCGAGATAATACCTTTGTCGGTTATAAAATCGGCTATGATCCTTCTTTTGCAAAGCTGCGTCCGGGAGAGTTGCTCAAGTATGAAATTTATCCTTTTGCCTGTGAGCATGGTGTTACGTTGTTTCATCTTCTAGGAGAGGCCAATGAAAGCAAGCGGCATTGGGCGACTGGCTCAAATGATTTCGTCAATAGCTGGCTGTTTTCCAAAAGGCACTTGAAGAGTTTGTTGCTGGAAAAAGGGCTGCGCGCCAGGAAAACGATAAAAGAACGAATGGAAGGTTAAGACGACCATGGATGTTCGGCAACGCTGCAAACAGGGCCTAAAGCAACTGGCATGTTGTTTTGCAAACCTGGTGCGGCCGCAGGATGGGATTGCCATTTTGACGTATCATCGAATTGCGCCAGATGGCTTTTTGAGTGTGTCTCCCGAAGACTTTGATGCACAGATGCGTGTTTTGTCAGAGTATTTCGATGTGATTTCGTTGGAGCAGGCCGTGAGCCGTCTTCGTGAAGGCGTTTCGAGCAGAAACTGCGTATGTGTTACTTTTGATGACGGTTTTCGGGACAACTGGACCACGGCCTATCCCATCTTGGAGAAATACTGCGTTCCGGCTACCGTTTTCGTGGCAATGGACGCCGTGCGAAATGGCTCGTTGTGGTTTTACGATTTTGACATGGCCGTTTTTGGAGGAAGTTCATCTGAGGCCGATCTGACTTCGGTGGGCCTGGGGCGGCATACCTGGAAAGGGGTGGCCGGTAGGGAAGAAGTGGCCTGTCGACTGCATGCTTCCTTGAAAAAAATGTCCCATGAGGACCGGTTGGCAATTGTCGGCAAGGTCGCAGAGGGCAAGAGAGTCGAACGGGTCATGATGACTCCGGACGAATGCCGTGAGTTGGCTTCGTCCAAATGGGTCGACGTCGGAGCTCACACCATCAGCCATCCTTTGCTGGCACAACTTGACGAAGTGGAACTGCAGAGGGAGATCGGGGAGGGCAAGGTGATGCTCGAAGATATGATCCATTCGAAGGTTTCGTTGTTTTCCTATCCGAACGGCACGAGAAACGATTTCGACGATAGGGTGATTTCAGTGGTGAAAAAAGCGGGTTTCATAGCCGCGACCACCACCATGCCCGGTCTCAATGTGCCCGGTGACGACCTATATTCCTTGAAGCGTTTTGACGTCAGCTTCGGCTACTACGGCAGTTGGACCGGACGGTGTTCCGAGGCGCTTTTCAGAGCGCATGCCAGCGGAAGGCTATCCCGTTTTGAAATTCTTCTTGGGAGATAACCGGTTCACCTGTTCCCATCATTATTGAACAGAAAACTAGCAGAGAATAAATCGTGCGCTGGATGTTGTTGGGATATTTGTTTATTTATATTTGTCGGTTGCCAGAAGAATATCCGGTTTTAGAGTTGATAAAACTGGAGAAGACCTGGGCAATCGCCATGTTGATCTGCTTTGCCCTTACCCATAAGGGCAAGTTTATGCCCTTTTCAGGCGGCAAGATGCTGCTCGGATTCCTAGGGCTGGTCCTGGCAAGTGGACTTTGGGCATATGATTTCGCGGCATGGCAGGATATATCGTATAAATTTTTCAAAATATGCCTCGTTTCTTTTTTGATGGTGAATACGGTCAAAACCAGGGAGGAGTTCGCCTGCTTCATGACCGCCGTCGTCATGATATTTTTCGTCTATGAGTTAAAATCATTAATAGAATATACCAATGGTCGGTACGTGTACCGGATGGGACTTGTGCGTATGGTGGGTATCGGGCAGACGTATAACAATCCGAACTCTTTCGCTTCAACGGTCTGCCTGACCATCCCCTACGCTTATGCGTTATTCAGGGATTCGGCCATCCCGTTCCGGCGCATTGTCAAGCCCCTTCTCCTGGGGTTGTTTGTCCTTTCGGCTGTCTGTGTTGTGCTGACCGGTTCGAGAACTGGGTTCGCCAGCTTGGCGTTTCTTGCCGTCATCTACATTCTTGCCAACAAGCACTCTTTTCGAAACTTTGTCCTGCTGGGAGTGGCCTTCGTCGTGATTTGGACATTCACGCCCGGCCCACAAAAGGAGCGCATACTCAGTACGATTTATTCCAAGGACGAGATTGAACTCGACTACATGTCCGAAAAGACTGTGGAAAGCGCAACCGTCTCGGCAGAAAGCAGGATTCTCGGATTAGTCAATGGGTTCGAGCTGATGTGCAGGCGGCCAATCGGATACGGTGTGGGAGGATTCGCAACCGCCCGCGCTCTCGTCGGGGGGCCGTATGGGTTGCGTTCACACAATTTATACGGCCAGGTGATGGGAGAATTGGGCATTTTGGGCATTATCCTTTTCGGGGCACTGGTGGTTGGTTGCATCAAAAGGAACATCGCAGTGATCAAATATGAGAAAAGCGGGCTGTTCGAGTACGCCAAGGCAAATATGATCTGCCTTGTGCTGTTGTTGTTCCAAGGGTTCGCGGGACACATGTTGTACCGCTATACATGGTATTGGATTATTGCATACACCGCGATCATGCTGAATCTCGTCAGGCGCGACCTGGCGTTATCTGAGAGCAGAGCATAGCTATACATTGTTGCTGCATAGGGCGATCGTACTGCCGGACTGTTAACCGGAGGCTGATATGAGATGTGGAGAGGGAATGGCGTGAAATGTTCCATTGTGATTACGACATACAATTACGGCAGGTACATTCAATGCGCATTGGATTCGGCTATTGGCCAAACATACGACAACACTGAAATTGTCGTTATTGACGACGGATCTCAAGATAATTCCGCTGAACTGATCAAGCCGTATGTCGATCGATATGGGGTCAAGTATGTTTATCAGGAGAACGCCGGGCAGACCGTCGCAAAGAACAGAGGCGTGAGAGAATCTTCAGGTGAAGTCATTGCCTTTCTCGATGCAGATGACATGTGGGATTCAACAAAACTTGAGAAAATGATACCCCTTTTCGACAATCCGGATGTCGCGGTTGTCTATAGCAAGCGGCGTTTGCTAGACCCAGATGGAGCTATTTCGGAATACAACCATCCCCCGTTGTACCGGGGGAGGATATTGAACAGGATATATGTAGACAATTTCATCTGTTTTTCTTCTTCGATGGTGCGAAGAACCAGCCTGGAGTTAATCGGTGGATTTGATGAGACCCTGTCTATGGGGATAGACTATGATCTCTGGATTAGGATGGCACAGGCATATGAATTCGATTTTCTGGATGAATGCTTGACGTACTACCGCGTCGGGCATGGTAATATGTCCGACAATAGAGAAAAGCGGATTTTATCCGCATTCAATATTATGAAGAGGCATTTAAGAGACAAGAAAATACGTCGGGGTCTGGCCGTCCCCGCAATTCTGGAGGCCTGGGGGATGACTTGCTGCACATACGCAATGTTTCAGAAGAGCAGGCAAAAAAGCGCTAAAGCAGCCGGTCTGATGCTTGCCTCTTTGGCAATGTACCCCATTTCCACAAGGTCGTGGAAGGCTGCATTGCGCATGGTACTCCCGGATAAGGTTATATCCCTGTTGAAGTACTTGGTTAAGCCCGGGGAGAAGACCTGTTGAGCGGGGGGCGGGGAGCTGGATTACCTTGGGTGAAATGCCCTTGTGAGAAGAGTTTTTCTTGCGTGGGCATAGAGAGCCCGTCAGCTGTTTAAGACCATGGCGTTTGCTTTCGTTGTCATGAGCCGACAGCTATATGCAAATTAATTGTTATTGCGTTGCTTGCGAGAGGGAAATGGAACTAACAGTTTTTCAAAACTCAGAGGCGTTACGCCTGCTTCTGGATAAACGTTTTGTCGAGGAATGGCAGTCTCTCGCCGACCAATGCGGCTATGTCACCGTCTTTCTAGAGCCTGATTTTGTCATCTCGTGGTTCAAAGTCTATTTGAGACATTTTGATCCGATACTTTTCGTTGGAAGAGGGGACAATGACGAGCTCGTAGGTTTGCTGTTTGTATGCCGCCAGGGGGGAACTGGAAAGCTGTACCATGTCGGTTTGAACTTGGCTGAATATCATGGCTTTTTGGCATTGGATAATTTCTTGGAAGAATTCATAATAAACAGTCTGACAGAGTTGAAAAGATTGATCGGGACAGGGTGTTGGGATTGGGGGTGGCTTCCTCCGGGACTCGGCACGGGATGGAGACATTCCGACGTGCTCAAAGCCCATGATATTTTTGTCTCCCTAGAGAGCGAGGAGTCTCCAATCTATTCGCTGTTGGATGACGCGCGTTATCGGAAGCTGAGAAAGAATAAGTCGAACAAGAACCAATTGAACAGGTTTTTGAAGCGGGCTGGGTTTTCTTTTTATCGAGTCACTTCTCCCGACGAAGTTAATGAACTGGTTGGGGCGTTGGCCAATCAATATGAATTTCGAAAAATTGCCTTGTATCGCAAAGCCCCATTTAGACAGGATCCGTTGCGAAGTGTCTTTTTGAAAGAAGCATTCAAGAATTCCGAGTTGTCGCATCTATCTGTCATGAAAGTAGAGGGACGCCCTGTTGCGATTCATTATGGCTTTCATGATGACTCGACATTTTATCTTACGTTGCCAACGTTTGATCCAGCCGAATCAAGGAATTCGCCAGGAAAAATCTATTTGCTCAAGCTGATGGAGCACCTGATTGAGTCAGGTTATGAAAAATTGGATTTAACGCCGGGAAAAGACGCCTACAAGAGCAAGTTCAGTAATGGAGTCCAATCCGTATCGCAGGCCAAGCTGTATTTCTCAAGGAGAGTATATCTCGCGTTTATAGCTAAGGAAAGGCTTAAGGCCATGATAAAGCGGGCAGGCCTGGATCAGCCATGGCTAGTCGGGAAAGATTCTATTCCAAGAAAATTGGCCGGTAAGATGGCGGCAATTGTCGGTGTGGGCCTTGTCTTGCAAAAGGCTTTGCCGAGGTGGAAATCGGGGGCGGCCTCGGCGCGGAGCTATTTTGTTGCAACGCAGAAGGTTGCCATGGAGTCAGCATTAGAGGCCTGCGTCCATATGGTTACTTTCAATCGATATGACGACCTGCTTGGGGATGACTGTCGCAACATCGAAAGAGAGTCCGTTCACCTGAAGATGGCATTGGATCATTTTGATGCGGGAGATACTCTTGTCACCGTTACAAGCGGAGAAAGCCTCATTCACTCCGGCTGGCTGATTGAAGATGGCGTGAGCCGTCTATCCGCGTGTAAAGTTGGCTCCGAATGCGAGAAGTATTTTGTTTATGATTTGGTGAGTTGCGCTGAGTCCATCAGTCGCATCCTTCTTGAAGGGGTTATTTATTCCATTCGGAAGCATGTTGCCTCTGGCGGTGGGGAGGGTGTAATATTTAGTATTCCCGAATCGGAGATTGAATTTAAGAGTGCGTTATCGGGCACGCACGGCGTGGCTCCGCTATAATGGCAATTTTTTGAGTCTGCCGGTGAAATTGGTTTTGCGATTTTTGAATAAATTGGAGTTGTTATGAGTGATTGCGTCAAGTATAATAGAGATTTTTTTTCCCATGTGAGCCGAGGCATTATTGCCCCCCTTTGGGCGGCGAAAGAATCCTCCCCCTACTTGCGGCACCTGAAAAAGCTCGTAGACGCTCCATACCGTGATTTAAAGGCTGTTCTAGCTGAGCAGGATTCAAGGCTTACCCGCCTGATAGCTCACGCATATGACAATACAAAGTATTACAAGGAGATGATGGATGAGGCTGGAGTGCGCCCGCAAGACGTCACCACTGTGGCTGATTTGTCCAAGTTGCCGGTTCTGACCAAGGATGCCATCCGCAATCAAGGCGACAATATGATTTCCGGCATTCATGATCGGAGCAAGTTGCGCAACAAGACAACTTCCGGCTCCACCGGGGTTTCCTTGTCCCTGTATATCGACGAAGACAGCCAGCAGTGGAAGCGGGCTTGTGCGGTGCGCCACGACATGTGGTGTGGCTGGCGTCAGGGAGAGGCCATCGGTGCCATTTGGGGAAACCCCACCTATAAGGACAACTGGCGTCTCTGGTTGCGCAATGCTCTGCTCGGAAGGATGGTCTACCTGGATACGCTTAAAATGGACCATGCAGCCATGCTCGAATTTCACGAGGCCCTTTTGAAGAAAAGGCCGACCCAGCTATTCGGGCACGCCCATTCATTGTATCTTTTCGCCAAGTTCGTGAAGCAAAACGGCTTGCAGTGCTACCAGCCCAAAGGGATCATTTCGACAGCAATGGTGCTCCATGATTTTGAGCGCTCTCTCGTAGAGGAGGCCTTTAAGGCCAAGGTTTTCAACCGGTACGGCTGTGAGGAAGTAAGTCTTATCGCCAGTGAATGTGAGGCGCATGAAGGGCTGCATATCAACATGGACACCATCATTCTCGAGTGCGTCGACCCCAACGGCATCCCCGTGGCTCCCGGTGAGGTTGGGGCCGTCGTCGTTACTGATTTATCCAACTACGGTATGCCAATAATTCGGTACAAGGTTGGCGACGCCGCGAGAATCCGTTCCGAGCCCTGCTCCTGTGGCCGTTCATATCCGTTAATCGAATCGTTGGAGGGGCGCATTGCGGATTATGTACGCACGCCAGACGGGGAATATATTTCCGGCATATCATTGACCGAGAATTTTGCCATGCAGGCGAAGGGCGTGAAACAATTGCAGATAATCCAGGAGGCCATCGACTTCATTGTCCTTCGTGTCGTGAAGGGCTCTGACTGGACCTCCGATAGTGTGGATAACCTTAACCGATTGGTAAACCAGCGTTTTGGCGAGCAGATGAGGCATGAAATAGAGTACGTGGACAGCATCCAGTCGGAAAGCTCTGGCAAATATAGGTTTTGCATATCTAAGTTGGAAGATCAGCCCTTTTAGCCTAGGCATGTACTGGAACGGGAAGGCGTTTTAACGCTTGTCAGGAGGTTGGCCGCACCCGGGATACTCCCGGAGTGGAGCACTGTGCGAATGAAATGGGGTAACCTCCCGGAGAGAGGCTGGGGATTGTATTATCTAAGGAGGCGTTAATTGTGTTCAGAAGAATTCTATTCCCTTCGATTCTGTCGTTGACCCTTATCTTGGGCTTTGCGCCGCAGATTGCTTTGGCCCAAGTCGATTTTATCGATTATGCCCATGCCCGGGAAAAGCTGGGTCTTGATGATGTGACCTATCATAAATTTGATAGAAAGCAGGTGGAGCCTATATCCGGTCCGATGGACCTAGACAAGCCTGGTACCCGATACGTTCTGCAAAACGACGTCTCCTCCGAGGGCACAGCGTTTGTTTTCAAGGGGGCACACATCACTCTGGATTTGAATGGTCATACTGTCGAGTATGGCACTGCCGCGAAAGGAAAGAGCCACGGCGTAACGAGCGAGGGGTATCATAGGAGCGACAACGCGGTAATCAATGGCCGCATCGTACAATCCCAAAATGTCTCGAAGGGAGACAAACAATTCAAAGGGAGCAGCCCCATAAACCTCTCTCGCGGCATCGCCGACATCGAGTTGGCAGGTCTGACCCTGGAATATCATTCGGCGCAAACGGTAGCCATTGTGATGCCTTGGGGGAGCGGGAGCATCCACCACAACGTGGTTCGTGACAAGGGTACTGTCGTGCTCGACCGCAAGCATGGCTTCTCAGCCATCGGCGTTGAGCGGGGCTCCAACATGGAAGTGTACAACAATTTCCTGGAACGCGTCAGACAGGGGGGGATCTCTCCCGGAAACGATAAGACCGTTTGTCAGAATAACATCATCAATATCGACAGCGTCGCAACCAACTCTTTCGGAGTATGTTACTATGGCCAGGGAGATTGGGAGAACGACTACTGGCTCTGCGAAGGCAACGTCATCAGAGGGGTGGGTATGCACCCGATAGGCATAGGTGTGGTTTCTAATACTGCCAATGGTATTGTCCGGAGCAACGATGTCGAGGTGATGACGACGAGACTTAGCTCGGAGTACAAGGGAACGAGTGCCGCCGCAGCGTATAGAACTCACTGGGGAGCAGATAATATTCTTATAGAGAACAACAGGTTTGTCTGTTTGGGCGCCGTCCGCTCCGTAGAGGGACGAGACAGTTGGGGGCGTGCTGTCTGGGCCGCCATAGATGAGGGGCAAAAGATGCTTTTCAAAGATAATGTCATTACGGGTGTCTCTGCGGATGGGAATGCTAAGGTTCCTGCGGTGGCCGTCTGCGGCAACAACAAGTCCTCGGGTCTTCGTTTTGAGCATAACACTATGTCGAGTTCTTGGGCCAATGTTCTTCTCGCCGATTCTTATGGTTCCTCTGAAGGCTATCCCGAGTTCTCCGGCAACGAGTTCATCCGGCTGAAGGAGTTCCCCGGATACAGGACGATTCGTTCGGATGCCAAGTATTTCGTTGCCACAGGAGTCTTCACGGATAATGTGATGAAGGACGGCGCGTCGCGCGAAAGCATCAACATGCAGCTAGATGGCGGTAAATTACGGGACGTCCGCTTCATGACGACTCACATCGTGCATGCCGTTAGCAATGGAGCGCCTCTGGCCCATGCATCGGTTACTATCAAGAACCTCTCAGGGGAGATTGCGGCGACCGGGGAGACTAATGATGATGGGACGTTCAAGGCCGCTCTTTTGGATTATGGGGTGACCAATGCAAAGCATGCTCCCTTGGGCAAGATGCTTGGTCAGGGCAGGTATACAGCCTCTCCGTATGGCATTACGGTCATGAGCGGAGGAATGCAGGGTGAGGGCTCCTTTGCGCAAGATAGCCCCTATTCGGTAACAGTAGAGGTCAAATGAAGCTCGCGATAGCTAAACGGCTGGTATGTTGCCGGTGACGGTGGGTGAAGTCGCATGTCTCATCGTTTTGCAAAGGCTGCGTGGGGACGCGACTGCTGGCGACGGTTGGCCGGAGGGCGGTAGGCGAGCTTCGGGAAGGCTGCTTCTTCAGGGCATAGGCGAGTATCTTCGGCAGGGATGCCCTCCACTCCTCCTGCGCCGCAGCTCCCCGCCTGGGGCCTCGTCAAGGGGGCCCCAGGCGGGCTTGAATTCCCCGGACTTTTGCCGGATACTCCAAACATGCTGCGTTCTCTCTTTCTCATTCTTCTTATGACACTGGTCGCCGCGCCTGCTCCGGCCCGGGGACAGGATCGGTTGGTGGGGCGCGAGACCTGCGTCTTCGGCATGCCGTATCTCGGGCATGCCGTCATGCCGGGGCGGACCGGCTTGCTGACGGATATCCTCAAGGAAGTCTTCGAGGGTGCGCACGTGGACCTGGACCATCGGCCCATGCCCTATGCCCGCGCTCTGGAGGCGGTGAAGAGCGGCGGGGTCGACTGCGCCCTGGACGTCCGGGCCGACGGCGGGGGCGCGCTTCCCGCCCGGGTGCCCCTGATCTCCTACGATCTGGCCGCAGCCTACAGGCGGTGCACGCCCTTCAAGGACGCCACGTCCCTGGCCGGGCAGAAGGTCGCCTATCTCAATGGTTTTGGTCTCGTCCGCTTCCTGCCGGTGGAAGTCGACCCGCTGCTGGTCTACGATCTCAGTTCCGCCTATCACCTGCTCGACAGGGGCGAGGTGGCCTTCATTCTCGGGGACAGCCTGCTGCTCAAACGGGCCATGGACGATTCCAGGTTGCCCATCGCGCCTTTCGTCATCTCGCCGATTCGTTCGCTTACGGTCCGGCCAGTGTTTTCGCCCGATAAGAGAGGCCGCCGTCTTCGGGACCTCTATGACCGCCGGATGCGCGAACTGCTTGCCTCCGGGGCGCTGCTCGAACTGCTCCGGCAAAAGGGGTACGACGAAGCGGCCATCGCCAAGGTGGTCAAGGTGAACCGGGAGTTGCTTCCCAAGTGACGCCAGTGGACGAATATGCCCGTTACGCCACCCTCTACGACCCGCTGATCGGGCCGTTCCTGCGTCCGTTGCATGCCGGGGCTCTCGACGCCCTCGGACTGGAGCGCGGCGGGACCATGGTCGATCTGTGCTGCGGCACGGGGTTGCTGGCCGGGCTGGCGGCCCGGCGCGGCCTGCGCCCTTTGGGTGTGGACGTCTCCGGGGCCATGCTGGAAGTGGCCCGCCGCAAGCATCCTGCCATCCCTTTTCTGCGCGGTGACGCTTCGGACACCGGGTTGCCGGAGGGCGCGTTCGGTGGCGTCACCCTCAGCTTCGCCCTGCACGAAAAGCCGGAGGCCACGGCCCGGGCCATCTTCCGGGAGGCCATGCGTCTGGTCCGGCCCGGCGGGGTGGTCGCCGTTGCCGACTACGTCCTGCCGCCGAAGGGAACCTCACGCTGGACCGGGTGGGGTATCCGGCTGGTGGAGCGCATGGCCGGGGAGACGCATCACACCTGCTTCCGGCATTTCATGGCGCGGGGCGGTACTGCCGCCTTCCTGGAGCGCGAAGGGGGCTATGATGAATGCATTCCTTTCATGAGTGGCTGGGCGGGCGTCCTTACGGTGCACAAGTAGCCGCACCCCCGGTTTTAAAAGCCGGACATCGTTTGAATCCCCAAAAAATGACGGCACCCGCCGGGAGAAGCGGGTGCCGTTCAATGAGGAGAGGAGGCTGCGTTTGTGCTTGCGGCCTGTCCGTATTCTTATGTCTTTAGGACATGGGGTCGAAACCGCCCTGCGGACCGCCCTGAGGGCCGCCGCGTCCGGGCATCCCGCCCTGGGGAGGCGTGCCGCCGGGGCCCATCTTCTGCTGCTGGCCGTCGGCGTTGCGCATGGGAATGGGGCCCATGTGCGCCTTGATCATCTCGACCAGGCGGGCCTGCTGCTTCTTGTTCAGGATGTCGTGGACCTTGAGCAGGCTGTCGATCTGCATGGTCATGGTGTCGGGCATGATCCGTGCTTCCCGCTTCATGGCCGCCGCCACCTTGCGCAGGTCCGGGGTGGGACGGTTCAGTTCATTGCGAATGTCTTCGCGAGTGGCCTTGCGCCTTGCTTCGGCCTCGTTCAGGGCCTTGGCCATGTGGGCTCGGATCGTGCTGTACTTGGCCTGCTGGTCAGGGGAGAGCTGGAGCTCCTGCATGGTGTAGTCCACGCGGGAGAGGAAGTGCTCCTTCATGGAATCCCCGTGGCCCTTGCGGCCTGGGCCGTCCATGGGGCCGCCGAAGGCCAGGGCAGAGGTTCCGGCCATGAACAGGGCCATGATCAGGGTGAGTGCGCCGAGGCGCATGCATTTGTGAGTCGTGTTTTTTCGCATGGAATCCTCCATAGGTTGTTTGCCTTGTGACGGGTCCAACCCTAGGCGAAAGGCGTAAACACGGTTTTAACCGGGCGTGAAAACCGGTTAAAGAATGTAAAAGTATCTTAAGCTGGATGTACTGGGGCTCGCGCGTGGCGCGAGGCTACGTGGCGGGTTCGGTCTTCCAGGCGAACAGGGGCGTGAGGGGCTTCATGTTGACGAAGTCCACTCTGGCTGCGGAAAAGGCCCCCACGGAGGGAGGGCAGAGGGTCGAATTGAGGCGGCGGCTCAGGCCGGTATTCTTCCAGGTGCGCATGGGGCCGGGCAGGACCGAGCGGGCCAGGGTGTGCCTGAAGCCTGTGGCTTCCTTGATCAGGTCCTGCATCTGGCACCAGGTGAACCAGTGTCCGCTGTCCAGGGAACCTCCGGAGCCCTTGACGTTCAGGGTGTAGTAGAGGGAGTTCTTGTTCAGGAAGCCGATGAGCAGTCCCTTTTCGGCCACGCGCCGGGCTTCCTCTAGCATGGCCTTGGGGTCGGAGGTGAATTCCAGCACGGACCAGAGGAAGGCGTAGTCGAATTCGTTGTCGGAGAACGGGAGCAGTTCGCCGTCACCCTGGTGCAGGTCGGCCCTGTTGCCCAATCGCTTGCGGGCGGCCATGATCATGGCCGGGCTGGAGTCGATGCCGCTGACGTCGAAACCCATCTGATAGAGGGTCTCCAGGAACAGGCCGGTGCCGCAGCCGATCTCGAGCAGCTTGTGGCCGCGCCGGGGCCAGCCCGCCAGGACGGATTGCAGCAACTGCATCTCCCGCTCCAGGGCGAACGTCCCTTCGGGCGTTTCAAACCACTTCTCGTACCGTTCCGGGTCCCAAGCCATGCCTCAGCCTCCGTGTAGGGGGACGGGCACCGCGCACCGTCCCTTCTCCCCGAGTATTACCACGATGGGCGGTTCTGTAAAGGGATAGGGGCCCGCAAGGGTGTTTTCCGCCGTGGTGGGGCGAATCTAGTCGATCTGGATCTTGTACGCCTTGAGCTTGCGATAGAGTGAGCTGCGCTCCAGCCCGATGGCCTTGGCCAACTGCGAGATGTTGCCGTCACACTCCTTGAGCTTGGCCTCCAGGAACCGGGCCTCGAAGTCGGCGCGGGCCTGCTTGAGGTCGGCGGGGCCGTCCGCGATGAGCGCATCGAAAGAGCCGCCTTCGGCTGCTGGCGCATCGGGCTCGGTGGGGACCGGTGTCGGCTTTTCCGGGACAGCGACCTGAAACTCGGGCGGCAGACGGTCCGGGGTGACCTGGTCTCCGGCATACATGATGAACATGCGCTCCACGAAATTCTTGAGCTCCCGCACGTTGCCGGGCCAGGGGTAGTGCTGGAGCACCTCCAGGGCCTCCGGGGTGAAGGCGATGGGCTTGAAGCCGTGCTGCTGGATGAGCGTCTCCTCGAAGTCCTTGATGAGCAGGGGGATGTCGCCGGACCGGTCGCGCAGGGGCGGCAGCTCCAGAGGGAAGACCTTGAGCCGGTAGTATAGGTCCTCGCGGAAATTGCCCGCTTCGATCTCGTGGGGCAGGTTCTTGTTGGTGGCCGCAATGACCCGCACATCCACGGTGATGGTCTTGCGCCCGCCCACGTGCTCGAAGGCCTGCTCCTGGAGGATGCGCAGTATCTTGGCCTGCGTTTTGAGGCTCATGTCACCGATCTCGTCCAGGAACAGGGTGCCGCCGTCGGCCAGCTCGAACTTGCCCACCTGGGCCTTTTCCGCGCCGGTGAAAGCGCCTTTTTCGTGGCCGAAGAGTTCGGATTCGATCAGTTCCTCGGGAATGGCCGCGCAGTTGACCGCAACCAGGGGGTTGTCGCTGCGCCCGGACTGGTTGTGAATGGACCGGGCCACGATCTCCTTGCCCGTGCCGTTCTCGCCGGTGATCAGCACCCACGACTCGGTGGGCGCCACCCGTGAGATGACGTCGTTGAGATTCCTGATGGCCTCGGACTCGCCGGTGAGCGATACGGGCTGCTCCGAGTTGATGCGGGTTTTGAGGGCGAGGTTTTCCTGGCGCAGGCGGGAGAACTCCAGGCCGTTGCGGGTGGCCACGACCACCTTTTCCAGGGAGAGGGGTTTCTCGATGAAGTCGAAGGCGCCCTTTTTCAGAGCCTGGACCGCCGTTTCAATGGTCCCGTGGCCGGAAATCATGATCACCGGCAGTCCCTTGTACTGTCCGGCGATGGTCTCGAGCACTTCAAGACCGTCCATGCCCGGCAGCCAGATGTCCAGGAAGACCATGTCCGGGATGTCCGTGCCGAGCAGTTCCAATCCCTCCTCGCCGGACCCCGCCTCAATAACCTCGTGCCCCTCGTCCTCGAGGATGCCTCGCAGGGAAAACCGGATGCCTTCCTCGTCGTCGATGATCAGAATCTGTCCGCGCATGAGTCTCCCTATGGAGTGAAAGTTCCTCGCAAAAGCGTACCGCAACCCCTTTCATAAAGGAGAGGGGCGGCGGATTCAAGTGGGGGATCAGACCAACAGGTCCGCCAGGGCTTCCTCCAGGTTGGGGAAGCGGAAGCCGTACCCGGCCCGGAGCAGCCGTGCGGGCAGCACCAACTGGCCCGAGAGGAGCGCCTCGTCGGCCATGTCGCCAAACAGGAGCCGCAGGACGAAGGCCGGAACCTTGAGCCAGTGGGGCCGGTTCAGGGTCTGGCCCAGAATGCGCGCAAACTTGCGGAAACGCACCGGGGTTGGCGCGGTCAGATTGTACGCGCCCGACGTCTCTTCATTTTCCATCAGGAAGCGGATGGCACCCACCTCGTCGGCCATGTGAATCCAGGACACGCCCTGGAGCCCGCTGCCGAGGGGACCGCCCAGGAAAAACCGGAACGGCGGCAGCATTCGTTCAAGCGCGCCGCCGTTGCCCAGGACCACGCCGGTGCGGATGATCACCCTGCGCACGCCCATCTCCTCCAGCGCCAGGGTGGACGCCTCCCAGCGGCGTGTCACCTCGGCCAGGAAGCCGTCTCCCGAGTCCGCGGTCTCGTCGATAAGCTCGGTGCCGCGCGGGCCGTAGTAGCCCACGGCCGACGCCTGGATGAGCGCGGCCGGAGCGACGCCGCTCCTGCGAACCACTTCCACGATCCGTTCGCCCGCCTTGATGCGGCTGTTGAGGATGCGTTCCTTCCTGGCCCGCGTCCACCTTCCGGCGGCGATGTTCTCCCCGGCCAGGTTGACGATGACCGTTTCCGGCCCGAGCAGGTCCGGCCAGTCGCCGTTGTCCCAGCGCATGCCGATGACGCCGCTGCCGAAAATCGAGGCCACCTTGCCAGGTGAGCGCGACAGGACCACGATGTCCCAGCCGTTTTCCTGCAACTCCGTGATGAGCGATTGTCCGATGAAGCCGGTGCCCCCGGCGATGATTGCGCGCATGATTCCCTCCGTGACGGGTTTTCATGGAGAAACCCGCTTTCACGGTACCACGGCGCAGCGGCTTTCACCAGACGGGAAATGCTTTTTGTGCCGGGAAAAGGGAGATCAGCCCGTGACCAGGAACCGGGAGAAGTCGCTCGTGGCCCGCTCCTTGAGGCCGTCTAGGTCCGCCTCGGGCAGGCCGAGAAAGGCAAAGGCGAATACCGGGTACTCGGAGTGGTCGATGGGCCTGAGTTCCAGCACGCCGCCGAGCATGTCCGCGAAGCCGTCGAGGTCCACCGAGACGATGGCGTCCCGGTCCACGCCGGGCGGCACGTCGCCGATGACCATGGCGCAGGCCCGGCCCTCGTGTTCGGCCAGCAACGCGGGCCAGTCCGGTCTCTTGTCCGCGAAATAGTATTCGTAGGGATTGAAGCCCCAGGCGTGGAAGGTCAGGTCGGCCACGCACCATCCGGCGAAGCGCAGGGGATTGGCCTCGATGGAGTTGATCGCTCCGGCCTCGTCCACGCGCACCTCCAGATGGATGGGGAAATCGCGCAGGCCGCAGGCCTCTCCGATGGAGGCGCAATAGGCCGTGAACGGCTCCAGCCACTGCCGTATGATCGAGGCGGAGGTGTAGTAGAGGCGGTCCGAGACATCGTCATCGGAAACGAAGTGATGGTGGAGGATGTTCAGGATGACCGGTTCGCCCGCTCCATCGAAGTAGACGTCGATGGCGTACTCCTCGCCCCGGAGGGACTCCTCGAGGAGAAACTCGCCCGCATCCACCACGGCTTCGGGGTACTCCCGGTTCAGGGCGTCGCGCTCGGCCATAATGGCCCGGACCACGTCCGGCCACTCCTCAAGGGTGTTGACGATGTGCACCCCGAGGCTGAAGAAGCCGCGTGCGGGCTTGGCCACGAACGGATACGGCATGGCCGAGACGTCGACGGTTTCCAGTTCCTCCAGGGGGACCCGCATGAAGCGGTAGTCGGGATGGACCCCGGCAACGGTTTCGCGGAACAGGGCCTTGTCCTTGCAAACGCCGATGCGCCTGGCCAGGTCGTCGTTGCAGCCGCAGTCCATCAGCTTGGCCAGCCCGTTTTCCGAGTTGGCGTAGATGCGCTGGCCCATGGCCATGCGCGCCGCGAATTCGATTTCGTCAATGAGCTCAATCCCGGCTCCGGCGGCAAACCGCCGAGCCTCGGGCGTGTCGAGCACGGGCTGGTTCAACCCCTTGACGGACTTGAGCAGGAAATCGGAAACATAAGGGGCGTCGAGTAGAAACATCGTCTGTACCTTGTTAAAGTGGGAGAGGGATGTTGCTTGTCTACTTGTTTCAGGCGGCGGGTTCAAGGGTCAGAAAAGCGATCTCCGGCGGGCAGTTGAGCCGAAGTGGGATGATGGAGTTTCCCAGGCCCCGGCTAACGTACATTGCAGTGCCGCCCTTACGGTATAGGCCGTCAGTGTAGCGAGGGAACACCCATTGGTCCGGCGCGATTACAGCACCGGCGAAGGGCAGGCGGATCTGCCCGCCATGGGTGTGGCCCGAGAGTATGAGGTTGGCTTTGCGATTGCTGAATTCTTCCATGATCTCGGGGTGATGTGACAAGACTATGGAGCAGGCGTCTTCAGGGATGCCGTTCATGGAAAATTTAATACTCTGTTTGCCATAATAATTGTATTCCCCGGCTCCGGCCAAGTATACTTTGTCCCCTCCGCGCTGCAGGATGGTGTTCCTGTTGTCCAGGAAGTCGACCCCCGTATCCCTCAGGCGGTGTTGTATCATTTGGTGAAAGTTGGTCATTTCGTGATTGCCGGTTACGAACTTGGCAGGCGCTATGCGGGCTGCCTCACGGCACAAGTGCAGGCAGACGGATTCGTCGCAGCGCCGTTTGTCGATCATGTCACCGGTCATGGCGATCAAGTCGGGCTTGTGTTCGTCGATGATCCTGAGCAGTTCTCGATTTCCGGCTCCGTATTCACGGGAGTGGAGGTCCGAGAGGTGGCAGATGGTGAAGCCGGAAAAGAGAGTAGGCAGCGTATGCACAGCAATGGTTTGCCTGGTCACGGTTAATTCTTCGGTCCGGTTGAGCATCGCGTATGGCACCACTGCCGCGCAAGCGACCATAGCCAGGAACTTACGTCTTGTTATCGGACCGGACGACATGTGAGTCCTCCTAAGTGAACTTGCTCGCGTTATTTCGCCTTTCCGGCCAGGCCGTATTTCTTGAGCTTGTATTGCAGGTTGGACTTGGACAGGCCGAGCATCTCGGCGGCCTTGACCTGGACGAACTCGGTGCGAACCAGGGCGCGCTTCACCAGGGCCCCCTCAATCTTGTCCATGGTCTCGGCCAGGTTGAGCTTGCCGGGCAGCAGGTCCACGGCGGACTTGAACTGGGCCTCCTCGTCCTTGATTTCGGGCGGCAGATCCTCGGCCTTGATGATCTCGCCCCTGGACAGGACCGTGCACCGCTCCACCACGTTCTCCAGCTGGCGGACGTTGCCCGGCCACTCGTAGGCGGTCAGGTAGTCCATGGCCGAACCGGAGAAGCCGGTGATGTTGACCTGGTTCTCCTTGGTGTATTTCTCCAGGAAGTGGGAAGCCAGGAGCGGGATGTCCTCGCGCCGTTCGCGCAGGGGCGGCATGAAGATGGAGACCACGTTCAGGCGGTAGAAGAGGTCCTCTCGGAACTCGCCCTTGGACACGGCCTCCTGCAGATTCTTGTTGGTGGCGGCTACGATGCGGATGTCCACGTCAAAAGTCTCGGCGCCGCCCACTCGCTCGATCTGGTGCTCCTGGAGCACGCGCAGCAGCTTGACCTGAAGCTCCGGGGTCAGCTCGCCGATCTCGTCCAGGAAAAGGGTGCCCTTGTTGGCCTGCTCGAAGCGGCCCTTGCGCATGGCCGTGGCCCCGGTGAACGAGCCCTTTTCATGGCCGAAGAGTTCGGACTCCAGCACGCCGGGATTGAGCGCCATGCAGTTGACCGTGACGAACGGCTGGTCCCTGCGGGGCGAGCTGGTGTGGATGGCACGGGCGATGACTTCCTTGCCGGTGCCGGACTCGCCCAGGATGAGCACGGTGGACTTGGACGGCGCGGCGCGGTCGACCATGTCCAGTACCTGCTGCATGCCCCTGGCCCGGGCGATGATGTTGCCCTTGGAGTAGCGGTCTCGGATCTCGCGCTTGAGGCGGATGTTCTCCTGCTGGGTGGCCGCATACTGCACGGCCTTGGAGATGGACAGGAGCAGCTCCTCGTTGGCGAACGGCTTGGTGATGTAGTCGAAGGCGCCGATGCGCATGGCCTCCACCGCGGCCTCGATGGACCCGAAGGCGGTCATGATCAGCACCGGGATGTGCGGGTAGTTCTTCTTGCAGTGCTCCAGCACGTCCTGGCCCGTGAGTTTGGGCATCTTCATGTCCGTCAGGATCACGTCCACCTCGGAGTCTTCGAGGTAGGCCAGTCCCATCTCCGGGTCGGACAGGGTGGTCACGTCGTACCCCTCGTCCTCCAGGATGGATTCCAGGATGAGCAGATAGTTTTTTTCGTCGTCGAGGACCAGTATGTTAGCGGGCATGGATTCTCCGGCTCGGTATGTTTCGTTGTCGGCGGGAGGATACATCAAGACGAAGCGAAACCCAAGCGGGTTCTCCCGCCGCCTGCGACGAGGGCGTTTCCGGATGCTGGATTGTCGCTCCCTGCCGTGTTACCCTGCGCTCCATGAACATCAATGACAAGGAACGGTTGCGGCGGCGGCTCATCGACAAAAGGCTGCTGCTCTCCGAAAGTGACCGGCAGGAACGCAGTGATCGGGCTCTGGAGTTTGTCCGGGCCCTGCCCGAGTGGCTGGAAGCCGCCGAGGTGCTCCTCTACTGGCCCGTGCGGGGGGAAGTGAACGTGCGCCCGCTGCTGGACGAGCTTTGGGAGCGGGGGGCCCGCGTGCTCTTGCCCCGCTGCCGTCCCGAGCGGAACGGGGAGATGGACATCGCCTGTGCCGTGTGTCGGGACGACCTCGCGCCTGGCCCCTTTGCCATCATGGAACCCGACGCCACAAAGTGCCCGGCCATGAGCGAGTGCTGTCCGGATCTGGCCCTGATCCCGGGAATAGGTTTTGACCGGCGCGGTTTCCGCCTCGGTTTCGGCGGTGGCTACTATGACCGGCTGCTGGCCAATGGGGCCATGCAGGCCACCCTGACCATCGGCATGGGCTACGAGTTCCAACTGGTCGATCGCATCCCCACCGAGGAGTGGGACATGCCGGTCAAGGCCGTGTGCACCGACGAGGAATTATGGCGGCCATAGCGTTTTTCCCCTTTGAGTTCGTGGGCATCCCCGGTGTGGGCTGCGCCTTCACCTCCCGGCGCGGGGGGCTGTCCGAGCCGCCTCATGACTCGGCCAACCTCTCCTTTGACGTCAACGACGAGCCCGACAAGGTGGCCGGAAATCGCCGCCTCGTCTTCGACCGCCTGGAGCTGACCGGCTGGTGCGAGTGCAACCAGGTTCACGGCGGGGTGATCCACGCCGACCCTGCGCCCATCGCCCCTGAGGAGCACGCGATGCTGGAGGGCGACGGCATGACCACGGCCACGCCAGGTCACGGCCTGGTGATCAAGACCGCCGACTGCCAGCCCATCCTCCTGGCCCACCGCTCGGGCCGTTACGTGGCGGGTTTGCATGCGGGCTGGCGCGGCAACAAGATAAATTTCCCCGGCGAGGGGGTGCGCTTTTTCTGCGAGACCTACGGTCTCGACCCCAAGGACGTCTTCGCGGTGCGCGGCCCGTCCCTGAGTCCGGCCGCTGCCGAGTTCGTCAACTTCGAGACCGACTTCGGTCCCGGCTTCAAGCAGTACTTCGACCCGGAAACCAAGCGCGCCGACCTCTGGCGCATGACCCGCGACCAGCTCATGGCGGCGGGTGTGCCCGAGAAACAGCTCTTCTCCTTCGACCTTTGCACCATGGGCATGGACGACACCTTCTTCTCCTACCGCAAGGCGTGCGCCTCCCCGAATCGCGACACGGGCAGGCAGGCCGGGATCATCTGGATCAAGGGCTAGGAATCTCATAATCGCACGAACCGTCGAGCACTTCGAACCAGACCGTGTATTCGCCTTTGCCTGCCTTGAACGCGCGATACTCTTCGGGAGGGAAGCGGGCGTCGTCTCCCTGAAGCTGAAGGCCTCCGAAATACTGTTTCTCAAGCAGTTCGTTTGGCACCTGGTGCCTGTTTCCGGGCGCTAAGCCGGTTTTGCCCGTTGCCACGGCCAGGCGACCGGGAAGTGAAACCAGGTCGCGCGGCAAGAAGCGCATTTGCAGGCCAAGTTTCTTCCCGAGGGGGATGTGCAGGAATCCGGCCACAGGGTGCAGGCGGACATGTTCTTTCCCGTCTCCGGTGGTGAGGACGTCGCGGATGACTCGAACTTCGGTCTCGGCCCGCCTCCTGCCTCTTGCGGTTTCCGCCTCCAGGGCAAGGAGGTATCTGCACAACTGCCCGGGCCTTTGGGGGTCTTCCACTTCTCCGCCAAGCAATTCCACGAAGATTTTGTATTTCCCTTGGGCGAGAAGCGACTCGTACAGGGCGAGCAGTTTCTCGTCATGGTGCTTCAGGCCATGGGCAAACAACCTGGGGAACAACTCCTTGTCCACCTCCAGCGCAAGGCCCGTATAATCCCTGCCATGCAGGGGAAGGCCATGTCGGCGCAGGACCGCCGGGAACAAACCGGCAAGAATGCCCGTCTTGTGGTTGGCGTATCCCACATACACCCCGTCGCCCACGACATAGCTGCTGGGCGCCCGTAGCGAATTGCGCATGAGCATCGTTCCGCTGGGAGCTCCTGACAGGCTGAACCGCTTCTTGTCCATGGTCACGACGTGGCCGACGGTGGTGGGGCCATCCGGCGTTTCCATCACGATGGAGAAACGGTATCTATACACCTCGCTCGTGGACAGGGTTTTGTCCACCAGGTACGGCGAAGCCGCCACCAGCGAGAGGAGGCCGGTGCCCAGAAACAGCCCGAGCAGTGTGAGGCCGGACCATTTCAGCACGCCCCGGATGGCGTCTCCGCTTATGGAATAGACACCGACAAGAAGCAGGAGAAGCCCTACGGCGTAGGGGAGTCCGTACATGAGGAGTCCGGCCCCGCCGAAAAAAATGATGTAGGCACTGAGTTGGCCCATGGCTATCCACAGGATGATGCTGAGGACAGCGATAATGGCGCAGTATCTGGCTTCGGGCTTTTTCAGGAGTCGCTTCAACATGGCGTACACCCTCCCTTGGTCCGAGGCGCGTCGGATGGGAAGTCGGGCCAAGGGAAATCAGATGAATAGGGAAAGGGGAAAGGGCGCGCCAAAGCTGACGGCAGGACGTACGTAAGATTCGCCAAATCCGAGAGGACACGGGAAGAGGAAGAATATTGTTTCATGTTCGGCTGTGATGTTTGAAGCAGCCAGCCGCAGAGCATGCTCTCCATATCACGTTACCATTTTCCGGGGCAAGACATTCCCGGCCAAATCCGCTACACCCTCCCCATGGGCATCCTCACCAAACTCATCATCATACTCGGGCTGGTCTTCCTGATCACCGGGATGTTCACCAAGTCCAAGGCCGAGCGCGTGGCCAAGCGCAACCGGACCACCAACATGCTGCTCGTGGCCATCGTGGTCCTGCTGGCCGTGTCCCTCGCCATCAATCTTTACACCCGTTTCTATCAGTAAGTGAGCCGCCCCGAGCATCCGCACATCCCCTGGTCCGGCCCTGCCGAAGGCCCGCGCATACTGGGCATCAATCCCTGGATATTCGACTTCGCGGCCTTCAATGTCTGGTCGCGGCCCGTGGGCCTGCTCGCCTGCCTGGACATGCTCCGCGCCGCCGGAGCGTCCGTGGCCCTCGTGGATTGCCTGGATCGCACCTGGGAGGACGCGCGCTGGCCCTCGCCCGGCAAGTACGGCACCGGCCACTACCCCAAGGAGGAACTGCCGCTCCCCGAGCCGCTGGCTTTCATGGACCGGCGATACTCCCGCTACGGACTCCCGCGCGACATGGTCCGGGAAGCCCTGGCCGCCCTCGATCCCGCGCCCGATCTTGTCCTGGTCACGTCCATCATGACCTACTGGTATCCCGGCGCGCTCGAGGTCCTCGACATCGCCGCCGAACTCTGGCCCGACGTCCCCCGCGTCCTCGGCGGCACCTACGCCACCCTCTGCACCGAACATGCCCGCGCCCATGCCCGCGCCGACCTGATCATGCAGGGCTCCATGGAGCTCCCGGCCAACTGGGCCTCGCTCTGGCAACGGCTCGGCCTGCCCGCGCCCTCACTGCCGCCCAACGCGGGCCTGTCCCTGGCCCTCGATCTCTACGCCGAGCCTCATTACGCGCCCATCCTCGGCTCACGGGGCTGTCCGTTTACCTGTGAGTATTGCGCCAGCCGCGCCCTGTACCCGGACTTCACCCAGAGCGCTCCCGACGCCGTGTTCTCCGCCCTGCGCGCCGAGTATGATCGGGGTGTGCGCGACTTCGCCTTCTACGACGACGCCCTGCTCATCAACCCGGACCGCTGGCTCTGGCCCGTGCTCGACCGCATCAACGCCGAGGACCTCTCCCTTCGCCTGCACACGCCCAACGCCATGCACGTGCGGCGGCTCAGCGCGGACGTCTGCGCCCGCCTCAAGCGGGCAGGGCTGCATACCGTGCGCCTTGGCCTTGAGACCACCGATTTCGACCACCGCCACGACGTGAAGCTCACCCGCAGGGAGTGGGAGGACGGCGCACGCAATCTCCTGGACGCCGGCTTCGATCTCGACGATATCGGCGTTTACATCCTCTTCGGTCTGCCCGGTCAGGACCTCGGCAACGTCGAACAGGCCGTGGAGCATGTCCGGTCCTACGGCTTCCGTCCTCATCTCGCCCACTACACGCCCATTCCGCACAGCCCGCTCTTTGCCGAAGCCGCGAAGGTCTCGCCGTACCCCCTCGCCCGGGAGCCGCTCTTCCAGAACAACTCCATCTGGCCCTGCGTGCCAGGCGGGTTCAACTGGGACGAGGCCAAGCGCTGGAAGCTGCTCCTGCAGGGCAAATGATAAGCGCGATTCTTAGAGTCAGGGGAGCCTTCGGCGGTGCTTGCCAACGGGGGGTGCTCCCCAGGGCGTCTCCGACAGCGAGGGTGATGGGAGGCGCTTTTGGCGGTATCGTTAATCCCAGACTCACCAGACTTTTCCCTTCGACGGTCCGGACAACCGGGGGGCATCTCTTATTTACAAAATGATTTTTGATATTTTTTCGAATGCGCTAGATTGACAAAGCAATATTAATATTGCCCACTTTCATTGAGTACGAAGACTACAGAGAGTTCCCCCCTCGGGGAATCACCGTCGTCAAATGGAAACAGATATCTGACGCCGGAGGCCCGTCCTGATGGAAAATGAAGGCATGGAAGACCCAAGCAAGCAGTTCGACGAAGCACAGGCCGTGGAGGGCATGTTGTCTGCCGTGGAGCGGGTGGTGCTGTTCATGCTCGGGCTATTCTGGGCGAGCCTCAACAACATCAGGAGACGGCGGATTGCCTGATCGACAGGAATCACAACTCCCGGACGAGGCCCTATTGGAAGCCTCGGGAAACGGGGACCGGCAGGCCTTCGGCGAACTCGTCCGGCGGCACCAGTCCTGGGCCTGGGGCGTGGCCTATCGTTTCCTTGGCTCCAGGGATGAGTCCGAAGATATCGTTCAGGCCGCCTTCATCAAGCTGCTTTCCGCGTCGGCCCGATATCGCCGTACCGCACGTTTCAAGAGGTTTTTCTACATCATCATTTCTCGACTCTGCCTGGACCATGCCAAAAGGAAAAAGCCCGGACAGTCGGACGATTATCCGGAGTTGGCCGATCCGTCCCCCGGACAGGAGGAGGCATTGATCATGAGCCAGGACGCGGCTCGTGTTCGCCGGGCATTGGATGCCATTCCCCCTAGACAGCGCATGGCCGTGGTGCTGCGTTACTACGAAGGGCTCGGCTATGATGAAATGGCCGCAGTGCTTGAAACGTCACGCAAGGGAGTCGAGCGGTTGCTGTCCCGGGGCCGTGAGGCGATGCGAAAGGAATTGAAATCGCGTTGAACTTTTTTTGTTCGAAGGCGGGGGTTTCCCGGAATTGGATCGTTTAATGAAGATGAGGCCGACACAAATGCATTGCCGAAATTGCCATACACGTCTTTCCGCCTACCTGGACGGCGAACTGCCCGAACAGGAATTGCGGGATATGAAACGCCATCTCGATGGGTGCGCGGACTGCCGCGCGCGTTTGGCGGAGCTGGCGGCATTGGAAGCACCTCTTACCTCTCTGGGCACTCCGGCGATGCCGGGCGATTTGGAATTCCGGATCATGGCTCGAGCTTCACGAGAGTATTTCGATGCCCCGATCAAAAGCCGCTTCCGAGAGATTGTCCGCAGAGGACTGGGGATGACGGCCATGACATCCGCCCTGGCTGTCGGCCTGCTTCTGGGAGGTCTTCTCGGGTGGAACAGTCATGGCGGATCGGTCTCTGAACGGGGCATGATGCGGACGGAGAATACGGTCTCCGCGTCCCTGAGTGCGGCTCCCGGCGGTTCGATCGAGGCCGCGGTGCTGGCCGGATTCGACGGCGGGGGGAGGTTGTAACCATGTATTATCTGAAGCGGTCGCTGCTGGCCTTGTCGGTGGGATTGAATATCGCCTTTGTCCTGTTCTGGGGCATGCAGTATTTTCCCGGACAAAATCCGATGCCGCCGGAGGCTTCCCGCCATTCGGGAGACCCATTTTTTGCGGCGCGGTATGAAAGCGTGCAGGTGACACCCGAACAATGGAAAGTGCTGGAACCTTATGCGCAGGCCTTCAAGACCAATGCAGACCGTATTCGCCGGGAAACGATGCAACTGAGAAAACGGATGCTGGAGTTGCTGGCCAAACCCGTTGCCGACGAAAGGGCGATTCGGGCCATTCAGCAAAAGATTTCTGTAAATCAAGGCGAAATGAAAGACGAGGTGCTTCGTCTTCTGCTCCAGGAAAAGGCCGTGTTGCGGCCGGATCAGTTTTCCGGACTGTTGGAAGCAATTCAGAATTATGGAGGCAGCAGGCCCGGGTTTGGGGCGATGGCCGGGGGGGCCTCGAAACGGAATTAACGGCATGACCGGGGATTTTCCCTAGGCCATGTGTACAGGAGAAAACCATGTCGCTGATTGAACTGGACGGCATTTCGAAAAAATATCTGACGGGGCAGGTTGAAACTGAGGCCCTGAAACAGATCTCCGTCTCCATCGAAAAAGGGAAACTTGTCACGTTCGTCGGACCTTCGGGAAGCGGCAAGACAACACTGCTCAATATCATCGGCTGTATGGACAAGCCCTCGTCCGGCGAGGTCCGGGTGACCGGCACCAGGGTGGACACCCTGGGGAAAAAGGAAGCTGCTCATTTTCGCGGCGAACACCTTGGTTTCATTTTCCAGTCGTTCAATCTCATCCCTGTCCTGAGCGTGTACGAGAATATAGAATACCCCCTGCTCATGATCACCCGGACTCCCGCAGCCGAGCGGCGGGAACGCGTGATGGCTGTGCTGGAGGCCGTCGGCATGGCCGACCAGAAGGACAAGCGGCCGGATCAGATTTCGGGCGGCCAGAAGCAGCGCGTGGCCGTGGCCCGTGCTCTGGTGACCAACCCGGAGGTGGTGCTGGCGGATGAGCCCACCGCGAACCTCGACCACGACACGGCCCACAAGATAATCGATCTGATGAAAAAAATGCGGGACACCTACGGGACCACCTTCGTCTTCTCCACCCACGACCCGCGCATCGTCGAACACGCCGACGTGGTGCACGGCATCGAGGACGGCATGCTGCGTGACGGGAACCCGCTTGTCCAGGGAGGCAATGACCATGCTTAACATATTCAAGATCGCCCTGCGCAATCTGGCGCGCTACAAACGTCGTACGGCCCTCACTTCCCTGCTCATCGTCATCGGCGTGTGCATGGTCGTCATGTTCTCGGGCCTCGCCGGATCGTTCAAGTCCATGATGATCGGCATCATCACGGATTCAAGCATCGGTCACCTGCAGATTCACCGCAAGGGGTACTTTTCGTCCATAGACACCATGCCCCTCAATCTGAACATGAAGGGACAGGGGTACAAAAAAATCGCGAAAACTCTCGATGGCACTCCCGGAGTGGAGGCGTATGCCCCCAGGCTGAAGCTCGGTGCGGTCCTCAGCAACTATATGGAAAGCACCAACGTCAGGCTTTCGGCAATCGATCCGAAACGGGAAATGGCCGTTTGTCCGTCCCTGGTGGGCAGGATGAAGCAGGGAGCCCCCGGCCCGGGCGAGGATCTGCTCAAGAAGGGCCAGGTCATCGTCCCCGAAAAGGTGGCCAAGAGCCTGGGCATGAAGCCCGGCGACTCCGTGGTGTTGGTCGCGACCAACAAGGACGGCTCCGTCAACGGCATGGAATTCCAGGTGGCGGGTATCATCGAGGACATCATGGGCCCGGGCGGCAAGGACGCCTACATGCACATCGAAGACGCCCGCAGCCTACTGCGCACCAAACCGGGCGAGGTCACCGAGATCGTGGTCCGGGTTTCCGACTTCAACCGCCTGAAGCCGGTCGCAGCATCGCTCACGGCGACCCTCGGCGGATTCCTGAACAAGAAGGGCAAGCCCGCCTTTGAGCTGCATACCTGGCAAAAGCTTTCGCCGTTCTCCAATATCGCGAACATGATCGACCTGATGCTGATCACGGTGAAGATCGTCATGGTCGCCATCGTCCTCATCAGCGTGCTCAACGTGATGCTGATGTCGGTCTTCGAGCGCGTGCGGGAAATCGGGACCATTGCCGCCATGGGGACCTCCCCCGGAACGATCATGTCGCTTTTCGTGGCCGAAGGCGTGCTCCTCGGCATACTGGGGACGGCTCTCGGGCTGATCCTGGGCGTGGGCGGGCTGCTGGCCTTCAAGGCGGCTGGAGTGGCCTTCTCCTTCGGACGCATGGACAACCTGATCGTGCGACCGGACATCAACCCCGGGGAAATGCTCTTCCTGTCGGCCATCGTCCTGGTCGCCTCCGCCCTGGCGGCGTTGCAACCCGCATGGAAGGCGAGCCGGATGGAACCCGTCGATGCGCTCGGCCACGTGTAACCTCAAGGGGACAAAGAAAATGCATATGATAAAACATGTTCTTCTCCTGACCGTCATCTGCCTTGTCTTTGGCACCGGGCAGGCGTCCGCCATGGATGCCGGGGATGTGCTCCAGGCCGTGGACCGCAACCTTGCCCCGGTCAGCTACGAATCCTACCGCAAGCTCATTAACATCGAGCCGGACGGGAGCAAGCGGGAATACGTCCTGTACACCATCAAAAAGGGGCAGGACATGGTGGCTTCCGTGTTTCTGGAGCCATCCAGCGAAAAGGGCCGCGCGACCCTGCGCCTGGGCGACAACATGTGGCTCCATATCCCGAGCGTGGCCAAGCCGGTCAGGATAACCAGCCTGCAATCGGTGACGGGCGGCATCTTCAACAATGCCGACATCATGCGGCTCGACTACAGCGTCGAGTACGCGCCCGAGTCCATGGAGGAAAACGACGACGCCTACGTTCTCCACCTGAAGGCGAAGACCAACGACGTGGCCTACGACAAGCTGGAAATGCTGGTGGCCAAGGACCGGCTTGTTCCAACGGAAATCAAGTGTCTCGCGGCGTCCGGGATGCTGATCAAGACCCTGCATTTCAAAAAGATGACCGACTTCGGCGACGGATTCGTCCGCCCGGCCATTGTCGAGACGGACAGCCCGCTCCACAAGGGGTACCTGTCCGTAATGATCTTCGCCAGGATGAAGGCCAGGGATTTCTCTGATGAAGTCTTCACCCTCAATTACCTGCCGCGGATCGAGACCCTGCGCCGGTAATGGCGGGAAACAGAGTGATGAAAGCCGGAGCCTGGCGCGGGGCGCTTCTCTGTGTGGCGCTCGCCCTGGTTGCCGCAACATCGGCCCTTGCCCAGGACGAGCCCCTCTATGATGCGAATTTCGACGTTCCAGCCGTAGAGGAAAAGCACTTCGAATTCTGGGGGCAGGCCGAGTTGCGGATGTACGAACGCGTCCTGAACAGGAACTCGGCGGCATACGAGCAACGCTTCTTCAAGTCCAGACAGGACGAACTCCAGACGGACTTGCTGCTGCAACTCAAGCCCGAACTTTCCGTTAAATACGAAACGTTCGGGATATATGCCCGCCCGCGCGCCGACGTTGCCTGGAGTCAGTTGCCCCTGTCGTCGGTGAGCGAGCCGGACGAACCGTCGGAACGTTTTTTCAAGGACGACAAGCATTGGGCCGGGCAGGTCCTGCTCGAAGAGGGGGTGGCCTCATGGAGACCGGACCCCCAGTTCACGCTGGAAGCAGGGAAAAAGGTCCTCAAATGGGGCAAGGGGTATGCCTGGAACCCCGTGAGTTTCGCCAGCCGCCCCAAGGACGTGGACGACCCGGACCAGAGCCGTGAGGGCTACGTCATGGGTGTCGTCGATGCCATCTTCAGCTTCGACGGCCCACTGAAGACATTTGCGTTCACTCCGGTGGTCGTCCCCGTATGGGAGCGGGTAAATACGGGATTGGCGACGAAAGAAAGTGTTCTCTACGGGGGAAAGCTCTACTTTCTGATTTCCGATGTGGACATGGATGTCATGGCAATGACCGGCGATTATTACGACACGTCCTTCGGCGTCGACTTTGCCGCGAATATCACCGAAAATTTCGCCATCCATGGAGAAACGGCGGTCCGATTGGGCCATGAGCAGACGGTTTTCAACGACGACGGGACCAGCAGTATCCACAACCACGATGCCTGGAGCTTTCTTCTGGGCGCACGCTACCTGACCGAGAGCGAAACGACCTATCTCCTCGAATACTACCACAACGGGGAGGGGTATACCTCAGAGCAATTGAAATCCTACTACGACTATGTCCACGCTGCCTACGACACCTATCAGTCCACGGGAATCGCCACCGACCTGAACAAAAGCAAACAGGTGTCGTCAGATTACAACAAGAGCAGCGCCGGGAAGGACTACCTGTATTTCCGAGTGTCCCAGAAGGAACCTTTCGACATCCTCTACCTGACCACGACAGCGACTGTAATCATGAACCTCGGCGATCGAAGCCTCTCCCTCAACCCTGAAGCCTCCTACCTGCTCACGTCAAACCTCGAGTTAAGACCCCGACTCACCCTGCCGATCGGGGACTCTGACACGGAGTTCGGTAACAAGCTCAACGCGGCCAAGGGCGAACTTCGCTGCGTGTACTACTTCTGATCCGAAAACTGACGACTGGACCGGCATCCGTTCTTCCCTTTCCCCCCGACCGCCGGAGGCGTTCTTAACTTTCAGGGTCTTCGAATTTGTCGGCGATGATTTGGGCGTCGCCGGGAGCGGCCTGGAGCTCCAGGCTTTTGGAGTTGCCGTGGCAGTGGAAGCCGTCGGGCCTGAGGGAGACGTATCCGGCGGAAAGGGCCTTGGCGTAGGGCATCTGTTCGCGCATTTCGGCATGGTCGATGCGGTTGGGGAAGATGACCGGGACGGGTGCACCGGAGAAGTCTTCGAACAGGATGTATTTCATGGTAGCCTCCAGGGCGTTGGTTGCGGTTTGTGTGCCGGGACCGAGGATACGGCCTTCGCGTGTTCAGATCAACCGTTGCCTGAAACCGTTTGACAGGATACTAAGTCGCACAATGCGTGAGTACAAGAAGATCGGGGTATGGCAGACCGCCTTTCTGGGCGACGCCGTGCTCACTTTGCCGTTGTTGAGGGCGCTCAAGGACCGTTTCCCGGAAGCGGAGATCCATTTTTACGTGCGCGCGGGCGTGGAGTCGGTATTCGCGGCCCAGCCCGAGATCGCCGAGGTGCATGCGTTCGCCAAGCGCGGCGGGCAGAAGTCCCTGAATGCGGCGGTCAGATTGGGGTGGGAGATCGGCAGGCAGGACTTCGACCTCTGGATTTCGACGCACCGGAGCCTGCGCTCGGCGCTGGTGGCAGGAGCCACAGGCATTTCGCGGCGCATAGGCTATGACTCGCCATGGTTCAACCGGCTGGCCTACACCGAGACCGTGCCTCGCCGGTTTGAGGAGCTGGAGGAGGTGGAGCGGCTCTTTCAACTGCTCGCGCCCCTGGGAATCAAGCCGCCCGCGCCCAAGGCGCCGCTGGCGCTGGGCCCTGAGGCCGTGGCCCATGCTGACAATTTCTGGCGCGAACACTGCGGCGATCGCCCCGTTTTGGGTGTTCACCCCGGCTCCACCTGGCCCACCAAGTGCTGGCCCGAGCGGTATTTCAGCGAGATCGTGACCCGTGCGTCCCAGGCAGGGGCGCAGGTGCTGGTCTTTGGCGGCCCGGACGAGGTCGAGACCTCCAGGCGGGTTCTGGACGGCGCTGATGCCCCTGACGCCATCGATCTGGGGGGAAGGCTGTCCCTGCCGCAGCTGGCCGCCTATCTGGGTCGGCTGGACGCGTATCTGACCAACGATTCCGGCCCGATGCACCTGGCCTGGGCCCAGGACACGCCCCTGGTGGCCCTGTTCGGCCCCACGGTGCGGGAGCTCGGCTTCTTTCCGCGCGGTGAGAACTCCACGGTGGTCGAGGTGGCGGGCCTGGACTGTCGCCCCTGCGGGCTGCACGGGCCCAAGAAATGCCCCAAAGAGCACTTCCTGTGCATGAACGAGCTGACGCCCGACATGGTCTGGGCAGCGCTGGAACCCAAGCTTTTTTCCTGACCCGCTTCTCCTGACGTTCTGTTTACTGTACACTGCCTCCAAACCGTCTTGGCGGAGAGGGAGGATCTCAATGCTCTGGATACATCCGGCCATGCAGGTGCTGGCCACGCTTATCGGAATCTATGCCGCGTACCTCGGCATGAAGCGGTTCCTGTCGCAACATCTGTCCATGCGCAGGCAGTTCCTGTGGAACCGCCATGTGGCGTTGGGCGCGGCGGCCATCGTCCTCTGGCTTGCGGGGTTGATCGGCGGCTTCGCCGTGGCCCGCATCAAGTGGCAGGTGAACTTCGTCACCGGTGACCATTACGAGACGGCCCTGGCCATGCTGCCGCTGCTATTCTTCGGCGGGCTGTCGGGCCTGTATATGCACCGGAACAAGGCTAGGCGCAGGGTGCTGCCGCTGCTCCACGGCCTGTGCAATGTCGTGCTCGTGGGCCAGGCCCTCTACCAGTTCAAGACCGGCTGGCAGGTGATCAAGGACTTCGTTCTCTAGCCGTCTGCCCTGGTCGGGCCGCTTGCCATTTGCGCGGCCTGACGGTATCCGACCCCCATGGCCGATTCGGAATTCGACATCTTCGGCGGTGCGCCCGCCATCGAGCCGCTCACGGACGAGTGCGAACCGTGCGTGGGCTGCGGCTGGTGCTGCCTGCGCGACCCCTGTTCGGAGGCCCATCGGCGTTACGGCTACACCCGCCGTTGTCCGGCCCTGGCCTGGGACGAGGCGGGCAACCGCTACATCTGCAGGCTCATGCTCGACCCGGACGAGGGCGAGGAGGTCCGCCGCTCCCAGCACGCAGGGCAGGGGTGCTATGCCCCCCTGAACAACTGGCGCAAGGACGTCCGCAACCGCGACGACGACTGATCCCTTTCCCTTCATGCTCCCCCGGCCTTTGAACCCGCGTCCGCCAAGGGCAGCACTCCCGTTTTGACAATCCGCTTCGAATGTTCTAACCAGATTCGTTTCCAGCCATCAGACAATCATTAAGGAATATAGATACAACATGGCTAAAGTTCAAAAGATCAAGGGATTCGCGGACCTTTTCCCTGAAGAGGCCGCGAAATTCACCTATATGGAAGCCAAGGCGCGCGAGGTGTTTTCCCGCTATGGATTCGGGGAGTTGCGCACGCCCATCCTGGAGAAGACCGAGCTCTTCCAGAAGTCCATCGGCGAGGACACCGACGTGGTCGGCAAGGAGATGTTCTCCTTTCCGGACCGCAAGAACCGCTCCCTGACCATGCGCCCCGAAGCCACGGCGGGCGTGGTCCGGGCCTTTGTGGAGTCCAAGACTCATCAGCCGGGCAAAATTTCCAAATTCTTCACCTTCGGTCCCATGTTCCGCTACGAGCGCCCCCAGAAGGGCCGCCAGCGCCAGTTCCACCAACTGGACGTGGAAATCTTCGGCGCGCCCGAGGCCCAGGCCGATGCCGAGCTCATTCTCATGCTCCGCTCCTTCCTGAATGAACTCGGCCTGACCAAGCTGACCATCGAGCTGAACTCCCTGGGCTGCCATGAGTGCCGCCCGGCCTACAAGCAGGCGCTGATCGACTACTACAAGTCCAAGGACAAGGAAAATTTCTGCGAGGACTGCCGCCGGAGGATGGAGACCAATCCCCTGCGCGTGCTCGACTGCAAGGTGCCCACCTGCAAGGAGCTGGTTCAGGACGCTCCGGTCATCACCGATCACCTCTGCCCCGAGTGCGAGACGCACTTCGCGGACGTGAGGGCGATCCTGGACGGCGCGGGCGCGGCCTATGAGCTCAATCCCCGCATGGTGCGCGGCCTGGACTACTACGTGCGCACCTGTTTCGAGGTGGCGTCCTACGATATCGGTTCCCAGACGGCGGTGGCCGGAGGCGGCCGCTACGACGGCCTGGTCAAGAACCTGGGCGGCCCCGACTGCCCCGGCACCGGCTTCGCCTGCGGCATGGAGCGCCTTGCCCTGCTGATGGACGAGGCCGAGCTGGCGCGGCCCGATTTTTATCTGGCCGTGGTGGACGACGAAGCCGCCAACGAGGCCATGTTGTTCGCCCAGCAGCTCCGCGAAAAGGGGCTTAGCGGCGAGGCCAGCTACGCGGGCGGGTCCATGAAGTCCCGCATGCGCGCGGCCAACAAGTCCGGCGCCCGGGTCTGCCTGATCCTGGGCGGCGAGGAGCTGGCCAACAACACCGTGACCGTCAAGTACATGGACGAGGAGCGCGACCAGGAGACCCTGGACCGCTCCCTGTACCTGGCGAGTCTGTAAACGACGAAATACGCGGCGCGGGCGACCGGGCCGACATCTAATGAGAGAGACTGGAGAGACAATGTCCGAACATCAAGAAGAGAGAGACTACAGCGAATTTCGCGTCATCGAGGACCTGGGCGGCTGGCGCAGGACCCACCACAACAACGAGCTGACCGCCGCCAACATGGACGAAGAGGTCTGCCTCATGGGTTGGGTTCAGTTCCGCCGCGACCACGGCGGCCTGATCTTCCTCGACCTGCGCGACCGCGAGGGGCTGACCCAGGTGGTCTTCAATCCCGAGGACAACGCCGAGGTGCACGAGCGCGCTCACGCCATCCGTCCGGAATACGTCGTCGCCATCAAGGGCAAGGTCCGGCCCCGCCCCGAGGGCATGTCCAACCCGAACATGGTCACCGGCGAGGTGGAGATCGAAGTCACCGACTACAAGCTGCTGAACACCTCCGAGACTCCGCCGTTCCCCATTGAGGACCGCGTTGAGGTGGGCGAGAACTTGCGTCTCAAGTACCGCTTCCTGGACCTGCGCCGTCCCTCCCTGGCCAAGAATTTCATCATTCGCAACAAGGCCGCCCAATCCGTGCGCCGCTATCTGGACGGGCTCGGCTTCCTGGAGATCGAGACCCCGGTGCTGACCAAGTCCACGCCCGAGGGCGCGCGCGACTTCCTGGTGCCCAGCCGCGTCAATCAGGGCGAGTTCTACGCCCTGCCGCAGTCCCCGCAGCTCTTCAAGCAGATGCTCATGGTCTCCGGCATGGACCGCTACTTCCAGATCGTCAAATGCTTCCGCGACGAGGACCTGCGCGCCGACCGTCAGCCCGAGTTCACCCAGATCGATATCGAGATGTCCTTCCCTGACGAGAAGCTCATCCAGGATATGGCCGAGGGGTTGGTCAAGAACATGTTCAAGGAGACCATCGGCGTGGAACTGCCCGAGGTTTTCCCGCACATGACCTATGCCGACGCCATGCGTGACTACGGCGTGGACAAGCCGGACCTTCGCTTCGAGCTCAAGCACATAGATATCACCGACGTGTTCGCGGGCTCCAAGTTCAAGGTCTTTGCCTCGTCCGAGCTGGTCAAGGTCATGGTCGTGCCCGGTGGCGCCGAGCTTTCCCGCAAGGAGATCGACGAGTACACCAAGTACGTCGAGATCTACGGCTCCAAGGGTTTGGCCTGGATCAAGGTCAAAGAGGACGGCGAGTGGCAGTCGCCCATCGTCAAGTTCTTCTCCGACGACGAGGTCGCCACCCTTCGGGAGCGCTCCAACTGCCAGCCCGGCGACATCCTTTTCTTCCAGGCCGGTCCGGCGGACATCGCCAACGCCGCCCTGGGCAACCTGCGCTGCGAGCTGGCCAAGCGGTTCGGCCTGATCAAGGAGGGCGAGTTCAAGCCCGTCTGGATCACCGACTTCCCGCTGCTTGAGTACGACGCCGACGAGAAGCGCTACGTGGCCCGGCACCATCCCTTCACCTCCTGCCTGCCCGATCAGCTCGAGGTGCTGGCCGAGCAGCCCGGCGAGGCCATTGCCCGTGCCTACGACCTGGTCCTTAACGGCTACGAGGTGGGTGGCGGCTCCATCCGCATCCACACCCCGGAGATGCAGGAGAAGATGTTCGCGGCCCTGGGCATCGACAACGAGGAGGCCCAGGAGAAGTTCGGCTTCCTCATGGACGCCCTCAAGTACGGTGCACCGCCCCACGGCGGCATCGCCTTCGGCCTGGACCGTCTGGTCATGATCCTGACCGGCACCAAGTCCATCCGCGACGTCATCGCCTTCCCCAAGACCCAGAAGGCCACCTGCCTGATGACTGAGGCCCCGTCCACGGTGCCGAGCAAGCAGCTCCGGGAGCTCGGCATCCGGCTGCGCGAAAAGAAGCAGGATTAGTTTCAATTACGGTTTCAAGCGGCCCCGGCAATCCCGTGAAGGATTTTGCCGGGGCCTCTTTTTCTTGTAAACACGGAGCAACTAATCGGAATTTTTAAGGAAGGGGAAATATTGCCCCAACGCTGCTCCCCTTTTGAGTTTCCGTGCTTAATAAGCTAATACAACGTATCGAGACGCCGCATACAACACTACCACCCCCCGCCGGACTTCCTGTGGCGCGATAAAGAGTTTCGGAAAAGAGAGGGGATGGGGGTCTGGGGGAAGGGGAGAGGAAAACCCTTTGCAAAGGGTTTTCCTCTCCCCTTGCCCCAGCCGCCGGAGGCAACCAAAATGAAATTGAAGATATGTACCTGGCCGGACGAAGTACTGGCCGCCAAGGCCGAGCCCATTTCCGAGGTGACGCCGGAGCTTGAAGAACTCATCGAAAACATGGTCGAGACCATGTACGAGAGCGACGGAGTCGGACTGGCCGCGCCCCAGGTGGGCGAGTCCATCCGGCTCATCTGCGTGGACCAGACCGGCCCCAAGGAGCGCGGCGAGCTGCGCGTGCTGATCAACCCGGAGATCGTGGAGTGCGACGGTGAGGTGGAGAGCGAGGAGGGGTGCCTGAGCTGCCCCGAGTTCAACCTCAAGGTCAAGCGCAAGGAGCGGGTCAAGGTCACGGCCATGGACAGGGAAGGCAAGGATGTGTGCATCGAGACCGACGGATTGCTGGCCATCATCCTGCAGCACGAGATCGATCACCTGGAGGGTGTTACCCTGGCGGACCAGGCCGGACGGCTCAAGAAGTCCATGTACCGCAAGAAGGCCCTCAAGTGGCAGAAATAGCGGGGTAGGGATATGGAAGAGATCAACGCCAACGGTGGTGAGAGTTCTGCGGAATCCTGGGGCGCGGTGAAACTGAAGCCCCTGCGGACCGTGTTCATGGGCACGCCGGATTTTGCGGCCGAGGCCTTGCGCATCCTGCTTGAGTTCGATGGCGCGGACGTGGTCGGCGTATACAGCCAGCCCGACCGTCCGTGCGGGCGCGGACGCCAGTGCAAGCCTTCGGCGGTGAAGGTGGTGGCCCTGGAGCACGATATTCCGGTCTTCCAGCCGGAGAATTTCAAGGAGCAGGCGGCCATCGACGAACTGGCCGCGCTCAAGCCGGACGTCCTGGTGGTGGCGGCCTACGGGCTGATTCTGCCCCAGGCCGTGCTCGACGTCCCTGCAATCCACCCGCTCAACATCCACGCCTCGCTGCTGCCCAAGTGGCGCGGGGCCGCGCCCATCCAGCGGGCCATCGAGAGCGGCGACGTGGTCACCGGCATTTCCATCATGAAGATGGAGGCGGGGCTGGACACCGGCCCGGTGCTGGTCCAGCGCGCGCTCAGGATCGGCCACAACGACCATGCGGGCACCATCCACGACGAGCTGGCCAAGCTGGGCGGCATCTGCATTTGCGAGGCCTTTGCCCGGCTCCAGACCGGAGCCTACGATCTCAAGCCCCAGGACGACTCCATCGCCACCTATGCGAAGAAGCTGGAGAAGAAGGAAGGCGAGATAGACTGGAACCGTCCGGCCCAGGCCATCCACAACCAGATTCGCGCCATGTACCCGTGGCCCGGCGCGTTCTTCGACTGGACCAACGGTGACGGCAAGACGATCCGGCTCAACGTTTCTCCCGGCGAGATCAGCGAGGAAGCGGCTTCCAAAGTGGAGCCGGGGACCGTGCTTGGCGAGATGGACGGCAGGCTGGCCATCACCACGGCGGACAAGATTTACCTGACCCCGGAAGTCAAGCCCCAGGGGAAGAAGGCCATGGACGCCACGGCCTTTGCCTGCGGCTACATGAAGGAATGCAAGTAGCGAAGAGGACCCCATGTCCATGAGCCAGGAGCCCTTAATCCGCCGCTCCAGGAAGCGGCTTTTCATCGGCCTCATCAGCGGAACCTGCTTCGTGTTCTGCCTGATGCTGGCGGCCCTCTGGATCGTGCCCTACGTGGGGCTCAAGTCCATCCATCCCGCGGCAGCCTGGGTTCTCGGCGCGCTGGTGGTGTTCTTCATCTGCTTCGTGTCCGTGGCCTACTGGGGGCTGTTCCTGAACATCATCCTGCGCAGGCCGTTACCGGGCTCGCGCCGCTATCGGGGGCTGACGGTCAAGCTCTTCCTGCCGGTCATGGTCCTGCTCGGCCGGGCCATGGGGATCGACAAGGAGTCGATCATGCTCTCCTTCATCTCGGTGAACAATGAGCTGGTCCTTGCCGAGGCCGGGCGCTACAAGCCCGAGGAAGTGCTCCTGCTCATGCCTCACTGCCTCCAGAACTCCAAGTGCGACCGGCGGCTGACCTACGACATCAACAACTGCGTGCGTTGCGGCAAGTGCCCCATAGCCGGGCTGCTGGACCTGCACGACAAGTACGGCGTCAACCTGGCCGTGGCCACGGGCGGCACCGTGGCGCGACGTATCGTGGTCCAGATGCGGCCCCGTATGATCATTGCCGTTGCCTGCTACCGCGACCTCGCCTCGGGCATCCAGGACACCTACCCCCTGCCGGTCTTCGGCGTGCTCAACGAGCGGCCCCACGGCCCCTGCCTGGATACCACCGTGGCCCACTACCTCCTGGAGGAGGCCCTCCACCGTTTCCTGAAGCCCGAATACCTGGAAGGCAAGACGCCGGGGAGCGGACGGATCATCTCCACGGCCCAGGGCACCCGTCTCTAGGCTTAACCCGGTCTTCACATATTCGGAATTGATCTTGCGGGCAGAATCGCCCATCCTGTCTTCCGGAGGATAACCATGCCAACCATCACCGCCTGCACCATGGATTGCGGCGATTGCTGCTCCCTCGTGGTCGACGAGGCCAAGCGGAGCGTCCGGGGAAACCCGGCCCACCCCTTCACCAAGGGATTCTGCTGCCGCAAGGGTACCCGCTACTTTGATCGGCTGGACGCAGACGACCGGATCACCACGCCCCTGATCAAGGAGAACGGTGCGTTTCGCGAGGCCTCCTGGGACGAGGCGCTGGATCTTGTGGCGGCCCGGCTCGACGCGGCCCGCGTCCGCCCCGAGACCATCCTGCACGTGCGGGGCCACGGCTATCGGGGCATCCTCGCAGCCGCCAGCCCCATTTTCTTCAAGAAGCTCGGTGCCTCCACCACCTACGGCTCGGTGTGCGACGACACGGGCATCACCGCCTCCATCCGGGACTTCGGTGTGCTGCACCATAACGATCCCGAGGACATCCTCAACGCCTCCCGGATCATCAACTGGGGCCGGGACCTGACCCGCTGCTCCATCCATCAGCTCCAGCTCGTGCACAAGGCGCGCAAGCGCGGAGCCGAGGTGCTGACCATCTCGCCGGGAGGGGACGGCACCCCCGAATTTTCCGACGTGAACATCATCATCCGGCCCGGAACGGACCGGTTCCTGGCCGCCGCCGTGCTCAAGCTTTACCTTGAGGCCGGCGACCTCAACCCGTGGGTGCTCAACCGTTGCGCCAACTGGCCGGCCCTGCGCGGGCTCATCGACGGCTGCGCCCTGGCCGACCTGACTCGCATGTGCGAGGTGCCCACTGCCGACGTGGAGATGCTCTACGACTGGTACGCGGACACCGGCAACGTGGCCACGATCATCGGCTGGGGTCTCCAGCGCCATTTGTACGGCGGGGAGAACGTCCGCTTCATCAACGCCCTGGCCATGATCTCCGGCAATGTGGGCGTGTCCGGCGGCGGGACCTACTTCAACGTCTCCTCGGCCCGTAACCTGGGCTCGTGGGAGCACCTGATGGTCGACGCCCCCGCAGAGCAGCGCCGCTTCCTGGTCCAGGACCTTGGGGCCGAGCTGCGGCGGGCCGATCCGCCGGTGGAATTCATCTGGGTGGACGGCCACAACGTGGTTAACCAGGTGCCCGACTGCCTGGCCGTTGCCGACGCCTTCCGCAAACCCTTCGTGGTCTGCGTGGACGGCTTCTTTCACGACACGGCGCTGACTGCCGACGTGATCCTGCCTCCCGCCCTGATGTTCGAGCGCGAGGATGTGCTTGGCTCCTTTCTTCATAACTATGTTCAGTACTGCGCCAAGGCCGCGAACCCGCCAGGGCAGTGTCGTGCGGATTTCGATATCCTTATCGACCTGGGGTCCCGTCTGGCCGAGCCCGTCACGATGCCCGACCCGGAGGCATGCCTGGAAGAGAGCCTCGGACAGGGCGGTTTCTCCCTGGAGGAGCTGCGGACCAACGGCTTCATCAAGGCCCGCCATCCCTACGTGGCCTTCGAGGGCATGCGTTTCGGCCACCCGGACGGTCTCTACCGCTTTCCCGAGAGCCTGACGCCCGAGCCCGCCCGCGACCCGGACTATCCCCTCCAGCTCCTGACCGTGGTGCGCGGCAAGACCCTGCATTCCCAGATCGCGGAAAAGGATCAGCGCGGCATCCCCCGGGTGTGGGTGTCCAAGCGCAACCCTGCCTGGGCTCCGCTCAACCCGGCCCAGGATGTCTATCTGGTCACTCCCCAGGGGGCCATGCAGGTCCAGGTCGACGTGGACGAGACCCTGCACCCCAGGGCCGTGGTCATGCGTCGGGGCGGGTGGATGAAGATGGGCCACAACGCCAACGTCATCATCAAACCCATGGTCACGGACATGGGCGATGGCACGGCATATTACAGCCAGCACTGCCGCCTCGAAAACCGCTAGGCAGGCGGGCGGGAAACGGCGATCTGCTGCGTTGCTCAAAATGCGCAAACCCTCGCGTACGGGTGTACGCTTCGGTCTTGCGCCTTTTTCGCGCCTTGCAGCTCACCATTTCCCGCCCGCCTGCCCTTGTCACGGGGAGAGGGGGCTGGATTAGAAAATCCTTTCTGCTTTGTTTGTGGGTTTTCCCAACCGGCTACGCCTGCAATCCATTCGCCCTTCCGCCTTGCCGGTTGAAATGAAGCGAGTATACTCTAGACGAGAATTCCGTGAGGCCTCCCCCTTTAAGCGGGGAGGAAAAAACGGCGATCTGCTGCGTTGCTCAAAATGCGCAAACCCTCGCGTACGGGTGTACGCTTCGGTCTTGCGCCTTTTTCGCGCCTTGCAGCTCACCATTTCCCGCCCGCCTGCCCTTGTCACGGGGAGAGGGGGCTGGATTAGAAAATCCTTTCTGCTTGGTTTGTGGGTTTTCCCCAACCGGCTACGCCTGCAATCCATTCGCCCTTCCGCCTTGCCGGTTGAAATGAAGCGAGTATACTCTAGACGAGAATTCCGTGAGGCCTCCCCCTTTAAGCGGGGAGGAAAAAACGGCGATCTGCTGCGTTGCTCAAAATGCGCAAACCCTCGCGTACGGGTGTACACTTCGGCCTTGCGCCTTTTTCGCGCCTTGCAGCTCACCATTTCCCGCCCGCCTGCCGGTGTCATGGGGAGTGGTGGTTTTTTTGATGAGCGGCGACTAGACGGTATCCTCAGGGACTGTAACCAGCTCCCTTGAGCACAAGTCCGCACCGAAGGTGCGCCATAGGGGATGCAAGGGCGCTAGTCCTTGCCCGCCGGAGGCGAAATCACCCGACAATCGCCGCCGACAGGCGGCATTAAGTCCTGATTCTACAATGAAGGAATTAGCAGAAGAGTCGCTTACGGCTTTTCGGCCCAGAGGATGAAGACCGGGTTCTGGGCCTTGAAGCGGAGGTCTCCGGCAAGGGAGTCCGTGGCCGAGGCCTGGAGTTGGGTCACGCCGAAATGCCAGCCCCGTTTCTGGAAGTGGTCCTTGGCGGCGTGGAGGGAATCCAGAAGGATGGTGTGGACGACCATGCGGCCCCTCGGCTTGAGGCGTTCGCAGGCCACGTCGAGCAGTTCGCTGTCCTGATTGGCAGGTCCGCCCAGTCCGCCGCCGATGAAGATGCGGTCGGGGTCGGGCAGGCCCTCAAGGCATTCTGGCATGGAGCCCAGGATGGTCTCCACCAGCCACGCGCCGGTACGCCGGATGTTCTCGCGGATCATGGCCGCGCGGGTCTTGTGCCGCTCCACGGCGAAGACATGGCCGCGCCGGGCCAGGTGGGAGGCCTCGATGGACACGGCACCGGAGCCCGCGCCCAGATCCCAGACCGTGGAGCCCGGCATGACTCCCAGGTGAGCCAGCCCGGCGGCGCGCACGGGCAGCTTGGTGATCAGGTTCTTCTGGTGCAGGTAGAAGTGGTCCGGGATGCCCAGGGCCAGTTCGATCTCGGGCGGATACTGCCGCTCAAGCACCACCAGGTTCAGCGGGGAGAACTCCATGCCCCAGGTGTCGGGCAGTGGCAGGGTGCGGACGATCTCCTGCGGGGTGCCCAGGTCTTCCAGCACGGTCATGGTGAAGCAGTCGGCCCCGCGTTCGAGCAGGGCGCGGGCCACCTCGGCCGGAGAGTTCTTCGCGTCGGTGAAGACCGCGATGAGGTCGGCGCGGACCAGGGCGGCGTAGAGGGGGGAGTAGTCGTCGCGCCCGTGCAGGGAGACGAAGTCCATGTCGTGCCACGGCAGCCCGAGGCGGGCGGCGGCCACCTGCATGGTGGAGACGTTGGGCTCCACCACGAGGTTCTCGCGGCCCAGCTCCTCGCCCAGCCGCTTGCCGATGCCGAAGAAGAGGGGGTCGCCGTCGGCAAGGACCACGACCCTGCGGCCCTTGTCCGCCTGCTTGCGGATGGTCTTGAGGATGGGGGCCAGCGGCCCGGCGATGGGCAGCTTTTCCACGCCCGTCACGGGGCAGGCCTCAAGCAGCCTCTTGCCGCCCACCACGAGGTCCGCCTTCTCCAGGATCTGGCGGGCGGAGGGGGTGAGCCGGAGCGAGCCAGGGGCAAGCCCGACGACGCGGACGGGTTCGATGGTCGGCATGCGGGCAATGTACCCCATTCCCGCGCAAGGGGAAAGGATAATGCATCGGCTCGGCTCCAACCCCCCTGTTTTCTCGGGATAACTTTTGTGCTATGCGTAATTGTGTATCCAAGCGCGACATCCTGTCCGCGTCAGATCAAGGAGGACGCATGCAATTCTTTCTCGATACCGCCAATCTCGACCAGATCCGCGAAGTCAAGGAACTCGGCCTGCTGGACGGCGTGACCACCAACCCCACACTCATGTCCCGCGAGGGCGGCGACTGGCGTGAACAGGCCGCCCTCATCTGCGAGCTGGTGGACGGCCCGGTCTCCCTGGAGGTCATCGGCACCACCCGGGAAGAGATGATCAAGGAAGCCAAGGACCTGGTGTCTTTCGGCGACAACGTGGTGGTCAAGATTCCCATGATCGCCGAAGGCCTCAAGGCGCTCAGGGAGTTGACTGAGCGCGGCATCAAGACCAACGTGACCCTGGTTTTCTCTCCGGCCCAGGCCCTGCTGGCAGGCAAGCTCGGGGCAACCTACGTCTCCCCGTTCGTGGGCAGGCTGGACGGATTGAGCCACTCCGGCATGGAGGGCGTGGACCAGATGCGGACCATCTTCGACAACTACGCTTTCGAGACGAAAATCCTGGTCGCCTCGGTCCGCCACCCCATGCACGTTCTGGAGTCCGGGCTCATCGGCGCTGACGTCATCACCCTGCCGTACGCGACCATCATGCAGCTCATGCAGCACCCTCTGACCGACAAGGGGCTGGCCGCTTTCCTGGCCGACTGGGAGGCGTTTCAGGAGGGGAAGTAGACCGGTTACGGCTCTTCCCGATTGAGAGATTATCCAGGGGAACCGAGGTGTTGTCTCGGTTCCCTGCCTTTTTGTCCCCTTGACATTTGAGTCTGTTCATATAGGTTGTCCGGTATGACGCGTTCTCCTCATGCAGATGCCCGGGCCATGGAAAGCCTCGTCGCCGAGCTTGCCGGGCGCGAGGCACTTGTAAACGCGCTCTCCGACGTTGATCTTTCGAAACACCTGGCCGAGTGGCTGGAGCAGGATCTAGGCATCGCCCGCTGGAAGGTTCTGCTGGGCCTCAAGCTCATCACGCCCGTGGTGGTCTCCGTTGCCAAGGGAGCGGGCAAGATGCTGGCCGACGGCATCAAGCAGCAGTTGCTCAGCCAGCTCATAAAGCGCAAGTGGGCCAAGGACCTCATAGACAGGCTCAACGATTTCAGCTCCCAGACGTCGCAGAAGACCGAGGCCATGAATCAGGTCAAGGCTCAGTTGGAGAGGCCCGCCAACCGGGCGGAGGGCGACGTCGAACACCGGGAGGCCCTGTCTCTGGAGTTGCAGGCCATGCTCCGGCAGATGGGCGCACTGGAAGAGGTGCAAGACACGCTGGATTTTCTGGTCAATCTCGTCAACCTCCAGCCGGCTTTCAAGGATACGTATGCCGCCGAAAACGACCGGCAGCAGTTCGTCTACCGCTCCCAGTATATCCCCTTTGCCGGTCGTGTGGCAGAGATGGCGACCCTTGACGAGTTCCTCAACTGTCCCAAGCGATTCGCCTGGAAATCCGTCACCGGCCCCGGCGGCGTGGGCAAGAGCCGCCTGGCGCTGGAGTTTTGCCAGCGCAACGGCGGCGCGTGGCGCGCGGGTATCCTTCTGGACACCGGGTTCGATTTTGCCAAATGGCAGCCCAACCAGCCCACGCTGATCGTCATCGACTACGCCACCAAGGAGGAGCCGCGCCTCAAGGAAATACTCGAGCTGCTGACCAACCGGCGCGGAGAATTCGACTACGCCGTCCGGGTGCTGCTGCTGGAACGGGACAAGAGCATGGAGTCCCTTGCGGCGCTGGGCGAAGACGACGAATACGGGCGCAGGCACCATGGGCCGGACATCGTCCTCGGTGAGGGCGGAGAGGAAATCGCCACCTCCATCTTCGCATTCTTTTTCGATACCCACGGTGTTGCCCGGCCGGACTCGTGGGACGCGCACCTGACCAAGCTGCAAGAGATCGACGCCAGACGGCGTCCCCTGTTCGCGGCCTATTACGCCAACGAGGTCGCCACCGGAAAATGCGGCCGGGAATGCGACAGGGAGTCCCTGCTCCAGTCCGTCATCAAGCGGGAAAAGGAGAAGTTCTGGGACCCCAGCGGCGTGACCGAAGCGGATCTGGCCCTGCTCGCCTTCGCAACCATGGTCGGCGGGGTGACCAATTCTCACGAATTGCCGGAATGCGTCACTCCTATTTCTGAGTTGGTGGAAAATGAGGCACGTTTTCTGGCCCTCGGGGGAATCGCCGTAAAGCATGATGAGCGATTCATCCAAATCATCAGGCCCTGGGAACCTGATCTGGTTGGCGAACTGTTCGTGCTGGATTTCCTGTCGGACAAACCGCGAGCATTGTCGGAACATAAATATCGCGCCACTCTATTGAAAACGGCGTGGGATAAAGCGCCGCTGGCGACAGCCGCCTTTCTTGACAGGCTCCGGCAGGATTATGCAGACCATCCCGCCTTTCCGAGTTTGATCAAGGTCCCAGCAGATGCCGGGGAGCAGGCCGCTCTGTATTGGGCTATGCTTGCAGTCAATATGCTTAGCATGTTTGGCAGGTCCGGAGACATGCAAGCGGCGCAGCAACAATATGCCGATATTTTGGCATATAGCCATGATCTTCCAACGAATCAGGAAGTCAGCGTTATAGCGGCGCAGGCATCTGTCAATATTATAAAATATTTCGGTGAAATCGGCGATTTGCAGGCGGCAAAGGCACATTATGCCGACATTGCAGTTATTAAAGAGGGACACCCTGACAATCAGGAGATCGACGTGCGTCAGGCAATGGCGGCGTTTAATCTCACGACATATTTTGGTAAGGATGGCGACTTCCTTGCCGCAGAGAAGAGCTACGCAGACATAGTGGCACTCAGGAACGCATACCCAGAGAACCAACGGATTGCCATGGCAATGATTAATTCAGTAGTTAATCTGATTAGTTATATAGGTGAAGCCGTTGACTCCCAGAGGGCGAAGGACCTCTATGCCGATATTGTCGAAATTTGGAGGCGCCACTCGGAGAATCAGGAAATCGCCGAGGCAATGGCAAAGGCGACTTGCAATTTCATAAAAGAATACGACAAGGATGGCGACACGCAAGCGGTAGGGGAGCGTTATGCCGACATCTCCGCAATCAGAGAAAACTACCCGAATAACCCGAGTATTGCCGTTACAACGGCACGGGCGGCATCCAACTATATTGCGTGGTTAGGTAAGGCGGAGGTCCTCCAGGCGGCGAGGGAGCGCTACTCTGACATTGCTGCTATCAGGAAGGACCACCCGGAAAATCAGGAAGTCGCCGAGGCAATGATGCAGGCCGCGTTCAATCTCATCAACTATCTCAACAAGGCTGGTGACACGCAAGGGGCCGAAGAGCGCTATTCCGACATCGCGGCAATCAGGGAGGAATACCCGAACAACCGGTACATTGCCGTCACGCAGGCACGAGCGGCAGCCCATCTTATCGACGAGTTGGGGCAGACCAGAGACTTCTCTACTGCAAACAAGCTCTACGCCGAGATTGCATCTATCAGAAAGGACTATCCTGAAGATTCGATAATAGCCGTCGTGTTGGCCAAGGCTGCTTTTAATCTCATTTACGATCTGGCGAAAGCCGGTGAACTCTCAGCTGCGGGGGAACGTTACGGCGAGTTAAAGAAGGTCAGGATGGCGCACTTGGGCAGTCAAGATATTGCCCAGACAATGGCCCAGGCGGCGATTAATCTTATCCTCTATTATTGTAGGGGGGGCGATTTCTCGGCGGCGCGGAGCTGCTATAACGACGTCGCAGCCCTTAGGACGGAGCAACCGGACAACTGCGTAATGGCCGTACGCCAAGCAATGGCGGCGCTTAATCTATCCATAGGCCAAATCCAACAAAACGAAATGGAATATCTTCCCGAGTTGGTTCGCGAATTGAGGGGATTGGAAGAGTCGCATGCAGGAGAACAGGATGTCGATATGTTGATCCAACGCGCAAATCTCATGGCTGCTCAGCTTGAAAACAGGCCTGTGGAAGAGCGGAATGAGGCTACCCAGCTATTCCTGAAAGCTTGGGGAAAGGATTCTTAAAATCCTGAACGCCAGGCAGTTTGTTTTCTGCTGATGTCACGTGGGCCGGAGAAGCCCCCGTTTCATTCTTCTCTCACCCGATCCCGTTCCCCCAGCCGGGCAAGCGCCTTCTCTTCGTCGTCGAAGGCGCGGTAGACCATGGCCCGGTTCACGGCGGCGGTTTCGTAGTTGCGGTGGAATTCCGGGGGTGGTTTCCGACAGGAGCATGTCCACGCAGCCTATGTTTTTGGCTTGTTTCTGGAATGAGAGGAGAAGCGGCAGCCTCTTACTTGCTGGCGAGCCACACTTCTGCGTCCTTCTCGTCGGTGAAGATCATAACCTCTTCTGTCGACTTGAAAGTATGCTGCAATATGGGGAAGTTTATGGGCGAGCTGACAGCCGCCACCCTGGCTTGCTTTACGAGCCACTCCTGTTCATATGCTTCTTTGATTACGGTAGCTATCCCGTCGATGTTCAGGTGCATATGGCATTGGGTGTCATTCACTAACAGTTTGAGCAGACCGGATTGCGCCAGTTTTGCATGCACGTTTCTGATGTGGGCCAACATCTCGTCCAGGGAATCCACCGAGCCTTTCGCAATCACGTAGAGGTAGTCACCCTTGATTTCAGACTGATAGCTTGTCGGCATGATTCTTCTCAATCCCTCAAGTTGACGTAACCCGTTGCTTGGCTTTCAAGAAATGCATTTGCTTGCAGCTTGCGGAGCGCCCCCGGAGGAATCTTTCGCGTCGAAGGAACCGGGCGAGTTCGTCGGGATATAACACGCCATCCGCGTTTAGCTGCATATTCTGTTTTGGCATTATGCTATTCTATCCCGTACGTGCTTTCTATTAGAATATGGCAACAACTTTCAGTAAAACCTGAGAGTATGCCGTTATTTGGGGCAACGCCCTAGACCCTTTGGAGGGCACCAGAAGCAAATGAACAAGGTCAAGGGGCCGCTCCGGGCATACGGGGAGAAACCGTGCTTCACGCTCAGAGTCATGGGTGCTCATCAGGGCGGGCGCGTCTTGGTCGGATGAGCCGTTTGCTTTTCCGGTCATTTCCCCCGTTCCCTCAGCCAGGCAAGCGCCTCCTCTTCGTCGTCGAAGGCGCGGTAGACCATGGCCCGGTTTACGGCGGCGGTCTCGTAGTTGCGGTGGAATTCCGGGGTGGTTGCCGACATGAGCACGGCGACGCGGATGCCCAGAGGGCGGGCCGCCAGGTTGGCGACAGTTTCGGCCAGTTCTACTATTTCCGCATAGTCCAGCTCAAAGGTTATTCCGCGTTCGTCCGACAGGACTCGCAGTATGTCATGCTTTTTGATCTTCGCGATCTGGGGCCTGACGTAGGCGAGGAATTCCGGGGTGGAGCCAATGGTGCCGGATGAGCACACATGCAGGCGCCCACCCTTTACTTCTATTTTCATGCTGACCGGCATGGCGTTAATATTACCCTGCGATTTCAAAACAGTCCATGTTTTGTCGGCGAGTCCCTGCGGAATTCAATCATGCGGGATACTGCGATAAGTGCCCAAGTGTCGTTCCGCGTCATTCCCCGATCAGGCAGGCGCGCTCCTGGAGCCACGCCAGCGCCGTCTCTTCGTCGTGGAAGACCCTGTAGACCATGGCTCGGGTGTTGGCTGCGGTTTCGTAATTCCTGTTGAACTCGGGCGTGGACTCCGATGCCAGGACGGCGACGCGGATTCCCAGCGGCTGATCCATTCTCCTGTCGGCAAAGCGCCTGGTCAGCGTCACGATGTCCACGTAGTCCAGCCTCGAGGCCAGCTTCCGTTCGTCCGCCAGAACACGTTTTATCCCGGACTCGGCGAGCTTGTGCATCAACGGGTCGACATAGTCGATGAAGTCTTCAATGGAATCGATGCAGCCGGTCGCCTTGACCCGCAGGCAGTCATCCCTGATTTCCGTATGCACTTTTGCGGTCATCCCAGCCGCTCCCCGTCAAAGTCGAACACCGCGTAATCCACTGTGCACCTGCCGCCGGAAAAGGCTTCCGCGGTCCGTGTCGCTTCCCGCACGAGCACGCGGATCAGTGCCGGGCGGGCCGGATCGTCCGCTAGCAGGTCAAGGACCTGCCTGGCGGTGTTGGCGTCCAGGATGTTCTGGCGGTGAAGCATGGAGCAGCCGGCGTCGGAACACCAGTCTGCCAGCCGGGCGAAGTCCACGGGGTGGGTCCCCGCGTGGGTGTAGGCCAGCCCCTGGGCCTGCTTGACCAGCTTGCCGAAGAACAGGGACCAGGTGACGCGGGCAAAGCCCCTCCCGGCGGCTGCCTCCATGGCGAACTGAAAGAAGTCGGCGGCTTGGACAAGGGACAGCTCGGGCGTCTCCGGCCAGGCTTCCAGGTAGAGCCGCTCGGAGCGGCGGCCCGTGGTGAACACGGCGTGATCGAGGCCTTGGGCGCGGGCCACGTCGAGCCCCTCCTCGATGGTCGCTTTCCACGAGTCGTGGGAGTACGGCTTGACGATTCCCTGGGTGCCGAGGATGGAAATGCCGCCATGGATGCCCAGGCGGGGATTCATGGTCTTTTGGGCGATGGCCTCGCCCTCGGGCACCTCGATGATTACGGAAATTCTGCCCTTGGTCATGCCTCCGGCGGCGAGCCGGACCCCGGCCTCGATCTGCTTGCGCGGCTCCGGGTTGATGGCCGCCTCGCCCACGCCCACGGGCAGGCCCGGCAGGGTGGCGCGGCCCACGCCGCGGCCGCCGTCCACGGTGATTTCAAAGGGACACGGGCCGTGTTCGGTCAGGGTGACCACGGCCTGGATGTCGTGGCCGTGTGTGGCGTCCGGGTCGTCGCCGCCGTCCTTGACCACGGTGACCCGCACGCCCGCGTCCGTTGGCTCGAAGCGGTCAATAGGCACCGCCAGGACGCCGCCGGGGGGCAGCGGCACGGCAATTCGCGCAGGGATTTCGCCCGTGCGCAGGAAGCGCACGCCCGCCATGGCCGCCCCCGTGGCGCAGGTGCCGGTGGTCCGGCCGGTGCGCAGTGTCTTGCTCATTGCTCCCTCCCGGTCCGTCTGGGACCGTCGTAGAGGTGCGTGCCTGCCTGGCGGGAAATATTTTTGATCATGTTGCCGAACAGGGCCACGTGGAAGGGATACATGGCGTACCAGTAGAGCATGCCGGTCAGGCCGTGGGGCAGGAATTTGGCGGTCATGGAGATGTCCACGGCATTGGCCCACTGGGAGCGCAGCTTGAACTCCAGCAGGGCCTCGCCCGGCAGCCGCATCTCGGCCTTGAGCAGCAGTCGCCTGCCCTCGTCGCTGGCCACCACCCGCCAGAAATCCAGGGCGTCGCCCACGCGGGGCGTGTCGCCGTGGGGCCGCCCGCGCGACATGCCCGGGCCGGCCAGCAGCCGGTCGATGAACCCGCGCAGCCGCCAGAGCACGTCTCCATAGTACCAGCCCTGTTCGCCGCCGATGCGCTTGACCGTATCCCAGACCTTGGACGGGTCCCCCTGGAGGCGGGCGCGGTAGCCCATCTCATACCTCGTGCCGCCCGCATAGCCGGGGTCGTTGGCTCCGGCCCATTCGGGCATGCACGCGCTGCCCACGTCGAAGAGACAGGTCTCCACCATCTGCTGCCCGGTCTTGTCCAGGGCGCGGCGGATGGCCTCGGCGCAGGAAAGCAGCTCCTGTGGGACCAGCTCCCGGATGCGATGGTCACGGCAGACCACTTCGTTTTTGAGCCCCTCGATGAGGGAGCGAACCAGGGGCATGGGCACCGGGGTGATCAGCGAGACCCAGAAGGCCGAGAGCCGGGGCGAGAGAAAGGGCGCGGCCACGATGCGCCGGGGCGGCAGCCCGGCCACCTCGGCGTAGCGGTGGAAGAGTTCGGTGTAGCTCAGCACGTCCGGGCCGCCGATGTCCAGGGTCAGCCCTGCGGTGGCCTCGTTCTCCAGGCACCCGGCCAGGTAGCCGAGCACGTTGCGGATGGCGATGGGCTGGGTCCGTGTGCGCACCCACTTCGGGGCGATCATGACGGGCAGCCTGTCCGCAAGGTAGCGGATCATTTCAAAGGAGGAGGAGCCGGAGCCGATGATCTGGGCCGCGCGCAGGGTGGTCACCCGTGCCGGCCCCAGGGTCAGGATGCGTCCCACCTCGGCCCGGGAGAGCAGGTGCTTGGACAGGGGCAGGTCGTCCCGGTCCTCGCCCAGGCCGCCCAGGTAGATGATCCGCTCAAGGCCGGTCTCGGCGGCGGCGCGGACCATGTTGTAGGCCGCGTCGCGCTCCTGAGCCGCGAAGTCGCGGCCCGGGCGGGTCATGGAGTGGACCAGGTAGAAGGCGGCGCGGCAGCCTCTTGCCGCTTCCACCAGGGAATCCGGGTCGTGCATGTCCGCGCGGACCACCTCGATTCCGGGGTTGTTTCCCCAGGGACGGCTGCGGATTTTCTCCACGCTGCGTCCGGCGGCGCGCACGCGATGGCCCCGCTCCAGCAGGAGCGGCACCAGGCGGCCTCCCACATAGCCGGTGGAGCCGAGCACAAGCACCGGGCGCTGGTCCATGGGCCCTCCGTCGGGCGGTTAGCGGTTCAGCGGAATTCCGTCACCCGGTTCGCGCTTGATCCAGCCCCGGTCCTGCAGGCATTGCTCGTAGAGGGGCAGTTGCTGGTTCTTGCTCAGCGGATACTTCTCGCTGGCGAGGATGCCGCAGTCGGTGGAGTCCTTGTCGAACTGGTAGTCCGCCTGCTTGGAGTCCGGGATGTTCGGGTTGACCCACGGGCGCGAGCAGGCGGCGAGCGAGAGCAGGGCCAGGATCAGCAGGGCGGCGGAAAGGATACGCATGGGGACTCCTTGGTTATTCGTCTGTCAGGTCCCGGCTCATTAGGTCCTTGACGGCCTCGGTCGGGTCCTTGTCCTCATATAATATCCTATACACCTGTTCGGTGATGGGCAACTCCACCTTGAGTTTTTGCGAAAGATTATAAAGCGATTTGGTCGTCTTGACGCCTTCGGCCACGGCCTTCATCTCGCCGATGATGTCGTCCAGCTTCCGGCCCGCGCCGAGCTTGAGGCCCACCTGGCGGTTGCGGGAGAGGTCGCCGGTGCAGGTCAGGACCAGGTCGCCCATGCCGGAGAGCCCCATGAAGGTCCGCCGCTGGCCGCCCATGGCCATGCCCAGCCGGCTCATCTCGGCCAGCCCGCGCGTGATCAGCGCGGCCCGCGCGTCGTGGCCGAAGCCCAGGCCGTCGGCGATACCCGCAGCGATGGCGATGACGTTCTTGACCGCGCCGCCCAGCTCCACGCCCCGGTAGTCCGGAGTGAAGTAGACGCGGAAGGCCGGGGTGGAGAATGCGGCCTGGAGCTCGCGCCCCAGCTCGTGGTCCTCGCAGCCCAGAGAAACCGTGGTCGGCATGTCGCGGCTGACCTCGGCGGCGAAGGAGGGGCCGGACAGGGAGGCGTAGCGCGGGCGCTTGCCTTCCAGCGCCTCGGCCACCACCCGGCTCATGGGAGAGAGGGAGTCCAGCTCGATGCCCTTGGACGCGCAGACGATGACCGGCTTATCCGGCAGCAGGTCGCGGAACGACTCCAGGGCCGGGCGGATGAACTGGCTGGGGATGACCACCAGAAAGTAGTCCGCCCCCTGAAACGCGGCGGCCGGGTCGGACTCCACCTGGAGTTTCTCCGACAGCTGCACGCCCGGCAGGAAGGTTACGTTTTCCCGGGTGGTGCGGATGGCTTCGGCCACTTCGGGCTCTCGGGCCCAGAGCACGGTGTCCACATCGTTCTTGGCGAGCATGTGGGCCAGGGTGGTGCCCCATGCGCCGGAGCCGAGTACGGCGATTTTCATGGAAGTCTCCTTGCTTGGTTTGCAAGAGGACATCTTACGGTCCGTGCCTGCCGCTGGCAAGGAGGAATCGGAAAAACGGCGTCTCCGCCCGCAAGGTCTTTCCCTTGTCCGGTTGCATCCCGAGGCACGGACGGGTATAGATCACGGCCATGGCAATACAATTCACCGAGACCGAAGAGAAGATACTGGCCCTGGCGGGCACCGACCTGCCGGATACCGCGCAGCCCTTCAAAACCATCGCCGACCAGGTCGGGGTGGACGAACAGGTGGTTCTGGACCTGATTTCCGACCTGAAGGAGCGCAAGATCATCCGCCGTTTCGGGGCCACCCTGCGGCACCAGAAGGCGGGCTACGGCCACAACGCCATGGTCGCCTGGCGCGTGCCTGACGAGCGCACCGACGAGATCGGCGAGCTCTTCGCTGCCCGGCCGGAAATCTCCCACTGCTATGTGCGCCGCATCTACCCGGAGTGGACCTATAACGTCTACACCATGATCCACGGCGAGCGCCCCGGCCACGCCCTGGAGGTGGTGGCCGAACTGGAAAAGGAATCGGGCATCGACGACAACTGCGTGCTCCGCTCCCTGAAGGAACTCAAGAAGACCTCCATGGTCTATTTCAAATAAATATCAAATCGAGGTGAGCATGAACTCCAAAGACCTCTATGCCAAAGCCCAGACCCTGATGCCCGGCGGCGTGAACTCGCCCCTGCGCGCCTGCAAATACGTGCACTCCGAGCCCGTGTTTATCGAGAACGCCAAGGGCGCCTATCTCTACGACGTGGAAGGACGCAAGTACATCGACTATGTCTTCTCCTGGGGCCCGCAGATTCTCGGTCACCAGGACCCGGCCGTGTCCGCGGCCGCGCACAAGGCCATTGACGCCGGTTCCAGCTACGGCGCGCCCTGCCTGGGCGAGGTCACCCTGGCCGAGGAGATTCAGAAGCTCATGCCGTCCATGGAGATGATGCGCATGGTCTCCTCCGGCACCGAGGCCACCATGTCCGCCCTGCGGCTGGCGCGCGGCTACACGGGCCGCAAGAAATTCGTCAAGTTCATCGGCAACTACCACGGCCACGCCGACGCCTTCCTGGCCGCCGCCGGTTCCGCCGCTGCCACCGTGCCCGGCACCCCCGGCGTGCCCGAGGAGGTCACCAGGCACACCCTGCTGGCCCAGTACAACGACCTGGACGCGGTCAAGGCCCACTTCGAGGCCGACGGCGGCGACATCGCCTGCGTCATCGTGGAACCCGCAGCGGGCAACATGGGCCTGGTCCTGCCCAAGGACGGTTTTCTCAAGGGACTGCGCGACCTGTGCACCGAGTACGGCGCGGTGCTCATCTTCGACGAGGTCATCACCGGCTTTCGTCTCTCCCTGGGAGGCGCGCAGGCACGATACGGCATCACCCCGGACCTGACCACCCTGGGCAAGATCATCGGCGGCGGTTTCCCGGTGGGCTGCTACGGCGGCAAGCGCGAGATCATGGAGCACATGGCCCCGGTGGGCGGCGTGTTCCAGGCCGGGACCCTGTCCGGCAACCCGGTTGCCATGGCCGCCGGTCTGGCCACCCTGAAGCGGCTCCAGGAGTGCGACTACGACGTCCTCGAGGCGCGGACCAAGGCCTTTGCCGAGGAGCTGGCCTCCATCGTGGCCTCCAAGGGCAAGCCCACCTTCCTGAACCAGGTCGGCTCGGCCTTCACCATGTATTTCTCGGACAAGCCCGTGACCAACATGATCGAGTCCGGCCAGTGCGACGCGGACACCTTCGCTTCCTACTGGCAGCAGATGATGGCCCAGGGCATCTACCTCGCTCCCGCCGGTTTCGAGTGCGCTTTCACTTCCTTCGCCCACACGGACGAGGACTTCGAGAAGACCCTGGAAGCTGCCAAGCAGGTTAAGTTCTAGCCGGTCTTCGCCGCATCGAGAACTTCATGGCCGGGGTGGACGGACAGTCCGCCCCGGCATTTTCCTTTCCTCTTTCCGATCCCGAAGCCAGCTGCTACATTCGCCCAATGTCAGAGACCCTCGCCCTTTACGCCCTCACCCGTCAGGGGACAGCCCTGGCCCGGAAGCTCGCCCTTGAGTTGGGCGGGACCGTGCACGCGCCCAGGCGTTTCGCCGATGACGGCGTGCATCCCTTCGAGTCCCTGCCGGAGCTGGTGGCCGAAACCTTCGGCGCGTTCGACGGGCACGTGTTCGTTGCTGCGGCGGGCATCGCAGTGCGCTGCATCGCGCCGCACCTGAAAGGCAAGGCGGACGATCCCGCCGTGACCGTCCTCGACCAACAGGGGCGGTTCGCGGTGAGCCTGCTTTCCGGCCACCTGGGCGGGGCCAACGACCTCGCCGTACGCTGCGCCGCCGTCACCGGGGGGCAGGCCGTGATCACTACGGCCACGGATACGGCGGGCGTGCCTTCCCTGGATGTCCTGGCCCGCGACGCTGGCATGACCATCGGCAACATCGAACGGGTGAAAGTGGTCAACGGGGCGCTGCTGGAGGGGAAGCCCGTGCAGGTCTTCGATCCGGGCCGCTATCTCGGCGCCGAAGGGGAGCTGTTTGTCCCGGTGCCTGATCCGGATTCCTGGCGTATGGGCGAACCCGGCGTCTGGGTCTCCTGGAAGGACGACTGCCCGGACGCGGACGCCCTCTGGCTCTACCCGCGCGTGCTCATGCTCGGCGTAGGCTGCCGCCGGGGCGTGTCGGGCGACGAAATTTTCAACCACGTACGCAACGTCTTCGATGCAGCCGGGCTCTCCCTGGACGCCGTCGGCGGGCTTGCCAGCATCGACCTCAAGGCGGATGAACCCGGCCTGCTTGAGGCGGCGCAGGCGCTGGACGTCAAGCCGGTCTTCTATCCCAAGGAGACGCTCGACGCAGTGGACGCGCCCAACCCGTCGGGCACGGTTTTCCGCCGTGTGGGGGTGGCTTCGGTGTCCGAAGCCTCGGCCCTGCTGCTTTCGGGCCGGGGGGAACTGCTCGTGGAAAAGACCAAGACCAACACCGTGACGCTGGCCGTGGCCCGCGAGAAAAAGAAGGAAGGATGACCATGCTTACTGCCGTCAGCCTCGGCCCCGGAGATGAGTCCCTGCTCACCCCGGCGGCCCGGAAGGCTCTGGAACGCGCCGATGTGGTGGCCGGATACAAGGGGTATATCGAACTGGTTCCGCCCGCTCTGCTCGAAGGCAAGGAAGTGGTCTCAACCGGCATGATGGGTGAGGTGGAGCGCGCCCGGGAGGCCGTGGAGCGGGCCAGGTCCGGCAAGCGGACCGCCATGGTGTGCAGCGGCGACGCGGGCATCTACGCCATGGCCGGTTTGCTTCTGGAGATTCTGGAGGCCGAGGGACTGCTGGACGCGGTGCCGTTCACCATGATTCCGGGCGTGGCCGCGTTCAACGCGGCGGCGGCCCTGCTCGGCGCGCCGCTCATGCACGATTTCGCCTCGATATCACTGTCCGACCTGCTCACCCCGTGGGAAGTTATCGAAAAGCGGCTGCGCCTGGCCGCTCAGGCCGATTTTGTCATCGCCATCTACAATCCCCGGTCGAAGAAGCGGAGCGACCACCTGGACAAAGCCCTTGCCGTCATCGGCGAGAGCCGGGAGCCCTCGACCCCGGTGGGCGTGGTGGGCCGCGCATACCGGGAAGGGCAGGATGTGCGTCTCACCACCCTCGACAAGGTGGATGTGGAGGGTGTGGACATGCAGACAGTGCTCATCGTGGGGAATTCGGCCACCCGGGCGGCGGGAAAGAGAATGCTCACCCCGCGCGGGTACCACCGGAAGTACGCCATCGGGGACAAGGGCGGGGAATGAGGAAACCCCTTGCCTTCAAAGGGGCTTTTCAGGTAAAAGCAAGCGTCTACGATGGCATCCCCCGCTTGACAGGGGGAGGATACTTATTTATCCCCGCATAAGTAGAGAGTGTGACTGTTAAATTTTTGCAACAGGAGGAAGAAGGTACATGAAAAAAGTTCTGCTTATCAGCCTGATGGTGGCCGCTCTGGTCTGCGCGTTCGCCTTGCCGTCCGTTATCGCCGGCAACGCTCCCGCCGACGAGATGACTCTGGAGGTCCCCGCAGGCGCCAAGGCGACCAAAACCGCGGTCGCTTTCCCGCACAAGAAACATGCTGACGCCGGTCTGGACTGTCTGACCTGCCACCACAAGGCCGCCAGCAAGGACGCCGTCAAGGGCTGCGCTTCCGAAGGCTGCCACGTTGACGCCAGCAAGGCCGCCAAGAAGGAGCCCACCGGCTTCTACCAGGCTTTCCACAGCAAGAAGTCCGACGCTTCCTGCCTCGGCTGCCACAAGAAGATGAAGAAAGAGGGCAAGAATGTCCCCGTGGCCTGTAAGGATTGCCACCCGAAGTAAATCGCTAGGGTAGACTTGAGGGGGGGCTGGAAGACAGCTCCCCCTTTTTTTTCCCACCTTCCCCCAGGAGGTATCCATGACCCCGGCTCCCCCGCCTTCCGCCAAAGACGACACCGTAGATGTCGCGGATGTGCTCAACGACGCGACTCCGAACACCGACGTCATTGATCTCGACAACGTCGATTCCGATTTCGAGCAGGAGCTCGAGGATCTCTTTTCCGACGACCTGGAAGAGGAGAGTGCCGCCGCTGAAGAAGCGGAGGAAGACGAGCCGATCATGCTCGACGACATGACCGACGATGAGCCGGTCCTTCTCGAGGACCTTGAAGAGGCTGCTGCGGAAGATGAATTTCCCGATCCCGAGTCCATCGTCAAACCCGCCTCCGAAGAGGAAGGGCTGATCCTGCTTGATGATGAACTGGAAGCGGTGGACGATGAGGCCCTGGTCCTGGAGGACGTTGTTTCGGAAGAGGCCGCTCCGGTGGACGCCGAGGCGGACGCGGTAGCCGCTCTGGTCGAGGACATCGCCGAAGAGGATGCCCAGGAACTCGATGCCGGGGAAGAGCCGGTCATCGAGCTCGACGATCTGGTCGAGGAATCCGAAGCGGAAGTTTCCGAAGCGGATGACCTGGCCGATCTTGGGGCGCTTCTGGAAGATGTGGGGGACAGCGAAGAAGATGCCTTGGTTCTGGAAGATGTGGCCGAGCCCGTCGCCGTGGAGCCGGAACTCGAACTTGAGCCGGAAATTGAGCTTGAAGCCGCAATGGAGGCCGAGCCCGAAGTCGACTTAGAGCCGGAAATGGTTCTTGAGCCCGAGATGGCTCTTGAGCCTGAGATGGAAGTCTTGGCTGAACCGGAGGCTGAGCCCGAAGAGGCCATGCCCGAGTTTGTCGATGAAGTGCAGTTGGACGACGACGTGGCCGAGGCCCTGGCCGAAGACATGATCGAAGAGGCTCTGGACGAGGAACCGGTCGCTGCGGCCCCCGAGTCTGAGCAGATGGAATCTGCGCCCGTCGAAGAAATCACGGAAGAAATTTCATTGGAGCCGGAGGACATGGTCGACGTGTCCCTGGCGGAGGAGAGCGGTCCGGAATTGTCCGTGGAGGACGCCGTGGCCGCCGAGGACATAGACGAGCTCATGGACGAGCCCCAGGCCGAGGCCATGCCGGAGCTTGAGGACGACGCCGATCTCGGCCAGTTGACCGGCCTCGACACCCTGGAAGACGACGACGCCATGGAAGACATGGATTCCCTTCTGGATAACGTGGAGGTCGACGTTTCCGACATTGAGGAGGAAAGCGTCGAGTCCGGCCTTTCCGTGGAGGATTTCGGAGACGCCCTGGCGGCCGAGGCCATGCCTTCGGACATGGGAACGGACATCAGCGACGACGTGGACGTGGACGATCTGCTCGCCGACGTGACCGAGGAACCCGCCGCCCCCTCCGTGGAGGCGCTACAGGCACAGGTCGCCCAACTGGAGGCGCGTGTGCAGGAACTGGAGCACACCCTGCGCGAGGAGATTGCCCAACTGGTGCCCGCCGAGGCCGCCCGGATCATTCGCGAGGAGATCGCGGCCCTGGCCGAGGAGCTCGACGACTAGGCGATTTCGACAAAGAGACAAAAGACCCGCCATCCTCGGATGGCGGGTCTTTTTTTTGAAAAATCGTCAAGCTTGCCCTAGGTGCCGCAAAAGGTTTGCCGGACTTCCTCGTCCGGGGCTGGCGGATCCATGTACTCGGCGTCCTCAGGCTGGTCGGCGTAGGGCTCGGCCAGCACCTCCATGAGCCTGTTGAGCGGGCCGTAGTCCGCCCTTTCGGCGGCGGCGATGGCCTCGGCCACCCGGTGGTTGCGCGGGATGAAGGCGGGGTTGGCGGTGCGCATGGCTTCGGCCACGGTATCCGGCGCTCTTCCCTGTTGCTCCAGGCGGTCTTCCCATTTTTCCCTCCAGGCCGTGATCTCGCCGGACGAAGCGAACAGTCCTTCGAACCGGGCCGGGTTTTCCCTGTCGCCCAGGAGGCGGAAGGTCAGGGTGAAGTCCGCGCGGTCACGGGCCATGAGGGAGAGCAGTTCTCCGGCCAGGGCGAAGTCGCCGTCCGCTCCGGTCAGTCCGATCTTGCGGCACATGCCCGAGTGGTAGGCTTCGGTGAAGACCGGGCCGAAGGACTCAAGAATCTCTTCGCCCACGGCATGGGCGCGCTCCCGGTTTTCGTCGAGCAGCGGAATCAGGCAGCCGCCCAGACTGGACAGGTTCCAGCGGGCGATGTTCGGCTGGTTGTCGTAGGCGTACCGCCCCTGCATGTCGATGGAGCTGTAAACCTTGGCGGGGTTGTACCGGTCCAGGAAGGCGCAGGGGCCGTAGTCGATGGTTTCTCCGGAGATTGTTGTGTTGTCCGTATTCATGACCCCGTGGATGAAGCCCACGCACAGCCAGCGCGCGACCAGTCTGGCTTGGGCTCGGCACACGGCGTCGAACAGGGCCGCGTAGGGGTTGGCCGCTTCGCGCGCTTCGGGATAATGGCGGTCGATGGCGTAGTCGGCCAGGGTGCGGAGATGCGTCTCCTGTTGGCGGGAGGCGAAATATTCGAAGGTCCCCACCCGGATGTGGCTTGCTGCCACCCGTGTGAATACGCCGCCGGGCAGGGGCGTCTCGCGCCGGACGGTCTCGCCCGTGGCGGTCATGGCCAGCCCGCGTGAGCTGGGGATGCCCAGGGCGTGCATGGCCTCGCTGAGCACGTACTCCCGGATGACCGGACCCAGGGGGGAGCGTCCGTCGCCGCTGCGGGAGAATCGCGTCTGGCCCGACCCTTTGAGCTGGATGTCGAAGCGTCGCCCCTGCGCGTCGACCACCTCGCCCAGGAGTATGGCCCGTCCATCCCCCAACTGGGGAACAAACCCGCCGAACTGATGCCCTGCATAGGCCTGGGCAATGGGTTCGCTGCCCTCAAGGAGCGCGTTGCCGGAGAAAATCTCGGCCAGCTTCGTGTCGTCATCGGGCAGGTCCAGCCCGAGGGATTCGGCCAGCTCGCGGTTGAGCCGGATCAGGGACGGAGCCGCCACCGGCACGGGGGTGATGCGTTGAAAGAAGTCTTCCGGCAGCCGGGCATAGGTGTTGTCGAAGGGCATTGGTCAGTGCTCCAGAAGCCGGTTCCAGGCAGGGGTAAGGGTGTCCAGGCTGTTGGCCAACAGCCGCATGAAGCTCAGTTCCATCTCGATCATCTCCTCGTCGCTGCGACGCAGCCATTCCGAGAGCCAGGCGAAGCGCAGGCCGAGCACCAGCTCGGGCAGGAGCCGGTATCCCTCGGGGGGCAGGGCTTCCCTGTCCCTAAGCTCGGCGAGCAGGGCCGGAGCCAGGCCGCGCACTAGGGCGCGCGGGTCTTCGATGCCCACGCAGCCCAGGCAGTTGGCCGCGTCATACAGGGCCGGACGCACGCCCATGAACTCCCAGTCGATGACCGCGCCGATTTCCGTGCCGCGCCAGATGACGTTGAGGGGGTGGAAGTCCCCCTGGCAGAGGGTGTGCGGGAGGCCGTGCCACGCCTCGAACAGCGGGGCCAGGACCGGCAGGACCGGAAGGAGGACCCGGTGGACGTCCGGGCGTCGTGCGGCCGTCTTGGCCAAGAGTTCGTTGACGTATTCTTCCAGCGTGAACGTCGGGCATGGTTCACGCACCGTTTCTCCGGCACTGGCCAGGTCTGCCAGGAAGCGCCCGAGTGCGGTGCCTCGCGCGGGGTCTTCTATGAAGCTTGGACGGGGCAGGGGATCGCCCTCGACGAACGGTGAAAGTTGCCAGCACGCCCCTTCGGCTTCCAGGACGAACCGTCCTTGCGGGCCGGGCCTGTAGGGGGCCACGGGCAGGCCAGCTTCGGCCAGCCGGAGAAGGGCGCACCCGATGCGCTCCCGCCGGTCCGCCTGCTCAGGTCGCAGCCGTTCCAGGACCCAGACCGTCCCGGCCTCGTCCTCCACGGCCAGGCGAGAGGCGCTCCGCTCCGGGCTGCCGGGCAGGGGGATGTCGGTGCGGGGGCTGGCCGGAGCCAGCCCCCACAGGGTCAGCCGTTCGATCATCTAGGGCTTGGGAATGCCCATGGCGCTGCACAGGGCGTCCATGTTGTCGCGGATGATGGTCTGTTCCGAAGCCGGGACCTGCTTGTCCATCTCGGCCTTGATGGCGTCCATCTGCTCGCCGGTCTGCTGGGAGAGCATCTGCTCCATCATCTGCTTCTGGGCTTCGGGCATGTCAGCCATCTGCTCGCGCATCTGCTTCTGCATATCGCCGAGCTGCTCCACGCTCAGCACGGCCATGGAGTGGCCGTACATGTACATGAACCTGTCCTCGGACCAGCCCAGCTCCTTGGCCTTGGCCTTGATCGCAGCCGGGAGGGCCGCTTCTGCGCCGTCGGCCATGGCCTGCTGGCTGGCCGCGGTCATGCCGGGCATGGAAGGCAGGTCCTTGAGGAATTTTTCGAACTCAGCTTCGGTGAACGGGCCGCCCACCGCTTCGGTCACTGCTGCCGCTTCGGGAGACTGGTTGGATTCCGAGGTGGGTTCGTCGCTGCCGCAGGCGGCGAGCAGGCACAGTGCCAGGATCATAGAGAAGACGGGTATCAGGCGTTTCATGGGTGACTCCTTTTGGGGGGTGACGGGTAAAGATAGGCTACCCTATCAGATTTCTCGAATGTCGACGACCTTGCCGCTGTACTTTTCGGGCTCGTCTTTCAGGAACTCCACCAGCCCCCGGGCGGATTCCTCCGGGGTCAGGAGTAGACCGGCCTCCTTCCACGGGGTGAACACGGCCTTGATCTGCTCCGCGCTCTCCCCTTCGGCGGTTCTGGCCTGGCCCTGCATGCGCGTCTCCACGATGCCGGGCCGCCAGATGATGGTGGTCAGAATCTGGGCTTCCGCGGCCAGTTGGCGCGCCAGGTGTTCCTCGGCCGCCTTGGCCGCACAGTAGGCCCCGATGCCGGGCTGGGCGCGGTCCGCCGCGCCGGAGCCGAAGAACAGGGCCAGCCCGCCGCCGTTCATGAGCATATGGGGGACGGCGTGCCGGATGAGTTGGTGCGCTCCCGTGACCGAGGCGTCCATGACCTCCCGGAATCGGGTCTTGTTCAACTCCCACACCGCCGGGCCGGGGGCGAGCACTCCCGCCGCGTGGATGAATCCGGCGAAATTGCCCAGCTCGATGGCCACCTGGACCAGCTCCTGGGCCACGTTGGACGAGGACACGTCTCCGGATATGCACATGGCCTTCCCGCCCAGCTTTCGGCAGGCGTCCGCGGTTTCCTTCAAACGGTATTCGTCCCGGGCTCCCAGGACCAGGCCGACGCCCTCGCGGGCCAGTTCCAGGGCCAGAGCCCTGCCTATTCCCCTGGACGCTCCCGTGAGCACCAGGGTTTTATTCTCAAGCAAAGTCATATATGATTCTCCCTTACGTTCAATCCACATACGCGAGAATCGATCCCATGTCATTGAAAGTGAGCAAACGCCGTCCCCTGGTCGCCCAGTCAGAAATCCGCAACATGTCCATTGAATGCGCCCGCGTGGGTGGCATCAACCTGGCGCAGGGGGTCTGCGACCTGCCCGTGCCCGCCCCGGTCATCCGGGGAGCCGAGGAGGCCATGGAGCGGGGCAGCAACATCTACACCCGCTTCGACGGGCGCGTGGAGCTTCGCGATGCCATCGCCGCCAAGCAGAAGCGGTATGCGGGCATGGATGTGAACCCCGAAGGGCAGGTGGTGGTCTCCGCAGGAGCCACGGGCGCGTTCTACGCCGCCTGCCTGGCCCTGCTGGACGAGGGCGACGAGGTTATCGTCTTCGAGCCGTATTACGGCTACCACATCGTGACCATGGCCTCCCTCGGGATCAAGCCGGTTTACGTCACCCTGGCTCCGCCCCACTGGAATTTCACCGCTGAAGACCTGGAGTCCAAGGTCACGGCCCGGACCCGGGCCATCATTCTGAACACGCCCTCCAACCCGGCGGGCAAGGTCTTCACCCGAAGCGAGCTGCAATGCATCGCAGACTTTGCCGAAGCCCACGACCTTTTCGTCTTCACAGACGAGATCTACGAGCACTTCGTCTTTGACGGGCGTGAGCACATTTCCCCGGCCACCCTGCCCGGCATGGCCCGGCGGACCATCACCATCTCCGGCTTTTCCAAGGTCTTCGCCGTCACGGGCTGGCGGCTGGGCTACGCCATCTGCGACCCGGAATGGGCGCTGGCCATCGGCCATTTCAACGACCTGGTATACGTCTGCGCTCCGGCGCCGCTCCAGCTCGGCGCGGCCTGCGGACTCAGGGAGCTTGGACCGGACTATTATCAATCCGTGTCGGACGATCACCAGCTCAAGCGCGACCTCTTCTGCTCCACCCTGAAGGACATCGGGCTCACGCCCCATGTGCCCGAGGGAGCCTACTACACCCTGGCCGACGTCACCTCGCTGCCGGGCGGCAACGCCAAGGCGCGCGCCCTGTTCCTGCTGGAGCGGACCGGCGTGGCCTGTGTTCCCGGTTCGGCCTTCTACGAGGGCGAGGTCGGCGAGGGGCTGGTTCGGTTCTGCTTCGCCAAGGAGATGCCGGTGCTGGAGGATGCCATGGCCCGGCTGAGGAGGCTGGGCGAATGAACGATCGGGACAAGGCGGCTTTCAAACGCTTCGCCCAGGATGAGATAGAGGAGTTGAAGGCCGAAATTCCCCGGCTGGAGGAATTGGTCAAGCCCGTGGCCCCGGACAACGCCATCGGGCGCATCTCGCGCATGGATAACATCGTGAACCAGTCCGTGGCCGAGGCGCAGCTCTCCAAGGCCAGGGTCCGGCTCGTCCGCCTGACCGAGGCCCTCAAGCGGGTGGACGAGGACGAGGACTTCGGCCTGTGCGAGGATTGCGGCGACCCCATCCCCATGGCCCGGCTCAAGGCCATGCCCGAGACCGTACTCTGCGTGCATTGCGCGGAGTAGCGATTTTCAACCGACAGGAACAATAAGAAAAGGCCGGAGCGTGAACGCTCCGGCCTTTTGTTGTTTTTTTCGCCGCTCGTTATCTGGGGCCGATGACGTCGATGCCGCCCATGTAGGGCTTGAGCGCCTCGGGCACCCTGATAGTGCCGTCGGCCTGCTGGTAATTTTCCATGACCGCCACCAGGCAGCGGCCCACGGCCAGGCCGGAGCCGTTGAGGGTGTGCGGGTACTGCTTCTTCTTGGAGTCCTTGGGCTGGAACCGGATGTTGGCGCGGCGGGCCTGGAAGTCCTCGCAGTTGGAGCAGGAGGAGATTTCCCGGTACTTGTCCTGGCCGGGCAGCCAGACCTCGATGTCATAGGTCTTGGCAGCGCCGAAGCCCATGTCGCCGGTGCACAGGGTGATGGTCCGGTAGGGGAGCTCCAGCAGCTCCAGGATACGCTCGGCCGAGCGGGTCATGTCCTCCAGGGCCTCGTAGGAGTGCTCCGGGTGGGCGAAGTTGACCATCTCCACCTTGTAGAACTGGTGCTGGCGGATGAGCCCCTTGGTGTCCTTGCCGTAGGACCCGGCCTCGGAGCGGAAGCAGGGGGTCAGGGCGCAGAATTTGATCGGCAGGACGTCTTCCTCGATGACCTCGCCTGCGTAAACGTTGGTCAGCGGGACCTCTGCGGTGGGGATGAGGTACAGCTCGCGGTCGTCGGTGAGCTTGAAGAGGTCTTCCTCGAACTTGGGCAACTGGCCCGTTCCGGTCATGGTCGCCTTGTTGACGATGACCGGGGGCAGGACTTCGGTGTAGCCGTGCAGTTCGGTCTGGGTGTTCAGCATGAACTGGGCAACGGCGCGTTCCAGCCGGGCGATGGCGCCGAAGCTGATCGAGAAGCGGGAGCCGGACAGCTTGGCCGCGCACTCGAAGTCCAGGCCGCCAAGGGCGGTACCCAGCTCCCAGTGTTCCTTGGGCGCGAAGTCGAACTCGGGCTTGTCGCCCCAGTAGCGCAGTACCGGGTTGTCGTCTTCGGACTGGCCCAGCGGCACGGAGTCGTGCGGGATGTTGGGCACGGACATCATCCAGTCCTTCTGGGCGGCCTCCACCTCGGCCAGCTCGGCGTCGAGCTCCTTGGTGCGGGCCGCAACCTCGCCCATCTTGGCCAGCAGGTCGGAGGCGTCCTCGCCTGCCTTCTTGCGCTTGGCGATCTCCGGGCCCACGGCGTTCTTTTCGGCCTTGAGGGCTTCCACTTCGCCGATGAGCGCCTTGCGCCGCGCGTCGAGGTCGGTAAATTCCTGTACGTCTATTTTCGAGCCGCGTTTTTCCAGGCTCTCCCGGACCACATCCGGGTTTTTCTGCATCAACTTGAGATCAAGCATCGAACTACTCCTGATTGATTTGCCCATGGTGTAATGCAAAACGGGGGGAATGAAAAGGTGCGCCTGGCGGCGCGGCCTTAAGAGATAAGGAAGCCGCCTGTCGGCGGCGATTGACGGAGCAAGGGTTTCGGCCCTTCCGGGCCGACCTTCTTTTGGGCTAGCGCGTCCAAAAGAAGGCAAAAGACGCGCTTTTTTGTGCTGCAGCGCGCTCTCGGGCCCAAGAGCCGCTAACACGGTTCCGCTGCCCGAAAAGCGAAAGCCTACGGGTAGGCGCGCTTCGGGCTAGGCTTCACCGTGTGCAAGCGGCTCTAAGCCCCGAGCTCGATTACTGGTCGTTGCCGGGGTGATCGGTAGCTTGCCGGATGGTGCAACCGGCCTTTGCCCAACTAATCGAGCTAGCATTCAGCTATGGAATAAGGACAACTTTTCCCATCAAGCCGAGCTAACATCTCTGTACAAATAAGAAAGAAAAAATTCGGCGCTTCGACTGCCCCTTCGGAGGTCCGCCCTGAGCCCCTTGCTCACGGGCCTAGAAGCTCACCAAGCCGGTCGGCGGCTCTTGTTTCGGGACCCGCACGGAGTGGGACGGCCTCCGTTCGATAAAGTTGGCAGAGCGTTTCACTCAACGAAGTCCGAAGCCGACCGGGTTGGCTGAGATTCTCGTCCGAGAGCACCGGGGCGGGGATGCCCCTCCAAGCGCCTTTTCTTTCGTCTATTTCTTTTGGCGCAGCAAAAGAAATGGACCCCGCCGGGAGGGCATGGAGGGCTTTTGGGAGCGCAGCCCCGAACCCGGCTCTCCACGCGCTGCAAGCGCGATTCCCGGAAGCGAGGGGCCGCAGGCCCCAACGCTGGCTCTCGCGCCGCAGGCGCGCATCCCATCATCAATGGCCGCTCCTTAAAGAGCGGCCTTCCTCTTCTTCCGCAATCGCAAATTCAAAAACTCCACAAACAACGAAAACGCCATGGCGAAATAAATATACCCGCGATCAATGTGCCTGTGCATGCCCTCGGCCATGAGAAATATTCCGACCAAAAGGAGGAAGGAGAAGGCGAGCATCTGCACCGTGGGGTGCCGTGACACGAAGTCGCTGACCGGCCCGGCGAACAACAGCATCACGCCTACGGCCACGACGATGGCAGCGATCATGACCGTCAGGTGCTGGGCCATGCCTACGGCGGTGATGACCGAGTCCAGTGAAAAGACGAGGTCCAGAATCATGATCTGCATGATGGCGGAGAAATAGGAGTATTGCTTGCGTACATGCGTCTCGGCGAGCCCCGGCTCCTCCAGCTTGTCGTGGATTTCGTGGGTGGCCTTGGCCAGCAGGAAGAGGCCGCCGGTGAGCAGGACGATGTCGCGGCCGGACACGACGTGGTCGAAGAGGGTGAAGAGCGGCGCGGTCAGTCCCATGATGGCGGAGATGGCGAGCAGCAGGGCGATGCGCGAGAACATGGCCAGCCCGATGCCCAGCCGCCGGGCCGTTGCGCGCGATGCCTCGGGCAGCTTGTTGGTGACCACGACCACGAAGACGATGTTGTCGATGCCGAGCACGATCTCCAGCCCGGCCAGAGTGATCAGGGCGATGAGATTTTCCAGTGTCCACAGTCCTTCCAGCATGGTCGCTCCGGGGTTGTTGATGATGAGCCGGAGTATGGGCGAACCCGCCCAGGAGCGCAACCCAAAGCAAAAGGGCCGCCCGATTTCGGGCGGCCCTTTGTGATGTTGTCGTATGGGCGGTTAGTTCAGGCCCATGCCGGCGTGGTGGGCCGGGTCTTCCATCTCATCCACGTGGCAGACGGTACAGGATCCTGCGGCGCCGAATATCCGGGCCTGGTCCATATACTGGCCGGGCATGACGTTGTCTCGGTCCGTGGCCGGATAGAGGGCGTGGGGCGAGCCGTGGCAGGCCGCGCAGTTCACGGCGTCCATCTCGTCGCGCCGGGCCGCGAAGAGTTCGGTCTCGTCGTCGGTCCACTCGTTGAAGGTGGAGTCGCTGTCCGGAGCGGCGAAGTCCACGTGGCAGTTGAGGCAGTCGGGCTCGTTGACCCACGGGGTGCGCGGGTTGACCGCGTCCGCGTTGCCGACGTTGCGCGGCGTGATCAGGGGCAGCAGCTTGTTCGCGCCCTTGCGGCCCGCTTCCTGGTCGCCCTTGAGCAGGCTGATGGCGTGGTCCTCGAGGGGGCCGTGGCAGTTGGCGCACTCGAAACCGGCCTCACCGTGGTTGTCGCGCAGGGTGTTCTGCGGGTGGCAGAGCATGCAGGACTGTGCGGAGTCGCGCCCGGCCATGTAGACCGCGTGCACGCCGTGGATGGCGGCGGCCAGGCTGGGCAGGTTGTCGCGGCCTTCGCTGTCCTGGGACGGATCGGCGTGGCAGTTGGCGCAGGTTATCGGGCCCTTGGCCGATGCGGCCACGTGGTCGGTTTTGTTCATGCGGTCGTGGGCGGCCAGGATGTTTTCCACGGTGCCCTGGGAGACGCCGGAGCCGTCCTCGGCCCAGTCGCCGCCGTGGCAGTTGCGGCAACCCATCTGGTCGCTGACGGGTACGGCCACCTTGGCGGTGGCAACGGTCTCGCCGTCCACTTTGGCGGTCAGGGTGACCACCGGCAGGGGCTCGAATTGGCCGGAGCGGTAGGGCTTGAGGGCGAGATCCGCCTCGAAGCGGTTCTGGCTGCCCAGAAGCTGCATGGTGCCGGTCGGGGCCGCCGCCTCGATGCCGTCTTCCACGGCGTATTCGATGGTCACGCCGTCGGTGACGAACTCGGGCAGCCCGTCCCGCAGGACCAGCTGTGCGCGGACCACGCTACGGGGCGGCAGCAGGGTCCATTTGTCGTTTTGCGCGAAGAAGCGCATGCCCTGGTCGGCCCAGGCCAGCAGAGCGTATTCCGCGCTGTCCGGATCAAAGGGCGAGGGCTCCACGGCCTCGGGGTCGGGGATTGTCGCCGCTGTCGTTGCCTTGTTGCCGTTCAAAGTCACGGCGATGTATGCGGCCAGGGCCTTGCGTTCCTGTGTGGTCCCGGCAAAGGGCGGCATGTACTTGTTCAGTTTGCCCATGCCGGTCAGGAAGGCGTCCATGCCGTTCTCGTCGTACATGCTGGTCCGCTTGCGGATTTCATTCATGGGGCCGCCGATGGCGTGGCAGGAGGCGCACTCGAGCTGGTAGAGGAATTCCCCCGCCTTGAGGACGTTGGCCTCGGTGATGCCCGCCTTGAGTTCCGGCGGTGCCCACTTGGCGTGTTTGATGGCCCCTTCCTGGTTGATGACCGGGACCATCGCCTTCTGAATGGAGTTGGAATAGGTGTAATCCCAGATGAGATAGGGCTTGCGGCCCGCCTCGCGGATGAACTCGAAGGAGCCGAACAGGCCGAGGCCGGAGAGCATGACCAGCATGGCCAGGGAAAAGGACATGGTCCGGGGCATCCTGAAGGCCAGGATCAGCCCGCCCACCAGAGTCACCCCGGCAAAGATCCAGAACCATGTCATGAAGCCGAGCACGCGGTGGGACTTGAGGGTGATCAGTTCCATCTGCGCGGGCGGCAGGGCGGCCATGTAGAGCAGGCCGGAGAGGATGGTGGCCACGATGCCGAGGGTGGTCCAGACCGAACAGGTCCTGACCATGGCGTGGCGCGTGTCCTCGTCCTGGATGCGGGTGGCGGTAACGAAGCCGAACAACCCCGCGCAGGCCGCCGAGAAGAAGCTGCGGAACACGAGCTGGGGCCAGAAGGTCGGGTTGAAGAAGCCGTCCCAGAAGGACTTGGTGGTGATCCAGTCGCCGGGAGTGAGCATGAACCCGATAATGCCGTTGATCAGGAAGAGAGAGAGCCAGCCGAAGAGGAAGTAGAGCCAGCCCACCGTCAGGTGGTCGCGCCGGTCCATGCTTTCCCAGGTGTAATAGTAGACGATCAGGGCCACGATCTCGCCCAGGAAGCAGACCCACTCAGCCGCCCAGCCGAACACGAACTGGTGGATGAGCGTGATGGTTGCCTGTGGTGCAAGGAGCGCGATGGTGATCCAGATTGCCACGCCCGAGACCGCGCCGAAGGCCATGGTCAGGAGCAGGAAGAAGCGGGAGTGCTTCTTGACGTAGTCCAGCAGGTGGACGTTGTTGTTGCGGTAGGCCGCCTGCTCGACAAGCACCAGCAGCAGGCCGCCGCCCACGGCGAAGTGGGCCACGTAGACATGCAGGGTCGCGATCAGGGCGATCCAGAAGCCGCCGCCCAGGGTGGTCAGTTGCCAGATGGGATATTCCATGGGTTATGCCCTCCCCGTGCGCGCTTTGAAGTAGAGTTTGACCATGTAGGCGATCAGGGCGAGGCCGCCCACGAGGAAGCCGAGGAAGAGGTAGAAGGAGCCGTACTGGTGGGTGACCGGGATGGCGTCCATTTCCTTCCAGGGGGAGACCATGAGTACGCGCTGCCAATGGCGCGCGCAGGCCATGAGGAAGACCGTGATGACCGCCCACACTGCCGCGCTTCTGGGGTTCTTGCGGAAGCCCGAAAAGAGCAGCATGCCCGCCGCGCCCAGGGACGCCGCCAGGGTGGCGGTGGCCGGGACATTGCCGCCCATGAAGGCGAGCAGGATTTCCCGGGGCTGGGCCATGAGGAACCAGAGGCCCACGGCCAGGTTGGCGATGGTGGCGTGGGTCAGCCACTTCATGCCCGACTCCACGTATTCGTCCTCTTTGCGCATCTGGCCGAGCAGGGCCACCCACAGGCCGCCGACGGCTACGGCCCCGACCATGAAGTGCAGGTAGCGGGGGATGAGGGTCGGGTCGGCCAGGTTGAGAAATCCGCCCTGGCCGGAGAAATATTGCAGCCAGTTATTGGGGACGAGCATCAGCGAGATGTTGTTGGTGAGCATGAACCCGGTGAAGAGCAGCCCCGCCAGGGACGAGCCGAAGATCAGTCTGCGCCAGCTCAGGGACAGGGACTCGAAACGGAACTTGTAGAAGTAGAATCCGTAGTAGGAGAAGAGCAGCGCGCCGATGATGGCCAGCCACCAGCCACCCATGAGCACTGAGCTGACGTAGTCGAAGTGGCCGTAGTTGACCTGGAGAAAGAGCAGGGGGGCGACGCCCAGGTTGATGGTCAGGGCGAGCAGTGGCGGCAGCTTTTGCCCGATGTCCTTTGCCAGCTGGCTCTTGCCTTTGAACGACCTGACCAGGCCGATGGCAGCGGACCCCACCAGGGCGTTCATCAGGATGATGTGAACCGTAAACGTGACGATGAGCAGCACGTCGAACCACCCGTAGGGGATGGGCAGCGGGTCTGGAACCGGTATGAGCGTGGCCGGATTCATGGGCGCCTCCTTGGATTTTCCTTTAACCGTATAGGTGATTTACCCTGCGAATACAACCCGTCCTTCATTACCACCATTGGGCACTTAATGCGGATCATGCCGGATTATAATGGGAAAATTCTTCTCGTGTCGTACAATGGCATCAAACCTTCGGGTATGAGTTCGAGCCGAAGGGAAGGAATCTATTTCAAGGGGATATTGAGGTGAAGATAGGACCCAAGATGACATTGCTTGGCGTGGTGCTGCTCGGCGCAACTGCCGCTTGTATTCTGGCCATGTTCCTGTGGCGGAATGCGATTGTCGGCGATACCCTGGCGGGTTTCTTTGACAAGCAGGCCAAGCACGAAATGGAATTGGCCGTGGGCGACGCAACCAGCCTGCTGGCGACGCAGCACGCCACCCTTACCAAGGAACTGGAAAACGACATGCGCGTCCTGCTCGACATGGTGGAGCAGGGCGGCGGGCTGCGATTGTCCGCAGAGCGGGCGAAGTGGAACGCGGTGAATCAGATTACCAAGGCCCAATCGACCGTCGCTTTGCCCAGGATGATGATGGGCGGGCAGTGGCTGGGCAACAATGCCGACCCTGGCGTGCGTACGCCGCTGGTGGATCGGATCATGAAGCTGACCGGGACCACCTGCACGGTCTTCCAGACCATGAATGAACAGGGCGACCTGTTGCGAGTGGCCACCAACATATTGAAGACCGACGGCAAGCGGGCCGTGGGCACGTACATCCCCAGTTCCTCGGCGGTGGCCAGGAGCATCCGGTCGGGCGAGACCTACCGGGGGACCGCCTACGTGGTGAACGCCTGGTACCTGACCCAGTACCGGCCCATCAAGGATGCGAACGGCAAGGTCATCGGCTGCCTGTATGTGGGCATCCTGCAGGAGGGCGTCAAGCAGTTGCGCGAGGGGCTCATGTCCGTCGTGCTCGGCGAGTCCGGCGCGTTGACCGTCCTGAGCGGCATGGAAAAGTCACTGGGCGTGGTCCGTATGCACAAGGATTCCGGGCAGGAAGGGAGAAGTTGGGCCGATGTGCGTGACGATGGCGGGGACACCGTCTACCGAACCGCCGTGGAAAAGGCGCGGGAGGCCGGTGGCAAGCCGGTCACCATCCGCACCTCGTTGCATGGCAAGCGGGTCCTGCTGACCGCCGAGGAGTTCAGTCCCTGGGGCTGGGTTGTTCTCGGCACCGGCTACGAGGACGAGTTCATGGCCGGAAAGCGGGCCGCGGACGACGCCCTTGCCAACGCGGCCCTGTGGTCCGGCGGCATCAGCCTGGTCATGGTCGTGGTGGCTATTCTTGTCATCCTCTACTTTGCTCGCGCCATGAGCGCCTCCATCGGCAGGGTGGCTTCGGCCATGACTCAGATCAATCGGGGCGATTTGTTCGTGGAGCGGTTGCCTGAACGGGAAGGCAGGCCCAGGGACGAGCTCGAGCAACTGGCCGTTGCGCTCAATTCCATGTCCGACCAGTTGCGGGAAGTGGTCCATAACGTTCAGCTCTCGGCCGAGAGCGTGACCGCAGGAAGCCTGGAGCTGGCAGGCACCTCGCAGGCGCTGTCGGACGGCGCCACCAACCAGGCCGCGTCAGTGGAGGAGGTCTCCTCGTCCATGGAGGAGATGACCTCGAACATCGAGCAGAACACCGACAACGCGCAGGAGACGGAAAAGATCGCCCGCCAGGCGGCTGAAGACGCCAAGCGCGGCGGCAAGTCCTTTTCGCAGACCATCGAGGCCATGCGCGAGATCGCGGACAAGATCTCCATCATCGAGGAGATCGCCCGCCAGACCAACCTGCTCGCCCTGAACGCAGCCATCGAGGCCGCCCGCGCGGGCGAGCACGGCAAGGGGTTTGCCGTGGTGGCCGCAGAGGTGCGCAAGCTGGCCGAGCGGAGCGGTGTGGCGGCCGGTGAGATCAGCCAGCTTTCCGCCAGCAGCGTGGATATCGCCGAAGAGGCGGGAAAGGTGTTGGAAAAGATGGTTCCGGATATCACCCGCACTGCGGAACTGGTTCAGGAGATCACTGCGGGCAGCACCGAGCAGCACACCGGCTCCACCCAGATCAAGGACGCCATTCTCGAGCTTGACCGTGTGGTGCAGCAGAACTCGGCGGAGGCCGAGCACGTGGCCGCTTCGTCCGAGACCCTGGCCGGACATGCCGCACAGCTTCAGGAAATCATCGGCTACTTCCGCCTGGAGGCGTCGGCAGGTGCCGGGAACATCCCCTCGCAGCGGGTGGTCCGGTCCGAGCCTCGGGCCCTGGACGCGGCTCCGGCAAAGGGGACGGGCAAGGGCCTGACACTTGACATGGACGATGACGACGGGGACTTCGAAAGGTTCTGACCAGGCAGCTATCCCGGCAAGGCCTGCGCCCCTGGGCGCGGGCCTTGTCTTTTGTTCCGAAAAGGGTAGAACCTCCGGGAAAGGAGAACGCCATGGGCAACGTACTGCTTTTAGATGCCGGAAACACCAATACCAAGATATGTCTGGCCGACGAGAACGGGCTGGGCGAGAGCTATTCCCTGCCGACCCGACCGGCCAACACCGCTGACGACTGGGGCCTCAAGATCGAGGCGATCCTGCAGCGCGAGGGCGTTGAGCCTCGCAGCGTGGAGGCGTGCGTCATCTCCAGCGTGGTTCCGCCGCTCGATCCGCTCATCAGCCGCATGGCCCGCCGCTTTCTCGAGTGCGAGGCCGTGTTCGTGGGCCGCGACCTTCTTCTGGATCTGGACAACGAATACGCCCGGCCCGAAAAGGTGGGCGCGGACATCCTGGTGGGCTGCCTGTCCGCCCGGCTGACCTATGACCACGACAACCTGATCGTCATAGACTTCGGCACGGCCACCACCCTGGCCTGCGTCAAGGGCAACGCCTTCAAGGGCGGGCTTATCTGCCCGGGCGTGCTGTCCTCCCGGACCGCCCTGGCCAGCGGCACGGCCAAGCTTCCCAACGTGGACCTGACCATCGACGGCGACAGCCTGAGCTGGGGCACGACAACGGAGGAGTGCCTCAACCAGGGGCTCGTGTTCGGCTTCGCGTCCATGATCGACGGCCTGGTGGACAAGCTCTCCCTGCGTATGCGGGACCCCTTTGTGGTCGCCACCGGGGGGCTGGCCCGGACCATCGCCCAGGTCAGCGAGCGCATCGACGAGCTCCGTCCCGAGCTTGTCATGGAAGGATTGTGGATGGCCTACTACAATCAATAAACGGTATCCCGTATTACTTTTGCCGAAAGAAGAGCGCCCCGCCCGGCTGTGCCGGACGGGGCGTGTTGCGTTATTAAAACCGCTGGAAGTCCTCGTCGCCTCCCTCCAGCGCAAGCTCGACGCCCCGGGGTGGCGGAGGAGCCTCCGGAGCGGGCAATGACGCGAGACGCGGCCTGGCTGCCGCCGCCGAGTTTCCGTTGACCTTGAAGAAGGCCATGGCTCGTTCCAACTGCGCCGACTGCCCCGAGAGTTCCTCGGAGGTGGAGGCCATCTGCTCTGCAGCAGAAGCGTTCTGCTGGATGACCTCGTCCAGTTGGGAAATGGCCTGGCCTATCTGCTCGGCCCCGGCGTTCTGCTCGTTGCTGGCCACGGTGATCTCCCGGATCAGTTCCGCCGTCTTCTGGATGTTCGGGACCATGGTCTCGAGCATTTTCCCGGCCTTTTCGGCCACGTCCATGGTGGTTACGGAGAGTTCTCCGATCTCCCCTGCAGCCACGCCGCTCCGTTCGGCCAGTTTGCGCACCTCTGCGGCCACCACGGCAAACCCCTTGCCGTGTTCGCCCGCGCGGGCGGCCTCGATGGCCGCGTTCAGGGCGAGCAGGTTGGTCTGGCGGGCGATCTCCTCGATGATGGAGATCTTTTCCGCGATGTCCTTCATGGCCGTAACCGCCTCGTTGACCGCCGAGCCGCTGGTTGCCGCCTCCGTGGCCGCCAGGGTTGCTATCTCTTCCGTGGCCCTGGCGTTTTCCGAGGTCTGCTGGATGTTGCTGCCCATCTGTTCCATGGACGAGGATATCTCCTCGATGGACGCGGCCTGCTCGGTGGCTCCCTGGGACAGGGACTGGGCAGAGGCGGACATCTCCTGGCTGCCCGAGGCCACGTTGGAGGAACTCTCCCTGACCTCGGCGACCACGCCGGCCAGTTGCGTGGCCATCTCCTTCATGTGCGCGTAGACGCCGTTGGCCCTGTCCTCAAAGGAGAGCTTGAGGTCTCCCTTGGAAATGGTCTCGGCGATGTCCGCGATGACCGCCGGGTCCTGGCCCAACTGCCTGTTGGTGGTCCGGGTGATGAACAGGGCGGTGAGCGAGCCCACAGCCAGGGCGATGGCGCCCAGGATGATCAGCAGCATGGTGGAACGGTCGTTGGCGGCTTGCAGTTCGGGGCCGAGCCTGTCCTGCTCCTCCATGATCGACAGCTTGACGTCCTCCACCTCCTTGGCGATCTGCGGGCCAAGTACGTCGAGCTTGCCGGTTATCACCTCGTTGCGGTCGAAAATGACCTTGCTCAACTCACTGAAGGCGGCGCTGTATTCCTTTTCCAGGGCAACCGTCTGCTCCAGTTGCGTCCGCTGAGCCTGGGAGACCAGCGCCGAGTCCAGGCGGCCCAGTTCATCCCGCAACTCTCCCATCTCCTTGTTGACGCGGTCCACTGAAGCCTGGGAATTGTCGTCCAGGAACTTGACCACATAGAGCCGTCCGAGGAGCAGGCGGCGCAGGGCCAGGCTGCTGCGGTAAGCCGCTTCCTGGTTCTGGGCGCTCGCCGAAGAGAGGAGCAGCGCGGTCAGGTCCTTTTCCATTTTCGGCCCGACCTTGTTCAGGATGTCGTTGACCAGGTGGTTGCGCTGATCGCGGAACTGCTTGACCTTTTCGAATTCCGCTCCGTACTCCGCCGTGTGGTCGCGCACGAGATTCACTAGCCGCACCCGCTCCGGCTGGACGATCTCCTCCTCTGCGGTCTTGAGGAATGACTGCATCTTGGCGAAGTAGTTTGAGTATTGTTCCAGGTCCTTGTCCGAGCCGGTGATGACGAAGTCCTTCACGTTCATCCGCACCATGAGCATGTTGGCCTGCAGGCGCCCGCTCAGATTGGTGTCCCGGGCAAGGCCCCGATACTGGGTGAAGCCTTGCGTCGAGTTGTCGATGGCCCAAAGCGAAATGCCCGCCACAAGCAGCAGCAGGACCAGAGTTGTGCCGAACCCCAGGTACAACTTGGTGGACAGTTTCATGGTTCCTCCCTGAGAGCTAAGGTTTTCCGATTGTCATCCTGTGGCAGTTCTTTGGTGTTTCGCAAGAAAAGAATACAATTTATAACGTCTTTATTTTAATTAATAAGAATTATTACTATGTTTTCCATTCTGCGAGTCCTGCGAAGCAAGCTGTATTTTGGTCTTTGGCGGTATGAAATGTCTCGCCGAGTTCTGAGAGGGAGGCTCTATTTCAGATTATAACTGCCATGACGGGACAGGGCGCGTATAGAATTGAGCATCGTGAGGATTTCGTATAGAATCCGCGCGTTCAATGCGGTAATCACTTTTTTCAATACATCCCCAAGGAGTCGATCATGAGTATTATTTCCGGTGTATGGGCGCGCGAGATCCTGGATTCTCGTGGCAACCCCACGGTTGAGGTCGAGGTCATTCTTGAGTCCGGCATCATCGGGCGGGCTGCCGTGCCCTCGGGCGCGTCCACCGGTTCCCGCGAGGCCCTGGAGCTGCGTGACAAGGAAGAGCGTTACGGCGGCAAGGGCGTCCTCACCGCCGTGGAGAACGTGCGCGGCGAGATCGCCGGAGCCGTCATCGGTATGGACGTCCTGCGCCAGGTGACCCTGGACAATACCCTCATCGACCTGGACGGTACCGAGAACAAGGAGCGCCTGGGCGCCAACGCCATGCTCGGCGTGTCCATGGCCGCCGCCCGCGCCGGTGCCCGCGTCCTGGGCCTGCCCCTCTACCAGTACCTCGGCGGCGTGAACGCCAAGCTGCTGCCCGTGCCGCTCATGAACATCATCAATGGTGGCGAACACGCCCCCAACAACCTGGATATCCAGGAGTTCATGATTATGCCCGTGGGCGCCGAGACCTTTGCCGAGGCCCTGCGCATGGGCGCCGAGACCTTCCACAAGCTCAAGGCCATCCTGCACAAGGACGGCCACGTCACCAGCGTGGGCGACGAGGGCGGCTTTGCTCCCAACCTCCAGTCCCATGCCGAGGCTTTCCAGTACATCACCCGCGCCGTGGAAGAAGCCGGATACGAGCCCGGTGCCGAAATCTGCTTCGCCATCGACGCTGCGGCCAGCGAGTTCTACAAGGACGGCAAGTACGTCCTGGCCGGTGAGAACAAGACCTTTGACTCCGACGAGCTCATCGACTTCTACGCCGACCTGGCCGACCGGTTCCCCCTGGTCTCCATCGAGGACGGTCTGGCCGAAGGCGACTGGGACGGATTCGCCGCCATGACCGAGAAGATGGGCGACACCGTCCAGCTTGTGGGCGACGACCTGTTCGTCACCAACCCGGACATCCTGGCCGAGGGTATCGACCGGGGCGTCTGCAACTCCATCCTGATCAAGCTCAACCAGATCGGCACCGTGTCCGAGACCCTGGACACCATCGAGCTGGCCAAGACCGCAGGGTACACCAACGTGGTCTCCCACCGCTCCGGCGAGACAGGCGATCACTTCATCGCCGACCTGGCCGTGGCCGTGAACGCCGGCCAGATCAAGACCGGCTCCCTGTGCCGCTCCGACCGGCTGGAGAAATACAACCAGCTCCTGCGCATCGAGGAAGACCTGGGCGACGATGGCGTCTACTACGGTCCCATCCTCGGCGGCAGCTTCTTCGAAGAATAAGATTGTCTCCGACGGCCGGGGGAAGGGGAGAGAGGGACCCTTTGTAAAGGGTCGCCTCTCTCCCCTTCCCCCGGACCCCCATCCCCTTTCACCCCCCAAACTTTTTGTCGCGCCTTCGGCGGGGCGGTGAATGGTATGGGAGGGACAATGCGACGATTCCGTCGGGGCACCTGGTTTCTCTGATTTTCCCCGAAGGACGGTATGGGCGGAGTTGCAATCCGTTTCCTTTTAGTCTAGTTGGCGGCCAGCGGTTGAGGGCGAAATCGGTATATTTCAGCGTGGAGAGAGACATGATTTTACTGGACGGCAAGGAAACGGCCAAGACCATACGGGCCGAGATCCGGGAAGAGGTGGATGAACTGGAGGCCAAGTACGGGCGCGCGCCCGGTCTGGCCGTTGTGCTGGTGGGCGAGGACCCGGCCAGCCAGGTCTACGTGCGAAACAAGGAGCGCGCCTGCGAGGACTGCGGCATCCGGTCCGTCCCGCACCGTCTGGCCTCCGCCACCCAGCACGAGCTGGAGGGGTTGATTCAGGAGCTGAACCGCGACGTGAGCGTGGACGGTATCCTGGTCCAGCTGCCCCTGCCCAAGGGGTTGGACTCACAGAAAATTTTGGACCTGATCGATCCTGACAAGGACGTGGACGGATTCCACCCGGTCAACGTGGGCAAGATGAGCCTCGGCCTGCCCGGCTTCAAGCCGTGCACCCCGGCGGGCGTCATCAACCTGCTCAAGCGGTACGACCTCGACCCCGCCTGCAAGAAGGCCGTGGTCATCGGGCGCTCCAATATCGTGGGCAAGCCCCTGGCAATGATGCTCTCCCAGTCCGGCCCGTGCGCCAACGCCACGGTCACCCTGTGCCACTCCCGCACCCAGGACCTCAAGGCCGAGTGCCTGGAGGCGGATTTCGTCTTCGCCGCCGTGGGCGTGCCCAACTTCGTCACCGCCGACATGGTCAAGGAAGGCGCGGTGGTCGTGGACGTCGGCATCAACCGGACCGACGAAGGTCTGGCCGGCGATTGCGACTTCGAGGGGCTCAAGGACAAGGTCCACGCCATCACCCCGGTGCCCGGCGGCGTCGGCCCCATGACAATAGCGCAGCTCATGGTCAACACCCTGGAGGCCTTCAAGCTCCACGTGGGCGCATAGCCCTTCGGCAACAAGCAAAACAGCGGCCCGGACACCCTTGCGGTTCCGGGCTGCTTTTTTTGGGCAGCCGCATTGTTGCCGGATCTTCACTTCCCGGCCCGAAACCAGGCTACGGCCGGAGCCCCTCCCCGGACTAACGCCCTTGCCAAAGCCGGTTGAGTGTGGTTTCACTGGAGATGCTATGAAAACATGTATATTCCTGCCCCCTGTGAAGAGGCCTACCGGCGGTGTCACGGTCCTTCGTCAGATGGCCGACATCCTGTATCAGGACGGGCGCGATGCCTGTCTGGTGGTCCGCGATGCCACAGGCTGGACGCCCGAAGGTCTGGTCGATGCCGCTCCGGTTATCCCCTGGGGAGACCTGAAGCTCTCCAGAGAGGACCTCTGGCTCGTGCCGGAGGGATGGGTCAACGCCCTGACTCCGGGGCTGGAGGCGCGCGCCACCTGCATCAGCTATGTCCAGAACTGGGCCTACCTCTTTTCCTCCCTGCCTTCGGGGGTGGACTGGCACAACCTGCCCGTGGAGTTCCTGGCCGTGTCCGACCCGGTCTCCTATTTCATCAAGAACACCACCTGCAAGGACGCTCCGGTGCTGCGGCCCGGCATAGACCCGGCCATCTTCTATCCTCCCGAGTCCAAGCCGTCCGGCAGGGTCACCGTTGCCTACATGCCGCGCAAGAACAAGGCCGCCTCTGTTCAGGTGAAGGCCATCTTCGACCACATGTGCGGCGGGACGGGCATGGATGACATCCGTTGGCTGGAAATCGACGGCATGGATGCCCATGGCGTGGCCGATGCTCTGCGCAGCGCCCACATCTTCCTGGCAACAGGCTACCCCGAAGGGTGCCCGCTGCCCCCCCTGGAGGCCATGGCCTGTGGCTGCCTGCCCGTGGGATTCACCGGCTTCGGCGGCTGGGATTACATGAGGCAGGTTCAGGAAGCCCCTCGGTTCACCCCGTGGTGGCCCCTGCGTGAGGTGGACTGGCCGGGCAACGGCTTCTGGTGCGCCGACGGCGACGTGCTCGATGCGGCCCTGTGCCTCAAGGACGCCGTGGCGATGATCCGCGAGGGCGGCCTTTACCTTGACGCCGCGCTCCTGGCCGGACAGGATACCGCCGCCGCATACTCCACCGAAGAGCAGCGCCGGGCTGTCCTCCGATTGTGGGACGCCCTGTGAGCCGATAACCTTTTCACGCCATCCGACATGTCACGAAAGAAAGCCCGCCAGGAACCCGAATCCCTGGAACTGCCCCTGTGCGGGGTGGATTCCCATGCCCACCTAGACCTCGAGGACTTTGACGAGGACCGCGAGTCCATCCTTGCCCGCGCCATGGCCTGCGGCGTCAGTCATATCATCAACGTCTTTCTCGGGCCCGACGCCTTTGAGCGGAACAAGGGACTCTTCGACAACCACCCGCAGGTCTCCTTCCTGCTCGGCGTCCACCCCAACGACGCGGACAAGCTCACCGAAGAGGCGCTCGGCCGCATGCGGGAGCACCTGAAACTCTACCCCCGCATCAAGGGCGTGGGCGAGATCGGCCTGGACTACTACTGGGAGCGGGTGGATCATGACGTCCAGAAACAGGCCTTCATCCGCCAGCTCGATCTGGCACGCGAGTTCTCCCTGCCGGTCATCATCCATTCACGCGACGCCAACGAGGATTGCGTTGCCATCCTGGAGGAGCAGGGCTTCAAGGGATATCCAGTTCTCTGGCACTGCTTCGGCGCGGGGCTTGAGCTGGCCAAGACCCTGGTTGACAACGGGTGGCACATTTCCGTGCCCGGCCCGGTATCCTTCCGCAAGACAGACGATCTCCAGGCCGCCGTGGCCCGCATCCCCTTTGACAGGCTGCTCATAGAGACCGACTGCCCCTACCTCGCGCCCGAACCCTGGCGCGGCAAGCGCAACCATCCCGCCCTCGTGGGCTTCACGGCCAGACGCATAGCCCAGATCAAGGGCCGCCCCCTGGAAGACCTCTGGCAGATAACCGGCGACAACGCCCGGCGCTTTTTCGGGCTATAGAAGCCGGAGGGGGCCCTTCGCCTCGCAATTCCATTGCTGTTCTTTCTGAGAGTTGATGCTTTTATCCAGGCCGTCTTGACTCGATTGTCCTTTTCTCCTAAACATACCATAAAGTATGGTATGTTTAGGAGGTGGAAATGGAACACGAAGGAAAACGCAAACGCCGTTCCCGGGAGGACCTGCTCAAGGCAGGGCTGAACATCCTGGCCCGCCACGGGGAAGGAGCCCTGACCATTGAATCGCTGTGCAAGCGGTTGAATGTGACCAAGGGGTCGTTCTACCACCATTTCGGTTCGAAGGACGACTTCAGGCGGCATCTGCTCGACTACTGGGCCCGGGAGCACACCTGGCGGTTCATCGAGTTTTGTGATCGGGAGGACTCCGCAGAGGAACGGTATCGCAATCTGGACGCGGTTTCCCAGGAAACCGACGATGACGTGGAAGTCGCTGTACGCACCTGGGCGCAGCGCGACCCGCAGGCCCGGGAGTACCAGGAACGTATCGATCGCATGCGTATTGAATATCTGGAAAAGCTTTACTCGGAGATGCTCGGGGGATCGGAGCGGGCCTCGGTTTTCGCCCTGCTCGAGTACGCCGCCTTCGTCGGTTCGCGGCAGATCATGCCCGGGCTGGACAAGGCCCGCATACGCGAGTTGCTCGGTTTGTGGACTGAAATGTTGAAACCCTACCTCAAGGAGGGGCGTGATGAGACTGCTTAAGGGATGTATCTGGTTTCTGGTGTTCGCCGCAGTCCTGCACACGGCCGTGGGACTGGCGATCTATGGAGACGCCCTCCACGGACTGCTAGTCGGAGGCGTGGGGCCTGCGGAGGCGCCCCGGTTCGACCGGCTCGCTGCATTGTGGTTCATGTTCAGCGGGTTGCTCATGTTCGCCATCGCGGGCCTCTCGCTGTGGGTTATCCGCAAGACCGGAGCCCTGCCGATCTTTCTCGGCATCGCCTTTCTCGCCTTTGCCCTGGTGGGCGGCCTCGTGCTTCCGGTTTCCGGTTTCTGGCTGTTCATTCCGCCCGGACTGGGTATCGTCGCGCACGCCTTGAAGGGCGCGCGACCGGGGCCTCGGGCCGAGTTGGGCTAGCCTTCGCAGCTGCCGCCGGACTTCCTTCGGGCGGCTATTCCGGCATTCTCAGCATGGCGATGAATCCCTGAGACTGGTGGCCGTGCATGGTTTCGAACACGGCCTCTTCGAAGGCGAGGGTCTCGAAATCGAAGAACAGGGCTTCCATATGGTTGCGGTCGTGATGACGCATGACGCCGCCGTCGGAGGTCTCGAAGATGCCGTAGATGCTGTGCTTTTCCTGGCCGATCCTGTATCGGTCCAGGTTGCGCTTGTCGCGGTTGAGCAGGAAGTCGGTGACGTAGAGATAGCCCCCCGGGCGCAGGACGCGCTTGAGCTCAATGAGCGCCTGGGCCTGCTTGCGGGTTTCGATTATGCAGGTGAACACCCCGAGCATCAGGGCCGCGTCAAAGGCGTTGGCTTCATAGGGGAGGGGACCCCCCTCGTAGGCGGTCATGTTCAGGTCGGGATTGTCCGCAAGCCCGCGCCGGACCAGGGGCTCGGAAAAGTCGATGCCCGTGAGGTCGGTGAAGCCGCTGTCGCGTAACTGGACCAGGGATCGGCCATAGCCGCAGCCGAAATCGAGGATCCGGGCGTCCCTGGGAACATGGGCTGAGAAAAGATCGATATTGAACGGAGTGGTGAACGTTTTGTCCGGGCCTTTCTCCGTCCAGTAAGTTCGTTGACCTTCTATGACGATACCTCCGAACGTCTGGAGTTTGGATTACGAGTACAGATTTACTGCACCTTGACGGCGGGGGCAAGCCAAACCGGCAGGAAAAATCCTGTTGCCGGTCCGGCCTCCCTACAGCTGCAGCCGAACGTTGTAGAGGTTGCGCCCGCGCTGGACCTGCATGAGCACGGTCTGCTGCATGCGATTGCGCAGGAAGGCGTTGAGCAGGTCGATGCCTGAGCCAAGGCGGCGATTGCCGATCCGGTGGATGATATCGCCCTGCTCGAGGCCGAGGCGCTCGGCTGGCCCGCCGGACACGACCATGGTCACCTCGGCGCCGGGGCCCTGACTGCGGTCTGCCAGCTCGAAGCCCCAGCGGGTGCGCACCAGTTCCAGAGCCTTGGCCTTGTCGAGGGCCTGGGGGGCGAGGGTTACGGTGCGCCTGTCGCCCTCATGCAGGACGGTCAGCCGGACTTCCTCGTTCTGGGTCATTCCGAAGAGTTTGTTAAGGTACTCCTGCTTATTATGGATTCTTGCATCATTGAAGGCGAGGATCACGTCGCCGGGCCGGATGTCCTCGTTCGCCGCAGGTGTGCCGGGATAGGTCTGGGCCACGAGCATGCCGTTGAGATCCTTGAGGTCGAAATAGCGCGCCGTGCCCTGGTTCAGGTCCTGTCCGAAGAGACCGAGCCAGATGGGGGCCACGTGGCCGGTGTCGAGCAGCTCGCTGATCACCACCTTGGCCTTGTTCACCGGGATGGCGAAGCCGATGCCCTCGGCCCGTGCCTGAATGGCGGTGTTGATGCCGATCAGTTCACCGTTGATGTTCAGCAGCGGGCCGCCCGAGTTGCCGGGGTTGATGGCCGCGTCGGTCTGGATGAAGGAGCCGTAGGAACCGTTGCTGGTCTGCATGGGCCGGTTCAGGGCGGAGACCACGCCGGTGGTCACGGTATGCGAGTAGCCGAAGGGGTTGCCGATGGCGATGACGGTCTCCCCGATGTAGATGCCGTCGGAGTCGCCCATGGCGACCTGGGGCAGGTCGTGGGCGTCCTTGAGCTTGAGCACGGCCAGGTCGAAGTCGGTGTCCGAGCCCACCAGCTCTGCCTGGAACTCGCGGCTGTCCTTGAGGCGGACGGTGATGGCCGCGCCGCCCGCGACCACGTGGGCGTTGGTCAGGACCAGAGCCTTGTGCCCGTCGATGATCACGCCGGAGCCCAGGGAACGGGACTGGCGGGGACGACCGCCCTGGAAATGCTTGAAGAACTGGTCGAAGAACGGGTCGCCGAAGGGCGAGACCGCGCCTGCCTGGGTCTGTTTGACCACCGTGATGTTGACGACCGAAGGCGAGACGGACTCTACGGCGCGGACCACTGGGGTCCGCCGGTCGGCGGCGTGGCCCGGAGCGGCCAGGAGCAGACAGAGCGCCAGGGAGAGGACGAGGGTGAGCGAGGTGGTGTGGCGTTTCATCGGTTGTTTCCTTGGGCCATGGCGCGCAGCCTGGCAATGCGGTCTTCGATGGGCGGATGAGTGGCAAAGAGCGAGGCCGGACCGCGTCCGCTGAACGGGGCGACGATGAACATGTTTTCCGTGGCCGGGCTGCCCTGCATGGGGACCTGGCGGGAGGCGGAGTCGAGCTTGCCCAGGGCACTGGCCAGGAAGAGCGGGTTGCGCGAGAGGCGCGCGCCGGTCTCGTCGGCCAGGTACTCGCGGGAGCGGGAGATGGCCATCTGGATGAGCCCGGCCGCGATGGGCGCGAGAAAGGCCATGGCCAGGGCGGCCAGGGGGTTGCCGTCATCGTCGTCTCCGCCCAGGCCGAAGATGGCCGTGAACTGGAGCATGTTGGCTATGAAGACGATGGCTCCGCCCATGACCGCGGCAATGGTCTGGATGAGGATGTCGCGGTTGGCGATATGACCCAGTTCGTGGGCCAGGACGCCTTTGAGTTCGTCGGGGTTGAGGATGTTGACGATGCCTCGGGTGACGGCCACCACGGCGTTCTGCGGGTTGCGGCCCGTGGCAAAGGCGTTGGGAGCATCCTGGGGGATGAGCACGATGCGCGGCTTGGGAATGCCTGCTGCGGCGGCCATCTCCTCCACCACGCGGTGGATGTGCGGCGCGTCGCCCGGAGACAGGGGGCGAGCCTTGTACATCTTGAGGACGATCTTGTCCGAATACCAATAGCTGCCCACGTTCATGAGCATGGCGAAACCGAAGGCCAGGACGAGTCCGGCCCTGCCGCCCATGAACCCGCCGATAAGCATCAACAGGCCGGTGAGCAGGGAAAGCAGCAAGACGGTTTTTATCTGACTGGTCATGTTGGGAATTCCTCCGAAAATTGATTGCTCGCTAAAGATAGGAATTCGAGCGGCCAGGTCAAGTGTGCGCCGAAATATGCACGTCCTCCCGAGGGAGGCGTCAAGGCTGTTTTGGGAGGGGAATCAGTACCGCTTGAGAATCCTGTCGAAGGTGCCGTCCTTGACCATGCCCTTCATGACGTTGCCGAACCGTTTAGCCAGCTCGGCGGTCTTGGGGCCTCGAATTTTGGAGAACATGACGTATAGCGGTTGGCTCCCCAGGACGTAGGCGATGCGGATATCCTTTTCCCGGTTCAGCTTGAGGGCCAGGTAGCGGAAAACCGCCTTGTTGCCGACGGCCACGTCCACGCGGTTTTCCAGGAGCATGCGCAACAGGTGTTCGCTTGACTGTGCCTCGACCTTGTTGAGGCCTGTCATGGAGTCGAAAGGGTCGCCGTAGACATAGGCACTGACCACCCCGACCCGCAGGTCCCGGATGTCTTCTAGGGAGTGCACGTTCGCGTTCAGGCCGGCGCGGCAGGCTATGACGTTGGTTTCCATGGCCAGGGGAGCGGGGAAAAGGGCGAATTTTTCGCGTTCGGGGGTTTTGAATCCGGAGGAAAGCGCCAGGATTTCGCCTGCCTGCAATTGGTAGATGGCCCGTTTCCAGGGGCGCGGCTCGAAATAGGGCGTGACCCCCATGCGTCTGAAGGCTTCTCGGATGAGGTCCAGGTTGATGCCCTTGACCTCTCCGTCCTCAACGTACTCGTAGGGAGGGTAATCTTCGAACACGATGGGCAGGGTGGCGTCTTCAGCCGTGGCTGCTCGAAGCGGCAATACGGCGAAGAGTGCCGCCAGGAAAAAGTATCGCAGTAGCTTCATGCGGGCATCCTACTCATCGGAGTGTCGGGCGCAATGATTATTTGTCCCCCTGGAAACAACCGGTCCAAAAATGGATTTACCATTGCGCCAAAGTTGAAATGGGGATAACAATGTTTTGTAATCTCGGAATATTGCTCTTTGTGAGGGAAATAATGAAAACATGTGTTGATGAGAATAGCCAACCCAAGGATACCACCATCCCGGTGGTGGGTGAGGCCAAGATCAAGAACCCCATCAAGTTCGGAAGATTCGTCGTGGAGGACGACGCGGTACTTGTGAACATTTCCAAGCGGTATATGGACAAGAGTGCGAAATCGCGGAAGAAGGTGGTACACCAGTATTTCGAATCCGCCGGGCCGAGGGGAAAGGTCTATTTCGACACCAGCAAGACCAAGTGCGCCGTGGTCACCTGCGGCGGCCTCTGCCCGGGCCTCAACGACGTCATCCGCGCCGTGGTCATGACCGCCTACCACCAGTACAACGTGCCGTCCGTGCTCGGCATTCAGTACGGCCTGGCAGGGTTCATCCCGGAGTACGGCTACGACGTCATCGAGCTGACCCCGGACTACGTCAGCCGCATTCACGAGTTCGGGGGCACCATCCTCGGTTCCTCGCGCGGCCCGCAGGACCCCGAGGACATAGTGGACGCCCTGGAGCGTATGAACGTCTCCATCCTGTTCATGATCGGCGGTGACGGGACCATGCGCGCGGCGAGCAAGGTGGTGGCCGAGATTTCCCGGCGCGGGCTGGCCATCTCGGTGGTGGGGCTGCCCAAGACCATCGACAACGACATCAATTTCGCTTCGCCGTCCTTTGGCTTCGACACCGCCGTCGAGACAGCCACCACGGCCATTCGCGGGGCGCACGTGGAGGCCACGGGCGCGCCATGGGGCATTGGCCTGGTCAAGGTCATGGGCCGCCATGCGGGGTACATCGCAGCCCAGTCCGCGCTCTCCTGCCAGGAAGTCAATTTCGTGCTCATTCCCGAAGACCCCTTCGACATCGACGGGGAGAACGGGTTCCTCGCAGCCTTGGAGAGGCGCATGCATGAAAGAGGCAACTCGGTCATCGTGGTGGCCGAAGGCGCGGGACAGGAGCACCTGGAGGGCTCGGGCAAGACCGACGCCTCCGGCAACGTCAAGCTGGGGGATTTCGCTCTGCTGCTTAAGGAAAGAATCATCCAGTATTTCAAGGAGAAGGGCGTCGATCCGACCCTCAAATACATCGACCCGAGCTACATCATCCGTTCGGTTCCGGCCAATGCCAACGACCGCATCTACTGCTCCTTTCTCGGAATCAACGCCGTGCATGCGGGCATGTCGGGCCGCACCGGACTGGTCATCTCGCGCTGGAACGGCCGCTATGTGCATATCCCCATGGAGGAGGTCACCCGGTGCAAAAAGCGTATCTCAACCTGTTCCAACTACTGGCGGGCGGTGCTCGAATCCACTGGCCAGCCCATCAGCATGAGGAATGATAAAAGCTAAACAGGAATGATAATTGTTCTTGCCTTCTTGAAATCGTTCATGTAATTTGCTCGGACTGTTGAGTATTTTTTTAATTTGGCAGATGCAATAAGGGTATATCCGCAAGGGGGTTTGTATGGATGTATTGATGCTTTCCCGGCTGCAATTCGCGGCAGCCACCATGTTTCACTTCATTTTCGTCCCGTTGACGCTCGGGCTCTCCATTCTCATCGCGTGCATGGAGACGGCGTACGCGCGCACCGGCAACGAGATTTGGCAGAAAATGGCCAAATTCTGGGGCAAGATCTTTCTGGTCAACTTCGCATTGGGCGTGGTGACCGGTATCACCCTGGAATTCCAGTTCGGCACCAACTGGTCCCGCTATTCCATGTTCGTGGGCGACATCTTCGGTTCGCTGCTGGCCATCGAGGCCACGGCGGCCTTTTTCCTGGAGTCCACCTTCATCGGCGTCTGGCACTTCGGTTGGGAAAAACTTTCTCCCAAGGCGCACGCCATCGTGGCCTGGCTGGTGGCGGGAGCCTCCAACCTGTCGGCCATCTGGATTCTCATCGCCAACGGGTTCATGCAGGACCCGACCGGCTACGTGCTGCGCAACGGCCGCGCCGAACTGACCGACTTCGTGGCGGTCATCACCAACAAGTGGGCCTGGCTCGAGTTCTTCCACGTCGTGCCTGCGGCCATCCTGGTGGCCTCGTTCCTGATCATGGGCATTTCCGCCTGGCACCTCATCCGCAAGAGCGAGACCGCCTTCTTCCAGAAGTCTTTCAACCTGGCCGTTTCCGTGGCGGTCATCTTCTCCGTCTTCGTGGCGGCGGAAGGGCACATCCACGGCAACAACATGTCCCTGAAGCAGCCCGCCAAGCTGGCGGCCATGGAGTCCCACTGGGAGACCCAGAAGTCCGCACCCATGTATCTGCTTCTCGTGCCCGGTTCCGAGGGCAACCTGATCGAGGCCCTGCCCATTCCCGGCGCCTTGAGCTTCCTGGCCTACAATGATTTCAACGCCGAGGTGAAGGGCTTGAACGACTTCCCCAAGGAAGACCGTCCTCCCGTGCTCATCACCTTTGCCGCCTTCCGCATCATGGTCGGCCTGGGCACAATCATGCCGCTCATCGCCCTGTTCGGCTGGGTCATGCGCAACCGGCTTGATAAGTATCCCTGGTATCTGAAAATGCTGCCTTTCTGTATCCCGATCCCCTATATCGCCATGCAGGCGGGGTGGGTGCTCGCCGAGGTGGGCCGCCAACCGTGGATCGTCTACGGGCTGATGCGCACTTCCGACGCCGTCTCCCCGATCACCACCGGTCAGGTGAGCTTCACCCTGCTGTTCATGTGCGCGCTCTACGCACTGCTCGGCGCCGTCGGCATCTGGCTGATGATCAAGCTGGCCAAGAAGGGCCCCGAAGACAACACCCCCATCCAGGTCTAGCCTGAGATACTGATAAAAAAGGAGATCTGACGATGGTTGACATCATGGAAATAGGTACCTGGCACTACTATCTGGCTATGATCTGGTTCGTCCTGTGGGGCGTCCTGTGGGCCGTCTACTTCATCCTGGACGGTTTCGATCTCGGGGTGGGCACGCTGTTGCCCTTCCTGGCCAAGGATGAATCCGAAAAACGCGCCATGCTCAACTCCACCGGCCCCTTCTGGGACGGCAACGAAGTGTGGCTCATCTCGGCGGGCGGCGTCACCTTTGCCGCCTTCCCCTATGCGTACGCCCAGATGTTCTCCGGGCTGTACACCGCGCTCATGCTCCTGCTCTTCGCGCTCATCGTGCGCGGGGTGTCCTTCGAGTTCCGCTCCAAGGTCGAGAGCGAGACGTGGAAAAAGATATGGGATACGGCCCACTTCCTGGGCTCCTTTCTGCCAGCCCTGTTGCTTGGGGTGGCCTTCGGCAACATCTTCCAGGGGCTGCCCCTGGATGAGACGGGCTTCAGCCAGGCCGGGCTCTTCGGCCTCCTGAATCCCTACGGCCTGGCCGGCGGCGTCCTGTTCGTGGTCATCTTCCTGATGCACGGTGCTCTCTGGCTGACCATCCGCGCCACCGGAGCCCTGCACGCCAGGGCCCTGACCACGGCGCGCGTGACCTGGCCCCTGCTGGTGGTGCTGACCGTGCTCTTCCTGGCCTACACCGCCTTCGCCACCAATCTGTTCAGCAACTACTTCCTCTACCCGGTGCTTCTGGTCATTCTGGCCCTGCCCGTGGGTGGCCTGGTGCTCATGCGCACCTACCTGGGAAGCGGTCAGTACTGGATGTCCTGGGCGGCCTCCTGCGTGTACATCGCGGGCACGGCCCTGTTCGGCGTGGTCGGCATCTTCCCGGCCATCATCCCGTCCAACCCCAACCCGGCAAACTCGCTGACGATCATGAACTCCGCGTCCAGCCAGCTGACCCTGCAGATCATGCTCGGCGTGGCCCTGGTCTTCGTGCCCATCGTCATCGCCTACCAGTTCTGGGTCTACAAGAAGTTCGCCACGCCCATGGCGGAAGGCGACATCCACTACTAGGCGGACCCGACGCCGAAACAACGCCCCGGATCGCAGAGCGGTCCGGGGCTTTTCATTTGGGAAAGAGGTGAGCGGGGCAGGAGATCGTTCGCCTGCAAGATCTAGGCAGGCTCAGCGCTTTATCAGCGACCAGAAATAGCGTTGCGTCCCGGCGGCGGGGTAGGCGGCCACGTCGCCCAGTTCCCAGCCCTCGGGCAGGGCTGTTTCCTCGGGCGGAGGCTCGTTGGCCAGGATGATAATGACGCCGCCCTCGCGCAGCATGGAGCGGGTGAAGTCGAGGAGCTTTTCCCAGGGCATGAAGGCTCGGCTCAGGATCACGTCCGCAGTGGCGTGGTGCCCTGCTTCGGCGAGGCGGTCCAGAGCGTCCTCGGCCTTGCCGTGGAAGACGTGCGTGGCTGGCAGCTTCATCCTGCCAAGCACCGAACGCATGAACAGGGCGCGCTTTTCGCGGACCTCCACCAGCCAGTAATCGCCATTGCTCCAGAGCGTCCGCAGGGGAATGCCGGGCAGGCCCGCTCCGGCTCCGAGGTCCAGGGTCAGTGGCTTGTCCGGCAGCCGCATTCCGCCCAGGAAATCGGCCAGGAACAGCGAATCGACCACCAGGCTGTCGAAGACCTCGCGCCAGTCCGCCTTGCCGACCAGGTTCATCTTGCGGTTCCACTTGACGAGCTGGTCCAGGTAGGCGGCCAGGCTCTCGGCCTGATCCGGCGTGACGCGCCTGCCGAGTCGCTCGGCGGCCTTCAGGATCTCGGGCTGGGTGGGGTTCGTGTGTGCCATGCCCATGGGATAAAGCCTTTCCCGGCAACAATCCAGCAAATCGTGAAGAGGTGGCCAGAGGTCCGAAACAAGACGAGCCCCTTGCGGGGCTTGTCCTGGTAGAGGAGGTCAGGATGCCGATAGAAGGGCTCGGCGAGTGTGACGGACGTTGTTGATGGCTGTTTGAACGTCTTGAATACTTTCTAGCTCCATTCGCGCGGGCCGTCGTTGATCTACATCAAGTATTGCGATTCTTTTTCGCTTCTCAGATTCCCTTGATGGCGACCAGGGTGAGGTCGTCTTCAAGGACGGCGTTTCGCGTGAATCCGGCCACCGCTTGCGACACGGCCCGGATGATGCCTTCGGCGTCCCGCTCCGCGTTTCCCCGAATCGTTTCCAGTAGTCGTTCCTGGCCGAACATCTCGCCGTCGGGGCTGTGAGCCTCGGGCACGCCGTCGGTGAGGATGAGCAGCACCTGGCCCGGCTTCGGATAGGGTAGGGAGAATTCATGGTAGTCCCAATCCTCCATTACGCCCAGGGGAATATCCACCCCTTTGAGCTGCGCGAAAAGGTCGCTGGCGGGGTCGTAGAGAAGGGCGGGCTGATGCCCTGCGTTGACCCAGGAGACCGTGCGCTCAAGGGGATTCAGCCCAAGGGCGAACAGGGTGATGAAGCGTCCGGTGCCGTCCAGGTCCCGTGACAGATGGATGTTGGCGGCGGCGATGTTTCGGGCTAGTCCGGCGTCCTGGTTCACGGATTGGCGCAGGGTGGCCCGGCCCGAGGCCATGAGCAGGGCCGCGCCGATGCCGTGCCCTGAAACATCGCCCACCAGCAGCGTGATGCGCGAGCACCCGTCGGGTTCGCAGTGGACGAAGTCGTAGAAATCGCCGCCCGTCTCGTCGGAAAAGGTGGCGGAGCCGGCGATGTCCAGTCCGGGCAGTTCCGGGGATTCGTCGGGCAGGAAGTTGCGTTGTACCTCCTGGGCGATGAGCAGTCCTTCGCGCATGCGGACTCCTTCGTGCAGGGCCGCGATCATGGTGTTGGTGTATCCGGCGATGACTCCCAGCTCGTCGCTGGTGGCCACCGGAACACGGCGGGAGAGGTCTCCCCGGCTGACCGCCTTCAGGACTCGGGTCTCGCTGTGGAAGAGAATCTTGAGGTTACGGGCGAAGGAAAAGACGAGGTTGATGGTCATCAGCAGGAGAAATCCCATGATGAACAGGATTTCCTGCAGCACGGACCGCCCCAGAGTGCCGATGGATTCCTGGTTAAGCCCCTGCGAGGCCAGCCAGTTGACGTCGCGGATGAGCACCAGCAGCAGGATGGCCGTGATGAGTCCCAGGATTACTGCGGTGACCAGGATAAAGCGTTTGGAAAGGGGCGTCAGTTCCTTTGGCGGAGAGAAGGGGCCGTGATGGTGGGCCAGGTGAATGACGTCGCGCTCTCGGGCCAGGGCCAGGTCCAGGGCCGCGAACAGCCCCACCGTGAACACGCCGAGGACCAGCTTCATGCCGCTCTGCAAAAGGGGGAAGTGATATCGCAGGAGCAGGATCAGCGCCATAACCAGTCCGGCGGCCAGATAGAGACCCAGGTCCAGACGGAATTGGAGGGCGGTCCGGCGGATGGGGGCGGCCCGGTCCACGTATCGCCGCTCCAGTGGCGACCGCAACGAAAGTGCCGCGGCCAGCGGAATCAGAATAATTATGCCCAACTCCCAGACCGGGAGGCTTACCAGAAGCGGTCAGACCTGGCCGCCGTAGACTGCGCCGCCTACAACGGCCACGAGCGCATAGGCCAGCACTCGCCACGGCGGCACTCCTCTTCTCCGAATTGTCTTCAATTTTTATCTCTCCCCTTTGCCAACGGCTGATTTCTCGTTTAATCATAAGACACCACGGACGAAGTGGACAAGTCTTTTCAAGAAGGTGACGAATCACGATGATCAAGACATGCTCTCTCATATTGGTGACGATGGTGCTCTCCGTCTCATTGGCTCACGGCGGCGGGACGTTCCCCACCACCCTGGCCGGATTTACGCTGGGACAGGACTTCGACGACTTTTCCCAGCATTGCGACATGGACAGGGCCAGCCCCATTCCGGATGCGCCGTACCTGACCGAAGTACACCTCAAATCCGACTCCATCCCCGGTATTCGCGGCGGTTCACTGACCTTCGCCAATGCCGAGGCAGAAGGAAAGCTGGTGCGCATCAAGCTGAAGTTTCATAACCGCAGCCAAAAATTTTTCGACCAGCTGTTGAGGCGGTATGAGAACGCCTTTGGCAAGCCGGACAGCTACGAGGGCGATGCCTTCCGTAACGTCATCGCCTGGAAATGGAATTTTTCCAGGGGCAAGGAGCGGGTGTCCGTGCTGCTCATGTGGAGCCGTGAATCCGAGATGCGGCCCGGGGTGTCCATCAAGATGACCCTCGATTCCCTGGTGGACAGCGAATACAAGGCCTTCATGAGGGAGTTCAACCGTCGGGAGGCGCGCAACGGCGGCCCGACCCGGATCAAGAGCCTCGACGAGTTCCTGCCCCGCTAGGATGATCGAGTACCGCTGGAACGGCGTGGGGCTGTCCGCGCCCGACGACTGGGAGGTTTCGGCCCTGGAGCGTGACGGCTTTCTGCTGGAGGAACAGGGACGCCCCCGGTGCGAGCTCAAGTGGCGGAACGTGCAGGGAACCTTTTCTTTTGAAAAGCACCTCAAACGGCTGCAAAAGGGACACAAGGGCGTGGACATGCGCCCCCTGGAATCTGCCGACACGCCGGGACCATGGCGCGAAAGCCTCGCCCGGCTGGCCGGTTCCGGACTCTCGGCCCACTCCTTTCTCTGGCGCACCGAGGTCGACCAGGGCATCGGGGCCGCCCTGCATAATCCGGGCACGGGCTTGGCCGCGCTTATCCAGTTTTTTCTTCGTGCCGAGAGCGAAGACGCCCTGGCCGCCGAGGTCCTCGCCTCCTTCCGCGACGTCTCAGCCGGAAAGACCGTCCCCTGGTCTCTGTTCGGCCTGGCCGCGAGGGTGCCCGCGGACTTTCTTTTGAACACCTTCTCCTTTCGGCCCGGGCACTACGCCGTGAAATACTGGCGGCCCCGTTCCGGCCGCAACGCGGGCCGGGCGCCCATGGGAAAGGGACCGGGAACCTCTCTTGTCTTCGAGCGCTTCGCGCCTGCAGGCGTGCTGCTCAGAGGGACGACCCTTGAGACCTGGGTGCGCGATACCCTGGAGGACCCGCCGCCCGAATCCCTGCCCATGCAGGCCGGGCACAAGGAAAGTCGGGAAGCCGTCCGTTGGACCGGATTCGCCAAGGACTCCTTTCTCCGCGCCGCCCTGCGCCGCCGCGTCCACTGCCAGGGACGCGTCTGGACCACGGGTGCGGGCAACGCCATCCTCGCGGTCCGCGCCTCCGGCAGCGTTCCCCTGATCGAGGAAACCTTCAACACCGTGTGCGAGTCCTATGTCCTGGTTTGAGAAACGTTCCCCACAACCCACCGTCTCCCGGGCCGAGGCCCTGGGCATGGTGCCGGTACGCAACACCGAGGTGGAGGAGACGCCCCTGGACGGCGGCCTGATTCGGCTCGCCTACCCCCTCGCGGTCAAACCGTGGTTCGGCAGGCTCGCGGATAAGGTCGGCCTCTGGGACGGACGACCCATGATCAAGCAACTCGAACTCGACGAAATGGGCTCCTTCGTCTGGCAACGCATCGACGGCAGGCGATCCGTCCGCGCCATCGCCCAAGCCCTTGTCGAGGAATACGAAGTCCAGCCCCGAGAAGCCGAACTCAGCGTCACCGCTTTCCTCAAAACCCTGGGCCAACGCGGTATTATCGGATTGCGGTGATGCCCCCTGGCTCCCCCAACCCCATCTCCCCTCCTAAACTCTTTGGCCCGCCTTCGGCGAGATCGGGGTAGTTTGTTGAGCCCTCTTTAGAGATATCCTTTGGTGCTTTCTGATCTCATGCATTGTTCTGCTTGGAAAGGAATCATAAGGTTATCGACAAGTTGTAAAAAACAACCCTCGCGATCCGGCACGGCGGGGCCGAGCGAACATTCTGTCCCCGTAAATATGGCACGGACATGGCTACGCACGGCTCTGAGCGAAGCGAACCTGAAAGGTTTAGGAGATGCTTAAGAACCCTTTTCCTAAAGGGTTCTTAAGCCGTCGGAGACGCCCGCCGGCGAGGCGACCCCCGGTAGGGCGCCGGAGGTTCTCCCTGATCCGGAAGAACGCGGCATGCACAAAAAAAGAGGCACCCCGCGTTGACGGGATGCCTCTGGAAGGTCTTTGGAGCGGCTTGCGTGTGATCAGCCTTTGGTGATCAGGCCGTAGTTCTTCTTGCCTTTGCGGATAACCAGCAGTTCGCCGCCGATGAAGTCGGTATCCTGGATTTCCTGGCCATCCTCCACGCGTTCGCCGTTGATGTAGAGGCCGCCGCCCTTGATGTCCTTGCGGGCCTGTCCCTTGGATTTGACCAGGTTCAGGTCGAGCAGCATCTGGGGCAGGTCGGGCACGTCGCCGGGTGCGTAGCGGAAGGTGGGGGCGGATTCCAGGGCCGCACGCAGGGTGGCGGGGTCCACGCCTCGGATGTCACCCTTGCCGAACAGGGCCTCGGTGGCCAACAGGACGCGGTCCAGCTCGGGCTGGCCGTGGATCATACGGGTCACCTCTTCGGCCAGCCGTTTCTGGGCGGACCGGAGATGCGGGGCCTCTTCCATTTCCTTTTCCAGGGCCTCGATTTCGGCCTTGTCGAGGAAGGTGAAGAGCTTGAGGAACTTGATCACGTCGCGATCATCGGTGTTGATGAAGAACTGGTAGAAGGCGTAGGGCGCGGTGACCTCGGCGTTGAGGTAGATGGCGCCCTTTTCGGACTTGCCGAACTTCTTGCCCGAGGCCGTGGTGATGAGCGGGAAGGTCAGGGCAAAGGCCTCGCCTTGCTCTCCGTCGTGGGCCTCGCGGCGGCGGATGAATTCGCAACCGGCGGTGATATTGCCCCATTGGTCGCCGCCGCCAATCTGGAGTTTGCAGTTCCGGTTCTTGTAGAGATGGTAGAAATCGTAGCTCTGGAGGATCATGTAGGAGAATTCCGTGTAGGAAATACCCACCTCGTCACGGCCGATGCGGCCCTTGACGGACTCCTTCTGGAGCATCCAGTTGACCGTGAAGAACTTGCCCACGTCGCGCAGCAGCTCGATGGCGGTCATGTCCTTGGTCCAGTCGTAGTTGTTGACGATATCCGGGCGTTCGCCTGTGTTGCGCTCCACGAAGCGGCGGACCTGGGCCTTGATCTTCTCCAGGCGCGTGTCCATGAGTTCGGTGTCGGCCAGCTCGCGTTCCTTGTCCTTGCCCGAGGGATCGCCGATGCGTCCGGTTGCGCCGCCCATGAGATAGAGGGGGTGATGTCCGGCGCGCTTCATGCGCACGAGGCAGAGCAGGGGCACCAGGTTGCCCACGTGCAGGGATTCGGCGGTGGGGTCGAAGCCGCAATACATGCTTGCGCCGGGGGTGGAGAGGTACTCGCGCACCTTGTCCTCGTCGGAAACCTGGTTGATCAGCCCGCGCCACTTCAAGTCGTCGTAGATATTCATTGAGTCCTCGTATTCCCTGTGATCAGCCGCGTTTCTGCGGCATCTTGTCCTGCTGGAACGCGGCGATGGAAGTCGCCCGTCCGGTGGTATCCTCTATGTTAAAAATCGCGCCTTGTAAAACCCCGGGGCCGGGTGCGGCCTCCAGCTGTCGGGGGAGGCCGGTCAGGTAGCGATCCAGGATGATTTCCGGCTTCATGCCGAGGCAGGAATCCTTGGCCCCGCACATGCCGAGGTCGGTGATATAGGCGGTGCCGCCGGACAGCAGCTTGGCGTCGTTGGTCTGCACGTGGGTGTGGGTGCCGACCATGGCCGAGACCTTGCCTTCGAGGAAATAGCCCATGGCGATCTTCTCGCCAGTGGCTTCGGCGTGGAAGTCCACGATGATCACCGGGATATCCGCGGAGAGCTCGTCCAGGGCGGTCTCCACTGCGGCGAAGGGGCAGTCGATGGGCGGCATGAAAGTGCGCCCGATGAGATTGATCAGGGCAATGGGGGGCAGCCCCTTCTTGCGGAAGATGCGCACGCCGGTGCCGGGCAGGTGGTCGGCGTAGTTGTGCGGCCTGAGCACCCGTCCGTCTGTCTCCAGCATGGAATAGAGGTCCTTGACCCGCCAGATGTGGTTGCCGCCGGAGATGCCGTCCACGCCCCAATTGAGCAGGTCGCGGGCCTGTTTCGCCGTGATGCCGTAGCCGCCGTTGGCGTTTTCGCCATTGGCGAAGACGAGGTCCAGTTCCTGTTCCTTGCGAATGCGGTGCAGATCGGACTTGATGGCCTGCATACCGGGGCGGCCCACGATGTCGCCGAGATAGAGTACTCGCATGACGGATTATGTCCTTGAGGAGAGAGTTGATTCACGTCAGGGATGGCATAATCATACGGCGGCGGGAGGTCAACCGGCTAGAGCGGGTTTTAGGGCGCGTCGCCATAAGTGCGGCTGCGATCCCTTTCCCGGTTGAGACGTCACCCTGGCTTACGGCAGCGAACTTGTTCTAAATCCGCTGAAAGACCGTGGGGGCCACCTGCCGAATGGGAAGCTGCATGCCGGACAGGGATTCGGAGTGGCCGATGAACAGGTAGCCGCCCTGCCGGAGATTGTTGCAGAACTTGTTGAACAGAACCACCTGCGTGTCGCGGTCGAAATAGATGACCACGTTGCGGCAGAAGATGATGTCCTGCTGCTCCTGGAGCTTGAAGTTGTCCATGAAGTTGAGGCGCTGAAAGCGGACCTTTTTGCGCAGGCAGTCGTCGATCTTGATCAGCGGCTTTTTCTTGGACTTGAGCAGGTATTTCTTTTTCAGCTCCATGGGGATGTCGTCGGCCTTTTCCAGGGGATAGATGGCCCGTTCCGCCTTCTGGAGGATTTCGTTGGAGATGTCGGTGGCCAGGATGGTGTAGTCGAAGCCGTTGTGGGTGGCCTGGTATTCCGAGAGGATCATGGCCAGAGTATAGGGCTCCTCGCCGCTGGAGCATCCCGCGCTCCACATCTGAAGCGGCTTGCTGCGTCCGATGCCGCGCCGCCAGATGTCCGGCATGACGAGACGGTCCAGAATATCCCAGTGCTTGGGTTCGCGGAAGAAGTGGGTGGTGTTGGTGGTCACCACGTCGATGAGGTGGGAGCGTTCCATCTCCCGTCCCTTCTCGGAAAAAACGTAGTCGCAGTATTCCTTGTATGACTGCATGCCAAGGGCGCGGAGCCTCTTCTGGAAACGGGACTGGAGCAGAGTCTTCTTGGTGGGCGGCATCTTGATGCCGAACTCGCTCTGGATCAACTGTGCAAAACGGCTGAATTCGTCATCGCCCATCTCCGCCCGGAAGATGTGCATGGTATTCTTCATGGATTTGTTCAAGTCGTCCTTGTCCATGGGGGCGGCCTTTTTGTCGTTGAAAAGATGTTTCCTGTTCATCGCCTTTCCTGTGGCCTTGCCGGGCGGAATGCGAAACCGTCTAGCGATGCCACTTTATGTCATGGCGGACATTTTACGCCATGATAATCTTTCGCGACTTGTGTCCTCCCGAACGCGAGGGGGGGGACGGAAAAGGGGCCCGCTCCGCAGATGCGAACCGGGCCCCCGTAGTGTCATTATTTGGCGTAGCCGACCGCCCGCTTTTCGCGGATGACGGTGACCCGTATCTGTCCGGGATACGTCATGTTGTTTTCTATTTTTTCCGCTATGTCCTTGCACAGGACATAGGTGTTCTCGTCGCCGACCTTGTCCGAATCGACCATGACGCGGATTTCGCGCCCGGCCTGAATGGCGTAGGCCTTGGACACGCCGTCGAAGCTGGTGGCCAGGCCTTCCAGCTCTTCAAGGCGCTTGACGTAGTTTTCCAGCAGCTCCTTGCGCGCGCCGGGGCGGGCGCCGGACAGGGAGTCCGCAGCCTGGACCAGGTTGGCCAGGATGGACATGGGCGGAGTATCCTCATGGTGCGCGGCGATGGCGTGGATGATTTCCTTGGATTCGCCGTGTTTCTTGGCGATGTCCGCGCCGATGATGGCGTGAGGGCCTTCGATCTCGTGGTCCACGGCCTTGCCCAGGTCGTGAAGCAGGCCCGCGCGTTTGGCTTCCTTCTCGTTGAGGCCGAGCTCGGCGGCCATGACGCCGCACAGGAAGGCGACTTCCATGGAGTGCTGGAGCACATTCTGGGAGAAGGAGGTCCGGTAGTGCAGGCGGCCCAGCAGGTTGACCAGCTCGGGGTGGATGCCATGCACGCCCACGTCGAAGGTGGCCTGCTCGCCTATCTCCTTGAGCTTGGTGTCCATCTCGCCCTCGACCTTCTTGACGATCTCCTCGATGCGGGCGGGATGGATGCGCCCGTCATGGATGAGCCGCTCCAGGGCCAGCTTGGCCACCTCTCGCTTGAGGGGAGAGAAGGCGGAGAGAACAACGGTCTCCGGGGTATCGTCGATGATCAGGTCCACGCCGGTGGCCGCTTCCAGGGCGCGGATGTTCCGGCCCTCGCGGCCGATGATCCGGCCCTTCATGTCCTCGGAGGGCAGGGTCACGGCGGTGACGGTCTGTTCGCCCGCATAGTCGCCCGCGTAGCGCTGCAGGGCCAGGGAAAGAATCTCCTTGGCCTTCTTGCTGGCGTTTTCCTTGGCCTCCATCTCGATGTTGCGAATCATCTTGGCGGCTTCGTGGCGGGTGCGGGATTCGATTTCGGTCATCAGGTTTTCCTTGGCTTCCTCCACGGTCAGCCCGGAGATTTCCTGCAATTTGCGTTCGTGCTCACCGGCCTTCTGGTCCAGTTCCTCTTCGAGGTCGGCGAGGTGCTTTTCTTGTTTGATGAGCTGTTTTTCCAGTTCGACGACCTGGGCTTCCTTGTCCGCAACTTGTTCCCGCTTGGCGTCGAGCCTCTCTTCCTTGGAGTGGAGGCGTTTCTGTTCGCTCTTGAGCTGGTTTTCCCGGTCTTTGGATTCCCGTTCCAGCTCCTTCTTCTGGTTGTAGATTTCGTCCTGGGCCTGGAGGCGAGCCTCCTTTTTCAGGGCTTCACTTTCCTTCCTGGCCTCCTCGACGATGCGTTCGGCCAAGCCCCGCGAATCAGAAATCTGTTTTTCGGATATGTATCGATGGAGCATGAACCCGGCTCCGAGGCCGGCAACCGCTCCAGCGCCGATCATGGCGATTTCGGTTAACATGGGGTTCTCCTTATATATAGTGTTGACAGGCTTTGGGCGGCCTGTTTTCGCCCTTTACTGTGGCGGATGACCGGAGCCTTCCGCGGTGTTGTCGCCAATCCGGACAGCGCGGGTTTTACCTGCGCCTAAACCGCCGCGCGGCTGGGGCCTGGCGGGGTCTGGAGCGCCGCACAAGGCGACGCCTCTGGATCAACATTTGGCCTCGCGGCCGCAGTCCAGCGGGATTATTGGAAAAAGCCCATCGCCCATGAAGGGCCTGAAAGGGCAGGTGTCGGGAGGAGAATGGAAGGCTGAATGTGGATTATATCATCCCGCCGGGCTTGCGCCCGGTCGGGAAAAGTCCCCGGGAGGCCGTGTCGCCAGTTTGTTTTGAACCTGGTATGTCCAGGTGGGCATGTCTCGCGCACCTTCAGGCTTCCCGGCCAAGCCGGGCCTGCACACCAGCACGCTGGAGTCGTCGCCCTTTTAGGGAGTATTGGCTCAATAACACTCCAGGCGATCACTAACGTCCCAGGGGTAAATTCTTTGCCAGCCTTTCGTCCGTTCCTATCATCGGCTTGGGACTACTCGGCCTTTTCCAAAATCTCTCCGATCCTCTCTTCCAACTGCGCAAGCCGCGACCGATTGACCAGGTAGTCGTCGGCCAGGCTCAGGAGCATGAAGGTCAGTACCTTCTCCTTGCTCAGGTCGCCTGCCGCTACGGTCAGTTCGCCGTACTTCTTTTCCAGGTACTCCTGCGCAGCCTCGATGCGGTCGTTTTCCGCGTCCGTCTTGAAGGATATTTCGAGCCCAAAAAGATTCAGGGTATAGCGTGGCATCGTATATCGCCGTTATTCCAGCTCGTCTTGGATTTTCTCCAAAAGTGTATCGATGCGGGATTCGATGTCGCGCCGTGTCTGCCTTTCGGTTTCGACCTGTTCCTTCAAGCGCTGGTTTTCTTCCCTCAACTCACTGATTTTATTTAATAAGCCGTTAAACTTTTCTTCAAGTCTCTCAACAATTTCCATACTTCTTATCTATCCTCGCTTCCATGAAAAATCAATCTGATTTTTTCAATCGCCTCTTGATGTTTACCTGCTTGCCCCGGGCTATTCCAGCACCTTCATCGGGGACATCCTTGGTGATGGTGGAGCCCGCTCCGACCAGGGCGTTCCTGCCCACGGTGACCGGGGCCACCAGGGCCGTGTTGGAACCGATGAACGCGCCGTCGCCGATAACGGTCTTGAACTTGTTCTTGCCGTCGTAGTTGCAGGTGATGGTGCCCGCGCCGATATTGGCCCCGGCTCCCACCTCGGTATCGCCCAGATACGTCAGGTGGCTCGCCTTGGAGCCTTCGCCCAGGACCGCCTTCTTCATCTCCACGAAGTTGCCCACCCGGGCTCCTTCCTTGAGCACCGCGCCGGGACGGAGCCTGGCGTAGGGGCCCACCCAGGCGCCGGGGCCCACGTGCGCGCCCTCGATGTGGCAGAACTGCCTGACGTCGCAGCCCGGCTCGAATACGCCGTCGGTGATGTAGGTGTACGAGCCCAGTCGCGCGCCGCGCTTTACCGTGGATCGCCCGTAGATCTCGCAGTGACCGAAAATTTCCGCGCCCGGCTCCACGTTCACCTCGGGGCCGATGATCACGGTCTCCGGGTTGTGGATGAGCACTCCCTTATCAAGGAGGTCGTACACGATGCCTCGCCGCAGGGCGCTTTCCGCAGCCGCCAGCTCCCTGGGGGAGTTGATGCCCATGAGGCTCAGGTCGTCGCCGCACTGCACGCCGTCCACGCGCAAGCCGCGCGACACGGCCAGGCCGACCAGGTCGGTGACGTAGTATTCGCCGCTGGCGTTCTCGTTGCGCAATTCGTCGAGCAACGGCTCGATGGTCGCAACCCTGAGCAGGTACAGACCTGCGTTGACCTCGCCGGTGACAGGTCCGTGTTCGTTGATGTCGTAGTCCTTGGCCTCGACGATGGCGGTTATTCTCCGGTCTTCGTCCCGGACCACCCGCCCGAACGAGGCCGGGTCCTTGGGCGTGATCGTCAGGAAAGCCAGGTCGCAACAGCCCGCCACGTCCGCCAGCCGGGAGAGCGCCTCGCTCGTCACCAGCGGGGTGTCGCCGTTGATAACCATGCAGTACTCGGCGCCGCTGGCCTTGACCGCGTCCCAGGCCACCTGGAGGGCGTGGCCCGTGCCCAATTGTTCGGCCTGGACCACGAAGCCGTCTTTTTTGTCGGGGAAGGCCGCTTCGACCATCTCCGCGCCGTGTCCCACCACGGTCAGGGCCGTGTCCAGGACCGGCTTAAGGGCGGCGTAGACATAGTGGAGCATGGGCTCGTTGAGGAGCGTCTGCAGAACCTTGGGCTTGTCCGAGTGCATTCGGGTGCCCTTGCCGGCGGCGAGGATGACGGCGGTGACGGATGGGTTTGACATGTTCTCTCCCGTTGCGGTTTCTATTCTGGAGGGCGCGTGCCGAGTTCGGGGGAAATTACCCGTTTGGCGTGCAAAGGACAAGACGTGATCCTGAAAAGAAATGGCCCGGATGGCGCGGCGCGGTGGAGGACCGCAAAAAAAATCAACCCGTTGATCTCAATCAATGTTATCGCATGGCGGATTGAGTAGACCCTAGTTGCGTCCGGCGGAGACAATCGGCCATGGCTGGCTACAAAAGCCATGCGGCCTTATTCGCAGCAGAGTTCCGCAAGACGCGTCCGCCGTCCCTTTGGGGAGACGGCCTGGCAAGGACTCATCCGATGCCCATCCGGGCATGTATTGCAATCGCTGCAAGGCAGCGAATCGAACATAGGAGATTTCACATGAGCGAACAGAAAATCATCGTCGTCGGCGGGTCCGCCGCCGGTCCCAAGGCCGCGGCCCGCGCCAAACGGCTTGACGAAAGCGCGGACGTGACCCTGCTGCAGAAGGCCCCCGAGCTGTCCATGGCCTCCTGCGGCTATCCCTACTACATCGGCGGCAACTTCGACGAGCGCAGCGCACTGCTGGCCACCCCCACCGGCGTGGTCCGCGACGAGGCCTTTTTTGCTGCGGCCAAGGGCGTCAAGGCCCGCGTGAACACGGAAGTCACGGCCATCGACCGCGACAACAAGACCGTGGCCTTCACCAACAGCGCCACCGGCGAGTCCGGCACGCTGCCCTACGACAAGCTGGTGCTGTGCACCGGCGCCACTCCGCGCCGTCCGCCCATTCCGGGCATCGACCTGGAGGGCGTGCGTGGCCTGTCCGAGATGCGGGACGCGGACAAGCTCCGCGAGCTGCGCGACTCCGGTCAGGTGAACAACGCGGTCATCGTGGGCGGCGGCCTCATCGGTATCGAGGTCTGCGAGGCCCTGGCCGATTCCGGCATGAAGGTCGACGTGGTCGAGATGCTGCCCCAGCTGCTCCTCTTTCTTGACTGGGAGATCGCCAAGCTGGTGGAGCGTCACGTGGGCTCCAAGGGCGTCACCGTGCACACCGAGAACGGCGTGTCCGAGTTCGTCGGCGAGAACGGCAAGCTCACGGGCGTCAAGCTCAAGGACGGCACGATCATCCCGTGCGAAGTGGCCGTGGTCTCCATCGGCGTGGTCCCCAACGTCTCCCTGGCCAAGGAAGCCGGACTCGAGATCGGCGTGACCGGCGCTGTTGCGGTTGACGAGCACATGCGCACCTCCGATCCCTCCATCTACGCTGCGGGCGACTGCGTGGAGATCAATAACCGGATCACCGGCAAGAAAGCCTTTGCCCCCTACGGCGACCTGGCCAACCTGGAGGCCCGCGTGGTGGCCGACAACATGATCCTTGGCGACAAGGCCGTGTTCCCCGGCACCATCAACAGCGGCATCTGCAAGGTCTTCGATCTCAGCGCAGGCTCCACCGGCCTGTCCGAGAAGCGGGCCATCGACGAAGGCTACGAGGTGGTCACCGCCACCAACGCCAGCATGGACAAGCCCGGTTTCATGGGCGCCAAGCTGCTGGTCTCCAAGATGGTCGCCGACGCCAAGACCGGGCGCATCCTCGGGTTCCAGTGCGTGGGCCCCGGCGAGGTCAACCGGCAGGTTGCGGAAGCGGCCATGGCGGTCATGAACGGCAACACGGTCTGGGACATCGGCGTGGCCGACCTTCCCTACGCGCCGCCGTTCTCCCTGGCCATCGACCACTTCATCACCACCGCGCACATCCTCGGCAACAAGATCGACGGCCGCATGGCGGGCATCAGCAACGCCGATGTCAAGAAGCTGGTTGATTCCGGCGAAACGCCGTTCATCCTGGACGTGCGCGCCCCGGCGGAGTTCGAGGAGATGCGCCTCGGCGTGGGCGAAAAGCTCATCCCCCTGGGCAAGCTGCGTAACGCCCTGGACGAACTGCCCCAGGACAAGGACGCCGAGATCATCACCTTCTGCAAGATATCCATGCGCGGCTATGAAGCGCAGCGGGTGCTGGAAGCTAACGGCTGGACCAACGTCAAGGTCATGGAGGGCGGCATCATGGCCTGGCCCTTCGCCATCCAGCGCTGATCGGAGCCACTACTATAGAATATATGAGACACCCGCATCCGTGCGGGTGTCTTTTTTTGTTCCGTCCGCCATATCTCGGCCAGCCCTATGGACAAAAAGGGCTCCTGCCGATAGGGAGGTGCAATGCACGAATCTTCCGCCTGGCCAAAATTTCGGGGCAAGCTGCCCCGCATTCTGCTGTTGACCAGCCAGTATTTTCTCATCGGCGAGCTCAAGGCCGCCTGTGAGCGGCTGGGCATCGAGCATCTGCTCATGGATCTGGACACCAAGGAGATGGACATGGATACGTTCGTCTCCCGGATGGTCTCCACCCTGACCCAGTTCAAGCCGGACTTCGTGCTCACGGTCAATCACCTTGGCGTGGACAGGGAGGGGGTCCTGGCCTCGCTGTTGCGCAAGTTCGACGTGCCCTTGGCCTCCTGGTTCGTGGACAACCCCCACCTGATCCTCGGGGTCTACAGCAACCTGCACGGCGCGCGCACGGCCATTTTTTCCTGGGACGCGGACAACCTCGACTCCCTGCGTGAGATGGGCTTCCGGAATGTCTTTCATCTCCCTCTGGGAGCCGACCCCACCCGGCTGGTGCCTCGCCGCACCGAACCGGTGGAGGAGTGGCGCGCGCCCATTTCCTTTGTGGGCAACTCCATGCTGACCAAGACGGTGAAGCGCATCGCCGCGGCACGCCCCTCGGAACGGCTGGTGGAGGCGGGGCTGATGGTGGCCAAGGCCTTCGGGGAATCCGATGAGCCTTGTTCGGGCCGTTTCCTGATCCGCCATTTCCCCGAATTGCGCGACGAGTTCGAAGCGCTGGGCCCCGAGCGCAAGCAGGCTTTCGAGACTTTCCTCACCTGGCAGTCCACGCTCATGTACCGACTGGACTGCGTCCTGCGCATTCTCGATTTCGACCCGCTCATCGTGGGCGATCCGGGCTGGAAAGAACTGCTCAAGGACCGCAAGGGGTGGCGCTATCATGGCGAACTCTCATATTACGACGACCTGCCCGATTTCTATCCCCTGAGCGAGATCAATTTTAACTGCACCAGCCAGCAGATGAAGGGCGCGGTGAATCAGCGGGTCTTCGACGTGCCTACCTGCGGCGCGTTCCTGCTCACCGATTATCGCCGCCAGATGGAGGAGTTGTTCGAGCCTGGTTCGGAGATCGTTTACTACGAGCATCCTGACCAGATTCCCGGCCTCGTGGACCTCTACCTGAACGACCCCGAGCGGCGGCGGGCCGTGGCCGAGGCCGCCCGCAAACGAGTCCTGGCCGAGCACACCTACGACCACCGCATGGCCGCGCTGGTGGAGACCATGCGCCGGACCTTCGAGTAAGCCGTGTCCAAAAAGCCGATCCTGATTCTTCAGATGCAGCGCATGGGGGACCTCATCCTCTCCTATCCGCTCCTGCTCTGGCTCGCCCGGCGCTATCCCGGCCACCCGCTCTATGTGGCGGCAGAGGAGAACTTCTACAAACCGCTCATGAAGCTCTCCCCCGCGGCGACCTACTTCCCCTGGTCAGGGGCAGGCGTTCTTCGAGGGCAACGCTACGAACTGGTGATCAATCTCTCCATCCGGGACAGGGCGGCCCGCCTGGCGCACGAACTGGAGGCCGACCGCGTCATAGGCCCGGTCCTGGCCCCTGACGGTTCCCGCTTCGTGCATGGTGACTGGCAGCTCTACCGGACCTCGCTGGTGGGCAACAATCTCTACAACCGCTTCCACTGGGCCGATCTCAACGCCCTGGATGTAGTGCCCCATGCGGACATGGCCGCCACCCGGTTCCAGCCGCCGCGCACGATGCCCGCGGACAACGCCAAGGTGGGCGTGTTCGTCGGGGCTAGTGAGGAGGCCAAGCGCCCGGACGCGGCGTTTCAGGCCGATCTCCTGCGCGAGCTGTTGAACCGGGGATTGCGTCCCGTGCTCTTCGGCGGACCCGCCGAAAAGGAGCTGGGCGCGGATATCGAGCGGCGGGCCGGGGTGCCTGTGCTCAACCTCTGCGGCAAGCTCGGGCTGGAGGAGTTCGGGGCTGTGGGCCAGACCCTCTCCCTGTTCATCACCCCGGACACGGGGCCCATGCACCTGGCCGCCTGGACCGGGCTCAAGTGCCTGAATCTCTCCATGGGGCACGTCAATCCGTGGGAGACCGGTCCCTATCCGGAGGGACACTACGTCCTGCGGTCTGACCTGGAATGCGCCAGAGGATGCTGGCACTGCTCGCGTTCGAAATTGCATTGCCACGAGGCCTTCGAACCCCGCAGGATCGCCGCATTGGCCGCGCGGTTGGTGGCCGGGGCTGCGTCCGCCAAGCTGGCCGGGTTGCGGTTGCCGGGCTTGGACCTGTTTGTCACAGGCAGGCGGGACGGCCTTTACCACCTGGAGAGGGTGGCCCGGACCGATCCCGATGAGGAGCGTCTGCTCGCCCGGTTCTGGCAGGCGTTCTTCGGCTCGCGCTTCGGCCTCTGGGGAGAGGATCGCCCCGCGCGCGCCTGGGCCGATGCGGCCCGACATGCTCCGCAGGCCGCCGACATCCTGCTCGCCCACCTGCCGGAGATGGGTCGCCAGTTCAGCCACGGCCTCAAGACGGGAAGCCTCCGTGACGGCGCGTTCTGGTCTGGGAGCCCGACGGTCATTCGCCCCCTGACCGGATTTGCGCAGATGGCCCTGGAAAATGGGGACCATTCTCGCGCTTCCTGGGTCAGGGCCATGGCCGATCTTGAAGCCCTTATTGCCTGCTGCCGCTAGCCCTTTGGGGGGTGAAGTGGCGTTTTCTTCCCACCTCTTTCCTGTTTAACTTGCCGGAATATTGCTTGTTTCACTTTGGCACGCCTTTTGATGAAAAGGAGGACGAAGGAGTGAACCATGCAAAATATTCCCGGCATCGCAGCGGAAAAGGTGAACGAGCAGATCAAGACCGTGAGCTACTCATCGGTCAAGAAGGAGGATCAGCAGCAGCTGTTCTCCGAGCTGTTTGATCAGCATTCCTCCCGGATCGAGAACGAACTGGCTCTCACTCCGGTTACGTCCGACGAGAAGATGCTCGATGTTGTCAGCGAGACTATCGCCGAACCCGCAAGCACTTCCTCCTCCACCGCCTCGACATCCTCCGTGGCCACCCACACCGAGGACAATAATTCCGTCCACAAGAGCGCTGAGCAAAGCGCCAAGGTCAAGGAGCAGCACGGCAAGGACGAGAAGATGACCCAGGAGGACCTGGACGAGGTTCGGGACGATCTCAAGGAGTACGGCTTCTCCGAAGAGGAAATTTCCGAGATCGAGGACAAGGTTAACTCCGAGGACGGCATGACCTGGGGTGAGTTCGTCTCCACCCTCGCCCACAAGATGAAGGAGATGCGCAAGGTTTCCCTGAGCGACGATCAGGTGGCCCAGCTCGAAAACTTTTTCGCCAAGTTCGGCTTCTCCTCCGACGAGTCCGCCAAGCTGATCAAGCAACTTGAGAACGGCAACCAGAAGGAAGTCATGGCTGCCCTGCAGAAGAAGCTGGACGCCATGCCCGACGGCAAGCAGCTGATGCTGACCAAGGACGAGGTGGAAGCCTTTTCCGCGGCAATGAATTTTTCCAAGGAGTTCACCTCCAAGATCAAGGAGGCGCTCGGCCAGAACGTGCTGCCCAAGGAGATCAAGGAGGCTTTCACCCTGATCCGCCAGGAATTGGCCGACATGGATGAGAAGGACCGCAACCTGGTTCGCTCCGTGAGCAAGGCGTTTGTCAAGGCCATGGGTGACGAGAGCAAGGAGACCACGGCGGCCAAGGATATCGGCGAGGCCGTGGACCTCAAGCCCAGGGTGGGCGAGGACGCCCCCAGGGAACAGCCCAAGGAAGAGCTGAAGGATGCCGTGGATAACCGCAAGGACTCCCTGCCCGCCAATAACGCCCGCAAGACCGAGCAGAAGGCCATGCCCGAACAGGCTCAGGCCGACATGGCCGATCAGGATGCCTCGGAATCCGACGACACCTGGAACGACTTTTTCGGCAAGCTGAGGGATGATTCGTCGCAGGCGGCTGCCAACAAGCTGGGCGGCAAGACCGAGAACACCGAGTCCCTGCTCAAGGCCGGACTGACCGACTCGATTTCCAAGAACGCCTCCAAGACCATGGAAAAGATTTCCGCCCCCAAGGTCATGCGCCAGGTGGAAAATGCAGTCATCAAAAACATGGCCAACGGCGGCAAGCAGCTCACCCTGCAGCTGACCCCCGAGGACCTGGGCAAGCTGAACATCCTGCTTCAGGTCAACGGCAAGGAAGTCTCCGCCTCCATTCGGGCCGAGAACGCCGATGCGGCCAGGCTCATCGCCGACAATATCGACATGATTCGCCATTCCCTGGAGTCCCAGGGACTCAAGGTGGACAAGCTGGATGTCCAGACCGGGCTGGCCAACAATCAGAGCTATAACGACTGGTTCGGTCAGAACGAGCACAATCTGTCCCGCGAGCGGGAGGCAATGGTCGCCATGCGCAAGCACATGCAGCAGATGCGTGAAAACGGCTCGGCTCTGGCCCAGGACATGCAAAGTGTAGGCAGGCAGGCAATGGTTGCCGACCAAGGGTTACACATCATCGCGTAAGCGAGGTCTATCATGGGTTACATTGACAGCACCGGAAGCATACTCGGCCAGCAGGAGTCGCGACTCGCGGCCTCCAACACGCCAGAGCACAAGACCAGCCTGGATCAGGACGATTTCCTGACTATTCTGGTGGCGCAACTTACCCACCAGGACCCCCTGAGCCCCATGGAAGACACGGAGATGACCTCCCAGTTGGCCGAGTTCTCCTCCCTGGAGCAGCTCACCAACATCAATGAGAACGTCAAGAGCCTGGGCGATACCATGACCAAGGACGACATGCTCACCGCGGTCAGCTTCATCGGCAAGGAGGTCAAGGCCGAGGGCTACAAGATTTCCATCAATGACGGCAACGTGTCCTCCATCTACTACGGTATGGGCGAGACGGTTTCGGCCATCATGATGAATATTTACGACTCCGAAGGGGCCATCGTGCGCACTGTGGAGTTGGGAAGCAAGGAAGCCGGTTCCTACCAGTACGAGTGGGACGGCAAGAACGAGGCCGGGGAATCGCTGCCGGACGGTCAATACGGCATCGGCATCCTCGGCACGGACGCGGACGGCAAGGCCGTCATGATCCAGACCGAAGTCTCGGGAACGGTCGATGCCGTGGTCAACGAGAGCGGGACCCAGTACCTGCGCCTCAAGGACGGTCGTTTCCTGAGTTTCGAGAACATCACGGAAGTCGTGGACCCCGGCAGCAGCGAGGTCGTCGAAGCCGAGGAAACCACGGAAGAACAGTAACCGCCAACCGCGCATTTTCACCGGGCGGAAACGCCCGGGATCTTGGAGAAGATACAGGAGGTCATTATGGGTTTAGGAGCATCATTGTATTCGGGCATCACCGGCCTGACGGTGCATTCCGAAAGAATGACGGTCATCGGCAACAACCTCGCCAACGTCAACACCACCGGATTCAAGGGTTCGCGCATGTACTTCGAGGACCTGCTCAGCCAGGACTACGCCACGGTCAACGGCGTGGGCCAGGTGGGTCGCGGCGCGCGCGTGTCGTCCATTTATTCCGACTACGGCCAGGGGTCCTTCGAGAACTCCACCGAGTCCACGGACATGGCCATTTCGGGCAACGGATTTTTCATCGTCTCACCGGCGGGTGAGGAGGACACCTTCTACACCAGGGCGGGCAACTTCCGTTTCGACAGCGACGGCTACCTGACCGATCCCCACGGCTACGTGCTCCAGGGATGGGAAGTGGAGCAGTCCTCGACCACGGTGTCCACCACCAGCTCGAACACGTCGAGCTCCGCCTCTTCCACGCGCATCATCGGTGTGCCCACCGACATTCGCCTGGAGAATTTCCAGTCGCCGCCCAAGGCGACCAGCAGCGTGTCCATCGTTACCAACCTGGACCCGTCCTCCCCGGATAACTCGGTGTCCTCGACCAACCCGTACTTTGCCATGTTCCAGAATTGGGACGGCTCGGCCGACACTCCGCTGGCCTCCACCCTGTACGGGTATTCGACCACCCTGAAGGTCTATGATGACATCGGCACCGCCCACAACCTGACTTTCTACTTCGACCAGGTCGCCTTGAGCAACGCGGGCGGCGATACGGTCTGGGAATTCATGGCCACCGTCGATCCTACAGCGGATCACCGCATGCTCTCTGGAGCAAACGGCAACACGACCAGCATCGGCCAGGGACTGACCAGCGCGGCGGGCGTGCTCATGATCGGCACCCTGACCTTCACCTCGGGGCAGCTCTCCGGCATGTCCGCCTATACGCTCAAGAGTAACGGCGGCGCATACGGCGGCGTCAAGGACCTGGATAACTGGACCCTGGCGGACTTTTCCACCAGCGGCTACCCGGTCATGACCGCCAACTTCCTGGGCAAGTCCAACGCCAGCACGGCGGAGGCGGTCAACGCCTCGCCCATCCAGGTTGACTTCGGCCTGATCAACAAGGACCTGTCCAGTGATGGCTCCGGCGCCATCTCCAAGGGTTGGGACGCCGCTCTCGGCACTCTGCCCACCACCGCCGCTGCCTCTCAGTTGTCCTACATCAGTAACTCCGGCTGGCTGCCCAACTTCAAGTCGCCGTCCGTCAGCGCGCTGGCAACCCAGTCCTACGACACCGGCGGTTCTTCCACCCTGTTCCAGAGCCAGGACGGCTACTCCGCAGGCATCCTGCAGAACGTGTCCGTCAACCGCGACGGCATCCTGTCCGGCAACTATTCCAACGGCCAGGTGCTTGAACTCTATGCAATCACCCTTGCCACGTTCACCAACCAGCACGGGCTGCGCCGGGAAGGCGGCAACCTCTTCTCGCAGACCAACGAGTCGGGACCGGCATTGACCGGTCAGGCCGGGTCCGCGGGCAAGGGCACCATCGACGGCAACGCCCTGGAGATGTCCAACGTGGATATGGCAACGGAATTCGTGCGCATGATCACCACACAGCGCGGTTTCCAGGCCAACACCAAGGTCATCACGACAACGGACTCCATGCTCGGCGAAGTTATCGCCATGAAGCGTTAAGTCAATAGAGGTCTTAAGTAACCCATACTGAAAGACTCCTTCTCCAAGCGTTCCGCGTCTGACCAGCGCGGGACATCGAAAGCAGGCGGCCCGGCAAGAAATTGCCGGGCCGTTCTGCTTTGAGGTGCTGAGAAGAGATAAGGAAGCCGCCTCTTAGGCGGCGATTGATGGATGAAGGGTTTCGGCCCTTTCGGGCCGACTTACTTTTGGACCGGAGCGCCCAAAAGTAAGCAAAAGTCGCTCTTTTTTTGTGCTGCAGCGCGATCTCTGGCCTAAGAGCCGAACACGGCTTTCGCTGCCCGAAAAGCGAAAGCCTGCGGGCAGGCGCGCTTCGGGCTGCTCTTCAGCCGTGTGCAAGCGGCTCTAAGCCCCGAGCTCGATGACCGGTCGCTGCCTGGGTGATTGGTAACTTGCCGGATGGGGCAAGCGGTCTTTGTCCGACCGATCGGGTTAGCGCCCAACTACGTAATACGGGTGACTGCCCTTGGTTCGCCAAGTTGGGCTAGCCCCTCTGTACAAATAGGAAAGAAGCCATTCGGCTCTTCGACTTCCCTTCGGAGGTCCGCCCTGAGCCCCTTGCTCACGGGCCTAGAAGCTCACCAAGCCGGGCGGCGGCTCTTTTGTCGGAACCCGCACGGAGCGGGACGGCCTCCGCACGATAAAACTGGCAGTGCGCGCCACTCAACGAAGTCCGGAGCCGACCGGGTTGGATGAGATTCTTGTCCGGGAGCTCCGGGGCGGGGATACCACTCCAAGCGCCTTTTCTTTCGTCTATTTCTTTTGGCGCAGCAAAAGAAATGGACCCCGCCGGGAGGGCATGGAGGGCTTTTGGGAGCGCAGCTCCCAAACCCGGCTCTCTCGCGCTGCAAGCGCGATTCCCGGAGGGGGAGGAGCGGCACGCTCCAACACCGGCTCTTTTTGCGCCACAGGCACGAACCCGGAAGCGAGGGGCCGCCGGCCCCAACACTGACTCTCCGGCCGCGCCGCAGGCGCAAAAAAGCCCGGCCACACCGTATCGACGGCGGGCCGGGCTCTTCATTCTCACCTATTTCGTTAGGCCATTTTCTTCAGGTCGGCCTCGCGGATGTCCTTGCGTTTGATCTTGCCGGAGATGGTCTTGGGCAACTCACTCACATACTCGATGATGCGCGGGTACTTGTAGGGCGCAGTAAGCTCGCGGACAAAGGCCTGGAGGGCCTTGGTCAGCTCTTCGTTGCCCTCGTAGCCGGGGGCCAGGACCACGGTGGCCTTGACCAGTTGGCCGCGCACGTCGTCGGGCACGCCGGTGACCGCCGCCTCGATGACCGCCTCGTGGGCGACCAGGGCGGACTCGACCTCAAAGGGGCCGATGCGGTAGCCGGACGACTTGATCAGGTCGTCGGTGCGGCCCATGAACCAGAGGTAGCCGTCCTCGTCGGCCCAGGCCTTGTCGCCGGTGTGGTACCAGCCGTCGAACTTGACCGCGGCGGTCTTCTCGGGCTCATCCATGTAGGAGTCGAACAGGCCGAGGACCGGCTTGTCGATGCGGATGCAGATTTCGCCTTCCTCGCCCTGGGGCACTTCGTTGCCCTCTTCGTCGAGGAGCGCGATATCCCAGCCGGGCACGGGCTTGCCGATGGAGCCGGGCTTGGGAGTCATGAACTTGAAGGTGCCCACCTGGAGGGTTGTCTCGGTCTGGCCATAGCCCTCGTAGATGGGCATGTCGAAGGCCTTTTGCCAGGCGTGGAAGACCGAGTCGTTGAGCAGTTCGCCCGCCGTGGTGCAGTGGCGCAGGCCGGACAGGTCGTACTTGGTGAGCTCCTCGCGGACCAGGAAGCGGTAGACCGTGGGCGGGGCGCAGAAGGTGGTGATCTTGTTTTCGGCCATGATCCGAAGCAGCTCGGCGGGTTCGAACTTGCCCCGGAAATCCCAGACGAAGACCGCGCCGCCGGCCATCCACTGGCCGTAGAACTTGCCCCAGACCGACTTGGCCCAGCCCGTGTCGGACAGGGTCAGGTGCAGGTCGCCGTCCTCCAGGTCGTGCCAGTGCGCGCCCGTGGTGAAGTGGGAGCAGGGGTAGTCGAAGGTGTGCATGACCATCTTGGGCAGGCCGGTGGTGCCGGACGAGAAGAAGATGACCATGGGATCACTGCCGCAGGGGGTGGCGTCCGTGCGCGGGCAGGAGGCGTCCCCTTCGGCCAGCAGGGCTTCGTAGCCGAGCCAGCCGTCGTTGGTCTCACCGTCTACCTGGACGAAGATCTTCAGTCCCTCGCAGTCGCCCTTGGCCTCATCCACGCGTTCGCAGATGGAGTCTTCGCAGATGATGGCGGAGATGCCCGCGTAGTTGACGCGCTGGGTGATGTCCTTTCTGGTCAGCAGGGACGGGGAGGGGATGGGCAGCGCGCCGATGCGGTGCATGGCGAGCATGACGGTCCAGTACTCCACGCGGCGGTAGAGCACGAGCATGACCCGGTCGCCCTTCTTGACGCCCTTGGCCATGAGGGCGTTGGCCAGCCTGGCAGAGCGCTCCTGAAAGAAGCCGTAGGTGAACTCGCGGCGGTTGCCGTCGTCGTCCAGGTGGACAAGGGCGAGCTTGTCCGGGTCGGCCTTGTCCAGAAAGTCGTAGGCGAAGTTGAAGTTGGCCGGCGCTTCGGGTTTGTAGCGGCGGCAGAAGTCCTCGTAGTTGTCGTATTGTTCCTTGACGAGCATGGGTTTTACTCCGTGATTCCGTGTTGGTATGTCTGAATGTTGGTAACGAACCGGCACACTTGGTTCGGGCGGGACGCTGGCGAGCTGTCCGGCCCTATAGAATCACGTCGAGGAACTTGACGTCCTTGCCGTCCAGGCCGCGCAGGGCGTGGGGCGTTTCCGAGTTGAAATAGAGGGAGTCTCCGGCTTCGACGATGAGCGGTTCGCCCGCCAGGCGGACTTCCAGCCGTCCTTCGAGGACGTAGATGAACTCCTGGCCCCGGTGGCTGGTCTCGGCCATGTCATCGCCGGACTTGGGCGGCACGGTGATCAGGAAGGGCTCCATCTCGCGGCCCGCGAACTTGTAGCCCAGGGACTTGTAGTCGTAGTCCTTGCGCCGGTCCACAGAGAATCCTTCGCTCTTGCGCACCAGGGAGTAGGACTTGAGGTGGGGTTCACGCCCGGAGATAAGGGTGGTCAGGTCCACCCGGCAGAGCCGGGAGACGTCCAGCAGGTAGCCCACCGGAATTTCTTCGGTCCCGGACTCGTATTGGGTCACCTTCTCAGCGGACACGCCGAGCAGGTCGGCCATTTCCTCCACTGTCCAGCCGATGCCTTCGCGCACGCCGATCAGGCGGGGCGCGATATCCTTGTACTGTTCCATTTGAGCCTCCAACTTGCTCGCAAACAGGTTTTGCGGTGCGCGGGCCCGGGTTCCCGGATGGGGCCTGCGCATCCATTCGCCGCCAGTCTTGTCGCTTTGCCCTCTGTTTCCTCGGCGGCCGGGGGAGGGGGAACGGGGACGCCTGTATGGGCGTCCCCGGTTTGTTTCACGTTCCTACGCGTCCGGCCACATCTCGTGGGCCATGTCGCGCAGCTTGTACTTCTGGATCTTGCCCGAGGCCGTCATGGGGTACTCGGAGACAAAGGCCACGTACTTGGGGATCTTGTAGCGGGAGATACTGCCTCGGCAGAAGTCGATCACGTCCTCGGCGGTCACGTCCGCACCATCCTTGAGGATGATGAACGCGCCGACCTCTTCGCCGAACTTGGCGCTGGGCACGCCCGCCACCTGCACGTCCAGGACGCCGTCCATGGTGTACAGGAACTCCTCGATCTCGCGGGGATAGATATTCTCGCCGCCGCGGATGATCATGTCCTTGAGCCGCCCCGTGACGGTGAGATATCCGTCCTCGTCCATGACGCCGAGGTCGCCGGAGTGCAGCCAGCCGTCTTCGTCGATGGCTTCGGCGGTTCCCTTGGGGTTGTTGTAGTACCCCTTCATGACATTGTAGCCCCGGCAGCAGATCTCGCCCACGGTGCCCACGGGACATTCCTTGCCTGTCTCGGGGTCGGTGATGCGGAGTTCCACTTCGGGCATGGCGGCGCCCACGGTTTCGGTCATCTGCCGGATGGTGTCCCCGATCTTGGTCTGGGACATGACCGGGCTGGACTCGGTCAGGCCGTAGCAGATGGTGATCTCTTTCATGTTCATCTTGTCCATGACCCGCTTCATGACCTCAACCGGACAGGGCGAACCGGCCATGATGCCGGTGCGCAGGGAGGAGTAGTTGAAGCGCTCGAACATGGGATGGTCGAGGATGGCGATGTACATGGTCGGCACGCCGTAGACCGCAGTGCATTTTTCCTGGTCGATGGCGAGCATGACGTCCAGCGGCACGAAGTCCTCCAGGATGACCATGGTCACGCCGTGGTTGATGCAGGCGAGCACGCCGAGCACGCAGCCGAAGCAGTGGAAGAGCGGCACGGTCAGGCAGAGCCGTTCGCCGGGCTGGAAGTTCTGGTTCTTGCCGATCCAGTAGCCGTTGTTGGCGATGTTGTAATGGGTGAGCTGTACGCCCTTGGGGAACCCGGTGGTACCCGAGGTGTACTGCATGTTGACCACGTCGTGCGGGTCGAGCTCGTCCTGGCGGGCCTTGTACTCCTCGTCCGAGACCATGGAAGCCATGGCCTGAAGCTCGGGGATGGAGTACAGGCCGCGATGCTTCTCGTGGCCGAGGTAGAAGACCCGCTTGAGCTTGGGGAACTTGTTGGTCTTGAGCCTGCCCCGTTCCTGAACCTTGAGTTCGGGGATCAGCTCGTAGACGGTGTTCAGATAGTCGTGGTCACGATACTCGCCTATGAGGAAGAGGTTCTCGGTTTCCGAGTTCTCCAGCAGGTACTTGAGCTCGTGGGAGCGGTAGTGGGTGTTGACCGTGAGCATGACCGCGCCGATCTTGGCGGTGGCGAATTGCAGGGTCACCCAATAGGGGACGTTGTTGGCCCAGACGGCCACCTTTTCGCCCTTTTTCACGCCCAGGGCCATGAGCCCCTTGGCCACGGTGTCCACCAGTTCGCCGAACTCCCGGTAAGTCAGCCGGAAGTCGCGGTCCACATAGACCACGGCCTCGGTGTCCGGGTTGTTGGCGACGGTTTCGTCCAGCAGTTGTCCGAGGGTGATTTCGCGGAGTGCAGACATGGAGGCCTACTCCGGGAAATAGAGGACAGCGTAGATTTCGGCCTTCTCTCCCTCGGCCCAGGCAACATTGTGCGGGACGATGGAGTTGAAGTAGACCGAATCGCCCGGCTCGAGGATCGACTCCTCCTGGCCGTAGATGAGGCGCATCTTGCCGGACTGGACCAGGATGAACTCTTCACCCTCATGGGAGGAAAGGGTCGTGTCCTTGGCGGATTCCGGCAGCATTTCGATGAAAAAAGGCTCCATGTGGCGGTCTGTCTTGCCTTTACCCAGGGAATGGAAAATCATGCCCGGCTCCTCGCCGTCCGGATGCATGACCAGTTCCTCCTCGCGCTCGGCCAGCCTGATGATGAGCGGATCGCTGGAGATATGGTCGTCCAGGAAGGTGCCGAGACGCACACCCAGGGCGCGGGAGATCTTCACCAGGGGGCGCAGTGAGGGGTACATGTCGTCCTCCTCCACGGCGCGGATGAAGTCCTCGGGCAGGACGGTGCGGTTGGCCAGGTCCTCGACGGACAGATTCTGTTTTTCACGGTAGGACTGAATCCTTTTACCGATGGTGCTCATTCGTTGTTTCTCCTCAACGGTTTCATGAATACGACTATATGTGCAATCTTCTGGAACGAGGCTGGCCGGAAGACAATACTGTGCAGCCCCTGCCTGTACCCGAAACCGGAAAAAATGTCATCCGGCAAAGGACGGAATTGTCCGAAGCCGGGCTCGCAATGCCGCTTGCGTACTTGAATGACTCGGTCTGCCTCGCTTTTGGTCGGTATCGGCTCGATGAATTGTACTGTTTTGCATTTTGTTTTTTGACAATTCCGCAAAGCGGCCTGCTGTCCGGCGCCTGTATGGTCCGCTTTCGGGCCTGAAAAGAGGGTGGAAAGGAGGTCAATTGCGATAAATTCGGGTTTGGGCCTCGGGGCAGGTTGCCAAGAACTCCGTAGAAGTGTTATTTTATTGGCTAAGGTACACCTCATCAAGGAACAGCCGTGAGCGCCGACGAGATCAAGATATCATTCGATAAGCCGAGCAAGTCCGCCGACAAACCGTCCGAACCTTCATCCGAGGCCGCGCCCGGGAAGGATGAGAAGGGAGGGACTCCCATTCCCCCCGGAGTGAAACGGAAGCGGCTCTCCGGCGTTTTTTCCAGTCAGACCGTGGCCAAGGTCGGGACCGGCACCACCACCCGCAAGACCATCCAGAAGGCCTACTGGTTCGCCGAGGAGAAGGCGCCTGCCCCCGGCGAGGAGCCCGTGGTCGTGGTCCAGCCCCTGAACACCAACAACGTGCCGTCCGGCCCCAAGGACGAGGTCCCCCTCTCCGATTTTCTCGACCGGTTCAACCCGGAGATCGAGTACCACCAGAAGGTGGTCTTCCCCAAGATGAAGGAGCTCAGCACCACCATCCAGCGTGCCGAGGCCCAGCGTGACCAGGGAGCGCTTTACTCCGCCGAGTTCGAGTTCTCCAATGCCCTGGCTGTGGACGAGGAGAACGTTCGAGCCAACTTCGGGCTCGGGCTGACCTACATGGAGCGGGGCGATGCGGCCAAGGCTGCGGACCTGTTCGAGCGCGTGGTCGGCCTGGACGCGGCCTTTGCGCCGGAGCACAAACACCTGTTCAACGAGTTCGGCATCAACCTGCGCAAGTCCAAGCTGCTGGACCAGGCCGTGGCCTATTATTCCCGCGCCCTGGAGCTCACCGAAAACGACGAAAATCTCTTCTACAACATCGCCCGTGCCTACTTCGAGCGGGGCGATGTGGACCAGTGCCGGGAGAACCTGTCCAAGGCACTGGAAATCCATCCCGGCTTTGACGAGGCCAAGAAGTTCCTCGAGTACCTGGAGAAACGCGGAGGCTGATCCATGTCCCTCGCCCTCGACCGGGTCTCCTTCGCTTATGAGGGCGGCCCTGTTATCCTTGAGGACGCGTCCCTGCACATTGAGGCCGGAACCTACTCCCTGGTTCGTGGCCCCTCCGGCGCGGGAAAATCCACGCTGCTCAGGCTGCTTTGCCGGTTGGAGGAACCGCAGTCCGGCGCGATCCTGTTTCAGGGCCGCTCCGTGGAGGAACTCGCCCCCGCTGACCTGCGGCGGGCCGTAGCTTACGTCCAGCAGATGCCCACCCTGTTGCGGGGCACGGTGCGCGAGAATCTGCTGCTGCCCTTTTCCTTCAAGGCCAACGAGGCGCTGACGCCGCCCGGTGATGAGGCCATCCTGGAGCGGCTCAGGGATTTTCTGCTCGATGGCGTGACCCCTGAGACGCGGGCCGATACCCTCTCCGTGGGCCAGTCGCAGCGGCTGTGCCTGATCCGCAGCCTGCTCCTCGCCCCGGAGGTCATCCTCATGGACGAACCAACGGCTTCGCTTGACGCGGAAAGCGCCAGGGTGGTGCTGGACAAGACCGCCGAACTCAACGCGGCGGGCATGACCGTTATCATGATCTCCCACTCGGAAACCGTTCCAGACGGCGCTTCCCGGACCATCGTTATCCGTGACCACAAACTGGAGTATGCATGAGTCCCGTGCAGCACGTCATCGAGATCGGCCCCCTTCAGCTCGCCCTGTGCCTGGGCTTCGTCATGCTGGCCGGGGGCGCGTCCCTGTACCACAGGCTCGGCCTGGGCCGGGATCTGGCCGTGGGCACGGTCCGCACCTTTGCCCAACTGTTCCTCATGGGCTACGTGCTCAAGTTTGTCTTCGAGGTGAATTTCAGCTGGCTGGTCATGCTCATCTTCACAGGCATGATCACCGCCGCCGTGCATATCATCCGGGGGAGGGTTTCGGAGCGGTCCATCCCGTTCGTGGTCCCCACCTTCGTGTCCATGCTCCTTTCCTACGCGCTGGTCACCACCGTGGTCACGGCCGTGATCGTGGGAGCGAAGCCGTGGTGGACGCCCCGGTATTTCATTCCGCTGGCAGGGATGATCGTGGGCAACTCCATGACCGCCATCGCCATCGCCCTGGAACGGCTCTTCTCCGACCTCAAGGCCCGTCGGGCCGAGGTGGAGATGAAGCTGGCGCTGGGCGCGGACTACCGCGAGGCGTCCCAGGACATCCTGCGCGGCGCGGTCAAGGCGGGCATGATCCCGTCCATCAATTCGCTCATGGCCGTGGGCCTGGTCTCGCTGCCGGGCATGATGACCGGCCAGATCCTGTCCGGCACCGACCCGCTCATGGCCATCCGCTACCAGATCGTGGTTATGCTCATGATCGTGGCCGCCACCTCGCTGGGTGCGGTGCTGGTCACCGGTCTGGTGCGGCGTCGCTGCTTCTCTCCCGCACAGCGGTTGCTGCTGCGCTAGGGCGTGTCGGCAATTGTCATTCCGGCTTTTGGAGGCCGGGATTTCAACTGGCTGCGGTGTCGAGGGAAAATGAACTCTTGGGGCACGGACCCGTTAGACGTTCCAAGGCTCTGCGCCGTCCCCGGACGTGAAGAAAGACTCTCTTTGCCGTGGCTTGGGGGCTACTCCGCCTGCGTGTTCCCGCCGCCGTCAGCCTTGGCCAGGTACAGAGCGCGGTCGGCGCGCTGGGTCAGGACGTCTATGCCGTCGCCGTTCCGGTAGCCCGCGATGCCGCAGGAAAAGGCCACGGGTGTCTCCATTGAAGGGCTGGTCAGAGCCTCTCTCACCCGTTCGGCAAGAGCCTCTGCGTCGCTGGGCGCGCCATCCATGAGAATCAGGAATTCGTCGCCTCCCCAGCGGGCCAGCAGGTCGCCGGGCCGGATGGTGTCCCTTATGGTTCGGGCCACATCGCGGAGGACCCTGTCGCCCTCCAGGTGGCCGTGCCTGTCATTGATGGCCTTGAAGTCATCCAGATCGAGGAGGATGACGGAAAAGGTCTCCCCGTATCGGCCCGCCCGGTAGGAGGAAAGTTCGAACCGCTCCTCCATGGCGTGCCGGTTGGCCGCACCGGTCAGCGGGTCTGTCTTGGCCATGCGCTCAAGCCGCTTCTGGAAGTGGTTGACCGTGATCATGCACACGATGATGATCAGGATGGATGAGGCCAGGCCGATGATCAGGCTGCGGGCGAGATTGCTCCGGGCCGTGACCAGGGCTTCGCCTTCGTCCTGTTCCACGATGAGGTGCCAGCTGAATTCCGGGATGTAGCTGGTGGAGAGCAGGATGCGACGTCCGTCGTGTTCGTACTCGAAGTTGGCTGCGTCTTCTCTTGGTATGAGAATGCTGGCCGCCACGTCGCGGATGCCGTCCTCCATGGTGATGTAGGTTTTTCTAATGCGGCTTTTGTCCGAATCGACTTGAACCAGGCCATCCCGGTCCACGAGGTAGACGTTCCGGTGATACTGCCGTTTGGCCTGTGCCAGCATGGCTGTTGCCCGGTCCATGCTCACGCCGACGCCCGTGACGCCCAGCAGCCTGCCGTTGCTGTCTTCCACGCGGTAGTTGATGAAGATCGTCAGCTTGCCCTGCTCCGCCTCGTTGGTGTCCACGTCAAGTCGGTATTCCCTGTTGGTGCGGACGAAGGAGTAGTACCAGACGTCGTGAGGATCGCGCGGTCCCACCTTTTTCAGCACGCCGTTCTGGTAGAAGTACCGGTCAGTTGTGCTGGAAACGAAGAAGGCGGTAAGGAAACCGTATTTGGTCTGTATCTCGCTAAGGTATTTCGTGATTTCGTCGACGTTTTCGCCCTTGAGCGCCCAGTCCTGAAGGAAGGTGTCCGAGGCCATGGACGAGGAGACCAGGATGGGACGCATCATGGCCGAATGGATTTCCGAATAGATGTTCTTGCCGGTCAGGGGGAGCGAGGAAGTCAGCAGCTCTGCACGCACGGCCCGGCGGGTCACGTAATAGTTAATCAGGCTGCTGGTCACGAACGCGGCCACCAGGATGACTGAGAGAGCGGTGAGGAGGCGGGCTTTGATGCTCATGAAACAGTGATAGGGGAGTCGACTGGAATGGGCAACCCGATTATATGTCTTCGGAGTCCAGGATGATGGTCACCGGTCCCCAGTTGGTGAAGTCGAGGTGCATTTCCTCTCCGAATCGTCCCGTGGCGAAGTCGCCGGGAGCCAGGGACCGGGCGTCCTCCACAAACCGGTTGAACAGGGATTCGGCCAGATAGGGGTGGCATGCGTCGGTGAACGAGGGGCGACGTCCCTTCTTGCAGTCCGCAAAGAGGGTGAACTGCGAGACGAGCATCAATCCGCCCTTGATATCGGCCAGAGAGAGGTTGAGCTTGCCCTCGTCGTCCGGGAAGATGCGCAGGTTCGTCAGTTTGTCGAGCAGCTTTTTCCAGGCCGGTGAATCGGGCAACTCGGCGGTGTCGCGCTTGCCGAAGCCGACCAGGACCAGCAGGCCTGTTCCGATGCTTCCCAGGGATTTGCCGCCCACCGTAACTTTCGCGTCCGATACCCGTTGGATAACCATGCGCACGGGTCAACTCCTGTGCGGGGAAACGGCAAGGACGCTGACGCGTTGCTCGTCCTGCGCCGGCGCGTCGGTCCGTTGGCAACTCTTGCCCATGGCGGCAAAGAGAAAGAAGCAGACAAAGGCCAGGAAGGCGATGCCGGACAGGATGCGTTTGGGATTGGTGCGGGAGTCCTTGGGGATAAGCAGGGACGTCATGATCCTGCCGTAGGACATCTCCCCGGATTCGCGCTTTTCTTTGCGTCCTGCCATCATTCTTCCCAATATGTCGCCTTGGAGGAGGCCTTTTCAGATACCGAGACTTCAACGAGGCGGACGTTTTCCGGGAGCATCCCCTTGAGTTCGCGATAGATGAACCGGGCGATGTTTTCCGAGGACGGGTTGGCCTCGGTGAAACATTCCACCTCGTTGAGGTGTTTGTGATCCAGCCTGTCCAGCACCGAGTCGGTGTGGCGCTTGAGCTCCTTGAAGTCCATCAGATAGTGGACCTTGTCGTCCAGCTTGTCGCCTTCAACCGCCACTTCGACGCCGAAGTTGTGGCCGTGCATGTTCTCGCACTTGCCGCCGTAGTTGCGCAGCTGGTGCGAGGCCGAGAAGTCCCGGGTGATGGTCAGACGCCATTTTCCTGCCATGGTTACCTGCTTGTGGTTTCCTTGTATTCGTGCGGACGGCGTTTGCCGTCCAGAAATTCTTCCCTAGGGTAGTTGCGGTCGTTCTTTTCGCATTTCTCATGGGCCGCCGCAACCAGGTCGATGTCGAGTTCGTCGGCGATGCGCACGAGATAGAGCAGTACGTCCGACATCTCTTCGGCCACGGCCTGCCTGCGCTCACCCTCGACTTTCCAGCTCTCCTCCGGCGTGAGCCACTGGAAGAGTTCAGTGAGCTCTCCGACCTCGCCGGTCAGGGCCATGATCAGGTTCTTGGGCGATTGATGTTGCTGCCAGTTTCGTTCCTCGACAAAGACACGGTGCCGCTTGGTGAGTTCTTTCAGAGAGTCATGCATGGAGGCATGGTGTGTCGAGCCGAACGGTTTGTCAACCGAAGAAGGGAGGTGGCGGGCGCTTCCCGGCTTCGCCGTTTCCTGTCCCAACGCCTCACGAAAAAGGCCCCGCCGAAGCGGGGCCATATTTATCTTTTCGTTCAAGCGTCCGTCAGCTGATGAACCGGCGGGCAAAGGGCAGGGCCAGCATGCCGAGGCCCAGGAGCAGCCAGGTGGAGGGCTCGGGCACGGCGCTCTGCACGGTGCCGGGCAGGATGAAGGCCTGTTCGTAACCGGCGTTCAGCTCGGTCATCTTGAGGTCCATGGAGAACGTGTCGTACTCCTGGTAATCGCCCCGTTCCCAAGCGAACAGGAAATCATTCAGTTCGGGCGCTATGACCGCATAGGCAGCTTCGTTTTCACCCAGGTTGTGGTTGAAAGGTCCATACACGGCTTCCGCGCTGCCGCAATTGACGGTCGAGTAGGCGGCATCCAGACAGACGGCGCCGCCGGAGAGAACATAATCGGTGCCTGCATCCGGATCGAGCGGATCGTACTTTTCCGGAACGTAGGAAGGATCACTGTAGATGTTGGCGGCGAAGGCGTAGGGATCGCCGTTCTCATCACCGGCGCCGTCCCGCGTGGTGCTGGTCAATTCGAAGTAGATGGGATTGGCCAATCCTTCGGAACTCCAGAGAATGATTTGGGCCCAGACCCAAAGGCTCTGGTTGACTGCGTCGCCACTGTTCTCCTGGTTGTTGTTGAAGAAGAATATCGGCGCCTGTCCATCGAGATATGCAGTGAGGCTCGCCAAGGTGGAGTCCCAGGTGGTCAAGTTTTCATTCGCCCCCAGGTCGGGGTCCGGATCAGGGGCGATAGCGGTCTCGAATTCGGGGCCGCCGCTTTCGCCGCCAGGGGTCTGATAGGGATCATCCATGTCGCCGTCGTTGGTGCTGATGTCCTGTCCCGTAGCACCTGTGGCGATGACGATGGCGTCCTTGATCTGTCCGGCGGAGGACTTTACGGCATACTCAGATCCATAGAACTCCTCGAGGATGGGAAGGGAGTACGAGTAGAAGTCGCCATAAGTATGGGTGAGGCCCGGATCCGTTGCAGGAGGCAGGGTGAATGCCTTAGCGTTATTGGGGCGGGCAACGAGGAATATGCTGGCAATAAAAAGAATGGCTATGATTGCTCTCTTCATGGTGGCTTCCTTTTGTAAAAATGTGAGAAGCTATGTTAAGAAGAGTAAGCAAAAATCAAGCCGAAAGATAACACCTTAATTTTACATAAAAAGGGAAATGACCGCGGCGGGAAATGTGTGAGGTTTTCCGACAAACGAAAAAAACTTTACAATTGCAACTATCTATCGCTGCTATAGATAAAATCACTATGAGCAGAACTCCGCGTCAGGAATGCTAGCGGCGTCTTCTACGAGCCAATGGCAGGAGTGCCAACCCAACGCCCAGAAGGAGCCAGGTAGAAGGTTCGGGGGTCGGGAGCGGCGGGTCGTAACCCTTGACCCAAGCGCTGCCTTCAGAGTTCGCCTCGGCGCCGTCTTCCGAGATGTCGATACCCTGAATGTGAGCCACGGAAATGAACTCTTCATCCTTGGCATCAATGAGGAAATGGAAATCCTCGGAGGTCAGGTCGTCAATGCCGGTTATCCAGATCTGGCAGATGAGACCGGCGTCGAAACGGTCACTGTCGCCGTTCAGGAACGGGACATTGATTTCCAGCGGGATGGCGGCACCCGTGGTGGTGAAGCCGTCCGCGTCAGTCCAATCGACGTTCTTTTTGACGTTGGGCTCCACGCCGGAGATATAGGTAAAGACCAGATCTTCGACGTTCTTGTCCGGATTGAAGGTGAAATACCAGTCGGAAACGAACTCTTCAGCCACCAGATTGTCCGTGAAAAGCGTCAGGAGCACCCCGGAGCTGAAGTTGAAGTCCCCGTTATAGAAGATGTTTTCTCCCGCGTCTTCGAACAGGGCCTTAAGCCACGGGGCATCGCCGCCGGGAGTATCGCCTGTATAGACTTCGTTGTATTCGATATAAATATAGGCGAACGCCGGTGAATGGAGGGCCATTACCAGCAACGCGGACAGACAGATATGGAGCAGTATGGTTGATTTATGCATAGCGAACCTCTGCCAGTGAATAGCAAAATCTATTCCAGGCAAAAAGTTCATTGATTCTAGATCAATAGAAAAATACAGACGGCTGGATGTAAAGTCTTCCGACGGTCTTTCTGTAAAATATTCTATTTTGGGGCGGCCAAGTGGCGCAGGGCGTCTCCGTTTTGCCACTTTTCCACGTCTTTCCAGAACTCCCGGCTGGGAATGACCTGCCAGCCGTTGCCCAGTTTGAGGTTGACCACCGATTCCCTGGTGATCACGCCGAGGTTCACGGCAGTGGTGCCGGGGTAGCGCTTGAGGATGACCTTGAGCGCATCAAGGTGCTCGTCTGTGGCGTGTTTTTCGCCAATCCACAGGGGGACCGGCTTGTCCGACCCGTGGGCCGCGTCGGCCAGGAACAGGACTTTTTCCGCCAGGATCTTGGCCGTCTTGGGTGCTTCCTCCTGGCCCGGCTCCTCTCGCAGGTCAATGCGTCCCTGCACGAACAACGGGCGATCCGCCTCGACCTTCTCCCGGGCCTCCTCCCAGACGTTGGGCAGCATGGTGATCTCGCCCGAGGTCGTCAGGTCCTCTGCAGTGCAGAAGGCCATGGGGTCGCCCTTTCTGGTCAGAATTTGCTTGAAGTCCGGGATGATTACGGCCACGCGGACCTCGGTGCCGTTGGGTATGGACTTGCACTCGTCCAGGGTGGAGGTGCGCAGCCGTGCCATGTCCTGGCGGTAGGCCAGCAGGGGGTGCCCGGACAGGAAGAAGCCGAGGACCTCCTTCTCCAACTGGAGCTTTTCCTTGTCGTCATACTCTTCGCAGGAGGAGCAGGTGGGCGTGATCGCCTCGGACTTGCTCCCGCCGTCGCCGCCGAGCATGTCCAGCATGTTGAGCATGCCGGACTCCTTTTCCTTGGCCTTTTTCTGGCCTAGGGCCACCGCTTTTTCCAGGTCCTCCATCAGGGCTGCGCGTGGGCAGTCGAAGCAGTCAAGGGCTCCGGCCTTGATCAGCGATTCGAGCACGCGCTTGGTCACCCGCCTGAGGTTGACACGCTCGCAGAAGTCGAAAATATCCTTGAAGGTGCCGCCCTCGTTGCGCTCGACCACGATCTCGTTGATGGCCTCTTCGCCCACGTTCTTGATGGCGGCCATGGCGAAGAGGATTTCGCCCTCCCGCACCGAGAAACGCGCCATGCCCGCGTTGATGTTCGGCTGCCGGACCGCGATGTCCATGTCGCGGCAGGCGTTGATGTACATGATGATCTTCTCGGTGTTGTTCATTTCCGAGGACATCAGGGCGGCCATGAACTCCACCGGGAAGTGGGCCTTGAGGTAGGCGGTGTGGTAGGAGATGAGCGCATAGGCGGCCGAGTGCGACTTGTTGAAGCCGTATGCCGCGAACTTCTCCATGGTGTCGAAGATTTCGTTGGCGGTCTTCTCGGGGATCTTGTTTTCCCGTGCGCCCTCGAGGAACCGGGAGCGCTGCTTGGCCATCTCCTCGGCGATCTTCTTACCCATGGCGCGGCGGAGCAGGTCGCCCTCGCCCAGGGAGTAGTTGGCGATGGTCATGGCCGTTGCCATGACCTGCTCCTGATAGACCATGACGCCGTAGGTGGGCTTGAGGGTGTCCTCCAGCGAGGGGTGCGGGTAGGTCACGTCGATGTCGCCGTGCTTGCGCATGATGAACTCGTCCACCATGCTTACGCCGTGGGCGCCGATCATGCCCAGGGGGCCCGGACGGTAGAGGGCGAGCATGGCCACGATGTCCTCGAAGCAGTCCGGGCGGAGCATGCGGAGATACTTGCGCATGCCCGAGGACTCGACCTGGAACACGCCGTCGGTGTCGCCCTTGGCGAAGATGGCGAAGGTGTCCGGGTCGTCCAGGTGGAGGGTGTCCAGGTTCGGGGCGTCCTTGCCCTGCTCGCGGATGATGTCCAGGCAGTCCTCGATGACCGTCATGGTTCGCAGCCCCAGGAAGTCGAACTTGATCAGTCCGACCTTTTCGACCTTCTTCATGTCGAACTGGGTGACGATTTCCTCTTTTTTGCCCTTGTAGAGCGGCAGATACTCGGTCATGGGCTTGTCCGAGATGACGACGCCCGCCGCGTGGGTGGAGGCGTGGCGGCAGAGCCCCTCCAGCCTCGTTGAAATATCGATGAGCTTTTCGACCTTGGGGTCGGTGGCGACCATGTCGCCCAGCTCGACCACGCCCTTGACCGCGTTGGGCACGTTGATCTTGGCCTTCTCCACGCCCAGCAGCTTGGCCATGACCCCAGGGTCGTCCGGGATGAGCTTGGCGATGCGGTCTGTCTCGCCGAAGGTCATGCCCAGGGCGCGGCCCACGTCCTTGATGACCGCCTTGGTCTTCATGGTCCCGAAGGTGGTGATCTGCGCTACCCGGTCGTGGCCGTACTTCTGGGCGCAGTACTTGACCACCTCCAGCCGCCGCCGTTCGCAGAAGTCCACGTCGATATCCGGCATGGACACGCGCTCCACGTTGAGGAAGCGCTCGAAGAGCAGGTCGTAGGGGATGGGGTCGAGGTTGGTGATCTTGAGGGACCAGGCCACGATGGAACCTGCCGCCGAGCCGCGGCCCGGACCCACCGGGATGCGGTTGTCCTTGGCCCAGTTGATGAAGTCCTGGACGATGAGGAAGTAGGCCGGGAAGCCCATCTCGGTGATGACGCCCAGTTCGTAGTCCAGGCGGTCCCAGTATTTCTGCTCGTCCACCTCGTAGGTGATGGTCTCCAGCCGCTTCTTGAGGCCCGCGCGGCAGAGCTTGATGAACTCCTCGTCCAGGTTGGAGACGTCGGCGGAGAGCTCATACTCGGGGAAATAGTAGTTGCCGAGCTCGATCTCCAGGTTGCACCGCTCGGCGATGCGCTGGGTGTTGGCGATGGCCTCGGGCACGTGGGCGAAGGCCTGCTCCATCTCCTCGGGAGTCTTGAAATAGAGTTCCCTGGTGTCCATGCGGAACCGTTTTTCCGCGTCCACCGTGGTCTGGGTCTGGATGCAGAGCAGGGTGTCGTGTGCCTCGTAGTCCTCGGCGGTCAGGTAGTGGCAGTCGTTGGTGGCCACCAGGGGCAGGCCGGTCTTTTCCGCGCACTGGATGAGCAGATCGTTCAGGCGCGTCTGCTTGCCGATGCCGTTGTCCTGAAGCTCCAGGTAGAAGTTGCCGGGGAAGATGGCCTCGTACTCCCTGGCCATGGCCACGCCTTCGTCCAGCCCTTCGTTCATCAGCTTGCGCGGCACCTCGCCCGCCAGGCAGGCGGACAGGGCGATGAGCCCCTCCGAGTGCTTCTTCAGCTCGTTCTTGCAGGTGCGCGGCTTGTAGTAGAAGCCGTCCAGGTAGCCGCCGGACACGATCTTGATCAGGTTCTTGTAGCCGCGCTGGTTCTTGGCCAGAAGCACCAGGTGATAGCCGCCGGGCTTGTTCTTTTTGAGATGCGCGTCTTCCTCGTCCACATCGCCGGGGGCCACGTACACCTCGCAACCGATGATCGGCTTGATGCCCATATCCATGGCCGCCATGTAGAAGGCCACGGCCCCGTACATGGACCCGTGGTCGGTTATGGCCACGGCTGGCATGCCCAGGTCCTTGGCCCTGGAGAGCAGGTCCTTGATGCGAATGGCGCCGTCGAGCAGACTGTACTCGGTATGGACGTGAAGATGAACGAATTCGGCCACTTGAAAAATCCTCTCTGGTTAAGGGGCCGATGATAGCGAAATCTCGCTCGGAGTTCCAGCGGGGAATGGTGCCCCGGTTTTCGATTGACAGCATTGCCTGAAAAGGCTCCATTACCCTGACGTTTAACCCTGTTTTTTCGAGGACCGACGCGTGGAGCTGAACGGCGATATTCTTGGCTACCTCTGGCAGCGTTTGCCGCTGCTCCTGCTTTTTGGCGGCGGGTATCTGGTCTACCAGATCATGGCCGTGACGCGGCTGACCGACGCCTTTGTCTGCTGGGCGCTGCGCAAGAGCGGGGGACGGCCCGCGCTGTTGCTGCTGTATGTCATCGGCACGGCGGCGGCGCTGTCGTCGTTCATCCCCAACGCCATTACGGTGTTGACGATGCTGCCCCTGCTCAAGCGGCTGGACAATACGTTCCGGGAGAACGGGGGCCGGGGCATGACCACGGTGCTCATGTGCGCGGCCATCTACGGTGCGGCCATCGGCGGGTTCGGGTCCATGATCGGGTCGCCCGCCAACGCCATCCTGTTCGGCGCGCTCGACCTGTTCGAGGTGGCGGGGCGGGAGCAGATCACCTTTTTCAACTGGTTCCTCTGGTCGTTGCCCCTGGCCGCCATGCTGGTGCTGGTCGCGTGGGGGGTGGCCGCAGGGCTCGGGCTGCCCGCCTCGGCAAGAGGCAAGGCCGTACACCTGGAGTGCCTGACCGGAGGCGGCGGGACCACGGGCCGCCAGCGATACGCGGGCACGCTCTTCTGGGTGTACATGGGGTTCTGGATACTGGAGGCCGTGGCCCAGGAGGCCATACCGGGGTTCGCGCTCCTGGCTCCGTGGGTCTGCGTCGCGTTTACCGTCCTTTTCCTTTTTTTCGTCTTCATCCGCCGGGCTCCGACCTCGCCAGCCGGGATTGGCCCGCTGCTTCGACCCATCGACCTGCTCTCTTCCCTGCCGCGCCGCGGATTCATCTTCCTGCTGGGGCTGGCCGTGCTCATCGGTCTGGCCCAGTGGCTCGGGATGGACAAGCGGTTGGCGGTTCTTGCCCATGAGACGCTCCAGAGCGATATGCCGGGACTCGCGCTGTTCTTCCTGCTCGTCCTGGCTGTCATCTTCCTCACCGAAGTCCTGTCCAACACCACGGTGGTGGCCGCTTTCTACCCCATCGCCTACTACGCGGCGCAAGGGCACGGCATGGACCCGCTTCCGCTCATGGTCGGGATAAGCCTTGCCTCAACCTGCGCCTTCATGACTCCGGTGGCCACCCCGACCAGCGCCCTGGCGTTCGGGGAGATGCGCGGGGCATCGCTACGGATCATGCTCGGGCTCGGCGTGGTTTTGAATCTGGCCGCCGCCGTCCTCATCACCGGATGGCTTGCCTGGATTCTGCCCCGAGTCTATTGATTTGAACCTGCCGTCACCAGTGCTGCCTGCTGCGTTTGTCGAGCGTTTCAACTGGCTGCATTGTCTAAGAAGATGACTTTAGTGGGGCTGTTGTTGCGCCTGCGCATCCGTCATGCCTTGCCTGTTGCCATGGCGGGCGGGTTTATCTATATGTAGTATGGATAAAATCTTTCCCGGAGGTGCGGCATGGGATGCAGGATCGGCAATCTGGAAATGTACCTTGGGCCTCGCGAATGCGGCGGCCCTGACGATCTCAAGCAAGTGATCATCGATTTCGTGAATGGGGCGGTCAAGACCCTGGAGATCGCGGTTCAGGAACTGGATTGCATGGAGATCGCCCATGCCGTTGTCCGCGCCCGGCAGCGGGGCGTACGGGTTCAGGTTGTGCTTGAGGGTGACTATCTCTGTTTCGGCACGCCCAAGGGCGAGCCCTTCACCCCCACTCCCAGGGGCAAGCTGGAGCCCAACCTGGAGATCATGAGCGCCATGCTCAGGGCCGGGATAGACGTCAAGTCCGATTACAACGGAGCTATCTTCCATCAGAAATTCGTCGTTCGTGACCGGGAGTCCCTGCTGACGGGTTCGACCAATTTCACGGACACCGGGGTCGGTACCAACCTCAACCACATTGTGGTCATTCATGACCGCAAGGTGGCCGGCGAGTATGCCCGCGAGTTTCGTGAAATACGGAGGGGGCGTTTCGGCAAGTGGAGCGAGCATGACACGGCTCCGTCCACGGTGGAGGTCTCCGGCATCCCGGTCAAGGTGCTCTTCGCCCCGGATCACAACCCGGAGATGGAGATCATGAAGCAGATGATGCGCGCCGAGAAGAGCATTCACTTCGCCATCTTCACCTTTGCCCGCTCTTCGGGCATCGACGACACCATGATCAAGCTGGCACGGGTGGGCGTCAGGATCGTCGGCGCCATGGACGGGACCATGGCCTCCCAGTCCTGGGCCCCCAAGGATACGGTCAAGGCGGCCGGGGCCGAGCTGTTCACCATTCCCAAAGGGCAGGGCGTGCGCAAGCTGCACCACAAGATCATGGTCATCGACGAGCGCATCGTCATTGCGGGAAGTTTCAACTACACCAGGCCCGCCACGTTGCTCAATGACGAGAATATCCTGGTCATGGGCCACCCGGAGGAAGGGGACGCCTACAAGCAGTACCGGCTGGCGTCCGAGGTGTTGCGCGAGATCAAGCGGATAACCGACACCTTCGGCAAGCCCGTTTAGACCGCTATCCCTTGAGGTAGTCGTCCACGGCCTGCCGTAGCGCCTCTTTGGACAAGGGTTTGGGCAGATAGCCGGTGCAGCCGCTCCTGGCGCACTGTTCCTCGGCCTCCAGGAGGGCGTGGGCCGTGACCGCCACCACGGGGACGGGCGGCAGTCCTTCCTTTGCCTCGCGGGCCCGGATGGCCTCGGTGGTCTGGTAGCCGTCCATGCCGGGCATCTCGATATCCATGAAGATCAGGTCAAAGGGTTCGGAAAAGTGCCGTTTCAACGCTTCTTCGCCTGACTCCGCCGTCTCCAGGGTGTGCGGGATGTCCATGAGGAACATGGAGAAGAGCAGCCGGTTACGCTCGTCATCCTCGACCAGCAGGACTCGTCTGGGCTGGACGGGGGAGGAAGACGCCTGCTCCGTTCCGTTGTTGTCCTGGGTCGACTCGGCGCTATCATCCACGGTGAACGGCGCGGTGAAACGGAAGGCGCTACCCTTGCCGGGTCGGCTGGACGCGGTCAATTCACCACCCATGAGCCTGGCCAGGTTCCGGCTGATGGACAGGCCGAGGCCCGACCCGCCGTACTTGCGCGAGGTGGAGCCGTCCGCCTGGGTGAAGCGCTCAAAGATCACGGACATCTGGTCTTCGGTGACGCCGATGCCCGTGTCCTCGACTTGGCACTCCAGTACCACCTCGTCCGGGGCGTCGGCATAGGTCCTTCGCTCCAGGGTGTTCACGGAAAGGCGCACCGCTCCCTCATGGGTGAATTTGACGGCGTTGCCCAGCAGGTTGACCAGGATTTGGCGGAAAACGGTAGGGTCGCCCATGAGGCGTTCGGGAGTTCCCGGTTCGATTGTCCATTTCAGGTCGATACCCTTTTCCCGTGCGGCCAGGGTGAATACTCGGCAGGCCTTTTCCGTAACGGCGTAGAGGTCGAAGGGGGTGATCTCCAGGCGGTAGCGCCCGGCTTCGATCTTGGAGATGTCGAGTACTGCGCTGACGAGGTCGCGAAGGTGTTCTCCAGCAGACTGGTTTATGGCGACCAGGCGTCGTTGCTCCGAGTCCAGCTTTGTCTCGGCGAGCAGTTCCCCGGCGCCGAGGATGGCGTTGAGGGGGGTGCGTATCTCGTGGCTCATGCGTGCCAGGAACTGGGATTTGGCCAGCCCCGCCGACTCGGCAGTCTCGCGGGCCGTGTTCAGCTTGCGGGCCACCATCAGTCCGGCGGACAGGGCGATTCCCACGGCGAACACGGCGATGAGGATATTCAGCAGGCTGTTCTTCTTGATGGCTCCGAGATAGTCGTCCTCAGGCATGTAGATGCCGATGATCCAGGGCCACTGGGACTCGACAAAGGGTGCGAACATGGCGTTGTATTTTTCGCCCTCCAGGGTGAAGGAGGTGAAGACCGGTTCGGTCAGGCTCAGGTTGCCGTGGGGCTTATTCAATGAGCGCAACGCCTCCCGGGCGACGGTGTCATCCAGTTCGTCGATCTTTGTCAGGCGTATCTTCTCGTCGTCGCCGTGGTGCTTCAGCTTGTCGACGTCGGCGTGGGCGATGAGATCGCCTGACCTGCTGAGGATGAAGGCGCGTCCGTGTTC